>NZ_JFHN01000061.1 GCF_000590885.1 Erwinia mallotivora
CAGCCGGATTACGGCGGTATCACCCTGCCGACGCCGCAGGCGGTAGCCCGCAGCACCACGCCGCCGCCGAAGGGCCGTCTGCGTATCGATCCGGTGTCCAACAGCACCTTGCAACAGGGCAGCACCGCCACCTCGGCGGGCGAAACGCTGGACGGTGAGTTGCTGGATGCGCTGATTGGCGGCATGGGGCTGAACGATCTGCAACCCACGCCGCGCTTTGACAGCGATACCATGCAGGAACTGGGACAGATGCTCAGTATGTTTTCGCAGGGCACCGTGGCGCTGCTCTCCTCCCGCTCGATTCTTAAGCGTGGAGTGAAGGCCGAAATGACGGTGATCCTCGATGAGGCCAACAACCCGTTCAAATTGCTGCCTTCCGGTAAATCGGTGCTGATGCAGATGTTTGGCAGCCGGATGCCGGGCTTTATGCCGCCGAAGCAGTCGGTGCGCGATGCGCTGGTGGATCTACAGGCCCACCAGCTGGGGATGATCGCCGGTATCCGCGCCATTATCGCCTCGATGCTGCAATCCTTTAACCCGCAGCAGCTGGAAGAAGAAGCCAGACAGGAGGGCATTACCTCGCGTCTGTCATTGCCCGGCAGCCGCAAAGCCGCGCTGTGGGAACACTTCACCAAACGCTACGGTGAAACCGCCGGTGAAATCGAAGATGACTTCCATACCCTGTTTGGTGAGGCATTCCTGCATGCCTACGATATGGAAGTGAATCAGTACAAAGACTCTCAAATCAGATCGGAAGAATGATGAATATCACCATTGCCTCTATGTCTAATCAGGGAGCCCGCGAAAGTAACCAGGACCAGACCGGCGAGAGCATTGGCGAGCGATCGGCCTGCTTCGTGGTCTGTGACGGTGTGGCGGGATTGCCGGGTGGCGAGGTTGCGGCGGAACTGGCGCGCAACACCATCCTTGAGCGCTTCGACGGTGAGCAGCATCTGGACGCTCAGCGTATTCGTCAGTATGTCAACGATGCCAACAGCGCCATTCGCCGCCAGCAGAAAGCGCTCAGCGACTACAAACGCATGGGCACCACGATGGTCAGCCTGTTTATCGACCGGGACTACGAGCTGGCCTACTGGGCACATGCGGGCGACAGCCGCCTGTATCTGTTCCGGCGCGGCTATCTCTACCATGTCACCACCGATCACAGCCTGGTGCAGCAGATGAAAGATGCCGGTCACCAGACCGAAGGGATCAACGGCAATCTGCTCTATTTTGCGCTGGGGATGGGGGATGAAGAACGCGACGCCAGCTACAGCGATGTGGTGCCGATTGAGGATGGCGATGCCTTTCTGCTCTGTACCGACGGCTTCTGGCATGGTCTGTCGCATGAGCATATGCAGCAGTCTCTGCATATGGTCAACACCCCGGATGAATGGCTGACGCTGATGCAGCAGGTGATCCGCAAAAACGATCTGCAATCGCAGGCAAGCCAGGACAACTACAGCGCGGTCGCCGTCTGGGTGGGCGATCCGCAGGACACCACGCTGCTGCATTCGCTGTCGGAAGCGGCGCAGTTTTTCCCTCTTCGTGATTAACCGCCTTCAAGGACTTGTATGAAATATTGGCTATCAGGTGCGCTCTCACTGCTCGTCGCGTCCAGCGCCTGGGCGCAGGATTACCGCGTGGTGTCTTCTCCCTCGCTGAAACTGGATATCTGGATCGATAACATCAAAAACAATTCACCGGCCAGCTGGTGTGCGCCGGAGCTGCCGCTGCGTATCGTGGCAAACGGCAATAAAAACCCCGGCGTGCTGAAAAACTTCCTGCCGCGCGTTGGCAGCGTGCTGGAAAAACAGTGTAAGACGCTGAATGTTATCCACTGGCAGCTGAACGACAGCAGCGGCAGCGCGCTGGCTCATGGTAGCGCCAGCAAAGCGCAGGCGTGGGCGGTGAAGGTAGAGCCAACGGCGGCGGCTACCCCAGCCACCGCAGCCAGCACGCCTGCTCAGCCAGCGGTCAACTCGGCCAGTCAGACGCCAGCGGCAACGGGCAGTGCGGCGCAGGCACCGGTCAGCGCACCGGCACCCGCCCCGGTCGTGAAAGCAGAAGATCTTTCGCCACCGGCGGACACCACGCCCTGGACCCAGTTCAGCCTGATGGACGGCTGCCACTTCCGCACTTACTGGCAGAATAACGGCCAGGTCAGCGCCCTGTTTGTTCCTGCGAAAGGTGGGGTGAGCTGCGGCAGCGACGGCTGGTTGAGCGGTGAAAGCGAGCTGACCCAGATGGGAAAAAGTGGCAGTAAAAACGTCGCCGTGACCTTCCTGCAAGGCTTCCCGGTGTCCGGCCTTAGCAGTAAAGCAACCGGTTCTGAGGTGCAGATCACCACGGTGAATAACGAACGTATGGTGCTGGCCGATGAGAAATCGCCACAGAGCTGGATGGTGGTCTCTTTCGCTCCGCAGATGAACGGCTGGCGTGCCAGCGGCATCCTGGTGGTGCAGATCAGTCAGCAGGAAGCCAGCGACCAGAGCACGCTGAAGGCGCGTCTGGATGAAGTGCGTAAGGTCTGGTCGCCGTATCTGATTAACCCGGACAATCTCTCTTTCCGGCTGGTTGAAGCGCTGCATCCGCAGCTGAAAGACCCGGCTGCCGGTTCGTTCCGCACCCTTAACTAGTTCTTCCGACCGTAAAAGGAAAGCCTGTGTACTCTCTTAACCAACTGATGTCCGGAGCTTCACTGGCGGAGACGCTGAGCCGGGTGGAAAACGAGATCAAAAGCCGTCCGGCGGATGCCGACCTGCGGGCAACCTTTGTGCAGCTGCTGTGTCTGGCGGGCAACTGGACCCGTGCCGCCACGCAGCTCAAGTCATGGCTGGCGCTAAAACCGCAGGCGCAGCCCACCGTGACCCTGCTGGAGCAGGCCGTACAGGGCGAAATTCAGCGCGCGGCGGTGTTCGCGGGGCAGGGCCAGCCACGTATGCCCGGCGACGCATTCAGCTGGGCGGAAAAGCTGCTCAGCGCTCTGAAGGCCGATGCCGCCTGCGACAGTCAGCAGGCTGCCACTCTGCGGGCTGAGGCTTTCGACGCTGCCGACCTCAATCCGGGCCAGATTAAACTGGAAAACGGCGAGCAGGCGGTGGCGTGGCTGATGGATGGCGACGGCAGGCTGGGGCCGGTATGCGAACTGATGGTGAACGGCCATTACACCTGGCTGCCTTTCGCCGCCATCAGCGAGCTGCGTTTTCAGGCTCCGGCCAGCGTCACCGATCTGGTCTGGCGTCACACGCTGGTCAGATTGATTGACGGCAGTGAACAGGTCTGTCAGCTGCCGGTGCGCTATCCGTTCGGGCAGGATGCGCCCGACACCTTCCGGCTGGCCAGCGTCACCGAATGGACGCCGCTGGAGGCCGCAGGCGAACAGTTTACCGGTCACGGTCAGAAAACCTGGCTGAGCGAGGAGGGTGAGTTCTCGCTGCTGGCGCTGGAACTGTTGACGTTTACGGAACCGACCAATGAGTAACGATTTTGATCCGCAGCAACAGGGTAGCGAACTGCTGCGCGGCGGCTATCGCCATCGCAGCAGGCAGGATGCGCTGAATGCCCGCGACAAAATGCAGCCCTCGCTGCTGGACCGGCTGACGGATAACGCGCCGGATAAGCAGCAGGAGTCGGTCAGCAACACGGTGATTTCCCACAGCACCCTGCGGCGTAACGTGCTGCGTGATTTGCAGTGGCTGTTTAACAGCATCAACAACGAAGCGCAGCAGGACTTACAGCCGTTTCCGCACGTCCAGCGTTCGGCTTACAACTTCGGCGTGGCACCGCTGGCCGGTCAGCGCATGTCAGATATTGAATGGCACGATATCCAGCGCAAGCTGACGGCGTCGATTCTGCATTTTGAACCGCGCATCCTGCCCGCCGGGTTACAGGTGCGCTGCGTGTCGGATACCAGCGCGTTAAACCTGCACAACGTGCTGTCGATTGAAATCAAGGGGCGGCTGTGGTGCGTGCCTTATCCGCTGGAGTTCATGTTCCGCACCGAGCTGGACCTGGAAAACGGCCATTTTGAGCTGAAAGACGTAGGGTAATTATGGACAGCAAACTGCTCGAATATTACAACCGCGAACTGGCGTACCTGCGCGAGATGGGCGCTGAGTTTGCCGGACGCTATCCGAAAGTCGCCGGACGACTGGGGATGCGCGGCATTGAAGTGGCCGACCCGTATGTCGAGCGGCTGATGGAGGGATTCGCTTTTCTGACCTCCCGCGTGCAGCTGAAAATGGATGCGGAGTTTCCGCGCTTCTCCCAGCGCCTGCTGGAGATGATCGCCCCTAATTACCTGGCACCCACGCCGTCGATGGCGATTGCCGAGCTGCATCCGGACAGCAAAAAAGGCGACATCAGCAGCGGCTTTCTGGTGCCGCGAGGCACCATGATGGACAGCCAGACGCTGAAGAAAAGCGGCGTCACCTGTAGTTACACCACCGCTCACGACGTGATGTTGCAGCCGCTGCGCATCAGCCATGTTGAGCTGGGCGGCGTTCCGGCGGATATTCCGCTCAGCCCACTGGGGCTGGCGCAACGGGGGGCAGTCAGTGCGCTGCGCATCCGTCTGGAGTGTTTTAACGACGTGGCGCTGAGCCATCTTACCTTTGACCAGCTGATGTTTTTCCTCAGCGGTCCGGATATTCAGGCCCAGCAACTGCTGGAGCTGATTATGCAGCACACGGTAGGCAGTTTCTGTCAGACCGTGGAAGCGCAGCCCCAGCGGATGGTGCTGGGTGATGAGGCCCTGAAGCAGGAAGGGTTTGCCGCGGATCAGGCGATGCTGCCGGACGATCTGCGCAACTTTGACGGCTACCGCCTGTTGCAGGAGTATTTTGCTTTTCCGGCCCGCTTCCAGTTTATCAGCATCAACCAGCTGGCTGAGCTGCCCGGCAAATGTGCGCCGGGCGTGAAGGCTTTTGAAATCGTGCTGTTGCTGGATAAGGCCGATGCGGCGCTGGAGCGGGTGGTGGATAAAAGCCATCTGGCGCTGCACTGTACCCCGGTGATTAACCTGTTTCCGAAGGTAGCGGAGCGGCAGAAAATCAGCGACAGCCTGCATGAATACCATCTGGTGGTGGATAACATCCGCCCACTGGACTACGAAATTTTCTCGGTCCGCAAGCTGTATGCCAGCGGCGGCAAGGGGGAACAGCTGTTCCGTCCGTTCTGGAGCACCTTCAGCCGCGACGAAGGGGATTACGGTGCCTATTTCTCGCTACGTCGTGAACAGCGCACGCTGTCTGAACATGCCCAGCGCTTTGGGACGCGCACCGGCTATATCGGCTCTGAAGTGTTCCTTTCGCTGGTGGATGAGCGCCATTCCCCGTGGGACAACGAACTGCGCCATCTGACAGCGGAGGTGATGTGTACCAGCCGCGATCTGCCGCTGATGTTGCTGCAACAGGACCAGGGCAATTTCCTGATGCCGGACTCCGTGCCGGTCGGTGAGCTTAAGCTGCGTAAAGGGCCGACGCCGCCGCGTACCGCGCTGGCAGAGGGGCTGACCACCTGGCGGCTGGTCAGTCATCTGCAAATGAACTATCTCAGCCTGATGGACGGGGATGACGGCCAGGGGGCATCGGCTCTGCGTCAGCTGCTGGGGCTGTACGCCAACCTGGCGGAAGCGCCGGTGGCCAGACAGATTGAGGGCATTCGCCACTGTCAGTTGAAAGCGGTATATCGCCGCGTGCCGGAACCCGGCCCGGTGGTTTTTGCCCGTGGCATCGGTATTGAGCTGAACGTGGATGAGCAGGCGTTCTCCGGCTCCAGCCCGTGGCTACTGGGCAGCGTGCTGGAGCGGGTATTTTCCAGACTGGTGGCGATGAACACCTTTACTGAAATGACGCTGACCAGCCAGCAGCGCGGCGAGGTGGGTTACTGGCCGCCGCGCATGGGGAAAAGGGCGCTGATATGAGTGAAGAGACGAGTCTGGTGGTGCGGGCGCTGCACCGGCTGCCTGACAGCTTCTGGCCCGGCGTGGTTCAGGCACCGTGGCGTTACGATCTGTTCCAGCTGTTGCGCAGGCTGGACGCCCAGGGCGGCGAGCGTTATCCGCTGGGGCGTGCGCCCTTGCCGCGTTATGAGCCGTTGCGTATCGGCCAGGCACCGTCGCTGGCCTTCGCGCCCTCCACGCTGGCGGCAGCCGCCGCGCGTGAAGACAGCCCGCTGCATGAGGTCACTATCACCAGTTTTGGGCTGTTTGGCCCTAATGGCCCACTGCCGACCCATCTGACCGAATATGCCCGTGAACGGATCTATCATCATCAGGACAGCAGTCTTACCGCTTTTGCCGACCTGTTTCATCATCGTCTGACGCTGCTGTTTTACCGCGCCTGGGCCGATGCGCAGCCTACGGTTTCACTGGACAGGGAAGATAATCACCATTTCGAACGTTATCTTGCCAGCCTGATCGGCATGGGGCAGCCCGGTCAGCTGGAAAAAGGCAGCCTGAGTGACCATGCGCGCTACGCGGTGGCAGGGCATCTGACCCGCCACGGGCGCGATGCGGAAGGGCTACAGAAGATCCTCAGCCATTACTTCAGGGTGCCGGTGACGCTTGTGGAAAACCTGCCGCACTGGCAGCCGGTGGACAAGCGGGAACGTGCGCGACTGGGAGCAGGAAGAGGGATGCCCAGACTGGGGGAATCGGCCTTTCTGGGCGTGGCAGTGCGCGATGTGCAGCACAAATTTCGTATTGAGCTGGGGCCGCTGTCGTTGGAGAGCTACAACCGTTTTCTGCCCGGACAGCCGTGGGCGGAGCAGCTACGCGACTGGGTGCGGCAGTATCTGGGTATCGAGTTTGTCTGGGATGTTCGCCTGACGCTGGCGGCGGAAGAGGTTAAAGGCGTCACCCTCGGGGGGTCAGCGCGGCTGGGGTACAGCAGCTGGCTGGGCAGTCCGGCGCAGCCGCAGCCGCGGAAAGATTTGATCTTCAGCCCGGAACCGGCAGAGCGTATCGGGATATGATGCGTTGCTTTTTTAATAAACATAACAGGGAGATGTCATGTTTACTGCAACGGTCAGAAACGAGGAATTACAGAAAGCGGTCAGGCAACTGCATGAAGTCAGCAACGCTACAGCCTGGCGCTATCTGCCTTCCGGGCGGGCACGAAGTGATTTTTTCAACGAAATTGACGCATTAATTAACGGCATTACCCGCGAGGTCAGCAGCAACTTTATGTCGCTGAGCGGCGCGGTGAAAACGCTGAACGAAGAGACGGCGTATCTGCGTCAGCAGCAGTTAAAGTTGATGGCAGGCAGCGTGGTGCCCTGGGTGGCAGTGGAAAAAAACCTGACTGGCAGAGTGGTTAAATTAGTGGTCAGGCAAATGGGTTTTGTTGGTGGTGGCACACAGTTTTTCGCCGGGTTTGGCACTTGTGCTGCCACACTGGGGCTTGCCTGTGCCGCCTTTGGTTCACCGTTGATGCTTCATGGTGCCAATAACTTTTATGAAAATGGTTACTATCTTATTTTCAGAAAAGAGAAGGCTGGTTATGTACGCGACGGATATCGAAAAGTTGCCAGAACACTTGGCTACAGTGATAAAGATGCGGATCTTGTTTATGCCACCGTTGATTTATCGCTATCACTCTATGGCATGAGCAGAATGGTTCTCAGACCGGACATATTTCGTTTATTCAGACACATCAATACGGATTACATTCGTGGATGGCAGGAGATGGGGACGATGTCATTGGGGTTTGAGGGGCTGAATGATGGCTTTACGCTCTGGAATATTTATCAACTGCGTAAGGAGGGTGAATAATGCCTGATGATTTCACCCTTTATCAAAATGAGCCAGTCGTGCTTATTGTTTACTATTTTATTTCTTTGTCTCTTTCGATTGCTTTTTATATTTTCAAGTATAAGAAGAAAGTCGTCCTGAAAAGAAATAAAGTTGTTTGGTTTTTTTTAATCTGGCCTTTCATCATTTTTCAATATGCTGTGTTCAGATATGGACTGGACGGGTTATCTGATTATTTCAGTATTAAATCGGATGACAGCCTTTTTCTGCGTATTAGCGCGCTTCTCTTTGCCGCGTCATATCTGTTCTTTCTCCCGGTCAGAGAGAGTAAAAAAACGCAGGGTAAATAGTTCAACAACTGAATTTGTAGGTGATGTCCGGCTGACGCTGGCGGCGGAAGAGTTTAAAGGCGTCACCCTCGGGGGGGCAGCGCGGCAGGGATTCAGCAGCTGGCTGGGCAGTCCGGCGCAGCCGCAGCCGCGGAAAGATTTGATCTTCAGCCCGGAACCGGCAGAGCGTATCGGGATATGATGCGTTGCTTTTTTAATAAACATAACAGGGAGATGTCATGTTTACTGCAAGGGTCAGAAACGAGGAATTACAGAAAGCGGTCAGGCAACTGCACGAAGTCAGCAACGCTACAGGCTACCGTTTTCTGCCCTTTGGGCGGGCGCGAAGTGATTTTTTCAACGAAATTAACGCATTAATTAACGGCATTACCCGCGAAGTCAGCAGCAACTGTATGTCGCTGAGCGGCGCGGTGAAAACGCTGAACGAAGAGACGGCGTATCTGCGTCAGCAGCAGTTCCAGCTGATGGCAGGCAGCATAGTGCAGTATGCGGCGGTAGAGAAGCAGCAGGCAGGCCGACTGACAAAGCTGGTGCTGAAACAGGTTGGATTTGTTGGCGGGGGCGTACAGGTTTTTGCTGGTTTTGGAGTGTGTGCCGCTTCTATGGGTAGTCTTTGTGCGGCATACGGTGCGCCACTGGCGGTTCATGGAATCAATAATGTTTATGAAAACGGTTATTATCTGCTGTACCGTAAGGGTCGAGCGGGCTACACGCGACAGGCTTATCGTGCAATAGCCCAGCAACTGGGATACAGCGATAATCAGGCGGATATGGCTTACGGCATTGTTGATATCAGTTTATCCGGCTATGGCCTGACAAGGCCGGTTTTAAGAGCCGATACTTTTCGCCTCTTCAGACATATTAATACGGACTATATTCGCGGCTGGAAGGAAATGGGGCCGGTTGCTCTTCGCGCAGAAATACTCGGAGATATGAATACATTAAAGGATATTTATTCAGCAGGGAGGAAATAAAATGTACGACGAAGTAACTATAACCGACAGCAGTTGGCTGGTGACATTGGGTTATTTTATTATCTCGACGCTGTGGCTTATTCCTTTATACCTGTTAACCTCAGAAAAGTATTTACGGTTCCACGGAAAAAATAGTGTGAAGACACTACTTGTTTATATCCCTGCTTTCTTCCAGTACCGTCTGACTGCAAATGGTGTGGACGATCTTTATCACTTTTTCAATTATACCGCATGGCATAGTGATGGACCCGTCCGTCTGTCTGGCATTGTATTTGCCTTAATCTATCTCTTGTTTATGGCTGACTGGAAAGCGATAACGGCAAAGAAAACAGAAACCAAAGAAAACAGAAACCAAAGAAAACAGTGAAAACCCGTCCGACACGACAACACCAGAATAGTATTGCCTTTAATTAACTGCCTGGCAGTCCAGGTTTTAAATTTGCTTCCCTCAGGCTTTGCCCCGTCAGCCGGACATATCCGGCCTGATGGGGGTATCCCCTTTTATCAACAGCATCACTACCACTGAGAAAAACCATGTCAGAGATCAGCCGTGCCGTGTTATTCGGCAAACTGGATACGCTGTTATTTACCTCGCTGGAAAGTGCCACCGCCTTTTGTAAGCTGCGTGGCAACCCTTATGTTGAGCTGGTGCACTGGCTGCATCAGCTGATGCAGCATCAGGACGGCGATCTACAACAGCTGATCCGCTATTTTTCACTGGATGAAACGGCGCTGACGAGGGATATGACCGCCGCGCTGGATCGCCTGCCGCGTGGGGCCAGTGCGGTATCCGACTTGTCAGAACATATCGACAGCGCGGTGGAGCGTGCCTGGGTGTATGGCTCGCTGAAGTTTGGCGTACAGCAGATCCGTGGCGGCCATCTGCTGGCCGGGATGCTGAAAACCTTCAACCTCGCCAACCTGCTGAAAGGCATTTCTACTGAGTTTGGCCGTATCAACACCGATACGCTGCTGGAACAGTTCGACAGCATCCTCGCCAACAGCAAAGAGGCACAGCAGGTCACTTCTGCGCCGACCTACAGCCAGGCATCAATGCCGCAGCAGAAAGGCACGCTGGCGCAATATGCCCAGGACCTGACCGCCCGCGCCCGTGAAGGCAAAATTGACCCGGTGGCAGGGCGCGACGAAGAGATCCGCCAGATGGTCGATATTCTGATGCGTCGCCGTCAGAACAACCCGCTGCTGACCGGTGAAGCGGGCGTGGGGAAAACGGCGGTGGTGGAGGGGCTGGCCCTGCGTCTGGCGGCGGGCGATGTGCCGGAGCCGCTGCAAAATGTCCAACTGTGGCTGCTGGACATCGGCATGTTGCAGGCGGGTGCCGGGATGAAAGGGGAATTTGAGGCGCGTCTTCAGGCGCTGATCAACGAAGTCCAGTCCAGCCCGACGCCGATCATTCTGTTTATCGACGAAATTCATACCCTGGTCGGGGCCGGTGGACAACAGGGAACCGGCGACGCCGCCAACCTGCTGAAGCCTGCGCTGGCGCGGGGCCAACTGCGTACCATCGGGGCGACCACCTGGGCCGAATACAAAAAGTATATCGAGAAAGATCCCGCGCTGACGCGCCGCTTCCAGACCGTCCAGGTGGCGGAGCCGGACGAAGAAAAAGCGCTGCTGATGCTGCGCAGCACCGTCAGCCCGCTGGAAAAACATCACCGGGTGCTGCTGCTCGATGAAGCGGTAGCCGCCGCCGTGAAGCTGTCGCACCGCTACATTCCCGCCCGTCAGCTACCGGATAAAGCCGTGGCGCTGCTGGATACCGCCTGCGCCCGCGTCGCGGTCAGCCAGAGCGGCAGCCGCCCCAGCTGGAGGACTGCCTGCACCGTATCCACGCGCTGGAGATTGAAAAAGAGATCGCCGGACGTGAAGCCAGAGTGGCGATTGGCGATGCGGATCGGGTGGAAAAACTGGACAGGCAGCTGGCGGAGCTGGCGCAACAGCGCGACGAGCTGAGCGCCCGCTGGCAGGCCGAACGCACGCTGGTGGATGAGATCATCGCCCTGCGTGCCCAGCTGCATGATAACGAAGATGCAGAGGTCGCCACTCTCCATCAGACCCTGGCCGACCGCCAGCAGCAGCTGAAAACGTTACAGGGTGAAGCACCGCTGCTGTTTGCCGCCGTGGATGCCAACGTGGTGGCGGCCGTCGTCTCTGACTGGACCGGCATCCCGCTGGGCCGCATGGTGAAAAATGAAATCGACGCCGTGCTGAAACTGGCTGATACGCTGAATGAGCGGGTAATTGGTCAGCGTCACGGGCTGGATCTGATTGCCAAAAGGGTGCGGACGTCGCGCGCACGGCTGGACGATCCCAACAAGCCGGTGGGGGTCTTTATGCTCTGCGGGCCGTCCGGCGTGGGTAAAACGGAAACCGCGCTGGCGCTGGCGGAAACCCTCTACGGCGGCGAGCAGAATATCATCACCATCAATATGAGCGAGTTCCAGGAAGCGCATACCGTGTCCACGCTGAAGGGCGCGCCTCCGGGCTATGTCGGCTATGGTGAGGGCGGCGTGCTGACCGAAGCGGTGCGTCGTCGTCCTTACAGCGTGGTGCTGCTGGATGAGATCGAAAAGGCGCACCCGGATGTGCATGAGATCTTCTTCCAGGTGTTCGATAAAGGCTGGATGGAAGATGGCGAAGGACGGCATATCGATTTCCGTAACACGCTGATTATCCTGACCTCCAACGTGGGCACCCAGTTGATCAGCGCCATGTGTGCCGATCCGGATCTGATCCCGGAACCGGAGGCGCTGGCGACGGCATTGCGTCCTCCCCTGCTGGAGGTGTTTCCGCCCGCGTTGTTAGGCCGTCTGCTGGTGGTGCCTTACTATCCGCTCAGCGACGAGATGCTGGCCAGCATTGTGCGCCTGCAACTGAAACGCATTCAGGTTCGTCTGGAGCAAAATCACGGCATTATCTCCGAGGTGGACGACAGCGTGATCGCGCAGATCGTCCAGCGCTGCACCGAGGTCGAATCCGGTGGCCGTATGGTCGATGCCATCCTCACCAATACCCTGCTGCCGCAAATGAGCCAGATGCTGCTCAGCGCCAGCGCGCGCGATGAGCAGTATCGCCGCCTGCGCGTGACCCTGCACCAGGGTGAATTCCAGTGTCAGTTTGAGGCTTAACGCCATCACTATCAGAGAGTTGTCCATTATGTCAGAACACGATACTCCGCGGACGATCCCCAACGCTTTGCCGGTGGGTTACCGCTTTAACGAGTTTGAAATCAGGGAAGTGATTGGTGGCGGCGGCTTTGGCATAGTCTACCGGGCCTGGGACCATCAGCTTGAGCGCACTATTGCTATCAAAGAGTTTATGCCTGCGTCGCTTGCGGTGCGCAGCGATGATTTAACCCTGGTGCTGCGCAGCGAACGCTTCAGCAAAACGTTTCACGCCGGGCTGAACAGCTTTATTCAGGAAGCGCGGCTGCTGGCCCGTTTTAACCATCCTAACCTGCTGCACGTCCTGCGTTTCTGGGTGCAGAACGACACCGCCTATATGGGCACCGCATTCTACACCGGGACCACGCTGTCGCAGCTGCATCTCAGCCGCCCGGAAATGATCAGCGAAGCCTGGATCCGCTGCCTGCTGCCGCCACTGTTGGGTGCCATCAACACCATCCATCAGGAAGGGTATCTGCACCGCGATATCTCGCTGGATAACATTCAGATCCAGGAGAACGGCGTGCCGGTGCTGCTGGACTTTGGTTCGGCGCGTAAGGCGATTGGCAATCTTTCTGACGAAACTGAAACCATGCTCAAGCCGGGTTTTGCGCCGATTGAGCAGTACAGTGACGACAACGAGAGCGAGCAGGGAACCTGGACCGATATCTATGCGCTGGGCGCGGTGCTGCACACGCTGATTGTCGGCTCGCCACCGCCGGTCAGCGTGGTGCGCAGTATTGAAGATAACTATCAGCCGCTGGTGAAACTGCGCCCGGCGGGTTACTCGCTGCCACTGCTGCATGCCATCGATCAGGCGCTGCAACTGCAACCGGAAGATCGTCCACAGACGGTCGATCAGCTGGCGGCGCTGATGGAGCTGTCACCGACCGATATCAACGAGATCCACGAAGTGAAGGTCAGCGGGCCGGGCACCATGCTGGTGCCGGTCGGGGCTGAGGCCGACACCGCAACGGCGGCCTCGCCGGTTACGCCGCTGAAGCGTTTCCTGGTGCCCGGGCTGATTGCCGCCGGGGTGCTGGTGGGCGTTGGCGTTGGGGCAATGATTGCCGGTGGTGGCAGCGATACGCCAGCACAAAGCGCCACCACGCCTGAACAAAGCACGCCTGCATCCAACGCGGCGACGTCCACGCCGGTTGCCACCCCGCCGCCAACCGCGACGGCCAGCGCCACCTCTGACCCTGCGACAACGCAACACAGTGAACCGGCCGCCGCACCGCCGCCGCCGCCAGCCCCGGTCGCCCAGGTGTATATCCGCCTGCAACCCGGTGATGACGTGGCGATGAATGGCAGCCCACAGGCGCTGGTCCCGGCACCCAACGGCTTTGCGATGTTGCAACTGCCGCCGGGTGATTACCGCTTCAGTATCAGCAACAACGGCCATACCCGCGAGCAGAGTATTACCGTCGATAAAGAAGGCGTGTGGCTGCTCAATCCACAAAGCTAGATGACAGGGCGTAATAATCACTAAAACCATAGCTGCGGCGGTATCATGTGCCGCAGTGAAATTATTTTCGCCACAATATTGTGGCGGCACACGTCAGGAAATAAATCAGTACAGGGTTTTCCGTCTGATCTGCCCGGCAGACGAAACCGATCTCAGCTGTGACAATCAAGCGGTCATCACCGCCGGTGAGCTATCGCCCTGACCAGGTTAATTTCATAACTGATAAGGTAATAACTAATGAATGAGTACGTTTACCATATTACTAAACGACGTGTTGCATTTGACTATATTAAAACCCAGGGTCTGGTGCCCGCTGCCCGCCTGTCGGGGACATCTACGGCCCGGCGAGAAGGTGCTTTCGCCAGTGAAGGTGACAAAAATTTAGAAGCGAAAGTTCAGTCAAAACTCACCGTGCCGTTTTCCCGTGCGCTAAAAAATGGTTACAGCAAAGAACAAATTGAAAATAAACATTATATGTTCACAGGTATTTCGCTGAATGACAGTCTGGAGCGAGATGACGCTTATATATTTCTCAGCAACTTTGAAACGCGTTTTTACGAGCAACACTTTCCTAAAGTTGCCGGGACAACACCGGCCATGAACTTTTCGCAGCTAAGACAGCGTTCAGGCGAGTTAGCGAGTGACTTATTGAAGCGCAACCCACAGCATGATTTGTGCCGGTTTGCCAGAGAAATTGTCCGGCTGGAATACGCGATTGAGGAAAAGGAAACGGCTAATCATATTTATTTTTTTGAATCAAAGAATGCGGCCACCTGTTACCCCGATTACACCGGGCATCATGGCGGAGCGATACATTGCCGGGTGCTCAGGGTAAAGCGCAGTGTCATCAACCATCTGGAACAGGATATGGCAGAAAGCAGGGGACTGATGACCAGAGAATCGGTCACGCCTCAATCGATAGAAATCTACAATGCAGAGGGAAATCCGTTTAATTCGGACGCTGGCGAACACTGGGTGCCCTTAACTATAGCGGCGGAAAGTTAAGCTGGAAATTAACAGGTGCTTTATTTAAGACGTGCTTCAGAAATATCAGACACACACAGCAATATGCAATAATTAAACCTGGATAAAATCCGGTTTTTTATAACGATGAAATTTTAAATATTTTTTGTTTTCTGTCCGGTTGGTTTTTTTATGGCAAAGCCATTACAGAACGGATGCCTTCATTGCAGATGTCTTTCATTAATTATCTGGCAGAATAGCAAAGGCGCAGGCCGGATTTACCTGTAGCCGCAACGCCTTGAGTTTTTTGTGAGGTGTTTTCGCCATCGTTTAGTGAAGTGTTTAAATGACTTTGCAAAGTATCTCTTCTTAATGGTTTTTAAGTAAATAAAAATGCGGGAAAATGAACTGCAAATTATTAAACCGTTTACACTCTGGTTTCTGCGCTATCCGTGTCCGGACAGGCTGCGATAATAATGCCTGGCGGGACAGGCTCTTAATATTATTTAATTAAAAAACCAGCAATGACCTTATTTTCAACACTCTGTTTATCTGTCCGTCAGATATGACGCTGCCGGTTCAGCCAGTCCAGGAAATGACTATGTTTTCACGTATCACCGTACATCTGCCGACAGACGGCCTGCTGTTCTGGAAACTGAACGGCCGCGAGGCGCTGTCAGAGGCCTTTGAAATCACCGTGCAGCTGCTGAGCACCGACGCGCGCATTGACCGTAAATCGCTGCTGGGCCAGCCGATAAGCGTGGCCATTCCGACGCAGGGCCTGCTGTCGGGTGGCACGCGCTGGCTGAACGGCAAAATCACCCGGGTGGGTGTGCACAGCCAGGAGCTGAACGGTACGCGCTACGCGGTGTACAGCGTGGTGATGGAGCCGGACGTGTGGCCGATGAAGCGTGACCGCAACCTGCGAATTTTCCAGAGCCAGACGATACCGGCGACGGTGAAGACGCTGCTGGGTGAGTACAACGTCAGCGTGGAGGACAGGCTGACGGGGAGCTACCGGGTGTGGGAGTACTGCGTACAGTACCAGGAGAGCAGCTTCGACTTTATCCGGCGGCTGATGGAGCTGGAGGGGATTTACTTCTTCTTCCGTCACGAGCAGGAAAACACACGCTGGTGCTGATGGACAGCGCGCAGCAGCACCAGCCGTTTGCGGGGTACGAGAGCATTCCGTATCACGTGACGCCGTCGGGGGGGAGCACCAGCGAAGAGGGCATCAGCCTGTGGGAACTGCGTGACCAGGTGACGCCGGGAATTTACAGCACGGACGACTACGACTTCCGCAAGCCGAACGCGTGGATGTTGCAGGCGCGGCAGAACCCGGCGTCGCCGTCGCCGGGCAGATAGACGTTACGACTGGCCGGGACGTTTTGTGGAGCACGACCACGGTGAGTTTTACGCGAAAATCCGCAGGAGGTGTGGCAGGTTGAGCACCAGCAGATAAGCGGGACGGGGACGGCGATAGGCATCGCGCCGGGCAACACCTTCACGCTGCTGAACGCGCCGTTCTTCAGCGACAACGGGGAATACCTGACGACGGAGGCGACCTACGACTTCGAGGAGAACAGCTACGCGACGGGCAGCGAGGGGAGCACGCGGCACAGCATCGGCTTTGCGGTTATCCCGTCGTCGGTGACGTACCGAACGCCGCCGGAGACGGCGTGGCCGAGGACGCACGGCCCGCAGACGGCGAAGGTGGTGGGCCCGAAGGGGGAGTCAATCTGGACGGACAAATACGGGCGCATCAAGGTGAAGTTCCACTGGGACCGCCTGGCGAAGGGAGACGACACCAGTTCGTGCTGGGTGCGGGTGTCGAGCGCGTGGGCGGGCCAGGGGTTCGGCGGGGTGCAAATCCCACGTGTGGGGGATGAGGTGGTGGTTGACTTTATCAACGGCGACCCGGACCGTCCCATCGTGACGGGGCGGGTGTACAACGACGGCAATATGCCGCCGTGGGCGCTGCCGGCAGCGGCGACGCAGATGGGCTTTCTGAGCCGGAGCAAGGACGGTTCATCGGAGACGGCGAACGCGCTGCGGTTTGAGGACAAGGCGGGGGAAGAACAGCTGTGGATCCAGGCGCAGAAGAACATGGACACCCACGTCAAGAACGATGAAACCCGCTCGGTGGGCGGCAATCAGACCATCGCGATAGAAAAATCGTACAACAGCACGGTCAGCGGCAGTTACGATCAGCAAACGCAGTGGTCCCGTAACGAACTGGTGGGCGGCGATTACGTGATGAAAGTTCAGGGGGCGATTGTGCACTCTTCCGCCCAGGGGATCCGTCTGGTTGCCGGTGACAGCGTGATGACGCTTAACAACAACGGCACCATCTCGCTGCAATGTAAAAACTTCGAAATCAATGCCACCTCGCAGGGGCAAATCAATACCGGCGGCACGCTGGATCTCAATATCAGCACCCCGGCAACGCCACCACCCGCAGAGCCAACCCCGTCCCAGATTACCAGCGCGGTAACCAATACCTTTAAGGATGGAGGAAGCAGTACATGACAGCCATCAGTTTTCCGTTATCAGAAGGCGCACTGGCCCTGCCGGAAGCGGTGCAGGACCAGAGTGTCACCCTGCTACGCCTGCCCGCCACGCGATCCACGCTGGTGGTGACCCGCGCCTGGGAAGTTGAGGCCGGGCAGCAGGAGGCGTATCTGCAACAGCAGCTGGCGAAAGTAAAACGCGATATGAAGAAATTTTCAGCGGAAGCGCCAGAAGATACGCAGTTCGGTGGCATTCCCGCGCGGGAAGTGGCGATGCGTTTCGAAAACCAGGGTGTGCTGGTGGTGCAAAAACTGCTGGTGCTGATGACCGCCACGCACCTGATGGCGCTGACCTTCAGCCGCGCGGCCAGCTTTGATGCCGCCTCGCTGGCGGTCTGGCAGCAGATCAAAGACGGCTTTATTCCCGCCGCGTCAGCGGAGGTCTGAGCCATGTCCTCACTGACCGCTGCACGCGAACATGACCCGCTTGTCCACAGCTCCGTACTGGCCGATTTTGTCAGCGGGCTGGTGGAGGGCGCTATTTATGGCGGCATCCTGCTGGGGGCCGGCATGATCTCCAGTACCGGCGTTGGTATTGCCGTCGGCGTCGCCCTGTTTGCGGGCGCGATGATCTCCGGCATACCGGAAAAGCTGGGCAATATGGCGGGTGAGGCGGTAGATGGCCTGCTCGACACCCTCGGTATGCGCGGGCCGCCGGATGCTAAAATTTCCAGTGGCTCTGACAACGTTCACATTATGGGCAAACGGGCCGCCCGCGCGGCGGGCACCGTTGACAGCGACTGGCTGAATAACCCCGCCGCGTATGCGGAGCCGGGCTTTGTCGATATCGCGCTGGCGATGGCGGCGGGTATCGCCAGCGCGGTCAGCCACCCCGGTGCCACGGCCAGCGCGCTGGCGGATAAAGTCAGCCAGATTGACGGCCAGTCGGTGAAGCACTTTTTCACCCGTCTGTATGACGACATGGTGCAGCCGACGGTCGCCAGCGCCAGCCCCTGGGCCACGCCGGCTGATAAAGACACCGTGGAGTGCAGCAAAGGGCACATGGCGGAGAACGCCAACTTCCTTGCGGAAGGCTCGAAAAAAGTGCTGATCAACGGCCACCCGGCGGCGCGCAACGGCGACCGCAGCACCTGCGAGGCAAAAATCGAGGTGGCGGAAAACCCGCGCGTCAACATCGGCGGGGACAGCGTGGTGGTGCGCGACATCCGCAGCGGCAAAAACGCGCTGGCGTACTTTGTCGGCGGCCTGGTGGGCGGGCTGCTGGGCGGCGGCGCGGCGAAGCAGGGGGCGAAGCTGGTGGAACAGCTGTTCAGCCGCATCGCCTCGCGTCGGGCGCTGAAGCAAATCGCCTGTAGCCTCGGTTCGGTGGTGGGCAGCGAGGTGGCAGGGGGCATTGCGGCGGAGGCGGTGCAGAGCGTCTTCCCGGTTCACTACGCCACCGGGGCCAAGTTTCTCGCCGGCGAGGAGGATCTGGACTTCGTACTGGAAGACCGCATCCCGCTGTACTGGCAGCGGGTTTATCACAGCCGCAACCCGGCCGATGGCCTGCTGGGCACCGGCTGGATGTTGCCGTTTGAAACGCGCCTGATCCGCACCCGCGATGATAAGGGCGCGACGGCGTTTTTCTGGCGCGACCTCAGCGGCCAGCTGCTGGGGCTGGGCGACGTTGTGCCCGGTGACGTGGTGCACTTTGATGAAGAGGGCTTCACCCTCTGTTACAGCCTTCAGGGCGTCATGCTGATGCAGACCGCCGGGGGCGAATTCCACCTGTACGAGGCCGACCCGACGCGCGAGGGCGAATGGCGCATTACCCGCATTTATGATCGGCACGAGAACTGCCAGCACTTTGGCTGGAACGCGGCGGGACAGCTGGAAAGTATCGCCGGTGATAACGAAGCGCTGGCGGTGTGGCTGAGCTATGAGCCGCGGCACGGACGGCTGGCGGCGGTGCATCAGCAGGTGGGGGATGAGCGGCGTCTGCTGGTGCGCTACGACTACAGCCCGCAGGGGCAGCTGACGGCGGTGCATGACGCTGACGGCGTGGAAACCCGACGCTTCGGCTGGGACCGCGCCAGCGACCTGATGGCATCGCACAGCTATGCGGGCGGGCTGCGGGTGGAGTACGACTGGCAGCCATCGGTTGATCCCC
>NZ_JFHN01000062.1 GCF_000590885.1 Erwinia mallotivora
CCCGCCACTGGCGGGTGACGGAATTCCGGGTCTTCGACGAGAAAGCACGCTGCCTGGAGCACTGGGTCATTGATGCCGATGAGCAGGCGCGCAGCGCGACGGTGACCTGCCTGTCCGGCGGCAGTTCGCAGCACGACTGGGATGAGCTGGGGCGTCCCACGGGCTACACCGACATGTACGGGGCCCGCTGGTCTTACCGCTGGGCGGCGCAGGCCGATCTGCTGATGGCCATCCACGCGCCGGGCGACCGGGTGTGGGAGTACGGCTACGACGAGCGCGGTAGGCTGACGATGGTGCGCGATCCGGCGGGACAGACCACGCTGACCACCTGGCATCCTTCTTATGCCTTTCCGCTGAAGGAGGTGCTGGCGGACGGGGCGGTCTGGGAATATCACTACAATGCCGCCGGGGATGTGGTGGCGGTGACCGATCCGTTGGGCAGCATCACGCGCTTCAGCTGGAGCAGTCAGGGCGACCTGCTGACGCGAACCGACGCGCTGGAGAACACGCATCGCTTCTGGTGGAACGAACGGGGACAGATACGGCGCGAGGAGGACTGCGCGGGATATCAGAGTCACCGGCAGTATGACGACGCGGGCCGCCTGACGGGGGCCACCGATGCGGAGGGCGGCACCACGCGCTGGCGGTGGAGTCCGGCGGGGCGGCTTGACGCGGTGATCCGTGCGGACGGACGCGAAACGCGTTACGACTACGACCGGGCGGGCAGGCTGGCGGGTGAGAACAGCGACGGCTTTTCCGAGCGTAAGGTGACGCACAACGCCAGAGGACAGGTGGTCAGCGAAACCGACCCGGCCGGGCAGGTGACGCGCTACCGCTACGACCGGGCAGGGCGGCTGACGCAGATTACTAATCCCAATGGCGATCGCTGGGGATTTGAGTGGGACAACGGGCGACGCTTACTGGCGCAGCGCGACTGGGCGGGACGGCGTAAAGACTTCCGTTATGACCGGCTGGGGCGGATCGCCGGGGTGACGCAGCATCCGCTGACGGCGGCGGACGCGCCCGCGCCACTGCAAACCGGCTATGAATATGACGTGCTGGACCGGCTGACGGCGAGAGTGACCGCGGCGCACCGCACCGAATATGATTATCAGGCGGATAAGGTTGAAGTCAGGAAGATGACGCTGGCGGCGTGGCAGCGTGCACGGTCTGAGGGCGGCGCCGCGCCGCAGGCGGAGATCCTGCGTTTTACCCGCGACCAGGCGGGGAATGTTATCCGCGAAGAGAATGAGGGCGGGGTGCTGTCGCATCGCTATGATGCGCTGGGTAACCTGAGCGCCAGCGTCCTGCCGGACGGCCGCGAGCTGAGTTTTCTGCGCTACGGCACCGGGCATCTGATGCAGATTAACCTGCGTTATGGCGGTCAGCTGCGCGAGATAGCGGGCTTTCAGCGTGACCGGCTGCACCGTGAGCGGCTGCGCAGCCAGGGGCCGCTGAGCCAGCAGACCGGTTATGATGCGGTGGGGCGGGTGGTATCGCGCAGCAGCGGCAGCGACCAGCGCAACGGCATCGTTTTTGAACGCCGTTACAACTGGGACCGGCTGGACCAGGTGATGCAGGAGAGCCAGCGCGACCCGGCCAGCGAGCAGATGGAATGGTCACGGCGGCAGCGCTTTGGTTATGATGCGGCGGGGCAGGTCACGCGGGCGGTGCACGGCGGGGGCGATGCGCATTTCAGCTGGGACGGCGCGGGCAACCGCACCGACGCGCCGGGGCAGACGGTGTGGCAGAATCTGTTGCAGCGTCTGAAGGGGGCGCGCTGGTCGTATGACGGTTTTGGTCGGGTGGCATGGCGGAAAAGCGCGGCGGACGCGCCGGAGCAGTGGTTCAGCTACGACGACGAGCAGCGGGTGTCATCGGTGCGTTTTGCCGGTGATGCGGAGTATCAGCAGGTAAGCTACCGTTACGATGCGCTGGGGCGGCGGACGCACAAAATCCTGCATCGGCACGGGGGCGAAAGCGAGACGGTGCGCTTCCTGTGGAGCGGGTTGCAGATGGTGGGTGAAAGCAGCAGCGCGACGCCGGAACGCAGCACGCAGTACCTGTACGCGGAGGGCGGCTGGGAGCCGCTGGCGCGAATTGATACGCTGGGCGACAGCGCGACAACGTACTGGTATCACACCGAGCTGAACGGTCTGCCGCAGCGGCTGACGGACGAGTCGGGCGAGGTGGTGTGGCGGGGAAGCTTTTCCACATGGGGGGAGACGGAGCGGGAGACAGCGTCGCCGTCAGCGGACTTACGGCAGGTGCGTCAGAATCTGCGCTTCCAGGGGCAGTACCTGGACGGGGAGACGGGGCTTCATTACAATTTATTCCGCTATTACGACCCGGCGGGCGGGCGCTACACGCAGCCGGACCCGATAGGGCTGGCGGGAGGGTTGAATACCTATGCATATGTCGGGGATCCGCTGACCTGGGTGGATCCGTTGGGGTTGAAACCATGTATGGGTTTACCTTCAACCCGTAATGCAGGTGGAACCGGAAAAAATTATGATCCAATAAATGGGCAGGGACTGTATGTCCTACATGATGGAAAGAATATTTTATATGTAGGAAGAGGGGATGCGCCGTCTCGCTTAAATATTCATGCGAATACAGCGGGTAAATCCAATTTGAGGCAATTTACTGTATTCGATAATAATCTTACTAAAGCAGAAGCTAAGTTTTTAGAGCAGAAAATCATGGATCTTCATGGTGGTGCTCAATCAACAAATCCCATGACTAATCTACTTAATAAAATAAGATCCTACAGTCCAAATAATAATAATGCCATTAGCTATGACGTTGCTGGTCACGATAGTGTATGGGGTGCTAAAGTATATAATGATGCAATGTCTATTTTAGGAGGTAAAGGACTATGAAAGTTAAATATACTGAAGGTGATGTTTTTATCATACCTTTGGAAAAAAAATTTGCTATATGTCAAATTTTATTTTCACCGAAAGGAAAGTTTAAAAAGGTAATCGGCTTTTGCGTTCTATTCATACAAAGTGATAAATTATTTAGAAATGATGGCGTTTTAGAACCTATCAATATTATAGATATGGGAAAAGAAACAAAAGTTGTTTTCACAGGGAATCAAAATATAAAAAATGGTTCCTGGGAAATAGTTGATCACGTTGATTTGAATGAAGATAAGAAAAAACTTAAGATATTCAATTATGCTGGTGGTCTTTATGATGGAGAGGATGAAATAAGACGTATTCCTGTTTCTGAATATTCTCACTATACCTCAATGGAAGTATGTGGTTTTGAGCTTGTCAAAAATATATTAATGAGCATTTAACTCCAAGCCGGAAAAGTCCTGATGATTTTCCGGCTTTATTATATGTTTTTTTCGACAATGTGTGGGCGAGGAGTACGGCTGGAGTGTTTTACATTAGGGTAAACTATATGTGATTTATCCTCGCCTTTAGTCGGATTACGGCAGGTGCGTCAGAATCTGCGCTTCCAGGGGCAGTACCTGGACAGGGAGGCGGGGCTTCATTACAATTTATTCCGCTATTACGACCCGGCGGGCGGGCGCTACACGCAGCCGGACCCGCCAGGGTTGGTGGGTGGATTGAATACCTGTGCGTATGTTGGGGACCCGCTGACCTGGGTGGACCCGTTGGGTCTTAATGGATGTGTGCCAGTAAGCAGTCGAACACGTTCAAATGTAAAGGATGATGAGAAAAAGATTCTGTACCACTACACTCACAATAATGGTCTTGATGGTATTTTAACATCTAAGAAGCTCAACCCTTCTTTGAAAGCGAATAATCCAAAAAATGCGCGTTATGGTGATGGACAATATTTATCTGATGTAAAGCATGGTACCAAAAAAGGATGGCCAGCTATCGTATGCCTTTTTAAATATTCCTTATCAGGGTAATAAATGCGAAAACTATATCGCAATTGATGTTACGGACCTGACAGTAATTCAAGGAAGAGAGGGAGTGTTTGTTATTAATAATACAGAACCTTTAGATTTGACAGGGGGAATTATTAGCTCTGGAAAGAATCAGCCTTAGAGGAAATAATGGTGAAGTATATAAAAGCAAAATGGTTTCATGATGAGAAAGATTATCCGGTCGAGATTTACAGTGAGGTTGATAATAAAGGGTATGAGTTAAGGAAAGTGGAAATATTTCGTGATGGAAATGCAGGTTATGCTGATGAGAAGAGAAATAGTGGTAACACTTTGTTAGGTGAGGCGCCCTTACCCAGTCTGGATGAAATTAATTCCGATCATGAATTTTTAGCTCAAGAAATATCATTGGATGATTTTGAAGCTATCTGGAATAAGTTTTATTTTTGAAACCACCTGAACTATAAAAAATTAATCAATGGCTTGTGAAATTAAAATTTTAAATATCTGTAGCTTAGTTGGGTGAATTATCTACGATGTGTTGAGCCATCGTACCCACAAAATCCTGCATCGCCACGGGGCCGAAAGCGAGACGGTGCGCTTCCTGTGGAGCGGGTTGCAGATGGTGGGTGAAAGCAGCAGCGCGACGCCGGAACGCAGCACGCAGTACCCGGTTTGCTCATTCACTCACGTGTTCAGCCAGGTACACCTTCTTTTGAAATTACCGCATAACGCGTAATCACTATGTTGACCCTGTAAGTTTTGCGGCTACATTGCGACTGTCTTGAAGACACCTGAACATGACAGACGGGAAAAGATACCTGGCGGAGGAGGAGAAAAGTTAAACCTTTTCGGTACTGGGCGTGAAAAAGGCAGTCTTGAAGCAGATGTAATGCTATAGTGCATTACATCTGCTTAATCACGGGAAAGACACCATGGCAACATTAAATGTGCGGCTGGACGATAAACTAAAAAGCAAGGCTTACGCAGTGCTGAACGAGCTTGATATATCACCTACAGAGGCCGTGCGGCTGCTGTTCCAGTACATAGCAGAAAATGAGCGCCTGCCGCTGAAGACGCTGACGGTGAGCGATGAAGAAGAAGAACTATTGAAAACGGTTCGTGAAAGGTTGGCATCACCACGGAAAGGGATAAAGGTAACGCTGGATGAGCTATGATCTGGTGTTTGACCCAAGGGCATTAAAAGAGTGGAAAAAGCTGGGTGCTACTGTTCGGGAGCAGTTCAAAAAAAAGCTGGCTGAAGTCCTGATAAACCCGAGGGTGGAATCAGCAAGGCTGAGAGAGTATCCGGACTGCTACAAAATAAAGCTGAAATCATCAGGATATCGTCTGGTGTATCAGGTTCAGGATGAACAATTAGTTGTCTTTGTAATAGCTACTGGTAAAAGAGAAAGGTTGGAAGTCTATAGTGATGCAGGGAAGCGCCTGTAACAGCCCGAATTTAAGCTTTACTCATCTGCCATATATAGTAATTATCCACACCTTCCGTTCGCTCAAAAATAAATCCCGCAGAGATATAGAAATCATTAGCCGGGCTTTTTCGCAGGGCTATCAGTTTAATGGCTTTCTCAGCGTTAAGGGCAATATTCTGGATATGCTCAATCACCTTTCTTCCAAACCCCTTCCCCTGAAATTTATTTTTAATATATAAATGATCTAAATAAAGATGATCCACATAGTCCCGCAGGACATAAAATCCAATCACCTCATTCTGACAACAGATAACAAAGGTGTCCTGTTCTGCAAAGCCGGAAAGAAATCGTTGGCGAGCGCGGGCAGGATCAAATCTGTTTAACGCTTCGAGACTCGGACGCATAGCTTCAACGCGTATATCTGCCAGCATTGATGCGTCGTCTTTGGTGGCGGGAATAATATCAACGCTTGTTATCATAAAATCTTGTCAGGAGAGTCGGCCAGAGGTTATGCAGGTTATATAATTTTCAAGCCTGTGTCTGCTTCAGACAAAAAATTCAGAGAGTTAACAGCCACACAGCCGCACTAAAATCAGTCTGAGTGCATCGTCAGGCCATCACATTTTGTGATGCTTCCGTGCTCCCCCTGAGCCTTTCCCCTCACTGAATATCGAGAAAAACTTACCTGATAACGCTTTGGACGCCGGGTGAGTGAGCGCGAAGCGTACCCTCCTTTATACATTTAGTGCGGTGCAAAGCAGCTGTTCTGGCGGAACAGATTTCTGTACATACCCGCGCAGCAGTGCTGCTGGCGTTGTTCACCCGGCTTATTATAACTGTCATACATTAATCTGATTTATATTATAAGGAACCGTTATTCTTGTTCCGGTACTCATAGCTCACGCTTCACCCACCCGTCATTGCTGGCGGTTGGGTAAGCCTTACAGGTAATCAAAAAATGGGCTATAGAGGAACTATCATGAGTGCCTACGATGTAGAAAAGGAATGGCTGAGAGTAGCCGGTATTGCGGCAGAAACACATCAGGATGCCGATCTGAGAGGCTTCACCTATCAGGATTTCAGAAAATGGGTGCCCGTCATGGATAAAGACGGTTTTACGGCACAGACAGAACGCTGTGTGGCGGAAAATGAACGTAACTGCCTGATTGGCTTCACCAGTGGCACCAGCGGCAACCTGAAACGTTGCTACTACTACTACGACTGTGAAGTTGATGAAGACAGCTCCCGCTCCAATGTTTTTCGTAGCAATGGTTTTATCCAACCCGGTGACCGCTGCGCTAACCTGTTCACCATTAACCTTTTTTCCGCGCTGAACAATATCACCACCATGATGGCCGGTAACTGTGGTGCGCATGTGGTGTCTGTCGGCGATATCACACTGCTGACCCGCAGCCACTTCGAGGCACTGAAAGAGATCAAACTCAACGTGCTGCTCGGTGTCCCCTCCACCATCCTGCAATTTATTGATGCGATGCAACAACATGGCGTGCATGTTCCCGTCGAAAAAATCGTCTTCAACGGTGAAGGACTGAAAACATTTCAGAAAAAAATCATCCGCGATGCCTTTGGGGAACAGGTTTCCCTGGTCGGCGTTTATGGCAGCTCCGAAGGCGGGATCCTCGGCTTTACCGCCAACGCCAGCCATACGGAATATGAATTTTTGTCCAATAAATACTTTATTGAAAAGGAAGGGGACAGCATCCTGATCACCTCGCTGACGCGTGAGAACTTCACGCCGTTGCTGCGTTACCGACTGGGTGACACCGCAACGCTGTCACAGCGAGGCGACAAAATTTTCGTCAGCGATATCCAGCGAGAGGATATGAGCTTTAACTTTATGGGTAATCTGATTGGCCTTAGCATTATCCAGCAGGCAATAAAACAGACGCTGGACCGCAGCCTGGAAATTCAGGTCCATCTGTCCGTTACCGATGAAAGCAAGGAGCTGGTGACCGTTTTCGTACCGGCAACTGAGGTCAGTGAAGACGAACGTCAGCGGATTGAAGCCGCGATTGCTGCCATTCCGGATATTAACGAAGCCTATCAAAAAGCACAGGGCAGTGTGGCAGTAGTGGCGAAGGATGCCAGAGATTACGCGGTGTCTGAGCGCGGTAAAATGCTCTACATCATCGACCGCAGAAGCTAAAAAAAACCGCCTGGCTTCTGAGTCAGGCGGGTGCAGTTCAAATGAGCGGCATCCCCTGATTGCTGAACCTGCCGCTCTGATGGGATGCTGCATGTTCTAGCTGCGATTCACCATCCGGCCACGCTGGACGGCCGGACGCAGAGCAATTTCATCTGCCCAGCGCTGAACGTTTTGATAAGACCCCACGTCGAGAAACTCTGCCGCATTATAAAGTTCCCCTTTCACCAGTCCGCCAAACCACGGCCAGATGGCGATATCGGCAATGGTGTACTCCTCGCCGGCAATGTAACGATGCTCGCTTAACTGCCTGTCCAGCACATCAAGCTGACGTTTGGCTTCCATAGTGAAGCGGTCAATGGCGTACTCAATTTTTACCGGCGCGTAGTGATAAAAATGGCCAAATCCGCCGCCAATATAAGGCGCAGAGCCCTGCAACCAGAACAGCCAGTTCAGCGTTTCGGTGCGCCCGGCCGCCTCTTTCGGCAGGAAGTGACCATACTTCTCCGCCAGATAAAGCAGGATAGCCCCGGACTCAAACACGCGGGTGGCGGGGGTGGTGGAGACATCCAGCAGCGCCGGAATTTTCGAGTTTGGGTTGATGTCCACAAAGCCGGAGCCAAACTGATCGCCTTCACCGATGCGGATCAGATGGGCATCATATTGTGCTTCGCGCACGTTCAGCGCCAGCAGCTCCTCCAGCAGGATGGTGACTTTCTGACCGTTAGGCGTGCCCAGCGAATAAAGCTGTAAAGGATGTGTGCCCACCGGCAGCGTCGCCTGATGACGCGGACCGGCGGTCGGACGATTGATGCTGCCCCAGGTGCCGCCGTGGCCTTTGTTTTCACTCCAGACTTTTGCTGGCTGGTAGTCATTGTTGCTCATAAATGAAGTTTCCTTTTTAAAGCCTGGCCCATCAGGGCTGTTTTACTCGCCATTCTGAACCCGGGCAGTGCTCGAAATCCTCACGTACTCCGTGTACGCTCCGGTTTCTGCGCGCTGTCCGTATCCAGACTGGCTGCGACAATAACGCCTGGTGGGACAGGAGATTAGTATGCGGGCGCTGAAATAAAGGTAGCGTCGATTGCCGTGAAAAACCAAACGCGCTTGTTACATTGGATGTCAGGTATAGCATCGGTAGCCGTGTCGCGTTTATCTTTACAGAGCAATCCCGCCGCCCTGATGTGGAGCAAATCAAATGGATGAACAGAGCCAGACCGGACTGATCCTCAGTGAGCAGGGAAAAATCTGCTGCTACTGGCAGCCCTCAATGCCGCATTACCATGATCAGGAGTGGGGCAGGCCGGTGGTGGATGACCGGCGACTGTTTGAGAAAGTCTGCCTGGAAGGGTTTCATTCTGGCATGTCATGGCAGCTGATTTAACATAAGCGGGACAATTTTCGCCGCGCTTTTTGCGATTTCGATTTCCACCGTGTAGCGCAGTTCGGTGACCAGCAGGTTGAGCAGCTGATGGCAGACAGCAGCATCGTGCGCAACCGTGCAAAGATCCTCTCGGCAATCAACAATGCCCGTCGGGCGGTTGAGCTGCTGGCGGAAGCCGGTTCGCTGGCGGCCTGGTTCTGGCAGTTCGAGCCACAGCCAGGCCAGCGTCCTGCCACGGTGGATCTGACTTGGTGGCAGAATGCCAAAACCTCGCCCGAGGCGATAAGCATGTCGAAAGCGTTAAAGAAACGTGGCTGGAGCTGGGTGGGACCGGTAACCTGCTATTCGCTGATGCAGGCACTCGGATTGATTAACGACCATCTCACCGGCTGCCATTGTCGTGAAGCCTGTGAAAACGCGCGGGCGCAGTTGATTCGTCCACGCTGAACTGAATTTATTATTGCTGTCACATCAAGAGGCCAGGCCAGTGTAAAAAAATGGAAACCCGACACAGGTTCTTATTGTGTATTGAACGGCGTTGCGGATTGTTTATAGCGCCCGGATCGGTGAAAATGCCGGCCATTGATGATTAATTGCCTGTGAGGCCACTGCGCGGCGGCGTAATGGCGGCACGGCACCAGACAGAGTTCTTTTCATGACAAACGCACCCTTTATGCAGGAGGTGGCTCGTCGCCGCACTTTTGCCATTATCTCCCACCCGGATGCCGGTAAAACCACCATCACCGAAAAGGTGTTGCTGTTCGGGCAGGCTATCCAGACCGCCGGAACGGTGAAAGGCCGTGGCTCCAGCCAGCATGCTAAATCAGACTGGATGGAAATGGAGAAGCAGCGTGGTATCTCCATTACCACCTCGGTTATGCAGTTCCCCTACCGTGAATGCCTGGTCAACCTGCTGGATACCCCAGGCCACGAAGACTTCTCGGAAGATACCTACCGCACCCTGACGGCGGTTGACTGCTGTCTGATGGTTATCGACGCGGCGAAAGGCGTTGAAGATCGTACCCGTAAGCTGATGGAAGTGACCCGGCTGCGTGATACGCCAATCCTCACCTTTATGAACAAGCTTGACCGCGATATCCGTGATCCGATGGAAGTGCTGGATGAAGTGGAAAGTGAACTGAAAATTGCCTGTGCGCCGGTGACCTGGCCCATCGGCTGCGGCAAACAGTTCAAAGGGGTTTATCACCTGTATAAAGATGAAACCTATCTTTATCAGACCGGGATGGGCCACACCATCCAGCAGGTAAGGGTGGTAAAAGGTCTTGATAATCCGGAGCTGGACCAGGCGGTGGGCGACGATCTGGCCGCGCAGCTGCGTGAAGAGCTGGAGCTGGTGCAGGGCGCATCCCATGAGTTCGATAAAGAACTGTTCCTGGCCGGGCAACTGACACCGGTATTCTTTGGCACCGCGCTGGGTAACTTCGGCGTTGACCATATGCTGGACGGTCTGGTGGAGTGGGCACCATCCCCGATGCCGCGCAACACCGATTTACGTACGGTTACCGCCGCCGATGAGAAATTCACCGGCTTTGTGTTCAAAATTCAGGCGAATATGGACCCGAAACACCGTGACCGCGTGGCGTTTATGCGCGTGGTGTCCGGTAAGTATGAAAAAGGGATGAAGCTGCGCCAGGTTCGTCTCGGCAAAGATGTGGTGATCAGCGACGCGCTGACCTTTATGGCGGGCGACCGTTCTCACGTTGAAGAGGCTTACCCGGGCGACATCATCGGGCTGCACAACCACGGCACCATCCAGATTGGCGACACCTTTACCCAGGGCGAAAACATGAAGTTCACCGGTATCCCGAACTTCGCCCCGGAACTGTTCCGCAGGATCCGCCTGCGCGATCCGCTGAAGCAGAAACAGCTGCTGAAAGGGCTGGTGCAGCTCTCTGAAGAGGGGGCCGTCCAGGTATTTCGCCCGGTGCACAATAACGACCTGATCGTGGGTGCGGTGGGGGTGTTGCAGTTCGATGTGGTGGTGGCCCGCCTGAAGAGTGAGTACAACGTTGAAGCTATCTACGAAGCGATCAACGTCTCGACTGCCCGCTGGGTGGAGTGCAACGACGCGAAGAAATTCGATGAATTCCAGCGCAAAAATGAAATTAACCTGGCACTGGATGGCGGCGATAATCTGACCTATATCGCCCCGACCATGGTCAATCTGAATATTACTCAGGAACGCTATCCTGACGTGGTATTCCGTAAAACCCGCGAACACTGACAGGCCAGATTTAAACTACACTTCAAAGCGATGCCCGGTGCATCGCTTTTTTTTTACTCTTCCCCCGAAGACCTGCTTGCAGACTCCTCTTAAAAAAACTTTGTTCTGACTATTTATCCATCATATCAACCATAAAAAACGGTGAAATGCCAATTAGCGTCTATCTTTACTTCTACCGGACGCAAAATATGCGGCAGAGACTGCTGCGACGTCTTTCCACTACAGCCACGCCGTTTGTGGCTGACAGCTCACAGTTGTGAGTGCAATAACATGAAAAAAGGAAATGCCATGAAAAAGACTAACATTGCAAAAACGCTTACGGCTGTACTGGTTGGTTCTGCGCTGATGACCGGCTATGCGCTGGCAGATGAGACGGCGACGACCACGACGCAAAGCACCACAGACAGTGCAGGTGCCAAAATCGACAGCTCGATGAAAAAAGTCGGTGGTTACATGGATGACAGCGGCGTGACGGCTAAAGTTAAAGCGGCCCTGGTAGATAACGACGCGATCAAAAGCTCCGATATCTCGGTGAAAACCCATGATGGCGTGGTAACGCTGAGCGGTTTTGTTCCTTCTCAGGACCAGGCAGAGCTGGCCGTTGCCGCAGCGAAAAAAGTTGAAGGCGTTAAATCTGTCAGTGACAAACTTCACGTTAAAGACAGCACCAAAGCCAGCGTAAGCGGCTATGCCGGAGATACCTCAACGACCGGTAAAATTAAGGCTAAACTGTTAGCAGATGACATCGTGCCATCACGTAATGTGAAAGTGGAAACCACCAACGGTGTGGTTCAGCTTTCCGGTACGGTGAAAAGCCAGGCACAGTCCGATCGTGCGGAAGGCATCGCCAAAGCCATTGAAGGGGTGAAAAGTGTGAAAAACGATATCACTGTTAAACCGTAATGCCGACGTGGGTCGTTGCAGCACAACGCGGCCCTCAGCAGTACTGAATACGATAAAACCAGGCCCCTGCGGGCCTGAGTTAATAACACAAGCAGGTCTGTTTTATAATTGGTGAGGAGAGGCTTATGTTTCGTTGGGGTATTATTTTTCTGATTATCGCGCTGATTGCCGCAGCACTGGGTTTTGGTGGTCTGGCCGGTACGGCTGCATGGGCCGCTAAAGTCGTATTTGTGGTCGGTATCATCATCTTCCTGATCAGCCTGTTCACTGGCAGGAAGAAACTCTAGTTATCGTCCTTTAATACAACCGGTTATGCCATATTTCTGGCTGGCCGGTGAAGTTCGCCAACGGGAGCCTTGTGCTCCCGTTTCGTTATTTCATCCCTGCTGCCGCAGGCATTAACCCTCGCTGTATTGCTGTCACCCTCCCGCTAGCTATTTTCTGCAACATAATGACAATAATTAACCGCTGCGATGAGCAAACAGTTTCAGCCAATCAGGGTTATTCTCATCTCATTCCCCCCCCCCCGCTGGAGACTGATTTTGGGTCACTATATCCCGATAACCCCTGGCAATATTGCGCCACTGGCGTTAACGCCTTTTCGTCCGGGTAAACTGGCGCTGGTCTGCGAAGGGGGTGGTCAGCGTGGGATCTTCACTGCTGGCGTACTGGATGAGTTTCAGCGGGCTGACTTTAACCCTTTTGACCTGCTGATGGGCACCTCTGCCGGGGCGCAAAACCTCTCGGCCTACATCTGTGGGCAGCCTGGCTATGCCCGCCGGGTGATCACCCGCTATACCACCAGCAAACTGTTCTTTAACCCCCTGCGTTTTGTGCGGGGCGGACATCTGATCGATCTCGACTGGCTGGTGGATATCACCGCGAAAGAGTTTCCGCTGGCGATGGCGGCAGGAGAGAAGATGTTCTCTTCTGGCCGGGAATTTTATATGTGTGCCTGCCGCAGTGATGACTACTCGCCCGGCTATTTTGCGCCAACGGCGGCAAACTGGTTAAACATCATCAAAGCCTCCAGCGCCATTCCGGGAATGTATCGTCCGGGAGTCTTTCTTGAAGGCATCAGCTATCTGGATGGGGGGATCAGCGATGCGATTCCTGTCAGAGAAGCGGCCCGACGCGGTGCCGAAACCATTGTGGTGATCCGCACCGTGCCGTCGCAAATGACCTACACGCCGCAATGGCTGAAACGCCTTGAACGCTGGCTGAGCGACGGTGCCTTGCAGCCGCTGATGAATGTCATGCATCTGCATGAGGAGAGCTATCGCCAGACGCAGGAATTTATTGAAAATCCTCCCGGCGATCTGACTATTATTGAAATTTTTCCGCCGCAGCCGCTGGCCAGCATGGCGCTGGGCAGTCGGATAGCGTCACTGAACAAGGATTATCATCTGGGCCGCCGGTGTGGGCGCTATTTTCTGGCGACGGCAGGCCAGTGGTTGCAGGAAAACCGTTTGCAGCTTAGCCGACAAGCGGTGGTGCCAGCCACGCCGGTGGCTAATGAGCCTGAGCGCGCGGTAAACATGCCAGCCACGCCGGTGGCTAATGAGCCTGAGCGCACGGTGAACATGCCCGGCACGCTGGCGGATAACGATGCGGATTACAATGAAGGATCGCTGGCATGAATGCTGGTTTTGTTGATACCCATTGCCACTTTGATTTCGCGCCCTTCAGCGGCGATGAAGCTGAAAGTTTGCGGCTGGCTGCCGCAGCGGGGGTGGAAAAAATTATTGTGGTTGGTGTGGCTGCCAGTCGTTTTGCCGGGGTGATGGCGCTGGCTGACCGCTGGCCACCGCTTTATGCCGCGCTGGGTACGCATCCGATGGCGATGGCGGAATATGATGATTCCTCTCTGCAACGGCTGGAAGATTACCTGAAGCAACGCCCGCAAAAGCTGGTGGCGATTGGCGAGATAGGGCTGGATCTGTTTATCGCTGACCCTCAGTTCGACAGACAGCTGGCGGCGCTGGATGCACAGCTGCGGCTGGCGCGGGATTACGATCTGCCGGTGATCCTCCACTCCCGCCGTACCCACGATAAGCTGGCGATGGCGCTGCGAAAATTCTCTCTGCCACGGCGTGGCGTGGTACACGGTTTTGCCGGTAGTGAGCAACAGGCGCTGGCTTTTATCCGGGCGGGCTATGCCATTGGTGTGGGCGGCACCATCACCTATCCTCGCGCCAGTAAAACCCGCCATGCCATAGCCCGCCTGCCGTTAAGCGCGTTGCTACTGGAAACGGATGCGCCGGACATGCCCGTACAGGGTTTTCAGGGGGAGCCGAACCGTCCGGAGAGAGTGCGGATGGTGTGGCAAAGCCTGTGTGAAATCCGTCCTGAATCCCCGCAGGAGATAGCAGAAACGCTGCGTGAAAATACCCGCCGGGTGTTTGGCATTTAGCCGGGTTTGATCACCCCGCACTGGGGAGCAGGGACGTCATGCGTTTCCAGACGTGGCAGTAGCGGTGGATGTTACAATAATCACATTCTGTTGCTGCCGCTGTTTTCACCACTTAATGACCGGACACCGCCCGTATCGCAAAATTCTGTGATGATGATCGCTTTCAATATACAAATACTGCAACGACACTATTATGCATGTGAAACTAATCACAGTTAGCAGTCCGCACGGACTGTTATTATTTTAACATTCTTCTGTGGAGAGCATTATGACTGACTCAACTGCCATCCGTGCGCTGCACCTGATGGACCTGACCACGCTGAACGATGATGATACGGATGAAAAAGTCATCGCGTTATGCCGTCAGGCGAAATCTCCGGCAGGCAATACTGCCGCTATCTGTATCTATCCCCGTTTTATTCCCGTTGCCCGTAAAGCCCTGCATGAACAGGGTACGCCGGAGATCCGCATCGCCACCGTGACCAATTTTCCTCACGGCAACGATGATATCGATATTGCGCTGGCGGAAACCCATGCCGCTATTGCTTACGGTGCCGATGAAGTGGATGTGGTGTTTCCTTATCGGGCATTGATGGCGGGTAATGAAGAGGTGGGCTATGACCTGGTCAGCGCCTGTAAAGAGGCATGCGCCGATGCGGGCGTATTACTGAAAGTCATTATTGAAACCGGCGAACTGAAAACCGCTGAGCTTATTCGTCAGGCGGCCGACGTGGCGATTGAGGCGGGTGCGGATTTTATCAAGACCTCAACCGGCAAGGTGCCGGTCAACGCCACGCCGGAAGCGGCGGAAATTATGCTGCGGGTGATTGCCGATAAAGGCGTCCGCCATCAGGTGGGCTTTAAGCCTGCGGGCGGGGTGAAAACGGCGGAAGATGCAGCCCTGTATCTGAAGCTGGCTGACGATATTCTCGGCAGCGACTGGGCCGATGCACGTCATTTCCGTTTCGGGGCGTCCAGCCTGCTGGCCAGCCTGTTAAATGCGGCGGGTTTTTCCGACGCGAAAAGTGATTCAGCCTATTAAAGGTCAGGAGGAAACGTGTTCCTGCCGCAAGAAATTATCCGTAAGAAAAGAGATGGTCAGGCGCTGAGCGAAGAAGAAATTCGCTTTTTTATCAACGGCGTTCGCGATAACTCCGTCTCGGAGGGGCAAATCGCGGCGCTGGCGATGACCATCTACTTCCACGATATGACGCTGGCTGAGCGGGTGGCGCTGACGATGGCAATGCGCGACTCCGGCTCGGTGCTTAACTGGCAGGGGATGAATCTTCACGGCCCGGTGGTGGATAAACACTCCACGGGCGGGGTGGGTGACGTTACCTCGCTGATGCTGGGACCGATGGTGGCGGCCTGTGGCGGCTATGTTCCGATGATCTCCGGGCGCGGGCTGGGTCATACCGGCGGCACGCTGGATAAACTGGAAGCGATCCCTGGTTTTGCTATTTTTCCGGACGATGAAACCTTCCGTCGTATTATCCGCGAGGTGGGCGTTGCCATTATCGGCCAGACCAACTCGCTGGCCCCGGCGGATAAGCGTTTCTATGCCACCCGCGATATCACCGCGACCGTCGATTCCATCCCGCTTATAACAGCTTCAATCCTTGCCAAAAAGCTGGCGGAAGGTCTGGATGCGCTGGTGATGGATGTCAAAGTGGGCAGCGGTGCCTTCATGCCCACCGTTGCGCAGTCCACTCTGCTGGCGGAGGCGATTGTCGGCGTGGCTAATGGCGCGGGTTGCAAAACCACCGCGCTGCTGACCGATATGAATCAGGTGCTGGCTTCCAGCGCCGGTAATGCGCTGGAGGTGGGGGAAGCGGTGCGTTTCCTCACCGGCGAGTACCGTAATCCGCGTCTGTTGGAGGTCACGCTGGCGCTGAGTGCGGAAATGCTGGTATCCGGCGGGCTGGCGGCAAACATCCCGCAGGCGATGACGAAGCTTCAGGCCGTGCTGGATAACGGACGTGCCGTTGAGCTGTTTTCGCAGATGGTCAGTGCGCAGCAAGGCCCGGCGGACTTTGTCGAAAACATCGATAGCTATCTGCCCGCAGCGACCCTCAGCAAAGCGGTGTATGCCGATAACGCCGGGTTTGTCAGCACGATGGACACCCGCGCGCTGGGGATGGCGGTGGTGGCATTGGGCGGTGGACGCCGCCGTGCCAGTGATATGATCGATTACAGCGTTGGCTTCAGTGAGATGGTGCAGCTGGGGGACTATGTTGACAACCAGCGCCCGCTGGCGGTGATCCACGCGGCGACGGAATCTGGCTGGCAGGAGGCCGCCGCCGCGCTGAAACGGGCTATTACCGTTGGTGAGAGTGCGCCGCCGGTCATGCCAGTTATCTGTCGCCGAATTGCCGGATAAACGGCATACTGTTCCGATCGATAAAATTTATGCTCATCGCGTTCAACACGCAGGAGACGAGAATGAAACGTGCATTCATTATGGTGCTTGATTCTTTCGGAATCGGGTACAGCAAAGACGCTGATAAATTTGGCGATGCGGGTGCGGATACCCTGGGGCACATTGCGCAGGCGTGCTTCAACGGTGAGGCCGATAAAGGACGTAAGGGGCCGCTGCATCTGCCCAATCTGACCGCGCTGGGATTAGGTAAAGCGGCGCAAGAGTCCAGCGGGAAATTTCCGCCGGGGCTGGATGAGGCGGCTGAAATCACCGGCGCATATGCCTTTGCCAGCGAGCTGTCATCGGGCAAGGACACGCCATCGGGCCACTGGGAAATTGCCGGTGTGCCGGTGCTGTTCGACTGGGGTTATTTCACCGACAAAGAGAACAGCTTCCCGCAGGCGCTGCTGGATGAACTGGTGGAAAAAGCTGACCTGCCGGGATATCTGGGCAACTGCCACTCTTCTGGTACGGTGATCCTCGACCAGCTTGGCGAAGAACATATGCAAAGCGGCAAGCCGATTTTCTATACCTCCGCTGACTCCGTATTCCAGATTGCCTGTCACGAAGAGACGTTTGGCCTGGAGCGGCTTTACCAGCTGTGTGAAATCGCCCGTGAAGCCCTGACCGAAGGCGGCTATAACATCGGTCGGGTGATTGCGCGTCCGTTTACGGGTGCGAAAGCCGGGCAGTTTGAGCGCACGGGAAATCGCCACGATCTGGCCGTGGAACCGCCATCGCCTACCATCCTGAAAAAGCTGGTGGATGAAAAACAGGGTGAGGTGATTGCCGTTGGTAAGATTGCCGATATCTACGCCAACGTGGGCATCAGCAAAAAAGTGAAGGCCACCGGGCTGGATGCGCTGTTTGACGCCACCCTTGCAGAGATGAAAACGGCGGCGGATAACAGCATTGTCTTTACCAACTTCGTTGATTTTGACTCCACCTGGGGACACCGCCGCGACGTGGCAGGTTACGCGGGCGGACTGGAGCTGTTTGACCGCCGTCTGCCGGAGCTGATGGCGCTGGTGAAAGAGGGCGATATGCTGATCCTCACCGCCGATCACGGTTGCGACCCGACCTGGCCGGGAACCGAACATACCCGTGAGCATATTCCGGTGCTGATTTACGGACCGGGGATCGCGCCGGGTTCGCTGGGGCATCGTGACACCTTTGCGGACATTGGCCAGACTGTGGCTAACTATTTTGGCCTGACCCCGATGGAATATGGCAAAAGTATGCTGTAATCAGCGCAATTTACTGACCAGATAAGAAAAGGATAAAACATGGCAACGCCTCATATTAACGCTGAAATGGGTGATTTCGCTGACGTGGTACTGATGCCGGGCGATCCGCTGCGGGCTAAGCACATTGCGGAAACCTTTTTGCAGGACGCGGTAGAGGTCAACAATGTGCGCGGGATGCTGGGTTACACCGGCACTTACAAAGGCCGTAAAATTTCGGTGATGGGCCACGGTATGGGCATTCCTTCCTGCTCAATTTACGCCAAAGAGCTGATTACCGAATTCGGCGTCAAAAAGATTATCCGCGTTGGCTCCTGTGGCGCGGTGCGTGCCGATGTGAAACTGCGTGATGTGGTGATTGGCATGGGCGCATCCACCGATTCAAAAGTGAACCGGATGCGTTTCAAAGATCATGATTTTGCCGCCATTGCGGATTTTGATATGGTGCGCAACGCCGTAGACGCGGCGAAAGCGCTGGGCGTTCAGGCGCGGGTGGGTAATCTCTTTTCTGCCGACCTGTTCTACTCTCCGGACCCGCAGATGTTCGATGTGATGGAGAAATACGGCATTCTGGGCGTGGAAATGGAAGCGGCCGGGATCTACGGCGTGGCGGCAGAATTTGGGGCCAAAGCGTTAGCCATCTGTACCGTTTCCGATCATATCCGCAGCGGCGAACAGACCACCGCCGCAGAGCGCCAGACCACCTTCAGCGAGATGATCGAAATCGCGCTGGAGTCGGTGCTGCTGGGCGACAAAGCCTGATTTGACCGTTATCGATTTTGCTGACCGGTGCCTGCCGGTCAGCTGTTTCCAGCCTCGTCACCAAATTCTTCCTGCTATCTATTCATAATTTGACTGCGTCTGTATGAATTTTTCTTTTTTTTCATAAAAATAGATGGTAATTATCTATTCACGAATCTATTCAGATAACTATTCAGAATGAGTGATATCGACGCACTGTTACTGCCAGGCCCGATGGATGCGGCTGCGCTGATGGCCCGTCTGGGCGTCAGTCAGGCGACGCTCTCGCGACTGATTTCCGCTCAGCCACAGGTGCTGAAATACGGACGTGCCCGTGCCACACGTTATGCGCTGCTACGTCCATTGCGGGGCGAAAGCAGCTATCCGCTGTGGCAGGTGGATGAACAGGGGCGGGCAAATCGCGCCGGGCAGCTTTACAGCATCTGGCCTGCGGGCAGCTGCGTTGTGCAGCAGCGTGACGGCAGCTGGCAACATTTTGCGGGTCTGCCGTGGTATCTCAGTGACATGCGACCACAGGGCTTCCTCGGCAGGGCGTGGGGGCGGGAGTGCGCGCGGCAGCTTGACCTGCCGGAAGATGTTCGCCAGTGGAGTGATGAGCATCTGCTGATGGCGCTGACCTCATACGGCAGCGACCTTTCAGGCAACTGGCTGGCGGGTCAGCAAAGTTATCAGCGTTGGCTGCAACAGCCGGAGCCAGAGCCTGTGACCCGCCAGGAAAAGGCCGAAGCCTGGCCTCTGCTGGCTCAGAAGGTGCTGGCAGGGGAAGAAATCGGATCGTCAGCCGGGGGAGAGCAGCCTAAATTCACCTGTTATGCCGAACAGCACTCAGGTGAAAGGGCGCATCTGCTGGTGAAATTCACGCCAGCACAGCGTAACGCTAACAGCCAGCGCTGGTGTGATTTGTTAAAAGCGGAAGCACTGGCATTACAGCTATTGGCCGGGGCGGGAATGGCTGCGGCCGAGGCCAGTATCACCACGCTGGAAAGTGGTCAGGTGTTCCTTGAAGTGGTGCGTTTTGACCGTGCAGGTGCGCACGGCAGGCGCGGGCTGGTGTCTCTGGAAGCGGTGCAGGCAGAGTTTTGTGGCGCGCAACAGCGCTGGCCTCAGGCGTTGCAGGCGCTGCTGGCGCAGAAAAAAATCTCGTCCGAGGATGCAGCGCGCGGAACGCTGCAATGGGCGTTTGGCCGCCTGATCGCCAATGGCGATATGCACAGCGGCAATCTGGCCTTTTTCCCCACGTCGCCCCGGCTGACCCTGACCCCGGCGTATGACATGCTGCCGATGAGCCTGGCCCCCAACAGCGCGGGGTTTATGCGCGATACGGTGCCGGTCATTGCGCTGGATACCAGCGTGTCCGGAACCCTCTGGCGACGGGCGATGCCGCTGGCGCAACGTTACTGGCAAACCATTGCTGATTCAGACGCGTGGAGTGAGGGGTTCCGGCAACTGGCGGGCGATATGCAGCAGACGCTGAAGGCGCTGTTACCGCAAATTGAGCGGATGGCCTGAGCGCAACGGTTTGATCTGCACATTCTCAGATAGCGCATAACGTGCAGGCGGTGAGCTGATGGTCAAAGCTGAAGGCTGATTTATTGGTCATGTCGGGCGCAGCGCGCAGGCGCTTCATCTGCCGCGTGAGCGCTGCTGTTCTTCGCGCCGTGCTGGTCGTCTGTGCCAGTAACGGCGAAGGCCGCCGGGTTACGGTTTTTCCTGGCGGTCGGCGGGCGTCTCGCTACTGTCGGCGTTATCTTCCTGCACCGGTTTGTTCGCCGTCAGCAGGAAGGGGGATTGCTGCCAGCGGGTGCGGCGGTTACGCAGCAAGGTCCGGCTGAGGATGATGCCAATCGCCAGCGCCAGCAACATCATCAGCCGCAGAATGTTGGTGGTGTTGTCTACCTGGCGGGATTCCGTCACCAGAACGTGGGTATCCAGCGTGACACGCAGAAAACCACGTGGCCCTTCAGGGCTGTTCAGCGGTTCAACCAGTTGATGGTTAAAGTAGCTGCCCGCCCGCTGACCATCCAGCGCCAGCCGGTCACGCACGCCTATCGTCTCGCCGCTGTGCGCCAGCAGCGCACCATTGTCGTCATAAACCGATGCATCCAGAATGCGGCTGTCGTGGGTTAACTGGCTGAGGATCTCTTCGATTTTCTGCCGGTTATCGTCACCGTTTTCCATCAGCGGCGTCAGGCTGAACGCCACCTGGCGGGTCAGGGTACGGGCGAGTTCCTCCACCTGTCCGGAGCGCGCCATCTGGTGACCCAGGCTGAACCAGGAGGCACCCTGCATCAGCACCACCAGCAGAGCCAGGCAGATTAAGACGATTGCCGTGCGGTGCAGACGAAATTTTAGTTTGGCCTTTGCCATCTTTATCCTTCACAAAATAGGGTCGAACCGCCGTCCGTATTGACGCTTTATGTTGCCAGAAGCGGGCCTGACAGGGTAGCCTCTTGCGTGGTTAAAATGTCCTTACAGGAGCTGTAATGCCTAATAGTCTGACCTGGTGCGACCTGCCATCCGATATCTCACTCTGGCCGGTTTTACCCCTTTCTCTCAGCGGGGATGAAGTGATGCCGCTGGACTACCGCGCCGGTCATACTGGCTGGCTGCTGTACGGGCGCAGGCTGGATAAAAGCAGTCTCACGGCGTTACAGCATCAGTTGGGTGCCGCGCTGGTGATCGTCAGCGCCTGGCAGGTGGAAGATTATCATGTGGTGCGGCTGGCCGGTTCGCTGACGCCGCAGGCAACCCGTCTGGCGCATGAGGCGGGTCTGGACGTGGCCCCGCTGGGACACATTCCTCACCTGAAAACGCCCGGTCTGCTGGTGATGGATATGGACTCCACCGCCATTGAAATCGAGTGCATCGATGAGATTGCCCGCCTGGCGGGCAGCGGTGAGCGGGTGGCAGATGTCACCGAGCGGGCGATGCGGGGCGAGCTGGATTTTGCCGCCAGTCTGCGTGAGCGCGTGGCGACGCTGAAAGATGCCGATGCCGGTATTCTGAAACAGGTGCGCGACCGTCTGCCGCTGATGCCGGGGCTGGTTTCGTTGGTGCAAAAACTCCATGCGCTGGGCTGGCATGTGGCTATCGCCTCTGGCGGTTTTACTTATTTTGCGGAATATCTGCGCGATACCCTGCACCTGTCTGCCGTGGTGGCGAATCAGCTGGAAATCCGCGATGGCAAACTCACCGGAGAGGTGCTGGGTGATATCGTCGATGCGCAGTATAAAGCGGATACCCTGCAAAAGCTGGCCGAACGCTTTGAGATAGCCCCGGAGCAAACGGTGGCGATTGGCGACGGCGCGAATGATTTGCTGATGATTCAGGCTGCTGCGCTGGGTATCGCCTATCATGCCAAACCGAAAGTGAATGAAAAAACTGAAGTTATTATCCGTCATGCCGATTTAATGGGGGTGCTCTGTATCCTCAGCGGCAGCCTGATCCACGAAGAGCGTTAAGGGGTAGCTTTGGCCAAAGCGGCAAAACGCGCCTTTGTCTGTAACGAATGCGGCGCAGATTATCCTCGCTGGCAGGGGCAGTGCAGTGCCTGTCACGCCTGGAATACCATCACCGAGGTCCGGCTGGCGGCTTCGCCCGCAGCGGCACGTAACGAGCGGCTTTCGGGCTATGCCGGCAGTGCCGGTGTCAGTCGGGTGCAGAAGCTGTCAGAGGTCAGCCTTGAGGCGATGCCCCGTTTCAGCACCGGTTTTAAAGAGTTCGACCGGGTGTTAGGCGGCGGAGTGGTGCCGGGCAGTGCGATTCTGATCGGCGGAAACCCCGGCGCGGGCAAAAGTACCCTGCTGCTGCAAACCCTGTGCAAACTGGCCGAAGGAATGAAAACCCTTTACGTCACCGGCGAAGAGTCGCTGCAACAGGTGGCAATGCGCGCGCACCGGCTGGGCCTGCCGACAGAAAATCTCAATATGCTTTCGGAAACCAGCATTGAGCAGATCTGCCTGATTGCCGAACAGGAACAGCCAAAGCTGATGGTGATTGATTCCATCCAGGTGATGCACATGGCGGATATCCAGTCATCTCCCGGCAGCGTGGCGCAGGTGCGTGAAACCGCCGCTTATCTGACCCGCTTTGCCAAGACGCGCGGCGTGGCCATTGTGATGGTGGGGCATGTGACCAAAGATGGTTCGCTGGCGGGTCCCAAGGTGCTGGAGCACTGCATTGACTGCTCGGTGCTGCTGGATGGTGATGCCGATTCCCGCTTTCGTACCCTGCGCAGCCATAAAAACCGTTTTGGGGCGGTTAATGAGCTGGGGGTGTTTGCCATGACCGAGCAGGGCCTGCGCGAGGTCAGCAATCCTTCCGCCATCTTCTTAAGCCGGGGTGAGGAGATCACCTCCGGTAGCTCGGTCATGGTGCTGTGGGAAGGAACGCGGCCGCTGCTGGTGGAGATTCAGGCGCTGGTTGACCATTCGATGATGGGTAATCCGAGGCGCGTGGCGGTCGGGCTGGAACAGAATCGCCTGGCGATCCTGCTGGCGGTGCTGCACCGGCATGGCGGTCTGCAAATGGCGGATCAGGATGTCTTTGTTAACGTGGTTGGCGGCGTGAAGGTCAGCGAAACCAGCGCCGATCTGGCGCTGATGTTGTCGATGGTTTCCAGCCTGCGTGATCGTCCTTTACCTCAGGACCTGGTGGTATTTGGTGAGGTCGGGCTGGCCGGTGAGATCAGGCCGGTGCCAAGCGGCCAGGAGCGCATTTCTGAAGCGGCAAAACATGGCTTTCGCCGGGCGATTGTGCCTGCGGCCAATGTACCAAAGAAAATGCCGGAAAATATGAAGGTATACGGGGTGAAGAAGCTGGCCGATGCCCTGTCAGTTCTGGATGAGCTTTAAGGGTTCCAGGTGTAAGAGATGCTGTGCCTTCGGTTATCCCGCTGATTTGACGTAACATCATCACATAACTAAAATTTATTCGCCCTTTATGCAGGAGGCATCTGATGTCGTCTTTTGAGTACCTGAAAAACGCGATTCGCCAGCAGGGCTGCACCTTGCAGCAGGTGGCTGATGCCAGTGACATGACCAAGGGCTATCTCAGCCAGTTGCTGAACGCCAAAATTAAAAGCCCCAGCGCAAAAAAGCTGGAAGCCCTGCACCGTTTTCTTGGGCTGGAATTTCCGCGTCGGGAAAAAACGGTTGGCGTGGTTTTTGGCAAATTTTATCCGCTGCACACCGGCCATATTTATCTGATCCAGCGCGCCTGTAGCCAGGTGGATGAGCTGCATATCATCATGGGCTACGATGAATCACGCGACCGTAAGCTGTTTGAAGACAGCGCCATGTCACAGCAGCCGACGGTGAGCGATCGTCTGCGCTGGCTGCTGCAAACCTTCAAATATCAGAAGAACATTCGTATCCATTCTTTCAATGAAGAAGGGATGGAGCCCTATCCGCACGGCTGGGATGTCTGGAGTCGTGGCATTAACGAATTTATGCTGAATCAAGGCATCGTACCGAACCGGGTTTATACCAGCGAAGAGCCGGACGCACCGCAGTATCAGCAGCATCTGGGGATTGATACGGTGCTAATCGATCCGAAGCGCTCATTTATGAATATCAGCGGCACGCAGATCCGCCAGGATCCGTTCCGTTACTGGGAATATATTCCGACCGAAGTGAAGCCGTTCTTTGTGCGCACGGTGGCGATCCTTGGCGGTGAGTCGAGCGGCAAATCAACGCTGGTCAACAAGCTGGCTAACATTTTCAACACCACCAGCGCATGGGAGTTTGGCCGTGATTATGTCTTCTCTCATCTGGGCGGCGACGAGATGGCGCTGCAATATTCCGACTATGACAAAATCGCGCTGGGTCAGGCGCAGTATATTGATTTTGCAGTAAAATATGCCAACAAAGTGGCCTTTATCGACACTGACTTTGTCACCACACAGGCTTTCTGTAAAAAATATGAAGGCCGTGAGCATCCTTTCGTACAGGCGCTGATCGACGAGTATCGTTTCGACCTGGTGATCCTGGTAGAGAACAATGTGCCGTGGGTGGCTGACGGCCTGCGCAGCCTGGGCAGCTCGGTGGATCGTAAAGAGTTTCAGGCATTGCTGGTGTCGATGCTGGAGGAAAATAACATCACCTATCAGCATGTTGAGCAGGACAACTACGACGCGCGTTTTCTGCGCTGTGTCGATCTGGTGAAAGAGATGTTGGGGGCGTGAATCGCCCCCGTTGACGGTCACCAGGTGACCACCACCTTACCGCGCATATGGCCGTCCAGTACCAGGCGGTGCGCTTCAGTCAGGGTTTCCACACTCAGTCCGTGCAGCGTTTTGCTGAGCGACGTGGTGATTTTCCCTTCGTCCAGTAGCTTCGCGGTCTGATGCAGAATGTCACCCTGACGGCTGATATCCGGCGTGGTGAACATACTGCGGGTGAACATAAATTCAAAATGCAGTGAGGCGCTTTTCAGCTTCAGCTGTTCCATATTCAGGGGATGCTCATTTTCCACGATGGTGCAGATATGTCCCTGAGGGGCAATCAGCTTTGCCATCGTCTCCCAGTGGCCGTCGGTATCATTCAGACAGAAAATATAATCCACCTGTTTCAGGCCGTGTTTCTCCAGCTCTGCGGGCATATCTTTATAATCAATCACCATGTCAGCCCCACGATCCTTACACCATTGTGCTGAGTCGGGACGCGATGCGGTGGCGATGATGGTGACCTTGCTGTGCAGCCGGGCGAAAGGAATGGCCAGCGAGCCAACCCCGCCCGCACCGCCGACGATCAGTAAGGTTTTGCCTTCCTCAGCCTGGTCGATATGCAGCCGGTCAAACAACCCTTCCCACGCGGTGAGCGCGGTCAGCGGGATGGCGGCTGCCTCTGCCCAGTTCAGCGAGGTGGGTTTGTGGCTGACGATGCGCGCATCCACTAATTGCTGGCTGCTGTTACTGCCCGGACGGGTGATGTCCCCCGCATAGTAAACTTCGTCGCCAGGCCTGAAACCACTGACTTTACTGCCCACTTCCAGTACCACGCCGCTGGCATCCCAACCCAGAATACGCGGCTGTTGCAGACCACTCTTTTGTACACCCTTGTGCACTTTGGTATCCACCGGATTGACCGAGGCTGCGCGCACTTCCACCCGCAGATCGTAGTCGCCTGGAATGCAATTTTTTGCTTGAAATTCAAAAAATTGCTCCGGTTTTTCTGGATTAACAGCAATTGCTTTGATTGTCATAGCATATCTCCTTTGAGGTGTGTTATTCAGTGTAGAACCTCAGCGGACCGCTGATAATTCGTATAATGACTAACTAAGTGTTCGTTTCAGGTGAACAATGATGTTTAAACAACTCCAGGATATGGCGCTCTTCGCGCTGGTGGTTGAGTGCGGCAGTTTTACCGGTGCTGCCCGACGGGCTGAGTTGCCGAAATCCAGCGTCAGCCAGCGCATCAGCCAGCTTGAACAGGCGCTGGGGCTCCGCCTGCTTAATCGCACCACCCGCCAGCTAAACCTGACCTTTGCCGGAGAGCGCTACCTGGTGCATTGCCAGGAGATGTTGCAGGCCAGTGAAAGAGCCGCGATGGCAATTGAACGCCTGCGGGATAATCCCAGTGGCCGGTTACGTATCACTTCCCCGGCGGGGATAGGGGCGACGCTGCTGGCAAGGCTTAACGCCGCTTTTCAGCAGGCTTATCCGGATGTCACGCTGGAGGTGGCAGTTTCTGATGAGATGCAGGACCTGGTGCAGGATGGCTATGATATCGCCCTGCGCACCGGTGAACCGCAGGACTCATCGCTGATTGGGCGGCGAATTGGCTACAGCGAACGGCTGCTGGTGGCCTCTGCCGGCTATCTGGCAAAGTATCCGCCGATTACGCATCCACAGCAGCTGGCAGAACATCACTGCATTGCTCATCAGGCATGGGGCGAGTGGCTGTTGAAAAAGGGAGAAGAGTATTTTCGCTGGCTGCTGCCGTCCATCCATATGACCAATAATCTGGTTTATGCCCGCGAATGTGCGCTGAAAGACGGAGGCATTACCCTGTTGCCGCGCTTTCTCAGTGATGAGCTGCTGTCAGAGAAAAAGCTGGTGGAGGTGTTGCCGGAGTGGACGCCAGGCGGCAATGAACTCTGGCTGGTTTACCCCAGTCGTAAGCTTAACTCGCCTGCGCTGATCAGTTTTATTGATTATGCTTTGCAGTCACCGATACTGCGGGAATTTTATCAATAAGTGCAGGATGTGGGGAAAGGGCATCAGTGAAGGCACAAAGGATGAAAAAAGGCGGGAGAAGCTCTCCCGCCGGACAGGTTACTTAATCATACGTTTGTATTTAATACGTTTTGGCTCCAGGGCATCGGCCCCCAGCGTACGCTTCTTATACTCTTCGTATTCGGTAAAGTTTCCTTCGAAAAATTCGATTTTGCCCTCATCCTGGTAGTCGAGGATGTGGGTGGCGATACGGTCAAGGAACCAGCGGTCATGCGAGATAACCATCGCACAGCCCGGAAACTCCAGCAGGGCGTTTTCCAGCGCGCGCAGGGTTTCAATGTCCAGGTCGTTGGTTGGTTCATCGAGCAGCAGCATGTTGCCGCCAACCTGCAACAGTTTCGCCAGGTGCAGGCGACCACGCTCACCACCGGAGAGTTCACCCACGCGCTTGCCCTGATCGACGCCTTTAAAGTTAAAGCGCCCGACGTAGGCACGGCTTGGCATTTCAGTGGTGCCGATGCGCATGATGTCCTGCCCGCCGGACACCTCTTCCCAGACGGTTTTGCCGTTATCCATGCTGTCACGGAACTGATCGACCGACGCCAGTTTGACGGTTTCACCCAGCACAATACTGCCGGAATCCGGCTGTTCCTGGCCTGACATCATGCGGAACAGCGTGGATTTACCCGCGCCGTTAGGACCGATAATCCCGACAATCGCACCTTTCGGCACGGAGAAGGAGAGATCGTCAATCAGTACGCGGTCACCATAGGACTTACGCAGGTTGCTGACTTCCACCACTTTGTCACCCAGACGCGCGCCCGGTGGAATAAACAGTTCGTTGGTTTCGTTACGCTTCTGATATTCGGTGCTGTTAAGCTCTTCAAAGCGCGCCAGGCGGGCCTTGCCTTTTGACTGACGGCCTTTGGTGCCCTGACGAACCCACTCCAGCTCTTTCTCGATGGATTTACGGCGGGCCGCTTCGCTGGAAGCTTCCTGCGCCAGACGGGCATCTTTCTGTTCCAGCCAGGAGGAGTAGTTACCCTCCCACGGGATCCCCTCGCCACGGTCCAGCTCCAGGATCCAGCCTGCCACATTATCCAGGAAGTAACGGTCGTGGGTGATAGCTACCACAGTCCCTTCAAAGTCGTGCAGGAAGCGCTCCAGCCACGCCACGGATTCTGCATCCAGGTGGTTGGTCGGTTCGTCGAGCAGCAGCATATCGGGTTTTTCCAACAGCAGACGGCACAGCGCAACGCGACGACGTTCACCACCGGAAAGATTGGCAATTTTAGCCTCCCAGTCCGGCAGGCGCAGCGCGTCGGCGGCACGTTCCAGCTGGGTATTGAGGTTGTGGCCATCGTGCGCCTGAATAATCTCTTCCAGCCGTCCCTGTTCAGCCGCCAGCTTATCGAAATCGGCGTCCTCTTCGGCATAAAGTGCATACACTTCATCCAGACGCTTCAGCGCGCCCACCACTTCGGCCAGCGCTTCTTCCACCGACTCACGCACGGTGTGTTCAAGGTTAAGCTGCGGTTCCTGCGGCAGGTAGCCGATCTTAATGCCGGGCTGCGGGCGCGCTTCCCCTTCGATATCCTTGTCGATACCGGCCATGATGCGCAGCAGGGTGGATTTACCTGCGCCATTCAGACCCAGTACGCCGATTTTGGCACCGGGAAAAAAGCTCAGGGAGATATTTTTCAGGATATGGCGTTTCGGCGGAACCACCTTGCCGACGCGATGCATACTGTAGACGAATTGAGCCACGTAGGATAAGCCTCTTGCTGTCTGATAATAAGATGTAAACCGGGGCATCTGTTACCCGCTCAGGGGACGAAGTTTAGCTGGTTTCACCAGGTAATCACAGTCGCAGAACGTGATGACCGCAGGATAACCAGGCCATTTGTGTTTGCCGCCGCTAAGCGGTGAGCGGGGAAAAAGTCGAACGGACGGGTGGCTGCCTCAGCGGTTCAAAGATGTTGATGAACCACGCCGGATTGCTGTAAGCGCAGGGCGAGCGCTGCGGGTGCGGCTTCATCGCTGACAAAGCGGGTAAAAAGGTCGAGATCGCCAATCCGCACAGGCAGCACCTTGCCAAATTTGCTGCTGTCAGCCACCAGAATTTTTTGTCGTGCGCGCAGCAGGGCCTGATGTTTCATCGCCAGCTCATTAAGGTTGTAACAGGTTGCGCCCTGATCGGCATCAATACCCGCCGCAGAGATAAAGGCTTTGTCCGGACAAAGATTGTCCAGCACGGAACCCTGGCCCAGCGGCGTGAAAACCGCATTGTCACTGTGAAATTCGCCGCCGTTGAGAAACACCTGGCAGGCGGGCTTCTCTTTCAACGCCATAAAGGTATTCATCGCGCAGCAGACCGCGACAAATTCCAGCTGGTCGTCAATGGCATCAATCATCCACGGCAGGGTGGTGCCGCAGTCAAAAAACACCGTGTCGCCCGGGTCGATTAAGGTGGCGGCCAGCTGGCCCAGCCGGCGCTTCTTCTCCACGTTGTGGGTTTGCTTCTCGGAAACAAAATAGTGCCCGTGACTGTTTTTTGCACTGCTGACAATATAGCCGCCAAGGAGTGACACCACGGCACCTGTCTCACTGAGATCGCGACGGATGGTCATCTCAGAGACACTCAGCAGTTGGGCCGCCTCTCTGAGGTGGATTTTGTCGGTGCGTTGCAGCGCGAGCGCCAGTTTTTTTATGCGTTCATCGCGACGGGTTTCCATCTTTCTGCTTCCTGATTGATTGATAGCGGTTCCTGCCGGAAACCAGCCACAATTGAAGGCGTTGCGTACGTCAGGCAGGGAATGCATCTTAACCGCAAAAATTGCGCTGCCGCAAACGGCCCGGCAGGTTGCAGCATGGCTGCTGCAATCAGGGTTACCGCTGACAGGCAGATAACTGTGACGACGATCAATTCCCGCAAGGTTCATCAATCGACGTTTTTAATACTAGTATGGTAGCTTAAGGGCGACTTTTTCAGCTCAGGATAATGACTATGCAATTTACAATGCGTTGGTTTGGACCAGAGGAAGACCGCATCCCTCTGGAGCATATGCGGCAGGTGCCCGGCGTCGAAGGCGTGGTCGGGGCGCTGTACGATGTGCCGGTCGGCGAGGTCTGGCCGGAAGATAAAATTACGCAGCTGGTGGGCTTTGCCCATCAGGCCGGTCTGCAAATGGAAGTGATCGAGAGCGTCAATATTCATGATGACATCAAAATCGGCTGCGCCTCGCGCGATCGCTATATTGCAAATTATCAGCAAACCATTCGTAACCTGGCGAAACAGGGTATCAAAGTCATCTGTTATAACTTTATGCCGGTGTTCGACTGGATGAAGACCGACATGAACTACGTGCTGCCCGATGGTTCGCTGACCATGGCCTTTGAGAAAAAGGGTATTGATAAGAGCCTGGAAGAGGTGGTGCAGGAGGTGCTGGAGAGTGCCAATGGCTTTGCGCTGCCGGGCTGGGAACCGGAGCGACTGGCGAAAGTTAAAGAGCTTTTTGCCCGCTATCAGGATGTGGATGAAACGAAGCTGCGTGACAATCTGGCTTATTTTCTGCGGGCGGTGATCCCGGTCTGTGAAGAGGTGGGCATTAAAATGGCCATCCATCCTGACGATCCGCCTTATTCCATTTTTGGCCTGCCGCGTATTGTGAAGAACCGTGACGATCTTGACTGGATATGTCGGGCGGTGGATTCAGAGGCTAACGGTATTACCCTGTGTACCGGGTCGATCGCCGAAGATCCTGATAACGATGTGTATGCCATTCTGGCTGAATTTACCCGACGTAAACGCATTCCTTTTGCCCATGTGCGTAACATCAAGCTGATCCAGGATAAGGATTTTTATGAGTGCGCACACCCCACGCAATATGGTTCGCTGGATATGTTCCGGGTGATGAAGGCGCTGTATGACAACGGTTTTGACGGTTATATTCGCCCGGATCACGGACGTTTTATCTGGGGAGAAACCGGCCGTCCCGGCTATGGTCTGTATGACCGGGCGTTAGGGGTGACCTATTTGCTGGGGCTGTGGGAAGCCTTACAAAAAAGTTAAGGGAGAGCGTGGCAGACAGTGGCGTTATTGTTTGCCATCACTGAGTAAAATTTGCATACAGGGAAATATATGACACCTTTTATTGCGCTTTTCTGGGTGCTGGTCGGGATTGGCCTGCTAATCATACTCAATCTGAAATTTAAATTTCATAATATCTTTGCTTTACTGATTGCAGGTATTTTTATTGCCATCATGGAAGGCATTCCCGTCAATAAAATAGTTCCCATTGTCCAGCAGGGGCTGGGCAGTATTATGGGGCATCTGGCACTGATTATTATTTTCGGGGCAATCATCGGTAAGTTTATGACCGACTCCGGAGCCAGCCAGCAGATTGCAGACACCGTGATCAGAAAATGCGGCACGCGGTTTCTTGCGGTGGGTTTAATGTTTATCGGCGTGGTATTTGGTATTGCGATGTTTTATGAGGTCGCTTTTCTGATAGCTATGCCGCTGGTGATGAATATCGCTAAAAAGGCCGATATTCCTTATATGAAGCTGGTTGTCCCAACGGTAGTGGGCGCCACAATGGGACACAGCCTGTTTCCCCCTCAGCCTGGTCCGGTTGCGCTGGTGGGCGTGTTTAATGCGGATATTGTGCAGGTCTATATTTATGGTGCGATTGTTCTGATCCCCGCTCTGTTCTGTGCGGGTATTTTGCTTCCACGATTGTTGCCGGGAATTGCCAGAATTCCTTTGAACGCGATGATTAAACCTGTTGAAGAGAAACCGGCAGATGCGTTGCCGTCTTTCTTTATCAGCATGATGATCCCGCTGATCCCGGCGGTGTTGATGATCCTCGCATCAGTTATTAAACCGATCATGGGTAAAACCTCCTTACCTGGGCAGCTGTGTGATTTCCTCGGCAGTGCTGAGATCAGTATGTTGCTGGCAACGATGGCCGCCATCTGGTTTCTTGGCTTACGTCGTGGCGCTACCGCCAGCGATATTACGCACCGCGTCAGCGATTCCATCTCGCGTATTGCCAATGTACTGTTTGTGATCAGTGCCGGTGGGATAATTAAGCAGGTGATTATTGAGTCCGGGGTGGGCGACCATATTGTCGATGTGATGAGCGATGTCAGCCTGTCGCCGTTTATTATTGCGTGGATCATTACCGCGATTATCCGCATCCTGACCGGACAGGGTGCGGTGGCGGCGATCACTTCTGCGGGCATTGTGGCTCCAATGATCGATGCCTTCCATCTCAATCCGGCACTGATGGTGCTGGCCGTGGCCTGTGGCAGCAATACCATTACGCTGATGTATGACGGCGGTTTCCTGCTGTTTAAAGAGACGTTTGGTATATCAATGAAGGACACCTTCAAAACCTGGGGATTGCTGGAGTTGATTAATTCAGTGGTCGGTTTACTGGCGGTGATTGCGCTCAGCTGGGTGGTTTAATTTTCTGTTTGAATATGCGGTGATAAGGGCAGTGGTTATCATCGTAGGTTCAGGTCGCTCCCGAAAGAGTCGGCGCGTCGGCTGGACTGCGTTTCGAGGTCAATTGGAATATCAGGGAGCCGTGACTCGCTTATGGCTCCCTGTCGGTCAAATCGCCACCAGCCGCCTGACGCCATCGGCTTCCATCGTCTCTCCTCGTCCCCGCTGGATAATTTCACCGCGTGACATCACCAGATAGCTGTCGGCCAGTCCGGCGGCAAAATCATAGAACTGCTCGACCAGCAGGATTGCCATATCGCCGCGCTGCGACAGCTGACGGATTACCGTGCCAATCTCTTTAATCACCGAGGGCTGGATGCCTTCCGTTGGCTCATCAAGGATCAGCAACCGGGGCTGGCAGGCTAGCGCCCGACCAATCGCCAGCTGCTGCTGCTGTCCACCGGAAAGATCGCCGCCGCGCCGCTGTTTCATCTCTTTCAGCACCGGGAACAGCTGCCAGATCTCCTCCGGCACCTGCCTGGCCTGCGCCCCGGAAAAACGCGCCAGCCCCATCAGCAGATTCTCTTCCACCGTCAGACGCGGAAAAATCTCGCGTCCCTGGGGAACATAAGCTATCCCCGCCTGCACCCGCTGATGGGGCTTACGGCCGTTGATGACGCTATCCTGCCAGCGAATCGTGCCGGATTTGGCCGGGATCAGCCCCATCAGACATTTCAGCAGGGTGGTTTTGCCCACGCCGTTACGGCCCAGCAGACAGGTAATTTCTCCGGGACGCACATCAAAGGAGAGCCCGCGCAGAATATGACTGCCGCCATAGTATTGATTCAGTTCAGAAACCTGTAACATCTCAGCGCCCCAGATAAACGTCGATAACCTGTTCATTCGCCTGCACCTCGCGCAGCGAACCCTCAGCCAGTACCTGCCCCTGGTGCAGCACGGTGACATGGTCAGCGATGGTCTCGACAAAGCCCATATCGTGCTCCACCACCATCAGCGAATGCCGTCCCGCCAGATTTTTAAACAGCTCGGCGGTGTATTCGGTCTCCGCGTCGGTCATGCCTGCCGCAGGTTCATCCAGTAACAGCAGATGAGGGTCCTGCACCAGCAGCATGCCAATCTCCAGAAACTGTTTCTGCCCGTGTGATAACAGGCCGGCGAGGCGACGATGCTCGTTACCCAGTCGCAACAGCGTGAGGGTTTCGGCGATGCGGTCCTGTTGTTCGCTGTTCAGCTTGCTGCGCAGACAGGCGAGGACTGACTTATCGTCCTTCAGCGCAATTTCGAGGTTTTCCGCCACCGTCAGTGCTTCGAACACCGTCGGTTTCTGGAACTTGCGGCCAATGCCGATACGGGCAATCTCCACCGGCGACAGGGTGGTGAGATCGGTGCTCTGGTCGTACAGCACCCGGCCACTGTCCGGCCGGGTTTTGCAGGTGATCACATCCATCAGCGTGGTTTTCCCCGCGCCATTGGGGCCGATCACGCAGCGAAGCTCACCGACGCCGATATTCAGCGACAGCGCGTTCAGCGCCCGAAACCCCTCAAAGGAAACCGTAATATTTTCCAGCAGCAGCAGCGGGTCGCTTTGCTGACGATACCGGTCTGCACGATGGGGCTGGGTAAAAAGTGGCTCACTCATGTTTCCTCCGGCGCAGCAGGCCAATGACGCCTCGTGGCAGGAACAGCGTCACAAGGATGAACATCAACCCTAAAAAAAACAGCCAGTATTCCGGGAAGGCGACGGTAAACCAGCTTTTGGCACCGTTAACAATTCCGGCACCCAGCAGCGGGCCAATCAGCGTACCGCGCCCGCCCAGTGCCACCCAGATAGCGGCTTCAATCGAGTTGGTGGGCGACATTTCGCCGGGATTGATAATGCCCACCTGCGGCACATAGAGCGCACCGGCCAGACCACAGAGGATGGCCGACAGGGTCCAGACGAACAGCTTGAAACCTTTTGGATCATAGCCGCAGAACATCAGGCGGTTTTCCGCGTCGCGAACGGCGGTCAGCACCCGGCCAAACTTACTGCGCGCCAGCGCAAAACCGACCGCCAGGCTTAATACCAGCAGCAGCACGGTGGCGATAAACAGGCCGATGCGGGTATGGATAGCGGTCACCGGAAAGCCCAGCAGGGTGGTAAAACCGGTGAAACCGTTATTACCGCCAAAGCCGGTTTCATTGCGAAAAAACAGCAGCATCCCGGCGTACGTCAGTGCCTGGGTGATAATCGAAAAATAGACGCCTTTGATTCTGGAGCGAAAGGCAAACCAGCCAAACACCAGAGCCAGCAGTCCTGGCACCAGCGCGGCCAGGCACAGCGCCCAGGCAAAGTGCTGTGTACCGGCCCAGAACCACGGCAGGCGATCCCACGACAGGAACGACATAAAGGCAGGCAGCCCGTCTCCGGCGGCCTGACGCATCAGATACATCCCCATCGCATAACCGCCCAGCGCAAAGAATAAGCCATGACCCAGCGACAACAGCCCGGCATAGCCCCAGACCAGGTCCAGCGCCACGGCGACAATGGCATAGCAGAGAATTTTGCCCACCAGCGTCAGCGTCCAGCTGGATACCGCCAGCGGATTTTCTGTCGGCAGCAGCGCCAGGAAGGGCAGCACCAGCAGGATCAACAGGGCCAGCAGGCCGACAGCGATACTGAGGCGCGGGGCTTTTTCAGCCAGCGAGAGCGTTACAGTTTGAGCCATCAGTCGGTCACCCTCCCTTTAACGGCGAACAGTCCCTGGGGGCGTTTCTGGATAAACAGCACGATCAGCACCAGGATCAGGATTTTGCCGAGTACCGCACCAATTTGCGGTTCCAGCACCTTGTTAAGAATGCCCAGCCCGAAGGCGGCCACCACCGTGCCGGCCAGCTGTCCGACGCCGCCGGTCACCACCACCAGGAAGGAGTCGATAATGTAGCCCTGGCCTAACTCCGGGCCGACATTACCCAGCTGCGACAGCGCCACGCCGCCGAGGCCGGCGATGCCGGAACCCAGCCCGAAGGCCAGCATATCCACCCGGCCTGTTGCCACGCCGCAGCAGTCGGCCATCGCCCGATTTTGCGTCACCGCCCGCACGTTCAGGCCCAGCCGGGTTTTGTTCAGCAGCAGCCAGGTGAGGAGCAGCACCGCAAAGACAAACAGGATAACCACGATGCGGTTATACGGCAGCACCAGGTTGGGCAGCAGCTGGATACCGCCGGATAACCACGGTGGATTAGCCACTTCCAGGTTCTGACTGCCAAACAGCATCCGCACCAGCTGGATCAGCATCAGGCTGATCCCCCAGGTCGCCAGCAGTGTCTCCAGCGGGCGGCCATACAGATGGCGGATGACGGTTCTTTCCAGCACCATGCCGATGGTGGCGGTGATGATAAAGGCTACCGGCAGCGCCAGCAGGGGATAAAGCGCCAGCCACTCCGGCGCGTAGCGCTGAAACAGCGTCTGCACCAGCCAGGTGGCGTACGCGCCAAGCATCAACATTTCGCCATGGGCCATATTGATCACGCCGAGCAGGCCGTAGGTGATCGCCAGCCCCAGCGCCGCCAGCAGCAGCACTGAACCCAGCGACAGGCCGGTAAATGCCTGGCCCAGCAAATCCCCCCACAGCAGCCGCTGTTTTATCTGCTTAAGCCCGTCACTGGCGGCGGCGCGTACCGCTGCATCCGGCTCGTTCTGTGGCTGGCTCAGACGCAAAAGCGTGGCTTCGGTTTGCGGATCGCTGGTCTCACTAAGCAGTTGCACCGCCCGCAGCCGTACCTGTGGGCTGGCATCCGCTACCTGCAAACCGGCAACGGCCTGAGCCAGCACCGCATGGACTGCGCTGTCCCGTTCAGAGGCCAGTTGTCGGCTCAGCAGCGGAAGCTGCGCGGCTTCGGCATCATTTTGCAACTGACGCGCGGCCGCCAGGCGGTTATCGCGGTTATCGCTGAGCAACTGATGCGCGGCGAGCGTGGTGGCAATCTGCACGCGCAGCCGGTTGTTAATAAACAGTTTTTTGGTACTGCCCGTGGGCTGCAACGCGCTGTCGAGGGCGGTCAGTTTGCCGTCTGCTTCGCTGAACGGCTGCTTATTCTCATCCAGCACCACGTTTTCCTGCTTTAAGGCGTGAAGAAAAGCGGTGCGCGAGCTATCCGGCGCGGCGGCCCACTGCTGAAGCAGGCGGATTTGGTCGCTGCGGCTGGCGCTGGCGAAGTCTGCTGCGGGTCCGGCAAAGGCCGCCAGCGGGATCAGCAGGCACAGCGCCACCAGCTGCGAAAACAGTCGCTGTATGTTCATCGCAATGTCCATTCATGTTGCGGGTGAAGGGCGGGAAACCCCGCCCGTGATTTTTAATGCGTTGTTTTCACCGGACTATCTGGTTTTTTGTCGTTACCGGGGATATACGGGCTCCACGGCTGGGCACGCACCGGTTTGTCGGTCTGCCATACCACGTTGAACTGACCGTTATCTTCGATTTCGCCAATCATCACCGGCTTGTGCAGGTGGTGGTTGCTGTTGTCCATCGTCAGGGTAAAGCCATCCGGCGCGTTAAAGGTTTGCCCGGCCATTGCCGCACGGACTTTGTCCACATCGGTGCTGCCCGCTTTTTCCACCGCCTGCGCCCACATATGAATGCCAACGTATGTTGCCTCCATCGGGTCGTTGGTCACGGCGGTGCTGTAGTTCGGCAGATTGTGGGCTTTGGCGTAAGCGCGGTAGTCAGCGACAAATTTCTTGTTGACCGGGTTATCCAGCGATTCGAAGTAGTTCCACGCGGCCAGGTTGCCGACCAGCGGTTTGGTGTCAATACCGCGCAGCTCCTCTTCGCCTACCGAGAAGGCGACCACCGGAACGTCGGTGGCTTTAATGCCCTGATTAGCCAGCTCTTTATAGAAGGGGACGTTGGAGTCGCCGTTGATGGTGGAAACCACCGCCGTTTTGCCTGCCGCCGAGAATTTTTTGATGTTGGCAACGATGGTCTGATAGTCGCTGTAGCCAAAGGGCGTGTAGACCTCTTCAATGTCGCTGTCCTTCACCCCCTTGCTGTGCAGGAAGGCGCGCAGGATCTTATTGGTGGTGCGTGGATAGACGTAGTCGGTGCCGAGCAGGAAGAAGCGTTTTGCACTGCCGCCGTCCTCGCTCATCAGGTATTCCACCGCCGGAATCGCCTGCTGGTTAGGCGCAGCGCCGGTATAGAAGACGTTTGGCGACATCTCTTCGCCTTCATACTGCACCGGATAGAACAGCAGGCCGTTCAGCTCTTCAAACACCGGCAGCACCGATTTACGCGAAACCGATGTCCAGCAGCCAAAGACGGCGGCGACTTTGTCCTGCGTCAGCAGCTGGCGGGCTTTTTCGGCAAACAGCGGCCAGTTCGATGCCGGATCCACCACCACCGGCTGCAATTTTTTCCCCAGCACGCCGCCCTTCGCGTTGATCTCATCAATGGTCATCAGCGCCACATCTTTCAGCGGCGTTTCTGAGATAGCCATGGTGCCGGACAGCGAAGAGAGAATACCGACTTTAATGGTGTCCGCAGCCTGCGCACCCCAGCTGAACCCGATACTCATCGCCGTGGCGGTGAGCGCAAAAGCTTTAAGCAAAGAACGTCTTTTCATCTGGCGAATCCTCTGGATGTTGTTGAATTAGTTGGATGAATCCGGTTGAAGCCTTGCCTGGTGTAGCCGGTGTAAAGTGATTTTTCTGACTTCAGCCTTACTGACGGAAATATGGTCAGTCAGAATGCGCTGTGCCTCCTCATGGTGTTGCTGCATAACCGCCTGTAAAATCAGGGTATGTTCGTGATACGTTGCCGCGATGCGATCCTCCCGGGTGAAGTCAAGGCGACGAATAATGCGAATTTTTTCGGTCAGTCCGGCGTGAATGCGCGCCATCTCGCGGTTGCCCGTGGCGGCCACCAGCGCCATATGGAACGCCTCATCGTGCAGGGAAACGGTTTTGCCATCCTGTTCACGGGGCGCGGTTACCCAGAAGTGATGCAGTTCAGCGAGCAGCTCACCGGCCTCGCCGGAGGGCAGGGCGCAGAGACGGCGAACCGCTTCGCACTCCAGCACAATGCGCAGGTCGTACAGTTCCTCAAAGTATTCGAAGTCAAACTGACGCACCTGCCAGCCGCTGCGAAACCACACCTCGACATAGCCTTCACGCTCCAGCCAGAACAGTGCCTGACGAACCGGCGTGCGGCTCACCGCCATTCTTTCCGCCATTTCACTCTCGCTGAAGCGGTCGCCCGGCATCAGACGAAAATCAAAAATGTCGTTTTTGATGGTCTGGTAGACTTTTTCCGCCAGTGCTTCCGGACGGCCTTTGTTGCCTTTTGACTGATGCGCCTGCATGTTCACCTCGTTTATTCCAGCCACAGCAGCGTATCGCCCGGGCTGACCGCCCGACCAGGCTGGCAGCTGATGCGCCTGACCCTGCCCGCCTGCGGGGCGTGGATGGTCAGTTCCATTTTCATTGCCTCGACGATGATCACCGGCTGTCCGGCTGCCACCTCATCGCCCGGACTGACCAGAACTTTCCAGATATTGCCGTTCAGGTCGGCACTCACCGGCGTGGCGTTATCTTCCTGCTCCTGCGCGGGCAGGTTCTCTTCGCTGGCGGGCGGCGCGTCCTGTTCCTCCTGGGCCCAGAGCGCGACTTCTGCCTCAAAGGCGCTGGCCTGCTTCTGGCGGAATGCCGCGATGGCGTCGGCGTTGTCGCTGAGGAAACGGCGGTGCTGCGCAAAATCAAACTCGCTTTCTTCGATGGTGATGGTGGCCCGTCCTTCGCGGAAATCGTCGCGCAGGGCGTCCAGCTCCGTTTCGCTCACCGGATAAAAGCGCACCTGATCAAAGAAGCGCAGCAGCCACGGCTCACCGGCGGAAAACTGCTCGTTTTTCAGGAATTTATTCCAGATGGGCAGGGTGCGCCCCACCAGCTGATAGCCACCGGGTGAATCCATGCCGTAAATGCACATGTACATGCCGCCAATGCCGACGGTGCCCTCGGCGGTGAAGGTGCGCGCCGGGTTATATTTGGAGCTGAGCAGGCGATGGCGCGGATCGACAGGCACCGCGCAGGGTGCGCCAAGGTAGACATCGCCGAGGCCGAGGATCAGGTAGCTGGCGTCGAACAGCGTCTGGCGAACCGCTTCGCGCGTCGCCAGCCCGTTGATACGCTGGATAAAATCCACGTTATTGGGCAGCCAGGGCGCAGAGCCCCGCACCGTCTCTTTGTAACGCTCCACCGCGCCCAGCGTGGCGCTGTCTTCAAAGGCCATCGGCAGATGCACAATGCGCGAAGGGACTTTCAGCTGGCTGACGTCGCCCAGCTTTTTCTCCACGTCCAGCAGCAGCGTCAGCAGCTGTTGCTGACCAATCACGCGGCTGTCATAGCGGATTTGCAGTGAACGCACGCCGGGAGAGAGCTCTTCAATACCCGGCTGATTAAGCTCACGCAGGGCGGTCATCAGCAGATGCACGCGCAGCCGCAGCGCCAGATCCATGATGTTGTCGCCATACTCCAGCAGGATGTAGTTGTCGCCAGCCTGACGCCAGACCGCCGTCGGCGTGGTGGCGGTAGCGGCCCAGGCTGCCAGTACGGTGGCGGAACCCTGTGCGGTGGTGTCCAGCGAAGGGGCAGCGAAGGCCGGAGGGCTGATGGCCTGCAAACTTTCCACCCTCCGTTCCTGCGCAACTTCCAGCGCGTTGGCTTCCTCAATGCTGATGGCGTGGAAGTGGATACGATCGCCCGGTTTAACCTGGCCGACTTTCCACAGCTCGGCTTTGGCGATGGTGACCGGGCAGACGAAGCCACCCAGACTGGGTCCGTCGCGGGTGAGGATCACCGGGAAATCGCCGGTAAAGTTCACCGCGCCGATGGCGTATTCGCAGTCGTGGACGTTGGAGGGATGCAGCCCCGCTTCACCGCCGTTGGCGCGGGTCCACTCCGGTTTAGGGCCGACCAGGCGGATGCCCAGCCGGTTGGAGTTGTAATGTACCTGCCACGGGGTGGCAAAAAATGCCTCAATCGATGGCTGAGTGAAAAAGTCCGGCGCGCCGTGTGGCCCGTAGAGCACGCCGATATGCCATTCATCACTGAAATCCGGGATCAGCGTCGGATCAACCGCCTGTGGTGCAGTCACCGGGGCCGGGGTGGTGCAGGCGGCCAGCTCCGGCTGTGAAATCGCCAGCATATCCGCGACCCGCAGCGTGCGACCGGCATGTCCGCCAAACTCGCCCAGTGCAAAGGTGGAGCGGCTGCCGAGGTATTGCGGTACGTCAAAACCGTTGCGCACCGCCAGGTAAGTACGACAGCCCGCCTGTGCCCGCCCCAGCGTCAGGGTCTGACCGGCCCGCACCGTTACCGGCTGCCAGTAGTTCACCGCTTCGCCGTCCAGCGTCGCCGGGCAGGCTGCGCCAGTCAGGGCGATGACCGTTTCACTGTGGAAGCGCAGCGTCGGACCTTGCAGGGTAAACTCCAGTCCGGCCGCCTCACTGGCGTTGCCGACAATGCGGTTAGCCAGGCGGAAGGCGAAATCATCCATGGGGCCGGAAGGCGGTACGCCGATATCCCAGTAGCCCGGACGACCGGGGTAATCCTGGATGCTGCTCCAGGTGCCGGGTTGCAGCACCTCGACCACCCTGCTGAGCGGCGTAAAGCTGTCCAGCCAGCGCGTCCAGACATCGCCACTGCGCAGCGCCTCGCTCGCCACCACCTGGCGCAGATAGTCCAGATTGGTGGCGATGCCGTGCAGACGGGTTTCGCTCAGCGCCTGCGCCATTTTTGCCAGCGCCGCCTGGCGATTTTCGCCGTGCACGATCAGCTTGGCGATCATCGGATCATAAAAGGCCGACACCTCTGTCCCGGTGCTGACCCAGCCATCCACCCGCACGTTTTCCGGGAAGCAGACCTCGGTCAGTACGCCGGGACTGGGCTGGAAGTTTTTCAGCGGATCTTCGGCATAAATACGCACTTCGATGGCGGCACCCTGCGGGGCCTGCGTCATACGCGCCCAGTCGGGCTCTTCGCCTGCGGCGACCCGCAACATGCACTCCACCAGATCCAGCCCGGTGACGCATTCAGTCACCGGATGCTCAACCTGAAGGCGGGTGTTCACCTCAAGGAAGAAGAATTCGTCGCGCGCTGCGTCGTAGATGTATTCCACCGTACCGGCGCTGCGGTAGCTGACCCGTTCACCCAGCCTGACCGCCGAGGCCAGCAGGGCGCTGCGGGTCGCCTGCGGCAGCCTGGGGGCCGGGGTTTCTTCCACCACTTTCTGATTGCGACGCTGTAGTGAGCAGTCGCGTTCGCCAAGGGCGATCACCCTGCCGTTGCCATCACCGAAAATCTGCACCTCAACATGGCGGGCGCGATCGATGCAGCGCTCCAGAAATACCCCCGCATCGCTGAAAAACTGTTCGCCAAGACGACGAACGCTCTCCCACGCCTGGCGCAGCGCACCTTCATCGGCACAGCGGGTGAGGCCAATACCGCCGCCGCCTGCGGTACTTTTCAGCATCACCGGATAGCCGATGTTTTGCGCCGCGATCAGCGCCTCGTCCAGCGACGCCAGCAGGGCGGTGCCGGGGGTCATCGGTACGCCCGCTTCGGCGGCCAGCTCGCGGGCGCGGTGCTTCAGACCAAACTCGCCAATCTGTTGCGCGGTGGGGCCGACGAAGGCAATCCCCGCCTCTTCGCAGGCGGCGGCAAAAGGCAGGCTTTCTGACAGAAAGCCGTAACCCGGCCAGATCGCCTGCGCGCCGGTTTCCCTCGCCGCCGCAAGAATTTTATCAATACGCAGATAGCTGTCAGCGGCCTTCTCGCCGCCAAGGGCGATGGCGATATCCGCATCCCTGACATGCTGCGCATTTTTATCTGCCTGGGAGTAAACCGCCACGCTGGTGATGCCCAGTCGCCGGAGCGTGCGGATCGCACGACAGGCAATTTCACCCCGGTTGGCGATAAGAACGGTATTAAACATGTGGCGTCTCCTTGCGGCTCAGCCAGTTACGCCAGCCGCCTGATGCAGTGATGTCGGTTGCCTCTGCCAGCGCGGCAGGTTCGCAGATAAAGCCTTTCACCAGACGGCCGTCGGCCAGCTCCAGCGTACCTATCCCCAGCGGCGGCGGGATCTCTGCGACAAATTCACCAAAACGGGCCAGGGGGATGTCCCACAGCTCGACGGTAATCGCTGCGCCGTCGCTACCTTTTGCCAGCCCCGGTTTGGCCGGGTGGGTATCAGCCAGCGCATACAGGCGATAGCAGGCGGCAGTCTGCGTCTCTTCAACCTTCACCGCATCACGGCGGGTCAGCTGGTGATTCAGCGGCATTCCGCTGAGGTGCGCGCCGACCACGGCAACACGCACATGCAGCGGTGAAGCGGGCAGCGATAACCTGTTGCCGGGGGCTCTCCTGCCGGTGGCCCCGAGGCTGAGTGACTGACTGGCCTGCCAGCGTTGACCAAAGGTTGCCAGCGCACGGTCATGCCAGGCAGGTGCTATCAGGGTGATCCCGGCGGGCAGACCGTCCGCACGGAAGGGGCCGGGCAGCGCCAGCGCGCAGAGGTCGGCCAGATTGGTGAAGTTGGTGTAGGTGCCAAACTGCGAGTTGTAGCGCACCGGTTCCTGCTGCATCTCCGCCAGGGTGTGGATGGTGGGAGAGGTGGGGACCACCAGCGCGTCAAACTGGCTGAGGGTCTGCTGGATTTGACGGCTCAGATCGGCTCGCAGATATTCGGCGGCAAAAGCGTCCACGGCGCTGTAACGCTGACCGGTGGCGATGATCTCATGGACCACCGGGTCCATCTCTTCCTGACGCGCCAGCATCTCGCCGATGGCGACGGTACGCTCAGCTACCCAGGGGCCGTTGTATAGCTGCTCTGCCAGCTGCTGAAAGACCGAAAAATCAATGGGGTGTAGCGTGGCTCCCCCGGCCTGCAAGGCGGTCAGCGATGCCAGCCAGGCCGCTTCAGCCTGCGCATCGCCAAAAAAGGTTGGATGGGCCGGAATGGCTAAGTTGGTCATCGCCGGTAACGCGGCCGGTGCCAGCCCCGGATTACTGCGCGAGTAGGCATCACTGGCGTCATAGCCGCCGGCACAGTCTGCCACCCGGAAGGCGTCCTCCACCGTCAGCGCAAAGATTGAAATGGTGTCATTCAGACGGCAGGCGGGCACCACGCCGCTGGCGGAGAGCCAGCCTTTGGTCGGTTTCAGCCCGACGATATTGTTGAAACCAGCCGGGACGCGGCCTGATCCGGCGGTGTCGGTGCCCAGCGCAAAGCAGACCAGCCCACGAGCGGTAACGGAAGCGGAACCGGAGCTGGAGCCGCCGCTGACATAGTCCGGGTTGAAGGTGTTTTTTACCGCGCCATAAGGTGAACGGCTCCCGACCAGGCCGGTAGCAAACTGGTCGAGGTTGGTTTTGCCTATCAGCACCGCACCTGCGGCCTTAAGCCTGGCGACGGCTGCGGCATCCGCTGCGGCCTGATAAGTGAACGCCGGACAGGCAGCCGTGGTGGGCCAGCCCGCCACATCAATATTGTCTTTGACGGCAAAGGGCACGCCAAACAGCGGCAGCGAGTCCGGATCCTGCCGCCAGGCAGTCAGCAAGGGTTCCAACTGGGCGCGCAGTTGGGCAGGCGTGGCAAGAGCGATCCAGGCATTATCGTCGGTGGATAATCCGGATAACACTGAAGTCAGCGTTGTCAGCACATCATCAGGGTGCTGCTGATGCTGATGCTGCCAGTCTTTCAGGGTGAAGCCGGTGGTGAAAGCCATAAGTTGAATTCCATCTGGTATACAAGATTGGATTCATTCAGGCAAAAGCCGTGCCAGTTAAAAAAACATCTGTTTTATATAGATATTTACCGTAAGGGCTGAAAGTGGCGCACCACCGGCGGGCAGGGAATGTACAACGTTGGGGCAAAAAACAGCCAGCTGGCTGGCAGGGCGAAACCCTGCGAATGGGGCGGCGGCAGGATTACCGTCAGGCGCGGTGTGGTGCTCTGCTGGCAGGAAAGGGCTGTCAGCAGAAAAGAGCAAATTCGGCCAGAGGTATGGTGCTGCGGAGGGGATAAATGCCCGGTATGCGCCGGAAGTCAGAATCTGTTGCTGCGTTCTGGCTTCCGGCAGTGACGGGATGATGATGCTTACCGCCAGCGGCGGGTCAGCCGTTTTTCCATCTCAACAATCAGGAACAGCACGGATCCGACCGCCAGGGGGATCAGCCACCAGCTCAGCGGCAGCGGGACGGTGCCGAACAGCCTGTTCATCAATGGCAGGCAGATAATCGCCAGTTGCAGCAGCACCAGTACAGCCGTCACCAGCCACATTCCCCGGTTTTGCAGCAGCCCACGGTTGAGCGAGAAGCGCCTGTTATCCCGGCAGTTCAGCATGTATACCCACTGGGCGGTGACCAGCGTCTGTAACAGCACGGTACGAATAAATTCAACGCTGTAGCCACGCGATTGCAGCCAGGCTTCCAGCATAAAAGCGCTGAGCGCAATCAGTATGCCGACAAAACCTACCCGCCAGAGTGCCCAGGCGTCCATTACCGGTTTTCTGACATCCCGGGGGGCGCGGCGCATCACGTTTTTATCCGCTTTTTCAAAGACTAATCCAAAAGAGAGGGTGGCAGAGGTGGCCATATTCATCCACAGGATCTGTACCGGCGTTAATGGCAGCAGGTTGCCCATCAGGATGGCAATAACAATCAGCAGGCCCTGCGCCAGACTGGTCGGCATAATAAACAGGATGGTTTTTTTCAGGTTATCCCAGACGCGGCGGCCTTCCTTCACCGCGTTGGCGATAGTGGCGAAGTTGTCATCGGTCAGGATCATATCGGCGGCTTCTTTGGTGACCTCCGTCCCTTTGATGCCCATTGCAATGCCGACATCCGCCTGTTTCAGTGCCGGGGCATCGTTGACCCCGTCGCCGGTCATCCCCACCACTTCGCCCCGATCCTGTAGCGCTTTAACCAGTCGCAGCTTATGTTGCGGGCTGGTGCGGGCGAAAATGTCATAACGCGCGGCGGCGCTGGCCAGCTCGCCGTCGGTCATATGCTCCAGCTGATAACCGGTGAGCGCGTTGCGGCCGTCACCAATGCCCAGCATCCTGCCTATCGCCATGGCGGTTTCCTGATGATCGCCGGTGATCATTTTTACCCGGATACCGGCCCGGTGGCACTCGGCTATCGCCTGCACGGCTTCCGGGCGCGGTGGGTCCATCATCGCGGCGATACCGCAGAAGATCAGGCCGCTTTGCAGGCACGGGTGGCTCAGTGCGGGCTGGTTGTCCTCGGCCGGTTTGCAGGCGCTGGCGACCATGCGCAGACCTTCGCGGGCGTAGCGGGCGATCTCTTCCTGCCAGTAGGGGTTGTCCAGCGGTGCGATACCTTCAGGTGTCAGCTGGTGTTGGCACAGCTTCAACAGCACATCCGGTGCGCCGGTGACGATGATGCGCTCTTCACCGGCAATCTGATGATGCGTTGCCATGTATTTCCAGGCCGAATCAAAAGGGATTTTATCTTTTAACTGTGTCGCCTGCTCTGGCAACCGGCCTTTTGCTGCCAGCACTTTCAGCGCCCCGGCGGTAGGGCCACCGGTAATGTCCCAGTGTCCCTCTGCATCCTGGATCAGCGTACTTTCATTACACAGGTCAACGTTGCGCAAAAAGCGACTGAGCAGCGGGTGGGCAGCGGGCTCCACCGCTCTCCCGTCCTCAGTAAGAAAACCGCCCTCGGGACAATAGCTGTTACCTTCGACCCGCAGATTGCCGCCGACCAGCAGCACGGCTTTCACCGTCATTTCATTCATGGTCAGCGTCCCGGTTTTGTCACTGCATATTACGGTCATCGCACCCAGGGTTTCGACGGTGGGCAGTTTGCGGATAATTGCCCGCTTACGCGCCATCGCCTGGACGCCAAACGACAGGATAATCGAGATGATAGCGGGCAGTCCTTCCGGCACTGCCGCCACGGCCAGCCCAATCAGTGACAGCAGCAGCTCGCCCATCGGCATGTCGCGTAACAGCAGTGAGAAGATAAACAGCGCGGCCATCATCACCAGAATGCTGAGGAAGATGGTATGGCCCAGTTTATCCATCTGCACCAGTAACGGCGTACGCTGTGGTTGGATGTCGGCCATCATATGGTTAATCTGGCCCAGTTCGGTGTCAGCCCCGGTGGCAATGACCACCCCGGTGCCGCTGCCTGAACTGACGGTGGTGCCGGAAAAAGCCAGATTATCGCGATCGCCAGGCATCACTTCGGTGTCAATTGCCCCGGTCTGTTTGGTGATGGCGGTGGATTCGCCGGTCAGGATCGCCTCTTCCACTTGCAGATTATGGGCTTCAGTCAGGCGCAAATCCGCCGGGATACGATCCCCTGCACGCAGGATGACAATATCCCCCGGTACCAGCTGGCTGGCGTCAAGGGTCTGGATCTGGTGGTCACGCATCACCTGGGCCATGGCGGGCAACATGCTCTCAATGCTTTTCAGTGATTTTTCAGCGTTGTTTTCCTGTACAAAGCCAATCAATCCATTAATCAGCGCCACGCCGAGGATGACCGCAGTATCCAGCCAGTGGCCCATAACGCCAGTCAACAGCGCAGCAGCCAGTAGTACGTACATCAGCACGTCGTTAAAATGGGCCAGAAAGCGGAGCAGGGCGCTTTTTGCCGGGCGTTGCGGCAATCGGTTCGGACCATGGGTGGTGAAGCGTCGTTGCGCTTCTGTGGCAGACAGGCCGCCGGGTGTACTTTTTAACCGCTTCAGTACGGTTGCGCTGTCATAACGATACCAGGCGATCTGGTCTGTGGGGTCTGGCGTCAGTCGCGACATAGATATTCCTTCAGCAAGCATTTGATTCAGTGTTGATTAATGCGGTCTATGCTGAAGGAGGTATACAAAGCGCTTATTGATCGTTTCCAGCAATTGAGCAGACTCATTTCACAATATGCTGCTGGTTTAATGGCAGTTTAGAGAGGGATGGTTGCGTAAATATTGGTGCTGAACATAGCCGTTTCGGCTGAGTCCCGGTAGCATGAGGCCAGGGCAACTGGATAATTGAGGGTTTAACGTGGGGAAAGTCATGGTGGACAAGTGGCAGTTGTGGATGGCGGGTGTGTGTTTAAGTGTCGTTACCGCTTCGGTTCAGGCGGATTCGCTGGATGCCCAGCGCGGTCGCTATTTGCAGGCCAGGCAGGCCTGGGACAGCAATCAGATGGATACCGTCGCGCAACTGATGCCGACGCTGCGTGACTACCCGCTTTATCCCTACCTTGAATATCGCCAGCTGACCCAGGATCTGGATCAGGAGAGCGGGTTTGTGGTCAAAGACTTCATCAAAAAATACCCGACTTTACCCCCGGTGCGTTCTCTCTCTGCTCGCTTTGTTAATGAGCTGGCACGGCGCCAGGACTGGCGTGGTTTACTGGTGTTCAGCCCGGAAGCCCCCGAACCGGTTGCGGCCCGTTGTAACTGGTATTACGCCAAATGGGCGACCGGTCAGCAGCAGGTCGCCTGGGATGGTGCCAAAGCTATCTGGTTGCGTGGAACGGCCACCCCGGCCACCTGCGACAAACTGTTCAGCGTCTGGCAGGCGGCGGGTGAGCAGACCCCCATTACTACCCTGGAACGCATCCGCCTGGCGATGAAAGAGGGCAACGCCAGCCTGGTGAATTCTCTGGCAAAACAGCTGCCTGCTGATTATCAGACCATTGCCGATGCGGTAACAGATTTGCAGAATAACCCGCAAAATGTTGAAGCCTTCGCCCGTAATGTCGGCCCGACGGATTTTACCCGTCAGGCAACGTCGCTGGCTTTTGCCCGGGTTGCGCGGGATAACGCTGAGAATGCGCGGATGCTGATCCCGTCACTGGTCCGTCTGCAAAAGATGACGGAGCAGGACGAGCAGGAACTGAATGAAGCCGTTGCCTGGCGTCTGATGGGGAACGATATCACCCCGGAACAGGCCCGCTGGCGTGACAATGTGGTGATGCGCAGTGATTCAACCTCGCTGATTGAGCGTCGGGTGAGAATGTCACTCGGTAATAACGACCGACACGGCCTGAATACCTGGATCGCCCGCCTGCCGGTGGAAGCTAAACAGAAAGATGAGTGGCAATACTGGCAGGCCGACCTGCTGATGGCGCAGGGGCGCAGTGAGGAAGCGGAAAAGATCCTGCGCAGGCTGATGCAGGAGCGCGGCTTCTATCCGATGGTGGCTGCGCAGCGCCTTGGCGTTGACTACAAGATGCAGGTGGACAAAGCGCCGGAGCCGGAAGGCAGTCTGATTCAGGGGCCGGAAATTGCCCGGGTGCGTGAGCTGATGTACTGGGGGATGGATAACCTGGCCCGCTCGGAGTGGAGCTATCTGGTAGGCAGTAAAACTACCAGTCAGCAACAGCAGCTGGCGCGCTATGCTGCTGAGCAAAACTGGTGGGACCTGAGCGTTCAGGCGACCATTACCGGCAAATTATGGAATAGTTTGCAGGAGCGTTTCCCGCTGGCCTGGCAGGATCAGTTCAATCGCTACACTGCCGGAAAGGCGATTCCGGTCAGCTATGCCATGGCGATTGCCCGTCAGGAGAGCGCGTGGAATCCAAAAGCCCGCTCACCGGTTGGCGCTTCCGGCCTGATGCAGGTGATGCCTGCCACCGCGCAACACACGGTGAAGCTCTACAGCCTGGCGGGATACAGCAACAGCAGCCAGCTGCTGGATGCGGAAACCAATATTCAGGTTGGTACTCAGTATCTGGAGTCGGTTTATCAGCAGTTTGGTCAGAACCGTATTTTCTCGTCGGTAGCCTATAATGCGGGACCGTCACGCGTCAGAACCTGGCTTGGCAACAGCGCAGGGCGTCTGGACCCGGTGGCGTTTATCGAAACCATTCCGTTCTCGGAAACGCGTGGCTACGTTAAAAACGTGCTGGCCTACGACGTTTACTACCGCCATTTTATGGGGAAACCAGACAAAATCCTGTCTGACAGTGAGTGGCAGCGTCACTACTGATTCGACGGGGGCTGTGATATGCTGTTGTACTAGTCAATGAGTATGGACCGCACATGAGCGAATCTTCAGCCCCCGTTACTACAGAACCGCACAACGAAGAGTGGCAGCGTTTTGTTGCGCTGCTGCAACATGCCTGCCTCAACGATCTGCATCTGCCGTTGCTCCAACTGATGACCACCCCTGATGAGCGTGAAGCCCTGGGCACGCGTCTGCGCATTGTTGAAGAGTTAATGCGTGGTGAACTCAGCCAGCGTGAGCTGAAAAACGATCTGGGGGTGGGCATCGCGACCATTACCCGTGGATCCAACAGCCTGAAAAGTGCGCCGCCGCCACTGAAGGCGTGGCTGGCGGCGCAGTTACTGGATGGCTCAGGGCAGGATTGACGGGGCGTCGTCCTGCTGATAGACAGCGTTATGGAACGGGCAGAGGGCCAGAATAAGCGCCTGATGGTAAACGCTGGTGCGGGTCAGTTTTCCGGCGGTAAATATGCCAATAGCGCCGCCCTGCTGTTTGATATTCTCAATGCCGGTCAGACGCGCCATCTCCTCACCCAGTTCACGTCCGGCACGAATGCCTTTCATCACGGCGGCAGGCAGGGTAAAACTGGCAGAACGTGATTCGCCGCGCAGGCGGTGGTTTTCCACCACCATCCAGGCGAAGGCAGTGTCCTCTTCGATACCGGCTTCAATGGCTACCCAGAAATCCGCCTCCGGCCTGACTTGTCGGGCGTTCATTACCCGCTGACGTGCGCCGGTTCGTGTTTCTGTGTTGCTGAGCGGTTGCAGAGCGACGCCGCTGTCGACCACCACCCCCTCGATATGGCAGGATCCTTCTCCGAAAATATCGCTGAATGCCTGAGAGATGGCGTTAATTTTGGCTGGATTGCTGGTGGCAGCGACGACATGGTACATAATTATCTGAACCTTCTACGCAAATTTGTCGCAGTATAACGGAAAAAAGTCATGTTACAGGTTTATCTTGTTCGCCACGGAGAGACGGTCTGGAATGCAGCGCGTCGCCTTCAGGGACAGTCAGACAGCGCTCTGACGGAAAAAGGAGAGCAGCAGGCATATCAGGTTGCTGAGCGCATGAAACACCTCGGTATCACCCATATTATTTCCAGCGACCTGGGGCGTACGCAGCGTACCGCGGCCATTATCGCCGATGCCTGTGGCTGCGAGGTGCGGCTGGACCCTCGGCTGCGTGAGTTAAATATGGGGGTGCTTGAACAGAGAGCGCTGGCGTCGCTGAGCGCAGAGGAAGAGAGCTGGCGTAAAACGCTGGTGGATGGCACGGAAAATGGTCGCATTCCCGAAGGTGAGTCAATGGCGGAGCTGGCTGCACGAATGCACGAGGCGCTTAACGCCTGTCTGCATCTGCCCGCCGGAAGTCGGCCGTTGCTGGTCAGTCACGGTATGGCGCTGGGCGTGCTGATCAGTACCATGCTGGGGTTACCGGCGCATGCCGAACGCCGTTTACGGTTGCGCAACTGTTCGATTTCTCGCGTCGATCACCAGCACAGCGGTTGGCTGGCTTCAGGTTGGGTGGTTGAAACGGCAGGCGATGTGTCACATCTGGATCTTCCCGCGCTGGATGAACTGCAACGCTGAGATGATTGCTGGCAGGGTGAGTGCTTTGTCACCCTGCCGGGGCGATCTGGCGGAGGTATCAGGCCGATTTCGCGTCGTTTACCGGACGGATGGGAATCAGATATTCACAGCGTATTTCCGTCGGGGGTTCAGCACGTTTCTTGCCGCCGTGAGTGTAAAAACGTTCGATATCCTGCCCGTGACGGCGTGTCAGCTGTAGTGTTGGCATACAGGTACCATAAAGCAGCAGGATAAATTCCTGCAAGCCAGTTCGTGGCCCCTGATAGGTGAACTGGACATACTCTCCCCCCTCCAGCAACACCGTCTGCGTAGCTGGCATTGGCTGCGAAAGCTGTTCGGCAGGGACGGCAGTGGTGTAGAGGATTTCCTGCTCGTCGTCTTTTTCCATGCTGGGACGTGACTGATGCAGACCGTACAACACAGGTGGGATCATATCGGTTTCGGTCAAAAACTGTCGCCAGAAATGCAGGCGCATTTCATCACGGAAGCTGGATATTTGTTCCAGAGTACAGGTGTAGCTCTGCGTCTGCCCGGTCAGCACCATTTCCGGCAGGGTAACGTAACGCGGCTCAGGCACGCTAAATTCACCTAACCTGATAGGTGGACGTAGCCCAAAAGCGTTCCAGTCTGATGCGCGGCGATAGTATGCCGGTGTCAGATTGAACTGTTTTTTAAAGGCGCGGGTAAATGTCTGTTGCGAGTCAAAACGGTACTGCAAGGCGATATCCAGAATCGGGCGGCTGGTCAGCGCGAAGCGCTACGGCCGCTTTTGACAGGCGACGTGCGCGAATGTATGCACCAATAGCGTGATCGGTGACTTCCTTGAACATTCTTTGTAAATGCCATTTTGAATAGCCCGCCTTGGCCGCCACGTTGTCCAGTGAAAGTGGCTGGTCAAGGTGGCTTTCAAGCCAGGCCAGCAAATCGCGAATGATACCGGCTTGATCCATAAATCGTCCTCATCCTGTTTAAATTGAAGCCGGGGGAAACAATTTCACACCAGACTTTACTACGCAATCCATTCCGACCGGGTATTTGTGCTATAAATTGCGTGTCAAACCTAGGGTATGTGCTGTCGACCCGACGGAGAGTGAAAGTAATAACTTACAATTTCATCTATTTTCTTAGCAACGGTAACTCTATGACAATAAAAAAATTGTTAATAGTCACGTCTGTAATTTTCTCGTCCCTTTCCGCCCATGCAGAGGTGGTCGGTTCTGTCGATACGGTATTTAAAGTATTTGGTCCGGACCATAAGATCGTTGTCGAGGCGTTCGACGATCCGGACGTCAGTAATGTCACCTGCTACATCAGCAGGGCTAAAACCGGTGGCATCAAAGGGGGGCTGGGACTGGCTGAAGATACCTCAGACGCAGCGATCTCCTGTCAGCAGGTTGGCCCGGTGCAACTCAGCGACAAGATAGCTCAGGGTAAGGCAGAAGGTGAAGTGGTATTTCGTAAGCGAACTTCACTGGTTTTCAAAAAGCTGCAAGTGGTACGGTTTTACGATAAAAAACGTAACGCGTTAATTTATCTGAGTTATTCTGATAAAGTCGTGGATGGATCGCCAAAGAATGCGCTGAGTGCCGTGCCAATCATGCCGTGGAATAAATAATCTGACTAGTCCTGGCATAGGTTGACACTTTACGCCCTCAAAACGCCTGATGTACTGCATCTGGCGTTTTATATTTCAGCGACAGATGCGGTCGCTGGCTATTGTAGATTCTTACCGACTCCGCCACCATTATTTCTGCCTGAACGATGTCTGCCGGGCGCGTTATCAGCAGCTCGTTTTTCAGTATTCCGTTGACCCTCTCCGCAATGGCGTTCTGATAACAGTCATACCCATCCGTCATTGAGCAGATTAGCCCGTGTCTTTCATGCACCGACTGGTACATCGCTGAGCAGTACTGTATGCCGCGATCGGAGTGATGGATCAGCGGTGTCCTGCCATGCCGGTTTTTCAGTGCCATCTGTAGCGCCTTCACCACGTGCTCTGTATGAAGACTTTCATGCACATGGTAACCCACTATTTTCCGTGAGAATGCGTCGGTTACCAGGCTCACGTAAGCCGTGCCGGTTCTGACCGGAAGCCAGGTAATGTCCGCCACCCAAACCTGCTCCGGGCCGGAGATGACGGTCCGCCCCGGCCCGTCTTTCAGCAGGTTTGGATGCTTATAAAAGCGATGATGGCTGTGGGTTGTTTTATGATAAGCCCTGGCCGGACGTACCCGCAGCCCGGCCTCCCGGAGTACGGTAAACAGGCTGTCCCGCCCGATATGCAGTTCAGGTGCATCCCGACAGTTAAGGATATGGTGCAGCTTGCGCGTGCCCAGGCGCGGTTGCTGCATCCTGAGGTTTTTCACTTCCTCAGTAATGCGGCAGGCCTGCTCTGACTTACGTTGCACGCGCTGACACCCCTGATACCAGGCCTGACGGCTTATTTTTAAAAACCGGCAGACCCTGACGATGGTCAGTCCGGGTGTTTTTGCCTGCGCGATAACGAAGCTAACTGCTTTTTTGTCAGCGTGGCACCGAACTCAGTGTTCATGACCTTCACGACGGCCTCAAAGAACTGCGCCTTCACTTCGGATTCAGCCAGCTGCTGCTCAAGCTCTTTGATTCGTTGTTCAGGCGTAAGGGGAAGGGATTTTTTCATGAGTCCTCCACGTGCGCTGCGCTGCTTTGAAGAGTGCCAGTCCAGCTGGCCATATTTACGCAGCCACTTCAGAACGGTGGAGCACCCCTGGATACCGTAGCGCTCCTGAGCCTGACGATAAGTCATCTCACCTTTTTCAACCTGCTCAACGACGGCCAGTTTAAAGGACAGAGAGTAGTCGCGTTGTGTACGTTTAACATATTGCTTCATCACATTCTCCTCAGAATCG
>NZ_JFHN01000063.1 GCF_000590885.1 Erwinia mallotivora
AGCTTTATCTGGCAATAAATGATATCGACCACACGAAGACCAAAGCGATGTCGCCGCAGACGAACGGCATCTGCGAACGGTTCCACAGGACGATATTGCAGGAGTTTTATCAGGTAGCATTCCGCAAAAAACTGTATGGCGAACTCGATACATTACAGTCGGATCTTGATGAATGGCTGGTTCACTATAATAATGAACGAACCCATCAGGGGAAAATGTGCTGTGGCCGGACGCCAATGGAAACGTTACTTGATGGAAAACACATCTGGGCTGAGAAAAACTTAAGCCAGATGTAATCTGACAGACACCTGTATAAATAACCGGTAACTGTCAGATCAGGTCTGAGCTAATACAACTGAGTGATGAATCGATTTCCAGTTCTTTACAGCGTAATTCGTCTCTCACAAATTCGAGTACGGTTTCATCCAGGGATTTCATATCCTGTCCTCACGTCGAACCATGAGATTATAATGCCAGATAGTTCTGTGGGAGATGATGGTAATATCGTATAACGTGATAGCAACACCCACCCACGGTAACCCTCTTCCAATCAGCCCACCCAGATTTGCCGTTATCCGTATATCATCACTGCTGCATTCAATCCCACAGGCCACTAAGTCAGCCCTGAAAGTCACGGTAAAAACCGCTTCCCGGACACAACCGTATGATTTAGCTATACTAAGGGTGGACTGATTCAATAAATGAGGAATTTATGAAGAATACCATTATTGCTTTGTCGGCTCTTTTACTGGCTTCTCCGGTTTTCGCGGATACGGTCACTCAGGCAACTGACGCAACGGTGCAGGAAGCACATAAAGGTGCTGATACGGCGAAAGAGAAACTGCACCAGACGGAAGATCAGGGTGCCGAGCTGAAACTGAAAGCCAAACATGCGGCGGAAGGGAAAAGTAATTCAACCAGCAGTAAAGTTTCAGAAGGAAGCCAGAAAGCCTGGCATAAAACGAAAGAAGGGACAGAAAAGACCTGGGATAAAACCAAACAGGGTGCAGAAAGTCTTAAAAACAAAGTGACTGAGTAATAGCCGCCTGTTGTTAAAAAGGCCGGATTACCCGGCCTTTTTTTAATTACAGCGCCATGTCGTGCTGGCCTTTCGCAGCCGCTTTTTGTTGTTCAGGTTGAACGTTCGCCGGAGCGCTGCCGTTCATCTGAATAACCGGTGGTTTGGTCAACTGCAACGTTGCTGCGGTGTTATCCCAAACCTGCTGCGTCAACGCCACGTTACCGTTTAACTCCTGACCAAAGCTTGGAATAACAGCCTTAATCTTGCTCTGCCACTCTGGCGAGTTAAACTGCTCCGGGAACAGCTTCTTAATAACATTGAGCGTAATCGGAGCCGCAGTTGAAGCACCCGGAGAAGCACCCAGCAGTGCCGCAACGGTTCTCTGCTGGTCAGTCACCACTTCGGTACCCAGCTTCAGCAGGCCGCCTTTCTCAGCATCTTTTTTGATGATCTGTACACGCTGACCCGCCTGGATCAGCTTCCAGTCTTCTTTACGCGCAGCCGGATAGTACTCTTTCAGCGCGGCGAAACGATCGTCATCGTTCAGCATAACCTGACCGATCAGGTATTTAACCAGGTCAAAGTTATCCAGACCCACATGCGTCATCGGCATAAAGTTGCTGGTGGTGGTGGTTTTCAGCAGGTCCATGTAAGAACCATTTTTCAGGAACTTAGTCGAGAAGGTTGCAAATAGTCCAAACAGCACCACACGTTTGCCGTCAAGAAAACGCGCATCCAGATGCGGAACGGACATCGGTGGCGCACCTACAGAAGCCTGACCGTAAACTTTCTCTAAATGCTGGCTGGTAATTTCCGGGTTTTCAGTCACCAGGAACGAACCACCTACCGGGAAGCCGGCATAGTTATCGGCTTCAGGAATACCGGTTTTTTGCAGCAGTTTCAGCGCGCCGCCGCCAGCACCGATAAAGACATATTTTGCATCCACCGCATGTTCTTTACCGTCTTTCACGTCGGTCACGGTAACATGCCATGAATTGTCCGCATTACGCTTGAAGCTGGTGACTTCTGAAGAAGTTTCCAGCTTAAAGTTGTCATGTTTCTTAAGGCTGCCAATCAGCTGACGGGTGATTTCACCGTAGTTCACATCGGTGCCCACCGGCGTCCAGGTCGCCGCCACTTTTTGCTGCGGATCGCGGCCATCCATGATCAGCGGTGCCCATTGTGCAATCTGCTTATGATCAGTGGAGAACTGCATTCCCTGGAACAGGGTAGTCTGCTGCAATGCCTTGTAACGCTTGCCCAGATAGTCGACGTTTTTGTCGCCCCAGACAAAGCTCATGTGCGGTGTGGAGTTGATAAACGAATGCGGGTTCTGCAACACACCGCGCTGAACCTGAGCGGTCCAGAACTGGCGCGAGATCATAAATGATTCGTTGATTTCCAGCGCTTTGCTGACATCAATAGAGCCGTCCGCACGCTCTGGCGTGTAGTTCAGCTCCATATTGGCAGAGTGACCAGTACCGGCATTGTTCCAGCCGTTTGAGGATTCCAGCGCCACGCCGTCCAGTTTCTCTACCATCAACTGTTTCCAGCCTGGCTGTAGCTCCTGAAGCCAGGTGCCCAGAGAAGCGCTCATAATGCCGCCGCCGATCAGCAGGACATCGGTTTTTTCCGCTGTATCTTCAGCATAAGTGGAGGTGCAAACCAGCAGTGCTGCGAGGGAAAGAACTGGGGAAATTTTACTTAATTTATTCATGTTAAGTGATGTGTATAAACAGTTTTTTAAAATTTAAGGAAATATCTTAACAATCATGTCCAGCTATTTCAAACTTACTATAGTTACAAAACCACCGTAAATAAGGCGAATCGAATGAAATATCCCTGTGTTTAATATGTCTATAAAGCTGACAAATTGTCATTGCAGAGAGAATATCAGGCTGCAACCTGAGTGTTGCTGTGACAGGCAAAACTGCCCGCATCCAACCACACTGATTACTCTTTAGCAGGGGTTGTTATTTGCTGATAATTCGCCGGAGTTAAAATGAAAATATTCAATCATGAAGTGACCGCAGGTTTACTCAGAGGTTGGTGGAATGAAGATGTGCAGGGCTTACACTACTGGAATTTAAGAGAAAATGGCGTGGATGCCTGTTATGAGAAAGGTAAGAAGGCAAAATTTGCGGGTCACGATTATCTCTATGTCGGCAACCAGAATAATTTACCTGTCGATCTGGCTTTTGAAGATGGGATAGCAAAACACGAGCAACGCCTGGTTACGCTGGCAAATGCATTGTGGCAGGGAAAAGGAGACCAACAGCTTTTAGCGAAATATGCACAAACCGCATTACCTGCTATTACCGCTTCAGCGGTTCGCAGTAAATGGGGTCTGGATGGGGTGGGGAAAGTTCTTCAACTCGATGAAAGAAAAAGAGTGGCCTGGCTTAAGAATAATTTTGAAACCACTTATAAAAGTTATCTGAACTGGGACTTTACCTTCTGGCAGTCAACCGATGCGCCGCTACTTATTTGTGATTCACCCCTGTTTGATTTTCGCTGGCGTATGGATTCAGCTGATGACAATATGCGTTTTTGTTTTATGCCGCTCGGGCCACATGCCGCTGTCACCGGTGCACCTTCATTCAGAAGAAATATGTACAGCCCTGCCACTGTGCTGGGAAAAGTAAAAAATCCCCCTCCTGCTAATAATAGTTTTAGTCTCGCAAAGATTTCACTGCCGCTGAATATAGTCAGTCACTTTAATACCCTGACACTTCATCGGGCCAGAGGATGGGTTGTGGCAAAAAACAGGGAAGAACTTTTAAAACATGCGGATTTTTTACAGCCCCATAATCTGGCTGAAAGAATAAAGTCAGACACGGTTATTGAACTTCGTAACGGCATCGTCAGCAAAAGATCCCCCCTCTGATGGCGATTTAATTACCGTGCGCATCTTAGTCACGCTTTATCTACCGATGATTGACCTGCATACAATCAAATGATAACTATTATCATCTTTTAGTTACTCTGGTGAGATGAAATGAAAGAAAGTCATGTGGCTTCGTCGGCGTCCTGCTGCATTGTTGGCGGCGGCCCGGCCGGATTAATGCTGGGATACCTGCTGGCACGTGATGGGGTTCCGGTAACGGTGCTGGAAAAACACGGTGATTTTCTGCGCGACTTTCGCGGTAATACCATTCATCCTTCCACGCTCGAAATTGCCTGGCAGCTGGATTTTCTCGACGAGCTGCTGGCAATCCCTCATCAGAAAGCAGAAAAATTATACAGTGAAATCAACGGTAAACAAGCCACGCTGGCTGACTTCAGCCACCTGCCAACCCGCTGTAAATACATTGCCTTTATGCCCCAGTGGGACTTTCTGAATTTGCTCAGCAGTAAGGCCTCACAGCTCCCCGGCTTTACTCTGATTCAGAATGCGGAAGTTCGTGAATTAATTACAGAGAATGGCATCGTCAGCGGCGTGCGCGCCTTGGTTAAGGGAGATATGCAGGCGTTTCACAGTCAGCTGGTGATTGGCTGTGACGGACGCGATTCGATTGTTCGTCGGCTTGCCGATCTGAAGGTGCGCAGCTTTGGCGCACCACGCGATGTGTTATGGCTAAAAATCAGCCGACAACCCGGCGATCCTGAGTGGACGATGGGGCATCGCGGGGCGCAAAAGAATTTTATTATGGTTGATCGCGGCAGCTACTGGCAGTGTGGTTACTCCATTGTTAAAGGCAGTCTGCCAGCGCTTCAGGCTACCGGGCTTCCTGCTTTTTTGCAGCAGGTCGCTGACGCATCCCCTTTCGCGCTGTCACGTTTGCAGCAGGAGATTGCAGACTGGCAGCAGGTCAGTTTGTTAAAAATCCGCATTGACCGGCTGGAGCAGTGGGCCCGCCCCGGCCTGCTGTGCATTGGTGACGCAGCCCACGCCATGTCACCGATTGGTGGCGTCGGGGTAAATCTGGCTATCCAGGACGCGGTGGCGACAGCAAACCTTTTGTCAGCGCCATTAAAAAACGGCACGCTGACACTGAAAGATTTGCAGAAAGTTCAGCGCCGCCGCATTTTCCCCACCTGGGCAACCCAGTCACTACAAATCATGATCGGTAAAGCCGGGCAAAAGACGCGCCGCAAACCCCCCGGCAAAATGGAACAGTGGCTACGCCAGCGAAAATTCCTTGCCCGCCTTTCCGGCAGGCTGATTGGCATTGGTTTTTTTCCCGAACGACCGGGCCGCCGCTAACCGCGATGACTGACTCTGGTTGTGAAAACGTGATGCCGATCGAGGCGGGATGCCCTGACATATAGTGAAGAAGAAAGGTGAGCAGGCGGGACAGGTATTGCCCCGTCCGATCGGGCAGACCAGCCGGACGGGGCAGATTGTTTTAACAATTTTCGAGCAGATCCTCAGGCGTCAGGGTGCGTTTTCCCTTCTTCGATGAAATCTTCATCAATCTCATCGCTGTTGGCTTCATTATCGCGGCCGGATAGCAAATTCCAGCAGGCAATAAACAGCGCAGCAATCAGCGGCCCAATCACAAAGCCGTTGATACCATATATTTCCATGCCGCCCAGCGTGGAGATCAGAATCAGGTAGTCCGGCATTTTGGTATCTTTTCCCACCAGTAACGGACGCAGAATGTTATCGACCAGACCAATAACCACCACGAAGAACACCACCAGAAAAATTCCCTGCCAGATCATGCCAGAAAAGAAGAAGTAGACCGCGGCGGGAACCCAGACTATCGCCGAACCGATTGCAGGGATCAGAGAAAGGAAAGCTATCAACGCGCCCCATAACAGGCTTCCCTCAATCCCGGTGAAGTAAAATGCCAGACCGCCAAGCACCCCCTGCACCACTGCCACCACCACCGTCCCTTTCACCGTTGCACGGGAAACCGCAGCAAATTTTACCAACAGGTGATGTTTGACATACTCCGTTAGTGGTATTGAACGCAGGATCACATTGATCAAATACGAGCCATCTTTCAGCAGGAAAAACAGCAGGTAAAGCATGATACCGAAACCGACTGCAAAGCCCAGGCTGCTTTTACCAATCAGAAAAACGCTGCCCGCCAGGTACTGTCCGCCCTGAAGTGCAACCTGCGATAATTTCTGTTGGATGTGGGGTGCCGTATCCAGTTGATGCTGGGCCAGTGAATGCCTTGCCCATTGCGGAAGATGCTGCATCACCTCAGCGAGAACCCCCGGCAGCTGGGTGTTATTATTCTGCAACCTTTCATAGACAGCGTTGAACTCCATCGCCATCGAGGAAACGACAATCGCCAGTGGTGTAATAACAATCAGGCAAATCACCATAACGGTGGCAAACGCAGCCAGACCATTTCTGTCAGCAAAAAGTTGTTTCAGGCGGCGCTTCATTGGATGAAAAATAATCGCCAGGATGGCAGCCCATAACACGGAAGAATAATACGGCCCTAAAATATCTAAAAATGCCACGGTGACGATAAACAGGATCAGGATAAAAAATCCCTTCGACAGGCCTTTAAATCTCATGGTAATTCCCCGAAAACCTAATAAGTTCGCTAACGTAGCATAGAACGCTGCGGCACATTTGCAATGCAGGACGGAATGCTTCAGCGCATGCCGGAATTATCATTCCTGCCTCGTCTGCGCAGGCATAAATCCGGGATCTTCTGCCACAGGCTGTGGCGCATCGCCGCGTCTGATTTCGACACCGCCTTTAACCAGTCCGGCCAGTGTAGTGTTAACTCAGCAGAACAGAGCGAAATGGAAATGCTGGCGGGCCGGTAACAGGTTCAGCTGTACTCAATAACCTCAAACCCCTCATCCGCGCCCGGCTCCGAAAAATAAGCGGTAATATGTGCAAACTGTTTGTCCGTCACTGAAAAATCGTGTGTGCCTTCAGCATTCCTGGCATGTAAACGGGCTTTGCAAATGTCGTCGGATACATTGAGATAGTGCAGACGATGACTGGCACCAGACTCGACAATGATTTCCATCATCCACTGACGATGGGGTCGGGTATTTGCCGGAAAGTCCAGTACCACGGAGATACCAGCCTTGAGCAGTGAAATCAGATGGGGTTTCATCACATCTCTGAGCTGTGCAGAGTAGTGCACATAATCCGCTACGGATTGCATTTGACTTGCGTAAAGCGCAGTAAGCCAGCGATCCTCACTGATTACTATTGTGCCAGGCGATGCACTGAGTGTTTCTGATAATGTCGATTTACCCGAGGCGATTTTCCCGCATAGCAAATGGAGCGTGGCTTTTTCCGCTCTGGCAGACGTATTAACTGGCATATTTTACCTCACGGATTTGTTAACAATAATCTGTAAAATCCTACGGTTATTTCAACACGTTGCCGGACTGGCGGCTCAAAAGGCGTGTCGGGCCTGAGATTTAACAGGACAGGTAAACCTTCACTTCTGGCTGATGTTACCAGGAAACAAATGGACTCAGGCAGGATTTCACGTGACATTCATCTAAAAAAATATCCTCCGGCATAGCCGGAGGTTTTTCATATGCGCCTGTAAGGCTCTGTTACCAGCAGCGCCCTGACAGGCGCATACGAGCTGACATTTGCATCCAACTTCCCTACTTACGGCCCGTAAACGGGCTACCTGGATACGGGATTGATAACTGCTCCCCCAATTTATCCTGTTCCAACTGGTGCTTTATGTACTCCCGGATTTTCGATGTATTTTTACCCACCGTATCCACATAATACCCACGGCAACAGAACTCACGGTTTCTATATTTGAATTTCAAATCGCCAAACTGCTCATAAAGCATCAGGCTACTTTTACCTTTCAGATACCCCATGAAACCCGACACGCTCATCTTCGGCGGGATCTCCAGAAGCATATGGATGTGATCAGCACAACATTCGGCTTCCAGGATATTCACGTTTTTCCACTCACTTGCGCCCTGTGCCATGCTTGAATACCGCGTCTCCGGCGATCTAAGCGTGGCGGGGCGTTATCGCTATAACCACATGACGCACAAAGACGTAAACATCAATGGAAAGATGGAATATAAGGACTCCCACCTTCTTGACGTCTTCGTGAACTATCAGGCCACGGATAAATTATGGCTCCTGTTGGACCCCGAATTTTCCATTAATACCGGTGACTTCAGGTCGCCTAACGGGAAAAGAATGCACTGGGAGCCCAATATTGCTGCGCACTACCAATTGAATAAATACTGGAGAGCTTTTGCAGAACTGGGCTGGCTGGACCGTGATGAAAACCATGATAACCAGGTCTGCGTACGCATCGGGATCCGTTATTTCCTGCCGTAATAGCGTCGCGCTCTGGTCGCCATCTTTACTCGTCACGTTTTGCATATCGCAATTTATAACTGACCTGATTTCATCGCACACTGTCCCGCAGGCCTCTCACCTCTGCTGACACACCTCCCTATACTGGCTGTCACTGAAGTCTTAGGCACTGCGGTGCCAGCCATTACCGAACAGGATTATTATGAAACTGACACAAGTACGAAACGCCACCCTTTTTATTGGGTATGCCGGCACCACTTTCCTCATCGATCCGATGCTTGCTGAAAAGGATGCCTGGGACGGCTTTGCCGGGACGGCGCGTTCGCATATTCGTAACCCGATGACCGCATTACCGATCGCGACAGAAGCGCTGGTAAATGCTGATATCGTCATCGTGACCCATACTCATATGGACCACTGGGATGAGGCCGCGCAGAAACATATTCCTTCAAACAAGCTGATCTTCGCCCAGCACGAGGCTGACGCCGAACTGATCCGCTCCCAAGGATTCACTAACGTTCGCGTGCTGCAGGACGACAACGTGTTCACCCACGGTCTGACCATCCATAAGGTCGAAGGCCAGCACGGCAGCAACGAAGCCTACGCGGTTCCGCACCTGGCTGAAGGTCTGGGCGATGCCTGTGGCCTGGTGTTTACCCATCATGATGAGAAAACGCTGTATATCGCCGGTGACACCGTCTGGGTGAAGCCGTACCTGAAAACCCTTCAGCGCTTTAAGCCTGACGTAGTGGTTCTCAATACCGGCGACGCGCACATTGACGACTATGGCCCGATTATCATGGGCGCCCGTGACACGCTGCGCACGCTTCAGGCTCTGCCTGAGACAACGGTTGTGGCCTCGCATATGGAAGCCATTAACCACTGTCTGCTGACCCGCCAGGAACTGCGTGAGTACACGCAGCAAAACGGCATTGAAGAGAAGGTTCTTATCCCTGAAGATGGTGATACCTTGACCTTCTGATAATACTGAACCTGCCGGGGCCGCCCTCTGTCCCGGCAGACTGACGCTGAGGACCACCATGTCATCATTATCCGTCGCCGTGATTGCCACACCCGGTGTTAGCCCTTTCCACTTCTCCATTCCCTTCATGATTTTCGCTCAGGCCGTTGAGCCCGGGCTGTTCAGCGTCAGCGTTTGTGCCGACGCGCCCGGTCAGGTCCGTTCCGACATAGGCTTTACCATTGATGTCCCGCATGGCCTTGAGCCGCTGCGCACCGCCGACATCATCGTCATCCCGTACTGGAGCCATCCTGAAGAAAAGCCCGGTGAGCACCTCCTCGCCGAACTGAGAGATGCGTGGGCGCGCGGTGCCGAAGTCGTGGGATTATGTCTGGGGGCCTACGTACTGGCCTATGCCGGGCTGCTTGATAACCGTCGGGCGGCGACCCACTGGGAGTTTGAGCAGGATTTCCGAAAGCGTTTCCCCCTTGTGCATCTGGACAGTAATGCCCTGTACACCAAGGACGAACGCCTCATCACTTCAGCCGGTACCGCTGCAGGTATCGACTGCTGTCTGAATATCGTGCGGGAACACTACGGCAGCAGCGTCGCTAACCACGCTGCGCGCAGAATGGTGGTCCCGCCCTACCGTGAGGGCGGCCAGGCGCAGTTTATCGAGCATCCGGTACCGACCAACACCCGCGATGAGAAGCTCAACGAGCTGCTCGACTATATCCGGCGCAATCTTGAGAAACCGCACGACCTGGACGCGCTGGCGGGATTCGTGAACATGAGCCGCAGAACGTTTACCCGCCATTTCCTGAAAGCGACTGGGGTGACTGTCGGTGAGTGGATCAATGCCCAGCGCCTGCAGCGCAGCCAGGAGCTGCTTGAGACAACCAGCGCCAGCATCGAGAGCGTTTCCGAGCTGGCCGGCTTCCATTCACCGGTATCGTTCCGCCAGAGTTTCAAGGCCCGCTTTAATGTCAGCCCCAGCGAATGGCGGCGGGCGTTCCGCGGGCCTGAGCCCCTTGCCTGATATCACGCGCTTGAATAAATATCCTTCGGCATAGCCGGAGGTTTTTCATATGCGCCTGTAAGGCTCTTTTACCAGCAGCGCCCTGACAGGCGCATACGAGCTGACATTCGCAGTTGCCAGACCGCAAGGTGTTTTAACAAATCAAAAGGGGTTTTTTATAACTGGCCCAAAGCTGAAAACTTTATTGAACCCCCAGCCTGGCTGGGGGTTTTCAATGCACAGAAAAAACCCCACCTTAATCCGGCGGGGTTTTCTCTGTACGGGCTTGCTGCATTTGCCTTTCAGCAGCAGCCATCAGCCCCTCTTCTCCTGGCGGAGCCATCGCCAGAAGACTCCCTGTAAAAGGGCAGCCAGCCAGCGACGGGGGCTTTACTGCTAAGCCAGTTTAACCGGCCACTGATTCAGCACAATTCCTCTCTTCTGCGCTCCTTCACCGAAATCCTGGAGCACCGCTTTAACATCAGGATCGATATATTCCGCGTTATCGTAATCCACAATCACCACACTGTTTTCCGGGATCTCCGCCAGCAGGGTTTTCAGCCGCGGATTGTGCAGGAAAGTGAGATTTTGCTGGAAACGCAACACATAGTGATCGTCGTAACGTGTCAGCAGCAGCGCATTGCGGTGGCTTTTATAAACACTGAACAGAATCTGGGTTGCCAGTCCGATACCAATACCGGCCAGCATACCAAAGATCAGAATACCGCCGATGGTGGCGAGGAAAGGCACATACTGCCGGGCACCTTTGCGGATATGTTCCACAAACAGGCCGGGCGTGGCCAGTTTATAGCCGGTATGTAACAGCACGGCGGCCAGACTTGCCAGTGGAATAGCATTCAACATTTCACTGAACCACAGCCCACAAACCAGCAGCAACACGCCGTGCACCAGAATCGAAATCTTACTTTGTGCCCCGACGCTGACGTTGACCGAACTACGCACAATGACGGCGGTGATAGGCAAACCACCGAGAAAGCCACTGAGCAAATTACCAATCCCCTGCGCACGCATCTCTTTATCAGGCGACGGCGGCGGGTTCTGCGCACGCAATTTTTTCAGTGCTTCCTGACTCAGCAGTGTTTCCAGGCTGGCAACCACCGCCAGCGTCACAGCAATGACGTATACCGCCGGATTTTGCCACGCCATCCAGTCTGGACGTTGCAGTTCACCCGTGAGCGCCTGGAGACTGTCAAAAGATGGCAGGGAAATACGTGGCAAATCGGCCATAATTTCCGGATACATTCTGCCGCCGAATACGGTCACCATGCAGCCGAACAGTACCGCCATCAGCGGACCTGGGATCCAGCTTAACACCTTGATTTTCTTTACCGCAGGTGTGGACCAGAACCACAAAATAAACAGGCCGGTTACCGACACCACAATGGCCGGAATCGATACGCTGAAAGCTCCACCAGTGACCATTTCGCTGAGCTCACTTTCTCCCGCCGCGCCAAGTGCCACCGGGATCTGCTGAATAATCAGTAAAATACCAATGGCAGCCAGCATCCCTTTAATCACCGTTCCGGGAACCAGACTGATAAAGCGGCCTGCGCGCACCACGCCGAGTAAAAATTGCAACACGCCAGCAATGATCAGCGCCAGTAACAAAGCGGAGAAGGAGCCCAGCGTTTCAATTGCGCCGGTCACGATGGTGACCAGTCCGGCAGCCGGGCCGCTGACGGCAAACTTTGACGGACTGAAGGTTGTCACCACCAGCCCACCAATCACCCCGGTCAGCAACCCGACAAAGGGCGGCAGACCACTGGCTTGTGCGATCCCCAGGCAAAGTGGCAGTGCGACCAGAAACACCACCAGACCTGCGGGAATATCCTGACGAAGTGTGGATAAATTCATGGCAGAGGCTCCTGTGAATTCTGCTGAATCAGCTCTTTCAGATGACCGGTTTGCAGGTCGTAAACACAGCCGAAAACATCCAGCTGTACACCATTACGCCACGCTGTGATAACGGGTTCAGTACGAATCAGATGCGCAAACTGCGCCAGCACGTTGGCCTCAACCAGCTGATTCAGACGCTGCGTTTCATCTTCGATACCGCTGGCTTCTGCCAGACCAGGAGCCAGCGCCTCGCGCAACTGAGTAATACGCCGCGCCAGCGGGGAGTTCTCATCAGACAAAGGAATATCCGGCAATGAAATCGCGGCCTGCACGCCACCACAGCCATAATGCCCACAAAGTACGATACGGGAGACTTTCAGATACTCCAGCGCGTACTGCAACACGCTCATAAAGTTGTCGTCACCGCTGACCACCATATTGGCAATATTTCGATGGACAAACAGCTCGCCAGGATGCGCCCCGGTCAGGACTTCAGCGGGCACACGGCTGTCAGAACAGCCTATCCACAATGAATGCGGCTGTTGGGAGTGTACATTCTGCCTGAAATACTGAGGATTACGTTGGCGGCGCTGTAAGGCCCAACTACGGTTCTTAGCTAACAAGGGTTTAAGTGTCGTCAAAATACAGTCTCTCTCTCAGGACAACAGGAATAAGAGCCGGTCCCACCAGGCATGTATCGTTGTGGCCAATCCGGACATCCACTTCAGGTAACAACCGAGTAAAGGTGGTACCTATCGGTTGTGAGCAGTACACGGGTCCGAAATGGCAAATAAAATAGCCTGATGGGCAGGCTTTAAGCCGGGCATCAGATTAATTCAATAAGTAATCGCATTAACGCCCTGAACATTAAGTATGTACATAAGCGCTGAAATAAGTTCTGACATTTTAGAAGCATCAGGAAACATTAAGAATATTCTTAGAAAACACCTGACCTTGAATTGTAATTTTTATTAAATTAACTTTATCACCAGCAGATTTTTTGGCATGAATTTTTAAGATTTACATCTCAAAAATAAATAAAAGAAAACGGAAAGAAAAAATATTATCTTTAAATATGCTTATAAAACAATGAGTTAAACACAAGTCACCATAAAAACCGTTTTTATAAAAGTGCATTAATTCTTTTTTATAATTTTCCGTTCAGTTTACTGAAGGAAGGATCAAATTCAGAATGGAAAAGCTGTTTATTCATTCTTAAAATTTAATTTTACCTATCACAAATAAGTTGGTTATTAATAACCTTATTTATCAATTAATGTCAGAAACACGGTGAAATATTTAAACATCTTTACATTAATAGTTTCAGCTACGGAAACTCCCGGCTGGATTATTAATCCGGTTTATCTGAAGAAAATTGCCCTGCAAAGCTGACTGTTGTACATGTCAGACATTCTCCAGCATATTATTCGGCTGATGAATTTTGAGAGGTCATTAATTTTCCATCTGCGATCCAGATAACACCTGACCGGCCTGACGTTTGCCAGCCCCAGAAACAGGTCACAGACCGATCTGAGCTTTGCTCGCTTTCACCGACGTCACTTCGGAAACGCTGGCAGACAGTAGCTGAATGACGGAAGTACAGAACGCTTCATAAGCCTGTCAAAAGTCATAGTTTCGGAAAATCTTAAGTAACCCGCAGCAAAACTAGGATAATTCTTATGTATTCCAGGTGATTTTTATCTGTTTCCCTTCTTTATCATTTCCACAGGTAAGTAAAGTTCAGCCTATCAATTCGATAGGGTGTGGTTACTCACCCATAAGCGCAATTCCATGTAAGATGTGCGTGATTTCAGGCAGATAGCCTGTGTCATTCAAAGCAGAAAAAGCCAGAGCGGCGCCCACTCGCAGATTAAGGTGGGGAACGACAAGCCCCGATAAGCAGACGGTCGTTAAGACCCTTCACAGCAAAAATAATAAGTGTCCTGAAAGTGTTCGGTGACTCCACCTCGTGCGCTACGCAACGATGCCTTTTATGTTTTACAAATGGTATCGGTCGTTGGGGAGTGATCGGCTGACAGGCGGCTTTCCTTGATTTCTGCCTTTGCGCCGTAAAACAGGCTGCTGACAAAAGCGACTCTGCGAAATGATTTACCCCAATAACCGATGAGGAAGGCATTATGAGCAATGATCACATCACCGGCAGCGGCGTCAGCCGGAAAAAACTTCTGATTGTTTTAATGTCGCTGGCCATCAGCCCGATTGTCCAGGCTGATACCTTAACCCGTGATAATGGCGCACCGGTAGGCGATAACCAGAACTCACAAACTGCCGGTGCAAACGGCCCGGTGCTGTTGCAGGATGTGCAATTACTGCAAAAGCTACAGCGTTTCGACCGCGAGCGTATTCCGGAGCGTGTTGTTCATGCTCGCGGCACCGGAGCGCACGGTGAGTTCACCGCGACCGCAGACATTTCCGACCTGACCATCGCGAAGGTGTTTACTACAGGTAGTAAAACCCCGGTGTTTGTCCGTTTCTCCAGCGTGGTACACGGTAACCACTCGCCGGAAACATTGCGTGACCCACGTGGATTCGCCACCAAGTTTTATACCACTGACGGCAACTGGGATCTGGTCGGCAATAACTTCCCTACTTTCTTTATTCGCGATGCCATCAAGTTCCCGGATATGGTGCACGCGTTTAAGCCCGATCCCCGCACCAACCTCGATAACGATTCACGCCGCTTCGATTTCTTTTCTCACGTACCAGAATCAACGCGTACTCTGACTTTGCTTTACTCCAACGAAGGGACACCCGCCTCCTACCGCAACATGGACGGCAATGGCGTTCATGCTTACAAACTGGTGAACAGCAAGGGCGAAGTGCATTACGTCAAATTCCACTGGAAGACGCTACAGGGAGTAAAAAATCTCGACCCGCAGCAGGTTGAGCAGGTGCAGGGTAAAGACTACAGCCACATGACGCACGATCTGGTGGCGGCGATCAACCGTGGCGACTACCCGAAATGGGATCTCTACATCCAGGTGCTGAAACCGGAAGATCTGAAGAAGTTTGATTTTGATCCGCTGGATGCCACCAAAATCTGGCCCGGCGTGCCGGAGCGCAAAATCGGCCAGATGGTGCTGAATAAAAACCCGGATAACGTATTCCAGGAAACCGAACAGGTGGCTATGGCACCTTCCAATCTGGTGCCGGGAATTGAACCTTCCGAAGATAAACTGCTTCAGGGACGTCTGTTTGCCTATGCCGACACCCAGCTTTATCGTATCGGGGCCAACGGCCTGAGCCTGCCGATCAACAAGCCGCGCAACGAAGTCAATAATGGCAACCAGGACGGCAGTCTTAACAGTGGCCACACCCAGGACAAGGGCGTGAATTACCAGCCAAGCCGCCTGTATCCGCGTGAAGAGCTGGCGTCGGCCCGCTACAGCCATACGCCGCTGGAAGGCACCACGCTGCAAAGCAAAATCCAGCGCGAACAGAACTTTAAGCAGACCGGCGAGCTGTACCGCTCTTACAGCAAGAAAGAGCAGGACGATCTGATTAACAGCCTGGGCACATCGCTGGCCGACACCGATACGGAAAGCAAGAACATCATGCTCTCTTACTTCTACAAGGCGGATAAAGATTACGGTACGCGCCTGACCGGCGTGGCAAAAGGAGATTTAGCCACGGTGCAAAAACTGGCGGATAAGCTTTCCGACTGATATGAGGGTACGCGCCCGCACTTCGGTGCGGGCTGCCTGGCACAGTGATGAGGAAAACATGATGAAAGCACTTTATCTGATGCTTTGCCTGTTAGCCGCGCCGGTACTTGCCGCTCAGGCGCCAAATAATGCTAATGAGCAGCAGATCAAACAACAGCTGAACAATTACCTGTGGGATGCGGCGCGAACGGGCGAAAACAGCGTGATCAAAAACTTTATCGCCGCAAAATACAATCTTAACGAGCAGGATGAACACGGCTACACCGCCGTGATCCTTGCCGCCTACCACGGCCATTTGACGACGGTGGAAACCCTGCTCAATGCCGGGGCCGATCCCTGCCTGCGTGATAATCACGGTAACAGCGCGCTGATGGGCGCAATTTTTAAAGGCGAGATTAAAATTGCCCGTCGGTTGATTGCCGCCAAATGCAGTCCGGATATGCGCAACAATGCCGGACAAACGGCCGCGATGTATGCCGCGTTGTTCCAGCGACATGCGCTGTTAGAACAACTCAAGGCTAAAGGAGCCGATATGCACGCCACCGACGTTAACGGCAACAACGTCGCTGCGCTGGAGCGCGGGGAAATTAACGGCAAGTGACCCGGCAGGTATTACCGGAAACGTTTCGGGCAGTGATGTCAGTAAGTCTGCCCGACTGAACGCATCGCCACAGCCGGTTAACCGTGCTTTAGCCCACTGAATTTGCAGCCGTCAGGCTGCTCTTTTGATCACAGGACACGAGCAGAAAGGCTGTTATCGCATGGGCCGACTGCGGATATATTTCGGGTCAGGCAAAAGCCTGTTTCCTGGTGCTGAAACAGGCTTCCGTTTTATCACTTAAGAACGCGCTTTACCTAAAACGGCGCTGTTACGTTTGGCACCGATTTTGCCAGTACCGGGCTGCTCATTGTCGAGCCAGTCGCGGAGGTAGTGTTCAATCTGTTCCAGACTGCGATTACGCGTCTCCGGCACACACTTAATGACAAACACCGCACCCAGGATACCGACAGCGGCAAAAATAAAGAAGGTGCCAGAAAGACCAATCCAGGCAAGCAGCACAGGGAAGAAGAGGGAAATCAGGAAATTAGCGATCCACATGGCGAACACGGCTCCCCCCATAAAGATACCGCGCAGTCGCGTTGGAAATATCTCTGACAACAGTAACCAGGTGACCGGCGATAACGCTCCCTGTTGAAAACTGAGAAACATTAACATCCCCGCCAGCACCAGGTAAGCCCGCAGCAGGTCGGGTTGACCATTGACCGTTTCAGGAAGAAGAAAGCTGACTGCGCCGATAAAGACCAGGCAGGCGGTACAGCCAAACTGACCAATCATCACCATAGTACGTCGGCCGATTTTACCCAGCATCCAGATGCCGACAAAGGTCATCAGTACCGATACCACCCCATTGGCAATGGTGGCGAACAACGCGGCGTTATCAGACATGCCTGTCGATGTCAGCACCGTCGGTGCGTAATACATGATGGTGTTTACGCCGGTTAACTGCTGAATAACGGCTATCCCAATCCCAATCAGAAAAAGTTTGAACAGCCAGGGCTTCATGACTTCACGCAGCCGGGGTTTGCCTAACGCGCTTTGTTCATCCAGCGTTTCAGTAATTTCCATCAGTTCCCATTCCACGTCCTCTTTACGGCGGGTGCGTTCGAGCACGCTTCGGGCTTCAGCGAGGCGACCTTTCATTGCGTACCAGCGCGGCGTGTCGGGCATAAACATCATCCCCACCCACAGCAGCACGGCCGGTATGGTTGCCACCACCAGCATCCAGCGCCAGGTGCTTTCGCCTCCCCAGATTTCATGGAATGCTGCGTTGGAAATATAAGCCAGCAACTGGCCTGATACGATCATCAGTTCCTGTAGCGTTACCAGCTGACCACGTTTGTGTGCGGGAGCCAGCTCAGCAATATAGACAGGCACGGTCGCCGCTGCCCCCCCTACTGCCACACCGAGAACCAGGCGGAAGAAAACCATCCAGTGTACGTCGGGAGCCAGTGAGGTCCCAACCGCCCCGACAGCAAAGATCACCGCCAGCCAGAGAATGATTTTCTTTCTGCCCGCCGCGGCAGCCAGATGACCGGACAACAGCGCACCCATTGCTGCGCCAAACAGCAGTGAACTGGTAATCAGACCGGTGGTAAAAGGGGTGAGATGAAGCTCCTTGCCCATAAAAAGCAATGCGCCAGAAATAACCCCGGTATCATAACCAAAAAGCAAACCGCCTAATGTTGCGATCAGCGCAACAACCTTAACGTAGGGCGATGTCGGGGCGTTACTGTTAGGACCCGATGCCCTGTTAAGCGTGAGATATTGTTCTTTCGTCATACAAGACTCCAGTCACCTGCTGTAATAGGAATAAATTCAGATGTTGTCTGAGTGCAAAGGTATTTGCCTCACTACCTGTAAACTCACAAAGTTAATTTAAACCAAATATTTCATATGTGTTAACTATGAAATTTTAGTTTTGAGTTGTGGATCATGTTTTGTTGTGATTTTGTTTAACAGTGCGATATGACGCTATTGCTGGATTTCAGAATGGGGAATCAAACGGACAAGAAAATAAACCTAATAATATGATAAATATGAATTTATTTTAAATAAGTTGCATTTGACGCGAATATCCATGTTCCGGACGGATAAAAAAATCACCAAAGATTAAAAATTATTTTTTCCATATAAATAAAAAATGAAAAATAATTTTAAAAAGGCCACGCGGCGCGCGGCCCTGTATTGAGCATCTTTCAGATACCCGCAGTTTCGCGAATATATTTCCGTGCTTTGACCGCATATTCAAACGGGTTGGCTATTGCCGGGTCCTGCTCCGCCTCCACCACAATCCAGCCTTTATAGCCCTGCTCATCCAGCAGACTGAAAACCGGTCTGAAATCAATAATGCCGTCGCCTGGCACGGTGAAGGTGCCTCTTCTTACCCCATCCAGAAATGAAAGACCTTCACGGCGTACCTGCTCGATGACTGCCGGACGAACATCTTTCAAATGAACATGATTAATGCGGGAAAAATGTTTTTTCAGGATATCCAGCATGGCTTTTTCGTTACCTTCCGAATACCAGGCGTGGCCGGTGTCATAGAGCAGCCAGACATTTTCATCCACCAGCGAGAGAAATTTGTCGATTTCCGCGCTGGTCTGGATCCCCGTTCCCATATGGTGGTGCAGGCAAACCTGCATCCCCTTTTCAGCAGCCAGACGTCCCAGCGTGTTGTAGCCCTCCGCGACTCTCTGCCACTCCTCTTCGCTAAAGTACGGTTTCACACTGCCCAGCACCGGCAGGCCGGTGCCCTGGATGCTGCCGCTTTGCTCTGAGCAACCAATCACTTTCGCGCCCATCTCATGCAGGAAATTCATATGATTAACGAATTCATCGATGGTTTTTTCCCGCTGCCCGTCAGCAAAAAAGGTGCTGAACCAGGCGTTACAGATGCGGATACCGCGTATCTCCAGCATCGGCTTGAGAACCTGCGGATCGCGGGGATATTTGCTGCCGACCTCGCTGCCGGTGAACCCTGCCAGAGCCATTTCACTGACAATTTGTTGGAAGGTATTTTCACCGCCCAGCTCCGGCATATCATCATTCGTCCAGCCGATGGGCGCGATAGCCAGTTTGACATGTTGATGGTTCATTATCGTGCCCCCGTCTGTGCATTCAGTTGTTGCAGTTCCCGTTCTATCAGCTCACGGGTTTCAACTGCCTGATGCGCCATTTTTTCCGGATAGCCAAACAGCGAAGCGGCCACAATCGGTTCACCGCCAACCCTGAAGTTCTTTTCAGCGAAATTCATTTCACGCAGCGTGCGAAACAGGGCGTCGAAGTCCACTTCGCCTTCGCCCGGCGCAACGTGCTGATGGATGGTGGCGTCCACCCCCGGTGGATTGACGATATAGCGACAGTGCCGGGTGTGATTCATGGTATCGGCAATCAGCACGTGGGAAAGATCGTCACCGGCATAGCGCAACATTCTTGCCACGTCGCCAACACCTTTGTCATAGAAAAAGGTGTGCGGAACACTGTAGATGTACTTGACGTTGTCGCTGCGAAACGACTTAACCGCATCGACAGTGGCGTCACTCTCTTCACAGAAATCCCACGGGTGTGCCTGAATTTCCACGCGAATACCTTCCCGCTCGAATACTGGCAGCAGCTCTTCCATTGAGCGATAGAACATCTCATCACAGATTTCCGGCTGATTTGGATCGCCGGAGAATTCGGTGTTAATCACCTGAACGCCCATCTCTACCGCGATTTCCACCATCCGCTTCCAGTTTTTGACCGCCGCCTGACGCCGTAATTCGTCCGGTCCTGACCAGCGATAGACGCAGATAAATGAGGAGATCTCCAGCCCCGTTTCCCGCAGGGCCTGCTTGTATTCCTTCATTATCTCGCGGCTGGCGCGCGGATGCTTATAGAAGGGATTAATTTGCGGATGTGGCGACTGCTCAATATATTTGTAACCCCACTCCGCAACCTGCTGAACCATGCGCGTGACACCCAGCTCTTTGATCACATCAACATCGAATGCAATTTTCATCATCTGTACCTGTCAGTAAAAATGGCCGCTTTCAACAGGCTCAGCGCTGATAGAAAGTCGGGCGTTCCGCCGTGGTGATAGTGACTGTTTCGCCCGTTTCCTGCGCTTTCAGGCAGGCATCGGCAGCAACGGATGCAGCAAAGCCATCCCAGGCTGAAGGGCCATGCAGCTGACCGGCTTTGACATCATTAATAAAGTGCTGTAGCTCCGTGTCATAGGCTTTGATAAAGCGATCTTTCCAGTCGGTAAGTATTGAGGTGGAGAGTTTTGCCGCAGAGCGCAGCTGTACCGATGACGGCTCAGGCAGGCTGGCAATACCGCTTTCTCCCACCACCTGGCACTGGATGTCGTAGCCGTAACCACAGTTAACAAAGATCTCCACATCGATAAGCGTGCCTTTCTCCGTTTCCAGCATCACAATCTGCGGGTCTTTCAGTCGGGCATGGGTGGCAGAAGTCGAGCGTGGGAAACGGACCTGTACCGAACGGTAATCGTCATTGAGCAGCCAGCGCAGCACATCCAGTTCATGGATTAACGTATTGGTGATGGCCATATCCGTGGTGTAATTTTCGCCGACTTCAGGATTACGGTGCGCGCAGTGCAGCATCAGAGGCGCACCGATTTCACCGCTGTCGATCACTTTCTTCAACGCCTGATAGCCTTCATCGTAAGGGCGCATAAAACCGACCTGTACCAGGCGGCGTCCCGCTTTCATTTCTGCATCCACGATGCGCCGACACCCTTCCGCAGTCACTGCCAGCGGCTTCTCACAAAAGACCGGTTTGCCTGCCGCAATAGCAGCCAGCACGTACTCTTCATGCGTCGGGTCCCAGGAGGTCACCAGCACCGCATCCACATCACCGGACTGAATCAGCTCATAAGCGTCAGAATAAGATTCTGCGTTAATACCGGCCAGGGCAATCGCCGCACGGACGCTGTCAACGTTGATATCGGACACCGCCACCACCCTCGCCCCCTGCAACACCTGCGTACAGCGACGAATATGTTCTTTACCGATAGCACCAGCGCCAATGACACCAAGTTTTAAGGTCATTTTCTTTCTCCTGCGATTTTGTAGGGTTCAGGGTAGTTATTGGATTAGTAATCTCGCGCCTGAGCGCGTTTTTCATTGATCTGCTGAGCAACCTGACGAATGCGTTCCGAGAGGGCCGTTTGAGCGACACCAACATTCCACCAGCTGCCGTATTTGTGCACCATGGTCTTCGGCAACACCTTAATATCAATCAGCGTGCTGCCTGTTTCGCCTCGGGCGGCTTCCAGCGCCTGATGCAGTTGTTCCATACTGGTGACCCGCCAGGTTTTACAGCCATAACCGGCGGCGATGGCCGCAAAATCCACCGGCACCAGCCCGCCCTGTAACTGCCCACTCTGGGGAGAGCGATAGCGAAACTCAGTGCCAAAGCTGTTCATACCGTGTTCCATTTGCAGATTGTTAATACAGCCATTGGTCATGTTGTCGAACAGCACAATATTGATTTTTGCCCCTTCCTGAAGGGAGGTGACCAGTTCGGAATGCAGCATCATGAACGAGCCGTCACCCACCAGCGCATAGACTTCGTTTTGCGGCTGTGCCAGCTTCACGCCCAGCGCGGCGCTGACTTCATACCCCATACAGGAATAGCCGTATTCAACGTGATAGCTGTTGGCCGAGCGATTACGCCAGACGCGTTGCAGATCGCCCGGCAGGCTTCCGGCCGCCGCGACGATCACCGCATCCTCTGGCAGACGTTCATTTAACACCCCCAGCACGCTGCTCTGCGTCAGCGTCGAGTCGGTGATTTGACGGAATTCGCGGTAAACAGCATCACGATCGATATGATCGTCAATTTCGGGCACGAAACTGCTTTCCTGCCAGACAGCCTGATAGACCCGCTGCGTCTCCTTTAACTGACTGCTTCGCGCAATATCAACGCGGTCGCCCCAGTGTGCATGCCAGGACTCTTTCGCCAGTGCGCTGTCCAGCGCGTTCAGCGCCTCACGCGCATCGGCCAGCAGAGGAATGCCATCCAGCTTCCAGGCGTCAAAGTTACTGACGTTGATATTCAGAAAGCGCACCGAGGGATGCTGGAAGATCCATTTTGATGAGGTGGTGAAATCACTGAACCGGGTGCCGATGCCAATCACCAGATCCGCCTCTTTAGCCAGCAGATTGGCGGCCAGACACCCTGTCTCACCGACGCCGCCTGCATTCAGCGGATGAGAGGAGATAACCGTCCCCTTACCTGCCTGCGTTTCCGCAAAGGGAATACCGTAACGGCTGGCAAAATGCGTCAGCGCCTCACCGGCACCGGAGTACTTCACGCCGCCGCCACAGACGATAAGCGGTCTTTGACTGGATTTAATGACGGCGAGCGCCCCGGCCAGTTGCTCGGCACTGGCAGGACGACGATCCAGCAGATGGACACGGCGGGCGAAAAAGGATTCCGGATAGTCCCATGCTTCTCCCTGCACGTCCTGAGGCAGACAGAGCGTCACCGCACCGGTTTCGGCCGGATCGGTCAGCACCCGCATGGCATTGAGGCAGGCGCTCATTAACTGTTCCGGGCGGCTGATACGGTCCCAGTATTTACTGACCGGGCGGAAAGCGTCATTGGTACTGATACTGAGATCCTGGCTCTGCTCAATTTGTTGCAGCACCGGGTCAGGCTGACGGGTGGCAAAGACATCCCCCGGCAGTAACAGCAGCGGGATGCGATTGGCGGTAGCGGTGGCGGCAGCGGTGATCATATTGGCAGCGCCGGGACCAATCGAGGAGGTGCAGGCGATAATCTGACGTCGCAGCGACTGCTTAGCAAAGCCGGTTGCCGCATGTGCCATCCCCTGCTCGTTACGCCCCTGGAATACCCGAAGTTCGCCACAGTCCTGTTCCAGCGCCTGCCCCAGCCCCAGCACATTGCCATGCCCGAAAATGGCAAAAATGCCTTTTACAAACTTCAGCTCTTCACCATCAGACTTAACATACTGATTATCCAGAAATTTAATCAGCGCCTGCGCCATTGTCAGTCTCAGCTTGCTCATAGATTTCCCTTTTTACGGTCGGTAACCGGCTGCAAATTAGCCTGATTGATTGAGGGCTGCGCTTCTGTTTGACGCAGAGAAGGGTTAACGCCCCCTGTAATGTTTTTGGATTATAGGCAAACAATTTTTTCATTAAACAAAAATACAGAAGAAACATTTCATTTTGCGAGGAGGATCAAACTCTGATGCCATTTTGCCGTCCAGGACGACACGGATTGTGCGAGCAATACCGGATAAGCAGAAGAAGAGAAAAAAATAACCTATTAAAATTCAGGTATAAAGAGTTCAGGTCATGGCTTGCTGCCCTCCGGGTACAGACAGTAACCTTCATTTTCTCCCTCACCGGCCTGCGGCGTCAGGAGTGATAACGCCTTCACATTTTTGAATGTTTAATTTCAACTTTATTTGCAAATGAAATATTTATTTCTCAAACTAAAGTGGTTCGTTTACCCTAAGGCTGTTTCCGGCGGCGATCCGTTCCGGCAGGCAGCCATGCAAAAGGAAACCCCAGCGATGAATGCAGAAGTAAAGCGGCTTGACGTCATTTGTATTGGCCGGGTGGCCGTCGACCTCTATGCACAACAGATTGGCGCAAGACTGGAGAACGTCAGCAGTTTTTCAAAATATCTGGGTGGCTCGTCAGGTAATGTCGCCTGGGGCACCGCGAAACAGGGGCTGAAATCCGCCATGCTGGCGCGGGTCGGTGATGAGCACAATGGCCGTTTTTTGCGTGAAACGCTCAGTCAGGCAGGTGTGGATACGGAATTTTTGTTAACGGATGAAACGCGGCTGACCGCACTGGTGATGCTAGGTATTAAAGACCAGGAAACCTTTCCGCTGATTTTTTACCGCGATAATTGTGCCGATATGGCGCTGACGCCCGACGATATTAATGAAGACTATATTGCCTCCTCACGCGCGCTGGCGATTACCGGCACCCATCTGTCCCATGCCAGTACGCGGGCGGCGGTGTTGAAAGCGCTGAAGTATGCACGACGCCACGGTTTACGTACGGCACTGGATATCGATTACCGTCCGGTATTGTGGGGCCTGACCACTCCGGGCGATGGTGAAACCCGTTTTGTTGAATCCGACGCGGTGACCCGCCAGTTGCAGGAGGTGTTACACCTGTTTGACCTGGTGGTCGGCACCGAAGAGGAATTTCATATTGCCGGCGGCAGCACCGATACCCTGACCGCACTGAAAAACGTCCGCCGCGCCACCCGCGCCACGCTGGTGTGTAAATGTGGTCCGACAGGTTGCGTGGTACTGGAAGGGGAAATTCCCACCAGCTGGGACAACATCCCGCTGCATCAGGGCGTGCGGGTAGAGGTGTTAAACGTACTGGGGGCGGGTGATGCCTTTATGTCAGGACTGCTGCGCGGCTGGCTGAATGATGAAGGCTGGGAGCAGGCTTGCCGCTATGCCAATGCCTGTGGCGCACTGGTCGTCTCTCGCCACGGCTGCGCGCCAGCCATGCCGACGCGCAGAGAGCTCGACGACTATCTTAAGCGAGCGGACTCCGTGCCGCGCCCCGATTTGGATCAACGGCTTAATCACCTCCATCGCGTCACCAGTCGCACACAGCAGTGGCCTGAACTGTGCATCTTTGCTTTTGACCATCGCAAACAGCTGTCCGATATCGCGCGGGAAGCCGGTTGCGACGAAGCGCGCATTCCTGAGCTTAAACTGTTGCTGCTGAAGGCTGCCCAGGCAGCAGCACAGGAGGCCGGGCTGGAGAAGCGCAGCGGTATTCTGGCCGATGATACCTTTGGCCAGCGCGCCCTCAATGCCATTACCGGCCAGGGCTGGTGGATTGGCCGTCCCATTGAGCTACCCGGTTCGCGCCCGCTCAGGCTGGAGCATGGCAATATTGGTTCCCAACTCATTCGCTGGCCGCTTGATCACGTCGTCAAATGTCTGGTTTTTTATCATCCTCAGGACCCGGCATCGCTGCGCGCTGAACAGGATGAACTGCTGCTGGAAGTGTGGAAAGCCTGCAACCAGTCGGGCCATGAACTGCTGCTGGAAATCATTCAGCCAGATGACGGTCCGCTTAAGGCAGAACACCACTATTACGAGATGATCGAGCACTTTTATCATCTCGGTATTAAAGCGGACTGGTGGAAACTGCCGCCGCTTTCCAGTGCAGGCTGGCAGCAGGTGAGCACGCTGATTGAACGTGAAGACCCGGATTGTCGTGGCATTCTGATCCTTGGGCTGGATGCACCGGCAGATGAACTGCGGGCGGGTTTTGCCGCTGCCGCCGGACATCCGTTAATCAAAGGGTTCGCCGTGGGCCGGACAATATTTGGTCAGCCTTCACGCCGCTGGATGCAGAGCGAGCTGAGTGATGAGCAGCTGATTGCAGAAGTGAAACACAACTACCTGAATCTTATTAGCTACTGGCGCGAAGCGCGTGGGTGATGCCGATGATGCCCGCTATTCTCCACAGGGAGGATGCGGGCTGTTTATGTGATCTTTATTGAAATAACCCGCTTATTTCGCAGCAAAAAATGAAAAATTCGCTTCATTTGGTACACTGGGCACTTCACTCTTTTAATTTTCAGAGCGCACACATGGCTAATAATCCCACCCAACTGACCATTCTTCAGGACCAAATCAGGCAGCGCTATGACACCCTGAGCAAGCGACTGAAGCAGGTGGCGCGCTATATTCTCGATAACAGTAACAGCGTCGCCTTCGACACGCTTGCCTCCATTGCTCAGCAGGCAGATGTTCCTCCGTCCACACTGATCCGTTTTGCCAATGCCTTTGGCTTTGGCGGGTTCAACGAAATGAAACAGATGTTTAAACAGCATCTGATGGAAGAGACGGCTAACTATACCGAACGGGCGCGCCTGTTTCGCCAGACGTCCACTGAAGAGTCGTCAGCGCCGGAAACCCCCACTGAAATCCTCAATATGTTTACGATGGTAAACACCCAGGCTTTGCAGCAACTGGCTGTGCAGACCGCCGCAGGCGATCTGGAACAGGCCGTTTCGCTGCTGGAGGGCGCGGACAATATTTACGTTATTGGTCTGCGACGCTCCTTCAGCGTGGCGTCTTATCTGACCTACGCGCTGCGCCATCTCGACAGGAAAGCATTTCTGATTGACGGTCTGGGCGGCATGTTCACCGAGCAGCTCAGCATGGTGGGGCCAAAGGATGTGGTGGTGGCGATCAGTTTTTCTCCCTACTCACGCGAGGTGGTGGAGTTAGTCGAACTGGGCGCCCAGCGCAAGGCACGGCTGATTGCCATCAGCGACAGCCAGGTCAGCCCGCTGGCGGCGTTCAGCGATGTCTGCTTCGTGGTGCGTGAAGCCCAGGTGGATGGCTTCCGTTCTCAGGTTGCGTCGCTGTGCCTGACCCAGACGCTGGCCGTCTCTCTGGCGCTGAACCGCTCGGAATAAGCACAAAGCCATCAGGCGTGAAGGGTTCACTTCGGCAGTTTATCTGCCACATAAAGCAGAATCCCGACGCACAAAGCGTTCGGGATTCCGTGGAGTTTACCGGCGGTAGTTGGGGTAGATCACCGCACTTTGCAGCCATCCGGCCAGTCAGTCACGCCGTGGGTAGTCATCGCTGTTTATCCACGCATGGTCATCTTCCCAGCTGAACAGCCATTTCCGCTCCGGCCCGGCCATGACATTCAGGTAATAACTGTCATAACCCGCCAGCGTCGCCACCGGATGATAGCCTCGCGGCACCATCACCACATCCTGGTCAGAAGGTGCCATACAGGCATCCAGGCTGCGGTCATCCGTATACACCCTTTGCATAGCAAAGCCCTGTGGCGGATCAAAACGGTGATAGTAGGTCTCCTCCAGCTGCGTTTCTTTGCCGGGCTGGGGAGTATCATGCTTATGAGAAGGCCATGAACTGGTCGCCCCTTCATCGGTGTAGACTTCCACCACCAGCAGGCAGTCTGCCTGCGCGCTGTCTGGCAGAATGTTATGCACCAGACGCTGATTACGTCCTTTCCCCCGGTGTTCAACACCCACATCCTGTGGGCGAATCACTCTGGCGGGCAGCGTTCCCTGCCCCGGCGCGCTACAGACCGCCAGTTCAAGAGAGGAATCCGCTGTGACTTCAACGCGGTCATGGGCAGGAACATAGACCGACCAGGGCGGCGTTCGCTCAAACGGTGACATACGCTGTCCCAGCCCGGGGAAGTCATCTTTGGCAGTTTTAACCGATGCCAGCCCGGCCACCAGCACCAGGCACAGCTCCCTGTCGCCGCACGCCAGCGATATTTTCTCTCCTTTAGCCAGCTTCCAGACATCAAAGCCGATATAGCGCCAGCCTGCACTTTGCGGCGTAATGGACTGGATATGCCCTTCTTTCTTACTTCTGGACAGCAGTGACACGGCAGCCTCCTTTATGCTTAGCCCAACGTCGGCATACTGAATTCAGAAACGGTATGCTGTCCCTGCGGCCAGCGGACGGTAGCGGTCTTCATTCGGGTATAAAAGCGGACGCCATCCGGGCCATGTACGTTCAGCGCGCCAAACACCGAGCGTTTCCAGCCGCCGAAACTGTGGAATGCCATAGGCACAGGAACCGGGACATTAACGCCGACCATCCCCGCCTGCACATCATGAACAAATTCGCGGGCGGTATGGCCGTTGCTGGTAAACACCGCACTCCCGTTGCCAAACTCGTGGCTGTTAACCAGCTTCAGCGCGCTGGCATAATCCGCAGTGCGCATAATGCCCAGTACCGGGCCAAAAATCTCCTCACGCCAGATGGTCATCTCAGGGGTGACGTGGTCAAACAGCGTACCGCCAACGTAGTAACCTGCTTCATAGCCAGGCAGGCGCAACTGACGGCCATCCACCACCAGCTTAGCGCCTTCCTCCACGCCTTTATCGATGTAGCCAATCACCTTCTTCTGATGCGTTCCGGAAACCACCGGCCCCATTTCATTCTCTTCACTGCCGCGCAGACAGCCCGGCCCCACTTTCAACGCCTCAACTAACGGCTTGAGGCGGGCAATCAGCTTGTCAGCTGTCTCATCACCGACCGCCACCACCACCGGCAGCGCCATGCAGCGCTCCCCGGCTGAACCAAAGGCACCGCCCATGATGGCGTTGACCGTGGCGTCGAGGTCCGCATCAGGCATCACAATCGCATGGTTTTTTGCTGCGCCGAACGCCTGTACCCGCTTGCCGTGGGCGCTGGCGGTTTTATAAATATGCTCGGCCACGCCGGAAGAACCGACAAAACTCACCGCCGCAATGCGGGGATCGGTATAAAGTTGCTCAGCGTCTTCGTTACTGCAATGGATCACGTTAAACACCCCATCAGGTAAGCCTGCCTCTTTCAGCAGTTCCGCCAGCCGTACCGATGCGGTGGGGGCAAACGCTGGCGGTTTCAGCACAAAACTGTTCCCGCAGGCCAGCGCCACCGGGAACATCCACATCGGCACCATCGCCGGGAAGTTAAATGGCGTAATCCCTGCCACCACGCCCAGCGGCTGCATCAGCGAATAGCTGTCAACGCCGGTGCCGACGTCTGAAGAGTATTCACCTTTAATCAGGTGGGGAATGCCGCAGGCGAACTCCACCACTTCCATTCCGCGCGTCAGTTCACCAATCGCATCCGTCCAGACTTTGCCGTGTTCAGTGACAATAATCTCTGCCAGTTCATCGACGTGCTGTTCCAGTAACATCTTAAAATTAAACAGGATACGCGCGCGGCGTAAGGGTGTGGTCCGTGACCACGCATCAAAGGCCGTATGAGCAACCTCAATTGCGTCCGAGACTTCCTGCGCTGTTGACTGAGTCAGTTCACGAATAGCTTTGCCAGTGGCCGGATCGTATACCGGCACCGTTTCCTGACTGCTACTGATATGGTTTTTTCCGCCAATAAAATTACCCGTGGTATTCATACTTGCGCCTCATTTAAGCAGAGAGTGGATTAGCACCCGGCTGTATCTGTGTTTGCGAGATGTCATAACGGTAGTTAAATGAAAAATTTATTTCAATAAATAATAAAATGGAAATTTGAATTGGTGAGGCGGCTCGCATTTTTATGCCATTCATTACCGGATGATCTGGCAATTAAAGTGTTATCCAGACTACTTCCTTATCCTGAAAGCTGAAATAATCGTTGCCACCAGGCAAGATTTTGCGAACATCATCAAAGAAATTTATTTTCATTTGAGTATAAAATGAAATAAATTTCCCAACAATCCGACAGGGCAACCTGTCATTTCAGGTTCAGGAGAGTCGCATGACCATCGCCGCAGAACGTTTCTGTATCAACCGGAAGATTGCTCCCTCGCTCAGCATTGAAGCGTTCTTCAAACTGGTAAACCGCGCAGGATTGCACAAAGTCGAGCTGCGCAATGACATGCCCGGTGGCAGCGTTACGGACTCCCTGACTCACCAACAGGTGCGTGAGCTGGCCTCTCAGTACCAGATTGACATTGTTACCATTAATGCGGTCTATCCCTTTAATCAGCGCAGTCATGAGGTGCGCCAGCTGACCGAACATCTGTTGAACGAAGCCAGAGAAACAGGAGCAAAAGCCCTCGTGCTCTGCCCACTGAATGACGGCACGCCGGTTTCAGCCACCGAGACGCTGAACGCCCTGCGCGACCTCGCCCCGCTGTTCGCCTCATATGGCATCGCGGGGTTGGTTGAGCCGCTGGGCTTCCCGCAAAGCTCCCTGCGCTCCGCCTTAGAGGCCCGTCATCTTATCCACGATGCGGGAGTCCCTTTTAAACTGCTAATCGACACCTTTCATCACCATCTCTGGCCTCAGGCCGACAGCGAATTCGCCCGGCTTGATGTAGCCGACATCGGGCTGGTACACCTTTCCGGCGTGGAAGACCCACAGCCACGCGAAAAACTGACGGATGACCACCGTGTGATGATCACCCCGGCCGATCGCCTTCACTCCTGCCAGCAGGTGAGAAATCTGGAAGCCAGAGGCTACCGGGGTATCTATGCGTTTGAGCCGTTCGCGCCAGAGCTTGCCGAATGGGATGAGTCAAAAATTCTGCAAGAAATTCAGCAGAGTATAGAACTGATTCAGCAAAGCTGCTGAGCCGGAGCAGACCGTTGTTGATGCAGCCGAACGCCTGAACAACGGATAAATCCGCCGATCGTAACTGACAGGCTCGCTCATTGTGCCTTGTTCACTCCCCTGGCCTTACCGCCTCCTGAGCCGACTCAGGGGGTTTTTCCGGGTAATAATCAGCGCTCAATCACACAACCACACAGGTGGCTTTCCGAAAAGCGCTTTCCTCGCTACAGTAAACTCATCCGACCACTTACCCGCAGGTTACTATGGCTGCTTCTCTGTTCTCCCCGCTGGATCTGGGCTTTACCTGGTTGAAAAACCGCGTACTGATGGGGTCAATGCATACCGGGCTTGAAGAGCATCCCGACGGGCCACAGCGCCTGGCGGCATTTTATGCCGAGCGGGCCACAGCGGGCGTGGCGCTGATTGTGACCGGGGGGATTGCCCCCTCTCCGGAAGGGGTGGTGATGGCGGGCGCGTCGGTGCTTAACCACCCGGACCAGTTGCCACATCATCGGGTGATAGTCGATGCCGTTCACCAGGCCGGGGGGAAAATTGCGCTGCAAATTTTACATGCGGGCCGCTACAGCTACCAGCCAACCCTGGTGGCCCCGTCGCCACTTCAGGCACCGATCAATCCCTTTCAGCCCCGGGAGCTGGGCCACGACGAGATTCTGGCACTGATTGCGGATTTCGCCCGCTGCGCCCGTCTGGCACAGGCAGCAGGTTATGACGGGGTGGAAATCATGGCTTCTGAGGGCTATCTGATTAACCAGTTTCTGGCGGCCAGAACGAATCAGCGCAGCGATGGCTGGGGCGGCGACGAAAGGTGCAGAATGCGTTTCGCGGTGGAGATTGTGCAGGCCGTTCGGGCGGCGGTGGGGGCCGAATTTATTATTATCTTTCGCCTGTCGATGCTGGATCTGGTCGAACAGGGCAACACCCTGCCGCAGACGCTGCGACTGGCTCAGGCTGTTGAACTGGCCGGGGCCACGCTGATTAATACCGGCATTGGCTGGCACGAAGCGCGGATCCCCACTATTGCCACCTCAGTACCGCGCGGCGCTTTCGGCTGGGTGACCCGGCATCTCCGCCAGCATCTGAGCCTGCCGCTGATCGCCACCAATCGCATTAACCATCCGCAGGTAGCTCAGGCCCTGCTGGATGAAGGTTGTGCTGATATGGTTTCGATGGCCCGACCTTTTCTGGCCGACGCACAGTTTGTTGAAAAAGCCCGCGCGGGACGCAGCGATGAGATCAACACCTGTATTGGCTGTAATCAGGCCTGTCTGGACCAGATTTTTGCCGGCAGGATCACCTCCTGCCTGGTTAATCCTCGCGCCTGCCATGAAACCGAATTGCCACAACAGCACACCCCGCAACCAAAACGGCTGGCGGTGGTGGGGGCTGGCCCGGCCGGACTGGCATTTGCCGTCAACGCCGCAGGACGAGGGCATCAGGTGAGCCTGTTTGAGCAGGCCGCAGAGATCGGCGGCCAGTTCAATGTCGCCCGCCAGATCCCCGGCAAAGAAGAGTTCCGCGAAACGCTGCGCTACTATCGCAGGCAGCTGGAGATTAACGGCGTGGCGCTGCATCTGAACCACCGGGTGGTGGCGTCTGAGCTGGTGGACTTTGATGAAATCATCCTCGCCAGCGGCGTGACGGCGCGGATACCGCAGATCGCCGGGATTGACCATCCCAGCGTGCTCAGCTACCTGGAGGTGTTACGCGATAAAAAACCGGTGGGCCAACGCGTGGCGATTATCGGCGCAGGAGGTATTGGTTTTGATACCGCGGAGTATCTCAGCCAGCATGGCGAGTCCGCCAGTCTGAATATTGCCGCCTTCTGTCGCGAATGGGGAATTGATCAAACTCTGCAACAGCCGGGTGGACTGTGCACCCCGGTTAGTCCCGTGCCAGCGCGGCAGATCTGGCTGCTGCAACGCAAACCGGGTAAACCCGGTGCTGCTCTGGGCAAAACCACCGGCTGGATCCACCGCAGCAGTCTGCACATGCGTCAGGTCAGGCTCTGGGGCGGCGTGGAATATCTCCAGATTGATGACCAGGGATTACATATTCGCTATGAGGGTAAAACCCAGCTGCTGGCGGTAGATAACGTGGTGATTTGTGCCGGACAGGAACCAAACCGACAGCTGGCAGACACCTTAATGCCGCTGGGCAAAATCGTGCACATTATCGGCGGCGCGGACGTAGCGGAAGAACTGGATGCCCGCCGGGCGATAGTCCAGGCCACGCGGCTGGCTTTAAATATCTGACTGTTTTACTCAATGGAGATATCAATCCAGAACCAACTTAAGCAAATGATAAGCACGCCTGCTTTTAATATTTTTTATCTGTGTCAAAATATCATTTCATTTCAGCACTCATTAAAGCGAACCCTCATGCCTTTATGTATTAATTCCTGCTGGTCGGGCTCGACCACCAGCATCGACTCCCGGGTCGAAATATCATCAGAAAAAAACGATTCAGCTAAGAATTTTCTGTCTGCTGATGGCTATGAGATATCCAGCACTAAAATTAAAAATCAGGAAATAAAACCGTTTGCTTCTGCATTAAGCCCCAGAAAAAAAATGTCCGACAGTGACTACCGCCTGTATAAAACAGTAATGGATAATGTAAGATTTTCTGAAAAAAAGGTCCGATTTGCCGAACCTCTGTCCAGCGAGAATAAATATCCTGACAAGGGCACCACTGATTATTTAAAATCAAAACCTGCCTGCGCCGGGGCAATGTTCGAGGATGATGCAGACTATGTGAGTCACGATGAGTTAAAACACTTTCTTCAGCAGCGCTCAGAACAGCTAAAAATATCAGATAATTCAATACACCCAAACATCCCTGCCTCTGCTTTACTCAACACATCAGCGCAGAGCCTGCGGCCGTTTGACAGCACAATATCCAATCATTACGACAGCCCGAATAACAAACCTATATCAATTACCTACGATATTGTTGTAAAAAAACCAATACCAATTACCTATGATATTCTTGTAAAAAAACCAGTAGCTGTAGAGGATAATTTCGCAATAAAAAATAACATTGAAACTTGATTTAGTCCGAAAATAAAATTTCAAATACTATCACCGACACGTTAACAATAAGGTTAAAAATAATAAACTGACTGATACATTCCGTTAATTTATTTTCTTTAGCCCCGGCTAAACGGAGTATTCCACGCACGCTATGATAGCGATAAAATATCTGATAAAAACAGCTTAAAGCCAGTCAGATATTCAGTATCCTCATTTAAGAATCTGAATTTCACTGTTACCTGTTTGCAGGCCTGACGCTCTGTTTACGTTATAGTTTGCGTTCAGCCGGGATAACCTTATCCATTTGGTTATCCCGGCAAGATTTTATTTGCCGTTCCAGGCCTTCAGGTTTGCATCACGGGTTTTCAGCTTTTGCTCTGGCGTCAGCTTGTTATACCCTTCTCCCAGGCCGCTTTCCCAGTCACCGTACAGCGGGTTAGGAAGAATGATAAAGCGGGTGCCAAACAGCTGATGGTTCTGGTTGACGAAGGCACGGCGCTGCGCGTTGCCCTGATGATAAGTGGCCGCGCCATAATCGTTCAGGTTATCGCCGATATACAGCACCACATTGTAGCCTTCTGCCTTGATGGCATCGAAACGTGCCTGCTTATTGGAGCTGTCAGTTTTCAGGCGTAACGTTTTTTGATTAACACCGGTAAAACCCAGCTGCTTAAGGTTGTCTGCCGTCGCGGCAGCATCTTTATTGTCACGGTTGGAGACATAAAAGACCGTGCCGCCATGACTGTTAACGTATCGGGCAAAATCCACCGCGCCCGGCACCGCTGCGGCCTGGCGGGCCTGGGTCCAGGCTGACCAGCTTTTATCAGCAAACGGCTGCCCTGCCTTCACCTGCCATGCGCTGTAAGCACTGTTATCGATCATCGTTTCATCAAGATCGACAATGACCGCCTTCGGTTTGCCGGTCAGTGAGGGAGCCTGATCAAATGACAGCGTGGCGAAGTTAAAAGCCTGATAAGCCAGCGCCTGATACTCGCCCGACTGCTGGAACCAGTTCAGCGCCATAACCGACTGCTGATTAAGTTCGGCATTGCCATCAGGCTTTTTTGTCGCGCAGCCGGACAAAGCCAGCGCCATCAGGACACTGGTGCTTAACAGGGTGGTGGTTTTCATCTTCAAGGTGCAGCTCCATTCAGGAATTTACAGGAAATGGTTTCAGATTGTCGCCTTAAAAATGCAGTATAACGGCCATAATGTGAAGCTATTGTTAACTCACCGCCTGCTAAAAAGGACGCCGCGATGTCTGGTGCTTATCTCTCTCCCCTGCTCTCATCCATTGACTGGCTGGATCATGCTTTTCTGACCGCCGGGGAACGCCCACCGGCAGAGACGGTGTATAACCTTCAGCGTCATACGGCGGAGGTGCTGCTGGACAACGAGGCGCTTCCGGTTAAAAGCCAACAGGCTGATGGGCTGATCGCCACCGGAAGCCGTCCTGTCGCGGTCTACACCGCTGACTGCCTGCCCGTGCTGATCGCAGACCATCGCCAGCAACAGGTTGCGGCGGTCCATGCCGGGCTGAACGGCGCGCTGGGCGGCGTGCTTATCACCGCGATCGGGCGTCTTTTTCAGCGAGGTGCCACGCCGGACAGCCTGACCATCGCCATTGGTCCGGCTATCGGTCCCTGCTGCTACGAGCTGGGCGAAGAGAGGATAGCCGCCATCCGCCAGCAGGATCCTCACCATCTGCTGCCACTGATTGCCCTGTCGGAACAGCAAAGCCGCAACCCACTGGCGGTTCGTCCACAGGCATCAGCCACAACCAACGGCGTGTGGTTTGATTTGCCACTGCTGGCAAAGCGCATGGCAATGCGGGAAGGTGTTGCGGAGGGGCAGATCGAGCTGAGCGGGGTGTGCACTTACTGTATGGCGGAAGAGCAGGCAAGCTATCGCCGCAACACCCACGTTCACTGCGGCTATCAGCAGCGATTTTCATGGATCAAGCGGCGATAAGCAGGGATTAACGCAGTTTAACCGAGCGAAGAACAACGAATTTCTGATTGGAAGCCACGGTGGTGCAGTTACCAAACAGTTTTTTCATTTTCTGGAAGTAATCAAGATGTCGGTTGCCGACAATGCGCAGCTCGCCACCGTGCTGTAAACAGCGGTAAGCATCACGAAACATCTGCCAGGCAATGTGCGCCGTCAGGGTGTTCTGCTGATGAAAAGGTGGATTACAGAGCACCGTATGCAGGCTGTTGGCAGGAAACCCTGCCAGCGCATTATTCACCGTAAAGTGGCAGCGTGACAGACATTCGAGCCGATTCACCTCAACATTCATCCGGCTGGAGGCGACGGCCATTGAGGACTCGTCAACAAAATGCACCACCGCCGCCGGATTTTGCCGTAGCGCCATCAGGCCGATCACCCCATTACCACAGCCCAGATCGACAATTTCGCCCTCAATATTTTCCGGCAGATGCGCCATAAAGAAACGCGCCCCGACATCCAGTCCGCTGCGGGCGAAGACGTTGGCATGATTGTGAATGCGGTAATCAGTGCCTTCCAGCTGCCATGAAAAGGTATCGGGTGCCTCCGCCAGCGCAGGCAGATCGGCACGACAGAAAATCAGCCGGGCTTTCTTGACCGCCAGCGAGGTGGTGGTGTGTCCCAGTACGCGCTCGAAAAGTTGCAGCGTGGAGGTGTGAATAACTTTCGCTTTAGCCGCCGCAATAATCTCTGTCTCCGGGCCCACCACCAGACGCAATGCCCGTAGTTGCTGCTCAAGCAACGCCAGCGTTTTCGGAATTTTAATCAGCACGCGGGCGGGCCTGACCGGCAGCGGCGTGAGGCTGTCGAGAAACTGTACGTCCTGTTCCGCCATCCCGTTGAGCGCCAGATTATGGCGGGTGGCCAGCTGGCCGATCAGTGAATCGCTGATGCTGTAACGCAGTTCCCCGTCCAGCGCACAGGCCAGCGCGCCGAAGGTGTCATTAAAGATAAATGTCGGCCCGCTTGCCGGCTTCTCTGCCAGATGCTGCAACAGATACTCATCGGCTGCATCCCACGCCTGGAGAGGACTCTCCTCGCCCGTCCGGGGAAAGCGGTGCAACGTCAGCGTGCGCTGGCTCAGTTCAAATTGGCTCATGGGATCACCCTGATGGTAAAAATTCCCGCGATTTATCCCCTAAAACGTGGGAGCAGTAAATGTTTTTCTTCCCCGATCGGCATCCGGGCCGCCTGATTATGGCCCCGCAATCCTGCCATCTGGATAAATACGCCCACCGTCGTGGTAGACTTGCCAACCCTGTTCCTCCACTTTTCAACCCCGGAGTCAGCATGTCATCGCTGGTATATCTGCAAGGCTATCCCGAATCTCTGCTGGACCAGGTGCGCACGCTGATTGCGGAACAGCGCCTGGACGACGTGCTGCAAAAGCGCTACCCGCACAACCACAATATTACCAGCGACAGGGCACTGTACGATTACACGCTGGATCTGAAAAACCAGTCGCTGCGCAATGCCCCACCGCTGAATAAAGTCTTTTATGACAATAAAATCCGGGTGATGAAAGATGCTCTTGGGCTACACACCGCCATTTCCCGCGTTCAGGGCGGCAGGCTGAAAGCCAAAGCAGAGATCCGGGTTGCCACGCTTTTCAAACAGGCACCTGAAGCGTTTTTACGGATGATTGTGGTTCACGAGCTGGCACACATTAAAGAGAAGAATCACAGCAAGGCGTTTTATCAACTGTGCTGTCATATGGAGCCGCAGTATCACCAGCTGGAGTTTGATACCCGGCTGTGGCTGACCGCCAGAGCGCTGGAAAACGGAGCCGCTGAATGAGGGGATCAGGCCAGCAGAGACATCGCCTGGCCCCTCAGAGAAAATCTTTGGCTTTCTGGATAAGACTGGTTTTGGTCAGCGCCCCCAGATATTTCCTCTCGTGAGGATTATTCAGCACCGGCAGACGCTCCAGCGTGACGCGGGCGAATGCCTCCCAGCCTTCAGTAATCGACTGGTTTTCGTAAATACAGGGAAAGGTTTCATCCACCACGCAGCTGACCGGCGAGTCCAGGGTGATGGTCTTGTCCAGCACCTGACGGGAAATATCGTGAATCGACGCCGCGCCCAGAAATACCCCCGTTTCGCTGATGACATAGACAAAGCGTTCGCGCTTGAGTGAACTGACCGCCAGCGCTTTACCCACCGAATCCTCCGGCTTCAGCGCCGCGCCGGAGACGATAAACTGCGAAATAATGCCGTTGTCGAAATCGAATTTGGCATCTGAACGGCTGAAGTGATGCTTAATCACCGGATAAGTGCTGCCGGATTGCAGCCGGTAGACGGTCATTGAGGCCAGCGCACAGGCGATCATGGTGGGAAACAGCAGGCTGCTGTTCAGCGTCATCTCCAGCACCATCAGCATCGCCATCAGCGGTGCCTGGCTGACCGAGGCCAGCATGGCCCCCATGCCGACGGCGGCGAAGATCACCGCATGATCGACCGGCATCCCCGCCATCGCGCCCAGAGACGCCACCAGAACCCCCAGTACTGCACCGGTTAACAGCGACGGCGTAAACAGCCCACCCACCGCGTTGGAACCGACTGAAACGGCGGTCGCGACCATTTTCAGCAGCAGCAGAATCACCAGCCCTTGCACAACATAACCGCCCGCCATAATTTCAACGATCACTTCATAACCGTTTCCCAGGATCTGAGGGGTGCAGATTGCCATTATGCCAACCAGCACGCCCCCCAGCCCCAGCCGCAGCGGCAGATTTTTCACCCGTGCGAAGCACGTTTTACTGCGGTCAATCAGCCAGATGATTGCCCAGCCCAGCAGCCCGGCCAGCAAACCGATGGCAACGGTCAGTAGCAGGTTGCTGGTGGTCAGCTCAAACTGTGCCTGCGAGAAAGGATAAACCGCCGAACGGTAACCCAGCATCCACATATTTAACACCGCCGCCGCAGAGGCGATGATCAGCGGGATAAGACGCTGTAGCGAAGAGATACCAAAGGCGATTTCCGCCACGAAAATGGCCGACGCCAGCGGCGCATGGTAGACCGAAGAGAGTCCGGCCGCCGCAGCCATAGCCACCACATCGCTGTTTTTTAGTGATAATTTCCGGATAACAGAGAGCCGTCCCATCAGGCTGCCGCTCAGCGCGGAAAGCTGCACCATCGGGCCTTCCTTACCAATGGATGCGCCGCTGCTGATACTGGCAATCGATGAGAGCGCACGAAACTGCGATGTTTTGGTTGGCACCGCTTCCAGCCGGGCGTTGATCACTTCCAGATAATCGGTGCGAACCGTCTCCTTTTGCTCAATGGCGGTAGCATAACGCAGAAAAAATCCGGCCAGCAGCCCGCCTGCACCCACAATCAGCGGCCAGAGATACCACGGATAAACGCCGATCCCCTGGGTGACATCCTGCCCACGGGCAAACAGCAGCTTATTAATTAATTCAATCAGTTGCCTGAATCCCAGCGTCACCAGCGACGCCACCAGCCCCACGGGAATGGCAATGAGAATGCTGCTCCAGTTCAGTGCATGTTTACTGCCGGTGATCATCCTGGTTTTTTCTCCCCGCGTGCAGATATGCGTTTATGGTGAGAGAGGCAACGTTAAAAATCAAACGCCCGGTGCGGTTCAGGCCGCGAAATTGCGATAAATATTTCTGAATATTACCAAACATGATTGACCTTTACGCTGCCGTCCGTTATTGTCGGCGGCAGCAAAGGGGAGTAACTTCATTGCCGGTTAATCGTCATTACGGTGCGCAAGCACCCGGTTGCCGGGCAACCAGGATTCCCATCCTGTGTTGTAAGTGAGACCTTGCCGGAAGGCGAGGTTTGCTTACAGCAAATATACTGTGGCTGACGTCTTCCAACGTTAGCCATTTTATTTTGCACAGGAACCTTCTATGAATAGCGTAGGCACACCGTTACTCTGGGGCAGCTTTGCTGTTGTGGTGCTGATTATGTTGGCGATTGACCTGCTGTTGCAGGGGCGTCGCGGTAGTCAGACCATGTCTCTTAAACAGGCCGCCTTCTGGTCGCTGGTCTGGATCTCCGTCTCGCTGCTTTTTGCCGCCGGTTTATGGTGGTATTTGCAGGGCACCGCCGGACCTGAAATCGCCCACACGCAAACCCTCGCTTTCCTGACCGGCTATGTGCTGGAAAAAGCGCTGGCGGTGGATAACGTCTTTGTCTGGCTGATGCTGTTTGGCTACTTTGCCATACCGGCGAATTTACAGCGCAGGGTGCTGATTTACGGCGTGCTGGGAGCGATTGTCCTGCGCACCATCATGATTTTCGCCGGGAGCTGGCTGGTGAATGAATTCAGCTGGATCCTCTACGTATTCGGTGCGTTCCTACTGTTTACCGGCGTGAAAATGGCCCTGGCGGGTAAAGACGGTGAAGGTTCGCCGGGCGATAAGCCGGTGGTACGCTGGCTGCGCAAACATCTGCGCATGACTGATGACCTCGAAGGTGAGCAGTTTTTTATTCGCCGCAACGGGCTGCTTTATGCCACGCCGCTGCTGCTGGTGCTGATTATGGTCGAACTGAGCGATGTGATTTTCGCCGTCGACAGTATCCCGGCTATCTTTGCCGTCACCACCGATCCCTTTATCGTCCTGACCTCCAATCTGTTTGCCATTCTGGGATTGCGCGCCATGTACTTCCTGCTGTCTGCCGTGGCGGAGCGTTTCTCAATGCTGAAATATGGCCTTGCGGTGATACTGGTCTTTATCGGTTTCAAAATGCTGATCGTCGATTTCTGGCATATTCCGGTGGCTGTCTCGCTGAGCGTGGTAGGCGGTATTCTGGCAGTGACACTGGTGATTAACGCGGTGGTTAATCGTCGTAACGACCAACGACAAAAGCTGAAATAATCAATTTACCCTTATATAACAACGTGCCTGCGACAGCGGTAATTACCTGCCGCAGGCCATTTTTCCCTTCCCCTGACATCACATTTCCTTATACTGCCCCGGCAAACACACGCTTTTCGCTGAATTCAGAAGAAGGATGCGTTCATAACAATCACTTAATCACTGGTTTTACTATGAGTATGGAAAAAAGCCGTCCGGGTCTGCTGCAACGTCTGTTACAGGCAAGCCTGGTGAGTCAGATTTTAATCGGCCTGCTGGCCGGTATTGCTCTTGCCTGGTTTTCAAAAGAGAGCGCCCAGTCCGTTGGCCTGCTGGGTACGCTGTTCGTCAATGCGCTGAAAGCCGTCGCCCCGATGCTGGTGATGGTGCTGGTGATTGCCTCAATCGCTAACCATCAACACGGACAGAAAACCAATATTCGCCCGATTATCACCCTCTATCTGCTCAGTACCTTTTTTGCCGCCGTGCTGGCGGTAGTATGCAGCCATCTGCTGCCACAAAGCCTGACGCTGAGCGCCGTTGACCAGCAGATCGTGCCGCCCTCGGGCATTATGGCGGTGTTGAACGGACTGCTGATGAGTATGATTTCCAATCCGGTTGACGCGCTGCTGCATGCCAATTACATCGGTATTCTGGTGTGGGCTATCGGGCTGGGCTTCGCCTTTCGCCACAGCAGCCAGACAACCCGCACCTTTCTGAACGACGCGGCAGATGCCATCACCTGGCTGGTTCGTATCGTTATCCGCTTTGCACCGCTGGGAATTTTTGGCCTGGTTGGCTCGATTCTGGCCTCTACCGGTTTTTCTGCCTTGTGGAATTATGCCCATCTGCTGGGCCTGTTGATTGGCTGTATGCTGCTGATGGCGCTGGTGGTTAACCCGGTGCTGGTGTTGTGGAAAATCCGCCGTAATCCTTATCCGCTGGTGTTTACCTGCCTGCGGGAGAGCGGCGTAACCGCCTTCTTTACCCGCAGCTCAGCGGCGAATATTCCGGTCAATATGGCGCTGGCAAAAAAACTGGGACTGGATGAGGATACCTATTCGGTGTCGATTCCGGTGGGTGCCAATATCAGTATGGCGGGTGCCGCTATCACCATCACCGTGCTGACGCTGGCAGCGGTTAACACGCTGGGTATCCATGTGGATATCAGCACCGCGATTCTGCTGAGCGTGGTGGCGTCGATCTGTGCCTGTGGCGCTTCCGGGGTGGCCGGCGGTTCGCTGCTGCTGATCCCGGTAGCCTGCAATATGTTTGGTATCCCTGCCGATGTAGCGATGCAGGTGGTGGCGGTCGGCTTTATCATTGGCGTGCTTCAGGATTCGGCTGAAACAGCGCTGAACTCCTCCGCCGATATTCTGTTTACCGCTGCGGCCTGCATGGCAGAACAGCAGGCAGAGCAGCAACGCACCTCGTAGTGGTTTCGCCACGGCCTGTCGCCGTGGCGTCCTGAGTTAACCCATTCAGAGCGTTACGCCGCTTTTGAAAATCGCCAGCTCGCGGAAATCATTTTGCTCATTTCGCGTCGGACGACCGCAGGCTATCTCCACCAGCGTATCGACAAATCTCGCCAGCAGGGTCTCCATATCCGTACCGTGCAGCAACGCCCCGGCGTCGAAGTCAATCCAGTGAGGCTTTTTGAGCGCCAGCTCACTGTTGGTCGCCAGCTTAACCGTCGGCACAAATCCACCGTAGGGTGTACCGCGCCCGGTACTGAACAGCACCATATGACAGCCCGCCCCCGCCAGTGCGCTGGTCGCCACCGCATCGTTTCCCGGCGCACTCAGCAGATTCAACCCAGGCTGCGTTAACCTTTCGCCGTATTTCAGCACGTCCACCACCTGGCTCTGCCCCGCTTTCTGGGTGCAGCCGAGCGACTTCTCCTCCAGCGTGGTGATACCGCCTGCCTTATTGCCCGGCGAGGGGTTCTCATATATCGGCTGATGGTTGTCGATGAAGTAGCGTTTAAAATCGTTGATCATCTGCACGGTTTTTCCGAAGGTTGCCTCGTCCCGACAGCGGCTCATCAGAATACGCTCGGCGCCAAACATTTCCGGCACCTCGGTCAGTACGGTGGTGCCGCCGTTGGCGATCATCTGGTCGGAAAAGCGTCCCAGCAGCGGATTGGCGGTGATCCCGGACAGGCCGTCGGAACCCCCACACTCCAAGCCAAACTTCAGTTCGCTCAGCCAGCCCGGCCGGCGCTGGTCATGGCGCATCACTTCGTACAGACGTTTCAGCTGCGCCACCCCTTCCTCAACCTCATCATCACACTGTTGCAGGGTGATAAAACCGACGCGATCGGCATCGTAGTCCCCCAGCGTGGCGCGAAAAACATCTACCTGGTTGTTCTCACAGCCAAGTCCAATCACCAGCACCGCGCCGGCATTTGGGTGGTGAACCATATTTTGCAGCATGGTGCGGGTATTAACGTGATCCTGCCCCAGCTGCGAGCAGCCAAACGGGTGGGTAAAGAGGTGAACGCCATCAATATCGGCGGCATCCTCACTCTCTTTCAGAAAGCGGCTGAGGATTTGTTTCGCGATGCCGTTCACGCAGCCGACGGTCGGCAGGAGCCACAGCTCATTACGGATGCCCACATCCCCGTTGCGACGACGGTAAATCTCTATCTCACGGTCAGCCGCCTGCGCGGGTAGCCTGGCGAAATCGGGCTGATAACGATAGTCATCCACGTCATTCAGATTAGTGCGGGCGTTGTGTGAATGAATAACCTCACCGGCGATAACAGAGCGGGTGGCGTGAGCAATAGGCAGGCCGTATTTCACCACCCGTTCGCCATCGGCCAGTGGTCGGAGAGCGAATTTGTGCCCGCGTTCCACCGGCTGTTGCAGGCGAACAGGCAGGCCATCCACCGTCAGCGTTTCACCTTCCTCCAGCGCGCTGAGCGCCACGGCAACGTTGTCTTCAGGATGAATTTTAATAAAACGCGACATAGCCTGCTCCTCAGTTAACGTGGGCCAGCGCCTCACGCATACCTTTATCAACAATTCGCTGCACATTTGCCGTCACGCATTCGGCTAACTCAGGCACATCATTCAGATTCATTCCCCAGTGGGCCTCATCGCACAGCACCTGCTCCACCAGTTGCCGTGCGGTCAACTGGTGCTGGTCGTACTGCTGCCACAAGGTACTGAAAAGCTGTAACCAGCGCGGATCGTCCTGAAGCGGATAGTCGCCGCTGTCGCGCTGACCGCGACAGAACACCAGCAGCGCCGCCAGCGCGAAAGTCAGTCTGGCCGGTAGTTTTTGCTGCTGTTGCTGGCTGACCAGCAATTGCGGCAGCAACCGTGTGCGAAATTTGGTCATGCCGTTCAGGGCAATGGCCTGAAGTTGATGGTGAATAAACGGATTACGAAAGCGGTTGAGCACCGCATCGGCAAACAGATTCAGCTCAGGCGCGGGCAGGGACAGCGTCGGAATGATCTCCTGGCGCAGCAGGGCTTCGACAAAATCCGCTATCTGCGCATCGGCCATTGCCTCACCCACCGTGTCCAGTCCCGCCAGAAAGGCCACCGGCACCAGCGCCGTGTGTGCGCCATTCAGAATCGCCACCTTCTGTTGTTTAAAGGGCCTGATATCGTCAACCAGCCTGACATTCAGCGGGTAATCATTCAGCCGCAATGCCTCTGCCAGCCAGTCCGGCCCCTGAATCACCAGCAGGTAGTAGACCTCTCCCGCGACCAGATACTCATCGCGATAGCCCAGCTGCGGCTCAATCTCTGCCGCATCCTGGGGATAGCCGGTGACAATACGGTCAACCAGCGTGGAACAGAACAGGTTATCCTGCGCCACCCACTGACTGAACGCCGCCGGAAGCTGCCATTCCGCGGCATACTGCAACACCAACGCTTTTAACGCCGCACCGTTATCATCAATCAGCTCACAAGGCATAATCACCCAGCCTTTATCACTGGCCCCGGCAAAATGGTGCCAGCGCTCCAGCAGCAGACGGGTCAGTTTGGCCGGAAAAGAGGCGGGCGGCGTGTCGGTCACCTTTTCCCCTGCGGCATACTGAATCCCGGCTTCGGTGGTATTGGAGAAGACAAAGCGAATAGCCTCGTCACGCGCCAGCGCAAGAAAGGCGTCGAACTGTTGATAAGGATGTATTTCGCGGTTAACCGAACGGATTAACCGTGACTCACTGACCACATCACCCGCCGAATCAATGCCACGGATGAGCGTGGTGTACAGACCTTGCTGGCTGTTCAGCGTGCGAGATACCTCGCCGTTACGCGGACGCACTACCACCACACCGGCATCAAGTTGGGTGTGTTCGTTCAGCAGGTCGATTTGCCAGTCGATAAACGCGCGAAGGAAATTCCCTTCACCAAACTGAATAATACGATCGGGATGGTTCCGGCCTGGAAAGTGCTGGCGGTTCAGGCTGAGCATAACATCTTCCTGTAAAGTCTCGGGACAACAGGGCAGCACGCTGCCCATACCGCTTAAATGCCAACGTCAAAGTAATTGCGGGCATTGTTAAAACAGATGTTCTGCACCATTTTGCCCAACAGATTGATGTCGGCAGGGGCTTCGCCGTTATCCACCCAGCGGCCGATCATCTGGCACAGCAGACGGCGGAAATATTCATGGCGGGTATAGGAGAGGAAGCTGCGGCTGTCGGTGAGCATCCCGATAAAACGGCTGAGCAGCCCCATTTGCGCCAGCTGCGTCATCTGGCGGGTCATACCATCAAGCTGATCGTTAAACCACCAGGCGGAACCAAACTGGATTTTACCCGGCTGCCCTTCTGCCTGGAAATTGCCCGCCAGCGTCGCCAGCACTTCGTTATCACGTGGATTGAGGCAGTAAAGAATGGTTTTGGGCAGTTGGTTATCGCGGTTTTGCGCATCCAGCAGTCGCGTCAGTGGCACCGCCACCGGACTGTCATTGATCGAGTCATAGCCTACATCAGGCCCTGACAGCCTGAACTGGCGGCTATTAGCGTTGCGCAATGCACCAATATGATACTGCTGAACCCAGCCGCGTCGGGCATATTCCCTGCCCAACCACAGCAGCACCGCCGTTCTGAACTGCGCAATTTCCAGCGCGTCAGGGGTGATTCCAGCCAGTCGCCGGGCGAGGATGCCGTCCAGCGTGGCATCTTCTGCCTCAGCAAACACCACCACATCCAGCGCATGATCCGCCACCTTACAGCCGTGAGCGGCGAAATGATCCAGACGCAGGTTCAGCGCCCGCCGCAGATCGTCAAACCGGACAATCTCAATATCCGCCACCGCAGCGAGTTTTTGCAGATAATCCGTAAAGCCCGCCGCCTCGATATTAAAGGCTTTATCCGGACGCCAGCTGGGCAGAACAGCAATATCAAAGCTGGAGTCTTCCGCCAGCTGACGGTGATAACGTAAATCGTCGATGGGATCGTCAGTAGTACCCACCATTCTGACCTTCATCTGTTGCATGATGCCACGCGCGCTGAAGCGTTCTTCTGCCAGCAGTTCGTTGCACTGCTGCCAGACAGCATCGGCTGTCTGTTCAGATAACAAAGTGTGGGTAATGCCAAAGGGCCGACGAAGTTCCAGATGCGTCCAGTGATAAAGCGGGTTACCAATAGTGTCAGGCACCGTTCTGGCCCAGGCGTTGAATTTTTCGCGGTCGCTGGCATCGCCGGTAATCAATGCTTCCGCTACGCCATTGGCGCGCATCGCCCGCCATTTGTAGTGGTCACCCTTCAGCCAGATGTCCCACAGATTAGTAAAACGATAATTTTCAGCAACTTGCTGCGGTGGCAGGTGGCAGTGGTAATCAAAAATGGGCTGGTCGGCAGCAAAATCATGGTACAACCGGCGGGCAAACTCGCCTGACAATAGAAAGTCTTCACTCATAAAACCGGACATAACCTTCCCCTGTTTTCGTCATCATGCAATAAAGTTATCATACCAATAAGCCTTTACGCTGTGGGTTTTCTGCCACAGCGATCACAAAATCATCGTTTTTTATCCCGACAAATCCACGTCATATTATAAATACAATAAAAATCAATATTTTAAACCAAATACAAATTAACCATCCGAAAAATAGCAGTATTTGTGATGGTACTCACCTTTATAATTTGTATGACAGGTTATCGTCTCGACGTTCCGATACTGGCTGGATAAGTTTCCGAATAGTCGTCGTGCGGGTGCCATTAGCGCTAAGCCGTCCCGCTCCGGACAGAACAGCCGCGAAAATATCGTGGTCTTAAAACAGAATCTGGAGAGTAACAATGCGTAAAATCAGGGGATTGCGTTGGTATATGATCGGGCTGGTGACTCTGGGAACCGTTTTAGGTTATCTGACGCGCAACACCATTGCCGTTGCCGCACCGGCGCTGGAATCACAGTTACATATCACCACCCAGCAGTACTCTTACATCGTTGCCGCCTACTCCGCCTGTTATACCATTATGCAACCCGTGGCAGGCTATATTCTGGATCTGCTGGGCACCCGCGCAGGCTATGCCATGTTCGCTATTTTGTGGGCGATATTTTGTGCTGCCACCGCGCTGGCTAACAGCTGGGGCGGGCTGGCCATTGCGCGTGCCGCCGTGGGTGCCGCAGAGGCCGCAATGATCCCCGCCGGGCTGAAAGCCAGTAGTGAGTGGTTTCCGGCGAGGGAACGCTCGGTTGCCGTAGGCTACTTCAATGTCGGCTCGTCCATTGGCGCAATGCTGGCACCACCGTTGGTGGTCTGGGCAATTATGGCGCACAGCTGGGAGATGGCCTTTATTGTCACCGGTATCCTGAGTGGCATCTGGGCATTGTGCTGGCTCTTCTTCTATAAGCATCCGAAAGACCACAAAAAATTACAGAATGATGAACGGAACTATATTCTCTCTGGTCAGGAAGCTCAGCATCAGTCGACACACGCCAGAAAGATGTCAGCCTGGCAAATTATCCGCAACCGACAGTTCTGGGGGATAGCGCTACCGCGCTTTCTGGCTGAGCCAGCCTGGGGGACGTTTAATGCCTGGATACCCCTGTTTATGTTCAAAGTTTACGGATTTAACCTGAAGGAGATTGCCCTCTTTGCCTGGTTGCCGATGCTGTTCGCCGACCTTGGATGCATTCTGGGCGGCTATCTGCCGCCGCTGTTTCAACGCTGGTTTGGCGTTAATCTGATCGTGTCACGCAAACTGGTGGTGACGATGGGGGCCGTGCTGATGATCGGTCCGGGAACCATCGGCCTGTTTACCAGCCCCTATGTCGCTATTGCTTTGCTCTGCCTGGGCGGATTTGCTCACCAGTCATTATCGGGCGCGTTAATTACTCTCTCCTCTGACGTTTTCGGTCGTAACGAGGTGGCCACGGCCAATGGTCTGACCGGGATGGCTGCATGGACCGCCAGCACGCTGTTCGCCCTGGTGGTTGGCGCGCTGGCGGATACGCTGGGTTTCAGCCCGCTGTTTGCCGTTCTGGCGCTGATGGATCTGCTGGGCGCAGCGGCGATCTGGACATTGCTCAGTAATCGTCCGGTTGTCAGTCAGGCAAAAATGGTGCCGGAGAACGGCGCGACGCTGACACAGTCATAGCGGCAGTTCCTCTCCTGGCATGAAAGTGGTATAACAAATCGTATTTTAGTCACACAGCCGGAGAGGAACTATGGTTCTGACTGAATCCAGACGTCTTTATCAACAGCTCGCCGCCGAGTTTAAACATCGCCTGCAACAGGGCATCTATTCGGTTGGCGAAAAATTACCCGCAGAACGCTACATTGCGGAGGAGATGGGCGTCAGCCGGACGGTAGTCCGTGAAGCCATTATCATGCTGGAGGTGGAGGGCTTCGTCGAAGTACGCAAAGGCTCCGGCATTCATGTTATCTCGCAGCAACAAAATAAAACGGTAACCCCGGACAGTTCGCTTGAGTTCGCCAGCTTTGGTCCTTTTGAGCTGCTACAGGCACGTCAGCTGGTAGAGAGCAATATTGCGGAGTTTGCAGCCACTCAGGTTACCCGCCAGGATATTTTGCAACTGATGGAAATCCAGCAACAGGCGCGAAAGGAAGATCGCTTTCGCGATTCAGAATGGGATCTGAAATTTCATGTGCAGATCGCCCAGTCAACACAGAATGGCGCGCTGGCGGCAATTGTTGAAAAAATGTGGTTACACCGTTTGCATAATCCCTACTGGCTGAAACTGCATGAACACATCGATGATAAGTCGATTGAAAGCTGGTGTGATGACCATGACAGAATCCTTAATGCCTTGATCAAAAAGGATCCTTCGGCCAGTAAGCTGGCAATGTGGCAACATCTGGAAAACACGCGTCAGATGCTGTTTGATGCAACAACAGACGATTTTGAATGCAATATTGACCGCTATATGTTCTCAGAAAACCCGGTTGTAACCCTGCAATCACCTGTAGTAAGCAAATAATTAACCTTTTCCGCCGCTCAGGGCAGCGGAAAAGCCCTCTCAATCGGCGCTTATTGTGTCAGCCTGTGTAAAACTTCTTTGCCTCGGCCTTTCGCGCCTGTAAAACAGTCCTGCCGCTGAGCTGATCCCGTCATATTCTCCGTCATCGGGTAACTGGCGACGCTTTTCACGCCGCTGGTAATGGTTCAGAACTTCGGTTTTTTTACGTCCGTGATAATTTCGTTGATGTAAAGTCGTCAATCCGCACCCATACTAATGAACAACTCATCGTGTCGGATTTTGCCAATAACAGCGTTAATAATGCTCTTTCAGGAATCGCTTGTATGGATATTTTCAAACAACTGGTCCACGCACTCTGGCAGCAGGATTATGAAATGCTGGCCGATCCCACCCTGGTGTGGGCGATCTACGGCATTTTGTTTATGATCCTGTTCCTTGAAAATGGCCTGCTGCCTGCTGCGTTTTTGCCTGGCGACAGTCTGCTGATTCTGGTGGGCGTATTGATTGCCAAAGGAACAATGACCTTTCCGCTCACGTTATTGATCCTGACAATGGCAGCCAGCCTGGGATGCTGGGTGGGATATGTTCAGGGGAGGTGGCTGGGTAACACCACCATCGTACAGAAATGGTTGTCGCACCTGCCGGTACAGTATCATGAGCGGGCGCATCGTCTGTTTCACCGCCACGGGCTGTCTGCCCTGCTGGTGGGACGCTTTATCGCTTTTGTCAGAACGCTGCTGCCCACCATTGCCGGTTTGTCTGGCCTGAGTAATGCACGTTTTCAGTTCTTTAACTGGATGAGCGGTCTTCTCTGGGTGCTGATCCTGACAGTAATGGGCTTCGCACTTGGCAAAACGCCTGTTTTCCGCCGCTACGAAGATCAGTTAATGTTCTGCCTGATGCTACTCCCGTTGTTTTTACTGGTGTTTGGGCTGGTGGGTTCGCTGTATGTCTTGTGGCGAAAAAAACGTAGCGCAGGTCAGTAACAATGCTAAAAACGACCAGATTACGCGGCCGACACCTGACTCTGTTGGCGGTTATCGCCGCTTTGATGCTGACGCTGTTTTTGCCGGTACTGCTGCGCAATGAATCAGCTCTGCACATTCGTGCATCACGTCAGGGAGTCGCCTTACCGGACGGCTTTTACGTCTATGAGCGACTTAACGCAGAGGGGATTCAGATTAAAAGCATCACTCTGGATGACAATGCACTGGTCATCAGGTTCGATACCCCAACGCAAAGCGCCGCAGCAGAAAAAGTACTACGCCAGCTCCTGCCCTTCGACTTTAATATCGCCCGGCAGGAGCACTCCGCCTCTGCTGACTGGAGCCACCGCATCAGCCTCTACCAGCAGGCTGTCAGTTAACACTCCCTCCCAGCGCCCGGCCTGAACACCGGGCCGTGTGTTTCCTCTCTGAAATTTATCTCTTTTTGAGCTTTCCGTATTTTCTGACTATGCTTACTCCATTCACAGAACGATCTGTTAACAGGACCAACCGGGTATTGCAGCGCCCGAACAACGGAAGGTAGCAACCTACATGAAATTTCTCACAATTCCTGCATTCACACTTCTTACCCTGACCAGTTTTGCCCAGGCAGCTGACTCACTCTGCCTGCAAAAAGAGCAGGACATTCAGCATGAGATCGATATTGCCCGCCAGCATAACAATCAGCGGCGGGTAAATGGCCTGGAACGCGCGCTTACCGAGGCCAGAGCCGGGTGTTCAGATGAAAAACTGAAAACACTTCACCAGCAGAAAATAAAGCAACATCAGCAGAAAGTTGCTGAACGCCAGCAAGAGCTGGAGAAGGAAAAAGCGGAGGGTGACGACAGCAAGAAAATTGCCAAACGTGAAGCGAAACTGGCAGAAGCTAAACATGAATTGCAGGAAGTAATCGCTGCACCTTATTGATAACCCTGTCCCTCACCTGTTGAATATTCAAGGAGTTTATAATGCCTAAAGATACCACCTCTGAACATCTGCGTGCTGACCTGAAAACGCTGGCTGACACGCTGGAAGAAGTGCTGAGTACCACCAGCGAAAAATCAAAATCCGAACTGGATAAGCTGCGTAGCAAAGCACAAAGTGCGCTGAAAGAAACCCGCGCTCGTCTGGGCGATTCCGGCGAACGCATTGCTAAAACATCGCGGGAAGTTGCGGATCATGCGGATGTTTACGTGCGCGAAAATCCCTGGACCAGCGTGGGCATCGGTGCCGCCATTGGTGTGGTTCTCGGTGTCCTGCTGACGCGTCGCTAACAATGGCGGATTCACAGCAAAGCCACGGCCCCGGCAAAGGGGTCATTAATATCGGCCAGCGAATTGTCACAACTCTGGTGGGGATAGTTGAAACCCGCGTCCGACTAGTGGTGGTTGAACTTGAGGAAGAGAAAGCCAGGCTGATTCAGATGCTGATGATGGTTGGCCTGACAATGCTGTTCACCGCCTTTGGTCTGATGAGCCTGATGGTGTTGATTATCTGGGCGGTCGATGCTCAGTACCGGCTAATGGCAATTGGTATCACTACCGCAGTGTTGTTCGCTCTGGCGATTATCTTTGGCGTCTGGACCCTGGTGAAATCGCGGCGTTCAACGCTCCTCAGTGCCACACGTAAAGAGCTGAAGTCCGACCGTAAGCTGCTGGAGGATGACTGATGAGCCGCGAGCTGAACGAGCGCAAGGCTGAACTGCTGCGTCTGGTGCAGCAACAACGGCTTGACCTCAGTGCCGAAAAAAAATTATGGCTGGAAAGCACTGCACGTTACGACAGCGGCTGGCTGACGCTGGTCAGCCTGCGCCGCTATCTCGCGGTCGGCAGCAGCCTGATGGCCATCTGGTCAGTGCGTAATCCGCGCATCATCACCCGTTGGGCCAGACGTGGCCTTGGGCTCTGGAGTACCTGGCGTATGGTGCGTAACTACCTTCCACGCCGATGAACACCTTAATCCGCTTTTACCCGCCAACCTGACGACAGTATCCGGTACTTTCCGGGACTGTTGCCTGCTGTTCAGTTTTCCTGAATAACTTGGTCAGTTTATCTTGCTTACAATACTTACCTTTCACGAATAATATTCTCAGCAATGAACGGCATACGACGCCAACAAAGCGTCATGCCTGTTTTGAATGACTACACAACAATCTGTTGCTCAGCAAAAAACGTATGGGGTTGATGATGAAAAAATTAGAAAATGTGGGTTTCCTGCTCGCACGTATTTTGATGCCAGTGCTGTTTATTGTCGCGGGCTGGGGCAAGCTCACCGGTTATGCCGGAACGCAGCAGTACATGGAACACATGGGCGTACCGGGCTTTCTGCTGCCGCTGACCATTCTGCTTGAATTTGGCGGTGGTCTGGCCATTCTGTTTGGGTTCCTTACGCGTTTTACCGCTATTTTCACTGCGGCCTTTACGCTGATTACCGCGTTTATTTTTCATGTTGATTTCAGCGTGGCAGGTAACTCTATCAACTTCATGAAAAACTTCACCATTGCCGGCGGTTATCTGCTGCTGTTTATTACCGGTCCGGGCGCATACAGCATTGACCGTCTGTTAAACAAGAAGTGGTAATTTCAGCAAGCTACAGAAATGCTTCGGGTATGGTCGATGATCGTGCCCGTGTTCTCCGGACACCGACCTGCGCGTAATCTCTGTTTTCAAAAGGTTCTGGACTAAGACACCACAAATTTTGTGGTGTCACCTCGCCTGTCATGCGCGTTGGCGTCTTCGGCCAGCGTCAACACCCTGCCAGCATCGCACGCTCACTGAAATGGCGGCTTAACGGTAAACGCACTGGCTACATACGGAATCGCTCGTGGCTTTGCGGCTTATATTGTTGAAAATGGTTTCTGACGCAATGCGCTATCCCCAGTATTTTCATCGCCGCGTTATCCCTCTGATTATTGTTAATATATTTACAAGAGATGTCATCCAGGGAGATAACTACCTGTGCCAGATGTTTTATTCATTCCTGGCGGCTCATTTTGAAAGAGATATTGTAACAAGTGGATAATCTCAGGCCGCATTCTGTCAGAAAAAATTCACCGTCTTCCGCCAGTGCAAAGTAGTTATTACGTCTGTCATCTCGCAACTTTTCTGTTACGGGATCATTTATCGGAGAGGATTTTAATCGTCAGGGTCGATATCGGGCTAACTCTCAGCTCTTTAGTATGACCCTGATATGCTTTTCTGCCTCTAAGGTTGGGTTTTCAATTTTCAGATCGTCTGCTATCTTAAAAATCACGAAAATATCTTTAACATTCACCCAGAACTGAAAATTCAACCGGCTGAATCAGATAATATCAACAGCAAAAAAAACAGATCGCGAACGACCTGTTTTAAGTACTGATAAAACTTTTAGTTAAAAAAACACCCGGCGTTAATCATGCCCAATGAAATGCCATAATGCCATTCTAAAATTATAATTATTATTAGAATTATCGCATTGAGAAAAATGCCATAAAAAAACTAATATATCAACTGGTTACTACTCAGCTTTTGTTTTGCTGTGAAAAAATGCTGAGACCAAAGTTTACGATACCAATTACGCCTGAGCCGATGTTAGTAATAGCAGAAACAATATCCAGCTCAAGTAAGCTACCAATACCAGAGCCTAACGTTTTGGCAGCGGTTGTAGCATCAGTTACCAGGCCACCTAATGCAGTACCCTGATCAACAATATTGCCTATAGCTGAACCAATTGCAGCCCCAACATCAGCAAACGTACCCGCACCGGAAACAGACTGAATTTCTGTAGAAATTAACTCACGCATTGCAACTTCTCCTTTAAAATTTTAATATCCCTGACGCTTACATTGCTGCGCCACGCTGATTTAATAAAAACACTCAGGAAAAGTCAAATAATTATAATAATATTTTCCACCCTGAAAAAAATCACAACAGAATAAATGTTAAAAATAAAAAATACATCAAGCGTAAAAAAATTACTTATGAATGCATTTAAATTTAATAAAAGTATTCTCCCGACAATAAACAACCGCATACATTAAAAAAAACGAAAATCTTCCAGTAATGCGTTATATTTACTGCTTAACATCGTAAAAAAAATTTTTCTGGCCTCTGATATTTGGAAACTATTATGGGACTGTTGATTAACGGAGTCTGGCACGACAGATGGTATGACACGAAAGCCAGCGGCGGACACTTCAAGCGTTCTGAGTCTGCCTTTCGCAACTGGGTGACGCCGAATGGTGAAGCGGGTCCAACTGGTGTGGCAGGCTTTGCTGCCGAAGCTGACCGCTACCATCTGTATGTTTCCCTCGCATGCCCGTGGGCACATCGCACACTGATTATGCGCAAGCTGAAAGGCCTGACAAGGCTGATTTCTGTCTCAGTGGTGCATCCATTGATGTTGGAAAATGGCTGGACCTTTGAGCAGGACTTTGCGGCAGCGACCGGTGATAAACTGATGCACAAGGACTTTCTCTACCAGGTCTATCTGGAGGCTGACAGTCAATACAGCGGCCGGGTCACCGTACCTGTTCTGTGGGATAAACGGCAAAATACCCTGGTCAGCAACGAGTCGGCCGATATTTTGCGGATGTTCAACAGTGCATTTGATGAAGTTGGTGCCCTGGCGGGCGACTATTATCCGCCCGAATTGCGTGACGATATCGATCAGGTTAATAGTTGGGTGTACGACACGGTGAACAACGGCGTATATAAAGCGGGTTTTGCCACCACCCAGCAGGCTTACGATGAGGCGGTTCATGCGCTGTTTAATTCGCTGGACCGGCTGGAAAAAATGTTGGGGGAACATCGCTACCTGACCGGCAACCGCCTGACCGAGGCTGACTTGCGGCTGTGGACCACGCTGGTGCGCTTTGATCCGGTGTATGTCACCCATTTCAAATGCGACAGGCAGCGTATCGGCGACTATCCAAACCTGAGTGGTTTCCTGCGGGAGATTTACCAGATGCCAGGCCTCGCCGAAACGGTTAATCTGGCCCACATTCGTCATCATTATTATCGCAGCCATAAAACCATTAATCCTTATGGCATAATTTCTGACGGACCGGCTTACAACTGGGATCACCCCCACGGGCGCGAGCGACATTTTGACTGAGTGCTGGGGCGGTGCGTTCAGCGTCGCCCCGCTAATTCATCAACCTGCCCGTTTTGCCAGCAACTTTGGAATTTCCCGCAGGCACCAGGCTTTCGCCTCCCCCATACTGTCCCGCCGCCATGCCATGATAATGTCAACTTCACGCGTGTATTCCGGGCTGACCACCCGTAACCGGCCTTCGGCAATATCGTTTTCCACCATCGGATAAGGCATTGAAGCTACTCCCAGGCCAGCCAGCAGGGCACGATGTTTGTCTTCAATGGAGCTGACCGTGAGTCGCGGCTGCTTATCCAGCAGTTGTACGGTCAGAACCGGACGTTCGCGAGCCGTATCGGCCACCGCGATGCCGCGGTATTTTACCCTGGTCACTTCGGAGAGCGGCTCAGGTTCCTGATGAATGGGATGCTCCGGGCTGGCGACAAAAACACTTAACATACTGTAAAGCTTACGGCTGTTAATTTCTGACGAGGTGCGGAAATGCAAAGCCGGCGCGATAACGATATCCGCCCGCCCCTGTTCCAGCCGTTCCCACGCCCCGGCCAGCACCTCGGTAACCAGCGAAATCTGGGTATTGGCTTTATCTGCCAGTTTATCGATTAACGGAAAAAGCATTTCGCAAGGCACCAGTGCTTCGGTGACGATGGTGAGATGGGTCTCCCATCCGCGCGCCAGTGCTTCTGCATCGGTAGTCAGCTTATCTGCGGCTTCCAATAACAGGCGACCCCGCTCCAGCAGCATCCGACCCACGTTAGTGAATTTAGTGCGATGTCCGGAACGGTCAAACAGCACCACATCCAGCTCTTCCTCCAGCTTTTGCATGGTGTAGCTAAGTGCGGAAGGAACCCGACCTAACTCCTCGGCAGCCGCGGCAAAACTGCCCCGCCGATCAATTGCATCCATCACCCGCAGTGCTTCCAGTGTCAGTGCACGGTCTTTAGCCATGGCCATTCTCTGTCAGGAATTTTGAATATAGCGAGCAGATTAACTGGCTAACAATCCAACGTCCAGAAACTTACCATAACGTTATGATAAAAGGTCGGGTTCAGACCAACAGGGGAGGCTCTGATGATTACCAGTCGCACCGCGCAGGCGTGTGGCAAAGCTGATTATGGCTGGCTACAGGCACGCTACACCTTTTCCTTTGGACACTATTTTGACCCCAGACTGCTGGGATACGCTTCCCTGCGCGTACTCAATCATGAAGTGCTGGCACCAGCAGCCTCTTTTCAGGCCCGCACCTATCCGGGAGTTGATGTCCTGAACCTGATTTTGCAGGGTGAAGCAGAATACCGTGACAGTAAAGGCAATCACGCCTGCGTCGGCACCGGAGAAGCATTGCTGCTGTCGGCTCAGTCGGGTATCAGCTACAGCGAATGCAATCTGAGCAGAACGCAACCGCTGGTCAGAATGCAGCTGTGGCTGGATGCCTGTCCGCAGCGCGATAATGAAACCTTCCAGCTAATACAGCTGGCAAAAAACCAGGCTCACACGCTGCTGGCTTCGCCGGACGGTGCAGAACATAGCCTGCAACTGCGCCAGCAGGTGTGGGTGCACCATCTGGTGTTAAAAAGCGGAGAAACACAGACCGTTGAGCTGCATGGTCCCCGCGCGTATTTACAGTCGATTCATGGCAACCTGCATGTTGCCAGCGCTTCGGACACAACCGAAGCACTGGCGTGCGGAGATGGGGCATTTATTCGCGAAGAACCGAGGGTGACCATAAAGGCCGGGACGTCTCTGCATGCGCTGATCATTGATCTGCCTGTGTGAACCTTAAACAGGGCGCGACCTGTTCGCCCGAACCGCAGCCGATTACAGCACGTTTAATGTAACGCTTTCTGACGTTTTGACAGCCAGTACTGATGCAGTTGCAACGCAGCCGGGCCAATCGCATCCTGACTCTCTTCCCACTCCTCTGGCGTCATGTTGTCCAGCCGGGCGAAGTTTTCCTCTTTGCCATGCAGAGCAATGACCTCAAGCGCCGGTTGTAGCTCTGATGACAGCGTTGACCAGTCATCCAACGCCACACCACGCATGTAGCCGAAGCACCACTCTTCCACAACCCGGTACTCCTGCCCCTCTACCTCACGGAAACCAAACATCGGGTCGAACTGATCCGGCGCCTCATTGAGCCGATCGCGGATGTCGTTCATATGTTGTAAAACCAGATCCATAAAGCGCTTCATGGTCTCTTCAGAAAACTCGTCCATGAGATACTCTTTATCTCCCCATAATGCGGCCAGCCATCGCGAGGTGGGCAGCAGGTTGGGGCCTGAGAGGATGGCGGTCAACATACCGTCCAGTTCGGAAACATCCACGACAGAATCATCATTTCCGTGGTTCAGCAGGAGGTCATCAAGCCATTCCAGATCATCTTCGTCCAGTGGTCCGCTATTCATCCGGGTTCTCCTCAACAATTTATGATGGAGGGAGTTTACCCGTTAATCGCCATCAACCTGTATCCTGGATTTCAGATAATGGTGACATGGTGCAGATTTTTGCCAGCAACGCAAAAGTGTGACCAGTGAAATTTGTAGAGAGGGAGAGGAGGAACCGCGCCACCCGATGGCGCGGCAGGAAGAAGCATTACTCTTTTGCCATCGGCGTTTCAATGACCTTTGGTGCCTCTGATCCCTGAAGGGTGGAGACGCGTTTTTCCACCTCGGCAACCTGACTGGCGTTGTGCAACAGGGTATAGGTCAGGTCGAAATGGGTACTCTGACCTGCTTCAAGCTTCTTCACACGTTTTTGTTCACGCTCAATGGTCACCGGATAGGCATAGCTGGTACCGGGTTCAATACCGGTGACATAGCCCTGCTTAAGCGTGTCAGTATTTTTCCACATGGTCAGCACCGGCAGCTGAGTAGTATTGAAGCCGATCGCCGCCCCTTTATCTCCGGCCTTGTTGATCACTGCGGCAACGGTCTGCTTATCGGCACCAGAGAGGGGTTTAAAGTTAAACACCATTTCGTCAAAATCTTTGGTCGGTCCGGCATAGGTCTGCCAGTTTTTCAGGCCAGCTTTAGCGTAATCGTTGAACGGGCTGACGCTCTCAACGGGGGCGATAAAGCGGGCACCCTCTTCCAGAATGGGTGTGCCGAAGTTGCTGTGATAGATAATCTGATAATCGTGAGCGTAGTCGGCATGATTGGTCAGCACGTCATGCAGGCTGAAGCTGTTGCTGCCGGGAATATAGCTCAGCTCGGTAGCGGTCTGGAGATCAACCTTTTTAAAGGTGCTCTCTTTTACCAGTCCCCGAATGCGGATTTCGTAAGGCGCTTTTTCACTGACCTCAACGGAAACCTCAGACGCCGGTGTGTTGCCGACTTTGCCATGCAGGGTGTAAATACGGCCATCAGCGGTGACCGGGTGGCCGGTCCATTCATAACCACAACGCACTACCATTTCGTTGAAACCATCCAGCCAGCCCAGACCATTACGGCTTTCCAGGTTGATAAAGGCCGGATTAACCACCTCTTTCACCGGCGAATCCCAACCCATGCGCACGCCATACCCTTCCACATGCAGTAAATTCATGCCACGTGTGGGGCTGAGGGTGATAGTCAGACCGTTTTTGCTGGTGATGGTGATAATTTTACTGCCTTCCTGTTTACCCCCGTGGAGTACTTTTTGCTCAATGCTGAAAGTCTGATCTTTAATTTTCAGCTGCTGACTGGTTACCTGCCAGTTTCCTTGTTCTGTGCCGCTTTCAGCGCTGGTCAGCAACCAGCTTTTAGCGCAAACCTGACCGGATACAAGCAAAGCAACAGTAGATAACAGCAACGTTTTTTTCATGAGTCCTTCCTTTTGGCTGAATCGATTATGTGCATAACCCCTGAAATCTAATGATTACTCAGCGAAAAAAATGTGATCGGATTCATTTAGCGCTACGAAAATGTAAAGAAAATCAAAAAGTATGATTTCAATCTCATTACAAGATGAAAACATAAGGGTGCAAAGCAAGGATATGTTAGCGGGAACACCAGCCAGCTTTGACGATTCAGCGTGACGGCCATAACCTGCTGCGGATTAGTGTTATTCAGTTTGCTTGTGCCAGCACAACGAGAACCCTGACCAGAGCGCAGCCGTTGACCGCTCTGACTCATGGCGCATACTTTATGCGCAAAGTAAAACGCCCGCAGGTGTTTGCCTGCGGGCAGTGGCATAGTGAATTTGGCAACCTGAATAGAGGTGATATCATCGCCTCATAGTCAAAACCATGCACATACAGGCCTGTATTCAGGGCTGTTTTTGCTTGTTTGTTTTAATTGCGTCCGTCACACCCGGAACAGGTGTTTCTGGGATCAATGTATCGACGACACCTTTTAGTGAATCTCGGGCAGTGTCCCTGACTGAAGGAGTGAAAAGTGACACAGCACCGACAATGAGCAGTGTAGAAATCGCTGTCGCAACCAGGCCAGAAATTCCGCCACTGAGCCAGGATAAAAAGCCTTTTCCAAGCCGGATATACCATACTGGCTGAGTAAGATACTGTATAACGCTGCATCTTCGCCCCACTTCTTCCATTTTTCCTGCAAGTCACTTTGATGATTATCCATCATTGCAGCAATTTTCTGATCATAGGCTGCACCGACTCTCTCACTCACACTGTCTACCAGCTGATTTACAGCACGTTTGGCCTTATCACGATAATCCTGAAGCCTTCTGTCTGAATAAGCTATGTTTTCATGGAAACTGGTGAGTTTATTGACTATGTCTGAGTCAGAAAGCAATCTCGCGCTGCATTGTCTTGCCAGATCATCTTTGTCCGCTTTATACATCGCATAAGCGATCAGCTGTTCCGGCTCGTCTGAGTCCTGTACAAGCTCAGTAAACACCCATTTCTTTGGTTGAGACATATTCCCTTTCCATGAGAAATTTAAACGCCCCGCCTGGGGGCTACGCATTGAATAATGTAATTATCAACCTTTACGGACTTTATTAAAGGCTTCTTTAAAATACCCTTTCGCTTCTGCCTGAGAGAGTACTGTTCCCCCAAATGACTTCTGAATTTCCGAAGCGTTTGGATTATGAAGTGTCTTACGAGCAACCGTACTGAGTGCAGCTCCCTTATCCTTTGATTCGACTGGACTCGTTCGCTGAGCATTCTCAGCACTTTTTGATGTGGTGATTTTCTGGCGTGCTACATCCGCCACCGCTTCATTCGCTATGGTCCGAAGTTGTTCAGCTGTAAGGGTAGGCATGCGATTTGTGGTCATAGTTTAAACCTCCGTATATGCCAATAAGTGTATATTGACCAATGCTCGATTACATCCAAAAAGGTCAACCTGGTTTACATTTTACAATACCTATCGCACGAAAAAATCTGGCAGCTCAATTCAATCAGAATAATTGTGACCTGTTCCTGAATTATTAATAAAGTGTGCTTTAGACAAGTCCATTGTTGGCACATAGTTGCATGTCAGCCTGGGCACAGCAAAATAACTGTGCCAGATTAAGTTTGAGTTAATAAACAAAACTACCGCCGTAACTCCCTTCTTTTCCCGATAGCCTCGCCAGTCCATGAGGGTTATTTTAAATTACACATGGTTATTCATAATTGAATCTGAGAAAAGCAGCGTCATACGGATAGCTGCGGGCATTGGTGCGCATTCTGGCTACGAATTTGTCACAAGAAAATGGCTCTCAGAAATATTTCGTGTGCGCATGACTGGCCTGATGGGGGGCAAATTTTGTTTAACTACCTGAAACCTTGATGACGTCCCAGCATTGCATATGCATTCTTGCACCAGCAAGCGTTCGTTCCTTTAGCACTGTCTGCACACGCGCTACGCTCCGCCTGTAGCTGTCCCTGCTACTTACTTGCATGCGCCAACAGAATATATGCTTACCGCCAGGAAAAGATCACTAGAGGGTGGGATACTACGGAAATATATAATCTTTTATTTATATATCATATTGTTATGAATTTTATCATGATGGAGTACGTAGTAGGGTATCTAATATTTGGACTGGCTCTGGCCTCGCCGATTTAACGAGAGAAATGAATATTGAAAGACGCGAAGAAATGAATTTTGCTCTGCTGGCAGAATCGCAGCTAAGAGAAGCGCGAAAGAAACGTCCTGCTGGTAATCTGAAATGAAGGCTGTAGCGGATGCCATGCTTGAGGATATTGGGGATGGAACAACCGTTGGTGTGCCTCTGCTGTATCACAGTCTGTGACACATTTTCACCTTTGAAGGCCTGAGACACACCAACGTATTGTTTTTAAAGAAGTCGAAACTGACCGGTAAGCCGCATTCTTTTACAGAGAGCGGAGTGGACAGTCATCCCTATCCACAAAGTAAAACGCCCACAGAATGACTTCTGTGGGCGTCTACATAAAGAGTCGAAACTGACCGATAAGCCGGGTTCTGTCGTGGACAGTCATTCATCTAGGCCAGCAATCGCTCACTGGCTCAAGCAGCCTACCCGGGTTCAGTACGGGCCGTACCTTGTGAACCCCTATTTGGCCTTGCTCCGGGTGGAGTTTACCGTGCCGCGAACTGTTGCCAGACGCGCGGTGCGCTCTTACCGCACCCTTTCACCCTTACCTGATCCCACAAGTGGGCCATCGGCGGTTTGCTCTCTGTTGCACTGGTCGTAGGCTTGCGCCCCCCAGGCGTTACCTGGCACCCTGCCCTGTGGAGCCCGGACTTTCCTCCCCTTTGTCTGTCTCCCCCGAAGGAGGACGGCAACAAAGCGGCGACTGTCTGGTCAGCTTCGGCGCGGATGATAGGGTATTCGACGCGGTTTGTCACCCCTCTTGCTGCGCCAGCGCATACTTATACAGCGCATTCTTTTTCACCGCGTGAATTTCTGCGGTCAGCTGAGCCGCTTTTTTCAGCGGCAGCTCCTGCTGTAACAATGCCAGCGTACGCAGTGCCTCAGGCGGTAGCGCATCGTCTACGGCATGAAATCCCTCAACAATCAGCACCATCTCACCCTTGCGGCGATTCTCATCTTCCTGTACCCAGGCCAGCAATTCTCCTACCGGCGCGCCCTGAATCGACTCCCAGGTTTTGGTGATTTCCCGCGCCAGTACCACGTAGCGCGCAGCCCCCCACACCGCCACCATATCCTGTAAACTCTCCAGCAATCGGTGGGTGGACTCATAAAAAATCAGCGTGCGCGGCTCCTGCTCCAGTGCCCGCAGCACATCGCAGCGACTCTTACTTTTAGCGGGCAGAAACCCTTCGTAACAGAATCGATCAGACGGAAGCCCGGCCGCGCATAATGCTGTAATCGCCGCGCAGGCACCCGGTAAAGGCACCACCCTGATGCCTGCTTCACGACACAGGCGCACCAGATGGTAGCCCGGATCGTTAATTAACGGGGTTCCGGCATCAGAAACCAGTGCAATGCTCTGCCCGTCGCGCAGCTTCGCCAGCAAGCTTTCCGCTTTCTGCTGTTCGTTATGATCGTGCAATGCGAACAGGCGCGCATTGATGGAGAAATGTTGTAGCAACAGCCCGGTATGACGTGTATCTTCCGCTGCGATCAGATCGACGTTAGCCAGCACGTCCAGAGCACGCTGGGTGATATCGCCCAGGTTACCAATCGGTGTGGGAACGATGTAGAGCGTGCTGGCGGAAATCTCTTCGCGTTGTTTCATTGTTTGATCCGGTTTACCGATTTAATATTGAGCATCTTGAAAAAAACATCACTGGATACAGTATGCTTCCTTCGAAAGTCATTCATAACAAAGCAGGACGCTGCATGCCTGTTCTGCTGGCCGCCCTGTTTTTTGCCGGGTGTACCAGCCAAAGCCCACAGACACCTGCGGTGAATGTACAGGGCGCGGCGTCCGGTACTTCCGACTATTATCTGCAACAGATGCAGCAAAGTTCAGATAATAACAAGGTTGACTGGCAATTACTTGCTATCAGGGCGCTGTTAAAAGAAGGGAAGTTCCCGGATGCCAACAACCAGATGGCGCAACTACCTCAGCAACTGAGCGATACCCAACGCCAGGAAGCGCTGCTGCTACAGGCCGAGCTGAAAATTTCTCAGCGTGATTTCCCCGGTGCGGCTCAGCTGCTCCAACAGACGGACAAGAGCCAGCTGTCGAAAGAACAACTGGCCCGCTACTATGCATTGCAGATAGCAGCAAGTGAGGGACGCCCCTCGCTGGAAGTGCTTCGCGCCTGGATCGCCCAGGAACCGCTGTTACAAAATCCGGCTGACCGGCAAAAAAATATTGATGCCACCTGGCAGGTTCTGACGCAGATGACGGCGGAACAGACCAACAACCTGGTGATTAATGCCGATGAAAACACCCTTCAGGGCTGGCTGGATCTGCTGAATGTTTATCGCGCTAACAGCAGCGATGCAGAAATGCTCAAAGCAGGGATCGGCGACTGGCAGACACGCTATCCCTATAATCCGGCGGCAAAAATGCTGCCGACGGCGCTAAGTCAGGCGCATAACTTCCAGCCTTCCTCAACCGGTAAAATTGCTCTGCTGCTGCCGCTGAGCGGCCAGGCGCAGGTGTTTGCGAACGCTATCCAGAAAGGCTTCAACGACGCCAAAAATGGCGCGCTGACCCAGGCAGCGGCTCAGCCTGTGGACGCGAACGCTACGTCAGCAAGCGCCGCCGCTAACACCGCCGCCGCCCCGGCAGCGGGCAGCGAAGCGAATCCGGTGACTGCGCCCTCATCTGCGCCTGCCACATCACCTGCCGCAGCCGCGCCAGATGCCACCGTATCGGGTCAACCGGCAACGCCAGCCAGCAATGCCGTTGCAACAGCCGCCCCCTCCAGCGCCACCCAGGTGCAGGTCTATGACACCAGCACTCAGCCCATTGATCAGGTGTTAGCCCAGGCGCAGAAAGATGGTGCCACGCTGGTGGTCGGTCCACTGCTTAAAAATCACGTTGAGCAACTTGCTTCGGTGCAGACACCGCTGAATATCCTTGCGCTGAATGAGCCAGGCACGGTACAGAACCATCCGAATCTTTGCTATTTTGCGCTTTCTCCTGAAGACGAAGCGCGTGATGCAGCCCATCATATGTGGGAGCAGAACAGACGCGCACCGCTGCTGATGGTGCCACGCAGTTCACTGGGCGATCGCGTCAGCAAAGCGTTCGCCAGCGAGTGGCAGAAACTGGGTGGCGGTACGGTGCTGCAACAGCAGTTTGGTTCTACCTCAGAATTGAAGCAGGGGATCAACAGCGGAGCCGGTCTGCGCCTGAGCGGTACGCCTATCACCGCGCAGGCTGAACAGCCTCAGGGCGTGACGGTTGCGGGACTGACCATTCCGGCACCGGTCAGCAGCCCGCAGCCTGCGGCCTCCGGCAGCGATGGCAATGTGGATTCGGTCTATATCGTGGCAACCCAGGATGAGATGGCACTGATTAAACCGATGATTTCAATGCGCGTCAGCAGCCGCAGCATGGTACAACTCTATGCCAGTTCACGCAGTTTCCAGGCGGGGGCCGGTCCGGACTACCGCCTGGAGATGGAAGGCCTGCAATTCAGTGATATGCCACTACTGACCGGTAGCCAGCCAGCCCTGTTACAGCAGGCAGCGAAGAGTTTTAACAACGATTATTCGCTGGTCAGGCTGTATGCGATGGGGGTGGATGCCTGGACGCTGGCTAACCACTTTAACGATATCCGCCAGATGTCAGGTTTTCAGATCAAAGGCGAAACCGGCAACCTGAGCGCCAACACGGATTGCGTCATCAACAGGAAGTTGACATGGAGCCAGTATCGTCAGGGACAAATCGTTCCGGCCTCCTGAGCAGGCTGAAAACAGGGGCGGCCTGCGAACGGCAGGCCCGCCAGTTACTCGAACAGTCAGGTCTTAGCTTTGTCGCCGCCAATGTTCGTTTTCGCGGTGGAGAAATCGACCTGATTATGCGTGATAAAGCATGTTGGGTTTTTGTTGAGGTACGCTACCGTCGTAACGCCCTGTTTGGCGGTGCCGCGGCCAGCGTTACCCGCAACAAACAGCAAAAGCTGTTAACCGCCGCCGCCCTGTGGCTTAATCGCCGTGGCGAGAGTCTGGAAACGGCAGACTGTCGTTTTGATGTGGTGGCCATAACCGGTGCGAACACCGACTGGCTGCCCAATGCTTTTTCGGCGGAGTAACCGCTCTGTCATTGACTGACCAGGTGAAAGAAGTGCTGGAAAGAATTAAAGTCTGTTTTACCGAAAGTATTCAAACGCAGATCGCCGCAGCAGAAGCGTTACCGGATGCCATTTCCCGTGCGGCGATTACCATGGTGCAATCTCTGCTGAACGGTAACAAAATTCTGAGCTGTGGTAATGGTACTTCCAGCGCCAACGCCCAGCATTTTGCAGCAACGATGATTAACCGCTTTGAGACTGAACGTCCGAGTCTGCCTGCCATTGCCCTGAGTGCGGATAATGTCCTGCTGACAGCAATTGGTAACGACCGCCTGCACGAAGAAGTCTATGCCAAGCAGGTACGTGCGTTAGGGAATGCAGGGGATATTCTGTTGGCTATCTCAACACGTGGCAACAGCCGCGATATTGTAAAAGCCCTGGAGGCAGCGGTAACGCGCGATATGACCATCATCGCGCTTACCGGCCACGACGGCGGCGAACTCGCCGGCCTGCTGGGCCCACAGGATGTGGAAATTCGCATCCCCTCACACCGCAGCGCAAGAATTCAGGAAATGCATATGTTAACTGTGAACTGCCTGTGCGATTTGATCGATAACACCTTGTTTCCCCACCAGGACGTTTAAGGAGCCGAAATGAAGGCATTACCCGCTATTGCCGTGGTGTTTACCGCGTTGATGTTACAGGGCTGCGTGGCCGCAGTGATTGGCAGCGCAGCCGTTGCCACCAAAACCGCCTCCGATCCCCGGACGGTAGGCACTCAGGTGGATGATGGCACGCTGGAGCTGCGCGTCAGCAATGCGTTGTCCAAAGACCAGCAGATCAAAACCGATGCCCACATTGTTGCTACCGCCTATCAGGGGAAAGTCCTGCTGACCGGTCAGGCCCCTGACGCCACCCTCGCCAGCCGCGCCAAACAAATCACCATGGGCGTGGACGGCGCAACCGAGGTCTACAACGAGATCCGTACCAGCGATAAAGCCAGTTTTGGCACGGCGTCTTCCGACACCTGGATCACCACCAAGGTCCGCTCCCAGCTGTTAGCCAGCGACCAGGTGAAATCGTCCAATGTGAAGGTGACGACAGAAAATGGCGAAGTGTTCCTGTTAGGCCTGGTAACCGACGCGGAAGGGAAAGCGGCGGCCGACATTGCCAGCCGTGTGAGCGGCGTGAAACATGTCACCACCGCCTTTACTATCCTGAAATAGCCCCACCCCTGGAATCCGTAACCGGCACTGCCCGGCTACGGATTTTTCATTCGCGTCCTGCTTTATATCCGGCTAAGGCAATCCAGCGCCACCACCCTGAAGCTGTCAAAATCCACACTGTCCCGCAGCCGCGTCATTGCCCTTTCACGCATGAAAGTGACAAAAAGATCGTAGATCGCCATCGCTTCTTCATATTCGCTTTTACTGATAGCCAGCAGGAAAATCACACTGGCAGTTTCATCTCCCCAGCGGATACCCTGTGGTGCCAGTACGGTATAGACCACGGTTTTCTTCGCCAGCAGCCCCAATGAGTGTGGCAACGCAATACCCTCTCCCAGCATGGTACTGACAATCGCCTCGCGCTCCTCAACGGAAGGATAAAAATCACTGTCCACCACCCCTTCCGCCTCCAGCTGGTCGCAGAGCATCCGGAAAAGCGTGCTGCGGGCCATTGGGCGATCGACGATACAAAAGTGTCTGGCGTCAAAGAACTTTTCCAGCATTCCGGCACGGGTTCGATCCACCAGCACCTGTTTACCGATCTGCTCCAGCTGATAGCCGGTCGGAAACGGTGACATCACCACCACAGGTTTATTTTTCTCAGTCAGCCTCACGGTGGAGATGACAAAATCCTCCTCAATACTTTCCTGCCGCTCATACTCGCGCAGCGAAATAATATGACGGATGACAATCTGCGGATATTTGCGCATCAGCATGGTCTGGATCATACGAACGGTTGAGGTGCCGGTGTCGCACACCAGCAGGATCTGTGGATGGTGCTGATAGCTGACGTTGTAATGACGCTCCAGTCCGACACCGATATGCAGAACCAGGAAACCCATTTCATTCTCACTGATCGCATACGGAGTGTATTTACCCCAACTTGAAACGGCAGCCAGCGTCACATCCCAGGCCATCGGATAGTGCTGTTTAATATTCGCCAGCAGCGGATTGGGGATGTTTATCTGATAGCGCACGCGGGTAATCATCGTTTTAATATGCGTCAGCAAATCTGCCCGCAATTGCATGTCGCGCTGAAGATCGAAACGGTAATGGCTGTTGATGTAGCTGAGGATATAGTTCACCAGCGACTCGCCGTCATCCGGCCCTATTGCGCTGAGGGCGATCTCCTCAACCCTTCTTGCCGCGATATTGACCCGCAGCCAGGCTTCTTCCGCAGGTGAAATTACCTTGCCGGTTAGCGGTCGCATCAGATGAATAATCTGTCGGGCAGCGTCGTGCACATCCTGATCGACGTCATCGGCACTGAAATCAGACAGCGGATAGCCCTCGCTGATACGCCGCACCGCCACCGCACAGTAAATCCGCAGGTAAAGTTCACTGTCATCATTCAGACGAATATTGCAGCGGCTGAAGCACTGATTAAGCAGCGGGTGCAACCTCTCCAGCATCCCACTGTTCAGCGCTTCCAGCCGGAGTAGCGGATCGTCAGCATCCTCCTGAGCAATCTGGTACAACAGTTCGGTCAGACAGGTTCGCACTGCCACTTCACGGCCAAACAGTTTCATGCCGTAGCGCGGCCGGGTTTCAATCACCAGTTGATAACGCGCCAGCCTCTCACGTACCTCCGCCATATCACCCTGCAATGTCGCGCGACTGACAAACCACTCTTCCGCCAGATCTTCCAGCTTCAGCGAAAAAGCGGCGGTCAGGAAACGGATCAACAAATAATGCACGCGAGCGCCGGAGGTGCGCGGTATCCGCAAATGTGAAGGTGACTGCTGCTGCAACTGACCGTAGCGGGCAGCATCGGTAATGTTCATTTGATAACCTGCGCCACGACTGAGCACAAAGCAGACCCCGTGGTCAGCCAGCAGGGCATTCAGCGAGGTGATATCCGTGCGCACAGTGCGGGTCGATACCGCCAGACGCCGCGCCAGCTCGTCAGGAGGCAGCGTTTCGTTTTGCAGCAGACTAAACAGCTGGGAGAGGCGTTGATTTGGGAATCTCAAGGCTGTTCCTGTGGTGAAAAGGCAAGAAAAGGTGGTGCGACGTGGCGCTTATCCACCCGGAACAAGATTACGGCGTGAATACCAGCTGGGAAGGTGCGCCGACCGCCGTGTAATCACCACTGAACGACAGCACACCGCTGGCCGGGTCCACGCGAAAACGCGTGATGTTATCGCTGCGCTGATTGACCGCGTAGAGCGTCCTGCCATCGGCTGACAGGCTCAGCGTGCGTGTGTAGTCGCCCCGCGTCCAGACATCGTCTTTATGGCTCAGCGACCCGTCAGGCGCAATGGCAAAGTGCGCAATGCTGTTGTGCAGGCGATTAGCCACCCACAGATTCCTGCCAGCCTTATCCATCACCAGGCCAGCAGCGAAACTGGTGCCCTTATACCCTGCCGGTAAGGCTGAAACGGTCGCCCTCTCGCTCAGGGTGCCGGTATCGCTGTTTAACAGATAATGCGTCAGGGTCGAGGCTTCTTCATTAATCAGGTAGAGCAATTTACCGTCGGGATGAAAGACAAAATGACGAGGTCCGGCTCCGGCAGAAGAAGCGGCGATCCACGCAGGCTGGCTGGCCTGCAATTTGCCATTGTGGCTCAGGCGATACTGCCAGATACGATCCAGCCCGAGATCGGTTGAGAAAACAAATCTGCCGGAGGGATCGCTGGCGATCATGTGCGCATGAGGACCGTTATGATCGCTGATGGCAAAGCTGCCCTCAACCGCCGCCGCCGGTTTCGTCGCGCCAGCCGGTCCCTGATGCTGCCGGGCGTCACTGGCTTCAGAAAGTCGGCCATCCGCCTGCACCGGCAGAACCGCGATGCTGCCACTGTTGTAGTTGGCTACCAGCAAAAATTTACCGTCCGGCGTCAGCGACAGATACACCGGCCCCGCCCCCTGTGAGCTGACCTGATTGCGCATTTTCAGACTGCCGTCACGGGCTATGGCATAGGCCACCACCACACCTTTTTCGCTTTCACTGGCGACGTACAGGGTTTTGCCCTGTGCATCGATGGTCATCTGCGCCGGGCTGAGCTGCCTGCTGACCAGCGTTTTGTCACTCAGCGCCCCATCAGCCGGATTGACCTGAAAACGGTAAATGCCTTCTCCGTTCGGCGGATAGGTGCCCACCCAGGCATACTGTGCGCTTACCGCGCAGGACGTGGTCGCCATCAGAGCCAGAGACGCCGCGCAGATTACCGATCCATAACGCATAGTGTTCCTCTCAGTATCAGTGAAAGCCGCTGAGGTGACGCTGCCGGAGCCCCTGGGGATTGTCGCGGCAGCATACCTGCCTCATCCGGGCGGGTTGCATTCAGAAACCGTTGGTCGCAGCCAACAACATATGGAGCTCACCGGCGGGGTTTCAATCCAGCAGGCTTCTGGTCATTGCCAGTAATCTGCTGACATCGCTGGGCCGGGTATTGCCTGTCTCTTTATCGATTATCGAACTGTAGATATGCGGGATGATTTTACTGACCCCCGCGTCAAGGGCGATCTGCAAAATCTGCTGATAGTTAGCCAGATCAATACCGCCGGTTGGCTCCAGCCAGAAATCCTGCTCCGCGCAGGCTTTTGCCACAACGCTGAACTCATCAATCGCCCGCAGGCCGCCCATAGGGAAATATTTTACCGAGCTGCCGCCAAAGTCTTTCAGCATGGCGATGGCCGTTGCCACTGGCACAATGCCATCGGGCGCTTTGGCACTGCGTGGCCCGGTGGAGATTTTAACCATTCCCACCCTACCGGTGGGGGAGATCAGACCGTTAACCACCGTCTGGTCCTGTCCCAGCAGCGCCCGGCTGGTTGCCACACCGGTAAACACCTGGTTAACATGCTGCGGCTGTAGCTGCGCTGAAATGGCGCTGACCATCGCAGACTGGTTTGGATCGCCTGCTCCCAGCCCCACCGACAGTGCATTATCAATCAGCCGGGCATAATCACGCATATCCGTCACCGCGCTCGCCACATCGGGGTAGTTTTTCGACAGCACGCCCACCAGCACGTAGCCCTCTGCGGCCTGCCACACCTCGCGCGCGTTCTCTTTCGAACCGGCCAGCACGTTCAGACAGACGCGATCCCGGTAAAATTTGGGGGTCAGCGTCATGATGTTGTTGCTCCTGACTGCAGTGTACTGATGCAGCTGAACAGGGTATGCAGCTGTTCCGCCGATACGCTACGGACATCGACTTCCACCATCCCTTCGTTCGCCTTATAGCCACGAAAGTAAATGGCAATATCGCCGGTTTTCAGCGCCTGTACCACTTCAGAGGTGGCACGGCCAATGATCGCTTCATCAAAATGAATTTCCGTGCGGGCGATATCACGTCCGGCAGCATCCCAGACCACCCTGGCGCGGATACCGTGCAGGGTGTTCAGCTGGTTGATAAACGGCGTCATTTTTTCCACCATCTGCGCACCAGATACCCTCTCCTGCACCCTGTAATTTTCAATCGCCTGGGTCAGACCAAGAATGCTCTCCTTGCCGACCTTCATCGCCCGGCCAATGCCCATCGACTGACGTTTTACCCAGCTGACGTACTGCCGACGTCCGACGACCAGCCCGCTGGTTGGACCTTCAATTGCTTTAGCGCCGCTGTAAATCACCAGATCGGCTCCTGCCTGGTAATAGCACTGTAAATCCTCTTCCGCTGCCGCATCGACAATCAGCGGCACACCGTGTTGCCGCGCCACCCGCGCGGCGTCAGCCACGCTGAGATGGCTTTTTTGTACGCAGTGATGAGACTTGACGTAGAGGACAGCGGCGGTCTGCGGGCCCATCGCCGCACTGAGTTGCTCAGCCGAGCATTCGTTGGCATAACCGGCTTCCACCAGCCGTCCTCCCCCCATGGTCACCATAGTGCCAACCGGTGCGCCATAGTTAACGTTGTGACCTTTTGGCAACACGATGTCGTGTGGCACCGTCAGCGGTGCAGCGTGCAGATTCTCCAGCAGCCAGTCGTTATCCTGCACAATCACCGCGGCCACCGACTGGGCGATACCCGCAGAGGCGCAGGAGACCACCACCGCGTCCTCACACCCAAGCAGCCCCGCAATATAAGCCCCGGTTTTATCCACCAAATCTTTCATTTCAAAATAGTGATTAAGACCGTACTGCACGGTTTCAACCACGTCCGCCGCCGGGGTGGAGACACCAAGAATAGTCATGCGGCCGGAGGCATTGATCACCTGTTTCAGGCCATATTTTTCATAAATCGAAGACATGCTGTTTTTTCCCTTCATCGGTAATAAACCACCTGCCGCCCACCATCGCGGCCAGCGGTATCAGCTGTTGTTCACCCGCAACAGATTCGCCCTCAGAATCAATGAACAGGCAATTTTCCGCCTGCAAATCAAACAGGGTCAGATCGGCGTCACCACCCACCCTTAACCGCCCTTTTTGATGCAGCCGCAGCCCTTCTGCCGCATTGATCGTCACGCAATCAATGATTTGCGGCAGCGTCATCCCGACACTGAAAAATTTGGACATCACATGGGCAAGGCTGTGCACCGGGCCACTGAGGCGGTTACGGCAGTAAATGTCAGAACTGATGGTGTGCGGCAGAATACCCTGCGCGATAGCGGCCCGTGCCACCGCAAAGCTGAAGCTGGCGCTACCGTGACCAACGTCCAGACGCACACCGCGCTGTAAGGCCTGCGTAATCGAGGCACGCAAGGTGCCGGTTGGGGTGAGGATGCGGTTGGGCTTGCCGTGATAGCAGTGGGTGATGATATCGCCCTGACTAAGCAGATCAGCTATCTCATCCAGGTCCGGCGGGGTGTTGCCAATGTGTACCATCAGCGGCAGACCGCCGTTCTCCCGCTGGATCGCTTTGGCGCGAATCAGTGGCTTAATACCGTTATCACCTGTCACGCTGCTGCTCATGCGGGCTTTGAAACCCACAATAAACTCCGGCAGGCGTACCAGCGCATCGCGCACGGCAGCAGCGTCAATCTGGCGCATATCCGCCAGCTCGTTCTGGGTGACAATCCCGCTGCGGGCAATATTCAGCAGCGCATAAACCTGAGTACGGGCGCTGCGGGTGAGCTGATAAAATTGTTCCACCTCGTCAGCCCCGGTGCTGCCTGCATCCACCACCGTGGTCACGCCGCTTTCCACCCCAACACGGTCGGGCGAGTCATGGTAAAGCGGCGACTGCGGATAGCAGTGGACGTGAGAGTCAATCCAGCCCGCACTTAACCAGAACCGCCCCTGAAGATCGCACTGCTGCAATGCGCTGCCGTTCACCTCGCCCAGCGCGGCAATTTTACCCCTGAGGATGGCAATATCCGTCAGGCTGCCATCCGTCAGTCGCGCCCGCCGGATGATAAGATCAAACATGGCAAACTCCTGTATTCATCCATTGAGAATGGTTTATTCCGCGCCACACCGTCTTTAGCTCAAAGCGTGATCGGAAAAACGGCACCCAGCAGCATTGCGCCAAGAATGGCACCGCCGGTGATCGGTTTATCCCACAGATAGAACAGCAGCGCGCCGAGCAGCGCACCCAGACCAATCGGGATGGAGGCCGCCATGGCAGAGAGGATAATCAGCGGTCCCAGAAAGCGACCAGAGGCGTTGCCCGCGCCCATCATTACGTCTGCGCCGTAGGTCGAGTCACTGTTGTTAATGGTAAATTTCCGGGCCAGCACAATCAGATAGCCCGTTGCCATCCCCAGCAGCAGGCCGGTAAGCAGTGAGGCGGCAAAGTTGGCAACCGGATAGACAATTCCCGCGCCCAGCAGCATTGCCGGTACCCCCAGACCAATGCCGGTCTGAACCGCGCCACCAATATCCAGAATGCCCACCAGCGACCCTTCAATGATGCGGGCAAACAGGAAGCTGGCCCCAAAGGCCGCCACCGCCCCATAGACACCGGTTTCCATGCCGGAACGCAGCATCGAAACAAAAGCCACCTCGTTGAAAGCCCCCAGCCCATAGACGTAGTACATGTGCGTCCCGGCAAACACCCCGGCAGAGAGCAGTCCGACAAAAATCGGGAAAGACCAGTCGGCATACCAGAAACCGCGCGTTGACTCTTCCATTTACATCGCCCTCTTATTTCCCGCTCAGGGTGTTATGAATCATCTCCAGCCAGCCCGGGATCCCCAGCTGGAAGGACTGCAATACTTTCATATCAAAGCCGCGGAAAAATCCGCTGAGCACAAACAGCAGCACGATGGCCGACATCATTACCCCGGTAACTTTGTTCCAGCCGCTCTCTTCCACGCCTTTGCCAATCAGAATGCCCAGCACCAGGCCCGGCACCGCGTTGCCCATAATCAACTGCGCCAGCCCGCCAAACAGCGTGGCCCAGGCACCGGACTTTTTCCCGGCATCAATGGCCGCCAGCCAGAAGATCACCGGCATCACGGTGTTAACCAACAGGTTGGCGGCAGGCACCAGCACTTTAACCGCCGTCACCTGAAGCGCAGCTGGCACTGCGGAAGCGGTGGAGTTAAGGAAGGCAACCACGATCATGCCGATCAGCCCACAGGCCAGGGCCATCTTTTGGGGATTGTGCAGGGTTTCAGCGACGCGGCGATTTTTCACCATCAGCGCGGCGGCTCCCCAGTGGGGAATAATGCGGTGATCGACGTCCTGGGTGAAGGAACCGGCCGCCACCGAAGACGCCCAGGCATTGAAGAAGAACCCCAGACCAAACGAGAAGTGAGAAGCCGGATCGCCCTCGCAGGAGTTGAGCTCGCCCAGGGTACGAAATGCCCCCATCCCCTGGGTGGCGGGCGCATGAAACATACGGGCTGCACCTGCGCCCACGCCAACCCCCACCAGGCCACCGATGATCAGCGACTTTAAAAGAATAATTAAAAACATCAGTCTTTCCTTTCAGGCTTACGCCAACGTTTTTAAATCATGATTATTGCTGCCCTGGCGGGCAGATTTTTATTCCGTAATGAAGTCCACTTTATCCACCTCGATGACGCTGACGTTAACGGTAATCTCCAGCTCAATGCGGTAACGCCGTCGCTCCCGTGCCAGAAAAAAGAACAGAAACTTCTCCTGCCTGATGCTTTCCCGCGCCTGAACCACCTTTACATCCTGCGGTTCAATACGCAGCAGCACCTGGTCTGAGGATTTCAGCAGCGTCTGTTGTACCCGGCTCAGCGCATCAGCGAAGGCTTTGCGCCTGCTGTCGCCCGAACCGCTGACGTTCACCGTGGTGGTGAATTGCCTTTTCATTACTCAGCTACCGTGTTTCTTGTGCCACGCCTGAACCAGACGTTCACCCAGTTCCTCTTTGTCCATAAAACCAAAACCCAGCACCGTGGCACCTTCATTAATGGCCGTCACCCCTTCTTCAATGGCCCGCATCCCGTGCTTTGCTTTATAGCCATACTTGTTCTGCGCGGTGATCGCCCCTGCGCCGCCGCTGCCGCAAAACGAAATGCCAAAAGAAGCGTTTTCTGCTTTCATCACGTCGCCCAGCTTCATATCTGCCGCCACCCCCGGCACAACGACGGCTCTGCCCCCCGCACGCTCCACGCCTGCGGCAACTTTCTGACCTTTACCCAGGCGATCGCCAATCACGACAATGATTTGTGACATCTTTTGTTCCTTCCTTTTTCGTTCAACAGGATTTTTCGTTGGTTTTTGCCACTTCAAAATGGACTGACAGTAGCCAGGATTCCTCCACCGGCAGATTAGTGAACAGATCGACAACCTGCTGTGCCAGCGCCATTGATTCGGCAGAGATATCCTCAAACAGCTCAGCCTCCACTTCCGGCAGCGGCTCGCCGGTCAGCGAGCGCATGGCCATTGCCCGCACATGCGAAGCCAGCATCTGCTGCTGAATGTCGTTGGGATAAATCTCTCTGCTGGCGAATAATCCGGCAATCTGGCTCATTACCCGATCGGCGAGTGCCTGAATGGCCTGGTCAGCCGCTGCTGTCCCCTCCGACACCGTCCCTTCTTTCACTGGCTGCCCCTTATTTATCGTTCAGGCTCAGGCACGAAACCGAGTTTATTGCTGATAAAAATAAGTTAACGCCAGGCCGTGGCCGTGTGGAGCGCCACTTTTTCCACTTCAAAGCGGAAATAGCGCCGTAGCGGACGATCTCCGCCACAAAAACGGCGTCTCGTGCATGAAAAGGGCATAAGTCACAGGAAAATCATATCAACCCGGCTGATGATGCAAATTCAATGCATCAGCGGCACCGATCACCTGCGGAAACAGGCTCGATGTCGGTCAGAGATAGGAAAAACTTATTGAGTGTGGCAGGACGCGCGAAAAACTCTTTCGTCTCTGACAGCGGGAAATATCGGCGGGCCGCGCGGTCAGAAAATACGGGCTCAGCTGAGCCCGTGACCATTAACGAAACTTTTTATGTCCTTCTTTACGGGTATCGTCGAATTTCTTCGCTTCTTCCTTCGCACCCGTCAGATTACCGGCCTCCGCCAGCTTCATACTGACATCAATCTGCGCAATCAGTTTGTCCATCTGCGCGCGGTATGCTTTCATTTCCGCACCGTCCGCTGGCTGGCCTTGCAGTTTGTCCGGCGTCTGGGTTTTGGCATCTTCCGCCGCTTTGCGCATATCGCCCAGCGCCTTTTTAAACTCCGTCGCATCGTCCGTTTTCATTACGGTGCGATAGGCCCCTTTCAGCATCCCCATATCATCTTCCAGACCGGCCAGCGCGGAGACACTCGAGCACAGCAGGCACGCCGCTAATACGGCTGATAACGTTTTACGCATTGCTCACTTCCTTTATTTTTATTAAGAAAAATACAACAAAAAAGGGTGACCTGAAGTCCCCCTGATAATACTACGCGAGTATGAAGAAATTACTGTCCGGCGATTCTCATTTCCGGCAGAAGAACAGAGCCGCACTGAATATTGCTGCGGGTTTCAATATCATCACCGACGGTGACAATGTCGCGCCACATCTGTTGCAGATTGCCTGCAATGGTGATTTCACTGACCGGATACTGGATCTCGCCGTTTTCCACCCAAAAACCGGCTGCGCCACGGGAGTAGTCGCCGGTAATCCCGCTGACGCCCTGACCCATCAGTTCGGTGACCACCAGGCCGGTGCCCATTTTCTTCAGCAGTTGCGTAAAACTGTCGCCCTGTCCGGCAATCCGCCAGTTATGGATGCCGCCCGCATGACCGGTACTTTGTAAGCCCAGCTTGCGGGCTGAATAGCAGCTTAACAACCAGCTTTGCAGCACGCCGTTTTTAATGATGTCTCGCTGTTGGGTGCGAATCCCTTCACTGTCGAAGGGAGTAGAAGCCAGCCCTTTCAGCAGATGCGGCTGTTCCTGAATGGTCAGCCACGCCGGTAAAATCTGTTTACCCAGTGAATCCAGCAGGAAGGTGGACTTACGATACACACTCCCGCCGCTGATCGCCCCAACCAGGTGGCCGAACAGGCCTGTGGCGACTTCGGCTGCAAAGATAACCGGCGCTTTCATGGTGGCAAGTTTACGCGGCGACAGGCGGGACAAGACCCGGCGGGCAGATTCTTCACCAACCCATTCTGGTGACGCCAGATCATTCAGGGCGCGGCCAATGGTGTAAGCGTAATCGCGCTCCATATCACCACTCGCTTCTGCAATCACACTGCTGGAAAGGGAATGACGGCTGGAGCAGTAGCCCTGGAGCATACCGTGGCTGTTGCCAAAGACTTTAATGCCGACATGGCTGTTAAAACTGCCGCCCTCGGTGTTGGTGATGCGCGGATCCGCTTTCAGCGCGGCCTGTTCGGCGCGGGCCGCCAGTTCGATCGCCTGCTCCGGCTCAAGATCGGCAGGATGAAAAAGATCCAGATCCGGCGCATCAAATGCCAGCAGTTCCCGATCGGCAACCCCGGCATAAGGATCGGGCGAGGTGTAACGAGCAATATCCACGGCTGCCTGGACGGTTCGTTTGATCGCCTCCGGGCTGAGATCGGTAGACGAGGCGCTCCCTTTACGATTCTGGTGATAAACGGTGATACCCAGTGCGCCATCGCTGTTGAATTCGACGTTTTCCACTTCACCATATCGGGTACTGACGCTGATACCGGTCGTTCTGGTTACGGCGACTTCCGCCCCGTCGGTACTGACTTTGGCCAGTTCGAGTGCCTGAGCTACCGCCTGTTCCAGGGTTTTACGCTGTTCTGCAACTTGGGAGAGTAATTTCATCGACCTACCATATAATTAACAGAGGGTTTCTCTGGCCTGCATAAATATGCCAGATTCCCCGGCTCTTTAGTGATTGAGGTTTATTTGAGTCTAACAGAGTCAGAGAACAATTTCGCAGTAGCCGCCGTTTCCTGATAGCATTAGCCTCTTTTTTAGGGAGCCTTCCATGACTAAACAGCCCGATGACTGGCTCGATGATGTACCAGATAACGAAGAAGAAGAAGACGATGAGATTATCTGGGTCAGTAAAAGTGAAATTAAACGCGACGCCGAGGAACTGAAACGCCTCGGCGCTGAACTGGTGGATCTCAGTAAAAACGCCCTGGATAAGATTCCCCTGGACGATGAACTGCGCGATGCCATTGAGCTGGCGCAAAAGATCAAAAAAGAGGCACGTCGTCGTCAGTTACAGCTGATCGGCAAATTGCTCCGCTCACGCGAAGAAGATCCGATTCGTCAGGCGCTGGACAAGCTGAAAAATCGCCACAACCAGCAGGTTGCGCTGTTCCATAAGCTGGAGATGCTGCGCGATCGCCTGGTAGCCGAAGGCGACGACGCGATGAGCGAGGTGCTGAACCTCTATCCGGATGCCGACCGCCAGCAGTTGCGCCAGATGATCCGCAACGCCCAGAAAGAAAAAGCGGCCAGCAAACCGTCAAAAGCTTACCGGCAGATCTTCCAGTATCTGCGCGAACTGGCAGAAGCCTGATCAACAAGGGACGCTTTGTTGCGTCCCACCGTTTTATTGCGGTAATGCCACACCGCGCCTCTTTATTTCGCCAGCCTGTCCAGCAGTTTCTGATGAATGCCGCCAAAGCCACCGTTGCTCATCACCAGAATGGTGTCGCCAGGCTGAACCGCTTTGGCGACCATTTCAACCAGTGCATCCACATCGGCGCTCCAGTGGGCAGGCTGCACACAGGCATCGGCCACTTCTGAAACCTGCCAGGGAATATGGTGCGGCTGAAACAGAAACACCTGGTCAGCACGGGCCAGCGCAGGCGCAAGATCGTCCTTACTGATCCCCATTTTCATGGTATTGGAGCGGGGTTCCAGTACCGCCAGAATACGTGCAGTGCCGCCGACTTTGCTGCGCAGCGCGGTCAGGGTCGCCAGGATGGCCGTGGGATGATGGGCAAAATCATCGTAAACCTTGATGCTGTTGACTTCGCCACGCAGTTCCAGACGACGACGGGCGTTAATAAAGTCGTTAAGCGCCTTTCCGGCATCCTCTGGTTTGACACCAACGTGACGGGCAGCCGCAATCGCCATCAGACCATTGTGCATATTATGTTCGCCCACCAGCGCCCAGTTAACCTCTGCCACTTTTTCGCCATCCAGCCAGACCTGCCAGTGCGAGGCATCCTGGGTCAGCTTCTTCGCCTGCCAGCGCCCTTCTTCACCCACACTCTCCTGTTCGCTCCAGCAGCCCATCGCCAGCACCTGTTTCAGGTTGGCGTCATGCTCCGGCACCAGCAATCGGCCGCTGCCCGGCACGATACGCACCAGGTGATGAAACTGCCGTTGGATAGCCCGCAGATCGTCAAAAATATCGGCGTGGTCAAATTCCAGATTGTTAAGAATTAATGTGCGCGGGCAGTAATGGACAAATTTAGAACGCTTGTCAAAAAAAGCGCTGTCGTACTCATCGGCTTCAATAACGAAGAAGGGGCTGTTGCCTGGCGTGGCCGAAACCGAGAAATTCCCGGGTACACCACCGATGATAAAGCCGGGTTCCAGACCACAGGCCTGAAGGATCCACGCCACCATTCCCGCCGTGGTGGTTTTACCGTGGGTGCCCGCTACCGCCACAACCCAACGATCTTTCAGCACAAAATCATGCAGCCACTGTGGCCCGGAAAGGTAAGGAATATTGCGCTCAAGCACCGCCTCAACACAGGGATTACCCCGGCTCATCGCATTGCCGATGATCACCAGGTCAGGGGCCGGATCCAGCTGCGATGCATCATAACCCTGGATTAAATCAATGCCCTGTTGCTCTAAAAGCGTGCTCATTGGCGGATAGACGTTAGCATCAGCACCGGTTACCTCATGCCCTAACGCACGGGCCAGCATTGCCAGCCCGCCCATGAAAGTACCGCAGATACCGAGGATATGAATACGCATAAAAAGTCCGTTAACTGGAAAGTTCGGGGCACAGTGTACCGTCACCATCGAGAGGAAGAAACGGATTTGCCCTATGTTCTTCAGCATCCATTCGGCTAAACTGCTTGAGCATACACGGGCAGTTTATTAATCGAACTGCTGTTCAACCGCAGATTCAGGGATTGTGTTATGAAAACGTTAGGCGAATTCATCGTCGAGAAGCAACACGACTTTCCTCACGCCACAGGTGAACTGACGGCACTGATTTCCGCCATCAAGCTGGGCGCGAAGATTATCCATCGCGACATTAACAAGGCAGGACTGGTGGATATTCTGGGGGCCAGCGGCGCTGAGAATATTCAGGGCGAACAGCAGATGAAACTCGATCTGTTTGCTAATGAAAAACTGAAGGCCGCGCTGAAAGCCCGTGGCATTGTGGCCGGTATTGCCTCGGAAGAAGAAGATGAAATTGTCATCTTTGAAGGCGTTGAAAACGGTAAATACGTGGTGCTGATGGACCCGCTGGATGGTTCTTCCAACATTGACGTTAACGTGTCGGTTGGCACTATTTTCTCTATTTATCGCCGTATCACCCCACCAGGTACGCCGGTAACTGAAGAAGATTTCCTGCAACCCGGCAGTCAGCAGGTCGCGGCGGGCTATGTGGTTTACGGTTCATCGACCATGCTGGTTTATACCACCGGCTGCGGCGTCCACGCCTTCACCTACGATCCCTCTCTTGGCGTATTCTGCCTCAGCGCCGAGAAGATGGCGTTTCCTGAAAAGGGTTACACCTATTCCATTAACGAAGGAAACTACATCCGCTTCCCACAGGGCGTGAAAAAGTATCTGAAATTCTGCCAGGAAGAAGATACCTCTTCCCACCGGCCTTACACGTCCCGTTATATCGGTTCGCTGGTTGCTGATTTCCATCGTAATCTGCTGAAAGGCGGCATTTATCTCTACCCCAGCACCGCCAGCCACCCTAAAGGTAAGCTGCGTCTGCTGTATGAGTGCAACCCGATGGCATTTCTGGCGGAACAGGCAGGCGGCAAAGCCAGCGATGGCGCAAGACGTATTCTGGACCTCGTGCCGGAAACGCTGCATCAGCGTTCACCGTTCTTTGTTGGCAATACGGAAATGGTGGACGACCAGGAGCGCTTCCTGCGCGAATTCCCGGACGCCTGACAGGACTGCCGACACCATCAAAGACGTCGGCAGGCATCATCCGGGGCCGGGTTTACGCTGTCAGTCAGTACACGGGCGATCGCTGGATCGCCTTTTTTTATGCCAGACTGATTTTGAACACTGCCATTGACTGAACCAGCTGCTGCGACTGTTCCTCCAGTGACTGGGTCGCCGCTGCCGCCTGTTCAACCAGCGCAGCATTCTGCTGCGCCACTTCGTCCATCTGGGTAACAGCAAGATTTACCTGCTCAATGCCCTTGCTTTGCTCCTGCGAAGCACTGGAAATCTCTTTCATCAGCGTTGTCACCCGCGTCACTTCACTGGCGATTTCATCCATGGTTTCTCCGGCTTTGGTCGCCATCTGCGATCCTTCCGTCACACGCACCTCTGATTCACCGATCAATTCGCGAATCTCTTTTGCCGCCGTTGCACTTCGCTGTGCCAGATTACGGACTTCGCTTGCCACCACCGCAAAGCCCCGGCCCTGCTCGCCAGCGCGGGCGGCTTCAACGGAAGCATTCAGCGCCAGAATGTTGGTCTGGAAGGCAATGCCGTCTATCACTCCGAGAATGTCGCCGATACGTCGCGAGCTGCGGGTGATTTCCTGCATTTTTTCCATTACGTAACTGACCACTTCGCTGCCCCGATCGGCACTCTCCGAGACGGATTGCGCCAGCTGATGCGCCTGGCTGGCGTTATCCGCATTAAGTTTAACGGTAGCGGTGAGCTGTTCCATACTGGCTGCGGTCTGCTCCAGCGAAGCGGCCGACTCTTCCGTGCGCTGCGAGAGGTTAAGGTTACCGGAAGAGAGTTCGCGACTGCCGGTATCAATTTGCAAACTGGCATCACGAACCCGGCTGACTGACTGTTGCAGGGATGTCTGCATTTCAGCCAGTGCATGATTGAGGCGGCCCAGCTCATTGTTGCCACTTTCGGGCAGCGTCTGGGTTAAATCACCCGCAGCCACAAACTCCAGATGTTCAATCGCTGAATCCAGCGGCTTGAGCAGGATAACTTTCAGCAGAACCCAGGAAACACACAGCAGGATTATCGTCAGAATACCGCAGCAGACAATCAGCCAGGTCAGGATTTGCTGATTTCTGTCAGCTTCTTCCAGCCGGGCGGTGGTGACCTGATCGGCAAACAGCTTGAATTCATTGACCGCTTTGGATAACGCAATTTTCAGCGGTGCGAGATTTCCCTCCAGTAAGGCGTAATAGCCGTCCGGATTCTGTTTTTGCACCGCGACCATCATCGGGTTGATGCCCTCCGCCATATATTTGTTGTAGGCAGCAACAATGGCATCGGCCAGCATTTTACCGTGCGCGGTGACAGTGCCCGCATCAACAAATTTTTTCAGCTCCGCCTGAGAAGCCGCAATGTAAGTGCCAGCCTGTCCGGCGACAGCAGTAGCTTCATCGGGCAGGCCGATTTCCATTTTACGTACCGACAGGGCCGATGCCGCACGGGCGTAAAGCAAATTGTTATTCGCCAGAAACAGGCTGTTCAGTTCAACGCCCTGAATGCGGTTAACCACATCCAGTGAACGGTTGCCTTTGTTGATGGCAATAATGCCCATCACACTGACCACCAACAGCATCAGCGTCATCGACGCTAATAAAACTAACAGACCGGTTCGTACTGAGACTTTTTTAAGCATGATCTGACACCCCAAGGAATCCCGTAACCCATAATTTCCAAAAGAGAAAGAATTATCGGCAGAAGCGACCGGAACATTTAGCGTCATTAATGAGAATTGTCTGCCGAAGGTCGGTCAGAAGCTGAAGGAAGCGGTGTTTTATAGCAGGAAATGACTACAAATGCAGAACATTCTCCATACTGAGATTCACAATGATAGTTAATATCACTTGCTTAGTCTGTCAGTACATTAATTCTTAACAGTGAGTAATAATACAAATTACTGGAATTTTTTGGTTACATACTACCCTAATGAGCAAATCGCGACCGTGAGCGGGGTCCGTTTTTTCACTTAAGGGCGGCAGTCAGGGATACAGAATACCCGGGGGATCTGGAGCATTCCGAAACGCCAAAAAGGGGGGATACTTTCATAATCAGTCAGCTATAATAAGTGCCACTCGATCGAAGACTGATATGTAAGGAATTGACCATGAGTTTGAACCAGGTTCCAGCGGGTAAAGATCTGCCAGAAGATATCTACGTTGTCATTGAAATCCCGGCTAATGCTTCGCCAATCAAATATGAAGTGGATAAAGAGTCTGGTGCTCTGTTCGTTGACCGCTTTATGGCTACCGCAATGTTCTATCCGTGCAACTACGGTTATATCAACCACACTCTGTCACTGGATGGTGACCCGGTTGACGTGCTGGTCCCCACGCCGTATCCGTTACAGCCAGGTTCGGTGATCCGTTGCCGTCCGGTTGGCGTACTGAAAATGACCGACGAGTCCGGCGAAGATGCCAAGCTGGTGGCGGTTCCACACAGCAAGCTGTCTAAAGAGTACGATCACATTAAAGATGTGAACGACCTGCCAGAACTGCTGCGCGGACAGATCACGCACTTTTTCGAGCAGTATAAAGCGCTGGAAAAAGGCAAATGGGTGAAAGTGGAAGGCTGGGATAACGCTGAAGCCGCGAAAGCCGAAATCGTCAGCTCTTTTGAGCGCGCTGCGAAGAAATAATTGCTTTACCCTGTATAACAGAAACACCGCTCACTGAGCGGTGTTTTTTTTGCTTAACTCGTCAGGTTATTGCGCATCACGCATCAACCAGTCGCCACTTTCAATACGCTGCTTTCCTGTGACCGAACGCTGATACACATACAGCCACGCACTTCCGAATGGGGTTTGTAGCAGCTCACGCTTGTACTCCCCCCCTTTGGTGCGCAGCGCGTCCAGTTCGCCCAGCGTGGATGCATCAATCCGGTAAACTTCACAGTAAACCTGACCGTTTCCTGCCACCACGCCGGGATAATGCCCCAGACTGTACAGCTCATAGCCGTCGATCTGATGATCGCCGAGCCACTGACCGTTGGTCATCCAGTGGCTGTTGCCTTGCTTACGCCTCAGGCTACCGTAGACAATTATTCGCATTGCTAAAACTCAAACTGATAGAGCACATCAAGGGCCTGGTCTACGCCAGACACCGCTTCCAAATAAAGTTTAGGCATCAGGCGATAACGCAGCGTTAAGGTCGCCAGTGAATCAAATATGCCAACACCGTATTTAACCTGCAGACCCGGCAGAACGTAACCACTAACCTGAACCTGCTGGCTGTCACCAACGCCAGTGGTATCCAGTGCGAGATTACTGACGCCGAAAGTCTCACCGATTTTACCCACAACCTGACCACTTTGCGCAAGCCCCAATCCAACCAGCGCTGAAGTTAATGCAGCGCTGTCGCTCCCGGAAGCGTCCAGTCCCTGCCCACGAAGCAGATAAGACAGGGCTTCCTGCTGGGACATAGTCGGGTCGGAGAACACCTCCGCCTTTGGCTCATCGGCCAGCCCCGTCACCCGAACACCCGCCGTCACATTATCTTCCGTCGCTTCAGGGTTACGGATCGCCTCAATATTCAGCCAGGGCTGATCCGCCGGCCCGGCAAACTGCAACTCGCCTTTACGCACGATCAGATCCTGCCCGTAAGCATGGAAACGACCTGAAGGGATGTTGATCTGTCCGTTCAGGCCCAATCCACGGCGGTCCTGCGCCAGCTTCAGATCGCCATTCAGTTTTGCTTTCAGACCGAAGGCATCAAGCCGGACATCGTTACCCACATGGATGACCAGATTACTGTTGATCGGAATTGAAGCACTTTGCGGCGCAACAGGTTGCAGGTTTTTATCCAGCAGGACTTCGTCAGCAGAGACGCCTACCGCGCTCTCCGGCACTTCCTGCACGGTAATTCGCGCCCACGGAATATCCACGCGGCCACTCAGATTAAACACTTGTGGCGTGGCTTCGAATACCAAATCGGGCGACACATCCATCCTGACCATCGGCGGGACCGTTACACGTATGCGACTGCCTTTAGCCGCGATGCGCGCACGCCAGGCATCCAGCTGACTCCAGTCAGCATCCCCGTTCAGCGCAATTTGTCCACGAGAGGTTTGCACCATCCCCTCCAGGGTCGAACTCATGCCGTTAAACAGCATATTCACACTGGCCGTGGTCAGATCAACCGGCATAAAACTGCCCTGTACATCGACACTTTTCAGCCCCAACTGCCCGAACACCTGCGGTTTTTGCAGGTTGCCTGCCAGTCGCAGATTGCTGTTGAGTATCCCGGCAATTTTCTCACCCTGCATCAGAGCCGGATTGAGCATCGCCAGATCGATACGGGTAATATTGACGTTACCAGAAAGCGTGCGTTTATTTTGCGGATCCGCTATCTGTACATTACCGTCCAGCTGACCGTTCTTCGCAATGCGGATCAGCCAGTCGAGCTGCGCTTTACCATCACGCAATGCGGCGTTCAGATTCAGCGTATCAAAGGCGATGGGCAGCGTATTCCCCTGTACATTCTGCGCCACTTTCACTCCGTTCCCCTTCAGGGAGACGCGTCCCTGCGGCAAGGCACCGTCCGCCGTCCAGCTCACGTCGGCATCGCCGGTAAACAGCCCGCTGAGCCTGGTTTCGTCGCTGAGGAACGGCTTCGCCATTGCCAGATCGAAGCGATTAAGCACCACTTTTGCATGACCTGATGGCCCTGCCTCGATGGTTTGTGGCACGCAGAGCTGAGCATTGGGGTTTTGCCAGCAGTGTGCGCCGATGGAGACCGTCTGCCTGCTGTTCTGGTAATCAAGGGCAATATCCCGCGTCAGACGCCAGACACCAACCGGCGTGTCGAAACGGGTGTGATTCAGGCTGCCCTGCCAGCGCTGAGCCTGGCGATCAAAACCGCCGTTAAGCTGCAACTGCCCGGATACCGGTTTGCCGTTAACCGACAACGTTAGCTGATGCTGCTTCTCGTTACCGCTGGCATCCAGGTTCAGTCGGGCTATCTCCAGCGCATCCTGCTTCACGCGCTCTACCCGCAGCGCCAGCTTGCCCGCAATCTGCTCACCCGAACTGACATCACCCTTGAGCGCAACGCGGCCCACGCTCAGTGCCTGCCAGCGCAGGCCGGTTGCGGTCAGATCGGCCAGCAGCTGTGGCGTTTTCAAATCGCCGCGCGCCTGAATGGTCCCCACCGCCACGCCACCCAGCCCCGGCAGCGCGTTGTCCAGATGACGGGCATCAATATGGGTATCCAGATTGAGCTTATCGCCCAGCGAACCTTTCAGATCAACGTTGTTACGTCCCAGTACCAGTTTAATGCCCGGTATATCCCACTGGTTGTAACTGTTGCCGTACAGAGAACCATCAGCCGTCACCGCATTCTGTTTGACGTTACCGCGCAGTTGCAGCTCCGGCACCCGCACCTGCCAACTGCCGCCATACAGGCTGCCGCGCGTGGTAATTTTTCCATTCAGCTTCGCAGGCCAGTCAGGGTATTGCCTGGCGGTGTTAATACCGGAAAGCGTCAGTTCACTGTGCCAGCTGATGGCTTTGCTCCAGTCCACCAGCGCGGTAAGGTCGGTATTGCCTTCTAACGCCGCCAGTCGCAGTTTATCCAGCGAGAACTGCTCTGCGTTACCTTTGCCGTCCAGCGTCAGCGTCGCCGGAGGGATGGCCTGCCCTTTCAGCGCCGCCTTCAGCGACATCGCATAGTCGGTCATTTTGCCGCTGAAACTGAAATGAAGATCATCCGCCTGATACGCAGTTTCGCCGCTCAACGGCCAGCGTAACTGAGGGCTTTGTAAGGTCACTGACAGCGGCAGGCCAGCCTCAGCCAGCCGGGTTTGCGCATCCATCTGCACCCGCACGGGACCGGACAGATTCAGCGCCATCGTCAGTTGATCACGCAGCCCTCCCGCCAGGGTTAATTTTATTTTTTCACCCTTCAGCGGCTCAAGGTTTAGCGCGCTGTTAAGGGTAAAATTCACCGGCCAGTTGTCGGCCAGGGTCGCCTGCCCCTGAGCGTTCAACTGTCCCTGCGGCGAATCCACATCCAGCGTTTCCAGATGCAGCAGGCGATCTTCGGTTCGGGCTTTTACCAGCAGACGGTTAACCGCAATGTCGCTGTCACCGGTAATGCGCAGCTGCTCACCAAGGATTTGCTGGATATCAACATCCAGCGGCATTCTGAAATCAGGCAGCTCAGGCAGTAACGGTTTGGCGAACATCGCTTTCAGCGTCTCGCCCAGCGGCTGTTCCTCTGGGCGGGGCTGCTGTACTTTTGCCTGCACCACCTGTTGATCGGCAACTTTTGCCGCTTTCGGCAGCGCAATTAACAATCCCTGAATGTGAGTCGGGTTCAGCGTCAACGCTCGCTGCTGCCAGTGAATACCGGAAGTGAAATCCGCCAGCGATATCGCCGTGTCATCCACCGTGACATTGATATTGTGCAGAGCCAGATGACGCAGCGTAATGGGATAAGGCGTGCTCAGTTCCGCAGAGGCGCTGTTGTCTTGCTCTGGTACGGGGGCCGCAGGGGCCATTTTCTTACTGTCCACCGCAACCTGCACATCTTTCAACGCAAGGTCATTGACACAGAACGCACTGTGGCGGAGGCAACCCAACTGAACCGCGAGGTGAAACTCCCCGACATTCACCGTGATGCCCGGCATGGCATACTGCACGCCGGTCAGCCGAAGATCGCGCCAGCCTCCCTTAACCTGTTTGATAGCCAGCCCCGGCACCCAACGTGTTGCGCCATTCAGCAGCAGATGCAGACCCGGCGTCGTGGCAATCAAAAATGTTACGCCGCCCAACAGCAACAGCAGAAAAATCAGGATACCAATCAGAACCTTCTTCCAACGACTCATAGTTCAGGCCCCAATCCGATGTAAAACTGTATATCCCGGTTTTCGTCATCACCAATCGGACGGGCGATGTCCAGTTTGATCGGGCCAACCGGTGACTGCCAGCGCACGCCAAAACCCGCACCGGTTTTGAAATTACTCTGTTTGATGTCGTTCACCGCTTCCCCGGAATCAACAAACACCGCTCCCCACCATTTGCCGGTGACGTTGTACTGATATTCCAGCGAACCGGTCGCCAGTTTGGAGGCCCCGGTCAGCTTGCCGTCATCGTCACGCGGCGAGATACCTTTATATTTGTACCCACGAATGCTGCGATCGCCGCCGGCAAAGAAACGCAGATCCGGCGGCACCCGATCAAAGTCATTGGTTTCGATCCAGCCGAGATTGCCGCGCATCACAAAACGGTGTTTCTCTGCCAGGGTGCGGATCCAGACGTTTTGCGCCTGCACCACGGCAAAATCAATATCCGATCCCCAGCTGGTGTCAGACACATCCAGCGAGTAGCGCTGTGAATCCCCCCAGTCTGGCATCAGCCCGCCGCGTGAGCGGGTGCGGTTGATACTGACACCGGGATAAATAAGCATGGTGGTATTGGTGACGTTGGCCTGGGTAAAGTGATCCAGACTCCAGCGCAGGTTAACCGCGCGCTGCCAGCCAGAGGTGGACTCCCAGTAGCGGGAAGCCGCCAGCGTGGATGAGTCGGCTTTGGTGTCGTTAAGATCGGTTCTTTTCAGCCCGCCCTGCAACAGGTAATACTGTTCGATTGGTGCCTTAAGTAACGGAATTTTATAGCTGAAGTCGAGCTGTTGCTCAGGCGCTGATATGTTGGCGCTGGTGGTAAAGCTGTGACCATATGAGTTAACCCAGGGCCTTTTCCATGTGGCTTTGACCCTTGGGCCGACATCGGTGGAGTAGCCTACCCCGGTTTCAATGGTGTTTTCCGTGCGTGGGCTGACCACCCCATGCAGCGGCAGGATTTTGCTTTTTCGTCCCTGATCAAACTGCGGGGCCACCACCACAGAGTTGAACCAGCCGCTCGCTGACAGCCGTCGGTTCAGTTCAGCCAGGTCCCGGGAGCTGTAGTAGTCGCCTTTTTTGAACGGCACCAGATTTTGCAGGTATTCCTCACGGATCTGAGAGCCTTCAAAGGTGACATCGCCAAAACGATAACGATCGCCACTGTTGTAGTCGATATCCCAGAATGCCTGCCGCCGCTCAACTGAAACGCCCAGCTGGCTTTTGCTGTAATCGGCATCGAAATAACCTTTACGCAGCGCCATGTTGCTCAGCGAACTTTTGAAACTGTCGTAATCACCGTGGTTCAGTACTTTACCGATTTTCGACCGCCCGGTGCTGCGCAGCGCCAGGTAGTCCGGATCTTTACTGGCACCACCACGGAAAATAACCGTTTCATCGGCCAGAATAACGGGTTCTCCCGGCTTAACGCGGGCCAGCAGCACCGGACGCTTGCCGCCTGGCGGCGGTGGCTGAAGCTGGAATGCAATCTCAGGTTCGTAATAGCCGAGCGCTTTAAGTCCCTCTTTTATTGCTTCACTGACGCGGGCACGAAAGCGACCATCGGACGACACTTCATCGCTGGAAATGGTGGAAAGTCGCGCACGGACATTCTTTTGTAACTCTCCGGATAACCCTGTCACCTGCAAGCGCACATTCGCCGCCTGAGCGAGAGGTGCAGCGGCGATCAGGCAAAACAGGCAATACAAATGAATTCGTGACACGCTTACTCCTGATTTATGGCAGGCCCGAATCCTGATGGGCGCATACTCTGCTGTCATTCATTAATCTGAGTGGGATTCTGCGTCTGGCAACAACGGTCAGAAAAGACTCACATTTCACCCATAGCGGATAATTTTTTGACTTATTGTGTGCAAAGAAACGACACGATACAACACAGGATCGTGATCGAATGTAACGCCATGTTCTCAGCCACTTCATTGTCGGATAAATCTTAGGCAGGATTTTGCCGCGGGCAGGGAAATCTGGCGGCTTTGCCAGCGGCAATTGTATGCCATCATTCGCGCAGCTATAATCACCAGCGCAGGTCATCTGTGGCCTGTGCTTCTTCTGCCTGGTGGTGATACCCGCCTGTCGCAGACATTTTTGGCACGGATAGCCCAAATAAACCTGACGGCACCATCCCACCGGGATGCTGACGCGCTGCCCAGGCCAAAAATGACAAGTCATTAACTCAGGGCCTGTTTCTGTCTCAACCCGACTGAATCAGCCATCTTATGGATGCTTTATGTTAGACAGCCTGCTTGTCATCTTACTACTGATCGCCATCAGTTCATTTTTCTCCCTGTCGGAAATCTCGCTGGCAGCCGCGCGCAAAATTAAGCTTAAGCTGCTGGCCGATGAAGGAAACATTAATGCGCAACGGGTATTGAAAATGCAGGAATCCCCCGGCATGTTCTTTACCGTCGTGCAGATTGGCCTGAATGCGGTGGCCATCCTGGGAGGGATTGTGGGAGATTCCGCTTTTTCTCCGGCGTTCAGCCAGCTGTTTAATCGTTTTGTTAATCCGCAACTGGCAGAGCAACTCAGCTTTATCTGCTCCTTTACCCTGGTCACCAGCCTGTTTATCCTCTTCGCAGACCTTTTTCCAAAACGGCTGGGAATGATCGCTCCGGAAATCATCGCGCTGAAGATCATTAACCCGATGCGCTTCTGCCTGCTGATTTTTCGTCCGCTGGTGTGGTTTTTTAACGGCGGCGCGAACATCATTTTTCGCCTGTTCAAAATCCCCCTGGTGCGCAAAGACGATATAACTTCCGATGATATTTATGCCGTTGTTGAAGCGGGCGCCCTGGCAGGCGTGCTGCGCAAACAGGAGCATGAGCTGATTGAAAACGTATTCGAGCTTGAATCGCGCACGGTCCCCTCTTCCATGACCTCACGAGAAAATGTGGTGTGGTTTGATATGCATGAAGATGAGGCCAGTCTGAAAGAGAAGATAGCCAATCATCCGCACTCCAAGTTTCTGGTTTGCAACGAAGATATTGACCATATTATTGGCTATGTCGATTCCAAAGAGCTGTTGCTGCGGGTACTGGGTAATCAAAGTATGGCGCTGAGTAGCGGTGTCCAAATCCGTTCTGCTCTGATTGTTCCCGATACGCTGACGCTGTCAGAAGCGCTGGAGAGTTTCAAAACCGCCGGAGAAGATTTTGCGGTGATCATGAATGAGTACGCGCTGGTGGTCGGAATTATTACCCTGAATGATGTGATGACCACCCTGATGGGCGATCTGGTCGGTCAGGGTATGGAAGAGCAGATTGTCGCGCGTGATGAAAACTCCTGGCTGGTTGAGGGAGGAACCCCGATTGATGACGTAATGCGCGTATTGCATATTGATGAGTTTCCGCAGTCCGGCAACTATGAAACCATCGGCGGCTTTATGATGTATATGCTGCGCAAAATCCCCAAACGCACCGACTTTGTTAAATTCCACGGCTACAAGTTTGAGGTGGTCGATATCGACAGTTATCGTATCGATCAGCTGCTGGTGACGCGCATTGATGCCCGGCCGGCGTCGCTGCTGAGCAAGCAGGAAGAAGAAAAAGTCGAAAGCTGATGGCGACCAGCAGGAACAAAAATCGGGCTGCAAAAGAGAAATGCGGAGAGGAGATGTACTGCGGGCAAATCCTGAAGGCAGAAGATATATTCTGCCCTCTGCGATCAGTTTAATTCAGTTTGTAAACGCAATACCTGGCGGTTCACTTCTGACATCACACTGTAATGCTGTTTATCTTTGATTCGTGGGATCAGTATTTTCCCTTTATCAAATTCAAACGCGCCAACGTTTTTTATATAAAATCTGCCACGAAACAGTGTCTTAACGTATTTAGCGACCTGTAGCGGATTATATCGCTGAAAAATCTTCATTCTGATACGACTCCTGAGTAACCACGCGCGATTATCGGTGCAAACCTGGCACAACTCCCTCAGCGCAAAGTGCATCAACTATAGCCTGGTTGTCGCGTTAAAAAGCGAAAAATTGAATTTTTTTACTGCATTTACACATCATGACAGTGTGCTCTTTTATCTAATGACCCGATGACAGTATAAACCTTCAAATGTCAATAATTTGTGCGTCATGTTGCATATGTGTTTCTCAGATACGACATCCTTATCATCTGTGTTTATTATTTCAGAAGCATGATCAACCAGTCCGTCAACGATATCAGGAGCTGTGATGACCTTCTTTCGCCCGGTTTTTTTACTATTGACGACACTGCTGCCACTGATGGCCAGTGCCCATAATTTTACGATTGGGCAGCGGGTGCCCCCCGTGGGTATCAGTGATAAGGGCGAACTCGTATGGCAACAGGACAAATTCAGTTATCAGAGCTGGAACAGTGCGAAGCTGCCGGGGAAAGTCAGAGTGATACAACATATCGCTGGCCGCGCTTCTGCTAAGGAAAAAAACGCCGCGTTAGTCGAAGCAATTAAGTCAGCGAAATTTCCCCATGATCGCTACCAGACCACCACGCTGGTAAATACCGATGATGCCATTCCCGGTACGGGGATGTTCGTGCGCAGCAGCATCGAAAATAACAAGAAGCAGTTCCCGTGGTCACAGTTTATCGTCGACAGTAATGGTCTGGCGAAGAAAAGCTGGCAGCTGGAAAATGAAGGTTCAGCGATAGTGGTGCTGGATAAGGCAGGACGGGTACGTTTCGCCAAAGACGGTGCGCTGACCGCCGTTGAGATTCAGCAGGTGATCCGGCTGGTACAGCAACTGTTACAGCAGAATGACGCCTGACAAAAGCGCCGTAAGCAGCAATTAATCCCCTCAGTCTGGGGCAGGCATCACCTGCCCTTATGCCACATCAGCAGGACTAAAAGATAGAAACGCGAAAGCCGGGATTAAGAAATGATTCTCGTGGCGTGTAGTCCAGCGTTTTTCCCTGCCAGTCATGTACATGTGCCCCGGCGGCAATGGCGACGGCATGTCCTGCACCGGTATCCCAAATGTTGGTTGGTCCAAAGCGTGGATAGAGCTGTGCCTTACCCTCTGCCACCAGACAAAACTTCAGGGACGAACCAATTGCCGTGGTCTGATGCTCACCCAACTGACTGAGATAATCCTCCAGTTCACTGTCTGCATGCGAGCGGCTCACCACCACCAGCGGTGGTCGGGCTTCCCGCACCTGGATCTGCGTTTTGTGGCCCCCCTCTTCTTTCCACGCTTTACCATCGGCAGCGGAATACATGATGTCCAGCACCGGCGCGTAAACCACACCCAGTACCGGGCGACCCTTCTCGATTAAAGCAATATTGACGGTAAACTCGCCATTACGCTTGATAAACTCTTTGGTGCCGTCCAGCGGATCAACCAGCCAGTAACGCTGCCAGTGCTGACGCACTTCCCAGGCTACCGGGTCCTCTTCTGAAAGCAGCGGAATATCGGGAGAGAGTGCCGTCAGCCCCTGCACAATCACCTTGTGTGCAGCGATATCTGCGGCAGTTACCGGTGAGTGGTCCAACTTTTGCGAAACATCAAGCGGTGCCTCACCGTCATACACCTGCATAATCGCAACGCCTGCGTCTCGTGCCAGCTGGCAAATTTTATTGAGCATCTTTTCACCTCGTATTGCATACGCATACCGGCTGTGAACTTCTGGTGCAGCCTTCAGCACAGCGTGCGCGAATCTGACATACCTTTGTCTATCGTAGCATGGCTTAACGACTGTCGTGAGTTGCCGCAAAATGTCCATCAGCAGTAAATACTGGTAACAGATCACATATATGTGAGACACGACGTAATAATTTCATCTTTTTTTGAGATGGTGAGGCTGACCGGACAACAAATTTTATGGAGAAAATGATGCTCAAGCCTTCTTTAGCTTTACTCACCGTGCTGATAAGCAGCACGTTACAGGCCGCAACCGTAGACTTCCGTCTGCTGGAAACCACCGACCTGCACAGCAATATGATGGACTTTGACTACTACAAAGATACGCCCAGTGAAAAATTTGGCCTGGTGCGTACCGCCACCCTGATTACTCAGGCGCGGAATGAGGTCAAAAACAGCGTGCTGGTGGACAATGGCGATATTATTCAGGGCAGCCCACTGGGCGATTATATGGCCGCCAAAGGACTGCAATCCGGTGAAGTACATCCGGTATACAAGGCGATGAACACGCTGGATTACACCGTTGGCAACCTGGGTAATCACGAATTTAACTACGGGCTGGAGTATCTGCATAAAGCTCTCAGCGGTGCACGTTTCCCCTATATCAACGCCAATATTATCGACCGTAAAACCGGCCAGCCCATGTTCACGCCTTATCTGATTAAATCGGTGCAGGTAACCGATCGCGCCGGGAAACCTCATCAGCTCAGGGTAGGATTCATCGGCTTTGTGCCACCACAGATTATGGTGTGGGACAAAAAAAATCTTAGCGGCAAAATAACCGTTAACGATATCACGCAAACCGCCCGCAAATGGGTGCCTGAGATGCGTAAGCAGGGAGCGGATCTGGTGGTCGCTATTCCCCATTCGGGCCTGTCAGGTGAGCCTTACCGCGCCATGGCAGAAAACTCCGTTTATTACCTCAGCCAGGTTCCAGGTATTGATGCCATTCTCTTCGGTCATGCCCATGCGGTATTCCCCGGCAAGGATTTTGCCAGTATTAAAGGAGCTGATATCACCAGGGGGACATTAAATGGTGTTGCTGCGGTGATGCCCGGCATGTGGGGCGATCATCTCGGTGTGGTTGATCTGGTGCTCAATAATGATAATGGGCACTGGCAGGTTAACAGTGCAAAGACAGAAGCACGTCCGATTTATGATACCGCAAACAAAAAGTCACTTGCGCCGGAGGATGCAGCCCTGGTGGATCTGCTGAAATCAGACCATCAGGCCACCCGCAAATTTGTCAGCCAGCCCATCGGCAAATCCGCCGATGTGATGTACAGCTATCTCTCCCTGATTCAGGACGATCCTACAGTGCAAATCGTGAACAATGCTCAGCGAGACTACGTAGAGCATTTTATCCAGGGCGACCCGGACCTGGCCGGTTTGCCGGTGCTCTCAGCAGCGGCACCGTTTAAAGCTGGGGGGCGTAAGAATGATCCCGCCAGCTATGTTGAAGTAGAAAAAGGCCAACTCACTTTCCGTAACGCTGCGGATTTATATCTTTACCCTAATACTCTGGCGGTAGTGAAAGTTTCAGGTCGGGAAGTAAAAGAGTGGCTGGAGTGCTCTGCTGGCCAGTTTAATCAAATCGACGTTGCCAGTGAGAAACCTCAGTCGCTGATTAACTGGAACTTCCGCACCTATAATTTTGATGTAATCGATGGCGTTAATTATCGTATTGATATCACTCAGCCCGCACGCTACAACGAAGAGTGCCAGTTAATTAATGATAAGGCGTCACGGATACGCAATCTGACATTTAACGGTAAACCGATTGACCCTACTGCCACCTTTCTGATTGCAACCAATAATTATCGGGCGTATGGCGGAAAATTTGCCGGGACCGGAGATAATCATATTGCTTTCGTCTCGCCGGATGAAAACAGGTCAGTGGTCGCAGCATATATCAGGGCACAGACTCAGGCCCATGGCGAAGTAAAACCACAGGCCGATAATAACTGGCAGCTGGCTCTCTTCAACAGCGACGCTCCGGTGGATATCAGATTTGAAACATCACCGTCTGAAAAAGCGGCAGCTTTTATCCAACACTACGCACGCTATCCACTGAAAAAAGTGGGTGATGATGAAACCGGTTTTGCTGTCTATCGGATCACATTAAATAACTAACTTTATCCATAACCCGCTACACAATAAAATTTTTCAAGCCAGGTTTACAGCAAAAATCCGGACCTGGAATCAGGTCCGGATTTATTTTTTCATGATCGATGCATATCAGAAATTAATGCACAGTTCATGTCATGGGTACATCTTTGTATCAGTCAGCCAGAATCTCAGCTGCTGCTGCTGTCGGTAGTTGTGCTGAAAATACTGGTGACAGCCGCAATCAGTCCGGATATCCCGCTGGAGATATTGGATTTACCTTCCGTGAAGTTAAGTTCAATCACCTGACCAATGCCATTTCCCAGAGTTTTAGCCGCTGAGGAAAATGTTGTGGTCAGACCGAATATCGATGCAACAGAGTCAGCCAGGCCACCGAGTGTGCTGCCAATACCAGAAGTGAGAGTGGCAATAACTCCCGCACCAGAAACCTCAGCTATTTCCATAGAGTTTAATTCACGCATATTTCATTTTCCTGTATAAATTAATATTGACTGTGTGTTCATGACAGCGAGTGCCACGGCTCACAAACTTATAATAGAAATAAAACAAATCAATTAATAAAACAGCCACAGAAAATAAATAAAATAATATACTAACTCATCAGGAAATTATTAATTAAATTAAAAAATTAAATCATGAAAGAAAAGTTTAAAATAAAACAAAAAACAGGAAAGTATAACGACGGATGTATTAAATATAATTGATAACATGTGCTGTCAAAAAAAACAATCAATTTAATCCTGAAATTTTATCTGCAATGCAGAGTTAATTAAGAAAATATCAGAAAACACCCAGGCATTTTACCGCACAGGTATAGAAAATATTCAGGGGGGGAACGTTTATCATCTGACAACGTAATATCGATTTATCTGCAACGCTATTATCAGCCGGTAAATGGTTTTCAGCATTTACCGGCAGTCTGTATTAAAGAATTTCCAGCAGCTCAACTTCAAAAATCAGCGCACTAAACGGAGGGATGGAAGCGCCCGCGCCACGTTCACCGTAAGCCAGATTATGAGGAATAGCCAGTTCCCATTTGGAACCAACCGGCATCAGTGTCAGGGCCTCAATCCAGCCTGGAATCACACCGCTGACCGGGAATTCGGCCGGTTCACCACGCTGTACGGAACTGTCAAAAACGGAACCATCGATTAACTTACCGGTGTAATGCACCCGAACGCGATCCTGGCGGGAGGGGATTGCACCATCACCTTGAGAAATCACGCTGAATTGCAGACCAGATTCAGTAGTGCTGACGCCGTCACGTTTGCTGTTCTCTTCCAGATATTTCTGTCCCTCAACGGCCATTGCCTGTTGCTGCTCGCGACGCACCGCATCGGCACGCTCATGAACTTCACGTAGTGCACGATGCACCACATCGACAGGTACTGCCGGGGAATTCCCTTCCAGTGCATCACGCAGGCCCGCTAACAGCGCTTCCGGTTGTAGCCCCTGAAGTCCCGACTCCAGCAACTGCTGACCAACCTGTAAACCAATACCGTAACTTGCTTGCGCTTCCACACTGTCAAAAGAAGGGGTAGACATGGATTTTCCTTTCATCATTGATAAAACCGAGAACGAAGCATAACAGCGCTGGCACCAGGCGTAAAATGCCATCTTCTTCAGGTGACTTTTGGCTGACAAAAAGAAACAATACCCGCATCCCCGTGGCGAGATAAACACCGCACGGACAATGCGTTATCAGCTATATTTTAATCGAGGTCAACATGGGCCATCTTGCCCGCAGGCGACGGAAAAGCCAGCCGCTTTCGCTAAAGGTTATTTTGCACCGCTTAGCCAAAAGCTCACTATTTGCGCGAGACCCGCGCCAGGAGGATGACGCCATGCCAGGTGCGTCTGTAGCAGAACGAATAGCGCAGTGGTTCCGCAGAATCTGGTTACTGCCAGATTCAGTACGCTGGATGGACCCGCTCCCTTCCTTTCATCGTCGTGGCATCATCCTCGCCGTTGTGGTGGTTTTACTGGCCTTTCTCTGGCCCTCTCCAGCCCCGGAACCACGACAGACTTCCCTGACCGGCGATAATCATGCAGCGACCGCCCCCACAATGCAGGCGGAACTCAGTAATCAGCAGGACACTTCCGCTCAACAGACAGCACAGCCATCAGGTAGCGCCGATGCGCAGGGCCAGTGGCACAGCTATCAGATAGCCTCCGGACAGACTCTGGCCCAGCTGTTTCGCGATCATAACTTACCGGTCAATGATGTGTTCGCCATGGCGCAGGTGGAAGGAAATGATAAACCCCTCAGTAATCTGCAAACCGGCCAGACAGTAAAAATCCGCCAGAATGCTCAGGGCATCGTTACCGGGCTGACCGTGGACAGCACGAACGGGCAGATTCTCTTTACTCGTCAGCAGGACGGAACCTTTCTCCGCGCTCAGTAGTTGGGGCTGACAGTAACAATAAGAATGTGGAGTGTGCTGGCAGGGGGCCTTAAAAACGCATCACCTGATCTGTGATTCATGCTGCCATAGCCTCAGCAAAGATGGCTCCCGGGGCTAAGGATTTTGCAAACAAAAACGCCGGCACAAGGCCGGCGTTTTGCTACGTAACTAAAGCCGATTAAGCTTCAGCAACGATGTTCACGATCACTTTCGCGAAGACTTCGCTGTGAACCTGGAAGTCCACTTCGTGCTCACCGGTAGTGCGCAGAACGCCGTTCGGCAGACGAACTTCGCTCTTGGCAACGTCAACGCCAGCAGCTGTTACAGCGTCAGCGATGTCGCGAGTACCGATGGAACCGAACAGTTTACCTTCGTCGCCTGCTTTAGACGTGATGGTCACACTGCCCAGTGCATTGATTTTCTCAGCACGTGCGTTAGATGCTGCCAGAACGTCAGCCAGTTTGGCTTCCAGTTCGGCACGACGCGCTTCGAAAAACTCAACGTTTTTCTTAGTAGCGGGAACCGCTTTACCCTGTGGCACCAGGAAGTTACGAGCGAAGCCCGCTTTCACGTTAACCTGGTCACCCAGGCTGCCCAGGTTTGCTACTTTATCAAGCAGAATAACTTGCATTACCTTATCCTCTTAAAGTCGTTAATGGACAGTTGCCGGTTACTGATGACGATCAGTGTACGGCAGCAGGGACAGGTAACGCGCGCGCTTGATAGCACGAGCCAGCTGACGCTGGTATTTTGCGCGAGTACCAGTGATACGGCTTGGTACAATCTTACCGCTTTCAGTGATGTAGTTTTTCAGCGTTGCGATATCTTTGTAATCGATCTCTTGAACGCCTTCCGCGGTGAAACGGCAGAACTTGCGACGACGGAAATAACGTGCCATTTGGCTAGTCTCCAGAATCTATCAATTCAATCTGCTCGGCATGCAACACGATTTTATTCAGTCCATTGCGCCCCTGATGGCTGCTAATGAATCCTGAAATCGTCAGATGCGTGCCGACCGTTATACTTTGAGTAATGGCCTGATGTGCATTGCCGCTGATCACCACCGGCATCCTGCACCAGGCTTGTCGGGTAAAACCGACTTCCACCTGCTCTGAACGGTGCTCAAGCACGAACTGGCAGTGTGGTATCCCTGACGGACTGACTTTACGCACTGGCGTTTTACAGACATTGCCAGTCAGCGTCAGTCGGTTGACCGTCACGAGAAATTACTCTTCAGAATCCCCAGCATCATCATCAGAGGTTTCGTTAGCAAAATCTTCACGACGCTCACGGCGCTCATCTTTTGCTTTAACCATTGGCGATGCTTCAGTTACCGCGTGCTTAACGCGCATAACCATGCTGCGGATAACGGCGTCGTTGAAGCGGAAGTTTGTTTCCAGCTCATCGATCGCTTCCTGCGGCGCTTCAACGTTCAGCAGAACGTAATGCGCTTTGTGCAGTTTGTTGATCGGGTAAGCCAGCTGACGACGGCCCCAGTCTTCCAGGCGGTGGATCGTACCTTCAGCACCAGTGATGGTGGCTGTGTAACGCTCGATCATGCCAGGAACCTGTTCGCTTTGGTCAGGGTGAACCATAAATACGATTTCGTAATGACGCATCGAATTTGCTCCTTACGGATTATTCAGCCTCCTGTCAGGGTCAGCCGTGGCCCATGGAAGCAAGGAACGTGTATATTTGTACGGCTGAAAAATTGACGCGTAATCTTACTGATGGTGTCGGGATAACTCAAGGTAAAGTTAATGCTGAGGGAAAATTATTCGGCCATGCGACTTTTACCGCACCTGACAGGTTTTAAATCTGTCCCCTGCCGCCATGACACCGCTACAGATGCTGCTGAAAGAATGCCACCAGCGCTTCAAGTGCGCCAGGGGTGATGCGGTGTCCCACTCCCGTTTCGATGAGGCAGGTAAGATTGTCGTCAAGCTGCGCCTCGCCTAAGGCATTTTGCAGCCGGAGACTCTCAGCAACCGGCACCAGTTCATCCGCCTCACCGTGCCAAATCAGTAAGGGGCGCCTGGCGATGTTTTCCAGACGGTCAGTAATATCATAATCTGCCAGCAGTGCGGTTTGTCTGGCTAACGCCCCGGCCAGTTCCGCCTCCCGTGGCGGGAACAGCGTATGACAAAGTGAGGAAAAGTATCCCGATCCCATCAGGCAGGCACCACTGACAAAATGCGGATAACGTGCCATCGCGCCCAGCGCCGTCATACCGCCCATGGAGCCGCCCGCCAGGGCAATCCGCTGTTGCGCAACCAGCCCTCGTTGCCGCAGCGCAGCCTCCAGAAGCGGCACCTCATCAATATTACTCCGCAGAATGTCCCAAAAATGACCGAGCCGATGCTCGCTATCGCCGTTGTAACGTGCGCCATGCTGCTGAGCATCCGGTAATACCACCCGAAAGCCCGCCAGTGCCAGCGCAACAGCAGCCCAGGACCAGACCTCTTTTGATGAGGTGAAACCATGAAAAAAAAGAACGGTCGGCAGAGGATGGTGACGTTGCCCGACCGGTGATGCGTGCAGGCACTCAATACCGGCAAAAGTTTCCGTTGCGATTTCGATCATATGCTCCCCTCAAAAAAGTACGTGACGTCAGACAGAACCGCCACCGGCTGACCAAAGGCCATATTTATAACCGCGCTCACAAAATTGAGTTCTAAATATTTTGACAGAATTGCCGTTAACCGTTACGTCCCCCTTTTCAGGTTGAGCAGGCCAGAATATGAAACTTTTCGCTTTTCGTCGCTGGAGTCTCGGCGTCAAACTGTCGGTCATTACCTCAGTTACCGTTGCGCTTTTGTTCCTGATATTAACCCTGGCCCTGACACAGAATTCAGCCAGACAGTTGCAGATACTGACACTGCAAAATATGGAAAACCAGGTGGATGGTATCAGTGATATGGCCTCGATGTTTAACAGCACACTGATTGAAGAAGTGACCAACTATACGGCACTTTTTCAGAGTTTTTTGCCAAAGCGTTTTTCTGTCGACGAAACACAAATCATTCCCGTGGGCAATGAACAGACCCCGCCCCTGCGGGCAGGTTTAAAAACCCTCAACCTGGACCAGGTGCTGGTGGATGATTTCCAGCAAAGAACCGGGGCAATCTCGACGATATTTGTGCGCATGGGTGATGATTTTATTCGCGTTTCCACCGCATTACGCAAAGAGGATGGTGAGCGCGCTGTAGGTACTCGCATGGACCACAGCAGTCCGGCCTGGGATAAAATGCGTAACGGCGAGGTCTGGCGGGGTGTGACCATGCTGTTTGGCAAACGCTATATCAGTCAGTATCAGCCTGTTAAAGACGGTGAAGGTAAGGTGATTGCGGTGCTGTTTGTCGGGCTGGAAATTACCAAACAATTTGCCCTGCTGCGTGACAAAGTGATTGCCAAGAAACTGGGTGACAGCGGGCAATTCACCGTGATCAGTAATGCAGAAGGAAAAAACCGCGGACAGTTCGTGTTTCATCCAACCCAGGAAGGCAAACTGCCTGCCTGGTCTGACGCTCTGCAACAACAGCTGTTAAATCAGGCGCAGGGCACCATCGAAACCGCCGATGAAAAAGGCAAAACGCAGATTATTGCCTGGCAGCATCAGCCGGATATGCGCTGGGTGATCCTGGCTGAGATAGACAAGGCCAGCCTGCTGGCACCCATTCAGCATATTCGTAATCTGTTTTTATTAATCGGTGCCGGGCTGGTTGCGCTGTTTGCGCTCTGTTTTGTGGTTGCCACCCGCCGCTGGCTGAGTAAACCCCTGCAACAGGTGATTGAACTGGCTCGCCAGTACTCAGCGGGAAATTTGCAGGCCACCCTGGAAACCCGTCGTCACGATGAGGTGGGACAGTTGATTGTGGCAATCAACGGCATTGGCGACGGGCTGGAACGCATCGTCTCTCAGGTCCGGGAAGCGGCGCAGGAGATCAGCGGGGGCACCGATAACATCGCGCAAAGCAGTGAAAACATCAGTGAACAAATTTCCCGTCAGGCCAGCAGCGTTGAACAGACTTCGGCGGCGATGGAACAGCTGAGTGCAACGGTGGCGCAGAATGCCGCCAATGTTGCTCAAGCCATGTCTCTGGTCGCAGAAGCAGCCACGGCGGTGGAAAAAGGCGGCGAAACCGTCTCCCGTTCGGTGGTGACGATGACCGATATCAAAAACGCTTCGCAGAGCATTGCGGATATTACTCAGGTTATTGAATCCATTGCCTTTCAGACCAATATTCTGGCACTCAACGCTGCGGTGGAAGCCGCACGGGCGGGCGAGCACGGTAAAGGATTTGCGGTGGTGGCAGCAGAAGTCCGCTCGCTGGCACAGCGTAGTGCCCAGGCTGCAAAAGAGATTGATGGCCTGATTGAAAACTCACTGAGTAAAGTGGTGCTGGGGCATGATCTTTCCGGGCAGACCCGCCAGGAGATGGACAATATTGTTGGCCGCATCGAACAGGTGAAAGTGTTGATGAGTGAGATCAACATTGCGTCGAAAGAGCAGTCTGCGGGCATCGGCCAGGTCAATCAGGCCATGACTCAGATTGGTCAGGCCACCCATCAGAGCAGTGAACTGATTACGCAATCCGAACATACCGCGCAGGAGCTGAGTCGTAAGGGACAACATCTGGGCCAGCTGGTACGGATTTTTAGCGTAAAAGCGTAACAATCTGCCGGGATAGCGTAGACTTCAGCTATCCCATCACATTGAGACATCAGAATGCAGCGGTTACTCCTTTTACTGGCAATGCTGCTGATGAGCGGCTGTAGCCTGTTCACCGTCACACCTCAGTCACCGCCTGCCGCGACGGCAAAAGCGCAGGAGATAAATCGTGCACAAAGCCTCAATTTACGGCGGACAGGCACCATCAGCGTCAGCGTTCGGGGTTCTCCGGATGATGCGCTGCGGGCCATTGCCGATAAAGCGACGGCGGCGGGTGCGAGCTGGTATCAGGTGCAACTGGTCAGCGAAACCATCATGCCGGGCTACTGGTATGCAACGGCCATTCTTTACGCCCCTGCCGTGGTCACCAGAAGCACACACCACCAGAGCCTGACAGAGGACCGTCCATACCGAACTGATACCGGCGAAAGATAAGGTGAGGAGGTTATTTAACCTGCCTGTACTTAAATGCATGGCGTTCAATAACATTGATGCCGGAGTCTAATAACAGAGCAAACAGGGTGAGTAACACTGTCCCGGCCAGAATCGTGTTGATATCAAAACTGCCTTCAGCCTGGAGAATTAAATATCCGATACCGCGGTAAGAGCCTAAATACTCCCCGACAACGGCACCGACAAAAGCCAGCCCGATAGCCATATGCAAACTTGAAAATACCCATGATGTCGCCGAGGGGAGGTAAATGGTCATCAACTGTTGACGTCTGTTCGCGCCCAGCATGCGGGCATTATCCAGTAGCACAGGGTTAACGTCACGGACACCGCGCCATACATTAAAAAAGACCACAAAAAACACCAGGGTGAGAGAGAACGCCACTTTTGACCAGATACCCAGGCCAAACCACATGGCGAAGATGGGGGCGAGAATGACGCGCGGCAACGAGTTTAATGCTTTGATATAAGGAGAGAAAATGCCTGATAACAGCGGATTAACTCCCAGAAAAAGTCCCGCCGCCATTCCCATCAGTGTGCCAATAATAAATGACAGCAGGGTTTCGCTGAGGGTGATAATCAGATGCGGATAAATTTGCGCCGGAAAATGTAATGAATAAAGAACCTGGTCTCCCCAGGCAATCTCCAGAACCCCATCACCTTCTGTAAACCATTGCCAGAGCGTCATCATCACCCGCTGAGGATCGCCAAAGAAAAACGCCAGTTGTGGATCCCGGGAGGCGATCTCCCAGATGGCAAGCACACAGAAAAATACTGATAACCTGCCCAGCACAAGTGAGGTCGGTTTTATTACGGAATTTTTATTGCTCATGTTGGGATAGATTATGTTGGTAACTTTTCAGCACTTCATCACGAAGCACGCTCCAGATATTTTTATGCAATGCGACAAACTCCGGATGAGTACGAATTTCCGTTACATCACGAGGGCGAGGCAAAGGAACTGAAAATTCACTTATTGCGCGAGTGCCCGGTCCGGCCGAAAGGACAATAACCCGATCGGCCAGAGCAATGGCTTCATCAAGATCGTGCGTGATAAAAAGTACCGCACTGCGTTTTTTTTCCCAGAGGGCCAGCAGTTCATTTTCCATTAACTGGCGAGTCTGAATATCCAGTGCAGAAAAGGGCTCATCCATCAGGATAATCTCAGGATTGAGGATCAGAGTTTGCGCCAGCGCCACACGTTTACGCATCCCTCCGGATAGTTGCGCAGGAAAGTAATCAGCAACCGCACTCAATCCCACACGCGTTAACCAGCATCTGCCCAGCGAATCAGATTCATTCGCCGGCATGCCACGGTAACCTAATCCCAGCACCACATTCTGCAAAACCGTCAGCCAGGGCAGTAACACTTCATCCTGAAACATATACCCTGCGTGCGAATTGATACCCTTCAGCGGTTTATCAAATACCGTTATCTGACCAGAAGAAGGGGCGAGCAAACCGGCACAAAGCTTTAACAACGTGGATTTGCCACACCCTGTTGGCCCAACCACAGAGACAAACTCACCTGCTGCAATCTTCAGGTGAGTTTCTGCCAGTATCATTCTTTCTGCCGGTGAGCGAGGCTGACCATAACTGTATGAAACGGCATGTAATTGAAGTGCCGTCCCACTGCGATGATCATTTTCGTTCATTGCACTGTGCTCCACTCACGTAACGATTAGTCCATGTCCGTGACAGATCGATATGCTCAGCCTGAACAGACGGATCGAAGCCAGAAAGTGCATGTAATGCTGTTTTGGTTGCTACCGGAGAGAACAGACCATCCCGCGAAATAGCAGGACGTATATGGGTAAACGCCATTTTATACAGCTCCGCATCCCCGAGAAGATAACTTTCAGGCACCGTTGCCGCCACCTCGTCAGGCGAAGCGGTGTTCAGCCAGCATAAGGCTTTCAACATCGCGGATGTTAATGCCTGAATCGTTGCCGGATTGTTCTTCAGAAATGACTCTCTGGCGTAGAGCGAACCGGCGGGCACTGGCCCACCAAAAATGGCCTCTGTGCCTGCTATTGTCCGGGTATCAGCGATAAGAGTAATGTCGTGACTTTTCTCCAGCAGAGAGATAACGGGTTCGGTATTGGCGATGGCATCGATACGTCCGGAACGTAAAGCATCTACAGCACCCGCACTGGTGCCAACACCAATAAAGGAAACATCAGCTGGTTTCAGCCCCGCCTGGGCAAGAACCAGATTTGCCACCATATTAGTGGAGGATCCCGGGGCGCTAATCCCGATTTTCTTTCCTTTCAGATCGCTAATCTGTCGGTAATTCGGCATGGTTTTCCGCGATACCGCCACCACAATTTGCGGTGCCTGGCCGGTCATGATAAACGCGGTGATGTATTGATTTTTACTTTGTAAGGTAATGGTGTGTTCATAAGCACCACTGACCACGTCAGCACTTCCGCCAATCAGTGCCTGTAGCGCTTTCCCACCGCCAGCAAAGTCTGAAATATCAACCTGTAAACCCGCCTCTTTGAAATAACCTTTCCGCTCAGCAATCGTCAGCGGCAGGTTGTATAAAACGCTTTTTCCACCGACGGCAATAGTGAGCCGTGGCTTTTCCAGCGGCACAGGAGAAGATACGGCCTGAAGACTGAGCAGCAATAAACCCGCCAGAATCCCCTTTAGCATAAATTTCATAGCTGTTTCCCTTATCTGCTAATGACACGACACAATTCAGCTAAGGTAATTTATTTATTAACTATCTGGCAATCAATAAGAATTGCTTCTGATAATTTACTGTTGGCGCGCTCAGTGATGGCGAGGCTACCGATTTTCACTTACGGATTATTTCGACTTTAGAGCCAGCTATTTTATTGAATATCAGATACTTAATTGTGATCCACACTCTGAATATCGGCAATATTTATCGGCAGGCGGCACGGAGGGAATAGTGTCTGTTTCTGTTAATAATTTCCGATATCAATTAAAGACCGGCCAGCTGACAGCCGCCGGTCCGTCGTCTCAGGCTTTGCGCTGGCGTACTGCCTCGAACAGGCAGATACCGGTAGCAACGGAGACATTCAGCGAGGAGACACTCCCCGCCATCGGAATGCTGATCAGCTCATCGCAGTGTTCACGCGTCAGACGCCGCATCCCCTCACCTTCCGCCCCCATCACCAGTGCCATCGGGCCGGTCATTTTGCTCTGATAAACATCGTGATCGGCCTCGCCCGCTGTACCGACTATCCAGATATTCGCTTCCTGCAACAGCCGCATAGTGCGGGCCAGATTAGTGACGCGGATCAACGGTACATGCTCGGCTGCGCCGCTGGCCACTTTCTTCGCCGTGGCATTTAGCTGGGCTGAGCGGTCGCGCGGCACAATAACCGCATGAACGCCTGCCGCATCGGCGCTGCGCAGGCAGGCACCGAGGTTATGTGGGTCGGTGATGCCATCCAGAATCAGCAGGAACGGGGTATCCAGACTCGCCAGCAGGTCAGGAAGATCGTTCTCCTGATACTGGCGTCCGGCCTTCACCTTCGCAACGATACCCTGATGCACACCGCCTTCCACCTGATTATCCAGCCACTGGCGGCTGGCCAGTTGGATAACAATGCCCTGGGCTTCCAGCGCCTTTATCAACGGCTGCAAACGTCGGTCGTCACGGCCTTTAAGAATAAACACTTCCTGGAAACGCTGTGGATCGCTGTCAAGCAGCGCCTGCACGGCATGAAGTCCAAAAACAATTTCACTCATTAATCACTACTCACCCAATAATTTTGATGCATCAGGCGGAATAAGTTCCGCCCCAGACACGTTCTCCAGCCCCGGCGGGCGCGTAATCACTGCTCTTCAGAACGCACCTGAGATCAGGCCGTTGTGTCAGACTTTTTAGCTGCGCGCTTTGAGCGCGTCGCGGCGGCGATTTTACGGCTTTTATCCGACGGTTTTTTGGCTTTTTTCTCTTTTTTCGCGCCGTTACTCTGCTGTTCTTTAGCGGAACGGAAGGCACTGTCCGGTTCAAAGTTGGCTTTTTTACTCTGGTTGCGGCGACGTTTACCCTGATACTGCCCGCTTTCCTTTTTGGCCCGTTCGCGCTCGGTCTTACCTTCTCCACGAGGTTTCCGGGAGCTTGATATCAATGCGAAATCGATTTTGCGTTCATCCATGTGCACCGCATCGACCCGCACTTCTACCGTGTCGCCAAGTCGGTATGTTCTGCCACCCGACTCGCCAATCAGCCGCTGCCCCACCGCATCAAAGCGATAGTAGTCATTATCAAGGGTGGAGACATGCACCAGACCATCAATAAACAGGTCGGTCAGACGAACAAAGAAGCCAAACCCGGTTACGCTGGAGATGACCCCGGTGAAGGTTTCTCCTACCTGGTCCTGCATAAAATCACACTTCAGCCAGTCAGCCACATCGCGGGTGGCCTCATCAGCCCGGCGTTCGGTCATTGAGCAGTGCTGACCAAATTGCAACATCTGCTGTAAATCATAATGAACGCCGCCGGTTGGCGTGGTATTCCCTTCAAAAGCGCCTTTCTCTTTGGCCAGCAGATACTTGATTGCCCGATGCAACAGCAGGTCAGGATAGCGGCGGATAGGCGAGGTAAAGTGCGCGTAGGAAGCCAGCGCCAGACCAAAGTGCCCACGGTTTTCCGGATCGTACACCGCCTGTTTCATTGACCGCAGCAGCATGGTTTGCAGCATTTCAGCGTCGGGACGGCTGGCGATCTGCGTCAGCAGTTCAGCATAATCCAGCGGATGGGGTTTGTTTCCCCCTCCCAACGTCAGCCCCAGCTCATTCAGCACCGAACGGAAACTGCGGATGTTTTCTTCACTGGGGCGGTCATGATCGCGGAACAATGCAGGTTCATTATTCTTCTCAACGTAGCGGGCTGAGGCGATGTTAGCCAGGATCATGCACTCTTCGATCAGCTTGTGCGCATCGTTGCGGGAAACCTGCTCGACACGTTCGATTCGGCGGTCAGCGTTAAAGATAAATTTGGCTTCGTCGGTTTCGAACGAAATGCCGCCGCGTTGCTCACGGGCTTTTTCCAGCACCAGATACATGCGGTGCAGCTCTTCCAGGTCTTTCACCAGTGGCTGATACTGCTTACGCAGCGGTTGATCGCCCTGAAGAATGCTCCAGACTTTGTTATAGGTCAGACGCGCCCAGGAGTTCATCACCGCTTCGTAATGCTTGTACCCCGTCAACTTACCAGTGGCGGAGATGGTCATCTCACAGACCATGCACAAACGATCAACCTGTGGGTTCAGTGAACACAAGCCGTTGGACAGTACTTCAGGCAGCATCGGCACTACCTGTGACGGGAAATAAACCGAGGTTCCCCGGTTCACCGCCTCATCGTCCAGTGGCGTGCCGGGACGAACATAGTAGCTGACATCCGCGATAGCCACCCAAAGACGCCAGCCGCCCCCACGTTTTCTTTCACAGAATACGGCATCATCGAAATCACGGGCATCTTCGCCATCAATGGTCACCAGCGGCAGATCGCGCAGATCGACCCGCCCGGCTTTGGCTTTTTCCGGTACTTCTTCTTTCAGGCCGGCAATCTGATTTTGCAACTCTTCCGGCCAGGCGTGAGGAATATCATGGGTGCGCAACGCCATTTCGACGGCCATCCCGGTGCCCATATTGTCACCCAGCACTTCCACCACTTTACCGACCGCTTTGCTGCGGCGGGTTGGGCGCTGCATCAGCTCCACCACCACCACAAACCCCATCCGGGCACCTTTCAGCTCCTCCTGGGGGATCAAAATATCAAAGCTCAGGCGGCTGTCATCGGGCACCACAAAACCGACGCCCGCTTCGGTAAAGTAACGTCCGACAATCTGGTTGTTACGCGGTTCAAGCACACGCACCACGCGCGCTTCGCGGCGACCTTTACGATCGGCACCCATTGCCTGCGCAAGGATCACGTCACCGTGCATACACATTTTCATCTGCTCGGCGGAGAGGTACAGATCGTCTTTGCTGCCCTCAATACGCAAAAAGCCGAAACCATCGCGATGGCCAATAACTTTGCCACGTAACAGGTCCAGACGTTCAGGCAGGGCATAGCACTGGCGGCGGGTAAATACCAGCTGTCCGTCACGTTCCATAGCCCGCAGGCGTCGACGCAGCGCTTCAGTCTGCTCTTCACCGGAAATGGACAGCTCACTGGCCAGATCTTCACGGCTGGCCGGTTTTTCGCGTTTATCTAAATGAGCGAGGATAAATTCGCGACTGGGAATGGGATTTTCATATTTTTCTGCTTCCCGTTCCTGAAAAGGATCTTTTGACATAGCGGTTCCTCCGTTGTCATCGATAGCGGATTGAAGGCGCTTCAATCTGCAATAATTGGTAAAGCGGATAATTTTCAGCCACCAAATCGGCCAGCGTGTAATTATCCAGAACGGCGAGAAAACTCTGCACCGCTTCCTGCAACGCCTTCTTCAGACGACAGGCGGACGTTATATGGCAAAAATCACTGTGGCAGTGGATCAGTTGCAGAGGTTCCAGATTACGTACCACCTGACCGATGACAATTTCACTGGCAGGTTTGCCCAACCGGATCCCCCCCTTTTTTCCCCGCACCGTCGCCACATAACCTGTCCGACTAAGCTGATTAACAATTTTGACCATATGATGACGTGACACGCCATAAGCAGCCGTCACCTCGGTAATGCTGGTCATTTTACCATCGGGGAGAGCAGCGAGAAAAATCAGCGCACGCAGACCATAATCAGTGAAACTTGTTAGCTGCACAGTTACCTCAAAAGGCCGATCGTCAACAGGTCGGACATGGTCATAATCCGCTCAAAAATGAGTATGTTATAAATGATGATAAACCAGCCTGCTGATTCGAGGTCATTTTATTTAAGCAAGGGGCAAGAAAGTGAGTCTGGGCAGGAACATCTTCAGAAGATAAGGCCGGAAAATATCCGGCCTCAGAGAACGCATCAGGCATCAAAGGGATCACGCAGGATCATCGTTTCACTGCGGTCCGGGCCGGTGGAGATAATATCCACGGGCACTCCGGTAACTTCCTCAACACGCTTGATGTAATCAAGCGCGGCCTGCGGCAGACCGTCACGGCTTTTCACACCGAAGGTGTTTTCACTCCAGCCGGGCAGGGTTTCGTACACCGGCTCAATACCTTCCCAGCCTTCTGCTGCCAGCGGAGTAGTTGTGACTTCGCGACCATCCGGCATACGGTAGGCTACGCAAATTTTCACTTCTTTCAGGCCATCCAGCACGTCCAGCTTGGTCATACAGAAACCAGAAAGGGAGTTAATCTGCACAGCGCGACGCACGGCTACGGCATCCAGCCAGCCTGTACGGCGACGGCGGCCCGTGGTGGCCCCAAACTCATTCCCCTTCGCACAGAGAAATTCTCCGGTTTCATCAAACAGCTCTGTGGGGAACGGACCCGCACCGACGCGAGTGGAATAGGCTTTCACAATGCCCAGCACGTAGTCAACATAGCGAGGACCAATGCCAGAACCCGTTGCCACACCACCTGCGGTAGTATTAGATGAAGTCACGTAAGGATAGGTGCCGTGATCAATATCCAGCAGCGTACCTTGTGCGCCTTCAAACATGATCAGGTCACCATTTTTACGGGCATTGTCCAGCAGTTCAGAAACGTCAACCACCATGCCGGTCAGGATATCGGCAACTGCCATCATATCCGCCAGCACTTTGTCGTAATCAACCGCTTCTTCTTTGTAGTAATGGACTAACTGGAAGTTATGATATTCCATCACTTCTTTCAGCTTGGCGGCGAAATTGTCTTTATTAAACAGATCGCCAACGCGCAGGCCACGACGAGCGACTTTATCTTCATAAGCCGGTCCAATACCACGCCCCGTGGTGCCAATCGCTTTAGCACCCCTGGCTTTTTCACGTGCCACATCCAGCGCCACGTGATATTCCAGAATCAGCGGGCAGGCCTCAGAGATAAACAGACGCTCGCGTACAGGGAAACCGCGATCTTCCAGACCTTTCATCTCTTTCATTAACGCGGCAGGAGAAAGCACCACACCGTTGCCGATGATGCTGGTGACGTTTTCACGCAGAATGCCAGAGGGAATTAAGTGGAGGACGGTTTTCTCACCGTTGATGACTAGCGTATGGCCAGCGTTATGGCCGCCCTGATAGCGCACTACATACTTCGCACGTTCCGTCAGGAGGTCAACTATCTTACCTTTACCTTCGTCACCCCATTGGGTGCCCAGTACGACAACGTTCTTACCCATTTGTCAAAATCACCGATTGCTTAAAAATGGATTCTACCATCGTAAAAAACGTCTTTCAGCTGTTTTAGCATACGATTGCGTACTTTTTTGCCGGTCGTCGGCCACGCAATTATCTGCTCAGCTACCACCGTGACGCACGCTAACCATGTAGTAGATGACAGCACCCGCTACCACCAGTCCACCCCCAAAGCGACGCAGAAGCGCATCCGGTAACTGCGCCATTGAGAGAATCATCCGCCGCCAGATCCGTGGAGATAACAGCGGCCCAAGGCCTTCCAAAACCAGCACCAGGGCCAGCGCCATCAGAATAGTTGTGTTCATTGTGCATTCAGGGTCTGGTAAAAAGAGCCGTAGTATGCCACGGCTTTTCAGCGTTCTGCCGGAAAAATGAAAGAATTATTTACCCGCTGACTGCTTTAATATCGCACCGTTGTCCTGTACTGGCAGATCGCCGGGGCATCGCTTACCAGCCGGATGTCAGACCCTCCGCAAGCGACAACAGTCAGTACCGCGGCTAAAAAGTATTGCCGGATGGCTTAAAAGCGCACTTCTGCCTTCATCCACCAGGAGCTGGCGCTACTGGCTGTCGGACTGTTGCGGCCCGAAGCGGAATAAAAACGTGATGACGGTGCAAACCAGCCAGCGATGGCCTCCAGCCTGACCTGCGGATGTGGCCGCCAGCCCAACACCAGATCCAGTGCCGATCCCAGTTTTTTGGTCGTCATGCGGTCATATTTTGCGTCCAGGTCGGTGGTATTGCTGACCAACGCCGCAAGGCTGTGCTGTCGATAGTAGTGGTAGATCAGATCGGCAGAGAGATCTTTTGCCAGATTGACGCCTGCGCCGGCCGTCAGAATGTGGATATTGGTGAGTTCCGGATCGAGCGTTTCGCCGTAGATTTTATATTTAACCAGGCCGCCCTGTGTCGCCTCGTTTCCCTGTAAGCCGGTCTGACGATAACGTCTGCTGCTGCTGTCATCACCGCCACCACTTCCCCATGCATAGCCCAGCGTCAGCCGGGGTTGCAGAGGCAGGGTTTCCAGCCTGAAGGTCGCGCCCGCATCCACTGCATAACCGCCTAAATCCTGCTGCTCCTGTTGTCCCCTGACTGTGCCGACCTCCAGCCAGTGATTGAAAGGGCCACGCGGCGGTGACCAGGATCGCAGACCCGCATTGAGCTGGCGCTGATTTTTGGCCGAAGACCTGTCGTGCTGCCAGACCAGATAGCCCCCCACTCGCCAGCCATCGCTGATTTCATAACGGGAAAGCAGAGTCATAAGATTGGTGCTGTCGCCCCGCGTACTGCTGTCGAGAAGATTACGCTGCCAGTAATTGACACGACCGAGGCCCACTTCAGTTTCCAGCGCATCGCCGATGCGGGCATACAGACCATCTATATTTTCATCAAACAGCCACTCCCGCTCATCGCGCAGTAGCCAGCGTCCCAGCCGTACCCGGCCCCCCGGCACCAGCGACTTATCCAGTTGCAGCCATGCCTGATTGAAGTTGAGGGTGTCCGTCGTGGTGGTACTGCTGCCAGTCTGGCGTTTTTTCTTTTGGATAAACTCTATCTCACTAAAAAAAGAGAGCGGCCGATCCCGAAAACCAATCACATTCAGACGCAGGGTTGGCTCAACTTCAATTTTGTTGGTTTTCTTGTCGCCATAGCGAAGTTTGCTGTTGCGCAGTTGTCTTGCCTCAAAAATGGCGCGCAGATGAGCGCTGACAGATGCCGCCTCATCCTTTGCCGCACGTTCATGCCGTCGGACATAGCCAGAGGACGTCTCGCTGACTGCGCCAGCCTCCGGCAGCAGCAGTAAAAGGGAGAGTGGAAAAAGCGCACCGTACTTTTTCATTTTACCTGCTCCCTGTCGCGCAATAACCGACGAAGCTTCTTCTCGCACAGTGTCAGCAATCGTCCTGTGCTGTTCAGCCTTTCAGGAAACAGCAGGCTGATGGCAATCAGGCGGGCCAGCGCCAGAGTGGTATGGATAGCAATATTTTGCCCCTCAGGTCGGCCGGAAACCTCCTGCCAGCCAGAAATAAATGCCTGCTGGTGCTGTAGCAGCGCATTTTCATCGCCGGTTTCACGCAGCGCCTGCTCCTGCACGTGGGCAAGATAATTGCCGACATCCAGAGCCAACGGCCCGTATGTTGAAAGGTCAAAATCGATAACGACAATCTGGTCTGTGGGGCGATCGGCCAGCAGCAGTTGAGCCGGATAAAAATCACGATGAATAAAACCCTCTGCTGACGGAATCATTAACTGTGCCAGCTGTTCACATCCCCTTGCGACGGCAAGGATCCTCTCTGCCCACTCCGGCCGCTGTTCAGCCGTTGTCCTGAGCCGCTGGCGCAGCACCCGAAGCTCATCGTTCATCGTCCAGCGCGTTGCCGATACAGCCTGAAGGGCAACGCGGCTTTGCTGTATCGTCGCCAGCGCTTTACCACTGAGGTAACCCAGATGTTCCATATCCGGACCACCAGATGAGAGCAGCTCCGTCATCCGCTTACCGGCAATTTTCTGCTGTAACCAAAGCGAGAAATCAGCCATCACCGCCCGAGGTTGCGGTACGGCAACGGTCGCCGTGTGATCAAAGCCGTCGAGCCATAATGCCTGCTGCACCCGGAATCCATGAGGCTGATAGCCCTTGTGGCGATATTTAGCCACCACCGAAAAGGCGTGTTCAGCCGCGGGATCGTACCAGTGATACTCCAGCACGGCCCGGCGGCCAGGCTTATAAGATAAGGCTTCAACAGCCAGCAGCTTTGCCCCGGCGGATAAGCCAAGTGCATTCTGTAGCACACCGGCCATCTTCGCCCTGTCCAGCAGCGGCTGCACAGGTTGATCAACCGACAGCATCAGCTGCTGTGCCCGACGTATCAGGGCAACGATTTGACCATGCCAGCCCGTCGAACGTTTACGAAACGGCTCAACCGCAAGTTGCAACAAAGCCAGGGCAACGTGGTCATTCAGATGCGGGGATATCACGCCCTGCTGCTGACGGTATCCCTGATGAAAAGCCGCCAGGATCTGGCGAACTACCTCCGGGCTGAGCGTCTGTTCAATGACCTGAAGTTCCAGCCGGGCCTGAAAAGAGGCCAGATCGGCCGCCGGATTGCCCGGACGGGAGCGATCCCAGTCGATCAACTGTAACCGCCCATCCGTTTTGCGCCGGACAATCTGGTCCACAGAAAAATCGCCATGGATGATCACCGGATGAAAAGTATCATCCCTCATCCGCTCGCTGAGCGTACTCAACAGCGATGAGAACAGCGCTTCCTGGTGCGGGGCAACCATGCGCAACGTATTGAGTACCCGCCAGACGTCGCCGATATCATCATGCACCCTCGTTTCACTGCTGTGCGATTGCTCACGCAGATGCAGATCAGCCAGCTGTTGCCCAATCGCAAAAGCTGCCCCTTCGGGTAAGTGCCCTCCCTGCTCAGGACACAATGTTTCACCTTCAATCCATTCGGTGATTAACAGGCGATAGTCACAGGGTGCCGACAGCAGCCTGATTTCACCCGTGGCATTGCCCAGCTTATTTCCTTCCAGCATCGCTTCATATCGGCTGGCGCTGGCAAAACGTAGCACGGCGCGAGGCTGCCCATCGCTGCTCAGCAGGGCCAACAGCCGTCTTTCAGGTTTGTAGCGTAATATTTTTAGCGTAATGTCTGCGCTGGCGGAAAGCCCTGGCAACCAGCGATGAAACAGCGCATCACGTCGGGATGAGTCACTCAGTAGCCAGAGATTCGGCAGGCCGCGGTCGTGCTGAGGGTAAGTCAGAATAATCGCAGATTCGGCCAGTGCCACCGGTGCCTGCGGGTGCTGGCCAGTAACCAGCGCCTGCCGTTTTGGATGCTGCCAGGAAACGCGAAAGCGCTCAGCCGTCAGCGCCTTGGCAAACAGGTAGTTGCCGCTCCCGTCAGCAAATTGCAGACGCAGACAGGCAACGCAACTGTTGGCTGGCTTATAACGCAGATATTCTGTTGTCAGCACCTCAAGCGAGGCGAACTGCGGCAGCTCACGCAGTTTCTCCAGCAGCAGATGCCTGTCGAGTAACGCGGCCAGCCCCGGTAATGTCTTATCGCGGCTGACAATCTCAGCGTCCCTGTCCTGTAACATTGATTCTTTCCTTAATTAAATGGCTATCTGCCGAAGTGCATCGGACTGTTGCAAAGCCCACAGCTCGGCATAGCGTCCGCCACTTGCCAGCAGCTGCGCATGTGCTCCCAGTTCCATGACCTGACCTTCATCAATCACCATAATGCGCTGAGCACGGGCAGCAAATGCGAGATTATGGGTAACGATCAGCGTTGTCCGGTCAACCATCAGTTGGCTGAGCGCGGCGATAAGATGATGCTCGCTTTCACTGTCCAGCCCGGTGGCGGGCTCATCAAGCAGCAGAACAGGCGCAGATCGAATGGCTGCGCGGGCCAGAGAAATACGTTGACGTTGCCCCCCGGACAGCGAGTTTCCCCGCTCACTCAGAATCGTATCGTAGCCGTCTGGCAGCCTGAGGATAAATTCGTGCGCCCTCGCCAGCCTGGCGGCGGCGTAAATCTGTTCGTCCGTAACGGCTTCAGTGGCCGCCAGCGCGATGTTTTCACGGATGCTTAGCCCAAACAGCAAATTGTCCTGCGGAACATAGCTGATGCTTTGCCGGACGCTTTTTATCGTGCAGTAACGTAGATCCTTACCATCGATGGTTATGCGTCCTTCCTGGGGATCATACAGCCGCAGCAGCAGACTGAGCAGCGTGACTTTCCCGTGCCGGAAGGCCCAACGATGGCAAGTGACTCGCCTGAACGCAGATAAAAACTGATCTGGTGCAGGGTATTCTGTCCGGAACGGCTGGCGGACGGGTAGCCAAAACTGACCCTCTCAAAGCAGATGTTGCCCTCCACGCGCTGAAGCGCGGTGGCATCCTCTCTGTCGACTATTTCAGGCTTCTCTTCCAGCAGCGCCACCACACGTTCACCGGCAGCCAGCGCTTTTGACAGCCGCCCGGCGTACCGGGCGTATTCACGTACCGGCCGGAAGGAGTTTTTCAGATAGGAGACAAAGATCAGCAGATCGCCAGCCGACATCACCCCTTTGAGAACGTTGGTTGCGCCGTAAAACAGCACAATGGCGGTGGCAACAGCAATAATCAGATCGACCTTACGCTCAAGACCGGCCAGCAGGCGGCGGGACCTTACGTTCTGCTGCATGCTTTTACCATCATCACTGGCAAAGCTTCTGGCGGCAACGGCTTCCAGCGAAAGCGCCTGCACCACGCCAATGGCACCGAGAAACTCTGCCGTACTGGCAGCCAGCGCGCCCTCACGTTTGCGCTGATCGCGACTGACCTTGTGAACTTTACCGCTGGTTTGTCGGGTGCTCCAGATAATCAGTGGCATCAGCAACAGCGACAACAGCGTCATTTGCAGGTTGATGTACAGCATCATGGCGAACATCCCAATCAGGATCAGCATGTTCGCCAACAGTGGCACCAGCGCCGTAATGATTGCCTCGCGAAGCATACCGATGTCATTCACCAGCCGGGTGGTAAGGTCGCCGGTCTTTGCCTGTTGATGAAAGGTCAGTGAGAGTCGTTGCAAATGGTTGAACAGTTCCTGCCGCACGCCACTAATCACCCGACTTCCGGCGACCGCCAGACCGATGGTGCTGAGATAGCTCAATCCTGCCTTGACTGCGGCAATGACCACCACACTGGCGGCACAAAGCAGCAGAAGGTTCTCAAGGCTCATCTCGGGCAGCAACGCATCCAGCTTACTTTCAATTCGGCTGCCATGCTGATTGAGAAGATCGTCAATAATAAATGCTAGTGGCCACGGCTCCAGCAGACGCATCCCTGTCGACAGCAACAGCGCAATGAGTGCCTGAATAATTAAGCCGCGTTGCTGACGAAGCCACGGCGAAAAACGGCGGGCTACCCGCAACCAGGGATGGGATTTCATCATGCCTTCCTGCCCGTGTTCAGCCCGGCCAGTCGTAAAATCTCATCCACCACCGCCAGCCAACTGTGGCGATGAAGCACATGTTGACAGGCCGCCTCGCCCAGCCGTTTACGCCAGGCGGGATCGTCCACCAGCTGCTGCAATGCTTTGGCCAGTTCAGCCGGTTTATCCGGTGCAACCAGTAACCCGGTTTCGTCGTGGCTTATCACTTCGGCAAGATGCCCCACGCGCGAGGCCACAACCGGTAGCCCGGATGCCATATACTCGTATATTTTCAACGGTGAGAAGTAGAACCCCGCCAGCTCGGGATAAGGTGCAACGGCAATATCCATCAGGGCAAGCCATTGCGGCACACCGGCAGGTTCCACACGGCCCGTGAAGATAACGTCGGCCAGCAGGCGAGTGTCTGCAACCTGTTCACTCAGCCGCGCTTTTTCTGGTCCGTCCCCCACAATCAGCAGCCGGGTATGGGGACGCTGCGAGTGGAGCTGTGCAAACGCCGCTATCAGCGTATCCACCCCATGCCAGGGTTTCAGCGTGCCCAGAAAGCCAATCACCACCGCGTCCTGCGGGACGCTGCTCAGCGACTGGCGAACCGCAGGGGTAAAGCGCTGAGAATCAACACCATTCGCGATCACATGAATATTTTCTGCTGAAGGAAAAAAGTCATTCAGGTACGCTTTTACCCCGGGTGATACCGCGATAATCACTGCTGCGCTTACCATTAACCGGCGTAGTACCTGACTGGCTTTCTCTTCGGCGACCATCTGACGGTAGTTGCGCTGCTCTTCAATTAATGGGGCATTCACTTCCAGAACCGTCTTCCAGCCCTGACGGCTGGCATACTCCAGCGCGGCATAACTCCACAGGGAATAACGCTCATAAACCAGATCGAATGGCCCCTGCTGATGCAGTGCCTCAGCCAGCTGCTGGTTGCTTTCCAACGCGACTCTGGCGCGAAGCTGCGCATCTTTTCCGGGAATGGCTGGCAGTGAACAGAGCTGAACAGAGCGCAGGTCAGGTGGCGGATTGCCGCCAAACCGGCTGGCAAACAGAACCACGCTGGCCCCTTTTTTTATCAGCGCACGCAGTACTTCCTGAACGTGGACCGAGGCCCCTTTACAACCAAACACCGGAATACCGGCATCGGCACAGACGTATGCTATGCGCATAGTAAATTCCTTTTCAACCGTGACTGGCGGACGCTTGTGGCTCCTGAGCAAACAGGGCCCTTAATTCGGCGGTATTACGGTCCACGTCATACTCCCTGACAATTTTTTCCCTGGCCTGACGTGAAAGTTTTTCCCTGATATCTGCGTCCAGCAACAGGCAGGCTATCGCCTGCGCCAGCTCATCAATATTATCCGGCGCTACGCACAACCCCGTTTGCCGATCGCAGACCAGTTCAGGGATACCGGCCACGCGAGTGGAGATAACCGGCGTGCCCAGCGCCATCGCCTCGACCAGAATGGTCGGCAAACCATCGCGGTCGCCATCCTCACTCACGATACAGGGAGCAACGACCACGGCGGCACCTTGTATCGCCTCCGCCACCCGATCGCGCGAAATCGCGCCGGTCAGGGTAACCTGCGACTCCAGCCCGGCACGCGCAATGCTATCAGCCAGCGGTTCGCGCAATGGCCCGTCACCGATTAGCGTGCAGTGAAACGCGATACCCCTTGCTTTCATCAGTCGCAGCGCATCGACCAGTAATAAAAAACCTTTTTTAGCCACCAGGCGGCCAGCTGCAACGATTTCTGGCGGACGCTGGTAAGGCGATCGCCACGGAAATTGCGCCAGTGCCAGACCATTATAAATACGTCGGATTTTTTGCCGGGCAGCGCCGTGCTGCTCACACAGCCAGCACAGATTGTAGTCTGAGACGGTAACCACGTGGCGGGCATCACGCAGCTTAAGCGCCAGTTGGATATCCTGCGGATAGTGGAAGTAAATGTCTTTTGCATGCGCGGTCAGAGTCCAGCTTATGCCGCTGAATTTTGCCGCCAGACGGGCAACCGTCGCAGCCTGAGTGGCAAAATGCGCATGCAGATGGGTGATTTTTCTTTGCTGTATCAACAGTGCTAACTCAATGCCCTGCGCCAGTTCGTGCACGTCGTGGTTTTTTTCCTCTCTCAGCTTTTCAGTAAAACCCGTCAGGCTGGTCAGCGCATCGCTGACCAACAGCCAGAAAGCGTCCACATTGCGCTGTTTATCCCGCAGGCGAATCAGCGGGGAGCATACTTTGCCAATATCCGCCTGAAACCAGGTTTCCATTACCGGTCCAAGAGCAAAAATATCCACCTGCATCCCTGCCCGTTCATGAGCCAGAATTTCGTTAACCACAAAAGTCTCCGAAAAACGGGGATAGCGCTTTAAAACATATCCCACCCGCAACGGCGTTACCTTCATGACACACGCTCCCTGGTTGTTACTCTGTCCGCAAGAATGCTACGCACGCTTTCGCCGATATAATCCAGCCCGCCAAAATCGAGGAGTTCACGCGGATCGGCAAAGTGATGCTGCCGTGCCAGCCAGCGGCTCAATGAACCGACCGTCAGTTGATGGGGATGAATGCAGTCAATCAGGCCCCGTTGAGCCAGCCGCTCAGCTCTGATCCACTGCTCCTGTCGGGGATCGACCCGGGGTACAATCAGCGCATTCTTGTTGAGGGTAAGAATCTCTATCACCGTGTTGTATCCTCCCATCGCCACCACGGCACGGGCATCACGCAGTAAACCCAGTGGTTCTGCAACGAACTCCAGCATTTTCATATGGGGACGTTGCACAACGAGCTGGCTCAGCGCCTTTCTCTGCGCCGGAGGCATCATTGACCCCGTGACCAGGATGCCCCGGACGCCGACGGGAAATTCTGCCCTGGCGAAAGTTTCAGCAAGGTGGAAACCATCCTGACCACCGCCCACCAGACAAAGTAAATAAGGAGAAGAGTGAGAAGAGGCGCTGTATGCGGTCAGTCGATGACGATTTGAAGCATCAAGGTAACCCGTGAAGGCTATTTTTTGCCTGAAGGATAAAGCCGAAAAATATTCCTTACGCAAATCATACAGTGTCTTATCGCCGTAAACCCAAATTGTGGAATAAAACAAATTAATGGCTGAAGTATTATCCTGTTTACTCCACTGTTTTTTTACTGCTTCAGGACTGTCAATAATATCCCTTAGTCCTAAAACCATATGCGTTTTCTTTTTAGTCAGCAGCGGAAGACTAAGATCTAATTCACGCATCGCCCCACGAGGAACATTATCCACCACCATTATATCCGGGGAGAATGCATTCAACGCTGCATATATTAATTGCGAACGCAATCGAACCAGCGACTTAACATCTTTTCCTAACGAACGGGGGAAATATTTTCCTTCTGACGTCTTAATATAAGAGGGGAGAATGAGAGAGTCTGCTCCAGCCGGGAGCGCAAAGCTTCCCGCTTCCCGTACCCCTGAGATCAGCAAGACCTCAGCATCGGGGCAAGCTTTGAGAACAGTCTGACTGAGCAACATATTTCGACGAATATGCCCAAAGCCCATAGTATCGTGCGAATAAAATACGCAGCGAGGTGGCCGTTTTCTCTTGTCGGAAACATCCATTTCCCATCATCCTTTTTTTGATGAAACAATCCTTGTATTACCGCGGGCACCGCAATATTTTCAATCTGATAATAATGCTCTTAATTATTACCAACGGCATTCAGCTTGCTGAAATAATCCCACAACAATTAATTACCCGTAATTAATCCAGAAAGAACATTAGAGAAGAAGAGGCTACACAAACCATCCGTCAGCGTCAATGGCAAAAATACCCAAATATACGCAGGGAATTATTAAATATGTCTGACACGATATTTAATAATTTTCAGTAAAGCACATGGAATAAAAAAGTTAGCCAGAAATAAGCAAAAAAAAACCGGGAATATAACTATTCCCGGTTTATGTTAATGCCAACTTAATCAGTGACCGTTAGCACTGCTGGCAGGCGATTTCATAAAGCGGAAGAAATCACTGTCCGGGCTCAGCACCATGACATCCTGATTATTTCTGAAGCTGTTTTCATAAGCTCGTAAGCTACGAATAAAGGCATAAAAGTCCGGATCCTGGCTGAAAGCATCAGCAAACAGTTTAGCGGCTTCCGCATCCCCCTCACCACGGGTGATCAGGGCCGTACGCTGCGCTTCCGCCAGCGTGCGCGTCACTTCGTAATCAGCGGTAGCCCGCAGTTTTTCGGCCTCTTCCTGTCCCTGAGAACGCTGGCTACGGGCAACAGCCTCACGTTCGGCGCGCATACGGTTGTAGATCGCATCAGACACTTCGGTAGGCAGGTTGATCTGCTTGATGCGCACATCCATCACCTGAATCCCCAGCGCCGCCATACTGTTTGGATTGATTGCTGGCTCTTTGCTGGTGGTCTCACGTTCCACACGAGCCGCCACTGAAGCGATAGCATCATCCGCTGCCGGGGTGGCAATTTCGTCATCCTGACCGGCACTTCCGGTATTCAGCGCATCCCGAACGTCCGTCGTCAGCCGTCCGCGGGAATCCGTAACGATATCTTTGACATCCAGACGCCCAATTTCAGAGCGCAGACGGTCACTGAATTTGCGTTTTAACAGCACTTCAGCCTGAGAAACATCGCCACCGCCAGTCGCCAGGTAGTAACGGCTGAAGTCGCTGATGCGCCACTTGATGTAGGAATCAACGATCAGGTCTTTTTTCTCTTTGGTGACAAAACGGTCCGCCTGGTTGTCCATGGTCTGAATACGTGCATCCAGCGACTTCACCGACTCGAGGAATGGAATCTTGAAATGCAGACCCGGTTCATAGACCAGTGGCTTGTTCTCGCTGTCACGCAGGACCTTGCCAAAACGCATCACGATGCCACGCTGGCCTTCCTGCACAACAAACAGTGACGCGTAGAGCACCACCAGTACAACAATCAGCACTCTGATTAATGGCTTACGCATCGCTTACTCTCCCCCTGCGCGCTGGGTATCGTTGCGCTGAGCATTTGCCCTGCGCTGCTCCATGAAACTGGCCGAACCGTTTGATGAGCTGTTGTTACTACTGACATCACCGTTACTGGTAGCCGGAGGCAGGCGAAGCAGACTGTTACTGCCGCTATCCTGTGCCGTGCTGGTTTTTACACCACCCTGACCGCGCATCAGTTGATCCAGCGGTAATACCATCAGGTTACTACCCTTGTCATTGACCAGCACTTTACGGGTATGGCTGAGCACGCTCTCCATAGTTTCAATGTACAGACGCTCGCGAGTGATTTGCGGCGCAGATTTATACTCCGGCAGAATCCGTGCAAAGCGATCCACTTCCCCCTGCGCTTCCAGCACCGTGCGGGTTTTGTACGCCCGCGCCTCTTCCAGAATACGTTGCGCCTGACCATTCGCACGTGGTTGTACTTCATTAGCGTAAGCTTCGGCCTCACGCACGTACTGTTCCCGATTTTCACGTGCGGCGATAGCATCGTCGAACGCAGCCTTCACCTCTTCAGGTGGACGGGCTGCCTGGAAGTTAACGTCTAACAGGGTGATCCCCATATCGTAAGGACGAATCGTTTCCTCCAGCTCACGCTGAGTATCACTGCGCACCACCGTACGCCCCTCAGTCAGGATACGATCCATGGTTGAGCGACCAATTACCCCGCGCAGGGCACTGTCGGTAGCCTGGCGCAGACTGTCATCAGCACTGGTCACCGCGAACAGATATCGCTCAGGATTCGTTACGCGGTACTGCACGTTCATTTCAACCCGCACGACGTTTTCATCTGAAGTCAACATGGTGCCTGAGGCAGCCAGTTCACGAACGGCTTCGACATTGACCGCACGGACCTCATCGATAAAGGTCGGTTTCCAGTTAAGCCCTGGCTCGACCAGGTGGCTGAACTTACCAAAGCGCGTTACCACTCCGCGCTCTGCCTCTTTAATGGTATAAAAGCCGCTCCCTGCCCAAATCACCACGGCAGCGACCACCACAATACCAATGGCCCGACTACCAAATCCCGGAGTTTTCTGCCCGCCGCTTTTACCGCCGCCAAAACCACCCAGCTTTTTGCTCAGCTTGCGAAAGATATCATCCAAATCAGGTGGCCCTTTGTCACGACCTCCTTTGTTTCCCCCAGAGTTGCCGCCTTGATTATTGCTGCTTCCCCACGGGTCGCGGTCCTGTCCGTTATTACCGGGCTGATTCCACGCCATGTTTGTGCTCCATTATTAGTGTGTGCGGTGTTGTCCCAAAGCCGGGACAGGCATCAGGCCAAATCGCTAAACAATGTAATTCACCAGCCCTGGCTCCTGTTTACACAGTCGCCGCCAGTCGACAACAGGCATACGCACAGCCAACCCCACGCTGCCATCATCCTCATTCCACTCTTTTTCGATCGCCTGCAACTGATAAAAACGGCTGCGCAGCCGCCCTGCCTCTGGCGGCAAACGTAATGCATATTCGGCAATTTCCCCCGCCAGTCGCTCGGTCAGCGCCTGGAACAACAGCGGAACGCCCTCGCCCGTTTGCGCGGACAGCCAAACGCGAACGGGCAGATTCTCTTCGTTACGATCGATTCTGGGAACAAAGTTCTCCAGCATGTCGATTTTGTTCATTATTTGCAGCGTGGGGATCTCATCAGATTCAATCTCTGTCAGAACGTCCTCCACCGCCGCGATATTCTCATCAATGCGCAGGTCTGCCGCATCAATCACATGCAACAACAGCGTTGCCTGACGGGTTTCCTGCAAGGTGGCTTTGAATGCTGCAACCAGGTCATGGGGCAGATGGCGAATAAAGCCTACCGTATCAGCCAGCACCACTTCCCCGACATCAGCGACGTCGATTCTGCGAAGGGTCGGGTCCAGGGTGGCAAACAGCTGATCGGCAGCATAAACCTCTGCCGAGGTCAGGCAGTTAAACAGGGTGGATTTACCGGCGTTGGTATAACCAACCAGCGAGATTGTTGGCACGTCCGCTTTGTTACGGGCCTGTCTGCCCTGATCACGCTGTTTTTCTACCCGCTCAAGGCGGGAAAGGATTAGGGTAATACGATTGCGCAACAGGCGACGGTCGGTTTCAAGCTGGGTTTCACCCGGCCCACGCAGACCAATACCCCCTTTCTGGCGCTCAAGGTGAGTCCATCCGCGAACCAGTCGCGTGGCCAGATGGCGAAGCTGAGCCAGCTCTACCTGCAATTTACCTTCATGAGTTCGCGCCCGTTGGGCAAAGATATCGAGAATAAGCCCCGTGCGATCGATAACACGGCATTCGCACAGTGCTTCCAGATTACGTTCCTGGGCCGGGCTGAGGGCATGATCAAACAGCACCACTGACGCGCCGCTGCTTTTTACTGCTTCAGCAATCTCAACAGCCTTTCCTTCACCGACAAAATATTTAGGATGGGGGGCTTTACGGCTGCCTGTCACCACCCTCAGCGCATCAACGCCCGCAGAAGACACCAGGGTTTCGAATTCCTGAAGATCTTCCATATCTTTGTCCTGGGAAAAGTAGATGTGAACCAGTACGGCCTGCTCACCAGCATCATAACGGTCAAACAAACTTATAACCTCTCAGAACCTTGTTATATCTGCTACGCGATGGCCACACTACGTTGAATCAGAGTCAAAATGCGCGTTAAACGACGTCTTAAGAGCATCATCTTAGCCACGTCAGAATGATGGGCCAGATCGAGCGAAAAGAAGATTGCCAGGACGGAGCCAGGAAAACCTGCGGGACCCGTCCTGAAAACAGTGTTTACTCTGCGTCTTCACCGTCTTGCTGAGGCTGAGAAGAAGCCCCCTGATTGCTGCCACCGTGATGATAGTTATTGCTTCCGCCACCCGCGTTGTTACTGTGATGGGAAACCGGACGGGACGGAACAACGGTAGAGATAGCATGTTTGTACACCATCTGGCTCACCGTGTTCTTCAATAAAATAACAAATTGGTCAAACGACTCGATCTGGCCCTGTAGTTTGATACCGTTTACCAAATAAATCGAAACCGGAACACGTTCACGACGCAGTGCGTTCAAGAACGGATCTTGCAATGATTGCCCCTTAGCCATTCTATCTTTTCCTTATATGCTTGTTGTTTACTACTTAAGGGCCTTCGCCCTGAAAAACTGCGTAAAAATTTGCGCACGATAACGTACCAATTGTACACAATCACCCAGGCTTCGCACTAAGAACCTGTAACACATCAGCCAGCGCGGCATCAGGATGTTCGCTGTCCAACCAGTGGACACCCTCCCAACCACGAAGCCAGGTCATCTGACGCTTAGCCAGTTGCCGGGTCGCACAAATTCCCCGATAAACCATTTCATCGTAATCGATTTCGCCTGACAGATATGACCACATCTGACGATAACCAACACAACGAACGGAAGGCATATCCGTATGCAAATCACCCCGTGCGAACAGCTCACGAGCTTCTGTTTCAAACCCTGACGCTAACATCTGCTGAAAACGCAACTCAATACGCTGATGAATGAGCTCACGTTGCCGGGGAGCAATCGCAAACTGGACAACATCGTATGGCAAAGCCTCACCGGACGTTTTAGTCAGCTCCGTTAAAGTTTTACCCGAAATAAAAAAAACTTCCAGTGCTCGCGAGAGTCTCTGGGGATCATTCGGATGAATACGATTTCCAGCCGTGGGATCTATGCCACATAACTGACGGTGAAGGGCATCCCACCCCTTCTCACTTGCCATTTGCTCTATATGCTGGCGCACTTGCGGATCTGCCGGGGGCAACGGCGACAATCCTTCCAGCAGCGCTTTGTAATAGAGCATCGTGCCACCAACAAGCAACGGAATACGCCCACTTTGGGTAATGTCCGCCATTTCTGCCAGCGCATCCCGACGAAACTCTGCTGCCGAATACGCTTCAGCAGGGTCACGGATGTCCAGCAAACGATGAGGTGCCAACCGCAGCTCCTGCGCAGAAGGTTTGGCTGTACCAATATCCATTCCCCGATAAATCAGCGCTGAATCAACACTAATCAACTCAACCGGCAACTGCTGACGCAAAGCTATTGCCAGCGCTGTTTTACCGGAGGCCGTTGGCCCCATCAAAAAAATGGCCTTTGGGCGGCCAGCCTTACCAGTTTCACTCATGCTTCAGGGCGTTCATCGCCAGTTCAATATCAACGTGTTGTACTAAGCCAGAAGGTGGCGATGTAACCAGTTGTGGGCAAAGCCTTTCGACTTCAGCCAGCAATGCTATCGCCTGCGAGTGATTCCAGTGCGGTTGTTCGACTACCGAATGCCGTGCCAACCATTGCACCATCTGGCTCGCCGATACATCCTGTTGTCGGGCGAGATAGCCTAACAGGTCTGGAATCAAGTTTTGTAAATTTTGTTGTCGCAATGGTAAAGGTACAGCGCGCAGCGTGACGTGTTGCCCGTCAGGCAACAGTTCAATCCCCATCTGAATCAACAGGGATGAGTAGCGTTCAAGCGCATCACGTTCTGCTTTATCTGACCTGATTCGTACCGGGATGAGCAACGGCTGCGCTTTTAATCCCTCTTTACCGGGATCCAGCTGCGCCTGCTTCAGCCAGCGATCGGCCACTGTTAACGAGATCAGCGCCAGACTCCCCTTCGTCTCCACCAGCGCATAACATTCGTGCATCACTGCCAGCACCCGTCCAAAGCTCTGGCTGTGGCCACTTAACGGAGCCGGTACGGCATCGGATGAAACAGGATGATTCTTTGCTAAAGCACTGTGGCTTTTCGCAGGTTGCGGTTGGGTTTGCAGCAATTGCTGATATGCCGCCCCCTCCCTTTTTTGATACGCCGGTTCCTGTCGTGGCCAACTGCCGGATGCCGTTTTGTTTCCTGTCTTAGCCTGCCACTGAGCTGGCGTGCTCTCTCTGGCCTCATGAGTTTGCGGCGGGCCAGAGGAGGCAAAGTGATTTGTGCCGGCAGCCTGACGATTTTCTGGCTGCCAGCGCCCGGCGGGTGCTTCAACCGCAGGCAGGACTTCAGCCCCGGTATGCTGAAGAACGCTGCTCACCCCCTGATAAATGAAATCATGCACCAGCCTGGATTGATGAAAGCGCACTTCATGCTTGGCCGGATGCACGTTGACATCGACCTGATGAGGATCAATTTGCAGGTAGAGAACATAGGCAGGTTGATGCTCATCGCCCAGCTTATCCTGATAAGCCTGGCGAATAGCATGGTTGATCAGTCGGTCACGCATCATCCGGCCGTTGACATAGCAATATTGCAGGTCGGTGATACTCCTGGAACCAGCAGGATCGGCCACCCAGCCGTGTAGCGCCAGGTCACCATGCTGCCACTCAATCGCCAGCGCGTGGTTAAGAAATGCCGTGCCACAAATCGAACCCAGTCGTCGCTCGCGCTGACTGTTTTCAGTTACGCCACGATACTGCCGCATCAGCTTACCGTTATGACTGAGTGAGAAGGCCACATCAAAGCGCGCCAGTGCAATGCGCCGAATGATTTCGTCGATATGCGTAAATTCGGTCTTTTCAGTACGCATAAATTTACGACGGGCGGGGGTGTTGTAGAACAGGTCCAGCACTTCCAGCGTACTACCGGGTGGATGGGCGGCAGGCTTGATGCTTACCTCCATATTGCGTCCTTCAGCATAGGCCTGCCATGCTTCAGTTTGCGCTGTGGTCCGCGAAGTCAGCGTCAGGCGGGATACAGAACTGATACTGGCTAACGCTTCGCCCCGAAAACCGAGGCTCATAATGGCTTCCAGATCGTCGAGCGTGGCAATTTTACTGGTGGCGTGGCGAGCCAGCGCCATCGCCAGCTCATCTTTTCCAATACCACAGCCGTTATCACGGATGCGGATCAGTTTTGCGCCACCTTTTTCGATTTCAATATCAATCCGGGTCGCTCCGGCATCCAAGCTGTTTTCCACCAGCTCTTTCACCACCGACGCCGGACGTTCAACCACTTCACCCGCCGCTATCTGGTTAGCCAGTTGGGGAGGTAACACCTGAATCGGCATAATGAAATTCCTTGCTGTTCAATAATGAGACAGAGAATCGGTCATTCCGGATATCAATGGCAGCCAGATCCCACCCGATTACGAGGCCGGAATAATCAACGTCTGCCCCAGCATGACGTTCTGCGACTTCATATTATTTGCCTGCTGAATCGCCTTTGGGCTGACGCCATAATGCGCCGCGATCGCCGTTAGCGAATCCCCTCGAACCACTTTATGCCTGACAGGTTTTTTCGCCTGCGACACACTGGCAGCTTTGGATATGCTGCTGCCCGCAGGTACTTTCAACCGCTGGCCTACCCAGACCACATCATTTTTCAACGTATTCATGCCACGCAACGTTGCGGTGCTGACGCCATAATGGGCCGCAATCCCTGACAACGTTTCCCCGCGTTTTACCACATGGCGGCTAACCACCCCAGAATATTGCGTGTTCACCGGAGCAGGGTTAGTTTCAACGTTAACCACCGCTGCGGACTGCAACGGCCGGTTTTCCTCCTTTGGGACAGATTGCAGCGGATGCGCCAGGAAGTAGTTACGGAGTCCTTTATAAATCGACTCGGCAATCTTCTGCTGGTAAGCGCTACTGCCGAGCAGTCGCTCCTCCGAAGGGTTACTGATAAAACCGGTTTCCACCAGCAATGAAGGGATATCCGGCGAACGCAATACGCCCAGACTGGCGTGTTCTGGTCGGCGCTTGTGCAGTGCACCAACACGCTGAAGCTGGGCGATGACTTTTACCGCCACATCATAACCAACCCGCTGGGAGTGGCCGAACTGCAAATCAAGTACCGCCTGGCTGAGGTAAGGATCCGCCTGACTGTTCGCCAGCAAGTCACCCGCACCACCTAACAGCTCTGACTGCTTCTCATGCTGTTCCAGCCACCCCGCCATCTCACTGTTAGCGCGGCGGTTGGACAATACCCATACCGATGCACCGGAAGCGCTGCGGTTAGGGGCGGCATCGGCATGAATTGACACCAGCAGATTAGCATTTTGTTTACGTGCCACATCAGAACGGCCCATCACAGAGATGAAATAGTCACCATCACGGGTCATCACGCCTTTAAACATGGGGTCGTCATTCAGCAATGCCTTAAGTTTACGGGCAATGGCAATAGTGACATTTTTCTCCTTCAGGCCACCGGCCCCAATCGCGCCGGGGTCCTGCCCGCCATGGCCGGCATCAATAGCCACGATTACCACATCATTGGCCGAACGAGCGCTCCGTCCCGGTGCCACAACGCGGTCGCCGCTGGTCACTGCGGTGACAGGATTACCCTTGAAAGGATTTTCCGCAGGCGCAGAGGATGCCGGACGGGAAACAGAGCTGACTTCAGCCGGCGCTGATGAAGCTTTTACTGGCTGAGTTCCACTAATGGTGAATACGACGTTATAACTACTGCCCTGGCGCTGTGTCACCGCTCGGGTTTTAGCAGGCTGAGTCAGCTCAAACACCAGACGAATGCTCTGATTGTCTTTAGGCTGGCTTGAACGGATGCGTTTAACAATGTTCTCGCCACTGAACGTCAGCGGCAGGCCCTTCACAACGCCACTTTGACGAATGTCCAGCACGACCCGATTTGGGTTATGCAACGGGAAAAAACCATATACCGGCTGACCATTGAAACTGAGGGTTACCGTTGCCTGGTTGTTGCCGTTTGCCACCTTAATATCAGCAAGATTTGCCGCCAGACTCGAAAAAGTCGCCAGTATCAGTACCAGTAAAAAACCAAACTTCATCCGCAACATCATTAACAGCCCTTTTCCATCACAACCTGTCGCATCATCATTTCACCCACGGCTGAACAGGCTCTCAACTCGGCCTGGCGCGCCCGATTGTGGTAGCTGAGGTGCAGTTCGATATCGGGCGTGGGCAAAATCCCGGCTCCCTGCTGCGGCCATTCAATCAGGCAAAGGCTGTCGTCGGCGAAATAATCGCGAATCCCCATAAACTCAAGTTCCTCCGGGGAAGCCAGACGATAAAGATCGAAATGATATACCCGATGTTCAGGAAGGTTATAAGGTTCCACCAGCGTATAAGTCGGGCTTTTTACGTTTCCCTGATGCCCAAGTGCTTGCAGAAAACCACGGCTGAAAGTGGTTTTTCCTGCACCAAGATCGCCATAAAGATAAAGCGTTACGCCACCTTTACTGACGCGGGCGAGGCTGGCCCCTAAAGCAAGGGTGGCGGCCTCATCGGGCAATGTCATTACGCAGGTATTCATTATTTTTGATTCAACGTCTCTGGATTGACAAACAGATACAGTTCGGAAAACAGATCGCTGGCAATCATGCCTCGCTGACCCGTCCGTTTTGACACTTCTTCCGCCGCAGCACCGTGAACGACACATCCGGCACAGGCGGCATCATACAGTGAGAGTTTTTGCCCGATCAGGCTGCCGATAATACCGGAGAGAACGTCCCCCATGCCACCCGCAGCCATCCCGGCATTCCCCACATCGGCAAAAGCCAGTTGTCCCGCCTCACTGGCAATCAGTGTCCCGGCTCCCTTCAGTACCACCACACCGCCATAACGTTTCGCCAGGCTACGTGCAGAAAGTAAGCGATCACTCTCAATTTCACTGATACTGAGGTTAAGCAGCCTTGCCGCTTCGCCCGGATGTGGCGTAATAATGCGATTTTGACGTTTATCGGGACTGATTGCCAGCAGGTTGAGCGCATCAGCATCCCAAAGCATGGGTTTCTGAGAGTTTTCTACCTTTTTCAGGGCATTTTTCCCCCATTCACCCTGCCCAAGGCCGGGGCCAATGACGATAACATCAGCCCATTCGAGCGCCTCTTCAATAGCCGGGTTGCTCAGTTCATGCACCATCAACTCCGGACGTGCCGTCAGCAGCGGTGCAATATTTTGTTTGTGAGTGAGCACTCGCACTAAACCAGCACCTGCACGCAATGCAGCCTCACCGGCCAGACGTATTGCGCCCGCAGTCCCGTGATCGCCACCGATAATCACCAGTTTACCGTTGTCGCCTTTATGTGAGGTCGGCCTGCGTGGCGAAAGCCAGTGGGTCAGAGATGAAGCGTCATAACGGGCGAACGGCGCGACCTGGCTCGCCAGCCAGCGCTCCAGATTCAGCGCATGGTAGTGCAGCCTGCCAACATAATCGCGGGCTTTACCGGTAAGCAGACCCGCTTTCAGGGCAATGAAAGTCAGGGTATGTGCAGCTGTAATGACCTCGCCTGGTGCCGTTCCGTCAGCCGCGCTCAATCCTGAGGGGATATCCACAGAAAAAACGTGGGCGGGATGCGCATTGGCCTGCTTAATCAACTGCTGATACGCTCCCTGAGGGGCCTTATTCAGACCGGTTCCCAGCAGCGCATCAACGATCACCTCAACTTTTTCCGGCCAGATAACAGAGGGATCGTGAATTACCCCACCCGCCGCCAGCCAGGCATCACGCGCACGCTGCGCATCTTCAGGCAATGGTTTGCTCCCTTCACAGGCAACGAGCGTGACATGCATCCCAGCGGCCAAAGCAAGACGGGCGATAACAAAGCCATCTCCGCCGTTGTTACCGTGCCCGCTGAGAATCAACCAGTGCTGACTGTCTGGCCACAGGCTACGGATATGGCTGAAAGCCGCCTCGCCCGCACGCTGCATCAGCTCATACAACGTTAGCCCAAACGCATCAGCAGCATCTCGCTCAAGTTGCGCTATCGCCTCTACAGGCCAGACGGAATAGGGTAAACTTAGTGGGTTATTGTGCTGGCTCAGGTTATTCATGTCGCATCCTCTCGATCTTCATCAACTTGCCCGAAATATTAAACAGTGGGGGCAACAGCTTGGCTTTCAGCAGGTAGGTATCTGTGATACCGATTTAAGCCTGGAAGAACCGCGTCTACAGGCCTGGCTGGAAAAGCAATATCATGGTGAGATGGCCTGGATGGCACGACATGGCATGATGCGCGCCCGCCCCCATGAACTGCAACCTGGTACCCTGCGGGTGATTAGCGTAAGAATGAATTATCTTCCAGCCAAAGCCGCTTTTGCACGTACCTTAAAAAATCCTCAGCTTGGCTATGTCAGCCGTTATGCGCTGGGCCGTGATTACCACAAAGTATTACGCAATCGCCTGAAAAAGCTTGGGGATCTGATTCGTGAACACTGTGAAAACGCAGAGTTCCGCCCTTTTGTCGATTCAGCACCCGTCATGGAAAGGCCACTGGCAGTGAAAGCCGGACTTGGCTGGACCGGTAAACATTCGCTGGTCCTTAACCGCGAAGCGGGATCCTGGTTCTTTCTTGGTGAACTGTTAATCAACCTGCCGCTGCCTGTCGATACCCCCCAGCAGGAGCAGTGTGGGCGTTGCGTCGCCTGTATCACTACCTGCCCGACCGGAGCCATCGTCGAGCCTTACGTTATTGATGCCAGGCGCTGTATTTCCTATCTGACAATTGAGTTGGAGGGGAGTATTCCGCAAGAGTTCCGGCCGCTGATTGGCAATCGTATTTACGGCTGCGATGACTGCCAGCTGATTTGTCCGTGGAACCGCTATGGGCAGCTGACCGATGAGGATGACTTCAGCCCGCGAGCCGTACTGCATTCTCCGCCGTTAACCGAGTTGTTCGCCTGGGATGAAGCAACCTTTTTACGCGTCACAGAAGGTTCTGCTATCCGCCGCATCGGGCATCTTCGCTGGTTACGTAACGTCGCAGTGGCGCTGGGAAATGCTCCCTGGTCGGTTGAGAATATTGCGGTTCTTAACAGCAGACTCGGTGAAAACGCCATGCTGGATGAGCATATCCTCTGGGCGCTGGCACGCCAGAAAGCAGCTCGTGCTGAAAATGCGATTGAAATGCAAAGTGGACAACAAAAACGGCTGGTCAGGGCAATTGAAAAAGGCTTAACAAGAGATGCCTGACGCGATTCTACCCTTGTCATCATCAGGCGCTACCGTTTTCCACACGCTGTGCATAAAAATAAAAAGTTGTTGTCATTCAATCGTCACAGAAAGTACAAGCGATCTGAACGACAATTTGAAATATTATTTATTTTATTAAAAACAATAAATTACGAATAAAACGTAAAAAAATGTGTATGCAGGCCATTCAACTCAGAGCTGGATTATCTGTGGATAACTCTGTTGAAGAATGTCGATGAGCGTTAAAATACCTGGCAATATTATTGTTGTGGGTAACGATTATCAGGAAACGGAGAGTTTTTAAAACTGGAGCGGGAAACGAGACTCGAACTCGCGACCCCGACCTTGGCAAGGTCGTGCTCTACCAACTGAGCTATTCCCGCTTAATAAGGAGTGCTGTTACAGACCGGATTTGATGTATTTTATTGATAAACAACAAGTTTATCCAAATCCACCGCCGTAAGATGGTGTGCATTATGGACTAAACCCTGGGCCTTAGCAACCTCTTAATACAAGAAAGATTGCAGGACAATTCTGCCGTTTATTTTTTCACCGCCCCACTCCTTTTATACTGCTTATTGCCAACAATGGGGTAACACCAACTTCAGCAGTCAGTTGATGACACACCCTGACTCTGAATATTCACGCGTGAATAAGCGAGAAGAAACAAGGGAGAAGATCAGACGGCTGACAGTTTCATGACAGTAATTTTTGTGCAGGGGTGTGCAGAAGGCTGTCTGCAAAGAAAATCTGGAGCGGGAAACGAGACTCGAACTCGCGACCCCGACCTTGGCAAGGTCGTGCTCTACCAACTGAGCTATTCCCGCAAAGAAAGGCATGTAACGTTGCTTATTACTTCCGTAACGCAAATTTAATATAACTTACTGATTTATAAGAATTTGCATTCCTGCAACAACGGAACGGGTGGCATTATGGACTGATTACATCCCGGTGACAAGCTTTTTCTTTCATTACTGTGAGATAAACTGAAACCGTTTCCGGCATACAGTTACCGCTTTATAAACACAAAAAGTGCCCGATATCCCCGGCACATCAGAGATAAGATTACATATACAGTGGCATTATAAAAACCATGCTGTTCAGATAGTTGATCATCTGCCCTTGCTGGCAGAACCGCCTGCATTTGCAATGTGACCGGCTGGGTTATCCAGCGAAAATACCTTATTTTGAGTTGAAAAATTTCCGGTCGCCTTCGTGCGTCAGGAGGTGTTCACTCCAGGATGAGTAGCACTGCCCTGTACCATCAGGAGTACCATGTGAATCAGGAACAGCGTAATTCTGTGCGTGGGTTCAGAGGTGATCGCTTAAAATACCCTATCGCTGGCACCCTGGGGATTAATACCGCCAGTAGTGACAAGCCCGAACCACCCGATGATAAAATGTTGTGGCGTTTTATTAAAAAATTTCAGGTTAAATACTGATATTCTGAAAGTACAAATCCAGTAATGGCGTGTCCTGATGAAGTCAGGCTCACTGATGTTGTTGGCTTTATCACAGACAGTCACCTCCTTAATTTCAGATAAGCAGGCTTTGAATTAATTCAGCTGACTTGCAATCTCCCTGTTCGGCTTGTTTACCAGTTGTGTTGAGAGCGATTATTCTGACTCTTCGCAGCATTACAGTGAAGTCCATTCGGCAATACCTACATAATAAAAAAATCAGGCCAAATCTGAAAGACCGCCATGCAAAAAATTAAAATTTTCAGTAAAGAAAAAAATGGACCCAAAGGTAAATTTAATTGTTTTTTATTATTTTTATTAATTCATTTGTCTTTTTTTGTATTGCCAGTCATTTTTTCAATACTGCTATTTTGAAAGAAACAACACCAAATAAAGTAACAACAAGAAAACATGCGACATATATTTTTCTGGTGTAATTCTGACATCACCATGAATATCAATAAGAAGTGCAGTGATGCCAAATTTTTTTAAAATATGCTTAGCCTGCAAATAAATCCTGTTACGCTACAAAACCTAACATAAGATTACAAATTCTGTCTCTCAACCTCGCCTCACAATCATAAAGTGTCTGCTAAAGAGAAAACTTAATTAAGCAATTTCAACTTAACTTTAGCGATAAATTGTCGATAATAATTATCGTCGTCAAGAACGCACTTGAGAACCGATATCGTGCGGTTCCGCTACATACAGTACAAAATGGCACATACACATCAGGCCTCCTTAATCTGTACCAGTTCTTTTTTGGAATTTTTGGATTAACCTCTTTAAGGATGTTTAACACTATGGAAAATACTAAAGTCACCAGTTATTGCATTAACAATATTGTCGATTTTATACCCGATAAAAATCGGCTCATTAACTGTGAAAGCAGGGATGAAAACACCCTGTACAGCACTGCGTCACGATGTCTTTTCCTGCTAATAACCAATGTCGGCAAGGTTGTCTCTCATAAATCATTGTATGAAGCAGGGTGGGAGAGTCAGGGAAAAGAAGTCACACCCAATACACTGTACCAAACCATTTCAGAGCTTCGTAAACAGTTAAAGAATGCCGGGTTTAAGCAGAATATTATTCAAACATTGCCTCGCCAGGGGTGGACGATTAATAATGATGTAAAAGTAACTAAAGTCACTGAATCAGTGTTACTGGAAGAGACGTTAGCCATGTCAGCAATTCCTGATAATGGCATCAAAAAATTGTGTAAAAACCTTGTAAAGTTCCTGACCCAGTAAATACGGCAACAGAATACAAATCGATGACCTCTTTATTCTTTTCTGGATAAAGAGGCGATAACTAAACCCTGTGCAACATCAACATGGTAACTATTGGTTGTCTCTTTCTTAGCAGGTCAGTTGCAGGAAAATTTTTCATTTTTCCTGTCGGTCCGGGTAAATGCATGTCACCCACCCGGCGGCCAGTGGTCATCAGAAAAGACTCAACGAAAGATAATAACCGGCAATATTTTAAATTGATGTATGGACGAAGATGAAAATGATATTGAGCCTGATTAACCGGCTTACTGGTGGTCATACAGAAGAGAGGGAGTAACAATGCAGATTATTCAATCTGGCAACTGAAACAATATGGCATTAACTATAAAAAAGAGGGTAGTTCAGTCAGGAGAGTGGCTACTGGTGCTTGTGTAAAACTGGAGCGGGAAACGAGACTCGAACTCGCGACCCCGACCTTGGCAAGGTCGTGCTCTACCAACTGAGCTATTCCCGCTTGGTACGACGCTTAGAAAAGCGTGTCGTTATGGGGTGCGCATTATACGAAAAAATCATCCCCCTGCAACACCGCAAGTAAATTTTTATCCTGACTTGGTTTCATTTGCTGTTTAAATCAGCAAAGTGCTGTCATTTTCAGCACTCTGCCGCAAAATCTGGCAAATCGTACCATTTGATCAACTACGACTGAATAAAATGCTCGCGATAGTAAGCCAGTTCAGCTACCGATTCACGAATATCATCCATAGCCTGATGCGTGCCCTGCTTTTTAAAGCCTGCCAGGATTTCCGGCTTCCAGCGGCGGGCCAGCTCTTTCAGGGTGCTGACATCCAGATAGCGATAATGGAACCAGGCCTCCAGCTCCGGCATATATTTAAACAGAAAACGGCGATCCTGCCCGATGCTGTTACCACAGATTGGTGAGCTGTTCGCTGGCACCCATTGCTTCAGAAATTCAATTGTCGCCAGCTCAGCGGCACGATCATCATATTCACTGGCCTTCACCCGAGCGACCAGCCCACTGTTGGTGTGAGTTTTCACATTCCACTCATCCATCAACGCCAGCTGTGAATCAGACTGGTGTACCGCAAAAACCGGCCCTTCCGCCAGAATATTCAGGTCGGCATCCGTCACCAGCGTGGCAATCTCAATAATGCGATCCCTTTCCGGATCCAGCCCGGTCATTTCAAGGTCAATCCAAATCAAATTACTGGCATTTGCAGTCATAGAGTCTCTCGCCGTGGCTTATATCATCAAACGTTAGCGTGTATCATAAACGTTTTGCCCTGTCAGGGCGAAGTCTGACAAGCCGTGTGAGGAAGAGTGAGTAAAAACAAACTGTCCAAAGGTCAGCAACGCCGTGTCAGTGCCAACCACGAGCGCCGCCTGAAACAGCGAAACGATAAGCCTGAACCCGATGACAGCCTGTTTGGCGATGCGCAGGATGGCGTGGTCATCAGCCGCTTTGGCATGCATGCCGATGTGGAGGATAACAATGGCGTCAATCACCGCTGTAATATTCGCCGCACCATCCGCTCACTGGTAACCGGCGACCGCGTGCGCTGGCGTCCGGGTTTGCAGGAGGGCACTACGGCAAAGGGCATCGTCGAAGCGGTTCATGAACGCAGCTCTGTTCTGACGCGTCCGGACTTTTACGACGGCGTAAAACCCATTGCGGCCAATATAGACCAGATTGTGATTGTCTCGGCAATCCTGCCTGAGCTGTCGCTCAACATCATCGATCGCTATCTGGTGGCAAGTGAGACGCTGGATATCAGGCCGCTACTGGTGCTGAACAAAATTGACCTGCTTGATGCAGAAGGCCGCCAGTTTGTGGATGAGCAAATGGCTATCTATCGCAAGATTGGCTATCGCGTGCTGATGGTGTCAAGCCAACAAAAAAATGGTCTGCAAGATCTGGAAGAAGCGCTGACGGGCAATGTCAGCATTTTTGCAGGCCAGTCTGGCGTCGGTAAATCCAGCCTGCTCAACGCCCTGTTGGGCCTGGAACCAGGCACCAACGAGATTCTCACTAATGAAGTGTCGGATGTCTCAGGTCTGGGCCAGCACACCACCACGGCCTCCCGCCTCTATCATTTTCCTCATGGTGGCGATGTGATCGACTCTCCGGGAGTGCGTGAGTTTGGTTTATGGCATCTGGAACCGGAACAAATTACCCGTGGATTTGTCGAATTCCGGGAGTTCGCCGGTCACTGCAAATTCCGCGACTGCAAACATGATACCGACCCTGGCTGCGCCATCCGTGAAGCCGTTGAGCGCGGTGATATCGATGAGTCGCGTTTTGATAATTACCACCGCATTCTGGAAAGCATGTCAGAGATGCAGCTCAAGACGCGGCGCAGTTTTGCAGAAAACAGTGATTAAAAACAGGCCTGTCCGGTTCGCTGCACAGCCATAGCCCGAATGCACCGGCGCTGTTACAATCCGCACCCTTATATCTTTGCATGCTTACCAAGCCAGGAGGCTATTGTGTTGGATCGTCTGAAACTTGGACTGAATTCTGTTCTGCCCAAAAAAGGCCTTACTGAACTGGCCGGATGGGGCGCAAGCAAGCGCGGCGGCTGGTTAACGAAAGCCGTAATTGATATTTTTGTCTGGTTTTACAAGGTGGATATGAACGAGGCGCAAAAGCCCGACACCGCCAGCTACCGTACGTTTAATGATTTTTTTGTCCGCCCGCTACGCGACGACGTGCGTCCGATAGAAACCGATCCCAACCTGCTGGTACAGCCGGCAGATGGCGCAATCAGTCAGCTTGGTAAAATTGCTGGCGATCAACTGTTCCAGGCGAAAGGCCACACTTACTCACTGGAAGCACTGCTGGCGGGTAATGCAGCCATCAGCGAGCTGTTTCGCGACGGTGAATTTGTCACCACCTATCTCGCGCCGCGTGATTATCACCGCGTGCACATGCCCTGCAACGGTATCCTGCGCGAAATGATCTACGTACCTGGCGATCTCTATTCGGTCAATCCGCTGACCGCGCAGAATATTCCAAATCTGTTCGCCCGCAATGAGCGTGTTATCTGCCTGTTTGATACCGAATTTGGTCCGATGGCACAAATTCTGGTGGGCGCCACTATTGTAGGCAGCATCGAAACTGTCTGGGCTGGCACGGTGACGCCGCCGCGTGAAGGCATAATCAAACGCTGGAGCTGGCCTGGTGCAGAAGAAGAAGGTTCGGTTGTGCTGCTGAAAGGCCAGGAAATGGGGCGTTTCAAACTGGGTTCAACGGTGATCAATCTCTTCGCGCCGGGTAAAGTGAAGCTGGCAGAGCATCTGGCAGCAGAGAGTGAAACCCGCTGTGGTCAGACCCTGGCAACCGGGGTACATAAGGAGCAGGCTTCAAGCGTCCTGCACCACCCGTAGCAGAGCCACCATGTTACGTCTGATACTGGTTATGTTATTGGGCTGGGCACTGTACCAGCCCGTCTGTGCCGCCGCCGTCCCCACCGCAGCACAGCTCAAACAGACGCTTGAAGAAACGCAAGCCAATAAAAACACGCCAAATCAGGCGGAAATTGTAGAAAGCTTACAGTCAGCGCTCAACTGGCTGGATGAACTACAAAAATCGCAGGCTAACGCCAGTGATTATCAGCAAATCATCGACAACTTCCCCAAACTGTCTCGCGAACTACGGCAGCAGATAACCGCCCTGGCCGACAGCCCAAAAACGGTGCGCAGCACGATGACCGCCTCTGAACTGGATCAGGAGATCCTTCAGGTGAGCAGTCAGTTGCTGGAAGAGAGGCGATTGTCGCAGCAGGAACAGGACCACGTCAGGGATATCAGCGATTCGCTGGCGCAGTTGCCTCAACAACAGACTGAAGCCAGGCGTGCGCTTAACGAGATTGAACGGCGACTTCAGGGACAACCACCCGCCGCGACCCCACTGGCGCAAGCGCAACTAGCTGCCCGTCAGGCGGAGTCGGCAGCCAGAAAGGCGCGGGTGGATGAGCTGGAGCTGGCACAGCTTTCGGCTAACAACCGCCAGGAACTGGCACGTATGCGCAGCGAGTATCATCAGCAGCGAGCCAGCCAGCTGGACAGCGGATTACAGGAGCTGCGCAACCAACTTAACAGCCGCCGTCAGCAGGAAGCCGAGCAGGCTCTGGAGAAAACCGAGCAGCTGGCAGAAAACAGCGGCGACCTGCCTGAAAATATCAGCAAACAGTTTCGCATCAACCGCGAGTTGTCCGAAGCGCTGAACCAACAGGCTCAGCAGATGAGTCTGGTGGTTTCACAGCAGCGCACGGCGGTAAATCAGACCATGCAGGTCCGCCAGGCGCTGGATACCCTTCGCGAGCAGTCACAGTGGCTGGGCGTTTCTAATGTGCTGGGTGAGGCGCTGCGTGCACAGGTCGCCCGGCTACCGGAAATGCCCAAGTCGCAGCAGTTGGACAGTGAAATGGGCCAGCTGCGCGTGCAACGTCTGCATTATGAAGATCTGCTGGAACGGCAGCAGCAGCTGCTGATGGCCAGACAGGATGACGGTAGTCCGCTAACCAGTGATCAACGCAGGATCCTCACCGCGCAGATCAAAACCCAGCGCGAACTGCTCGGATCGCTCCTCTCCGGCAGCGACAATCTGATCCTCGAAGTGACCAAGCTGAAAGTGTCGAATGGTCAGTTACAGGATGCCTTGCGCGAGGTGCGGGAAGCCACCCACCGCTACCTGTTCTGGACGGCGGATGTCAGCCCATTGAGTCTCAGCTTTCCACTGGATGTGATGCGCGATCTGAAAACCCTGCTGTCCCTGGACACCCTTGGGCAGCTGGGTGGCGCGCTGGTGATGATGTCTACCAGCCAGGAAACCATATTGCCGATCCTTGGCGCTCTGTTGCTGGTCGGCTTCAGTCTCAGTTCACGTCGCCACTATCGTGACTTCCTTAACCGCTCAGCCAGTAAAGTTGGCAAGGTCACTCAGGATAAATTTGCGCTGACCCTGCGCACCGTGTTCTGGTCAATTCTGGTGGCCCTTCCCCTGCCGGTGCTGTGGATGGCATTGGGCTACGGTCTGCAACACGCCTGGCCTTACCCGATTGCCGTCGCGATCGGCGACGGCGTGACGGCTACCGTGCCTCTGCTGTGGGCCTTTATGATCAGTGCCGGATTCGCCCGCCAGAAGGGGTTGTTTATTGTTCATTTCCGCTGGCAGCAAAACCGGGTTGCCAGAGCGATGCGTTTTTACAGCCTGTGCGTCGGCTTTGTCGTGCCGCTGATTATGTTGCTGATTAGCTTTGATAATCTGGAAGACCGGCAGTTCTCCGCTACGCTGGGCAGACTCTGCTTCATTCTCATTTGCTGCGCACTGAGTCTGGTCACTATCAGCCTGAAACGCGCCGGTATCCCGCTGTACCTCGATAAAGAGGGCAATGGTCAGAACTTTATCAGTAATGTGCTGTGGAATTTGTTGATTGGCATCCCGCTGATTGCCGCACTGGCATCCTGTACCGGTTACCTTGCAACCGCACAGGCGCTGCTGGCAAGACTGGAAACCTCGGTCGCCATCTGGTTTCTGTTGCTGGTGATTTACCACATCATTCGCCGCTGGATGCTGATCCAACGGCGACGAATTGCCTTTGACAGGGCGCGAACACGTCGGGCAGACATTCTTGCTCAACGCGCCAGGGGCGAAGAGGATGTTATCGCCGCCCAGCATAACTCTGATGTGCCGGATATGGATGAGCCGGTTGTCGATTTGGATACCATCAGCGCCCAGTCGCTGCGCCTGGTTCGCTCAATCCTGACGCTGATTGCGCTGGTGTCAGTTATCGTTCTGTGGTCAGAAATTCACTCCGCCTTCGGCTTTCTGGAGAATATTAATCTGTGGGATGTCAGCACCACCGTACAGGGCGTGGAGAGTCTGCAACCCATCACGCTCGGCTCAGTGCTGATCGCCATTCTGGTGCTGATCATCACCACCCAGTTGGTGAGAAATATGCCCGCCCTGCTTGAGCTGGCTCTGCTGCAACACCTTAATCTGACCCCCGGCACCGGCTATGCCATCACCACCGTCACCAAATATCTGCTGATCCTGTTCGGTGGTCTGATGGGCTTCTCAATGATCGGCATCGACTGGTCGAAGCTGCAATGGCTGGTCGCCGCACTGGGTGTCGGGCTGGGCTTTGGTTTGCAGGAGATTTTCGCCAACTTTATTTCCGGCCTGATTATTCTGTTTGAGAAACCCATTCGCATCGGCGATACCGTGACCATCCGCGATCTGACCGGTAGCATCACGCGTATCAATACCCGTGCCACCACCATTACCGACTGGGACCGTAAAGAGATTATTGTGCCGAACAAGGCCTTTATCACCGAACAGTTTATTAACTGGTCCCTTTCTGACTCGGTCACCAGGGTGGTGCTGACCATTCCGGCTGCGGCGGAGGCTGACAGCGAAGAAGTCACCAGGGTGTTGCTGACCGCCGCAGAACGTTGCCAGTATGTGCTGGATGTCCCGCAGCCGGAGGCCTGGCTGGTTGATTTACAACAGGGAATTCAGTTATTCGAATTGCGCATTCATGCCGCAGAAATGGGACACCGTATGCCACTGCGCCACGATCTGCATCAGTTGATACTGCGCGGCTATCAGGAACAGGGTCTGGAAATGCCGTTCCCACCATTCCAGGTAAGAATGGAAACAATCGGCCGCAAAGTAGCGACTAACCCGGCAGCACCTGCTGCCCGAACTTATCGCTCGGGTGGGTTGTAAGGCGGCTGGCTCAGGGAGAGCATTATCCCTGAGCGGCTCACCATCAACAGCGATCGACTGAAAACGCGATCACCTCACTGAGCTGTGACGCTTTCAGTGCCAGCATCACCATGCGATCCACCCCCAGCGCCACACCGGAGCACTCCGGCATACCATGCGCCAGGGCGTCAAGCAGATAGCTGTCAATCGGCTGCTGAGGCAGACCACGGGCGGCGCGTTTGCGGTTATCCTGCTCAAAACGCTGGCGCTGTTCGCGGCTGTCGGTCAGTTCACGAAAACCATTGGCTAATTCCATTCCCCTGAAATAGACCTCAAAACGCTGAGCTACCCGATGATCTTCCGTACTGATCTCCGCCAGGGCCGCCTGAGTTGCCGGAAAGTGATAAACGAAGGCCGGCTTTTCTTTACCAATCTGTGGTTCAACCCCGATGACAAACAGCAGTTGCAGCAGGGTATCGCGATCTTCTTCCCGGTTAGCCAGGTCGCCCACGCCCAGCCTGTCGGCTACCTCGCGCAGCTGGGCCTTATCGGCCGACAGCGGATCAATCTCCAGATGACGGATAAACGCCTGCTGATAGGAAAGCGTTTCCGCCGGGGCACATTCCAGCACCTGCTGAAGCAGATCGTCCACTTCATTCATTAACCGGTACATATCGTAATGCGGCCGATACCATTCCAGCATGGTGAATTCGGGATTGTGATGGCGTCCGGCTTCTTCATTACGAAAACTGCGGCACAGCTGGAAAATGGGGCCACTGCCCGCAGCCAGCAGACGCTTCATATGGTATTCCGGGCTGGTCATCAGATAGAGATCCAGGCCGTCAGCGGCTCCCGGACCCACAAAGCGCGTCTGAAAAGGAAACAGATGGATATCGGTCACAGTCGCCTGACTCATCGCCGGGGTTTCTACTTCCAGCACCCCACGATCGGCAAAAAAGCGCCGTATTTCAGCGATAATTGCCGCCCGTTTTAATAAATTGGCGATGGGCGCGCTCGGCAACCAACTGGCCGTATCGCTCATAGTTTCTACTCCTCATTTAGCAGGGTGAAGCAGTCTACCCGAGCAGGCAGCGACAAACAAATCTGTGTGGATAAATTAAGCATCGTCGTTTATCGCCTGCGCAGCAAGCGACGCGCTGCGGTAAAAAACGCAGGAACGATCGTATTTTTGACGCTTATTTCGCACGCAAATACCTGAGCACATCAAGTTTGCAGTTAACCGGCAGTCTTATACTGTCCACCCCGGAAACAGGGGACTTTCCCCTCATCCTCTATTCTGACAGGAAGAACATCGTGCAAACTTATACTGCCGATCTGGTGATTGTCGGCGCTGGCGGGGCGGGACTCCGCGCAGCTATCGCCGCGGCTGAAGCAAACCCAACCCTGGCTATTGCTCTGGTTTCCAAAGTTTATCCTATGCGCAGCCACACCGTAGCGGCAGAAGGCGGTTCTGCTGCGGTCACCCAGGATCATGACAGTTTTGATCTGCACTTTCAGGATACGGTTTCAGGGGGTGACTGGCTTTGTGAGCAGGATGTGGTGGACTATTTTGTCGAACACTGCCCGCAGGAGATGGCTCAGCTGGAAATATGGGGCTGCCCCTGGAGCCGTCGCCCGGATGGGTCGGTTAACGTAAGGCGTTTTGGCGGTATGAAGATCGAACGAACCTGGTTCGCCGCCGACAAAACCGGCTTTCACATGTTGCACACGCTGTTCCAGACCTCGCTGAAATATCCACAAATCACCCGCTTTGATGAGCATTTTGTCCTCGACCTGTTGGTGGATGAGGGGCAGGCTCGCGGGCTGGTAGCGATGAATATGATGGAGGGAACCCTGCTACAGATCCATGCGGGCGCGGTGGTACTGGCAACCGGCGGCGCAGGAAGGGTCTATCGCTACAACACCAACGGCGGCATTGTCACCGGGGACGGTATGGGGATGGCTTTACGTCATGGTATTGCGCTTCGTGATATGGAGTTTGTGCAGTATCACCCCACCGGCCTCCCAGGCTCTGGCATTCTGATGACCGAAGGCTGTCGCGGCGAAGGTGGCATCATGGTGAATAAGGATGGCTATCGTTATTTACAGGATTACGGCCTTGGCCCGGAAACGCCTCTCGGCCAACCTAAAAACAAATATATGGAGCTGGGACCAAGGGACAAAGTTTCTCAGGCTTTCTGGCACGAATCGCAGAAGGGACGCACCATCCATACCCCGCGTGGTGAAGTGGTTTATCTTGACCTCCGCCATCTTGGAGAGAAGAAACTACAGGAGCGCCTGCCGTTTATTTGCGAATTGAGTAAAGCCTACGTTGGCGTCGATCCGGTTACCAGCCCCATTCCCATCCGTCCCACGGCACACTACACGATGGGTGGCATCGAAACCGATGCCCGGTGTGAAACCCGGATCCGCGGCCTGTTTGCAGTGGGTGAATGTTCCTCGGTGGGACTGCACGGTGCCAATCGTCTTGGTTCTAATTCGCTGGCTGAACTGGTGGTCTTCGGGCGACTGGCCGGAGAGACTGCCGCCGCACGGGCGCTGGAAAACAACAAAACCGCGACGACCAGCCTGCAAGCCCAGGCCAGAGACTGTGAACGGCGGCTGAAAGGGCTGGTTAACCAACAGGGGGACGAAAGCTGGTCCCGGCTTCGCGATGAGATGGGCCAGACTATGGAAGAAGGCTGCGGCATCTATCGCACCCCGGAGCTGATGGAAAAAACCATCAATAAACTGGCCGAGCTGAAAGAGCGTTTCAGCCGGGTACGCATCAGCGATACCTCAAGCGTTTTCAACACCCAGTTGCTTTACAGCATTGAGCTGGGCCACGGGCTGGATGTCGCTGAATGCATGGCCCATTCTGCCTTCCAGCGTAAAGAGTCCCGTGGCGCGCATCAGCGGCTTGATGAAGGCTGCACACAACGCGACGACACGCATTTTCTCAAACATTCTCTCAGTTTCTTCAATCCACAGGGCGCACCCACCATTGCCTGGGACGAGGTCAACATTACCCGTCTGCCACCGGCAAAACGTGTCTACGGTGCCGAAGCAGAAAGTAAGGAGAGCAGTCAGCATGTCTGAACTACCTCGCTGTAAAATTGAAATCCAGCGCTACAACCCGGAAACAGACAAGGTCCCGCGCAGCGAATTTTTCGATGTGCCGTGGGACGAACAGACCTCACTGCTCGATGCGCTGGGCTATATCAAAGACAATCTGGCGTTTGATCTCTCTTATCGCTGGTCATGCAGGATGGCTATTTGCGGCTCCTGCGGCATGATGGTCGACAACGTGCCGAAGCTGGCCTGTAAGACCTTTTTGCGTCATTACCCGAACGGAATGCGTGTCGAGCCGCTGGCTCACTTTCCAGTCGAACGCGACCTGGTCGTCGATATGAGCCGCTTTATTGAGAGTCTGGAAGCCATCAGACCTTATATTATCGGCAGCCATCAGGATGCCAGCCGTGGGCCGGGCAAGCAGACGCCGGGACAAATGGCGAAGTACCATCAGTTTTCCAGCTGTATCAACTGCGGGCTGTGTTATGCGGCCTGTCCACAGTTTGGCCTGAATCCGGAATTTATTGGCCCTGCGGCCATCACCCTCGCCCACCGCTATAACCTAGACAGCCGTGATCGCGGCAAGCGTCAGCGTATGCCCCTGCTGAACAGCGACAATGGCGTCTGGCCCTGCACCTTTGTCGGCTACTGCTCGGAAGTCTGTCCGAAACACGCCGATCCGGCGGCTGCCATCCAACAGAGCAAAGTTGAAAGTGCCAAAGACTTTATGATTGCAACCCTGAGGCCTCAGTAAGGAGCGCGTGATGACCACCAAACGTAATGCTTATCATCGCCCGATGGCCGCCAGTTGGTGGCAAAAATCGGGCTTTTACCGTTTTTACATGCTGCGGGAGGGCACCGCCATTCCGGCGCTGTGGTTCAGCATTGAGCTGATTAGCGGGCTGTTTGCACTTAAGCATGGCGCAGAAAGCTGGCAGGGTTTTGTCACCTTCCTTCAGCACCCGGTGGTACTGCTGCTGAATATTTTCTCACTGGCGGCGGCACTGCTGCACAGTAAAACCTGGTTTGAGCTGGCACCGAAAGCGGCGGTAATCGTTATTGGTGATAAAAAACTATCGCCGGAACCGATCATTAAAGCGCTGTGGGCAGTAACGATCGTCGTCAGCGTTGTCGTGCTGATCGCGACTTTTCTCCAGGAGGTACGATGAAAACAACCACTACCCGTTCTGATGAACCGCTGTTCTGGGGCCTGTTTGGTGCCGGTGGCATGTGGGCAGCCATCGTTTCTCCGGTGCTGGTGCTGCTTATTGGTGTGCTGCTGCCGCTGGGTGTTGGCAGGCAGGCGCTGAGCTACGAACGCATTCTGGATTTTGCCGGGAGCTGGCCGGGCCGGGGGCTGATTTTTCTCGCTATTGTGCTGCCCTTATGGTGCGCGCTCCACCGTCTTCATCACGCCATGCACGATCTGAAAATCCACATCCCGGCTGGCAAATGGGTATTTTACGGGCTGGCCGCCATTCTGACCGTCGTTGCCGCCATCGGCGTGTTAACCCTGTAAATCTCAGGCGGCACGCCTGCCGCCTGGGTGAAAAACACCTATACTCAGGCTGTTCAATAATAAAGGAATAGCTTATGTCTCTGTGGAAAATGCTGGCCGCAGGCGCTGGCGCACTGCTTTCCGTTGCCTGTAGCACCACCCCGCCGAAAGGCGTCGTCCCCATCGAAGGATTTAACGCCTCGCTCTATCTGGGTAGCTGGTACGAAATCGCCAGGCTCGACCACAGCTTTGAGCGCGGTCTGGAACAGGTGACGGCGACCTACAGCAAGCGCGACGACGGTGGCCTGAAGGTGGTAAATCGTGGCTATAACGTCAAAAAACAGCGCTGGCAGGAAAGCACGGGTAAAGCTTACTTTACGGCATCACCCAGCCGGGCATCACTTAAGGTGTCGTTTTTTGGTCCGTTTTATGGTGGCTACAACGTGATAGCGCTGGACAAAGACTATCAGTATGCACTGGTCTGCGGTCCGAATCGCAATTATCTGTGGATCCTTTCGCGACAGCCACAGCTGCCGGAGCAGGTCAAAGAACAGCTGCTCACACAGGCCCGACAGGCCGGGTTTGACGTGACTAAATTGATTTGGGTAACACAGAAGTGAGATAACGCCGGTGCGATGAAAGCACCGGCGTTTTGCTACTGAGCGCTGCGCTGAATGGCACGACCACCGGCTGATACATCTTCACCCACACCACGCGTGGTGTTGCAGGCAGTCAGCGCGGATGAGAGCACCAGAACGGAAAAGATAGCCACAATACTTTTCTTCAACATGACAATGTCCTTTTAACCAGAAGTAAGATACAGCAACTAAAGCATAGCTGTAATTTGGTCGGACGCGCACATTGCGTACAGTAAAAGTGTTCAGCTGGCGGCGTGCGAAATAGCACCGCCCAGATGCTGAACATCCTCACCAAAGCCATGAAAAGTGTTACAAGCGCTCAGCGCGCTGGAGATCATCATTGCCACTGCGATAAAGAGTATCCGCTTCGTCATCTGCTCAGACCCACATAGCCGTAAAAAGGGCCTGAGAACAGGCCCGATCATGCGCTTATTTTACGCGAGAGACATATTCAGCAGAACGGGTGTCAACTTTGATCACTTCGCCAATCTGCACAAACAGGGGCACTTTGACCACGGCACCCGTAGAGAGGGTGGCAGGTTTACCGCCAGTACCAGCCGTGTCCCCTTTCAGACCTGGATCGGTATCCACAACTTCCAGCTCGACGAAGTTGGGGGGCAATACCTGAATAGGCTTACCATTCCACAGGGTCACGATACATTCGGCGTTGTCGAGCAGCCATTTCGCCGCATCACCTACGGTTTTAGCTTCAACAGGGTGCTGCTCGAAAGTTTCAGGATGCATAAAATGGTAGAACTCACCGTCGTTGTACAGGTAGTTCAGGTTGGTATCCACTACGTCAGCACCTTCAGCCGAATCGGTAGACTTAAAGGTCTTCTCAACGCGGGAACCGGTCAGCAGACGACGCATTTTCACACGAGCAAATGCCTGGCCTTTGCCGGGTTTGACGAACTCACTTGATTCGACAGCGTAAGGTTCGCCTTCGAACATGATTTTAAGACCGGGACGGAAATCGTTGCTAGAATAAGTCGCCATAAAGGCCCTCTACAATTTAATACTGGTACTTAGCCAAAAAAATGGCAGACATTGTAACCCTAAACATCCCTTCGCGAGAAGAATGGTTGCATCAACTTGCAGATGTAATCACCGATCCAAATGAATTACTGCAACTTTTAGGCCTCGATTCGCACCCGACGCTGGCGATGGGCAGTGATGCGCGCCGCCTTTTTGCCTTGCGGGTACCGCGCGCCTTCGCCGCCAGAATGCAAAAAGGCGATCCACAAGATCCTCTCCTGCTTCAGGTGATCACCGCCCGTGAGGAATTTATTGATGCTCCGGGTTACAGCACCGATCCACTCGATGAGCAGAGCAGCGTTGTGCCGGGTTTGTTACATAAATATCGTAACCGTGCGCTGTTACTGGTTAAAGGCGGCTGCGCCGTTAATTGTCGCTACTGTTTCCGCCGCCATTTTCCTTACTCTGATAACCAGGGCAACAAGCGCAACTGGCATCAGGCGCTGGAGTATATCCGACACCAGCCCGAACTGGATGAGATTATTTTCTCCGGCGGCGATCCGTTAATGGCGAAAGATGCCGAGCTGAGCTGGTTAATAGCTGAACTGGAACAGATCCCACATATTAAGAGGCTACGTATTCACAGCAGGCTGCCGGTGGTGATCCCCAGTCGTATCACCTTGTCGCTGTGTCAGCTTCTGGCGCAGTCCCGTCTGCAAGTGCTGCTGGTAACACATATCAACCATGCGCAGGAAATTGGTGACGAGCTGAGGGACGCTCTGCAACAGTTAAAACGCGCCGGGGTGACGCTACTGAATCAAAGCGTTCTGCTGCGTGGCATCAACGACCAGGCCAGTATCCTTGCTGCGCTGAGTAATGCCCTCTTTGATGCAGGCGTGCTGCCCTACTACCTGCATGTACTGGATAAGGTGCAGGGCGCGGCACATTTTTGGGTTTCTGATGATGAAGCGCGAAGGATTATGCGCGAACTGTTAGGGCAGGTTTCTGGCTATCTGGTTCCGAAGCTGGCCAGAGAGATTGGCGGAGAGCCGGCAAAAACGCCGCTTGATTTGCAGTTGCGTCAGGTCTGAACCACCTAAAATTGTGTGCCCGGCAATCTGCAGAGGCGAATGCAGATTGATTCGCCCCTTAAACATCCATTCAGCCTGCCCGGTTTATCACGGGCATTTGTAGACCTGGCCGCTCATTTTGCTGTCCAGCGGTGCGAAGCTTGACCAGATAGTTTGGGTGGGGCTGGTTGCGCCATAAATCACATTACCGCCCATTTCCGCAGCCCGGTTACGCAGGTCATTTGCCGCACCACGCAGGGAACTGCTTTCACCGCCGCCAGCGCCACTCAACCAGTTACTTTGTGCACCGGTCACATTACCCAGCAACTGACAACCGGCGGCAGGTTGTTTGTCGGTAAAGGTCACTCGCTCTCCCGCAGGACTGAGCGTTTTGGAGCTGCTACAGCCTGCCAGCAGCATCGCCGCGACTGAAACTCCCAGCAAAATGTTAATCCGCATTTTTATCCCCATTATTATCATCAGAGTTCCTGATCGTACCGAACGTCCCGGTTTTTACGTAAGCATCCATTGCTCAGCCAGCTGTCAGAGTATTATTCAGGTCTGTTGTTACGCGCTAACTTAGCGCCAGGCCCACCAGGCTATTTTATTTGCCATTTTGAACCTGGGCAGTGCTCACAATCCTCCCGTACTAGCTGTACGCTCCGGTTGTTCCGCGCTGTCCGTCTCCAGAGTGACTACAACAATACACGCCCGTTGGGACAGGCTTTTATACTATTTTCCCCGCAAAAAGAAAAACCCCCTGTCAGAGACAGAGGGTTTGTTCTTAGCAAGGTGGGGGGGATTACATCATGCCGCCCATGCCGCCCATTCCACCCATGCCGCCCATACCACCGCCTGCACCTAAGTCAGGCGCATCGCCTTTCGGCAGTTCGGTGATCATGCATTCAGTGGTGATCATCAGACCCGCAACGGATGCGGCGTACTGCAAAGCAGAACGGGTAACTTTGGTTGGATCCAGGATACCGAAGTCGATCATGTTGCCGTATTCTTCAGTCTGCGCGTTATAACCGTAGTTGCCTTCGCCCGCTTTAACATTGTTAGCAACAACGGAAGGCTCTTCACCGGCGTTGGAGACGATCTGACGCAGAGGCGCTTCCATCGCACGCAGGGCAACTTTGATCCCCACGTTCTGATCTTCGTTCTGACCGGTCAGGCCTGCAAGCACCGCAGCAACGCGCACCAGCGCAACACCACCACCGGCAACCACGCCTTCTTCAACCGCAGCACGGGTTGCATGCAGAGCATCTTCAACGCGCGCTTTCTTCTCTTTCATTTCAACTTCAGTTGCTGCGCCCACTTTCAGCACGGCCACGCCGCCTGCCAGTTTAGCCACACGCTCCTGCAATTTTTCACGGTCGTAGTCAGAAGTTGCTTCTTCAATCTGCTGGCGGATCTGAGTCACACGGCCAGAGATAGTCGCTTCTTCACCCACACCATCGATGATAGTGGTGGTGTCTTTGTTGATCACAACACGTTTAGCCTGGCCCAGGTCTTCCAGGGTGGCTTTTTCCAGTTCCATACCGATCTCTTCAGAGATAACAGTACCACCAGTCAGTACCGCGATATCCTGAAGCATGGCTTTGCGACGGTCACCGAAACCTGGTGCTTTCACCGCAGCCACTTTCACGATGCCACGCATGGTGTTGACCACCAGCGTTGCCAGTGCTTCGCCTTCAACATCTTCTGCAATAATCAGCAGAGGTTTACCGGCTTTAGCAACCGCTTCCAGTACCGGCAGCATTTCACGGATGTTGGAGATTTTCTTGTCGGCCAGCAGAATGAACGGGCTTTCCAGCTCAACTGCACCGGTTTCGGCTTTATTGATGAAGTAAGGGGACAGGTAGCCACGGTCAAACTGCATACCTTCAACCACGTCCAGCTCGTCTTGCAGGCCGGTGCCTTCTTCAACGGTGATAACGCCTTCTTTACCAACTTTCTCCATTGCCTGGGCAATCAGTGTACCCACGCTCTCATCAGAGTTAGCAGAGATGGTGCCCACCTGAGCGATAGCTTTAGAGTCAGAGCAAGGAACAGAAAGTTTTTTCAGTTCTTCAACAGCAGCAACCACAGCTTTGTCGATACCGCGCTTCAGATCCATCGGGTTCATACCCGCAACAACGGCTTTCAGACCTTCGTTAACGATTGACTGAGCCAGAACGGTTGCCGTGGTGGTACCGTCGCCTGCCGCATCGTTGGCTTTAGAAGCAACTTCTTTCACCATCTGTGCGCCCATGTTTTCGAACTTGTCTTCCAGCTCGATTTCACGCGCAACAGAAACGCCATCTTTAGTGATGGTAGGTGCACCAAAAGATTTATCCAGCACCACGTTACGGCCTTTCGGGCCAAGGGTCACTTTTACCGCGTCTGCCAGAACATTCACGCCACGCAACATTTTTACGCGAGCGTCATTACCGAATTTTACGTCTTTAGCTGCCATTATAAATATCCCTTAAGTTCTTTTCGTTCAGTGAGTCAGGTGCAAATCAGGCTTCAACAATTGCCAGGATGTCGCTTTCAGAAATGATCAGCACTTCCTGGTTGTCGATTTTCTCAGTTTTCGCACCGTAGCCTTCGTTGAAAATAACGACGTCGCCCACTTTAACGTCCAGTGGTTTTACTTCGCCACTTTCCAGAATGCGACCATTACCCACCGCCAGCACTTCGGCACGTGTTGATTTGCCTGCTGCGGAGCCGGTCAGAACAATGCCACCAGCTGATTTAGATTCCACTTCTTTACGCTTGACGATCACACGGTCGTGCAGTGGACGAATTTTCATTGATAGCTCTCCTTTGAGAAATCCAGATCTGTCTTTTGGGATGAACACCGGGCCTCACTGGCACGGTTTCGTGACGAAAGAGATAGGGACAGCGGCAGGGGCTTTCAAGGGCAAAAAAAGAATTTTTTTTCTTCTGTGTCACAAATGAACAAATATTGCGCACGGCTTCACATTAAAAAACAGAAAGGCGGAAAATTCCGCCTTTGAGATTGTTTATCGGTCATCACGGTTATCGTCGTGTTCAAGGCGTTTTGCATCCTTACGCTCATACTCGCCGTCGACGGTAAAACCGCTCTCCGCACCGGCACCTTGCCCACCCCGCCAGACCCGCAGATGTGGCATCAGTTTCAATGTCAGATGTCGCTGCACCGGCGGCAACAGCAACAGCAGGCCCAACAGGTCGGTGAAAAAGCCGGGAAGCAGCAGGAGAAAGCCGGCCAGAATCAGTGACACGCTTTTGATCATTTCGGCAGCCGGACTCTCTCCCGCTGCCAGCTTCTGCTGCATCAGCATGAAGTTCTTCATGCCCTGCTGTTTTACCAGTGAAATTCCCATGCAGGAGCTGACTATCACCAGCAGCATAGTGACCAGCACACCCAGCACATGTGCAACCTGGATAAAGAGGGTGATCTCAATCCACGCCAGAACAAAAAGCACAATAAACGGTATCAGACGCACCGTATTCTCCTGTCAGTCAGGGCCATTCCGCACAGGGCGTAAGGGCAAAAAGGGATAGTCATGCAGCATAAGATTGGCGCCTGAAAGGCATTTTTCAACCACCGCAGAGTAAATTCATGCCGACAGACTGAAACGGGCTTAACCACATAAGCGGCGACGTTATCGTTACAATTAAGCGAAGATAATCGTGTTCCGAAAATTCAAAATGGATAAAATGTTGCCCCGGCGACCTGTGATCGCTTTGTTCGTGATACCCCACTCGCCCAAAAGCGCTGAAAATGATGAAGGGCATTAATAAGAAGGTTCCCATGGCTAATGACATTCGTATCGAAGAAGACCTGTTAGGTATACGCGAAGTCCCGGCGGATGCTTACTACGGTGTTCATACTCTGCGTGCGATTGAAAACTTCTCTATCAGTAACAGTAAAATCAGTGATATACCCGAATTTGTTCGCGGTATGGTGATGGTCAAGCAGGCGGCTGCTATGGCTAACAAAGAACTAAAAACGCTGCCACGCAACATTGCCAATACCATCATTCAGGCCTGTGAAGAGGTGCTGAACAACGGTAAATGCATGGATCAGTTTCCGGTTGATGTTTATCAGGGGGGTGCAGGAACCTCGGTGAATATGAACACCAATGAGGTGCTGGCAAATATCGGTCTGGAACTGATGGGGCATCAGAAAGGGGAATACCAGTTTCTCAATCCAAATGACCACGTCAATAAATGTCAGTCCACCAACGATGCCTATCCGACCGGATTCCGCATTGCGGTTTACTCATCAATTCTGAAGCTTCTGGATGCGATTGGCCAACTGAGCGAAGGTTTTCAGCGCAAGGCCGTCGAATTTAACACCATCCTGAAAATGGGGCGCACCCAGTTGCAGGATGCCGTGCCGATGACCCTGGGCCAGGAATTTCACGCTTTTAATGTGCTGCTCAATGAAGAGATCAAAAACATTCTGCGCACCGCCGAGCTGCTGCTGGAAGTGAACCTGGGCGCCACCGCCATTGGTACGCGCCTCAACACGCCGGATGGGTATCAGCAACTGGCGGTGAAGAAGCTGGCCGAAGTCAGCAAACTGCCCTGCGTACCGGCGGAAGACCTGATTGAAGCCACGTCAGACTGCGGTGCCTACGTGATGGTGCACAGCGCCCTGAAACGTCTGGCGGTGAAATTGTCCAAAATCTGTAACGACCTGCGCCTGCTCTCTTCCGGGCCGCGTGCGGGTCTGAATGAGATCAATCTGCCGGAACTTCAGGCGGGTTCGTCGATCATGCCCGCCAAGGTGAATCCTGTCGTGCCAGAAGTGGTTAATCAGGTCTGCTTCAAGGTGATTGGCAATGACGTCACCGTGACCATGGCTTCCGAAGCGGGACAGTTGCAGCTTAACGTGATGGAACCGGTTATCGGCCAGGCGATGTTTGAATCCGTGGATATTCTGACCAATGCCTGTAGCAATCTGCTGAATAAATGTGTAGACGGCATCACCGCTAACAAAGCGGTATGTGAAGCCTATGTATTCAATTCTATTGGCATCGTGACCTACCTGAACCCGTATATCGGTCACCATAACGGCGACATCGTAGGCAAGATTTGTGCTGAGACGGGCAAAAGCGTTCGCGAAGTCGTACTGGAACGAGGTCTGCTGACCGAAGCGGAGCTCGATGACATCTTCTCTACCCACAATCTGATGTACCCGGCTTACAAGGCCAGACGTTATACCGATGAAGATGAGTAAATTGACAGGTTGAGCCAACCAGGCACGGGCGTTCTCAGAACGACGTGCCTTTTTTGTGGGCGTTTTCCACATATTTTTAACGGTTAATTAGCAAATACATGCAGGGAGAAGAACTATGGTTGTGCCGCAATTAATTATCGTGCTGGCAGCGATCTATCTTGGGGCCAGACTGGGCGGCATCGGTATCGGCTTTGCGGGGGGCGTGGGCACCTTAATCCTCACGCTGGGTTTCCAGATAAAACCCGGCGTCATCCCCAGTGAGGTGATTGAAATCATCATGGCGGTGATCGCCGCCATTGCTGCGATGCAGGTCGCGGGTGGGATGAATTATCTGGTAAGTCTTGCAGAACGCCTGCTGCGCAGACACCCGAAGCACATTACCCTTGTCGCACCGTTGGTGACCTATGTCATGACCCTGCTGGCCGGTACAGGCCACACCGCCTTTTCAACCCTCCCGGTGATCGCCGAGGTGGCAAAGGAGCAGGGCGTACGCCCTTCCCGTCCGCTGTCGATCGCGGTGGTTGCGTCACAAATCGCCATTACCGCCTCACCAATTTCTGCTGCGGTGGTGTTTCTTTCCGGCATTCTCGAACCGCGAGGCGTCAGTTATCTGGACCTGCTGGCGGTCGCCATTCCATCAACCATGGTGGCTATTTTTCTTGCCGCACTGGTCACCAACTTTCTTGGTTGCGAGCTGAAAGATGATGCGGTTTATCAGCAGCGTCTGGCGGACGGCGAGACGCTGCTACGCGGCACACAGGATGTTGAACCACAGCCCGGTGCCCGGCGCGCCGTGATGCTGTTCCTGCTGGGTATCGTCGCGGTGGTTCTTTACGCCACCGCCATCAGCAAAAACGTTGGACTCATCGCCAACCCTGTATTGCCGCGCAACGACGCGATTGTGGTGTTTATGCTGACCACCGCCGCCCTGATTTGCCTGTGTTGCAAAGTGGATACCGCCAGGATCCTCTCGGCCAGTACCTTCAAATCCGGTATGAGCGCCTGCATTTGTGTGATGGGTGTGGCCTGGCTGGGGGATACCTTTGTAAAAGCGCACATCAGTGATATCCAACAGGTTGCCGGTGAACTGTTAAGTGATCATCCCTGGATGCTGGCAGTCATCCTGTTTTTTGCTTCCACGCTGCTTTATTCCCAGGCGGCCACCACTCAGGCGCTGATGCCCGCCGCCCTTCTGCTGGGTGTATCGCCCGTGACGGCGGTAGCCTCTTTCGCCGCCGTGTCAGCCCTGTTCGTATTACCTACCTATCCCACGCTGCTGGCGGCAGTAGAAATGGATGATACCGGCTCTACCCGGATTGGAAAATTTGTGTTCAATCACCCGTTTATCGTACCGGGTACGCTGGCCATTGTTCTGTCCGTCGCCTGCGGATTTCTGTTTGGCCACCTGTTTCTGTAAACGTTTAAAGATGAGGCGATGCGCGCTGTGGTGCGGGTTACATCCTGAAAAACATCATCCGCCGCGCCGTGGTATATTCCCCTGCCGAAGGATGACCCTCTGAGCCATCCTGGGCGGCAGGGCCATATTCCTGCCGCCGGTTTACTCAGTTCAACATGGAGAATGTGGTTAACTGCCATGGCTAAATTCCTGACACTGTCTGTTTTTCTGCTACTGACCACGCTGTTCGGCATCCCGGCTGAAGCCTCGTTTTTTGCCCAAAATAACAACAGTCAATTCATTACTGCCAACCAGGCTTTTGCTTTCGACTTCAATCAGCAGGGCAACCAGCTGACGCTCAGCTGGCAAATTAAACCCGGTTACTACCTTTATCGTCAGCAGTTCAGCATTACCGTCAGGGACGCGCAGCTGGCGGAGTGGAGCCTGCCAGCAGGCAAGCCGCACGAAGATGAATTTTATGGCAAAACGCAGATCTATCCGGAGAGCCTGAAACTGCCCTTTACCCTGCTACAGGCGGCAAAAGGTTCAACCCTGACGGTAAGCTGGCAGGGCTGCGCCGCCGCCGGTTTTTGTTACCCTCCCGAGACCCGCACCCTGCCGTTGAATGAGGTCAGGGCCAGCACGTCGGTTGCTGCTGTCGCATCCGCCGCCGCACAGGACGATACGGCAACCAGCCAGCCGGAGATGCCGCAAAGCGCCCCGGTCGGCAAGCTGCCTTTCTCACCTCTGTGGGCGCTGCTGATTGGCATTGGCGTGGCTTTCACCCCCTGTGTACTGCCGATGTACCCACTGATTTCCGGCATTATTCTTGGAGGTCAACGCGCATATTCTTCAGCCCGACTGTTCGCACTGGCACTGTGCTATGTGCAGGGTATGGCGCTGACTTATACGCTGATGGGGGTGATCGTCGCCGCCGCCGGACTGCGCTTTCAGGCTGCATTACAGTCGCCTGTATTACTGACTGGCCTGTCAGTGGTGTTTATTTTGCTGGCGCTGTCGATGTTCGGCCTGTTTACGCTGCAACTGCCCTCATCATTACAGACCCGTTTAACGCTGTGGAGCAACCGCCAGCAGGGCGGCTCTCTCTCCGGCGTGATGATGATGGGTGCGCTGGCTGGCCTGATTTGCTCGCCCTGCACTACCGCGCCGCTCAGCGCTATCCTGCTGTATATCGCCCAGAGCGGTAATCTGCTGGCCGGAGCGGGTACTTTATATCTGTACGCACTGGGAATGGGGCTGCCGTTGATTGCGGTTACGCTTTTTGGTCACCGCCTGCTGCCCAAAAGCGGTGCCTGGATGCAGACTGTCAAGGAAGGCTTTGGCTTCGTGATCCTCGCCCTGCCGGTTTTCCTGCTGGAGCGGGTTGTTGGCGAACTCTGGGGATTGCGATTGTGGAGTTTCTTAGGTGTGGCTTTTTTCAGCTGGGCATTTATCAGTCTGAAATCGTCCAATGGCTGGCTGCGTCTGGCACAAATCGTCATGCTGACCGCCGCAATGATTGCAGCCCGGCCATTGCAGGACTGGGCTTTTCCCGCATCGGTGAGCACAGCAAAGGTTAATACTCTGAACTTTCGTCCTGTCAGCGATATCAGCCAGCTCTCCCAGGCGTTACAACAGAGTAATGGCCGCATCACCATGCTCGATCTTTATGCTGACTGGTGTGTTGCCTGTAAAGAGTTTGAAAAGTACACCTTCAGCCAGCCAGACGTACAGACTGCTCTGAAAAACACGCAGCTGCTCCAGGCCAATGTGACCCGCAACAGCGCCCAGGATAGCGCATTGCTTGCGCACCTTCAGGTGCTGGGCCTGCCGACACTGCTGTTTTTTGATGCCAGTGGTAAAGAGATCCCCCAGTCACGGGTAACCGGTTTTATGAATGCTGCCGATTTCAGGCAACATTTGCAGAAACTGACTCGTTAAACGACACTGTGTCAGGTTTTCCGCCGTGAAGACGGAAAAAATGCATTCAGGGGGAGAGTCATTTGCAACGTGAACAGGTACTTGAGCATGCACTGAACGTACTTGAGCAAAATGGCCTGGCCAGCTCAATGTCGTTTGCCATGATGGCCGAAGCCCTGGCATGCCGGGAAGAGGATTTACAGCGTTACTGGCCGGATCGTGAGGCTTTGCTGTATGACGCCCTGCGTTATCACAGCCAGCAGATTGACGTCTGGCGTCGTAAGCTGCTGCTGGACGAAACGTTGAATGCGGGACAGAAACTGTTGGCCCGTTATCAGGTACTGGAAGATGCGGTGCGCAACAATCGCTATCCGGGCTGTCTGTTTATTGCCGCCTGTAGTTTTTTCCCGCAGCCGGATCATCCCATCCATCAGGTCGCCGAACTGCAAAAACGGGCATCATGGCAATATACCCATGACCTGCTGGCTGAACTGGAGACCGATAACCCCACGCTGGTGACGCATCAGATGGAGTTAATCCTTGAAGGCTGTCTGAGCCGTCTGCTGGTGAAACGCAACGTACAGGAAGTGGAGACGGCGCGTGCGCTTGCGGAGGATGTGCTGAGTATTGCACTCTGTCGCAGGAATGGTGCCCTTACCTGAGCGGATTGCCACGATGATGCATAAAAAGCACTCACTCAGTAGGTATTCCGGTATTTTTTATGACAAAGCCGTTGACGGCGGACGGCCTTTACGGTTTAATGCGCCCCGTTGCCCGGATAGCTCAGTCGGTAGAGCAGGGGATTGAAAATCCCCGTGTCCTTGGTTCGATTCCGAGTCCGGGCACCACTTCTTCAGAGCCTGTTCGTTAAGGGATGAGATCCTTAACGGGCAAGACAGTGGTCCTTTATCGTCACCGTACAGAATGAGGCATTTCGTTCTGCACCTGAGGGTAGAAGGACTAAGAAACCGGATGATGTTGGCTCATCATCCGGTTTTCTCACATCCCAACAATTTCAGTTACAGGTATTTACCTTTTCAGCGTCCCTATGTCAACGTTATGTAAAGCAAAACATAAGAATTTTTCTCTCTTTACTATCATCACGTTGAAATTTGACTTAGGATTAGTCTCAGAAAGCAAACGCTGCCTCCAGGTTTTTCCGTAGGTTATCAATATTCGCCTCTACGTACTCCAGCGTAACCGCAAGGCTTGAATGCCCCAACAGCATCTGCACGTCGTTCAGGCTCCGCTCCGGTCTTTTCATAAGATCTGTTGCTATAGTGTGGCGGAAGCGATGGGGGCTGATAATGCATCCACACTCCCTGGACAACCTTCTGAAAAATGACCTCAGCGGCGGGTGATCCATGTTTTTACCCTGCACATTCTTTTTGTAAGTGAAACGGTTGATGTTAAACAGCTGATCTTCTGGTTTTGCACCTTTGTCAACGGACCGCGCGTGAAGGACCGCAAGCCCAGGCCTGAGCCTGTCGGTTACGGGGACACGATGTTCACGGTGGTTTTTCGACCCTTCCGGACAAAGATTAATGACCCCGTTTTTTAGATCCACATCACATAATCTGATATGCAGCAGCTGATTCTGCCGCATACCGGTATACCTCAGCGTATCAATCACGGTCATCCAGAACCACGCTGGTTTGAGCGCGTTGGCGCGGTGCTCATGCGTTCCCCGCTCCTCTTCCATTATTTTTCTTTCCATCACCAGGCAGGCTTTTTTTATCTGCTCATCCGTCAGGGTTTTTTTGCGCTTAATATCAGGCCTTACGACAACCATTGAAAAAGGATTATCCTCATGTGAAGTCAGTTTGTGGCTGATGGCATGATTGAATATCGCACGCATATGTGAAACTTTGTTATTCCAGGTCCGCTTACTCAGCTTTTGCTCGACAAGAACATGCCTGCGCCATTTTAATATATCCATCCGCGTAATATGTTCCGGATTAATATCGTCCCCGCAAAACTCAGTAAACGTTTTAACCACCTTACGGTAACTCCATTCTGTTGCAGGACGAAGTACCTTACTGAAAAAATAGTCCGTCAAAATATCCTCAAACGTCATTCTCTGCTCCATATTATTCCCGTATTATCACGTTAAAAATCACGCATTATTTCTTCGCGGTAAGCCATATGCTGTCTGCGGGACAGCTTCCTTTTTTTAAAATAAGCTCAGCGCTGATCATGTAGCCTGAGATTCTGGTGTAACGTCCGCTTTTATCCGGCGAATCGTACTGGTGATAATGAAACAACCCCTTACCCTGCCGTGAATGATGTATACCCAGCGCCTCAAAACTTTTCTGGAGCGTATCCTTGTCCGTGGTGATGCTGCCCTCAGAGGCTCCGTAGCGGTAAAAGCAGCCCGGCGATACCATAAAAACAAACTGCGCCAGGACGTGAAGAATGCTGTCCTGCTCATTGACCGTCAGCGTGCCGTCCTCAACGCCCGCCCTGAGCCAGGCCAGAAAAACTTCGCCGGGACTGTCTGCCTCAGGTTGCGTTGCCTTGTTCGCTTTCTCCAGGGCTTGCAGAGCGTTCGCTCCGTCCGGCTCAGCTGTCACCTCACCGTCAGGACCGGTGACGCTTTTTCCTTCGGCCATCAGGTCCAGCAGGGAAAGCAGTCCCCCGGTATCCGGCGGTCCATCCTGCCCCTCACGGGCGCTGCCATCATGTTCAGTCGGGGGTACGACGCCCTCGTCAGCACCCAGCGCGGACGCCAGTGACAGTACAGCATTTGTATGCGGTGACGCGTCCTGATTGCTTTCTGGTAAGAGAGCATGGGTAGCTGCGTCTGTTTTTATCGGTGCTGAACTCACTGGTACATTATTCATACTGGACAATGGTTCAGAGGCGATTTCAGATAGTTTATCCGGGGTTATGCCGAGGCCCATCCCACAGCTGCTTAACGCATCGCTGATAATGCCGTTCAGAATGCCCGACCGTGCACGCTGCCCGGAGAGAAATGTCAGCAGACTTTCTGACAGCGCCGGCCAGCGTTGCAGCCAGACCAGCCCGTCGGCAGGCAGCAACGTCAGTGCCATATACGCCCCGCGCATCGGGCGTCCCTCTGCCCCCGGCCGCACGCGCCACGCCGCCTGCGGGACGGTCAGCCCCGGATACCAGGCGCGACCGCCCTGCACCTCACCCTCCATCTGCGTCAGCCAGTCAAGGTGTTGCAGCAGCCCTGCCCAGTACACCGCACAGACCCAGCCCGGTCCCTGCTCCGCCTGCGCTTCCGGCGTGGCACCCGGCGGCAGCATCATGCCCCGCACCAGCCTGACCGCCCGTGTGGCCACGTTCAGGCTCAGGTCGGTAAAGCCGCCTGGCCCGGAGAACGGCCCGCTCCATGCCGCCGGACATGCCTGTACCCGGTCAGCCATCTCCTCCAGCGGACGCACCCACCATGCCTGGGTGAGCGGCCCGGACAGCGGGCTGTTGTCCGAGAGCATCCGGATAAGGCGCTGCCGCTCACCGGTCTGTATTATGTCCCTGCCCGACCTTACCGCATTAAATCCTGACGCCCCGGTCTTACCCACCTGCATGTCCGTAGAAGCTACGCTGACGTCCTGACTGCCCCTGCCCGTCAGCCATCTTGGTATGCGCATCATCATCACCCCCGCTTCCCCGTGAAAATGCCGATACGCTAAAAGCCGGGGGAGGAATTGCAACGAAAAAGCCGAAGCGCGGGCGGGTATAAATCCCCCTTGCTTAAATGTTCAGGCTCGAATATCGGGTTTATCGCTGCGGTATCACCCGACAGATGCTTTGATGGCATCCCTTTTCGTCCCCCGGGAAGTTATATGCAGCAGCGCATCGTGTTTTTTATTCTTTTCACCTGGCTGACGCTCTGCGGCGCGGCCGGCCTTGTCCTGACCGCCGGTGAAGACGCGCAATTCTGGCTGGCGTGGCCGCTGATGTCTGCACTGCCCTTTCTCCTGCGGCCGCTGGGCATGGCTGAACGCCTGGTGCGACCCGGCCTGACGCTGATCAGTCGCCGTCGCGGGCGGGTATGGGTGCATCTCGCCCCATGGCAGCCGACCGTGGGGCTGAAGGCCTGCCAGGTGAACGCCTTCTGGCAGGCCGTCAGCGTATCAACCTGTGCGGCCCTGCGGCATAACAATAATAACAATGCCGTCATCGTTTCTTCTCACCTGCTGACAACGGCACGGCTGCGCCGCCTGCAAGGCGAGCTGACGGGCTGCGGCCAGCCTTTCCGTTGTCGGGTATTCAGCGTTCCCTTCACCCCGGCGGCCAGGGCAGTCATGCAGCTGGAAATCCTCTTTCGCCAGTGGCGCTGGCGTACTGCCTTCCGTGATGCCTGGCCAGTAATGGTTATCTGCCGTAGTTCTTTAAATGGCAGAATATAATTTCTCTATTGGAAAATATTTTCTCCGTTAATATCTGCACTGAACGAAAAGGTAGTGGTGTGTGCGGGTACGACCTGAACCAATAGCTCAACGAAAATAATGCGTCGATGACCTAACCTACCACTTCACTTATCAAACATCGCATAGCACAGTGTGAGAATTTTTCGTTACTAAGTTAATTTAATAATTTAAGAAATGTCGTTATCTAAGCACATTAATTATAACGAAAGAAAATAAAGGACTCTTACTTTTTTAAAACAGCTTCCTTTCAATAACTTTGACTGAGGTTAAAATATTAATTTTAAAAAATCCAACAAATTAAGATGCGGCAATATCTATTAAAATCCTTTGCGCCTTTAAATTCTAAATGTAATTATATTTAAATTTATAAATTCCCCGATGTCGCAATAAAATACTCACTTTATCGCAATAAGGCATAACAGGTTGTAATATAAGTTACCCTCCCCGGCGGAACTTTATGTGAGTGTCCCGTCCGGGCAGGGTTTTCCCTGGTGTTGGCTGTTCATTGCCTGGCCTGACAGGCCAGTTTTTTTGTATCTGAACAATGAAACTGATTGTAATCGGGGTGGAATGATAAGTAAGCTGTACTTAAGTTTTAAGTTAACTGTACTTGAGTATAGTTGCTGTGTTTGATACACAGGAAAAGTTGCATGGAGCCTGAATGTTTTCAATTTTTCGTGAAAATAAGACGCTGAAAGACACGCTCAGGGGTTACATAGACAGGAAACTATCCCCATTTGGGTGCATGGAGTATGCGTATACTGTCGTCAGTAAGAAGAATCCTTCCGACGTATTGATTATATCCACTTACCCTGATGAATGGGTGCGACTTTATCATGAGGGGCAGTTTCAGTTAACCGATCCGGTGGTTCTCACCGCTTTCAGAAGAACTTCACCGTTCTCCTGGGATGAAAACATCACACTCATGTCTGAGCTGCGTTTCACCCGTATTTTTTCCTTGTCCAGGCAATACAATATTGTTAACGGATTTACCTTTGTGCTGCACGATCATATGAATAATCTGGCGTTGCTGTCGTTTATTATTAAGGGGAACGATCAGGGGGGACTTGAGCAACAGCAGCGATTGTCTGCTGAGCAGGGGGTTCTTCAGATGCTACTTATTGATTTCTGTGAGCAAATGTACCGTCTTGCAGGGCCTGACCTCTCCGGGACAATGCATACAGCGGCAGCCGAAGATAAAGCCATTTTTTCACCCCGTGAGAACGAAGTTTTTTATTGGGTCAGCATGGGAAAAACCCATGCCGAAATCGCGGTCATTGCGGGAATATCTCTGAGCACGGTCAAATTTCATATGAAAAATGTCCTGATCAAGCTGGGCGTGAATAATACGCCCCAGGCCGTGCGTCTCGGCATTGAACTCGGCCTTATTAAATCGGTAGCATCAGTGGCCAGGTAGTGAGCAAGGTGGTTTCACACTTTGTTTGGGCAATAATTCCCTGTGCAAGCTGGGTCTGTGCCTGCTCTCCGGCGGGCAGCTTAAGCAGGTAAATACGCTCCCTTTCACTGAGAAAAGCCTCCTTCAGCACCGTAGACTGCCATCCCGAGCGGTTTACTATTGTCAGCATGGGACGGCTGACAATGGTGTGTATGTGGTCGTGACCATTACGTTGCGCCCAGTTCACCATTGCAAGAAACAGTACCTGCCCGACGGGAAATCTCTCACCAAGCAGAGCACGAGCGCGGGCCTTATCTACAAAAAAACGGCTGGACTCAATCCCCGTGTCCGGTAGTTTGACAGTATTGAAACAGGCGTTAAAAGTGTGAGTGATCATGTTTGGCCGCTCAAGCCCGGTAAATCTCACGCTGCACACCAGTCTGTCCCCATACAGGCCAAGAATATAGTGTGTCCCTTCCCCGTCAAACTCATCTGATTCCATTCCCTGGGTGCACAATACTTCCCACCCGAGTCGGTCACTAAAGGTTGTTTTCCGCAACCGGTAGAGTTCCTCTGACCGTGTGCTTTTCAGTTCGTCATAGCTGACATCAAAGAGTTCAAGCATTCCCTGTTTCCTTATTCGAACGTACTGGCCTGGTGTGCGAAATTCTACAATTTTTTACCTGTCCGGTCAGCAGGCTGGAGCATGTGCAGCGGTCACTTAATTAGCCGTCCGAACGTGCAATATGCAGTAGTTCCCGAAAGCTAAGGTAAAAAAAGTGCCAGGCGAAATTTGTCTTAGGTGAGAAAGGTACCGAGTCGTAATTGGTATTGAATATCAGAGAAAATAAAAATGCAGTGCAAGGATAAGGCCTGATATTCCGCAAATAAACAACTGAAATAATATTGCCATTAAATAATGCAGCTCGTCGATCAGGGCCCTCATGCAGCTGGAAATCCTCTTCCGCCAGTGGCGCTGGAGCTCTGCCTTCCGGGATACCTGGCCGGTGATGGTTATCCGCCGGAAATCTTTCAACAGCAAAAAATAATTTCGCCTTTTGAGAACATTCAGACTTCTTCACACTGGCTACATATACGTAGTCGATCTGAACGATCGAATTTATCCGTTATACATGCACCGACCGGCCAGGTATTGTCATCACAGCGGATACAACCGGGGCGCACGGCCTCAGCGCAGGATACGAACCAACACCAGGGGAATTATGAATCGTCATAATATTACAACCCTCATCTCCCGCATGGCACTGGGAAAGAATGAGGAGATACAGCAGCTCGTCCGGCAGGTTGCGGACGGCAAAAAAACGGCCGGCTCACCGGTTGCTATCCGCTTTCGCCCCGCCGTCCGGACGTTTATCACGGAGGTATCACGCAATCTGGGTATCTCGTTCGCCGAGCTGGTGAATACCCTGATGGAGAGCGTGATGACAGAGACGCTGATGCCTGAATGCGCGGCGGTCACCCGCATTTATGAGCGGTTCTGGCAGCTGATGGACGCACACCGCCTGAGCGTGGCCAGCGTGGCCACAATGCTGGCAGAGCTGAATATCAGGCTGAGCGTTCTGGAAAGCCGCGAACGCACGCTGGACCACCTGACCGCGCCGGTCATCAGGCAGATTGCCGCCTGGACTGGCGTGTCATCCGCCTGGCTCGATGGCACGGATGACCGCCCCGTCCGGCCCGTCGTCGTGTCAGACTGGCAGGAAGTGGCCACACACCTGTCTTCTGACGGGGAACCCGGCATACCGGGTATTCGCCTGGTCCGCCGTGACAGAAAATTTCCGCGGTACGACATATACACCGATGATATTGCGGTGAGTATTTTTCGTCTGAAGAAAATCAACGGCATCTGGCTGCGTGCGAATGTCTTCAGCGGATTAATGCACAATGCCGGTGACGGAAATAAAGGTACGGATGCGTTCCTCGCCTTTTGTGAAACTCTCCGAAGAAAAGTATTGCTGAGTGACGTTAGTACCCGACTGGCACCGGAATATCTTTATACCCGGCTTAAAGATGGCAGTGAAATACCGTTATCCGTCTTTGATGCGCTGGATAAACATTATGAGAGCCGGCATTTCGATTCTCTCTGGCCGGAGAGTGAAATACAGGGAATAAGAAAACCCGAAGCGTACATTACGCCCGAATGGGAAAGTTATGCAGAAACGCTGATTTAAGAAATACCAACGCAGTAAATAAAAAATAAGAAGTTTGCAACTGTTTAAATAATTCGGTGCGTCAGCATCAGGGAATCTCTTTGTCCAAAAATAATAAAAGGTAGCAATTGATGAAAGTGAAAATGATGAAGCACAGCATAGCCCTGGCGCTGATGGCGGCCACCGGCCCGGCCATCAGCGCCACCACCTGGTCTGAAGCTCGTAATGATGCAATGGGGGGTACCGGCGTGGCCTCATCCGCCTGGTCCTCCGCCGCGCTGGTCAACCCTGCGCTGATGACCAGACACGGTGCCAGCGATGATGTGGGCATTATTCTGCCCGGCGTGGGGGCGAAGGTGAGTGACCCGGATAATCTCCGGGACGGCATCGATCGCGTGCAGGATGCCTGGTCGGCGCTGAATGCGTCAGCAGGAACCGACGCCCGGACTCAGGCCGCCGCGCTGAATAACGCCCTGCGTAACGTTTCCGGCGACAGCGCGAGGGCCGGGGCAGGCGTTTCCGCCGTGGTTACCATCCCGAACGACACGCTGCCCTTTGCCCTGGTCATTAAGGGATGGGGGCAGGCAAAAGCCCGCACGGTGGTGACAGACCATGACCTCCTCTGGCTCGACGCGGTGCAGAACGGGCTTGTGCCGGTCGGTCAGCAGGACCTGAATCAGCTGACATCCCGCGCAGAGGGCGTCGCCGCGCTGGTCAGCGAGTACGGTCTGGCAATGGCGCATCAGTTCAGCCTGGCAGGCATGCCGGTGTCCGTCGGTATCACGCCAAAATTGCAGCGCGTAGATACCTGGAACTACAACGTCTCCGTCAGCGATTACAACACGTCAGACTTTCACGGCGGCGAATGGAGACGTTCTGAAAACGGCGGCAACGTTGACCTGGGTCTGTCTGCTGTGCTTACGCCGGAATGGACCCTCGGCCTGACCGCGCAGAACCTGGTGTCGCGTGATGTTAACACCCTGACGGTAAACGACCGGAAAGACACCTTTCAGATACGTCCGCAGGCCACGGCCGGTACGTCATGGAGCAACGGGGTCGTGACGCTGGCAACAGACTTTGACCTGACGCCCGCAAGCGGGTTCGCGTCAGATAAGAAAGCACAGTATGCCGGCGTCGGGGCTGAAGTTAATGCCTGGGACCTGCTCCAGGTGCGTGCCGGCTATCGCGCCGATATACGCGGCGGCGACCAGAACGTGATGACGGCAGGCGTCGGAATTTCCCCGTTCAACGTGGTCCATCTTGACCTGACCGGCATGGCCGGCACCGACCGGAGGTACGGCGCGGTCGCCCAGCTTACCTTTACGTTTTGATGATGTCGGGCCGCCGTCACGCGGACCTGACCAGGAGAAAATACTGATGAAACATTCAGCCCTGAACGCCACCATGCTGACGCTGATGCTCTCACTGCAAGGGTGCAGCAGCCTGCCCGATGAGTTGAAGCTGAACGATATCACCCGCCTGCTCAGCCCCGCCGCGCAGCAACGAAACGTTAATGAGGAAGATACGCCGGCACGCAATGAGGTCAGCTGGCAGTCAGGCACGATCCCCGTCCCCGTTGACACGGCAGCCCTGCGCCTCAAAATGCATTACGGGTTTGTATCAGAGGACGACATTAACGCCGCACGCAACAGCGGCCAGGGCAACGCCGGCTGGTCGGCCTCCGCCATTTCAGAGGGCACAAGCTGGCAGGCACAGCCGGGCAGCGCGTACCGCATGAGCCGTAACTGGGCCGGTGACGACCGCCTGACACTTGAGGTAACGGGAAATGGCCGGACCAGCGTGATTACGGCGCACTACCGTTCATCCAATCCCGGACATCTGAAAGAGGCCTGGACCGCACGCTTGTGGAAGCAAATCCCCGACGTGGCCCGTCACGGTGGGTAGCCACGTCTGGATTCAGGCATGTATTTAATTACACAAGCCCACGCAGCCAATTAAGAGATTTATAAAAATGGAAAAATACCGTATATCCGGCGTTCAGGTTGATGCCAGAGGTTATTGTACAGACTGCACCGATGATAAAGCGCAATACTGGAGCGTATACGCGCAAAAAGAAAATGGTCAGAGTCAGTGCGTTTTCGACTGCCGCGACAAATTGTCGGCTCACTCTGCAATGACACATCTTATCGCCTTTGACAGTTTGCTTCGGCAGGTAAACTCATTAACTAAACAGTTAGAAGATAGCAGCAAAAGCTACAGCCAGTTATTGGCAGAAAATGTCCAGCAATATCAGCTTTTGAAAAAAATTTATAACAGTAAGCCAGGAGGGGTTTATTTCAATAAGTTTGAAGCAGAGGTTAAATCCGTTCTCAGTGAAAACGTCCACACCGATTCAGTTGAGCGGGAATGTATGGCTCGTGGTGTTGATATGTTTGCGGCGAAACAGCGTGATATTGCAAAAGAACAGGAGATGGCCAGACAATTCGAATTTTCACGCCATTGCAGCATTTCAGCTGACGAGTCAGCTGAGTTTGCGGCTGAACTTCGTGCCGGCAATAAGGAGGGCGACGATGTCTGAATATTTTGACCTTGAAAGCATTTATGACGAACAGATTGCACCGCTGATGACACAAATCATCACGATATGCAAAACGCACCAGATGCCGATGATGTGCTCTTTTGCTTACAGAAACGATGATAAGACGGGGATGAATTTCTGTTCCACTGCATTAAATGGTTTTGAAGACAGACTTGTACCTGAATACACCCAGGCAGTACGAGTTATGCGTGGCAACGATTTCACCATCACAATTATGTCCGGGAAAAAAGGTGGTGGTCATGATTAAATCCGACGTCCCCTGCTCCGTAACCTCAGTGGCATCAGGACACAGACACACCATTCTGGATGTGTGCTGTGGTTCGCGGATGTTCTGGCTGAATAAGTCAGATAAACGCGCCGTATTCACTGATATCCGTTGTGAGCATCACACGCTGTGCGATGGCCGTAAACTGCACATCATGCCGGACGTTATAGCTGACTTTCGTGCGTTGCCATTCGCTGACGGTTCGTTTGCCCAGGTCATCTTTGACCCACCCCACCTGGTGCGGGTTGGGGAAAATTCGTGGATGGGTAAAAAATATGGCGCGTTAAACCGAAAGACGTGGCAGGACGATATACGCCAGGGTTTCAGCGAGGCATTTAGGGTATTACGCCCTCAGGGTACACTGGTATTTAAGTGGAATGAAACGCAAATCCCCATCAGCAGGATTATCGCATTGACACCGCAACAACCCACAATCTGGCAACGCACCGGCAAAGCCGATAAAACCCACTGGCTCCTGTTTCTGAAAGATTCAGCGGTAATAAGCGAAACAGACAGAGCCATCAGCATTTTAATAAAGAAAGCTGATGCACTAAGAAATGAAGGACTTCTGGCTGAGGCTGATGCCGTTTTTAACGTATTAAACCTTCTTGAAGAGGATGCTGACCATGCCTGATCGTACTCACGATAAAACTAAACCGCTGAGCCAGCAACCCTGGCTTTTTACCGTTCCGGAAAAGAGATAATTCTGGCAAGCAGCTACCAAACTGGCAGCAGGGCAATAGTATTTTCTAAGGTCAGAAACTAATTACTCAATACAGATCCGGTTGACGGGAAACACCTGATGTGAGAGCTGAATATGTCCAAAAAAAATGAAATCTGTGAGCGTCATGATATTTTGATCTCCAAATTAATCAGGTCAGAAGGTGGGATCTATAAGCGCATTGACGAAAACCGGGAATTAATAACGACATTAATTGAAGAATGTCCTGAACTTTTTGAAAAAAAACCGTGGATCTACGGATGGCTGCTTTCTCAGGATGTTTTTCTTAACGATTTACTCAAGGCAGCAGTAGTGGATTTCAGGGGCGTTAAAGGTCGCCTGAAAACGGATTTAAGGCCGTTGCCAGTCCCTGCAAAAAAAAATAGCGTAATTTTCAGAATATAAACATTAACTTTTCACTAAAGGCAGACTAAATAAGTCACGGGAGCTGTCATGTCAGAATATGATTATCTTGTTTTTCTTGGGTGCATCTGGCTTTTCTGTCTCACCGTTTTGATGCTGGATCCACTCTCTGATATTGGAGAGGGAGGTGTGTTCGGCGCAATCATTGCACCGCTGGTGTCAGCTTTAACGTACTTTTTACCATTGCCTGAGTGGCAGGTGCCCTTGACGTGGCTGACACCGGTTGTGTCGGCAAGCCTGTTTTTGATTTCGGCCATTTTACTGTATATACGCTCACTTTTTATTAAGGACTGCGAGTGATTTTTATATCACACAGAGTAAAATCAGATATGACTGGACGGCCAAAAAGATTATGTGACTGGATAAGTGTGCGAAGCGCACCAGCTACCGCTCTGAAAGCAGATTGTTAAAGAGCGCGTACCTGGGCTAAATATCAAACCTCGCCCTGGGAATATCACTCCAGCGCGTGGTATAAGCAGGTGACAACATACCGCGCTTCATTTGCCACTCTGGCGCAATCCCTCTTCCTGCAAACCATATATTACCCAGGCCTGACTGGTTTATACCGTCAATAGCGTTCATCAGCCGCTCGCTGTTAGCTCTGGGTAGTGATTCATCAAAGAGGTTTAGTTGCGATACCCCCGAAGGCGAGAACTGGCCCAGCATGACGCCTGCTTTCAGGTAACGGTGACCATCCTGCCATATTTTATCGAGAGCTCGTACGGCCGCTTCAATGATGTCACGCGTATCGCGGGTTGGAGATAAGAGCGACTCAGAAGCAAGGTTGCCGTAATAGATTTCGCCCGGCGTAAATGGTGAAGTTTTGATAAATGCGCTGACCTGACGGCAATACTGTCCTTCACCACGCAGTTTTGCTGCGGCACGTTCAGCATGCTGGCAGATTGCCTGACGCATTTGAACGTAATCCGTTACTCTCACTCCAAATGACCGCGAGCAGACGATCTGTTGTTTCACCGGCGGAACGTCTTCCAGACTGATGCAGCTCTCACCATTCAGCTCTCGCACGGTGCGTTCAAGTACCACGGAGAACTGGCGTCGTATCATCGCCAGATTGGCGCGAGAGAGATCCAGCGCCGTTTCAATACCCATTGTCTTCAGGCGCTTCGCAATTCTCCCGCCCACGCCCCAGACCTCTTCTACCGGCTGACGAAGAAGCATTTTCTCAGCTCTGGCTCGCGTGGTGACCGCCAGTACCCCTTTAAACTGCGGCCACTCTTTGCTGCTCCACTGGGCACTCTTAGCCAGCGTCTTGGTTGGGCCAATGCCAACGCCGACTGTCAGGCCCGTTGCTGCCCTGACTTCCGAAAGGACCTGTTGCCCAAAAGCCTCATAATCCGTACTGCATTCAATTCCACTGACATCCATGAAAGCCTCATCAATGCTGTAGACTTCCAGTCGGGGGGCAAGTGTACCAAGCACCGTCATCACTCTGTTAGACATGTCAGCGTTTATGTGGAATGGAAATTTGTCGGACTTGTCCTGTCACAGAGCAGATCACAGAAACGGATGTTATCTGTTACTTCAGCAGCCGGGCTCAGGACAGTCGCAGGTAAGGCGCATGTTCTGAATTTATTCGTTTCTGAGCCAGTCAATGAAAAACTCGGTGAATGCGGAGACCTGCCGTGGCTGAAGCTTACGCTGCGGGTAGACAAACTGCATGCCAACGTTTTTACCATCATAACGGCTGAAACCGACAAAATCGTCTGCAAACAGCACGTGAAGCCTTTTCTGCTCAACGTCTTTTTTGACGTCCCACCAGGATTTGCCGGCAATACCCGCCCCGTTCAAAGCCCACTGACGCAGCACTGCGCCATCATCACACACCATCGCGGGATTCACCCTGACGGTTTCACTTACGCCATCTGTTTCAAAACGCCACTCATTCAGCACAACGCCATGCAACTCAAGCGCCAGACATCTGTGGTCGCGTAAAGCTTACGGTGAGGCGGGCATGCCTGCGGATTCAAGGTAGCTCCCCGATGCGACCAGCACCCGGTGATTGGGCGCAATACTCCGGATTACAAGGCTGCTGTCCGGCAGGTTGCCGAAGCGGATACTCATGTCCAGCCGGCTGGCTATCAGGTCCTCCACCCGTTCGCCCAGGCAGACCGAGGCTGTCACGCCCGGATGAATCCGGGTAAAGTCCAGCAGGGCGGGGCTGAGATACTGCCTGCCAAAATCGGAAGGCGCAGAAATACGTATGTTGCCGCTGAGCACGCAATCTTTCTGCGTCAGGAGCGATTCTGCCTGCTTCGCTTCGCTCAGAACGCGCAGGGCAGCATGATAAAAGTCCTCGCCCGCTTTAGTCAGCGTGATCGCGCGCGTGGAACGGTGAAACAGACAGGTCTGATAACGTGCTTCAATCGTTTTAAGCCTTGCGGTCATAGATGCCGGTGAAAGCGACAGACGACGTCCGGCCGCTGACAGACCGCCGGATTCTGCGACTTCCACAACCAGAGCCATATCTTCCAGTTTTCCCATTTTCATTTTTTCCGAACAGTCATTGTTGTTTTGCTGCCATTATCAAAAGAGTGTAGTGCCGGTAATGTTCCCTCACTGAACATTTTTCGGGAGCTGCATATGAACAGTCAGTCACTTTTCGAACCTTACAGCCTGGGAAAGGCTACCCTTAAAAACCGCATCGTCATGGCCCCTATGACCCGCTCCCGCTCGCTTCAGCCGGGAAATATTCCTTCAGCGCTGATGGCAGAGTACTACCGGCAGCGTGCCGGTGCGGGGATGATTGTGACGGAGGCCACGCAGATATCCCCTCAGGGGCAGGGCTATTCATGGACGCCCGGAATTTACTCGGGTAAACAGATTGCCGGCTGGCGGCTCATAACAGACGCGGTTCACCAGGCCGGCGGCGTCATCTTCTCACAGCTCTGGCACGTCGGGCGTATGTCGCACGCGAGTTTTCATCCCGATGGCCGACCGGTCGCGCCCTCTGCCCTTGCTCCGGATGCGAAGGTATGGGTCGTTGATGACAAAGGTGAGGGTCAGATGGCTGAATGCCCTGTGCCACGGGCGCTCGACGAGGCTGATATCCAGGGCATCCTTGAAGACTACCGTCAGGCAGCACTGAACGCCGTGCATGCCGGGTTTGACGGCGTGGAAGTGCACGGAGGTAATGGTTACCTGATTGACCAGTTTCTGAGAAGGACATCCAACAGACGCACGGACAGATATGGCGGCAGCCTGATTAACCGAATCCGCTTTGCGCAGGAAGTGCTCGGGGCGGTCAGTGATGCTGTGGGCCGCGCCCGTACGGGCATCCGCGTTTCGCCCTTCATCACGCAGCGGGGGATGGATGACCCGCAGGTCACTGAAGCCCTGCTGGCACTGGCGGCCTGGTGCGAGGAGAAAGGCATTGCGTATATCCATATGGCGGAGGCCGACTGGGACGATGCGCCACAGGTGCCGGACAGCTTTCGCGAAACGCTGCGCGCCACGTTCAGAGGCACCATCATCGTTGCTGGTAACTACACGGCTGAAAAGGCCCGGAGGATACTTGATAAAGGTTTAGCCGATTTGGTGGCCTTCGGGCGGGCGTTTATTGCCAATCCTGACCTGCCGTACCGGATGCAGCATCAGCTGCCACTGGCGCCATTGGGTAATCCCGCCACGCTCTTTGGCGGAACAGAAGCCGGGTATACCGATTATCCGTCATATAACACGCACAAGGAGTAATCAATGACCATGAAAACGTTAATCATCGGCGGTGCGTCAGGCATCGGATTTGCTGTAGCCACGGCACTGGCTGAGCGCCAGGGCGAAATCATTCTTGCGGGCCGCGACGGTAAGAAACTCGATGCAGTCAGTCTGAAGCTCAGTTCAGGGCAGGCCGTGATTTCCACACGGGTACTGGACGTCAGCAATGAATCTGAGGTTAGCGCACTTGCTAAAACCCTGGGCAGCGTGAACCACATTATTTTTACTGCCGGCTCTCAGGCACCCGGGGGACCCCTTTCAGAAATGGACCTCAATGCGGCGCGTCAGGCGTTTGATACCAAATTCTGGGGAAGCATCCATGCGGCCCGGCACCTGGGCGGGAACATTCTCCCGCAGGGCACCCTGACGTTTACCAGTGGTTTTTTGGCCCGCCGCACCGTTGCCGGTGCGATTGTGAAGACCGCAATGAATGCCGCTATCGAGTCCGCAGCGAAGGTGCTGGCCAGAGAGCTGTCGCCGCTGCGCGTGAATGTAGTCAGCCCCGGCCTCACGGATACCGAAGCGTACGCTGGCATGGAACCTGATGCGCGGAAAAACATGCTTCGGGCTGCTGCTGAAAGTCTGCCTGCGAAAGCCTGGGGGCGAGCGGAAGACATTGCAAAAGGCTATCTGTTTGTGCTGGATAACCCGTTTGTCACCGGCTCGGTAATTGATATTGACGGTGGTGCACTGATCAGGTGATGCCGCACTTTCTGGCGTACTTCCGGAATTCTTTTCTCATGTTTTTATGACATACAGGAGTGATTTATGAAGAAAATATCAACGGTGTTTTCAGCGCTTACAGGGGCATTGCTTATCAGCACTTCCGGCGCTGCTTTTTCTGCTCAGGACGCGCTCATTAAGCCCGACAAACTGATAACTGACGGCAGCCTGTCACGGGCACGCCTGACAGAAAGTGAAATGGCCGCCCGGCGGTATGACACCTTCTGGAACACGGGTAATGAAGCCCTTGCGCGGGAGTCACTGGCAGCTGACTTTATTGATAAGACGCCACCTGAAGGACGTAAGCAGGGACCTGAGGGACCCGTACTGGCCTCGCGGGTTTTCCGCACTGCGGTACCTGACCTGAGCTGTGAAGTTGAGCAGATGATCATTGCCGGTGACCGTGTGGTATCGCATCTGCACTTCCGCGGACACTTTACCGGAACGTTCGAAAAGCTGAAGGGGGAGGGGCAGAAAGTTGATTTCATCGCCACGGACATTTATCAGGTGCGGGGCGGTAAAATCCAGGCCAACTGGCATATAGAAGATAACCTGACCCTGATGAAACAGCTCGGTGCGCTCTGACGCGCAGCCTTGCTGCACCGTGTGAATCTGAAATACCGGCGGAAGTATGACTGAGAGAACAATGAAGGCTAACAGTTTCAGCCAGCGCTCGGCCAGCAACAGGGCATGTTCATTCAGGGAATCACCATGGTGTTTACCTCTGACAACAGCTTCGCTGCTCAAAGTTTACTCCGTCAATGTTGCATTCCACTTAACTTACTACAGCGCATAATTTGAACTGAATACATTGATTTTAATAGGGAAATCTTGCTTTTTCACCTGAAACCATGGAACGCCCATGCGTATCCCCAGGGCCTTAGCCTATAAGTTATTTGGAATTGGCTATATTTTATACAGTTAATTTTGGGGACCGGGGGGATAACGTGCAAAGAAAGTTGCTGGAAGCTTTGCCTTTTTTGGCTGGAGAGACTTCAGCTCGCCGGTGGATATGTCTTCAGGAAGATCTGCTACGGGCTCCGAATACCATCAGTGCTTATGCGCGTGGGGTCAATGACTGGCTTGCATTTTGCCAGGCCTGTGGCCTGACGGCAATCGACGCCGGGCATGATACGGTCGCACTGTATATCCGCCGTCTGCACGCAGGTCGTCACCTCTCCGCGGCCACTCTTCGTCACCGGCTGACGGTGGTGAGACTTTACAGCGACTGGCTTTGTGAGGAGGGACTCCGGGAAAAAAATCCAGTCAGAAGGGGGAGCTGGAAAAATAACGGGAAGGGAAAACCAGGCATAGTCCCTGTACAGCGGCGACTGCCGTGGATCCCGGATGATGGGGACTGGCTGCATTTTCTTACGGTGGCCGCGCAGGCGGACACCCGGACCCGTTTTATGCTGGCGCTGGCTTACGACTGCGGATTGCGCCGGGAAGAACTCTGTACGGTGTCTACCGGTGATGTCGATCCATCCCGGCGGTTGCTTACAGTGCGCGCAGAGCATACCAAAAATCGTTTTGGCCGGGTGGTTCCCTATTCCCCTGTGACCGGCGAGCTCTACGCGGCCTGGCTGGCTGAGCGCCGTATGCTGAGCATATCCCGTGGCCCGCTGTTTCTGTCGCACTCTCCCCGTAACAGGGCAGACCCCATCAGTAACTGGACATGGTCGAAAGTAGTACGCGGGCTGGCCCTCAAAGCCGAACTGCCGCTCATCAGTACCCATACTTTCCGGCATCTCTGCCTGACGGAACTGGCCCGTGCCGGCTGGGATATCCATGAAATTGCCGCATTTGCCGGCCATCGTCGCATCCAGTCAACGTTGCTGTATATCCATCTCAGCGCACGCGATCTGAGCCGCCGTTTCAACTGCACGGTGGCATCTTTACATACCCGCCGCCTCGAGGCGCTGCAACCGCAGGACTCTTTACCATGATGCGATCCGAACAGACGGCACCTTGTCCTGAAGCGCCACTCAGTTTTCCTGATCCCCTTTGGGATACACGGCCTGAATTCGTTGCGGGTGAACCTGAGGCGCTGGATGCACTGGTCAGCCACTTCCGGCAGGGCGGCAAAAACTGGCCACCTTCCGTGTTGAAACCGCTTTCCCGTCTCCTCCTCCCTCTGCGTCACACGCTGATCGGGATGCATGCAGCGAAAGCGCCATACAATTCATCCATCCATGATATCACCCTGGAGATGCACCGTACCCGGAAAACATACTGGGCCTGGTCAGCGGACGAATGGTCTGCGGTTATCTGTCGCACTGAAGGTGAATTTCGGCAGCGATTTGGTGCCAGCGGCAACTGCCGACAATATGTTATGGCGCTGGCCTGGCTGCTCTGTGGGTTTGGACGACTGGAATACTGCGGCGTATTCTATCAGTATCGTCTCTGCCTTAAAGTGTTTGGCCGGCAGGCTACTGATGATGCCGTTCGCTGGCTTGATAAAATTATGCAGAAAATGGGATATGTCCCCCTTGACGGTCGAAATAACGGGGTCAGAAATGCGATGTGTATGGCGATGCTCATACAGCGCGAGTCGGCCCCTGATAAGTTGAAAATTGAGGTACTGAAGCACATTTCAACTGTGGGGCCAGCTTATCTTCGCGAAGCCTCCGCCACCCTGTCACGCATACTGGCGTCGGAGGGAGTTTTCGCTGAAGGATTTGAACACCGGATAACGCAGCGACGTCGCCCTGTGCGCGAATATATTGCTGTGGCCGATGTTCCTGCTGAATGGCTTTCCTGGTGCGAACGATGGCGCGCAACATCGGTTCTGCGACCCTCATCAGTCATGTCTGGCTGGTATGTCCTGCTGAAATGCGGCCGCTGGCTGGCAGAGTGCCATCCGGGTTGTGTGTCACCATCCAGCTGGACGCGGGAAACGGCAATGGCCTGGGTCACTGCTGTGTGCAGCATGAAAGTGGGCGAGTGGGCTAACCCCGGAGGTATGTACCGAGACAGGCTGGGAAAAATGATGATGCCGGCAGCCCGAACGAGAATACTGGGCCAGATGCAGACGTTCTTTCGTGATCTTCAGGAATGGGGATGGATACCGGTTAAGTTCAGCCCGGAACGAGTGCTGAGAACACCGAAAAGCCTGAGTACGCAGATTGGTCCCGATCCCCGTATTGTGAGCGATGAGCTCTGGTGTAAATTAATTCACGCAGGGCAGAACCTGCAGGAGACAGATTTACCCAGCTGCGTCGGGTATCCTTATTTTTATCCGCTTGAGATGGTCAGGGCGCTAAGTGTGCTCTGGCTGTTTGGCGGCCTCAGACGTGATGAAATTCTGCGTATGCGGTGCGGCTGTATCCGCTGGCAGATCTCAGAAGAAAATGACGAACAACGTATTTGTCTGCTGGATGTTCCGATCAGTAAAACTTACGCGGCGTTCACAAAACCGGTGGACCCTGTAGTTGGAGACTGTATCGAACGCTGGGAACAGGTTCGTAGCCTGCAGGCGCTTCAGGAAGACCCAAAGACTGGCGAGAGTGTGCATTTTCTTTTTATGCACCGGGGAAAACGGGTGCACGGAAGCTACATCAATAAATCGCTCATCCCGTTGTTGTGTAAAAAAGCGGGTATACCTGAGCAGGATGCCAGAGGCAGGTTCACCAGCCACCGTGCAAGAGCGACAATCGCCAGCCAGCTTTATAATGCCCGCGAACCGCTTGATATTCTTGAACTGCAGAAATGGCTGGGCCATGCTTCGCCGGAATCCACCCGCCATTATGTTGAGATCACACCAACCCGTCTTGCCGGCTCACTCGGGAAAGCCGGTTACTTTGAACGCAACCGTCGCATGGTTTCTGTGTTGATCGACCAGAATGCAATCCGGGCAGGTCTTCCCCAAACCGGAGAACCCTGGCGTTATTACGACCTGGGGCACGGTTTATGCAGCTATGATTTTTTTGAGCAGTGCCCACATCGTATGGCCTGTGCGAAATGCTCATTTTATCTGCCTAAGAATTCCTCTGAAGCGCAATATCTTGAGGGAAAACACAACCTGATAAGAATGCTGCAGGAAATACCGCTGACGGAAGTCGAACGGGCAGCTGTGGAGGATGGCATTGAGGCGATGACACGACTGACGAATTCTCTCCAGAAAGTAGCCACACCGGGATGAATCAAACGAAACGTTATCGGCAAAATGCTCTGAGCGTTATTATATGGTTATCCTTTGATATATCTATTTTATAAGTCAGACAGAATGGGGCGTATCGTCTTTCCGGAATAGCCGGACCAGTTTATCAGATCAATAATCAGTCAGGACTGACAATTTTACTGTCTTAAGTGAGAACTTTGCTTCTCCATGCTATAAGTACGCATTCAGTAACTAGATGATTTTATTTAATTATTTACTCTTTGATTAATTCAATATGATTTTATTTATTATTTTTAATGAATATGGCTTTAGATAGCCTCTCAGAAAAAATACATGTTATTTTTATTTATTTTTGACGCACTGAATAAAAATGAAGCATTTAACAAGATTAAAATAAAACACAGGAATTGATATTCATCATACAAAGAAAATTCCAGTCTAGATTATCTGTTTTTATTTAACTATTTATCCTTTATCTTAATAGATTACTAAAATCCACTTTTATCTTAAAATAGAAAAAATATTAAATAAAATAGAACCAGTTCAAATGCACATAGAAATATATTATGACTTGTTGATCCAGCCATAAATATTGCAAAGCTGCGTCATGGAAAAAAATGGGTAACATTGGCACAATATTTGTGCTAATGCTGCTCTGTAGCTAGGGAAATTTCGTTGCAAAAGAAGCATAATTTTTGTGGTTTGCAAAGAAATCTGCGAAAGAAATTCTGGTTAGGCCCTTCTTTTCTGGCTAATGCTGGATGCGCAGAGTGGAATACTTTGACCTCTAACATAGCTGTTCCGAATAATGGTTCACCTGGTAACGTTTGGCGATTATTTCATTGATCATTACTACAACTCTGGAACCTAGATATTAGTGGATTTCGTGATGCGAAGCTGATGATCTCTTGTGCCACGAGGCTACGTAATGTGTTGTGGTATTAGGAACAATTATTTCGAGGGGGCGAAATGGATAATTATGATCGGCTGGATGCCAGCTAATTGCATTGGAATCACTGGTCCAATAGTCCGAGCACTACCTTAATCATACTAATGATTTTGATTTCAATACAATAGTCTGGCTGGTGAAGCGCCCTGATTGTAAAGCAGGTGCTGTACTCAGTTGTCAGCAGACGCTGGCGTGGGCTGAAGCAGAATCTGAAGTTCCGGATTTTGCTTCAGCCTATCTACTCGCCATGAGTTAATCATGTTGAACGGCTGTGGCAGGGGCTACACGAAAATATCACAGAAATCATCTGTGTCGGTCAATATGGCTGTTACTGAGAAAGTCCGCCACTTTAAAGTTCATTGCCGGGTGGCAACCACAGACTGGAAAAAGTCTAGAGATATTAGGAAGTAAAATATTTAGACAACCATATAAAATTTTTATTAAAAAATTAATTTGACATTCTTTAAAGACAGGAGTGTCATAGTAATGAAGCTCAATTCTGATTAACTGATAAAGGAATTCTTGCTTTTTTCTGATTTATATTAATTTGTATTACTGAAATTTTCATCAATAATGAGCATTTCGATAATATTTATTATTGTATCTAGTTATATAGATACAAATACTTTCTGCTAAGTTAATAAGTTAAAGTCTGGAGAATGGTATGAGCAAGTCTCAGTCTTTAAAAAATTTTATTGATGACATTGACATGTCATCCCCTGACTTCTACCTGAATACCAACATTCACGATGTATGGAAAAAACTACGTCAGGAATGTCCTTTAGTCTGGCATCCTGCGCTAAAAAACACCCCAGGTTTCTGGGTTGTAACATCTTATCAACTCGCTGTCTCGGTCTATAAAAACAGCGAGGTGTTTTCATCATCGTCTGGGAATATTATGGAGACCCTTCTCAGCGGTGGAGATTCAGCCGGGGGAAAGATGTTACCTGTTTCTGATGGTGAACGTCATAAAATTTTACGAAAAGCAATTTCTTCATATTTTTCAGTTTCGAAGTTAGCGAAAATCAAGTCTGAAATCAAAATAAACGTAATAAATCTTATTAAAGATTCATTGAATGGCTCGTCTTTCGATTTCGCGGAAAAAATATCCAACATTATCCCCATCATGACAATATGTCAGATCATTGGTGTGCCTGATAAAGACAGGCCATTACTTTATGAAATGGCCTGTAAATGTATTTCTTCTGAGAAAAAGGTGTTTAATAAACATGAATCGGTGACGGCTCGAAATGAGTTATTGATGTATTTTCTGCGACTTTACAAGTCCCGGTTAATGGACACAGGTAGTAATAAAGACGACCTTCTGAGCCATTTAATCGGACTATGTGACGGCGAATTAAGGATGACGCAGACAGAACTCATTTACAACTGTTACAGCCTACTTCTCGGAGGTGATGAAACCACTCGTTTGACCCTGACAGGGTTGGTCAAGCTGTTCTGTGATTATCCGCAAATCTGGCAGGAGTTAAAAGAGGGCAGTGTCAGTCCGGTACATGCCTGTAATGAAATACTTCGCTGGACATCAGTGGCCAGGCATGCAGGACGTACAGCAATGACAGACTATGAGCTTGCAGGAAAAACAATTGAACGTGGAGACCTGGTATTCATTTTTAACAGTTCTGCAAACTTTGATGAAACGATCTTTATTCTCCCTGAAATACCCGATCTGAACAGAACTCCTAATAAACATTTATCATTTGGTTACGGAAACCATTTTTGTTTGGGAGCCAACTTAGCACGTTTTGAGATCGAATCATTAATGGAGGCTTTAAGGCTTCTCATTAGTGAAATAACGCTGGTATCAATTCCGCAGCCAGTCTACTCAACTTTTTTATCAGGCTATAACAGCCTGCCGGTGAAATTATCCTAACCAGGACGCTCACCACTGAGTATCCAGACAGGCTTACTAAAAACCGGAGTAATGTCATGAAACCACAGCAATCGGCACCCGCCGTCCCGGCATTTCAGGGCTGCGTTCACGTGATGTTTGAGGCGCACGCGGCGCGGACACCGGACGCGACCGCCGTCGAGTGCGGCACGGAGACGCTCACCTACGGCGAGCTCAACGCCCGGGCCAACCGCCTGGCCCGCCACCTCATGACCCTCGGCGTCTGCCACGGCGACGTGGTGGCTATCCTGCTTGAACGGTCTGCCGCCCTTGTCGTGGCCCAGCTGGCCGTGCTCAAGGCTGGCGCCACTTACCTCCCGGTTGACACGGTGACACCTGAGCCCCGCCTGAAATTCATGCTTGAGGACTCAGGTGCCACCGCGCTGGTGAGCAGGGGAAAAATACCGGACCGCCTGTTTGCCGGCGTGATGGTGGACATTACCGAGCTGCCTACCGACGCCGGAGATGTCCGCAGCGCCTTCCCTGACGGCGGCGTTCCTGACGTTGCCTGCATCATGTACACTTCCGGCTCCACCGGGCAGCCCAAGGGCGTCATGGTCACACATCCGGGCATTGTCCGGATTGCGGTTAACAACGGTTACGCCGGCTTCTGCCGGACGGATCGTATTGCGTTTGCGTCGAATCCGGCTTTCGACGCCGTCACCATGGAAATCTGGGGAGCACTGCTCAACGGCGCGAGTCTGGTAACGGTCCCGCAGGATACACTGCTGGAGAGTGCTCCGCTCGGGGCGTTCATCCGCGACCGGAACGTCTCGGTGCTGTTTCTGACCACCGCGCTGTTTAACCGCCACGCCGCCGCTATACCGACGGCGCTGGCCCGGCTGCGCTACCTGCTCAGCGGCGGAGAAAAAGCCGATCCGGCGATGTTCAGCCGCGTCCTGGCCCGGGGCGGTCAGGTGTGCATTGTCAACGGATACGGCCCTACTGAAACCACCACCTTTGCCACCGCACACGCCGTTCAGCCGGGGACGCCGGAGACCAGAGACGTCCCTCTGGGCCGCCCGATCGCCAATACGCGCGTCTACGTGCTGGACGGCCGGGGCGAGCCGGTGCCCCCCGGCGTCCCCGGCGAGATCTACGTCGGCGGGGCCGGCGTCGCCCGCGGCTACCTGAACCGCCCTGAGCTCACGCAGGAGCGCTTCCTCCCGGACCCCTTCACCGGCGAAGGCCGGATGTACCGCACCGGCGACCGCGGCCGCTGGCGCCCGGACGGGACGCTGGAGTACCTGGGGCGCCTCGACGACCAGGTCAAGATCCGCGGCTACCGCATCGAGCCCGGCGAGGTGGAGGCGCAGCTGCTGCGCTGCCCCGGGGT
>NZ_JFHN01000064.1 GCF_000590885.1 Erwinia mallotivora
ACCGCCGTCGAGTGCGGCACGGAGACGCTCACCTACGGCGAGCTCAACGCCCGGGCCAACCGCCTGGCCCGCCACCTCATAACCCTCGGCGTCTGCCCCGATACGCGCGTGGCGGTCTGCATGCAGAAGGGACCGGCACTCATAACCGCCCTGCTCGCCGTCCTCAAGGCCGGCGGCGCCTACGTCCCGCTCGACCCGGCCTACCCGGATGAACGCCTGCACTTCATGCTGGACGACTGCGGGCCCGTGGTTATCCTGACCGCCGGCGAGGCCGCACGCCGCACCGCAACCGCCGGTGACACTCGTCTCATCCGGCTTGAAGACGACGGAGAGTGGGCGGGCCTGGACGACGGCAATCCCACACCGGCGGGGCTGACTCCCGCCCACCTCGCCTACGTCATCTACACCTCCGGCTCCACCGGGCAGCCCAAGGGCGTCATGGTGGAGCACCGCAGCCTCGCCAATCTGGCGGAGTGGCACCGCGCCTGTTTCGGCCTCCCGGCCGGCGCCCGCACGGCCAGCACGGCCGGCGTGGCTTTTGGTGCATTCACCTGGGAAGTGTGGGCGGCGCTCTGCGCGGGGGCGCTGCTGGCGCTGCCGCCCGGCCGGACGGCGGCGGATCCGGCGCGGCTTCTGGGGTGGTGGCAGGAGCAGGAGGCCGACAGCGGTTTTCTGGTCACGCCGCTGGCCCAGGCCTTTCTCGGCTCCCCGCCGCCGCCCCGCCTGCGCACCCTCTTCACCGGCGGAGACCGGCTGGGAAATCTGCCAGGGAATCCGACTTTTCAGGTTATAAACAATTATGGTTCCACCGAAACAACTATTATTGCGACCTCCGGTGTTCAGGAGCCCCTTTCAGAAACACATGTTGGATACCCGATCGCCAACACGCGCGTCTACGTGCTGGATGGCCGGGGCGAGCCGGTGCCCCCCGGCGTCCCCGGCGAGATCTACGTCGGCGGGGCCGGCGTCGCCCGCGGCTACCTGAACCGCCCTGAGCTCACGCAGGAGCGCTTCCTCCCGGACCCCTTCGCCGGCGAAGGCCGGATGTACCGCACCGGTGACCGCGGCCGCTGGCGCCCGGACGGGGCGCTGGAATATCTGGGGCGCCTCGACGACCAGGTCAAGATCCGCGGCTACCGCATCGAGCCCGGCGAGGTGGAGGCGCAGCTGCTGCGCTGCCCCGGGGTGCGCGAGGCGGTGGTGGTGACGCGGGGGGACGGCCCTGACCGGCAACTGGTGGCCTACGTGCTGGCCGGCGAGGCGCCGGACGTGGCGGCCCTGAAGCGGCAACTGGGGGCGGCGCTGCCGGCGTACATGGTGCCGGCGGCGATCGTGTCCCTGGCGGCCTGGCCGCTGACGCCCAACGGCAAGGTGGACCGGCGGGCGCTGCCGGCGCCGGACGCCGGCGCGCTCGGGCAGGCGGGCTATGCGCCGCCGCAGGGTGAGACCGAGTGCCTGCTGGCGGAGCTGTGGGCCGAGCTGCTGCGGGTTGACCGGGTGGGCCGCCACGACAACTTCTTCGCGCTGGGCGGCCACTCGCTGCTGGCCGTCCGCCTCATGGCCCGGGTGCAGCAGGCAGGGCTGCCTGGCGATGTGCACACCCTTTTCACCGCCCCAACCCTGAGCGCCCTGGCCCTGGCCCTGACGGGAGGCGAGGCCGGTTCACCGGCCACCGGGACGGCGGATAATGCCGCGCCCGACCAGACGGACTGGATGCACCTGCCCGCCGGACAGCGTGCGGTCATCGCCGCCGCAGTATCCGGCGGAGCGGAAAACATACAGGACGTCTATCCCCTGGCCCCGCTGCAGCAGGGTATCCTTTTTCATCACCTGCTGCACACTGACGATGACCCCTACCGGCTGAACTGTTACCTTGCTTTTGCCTCAGTCAGGCTGCTGGACGGCTTCACCGCCGCGCTGCAGAAGGTCATTGACCGGCATGACATACTGCGCACCAGCGTGGTGTGGGAAGGGTTGCCGGAACCCGTACAGGTGGTGTGGCGGACGGCCCGTTTTAGCCTTGAGGAATCCGGAGTGGACGGAGTGGACGGGCTGAAGGCGCACGCCGCCGCCGCTCCGCTTGATATCCGGGAAGCCCCGATGATGCGCGGCTTCATGGCGGCGGCGGCCGGCGGCCGGGCGTACCTGGCGCTGCAGCTCCACCACATGATCGCCGATCACGTGTCGAGCGAGCTGATCATGCGCGAGGTGCGGGCCCTGATGGCGGACGATGATGCGGCGCTGCCCGCGCCGGTTCCGTTCCGCCGCTTCGTACTGCGCGCCGGCGCGGCTGACGCAGGGGGAGCAAGTCGCGCCTACTTCCGGTCGCTGCTGGCCGGGGTTCCTGGCCCGGCCCTGCCGTACGGGCTGACCGGGATCCGGGGAAGCGGGAGTGGCCTGCTGAGCATCAGTACCTCCGTCGGGGACGGACTGGCCCGCCGGGTGCGCCGGTGCGCCGGTGCGCTGGCCGTAAGTCCGGCAGCCCTGCTTCACCTTGCATGGGCCCGGGTGCTGGCGGTCATTTCCGGCAGCGACGACGTGGTATTCGGCACGGTTGTGCTGGGCCGCGGGGAAGGCGATTCGCTGCATGCCGGAGCCGTGGGTCTGTACATCAACACGTTGCCGGTGAGGATCGGCGTGCAGGAGGTGACGGTAGCTGAGGCCGCAGAGGCGGCGCACCTGCAGCTTTTTAGCCTGATGAAACACGGGCATGCGGCGCTGCCGTCTGTGCAGGAAGCGGCCGGATGGCCCGCGGAGGTGCCGTTGTTTGCCTGCCTGATGAACTACCGGCACACCCCGACAGATGAAGTGGCGGGGAGCGGAATGGTGAGCGAAGGAGTACAGATCCTGGCGGGAGAGGAGCGGCAGAACTATCCCCTTGCGCTGCTGGCAGACGATACGGACCGCGGCTTCCGCCTTGAGGTACAGGCAGACGGCAGCATTGAGGCCGGACGTGTTCTCGGCTATGCGCTGCACGCCCTTGAGGGGCTGGTCACGGCTCTGGAAGAGTCGCCGGCGACGGCGGTTTATGACATTAAGGTGATGGACGGGGCAGAACGGCGCACGGTGCTGGAGCAGTACAACGCCACGACCGCCGTGCCGCCGGCGGGACCGGTGCACGTCCTGTTCGAGGCGCACGCGGCGCGGACACCGGACGCGACCGCCGTCGAGTGCGGCACGGAGACGCTCACCTACGGCGAGCTCAACGC
>NZ_JFHN01000065.1 GCF_000590885.1 Erwinia mallotivora
GACTAGTCCTGGCATAGGTTGACACTTTACGCCCTCAAAACGCCTGATGTACTGCATCTGGCGTTTTATATTTCAGCGACAGATGCGGTCGCTGGCTATTGTAGATTCTTACCGACTCCGCCACCATTATTTCTGCCTGAACGATGTCTGCCGGGCGCGTTATCAGCAGCTCGTTTTTCAGTATTCCGTTGACCCTCTCCGCAATGGCGTTCTGATAACAGTCATACCCATCCGTCATTGAGCAGATTAGCCCGTGTCTTTCATGCACCGACTGGTACATCGCTGAGCAGTACTGTATGCCGCGATCGGAGTGATGGATCAGCGGTGTCCTGCCATGCCGGTTTTTCAGTGCCATCTGTAGCGCCTTCACCACGTGCTCTGTATGAAGACTTTCATGCACATGGTAACCCACTATTTTCCGTGAGAATGCGTCGGTTACCAGGCTCACGTAAGCCGTGCCGGTTCTGACCGGAAGCCAGGTAATGTCCGCCACCCAAACCTGCTCCGGGCCGGAGATGACGGTCCGCCCCGGCCCGTCTTTCAGCAGGTTTGGATGCTTATAAAAGCGATGATGGCTGTGGGTTGTTTTATGATAAGCCCTGGCCGGACGTACCCGCAGCCCGGCCTCCCGGAGTACGGTAAACAGGCTGTCCCGCCCGATATGCAGTTCAGGTGCATCCCGACAGTTAAGGATATGGTGCAGCTTGCGCGTGCCCAGGCGCGGTTGCTGCATCCTGAGGTTTTTCACTTCCTCAGTAATGCGGCAGGCCTGCTCTGACTTACGTTGCACGCGCTGACACCCCTGATACCAGGCCTGACGGCTTATTTTTAAAAACCGGCAGACCCTGACGATGGTCAGTCCGGGTGTTTTTGCCTGCGCGATAACGAAGCTAACTGCTTTTTTGTCAGCGTGGCACCGAACTCAGTGTTCATGACCTTCACGACGGCCTCAAAGAACTGCGCCTTCACTTCGGATTCAGCCAGCTGCTGCTCAAGCTCTTTGATTCGTTGTTCAGGCGTAAGGGGAAGGGATTTTTTCATGAGTCCTCCACGTGCGCTGCGCTGCTTTGAAGAGTGCCAGTCCAGCTGGCCATATTTACGCAGCCACTTCAGAACGGTGGAGCACCCCTGGATACCGTAGCGCTCCTGAGCCTGACGATAAGTCATCTCACCTTTTTCAACCTGCTCAACGACGGCCAGTTTAAAGGACAGAGAGTAGTCGCGTTGTGTACGTTTAACATATTGCTTCATCACATTCTCCTCAGAATCGCGGGAAAATGTGTCAACGCTATTCAGGACGGGTCAAGAGCATAAAAAAGGGCGAACCTGCGTCGCCCTTTTACACTCTGAGGCCAGGCTCAGTAAAGCAGTCGGGCGCGAATCGTTCCGGGAATAGATTTCATCAGCTGAAGTGCCGTATTCGCCACATCCTGCGGCGCATCAATATCAATGACCACATAGCCCATCGATGGGGTAGTTTGCAGATACTGCGCGGAGATGTTAATGCCCTGTCCGGCAAAAATATTGTTGATGGCAGTCAGCACGCCAGGGCGGTTCTCATGAATATGCAGCAGACGACTCTGGTCGCCGTGCATAGGTAATGAAACTTCCGGGAAGTTAACCGCTGACAGCGTCGAGCCGTTATCGGAATATTTTGCCAACTTACCGGCAACTTCAATACCTATATTTTCCTGAGCTTCCTGGGTGGAGCCACCAATGTGCGGCGTCAGGATCACGTTATCAAATTCACACAGCGGTGAATTGAACGGGTCGCTGTTAGTGGCAGGCTCTTCAGGGAAAACGTCGATAGCCGCGCCGGCCAGATGTTTATCAGCCAGCACTTTGCACAAGGCAGGAATATCGACCACCGTACCGCGCGAAGCGTTTATCAACAGTGAACCCGGCTTCATCATCGCCAGCTCCTGCGCTCCCATCATGTTCTGCGTCGAGAGGGTTTCCGGCACATGCAGGCTGACCACATCACTCATGTTTAACAGATCGGACAGGTGCGTTACCTGAGTCGCATTGCCTAACGGCAATTTGTTCTCAATGTCATAAAAGTAAACATGCATCCCCAGGCTTTCCGCCAGCACACCAAGTTGCATACCAATATGACCATAGCCGATGATGCCCAGCTTTTTACCACGTGCCTCAAACGACCCTACCGCCAGTTTGTTCCACACGCCACGATGGGCTTTGGCATTGGCTGCCGGTACACCGCGCAGCATCAATAACAGCTCACCGATAACCAGTTCTGCTACCGATCGGGTATTGGAGAAAGGTGCGTTAAAAACCGGGATCCCGCGTTTCTCTGCCGCAGCAAGATCGACCTGGTTGGTGCCGATACAGAAACACCCCACCGCAACCAGCTTTTCTGCCGCTGCGAAAATCTCTTCGCTCAGATGAGTGCGCGAGCGGATACCGATAAAATGCGCGTCACGGATCGACTCTTTTAATGTTTCGCTATCCAGTGCGCCTTTATGAAATTCGATGTTGGTATAGCCAGATGCCCGCAGATTATCTACTGCGCTCTGGTGCACGCCCTCCACCAACAGGAATTTAATCTTGTCTTTCTCCAGTGATACTTTTGCCATTTCCCGATCCTATTTAGCAGACTTCAGATGTGGCTGATATAGTTAAGCCTTATGTCAAAATATCAAAATTTACGCCGCAGCAATACAAACGATTGCCTGCCAGACATCAGGTGAGAGCTTCGGGCCTGCAAAAATCGACAGATAATCAGGACGTGGCAAACATCCTTAGCAGGAACACCCTCCCGGACGTTATTTTGTGACATAAGTCACCAAATCCCAGCCACAAAAGAAAAGATGTTTTTTTGCAGAAATTAAGCGCTGTCAGGCCAGCAAGATCATTTCACAATGGTTTTCACGCCCGATGCTGTGCCAACCAGCGCAACATCTGCCCCACGAGCAGCGAACAGACCGACGGTCACCACGCCAGCAAGTGCGTTAATCGATTTTTCCAGCGCAACAGCATCCAGAATCTGCAAATTGTGTACATCAAGAATAATATTGCCGTTGTCGGTTACCACATGCTGACGATACTCTGGCAGCCCTCCCAGTTTCACCAGTTCTCGCGCAATATAGCTGCGGGCCATAGGAATAACTTCCACCGGCAGCGGAAATTTACCCAGAACGTCCACCTGTTTGGATTGATCAACAATACAGACAAATTTATCAGCCACCGCCGCGATGATTTTTTCACGGGTCAGCGCTGCGCCGCCGCCTTTGATCATCTGCATCTGACCATTAATTTCATCTGCGCCATCAACATAGACCGACAGTGCATCTACTTCGTTGAAATCAAAAACCTGAATCCCCAGGCTTTTCAGCTTAAGGGTTGACGCCTCTGAGCTGGAAACGGCCCCCTCAATCTGATGTCGCATGGTGGCAAGCGCATCAATAAAATGCGAGGCGGTTGACCCTGTTCCCACCCCAACCACGGTGCCGGGTTTAACATAGTCCAGTGCCGCCCAGCCAACGGCTTTTTTCAGTTCATCCTGCGTCATGATATTTTTACAATCCGTGCGGCTTTAGAGAGGCGACAGTATAAAGCAACCCCGCCCCTGTCATGCAGCATTTGTTGACGCTTTGCGGCCGGCCCCACAAAGCGTTGCTCTGATAAGTTCATGTTGTACAGCCCAAAGTGAGTAATCTGTGGCATAGTGCTGGTTCCACACCTGAAAGAGAGTTGAAGCAACTAATGAAACGCCCGGATTATCGAACGCTTCAGGCGCTGGATGCAGTGATCCGTGAACGTGGTTTTGAACGTGCCGCACAAAAGCTGTGTATCACCCAGTCAGCCGTTTCTCAGCGTATCAAGCAGCTTGAAAACATGTTTGGCCAGCCGCTGCTGGTGCGCACCGTTCCACCTCGTCCGACGGAACAGGGACAAAAGTTGCTGGCTTTACTGCACCAGGTTGAGCTGCTGGAAGAAGAGTGGCTGGGGGATGAAAATGGCGGCACCACGCCCCTGCTGCTGTCACTGGCGGTCAACGCCGACAGTCTTGCAACCTGGTTACTGCCTGCGCTGAAAACGGTACTGACCGACTCACCTGTGCGACTTAACCTCCAGGTTGAGGATGAAAGTCGTACCCAGGAGAGACTGCGTCGCGGAGAAGTGGTAGGTGCTGTCAGTATCCAGCCGCAACCGTTACCCAGTTGCCTGGTCGATCAGCTTGGCGCGCTGGACTATCTGTTTGTCGGATCGAAAGAGTTTGCCGCACGTTATTTCCCAAACGGCGTGACCCGTTCAGCGCTGCTGAAAGCACCGGCAGTTGCTTTCGACCATCTTGATGATATGCATCAGGCTTTTTTACAGCAGAATTTCGACCTGTCTCCTGGCAGCGTGCCCTGCCATATCGTCAATTCCTCTGAGGCATTCGTGCAGCTGGCACGTCAGGGTACAACCTGCTGTATGATCCCACACCTGCAAATTGAACGTGAGCTGGCCGAAGGTGAATTGATCGATCTGACGCCGGGACTATTACAACGCAGGATGCTCTACTGGCATCGTTTTGCTCCGGAAAGCCGTCTGATGCGTAAGGTGACCGATGCGTTGATCGCCCACGGACATCGCGTACTGCGCCAGGCACCCTGAGGTGCCTGGCCGTGAAACACTGCGGTTTTACTGATTACGTTGCAACTCGAAAACCACATCTACCTGATCGTCGAAATGAATACTCTGCTGCTCATAGGTTTGTGCAGCAGACGTCATTGGCGCTGCATCTGCTGTTTTAAACATGCGGGTAAGCGGCACAGGCTGGTAGTTGGCAACCCGGTAGCGAATACTCCACACCGGGCCAAGCTTTGCATTAAAGCCTTTTGCCAGCACCCCGGCCTGATGAATAGCGTTATCGATTGCGGCCTGCCGGGCCTGGTCCCGATAGCGGTCCGGTTCAGCCACGCCCAGCTCAACAGAACGGATTTCATTCAGACCTGATTGCAGCGCGCCGTCCAGCAATTCATTCAGCTTATCAAGCTGACGCAATGTTACCTGAACCTGACGCACAGCACGGTAGCCTTTTAACTGCGCTTTACCATCTTTAAGATAGTCATACTCTGGCTGAGTGCGCAGATTGGCGGCATTAATATCTTTTTTCTCGATGCCATTCTTAGCCAGAAAATCAAAATATTGTGCCACACGGGCATCAGCCTGTTTCTTTGCCGTCGCCGCCTCGGCGGAAGAAACACTGACTTCTATTGCCAGAGTGGCAATATCCGGCGTGGCATCCACGCTGGCCTGGCCAGAAGTAACGACATGTGGGCCATTTGGCAGTTCATCTGCCAGTGCTGCGACGGGTACGTTTGCTAATCCAATAACGGCGGCCAGGGCCAGATTAGTGAGCTTCACTCGGTTCCTCCATGGGAGCTTGATTGAATTAAGGACAAAAGCTGGTATCGCCCGAAGGCCTTTCACCAGCAGATTGTTCCACTTTAAAACAATAATTTGGCATATTGAGTGCCTGTGACTCTGCCAGGCTATGACCGCTATTTTCACACCGAGTTCACTGACATAAATCCAGCGCCAGCCTGACGGCGATCCACCACATCACCGCTCCGACCAGAAAATTTATCAGTCGCTGAACCGGGGCTCTGTTCAGTAAAGGTGACAGCCAGCCTGCCAGTAGCGCCAGACTATAAAACCACAGCAGCGACGCACTGACTGAACCGAATGCAAACCAACCGCGCGTCGTTACCGGCAGTTGCCCCCCAATGCTGCCCAGTACGACAAAAGTATCAATATATACATGTGGATTAAGCCAGGTGACCGCTATCACCGTAGCGATAATACGCCCACGCCCCGCCAGCTCCTGCTGCCGGGAGGTAACCATCACCCCACTGATGAACGCGCGACGCATCGCCCCCCAGCCATACCACAACAGAAAGCCAACGCCTGCTAAGGTGACGAATGTCAGCAGCAGAGGAGACTGCATCAGCACGGCACTTCCACCAAAAATCCCGGCGCAGATTAATATCACATCACTCAGGGTGCACAGGCCTGCCGTCATCAGATGATAATGCCGACGCATTCCCTGGTTCATGACGAACATATTCTGCGGCCCCAGCGGCAGGATCAATGCAGCGCCAAACATCATTCCTTCCAGATAAACAGACAACATCAAAACTTCCCCACTCTCAACAATTGCGCTGAGTGTAACGAAGCAAAATTATTAGCAAAAACAAAAATAACTTATTATTAATCAGTTATTCTTATAGCCAAAGCAACAAAAAAGGCGGCATTGCAGCCACCTTTGAATGATTAATTAATCATGCATGAAGTTCATGCCAACGTCTTATTCCTGTACGGCTTCTGGCGACTTAGCAGATTTGTCATGATGCAAATGTACATCCATCTGCGGATAGGGAATGCCAATGTTATTTGCGTCCAGCGCACGCTTGAAATTCTTCATCAGATCCCAGTAAACATTCTGCAAATCACCTGCATTACTCCAGCAGCGTACGACAAAATTGACCGAAGAAGCCGCCAGCTCGTTCAGACCAATCTGCACGCCCATCTCTTTCAGCACGCGTGGTTCAGCATCAACCACGCCCTGCAACAGGCTGATGACCTGATCAACATCCGCGTCATAGGCCACACCAATGATAAATTCGTTGCGGCGTACCGGCTCACGGGAATAATTCACGATATTTCCGGCAATAATTTTACCGTTGGGCACCACCACAATCTTGCCATCGGCTGATTTCAGCGTGGTGGAAAAAATCTGTACGTTGAGCACCGTCCCCATGATGCCGATATCAATAAAGTCACCGGTGCGAAAAGGTCGGAAAGTCACCAGCAACACGCCTGCGGCGAGGTTGGACAACGACCCCTGCAAAGCCAGCCCGACGGCCAGACCCGCAGCACCCAGCACCGCAATCACCGAAGCAGTCTGCACCCCAATCCTGCCCAGCGCAGCGATAAGGGTGAACGCTATCAATCCATAGCGCACAAGCGCGGAGAGAAAGTCGGCGACGGTGGCATCAATATGCCGGGCAATCAGCAGTTTATTCAGGGCATTCGAAATAATACGCGCCACGATCATCCCAAAAATGATGATGGCTATGGCCGCCACGATATTGACGGCATAGCTGAGTAGTAGCGCCTGATTGCGAACCAGCCAGCCTCCCGCGTTGTTAATGCTGTCGACTACATTAAGATCTTCCATTTACCTTTCCTGTTATTGACGAGGATTCATAACCCGTGATTCATTGCCAGCCAGGCTGACATCCCAGTCCCTAATCGTAACCAAAAATGGCGCATCCTGCCAAATTTCCAGTAAAATTAATAATTTGTTACCGTGCATGACTGATAATTATCACCAGATGAGACAGCATTGGTTTTCACAGCAGACAGCACGCGGATTGAAAGTATTGTCTGACGATCTTGCAGAAGAGGGAGAATTGAGCTGTTTTCAGGTAAAAAAACACCCTGTGAGCAGGGACTCACAGGGTGTCAATGACGCGGCTATCAGGCCGTCAGACCAGGCCTGAAACGCAAAGAAGATTACAGAACGTCTACCGCATTCAGTTCTTTAAATGCCTGCTCCAGACGGGTGATCATTGAGGTCTGAGCAGAACGTAGCCATACACGCGGGTCGTAATACTTTTTGTTTGGCTTGTCCGCGCCTTCCGGGTTACCCAACTGAGCTTGCAGATAGCCTTCGTTCTTTTTGTAATATTGCAGGATGCCGTCCCAGGTCGCCCATTGGGTATCGGTATCGATGTTCATCTTGATAACGCCATAGCTGATAGATTCTTCAATTTCCGCAGCAGAAGAGCCGGAGCCGCCGTGGAATACGAAGTCCAGCGAGTTGTGTGGCAGGTTGTGTTTCTTGCTCACATACTCCTGAGAGTCGCGCAGAATAGTGGGAGTCAGCTTAACGTTGCCTGGCTTGTAAACGCCATGCACGTTACCAAAAGAGGCAGCAATGGTGAAACGTGGGCTGATCGCATTCAGTTTTTCATAGGCATAGTCAACGTCTTCCGGCTGAGTATACAGCGCTGAAGCATCCATGTGGCTGTTATCAACGCCATCTTCTTCACCACCGGTGCAACCCAGTTCGATTTCCAGCGTCATATTGATTTTTGCCATACGGGCCAGATACTTGCTGCTGATCTCAATATTCTCTTCCAGAGACTCTTCTGACAGGTCAATCATGTGGGAAGAGAACAGCGGCTTGCCGGTTTTGGCGAAGTGCGCTTCACCTGCTTCCAACAGACCATCAATCCACGGCAGCAGTTTCTTCGCGCAGTGGTCGGTATGCAGGATAACCGGTACGCCGTAATGCTCAGCCATCTGATGAACGTGGTGCGCACCAGAAATTGCACCAAGGATTGCAGCAGCCTGAGGTTTGTCAGATTTAATCCCTTTACCGGCAATAAATGCTGCACCACCGTTAGAAAACTGGATGATGACCGGCGCTTTTACTTTCGCAGCAGTTTCCAGGACAGCGTTGATAGAATCGGTTCCCACGCAGTTCACTGCCGGCAATGCAAATTTATTCTCTTTCGCAACTTTGAAGATTTTTTGCACGTCATCACCGGTGACAACGCCTGGTTTTACGAAATCAAAAATTTTAGACATGTTTTTTGTCCTGTTTCGTCGGTCGTAGTAATGGATTTGGTGCCTGAAAATCAGGCAAATTTTCTACGGCGGAAGTCACCCTCCGCCTCAAAATTATTGTTTTGCACGCTCTTCGAGCATTGCGACTGCTGGCAGTTTCTTACCTTCAACAAACTCCAGGAAAGCACCACCGCCGGTAGAGATGTAAGAGATCTTATCTTCAATACCAAACAGATCGATCGCTGCCAGCGTATCACCACCACCAGCGATAGAGAATGCGTCACTGTCTGCAATGGCTTTTGCGACAATCTCGGTGCCTTTACGGAAGTTAGGGAATTCAAACACTCCGACGGGGCCGTTCCACAGGATAGTTTTGGCTTCTTTCAGCAATTTAGCCATTGCCAGCGCGGTTTCATCGCCAAAATCCATGATCTCTTCGTTATCACTGACTTCGGAGACTTTTTTCACCGTGGAGGGCGCAGTTTCAGAGAATTCTGTGCCTACGCGGGAGTCAGTTGGCACCGGAATTTTGAATTCATCGCGCAGTTTTTTTGCAGCTTCAACGAAATCTGGCTCATACAGCGATTTGCCGACATTGTTATCGATAGCAACGAAAGTGTTAGCAATACCGCCGCCGACAATCACTGTGTCAGCGATTTTCACCAGCGAATTCAGTACGTCAAATTTAGTGGAAACCTTGGAACCACCCACCACGGCTACCATAGGACGAGCAGGTGTTTTCAGTGCTTTACCCAGCGCGTCCAGTTCATCCGCCAGCAGGGGGCCCGCGCAGGCGATCGGGGCAAATTTACCCACGCCGTGGGTGGAAGCCTGCGCACGGTGAGCCGTACCAAATGCATCCATCACATAGATATCGCAGAGGGCCGCATATTTTTTCGCGAGGGTTTCGTCGTCTTTCTTTTCGCCTTTGTTGAAGCGGACGTTCTCCAGAACCACCAGCTCACCGGCTGCAACCTCAACGCCTTCCAGATAGTCCTTCGCCAGACGCACAGGCGCGGACAATTTATCTTTCAGATAATTAACGACGGGGAGAAGGGAGAACTCTTCATTATATTCACCTTCGGTCGGACGCCCCAGATGGGAGGTAACCATTACTTTTGCACCCTGTTTCAGGGCGGCTTCGATGGTCGGCAGCGAAGCACGGATACGCGCATCTGATGTAACCTTCCCTTCTTTCACCGGCACGTTTAAATCGGAGCGAATCAGTACACGTTTCCCGGCAAGATCCAGATCGGTCATCTTAATTACAGACATGGTGAGTCCTCTCGTTGATTCTCTAAATTTTAAAGGCGCAACCCGCGCCCTGGCTGAAGCCGCTTGCGGCCATCGCTAACGTGGTGTCAAGCATCCGGTTAGCAAAGCCCCATTCATTGTCGCACCAGACCAGTGTTTTGATCAGATGCTGACCGCTGACCCGCGTTTGCGTGCCGTCCACAATGGCACTGTGCGGATCGTGGTTAAAATCTATGGAGACTAACGGTAATTCCGTGTAGTCAACTATACCACTAAATGCTCCCTCTGCGGCATTAAGCAGCAACGCGTTGACCTCTGCGGCATTGACCGCTGCTCTCACACTTACGCTCAGGTCAATTGCCGTCACGTTTATCGTCGGGACACGCACGGCAATGGCTTCAAAACAGTCGCTGAATTTCGGAAAAATACGCGAAATGCCAGCGGCAAGACGGGTATCAACCGGAATGATTGACTGACTGGCCGCTCGGGTTCGCCGCAAATCGGTATGGTAGGCATCAATGACCTGCTGATCGTGCATGGCAGAGTGAATGGTGGTGACAGTGCCTGACTCAATACCGAAAGCATCATCTAGTAGTTTGATAACAGGAATTATACAGTTAGTCGTGCAGGAGGCATTGGAAACGATTCTGTCGTCAGGCTTGAGGGCCTGTTGATTCACACCGTAAACCACTGTGGCATCAAGATCGTGACCACCCGGATGTGAAAACAGGACTTTTTTTGCCCCGGCAGCAAGATGTGCCTCGCCGTCGGCTCGGCTGCCGTACACGCCGGTGCAGTCCAGCACCACATCCACATTCAGTTCATGCCACGGAAGGCTGTTAATCTCTGCCCGGTGCAGCAGGCGAATGCAATCCTCACCCACCCACAGAGAATCGCTTTGCTGGCGAACAGGCCAGGCGAAACGGCCATGACTGGTGTCGTATTTCAGTAAATGCGCCATACCGGCAGCTTCAGCCAACTCATTAATGGCAACGACTGTGATTTCGTCATGGCGTCCTGTTTCATAAAGCGCACGCAGTACATTACGTCCAATACGACCAAAACCATTTATGGCAATGCGAACCGTCATATCACCCCTGCATCAGAATTCGGTACAAAACTGGAGCGTTAGCCTGAGGCAGACGTTTACGCTTGTACAGAGAATTCTTACGCACTCATTAAGACTCTTAAGCTCACTTTCAGCCGTGATAACAACAACTGAAACGGTTCAGCTACAATAGAGATTATCAGGAATAATTGGAATGGATACCTGTCGCAATAAGCTAAAAATCTGACCAGGATCACATTTAGTAACCTCACAGTTTAAAATTTTAACCACGACCCTGGGCTGCGGAGTAAAGTAAATGACGCTAAATGTAACCAGTGTGTCGCCGGATGTTAGTATTAACGAGGCTGGTTACCGCACACTGGCCACGTCACAATCGCGGCGACTCAGTAATCGCTCCAGGGAAGGAGTGCCGGGTTGAGAAATATCAGATCGCCATTGCGGTGATTGCTGCCCTCCTCTCTCCTTCCTCTGGTATTAACCGCACCGGAATATGAATTACAACCTGCTTTGGTTTGTCTGGCTAATCTGGCTCCTGGTACTGATTACATTCAGCCTGGGCTGGGAAACCTCACTGGAACTGATCCGCCAGTTCAAAGGCTTGTTGTTCGGGCTGGTTTCGACCATTGTTGCCGGAGCAACATTCAGGAATTTATTGTTTAATAAGGAAATAACGATGTTTAAACGCAAAGACAACATAATCATCCCACCGCAATCCTCCCTTCCTCCCTCATCAGCAGCTGACGCAATGCCTGAGAGTGAAATCATGGAGCATGAGGAAACGGTTTCTGCAGTCACCGTACACAATAAATCAGATACCACCACTATCCCGGAAACCTGTCTGATTGTGGGGGAAATCAATGCAATCGGTGACATCCATATTAATGGTACGGTCAATGGTGTTATCAATTCTGAAAAAACCGTCTTTGTGCAGAAAAATGGTCGGGTGGATGGAGAGGTCTATGCAAATCGCATCGAAATCAGCGGCGAGCTGAAAGGAGTTTGTCGCAGCCATGAGCTGGCAGTGAATGCGAACGGACATCTGGACGGCACTATCGAGTGCGAGTCGCTTTCGGTAAACCAGAACGGACGCTTCTATGGTCATTCCAAACCTTATCAGCAGGAGCCAAAGGAAGAGGAAAAAGCATCGGTACAGAAAATTACGGAACCCATGTTTCCGCTAAGTCAGGATTTTCACCTGCGGGAACAGACCGTGGGGTAAAAGAGGAAAGGTTCGCCCGCAAGGGCGAACCTCAGATATCAGAGCAGGCCTTTGGCCGTGGCGACCACATTATCCACGGTGAAACCAAACACTTTAAACAGCTCACCTGCCGGTGCGGACTCACCAAAGGTGGTCATACCGATGATTGCACCATTCAGACCGGTGTATTTGTACCAGTAATCGGCAATCCCCGCTTCAATCGCCACCCTTGCGCTGACCGCTTTCGGCAGGACAGATTCGCGGTAAGCCGCATCCTGCTTATCAAAAGCATCAGTCGATGGCATGGAAACCACCCGAACCTTACGACCTTCCGCGCTCAGCTTTTCATATGCGCCAACGGCAAGTTCAACTTCCGAACCTGTCGCGATCAGGATCACCTCTGGCTGACCTTCGCACTCTTTCAGCACGTAACCGCCCCGCGCCACATTTGCCAGTTGCTGTGCGTCGCGTGGCTGCTGTGCCAGATTCTGACGGGAGAAGATCAGGGCTGTAGGCCCGTCCTGACGCTCAATAGCGTATTTCCACGCCACCGCAGACTCCACCTGATCACAAGGACGCCACAGGCTCATACCCGGCGTCACGCGCAGACCGGCCATTTGCTCGACCGGCTGATGGGTGGGACCATCTTCACCCAGGCCAATAGAATCATGGGTGTAGACCATCACCTGACGAATCTTCATCAGTGCCGCCATGCGCACCGCATTACGGGCGTATTCGACGAACATCAGGAAGGTAGCGGTATAAGGCAGGAAACCACCGTGCAGCGTAATGCCATTGGCGATAGCCGTCATGCCAAATTCACGCACGCCATAGTGGATGTAATTACCCGCAGCATCTTCGTTGATGGCTTTTGAACCGGACCACAAGGTCAGGTTGCTGGGTGCCAGATCGGCAGAACCGCCAAGATATTCAGGCAGCAGCTTGCCGAAAGCTTCCAGGGCGTTCTGAGAAGCTTTGCGGCTGGCGATGCTTGAAGGATTAGCCTGCAACTGCTCGATAAATTTCTGTGATTCTGACTGCCAGTTTTCCGGCAGCGCGCCACTCATGCGGCGTTTATACTCTGCGGCCAGCTCCGGGAAAGCCCGGGCGTAAGCGGCAAATTTCTCGTTCCAGGCAGCTTCTTTCGCCTGACCGGCTTCTTTTGCATCCCATTGGGCATAAATGTCCTGCGGGATTTCAAAGGGCGCGTGGCTCCAGCCCAGCTGTTTACGAGTCAGTGCGATTTCATCATCACCCAGCGGCGCGCCGTGTGAATCGTGAGTTCCTGCTTTATTTGGCGAACCGAAACCAATCACGGTTTTGCACATCAGCAGTGAAGGTTTACCACTGACCGACTGCGCTTGTTCAATTGCCTGTTTGATTGAATCAGCATCATGACCATCCACGCCACGGACCACATGCCAGCCGTACGATTCGAAGCGTTGTGCCGTATCGTCGCTGAACCAGCCCTCGACGTGACCGTCAATTGAGATGCCATTATCGTCGTAGAAAGCAACCAGTTTACCGAGTTTCAGCGTTCCGGCCAGCGAGCAGACTTCATGGGAAATCCCTTCCATCATGCAGCCATCACCCATAAACACGTAAGTGTGATGATCGACAATATCGTGGCCCGGACGGTTAAACTGCGCTGCCAGGGTGCGTTCGGCAATTGCCATCCCTACAGCGTTAGCAATCCCCTGCCCCAACGGGCCAGTGGTGGTTTCCACGCCAGCGGTATAACCATATTCAGGGTGACCTGGAGTTTTGGAATGCAGCTGACGGAAATTAGCCAGCTCAGACATCGGCAGATCATAACCGCTGAGATGCAACAGGCTGTAAATCAGCATCGATCCATGGCCGTTAGACAGCACGAAGCGGTCACGATCGGACCATTGCGGGTTGGCCGGATTGTGGTTGAGGAAATCGCGCCACAACACTTCAGCGATATCCGCCATTCCCATTGGCGCACCCGGGTGGCCTGATTTCGCTTTCTGTACCGCATCCATACTTAACGCGCGAATGGCATTGGCAAGCTCTTTACGAGAAGACATTTTCTACTCCAGGTCGGATTAAACGCCTCTACACCTTAGCCTTTTTAATCAATACGTTAGGTGAAGAGGTTGTAAAGTCGACCCTCAATGTACATGAAAAACAGGGGCCATGTACATGGAGAAAAGTGCAAAAAAACAGGCGTCTGGTTGCATTTTTCAGACCTCAGAGCTATGCATTCATCGTTAACTGATTAACATGTTGTTGTTTTCTCTCTGCCTTTTAAGGCAGGTATTTGTTTTTATTACCTTGTTATCTAATGGATGGATAGATGAAACTGATTAAATCATTGACCGCACTGACCGTGGCGACGGTTCTTTCTGGCTGCCAGAATATTAACAGCACCGCGCTGATGCAATCCGGCAGTCAGGCATTTCAGGCCGCTTCGCTGAACAATGAGCAGGTTAAAGAGCTGAGCGTCAAGTCCTGTGAGCAAATGGACAGCAAAGCACAGATAGCACCTGCCAACAGCGTGTACAGTCAGCGCCTGGCTAAGATTGCCGCCGCGCTGGGTGACAATATTAATGGTACACCGGCTAACTATAAGGTTTACCTGACCAAAGAGGTCAACGCCTGGGCGATGGCCAATGGCTGTATTCGTGTTTACAGCGGGCTGATGGACCTGATGAACGATAACGAAGTGGAAGGCGTTCTGGGTCATGAAATGGGGCATGTGGCGCTGGGCCATACCCGGCGGGCAATGCAGGTGGCATACGGTACAACGGCGTTGCGCTCCGCTGCATCCTCGCTCGGCGGCGTAACGGCGACCCTCTCACAGTCACAGCTGGGAGAACTGGGCGAAAAACTGGTTAACGCACAGTTCTCTCAGAAGCAGGAAGTGCAGGCGGACGACTACTCGTTTGATTTGCTGAAAAAACGCGGTATCAGTCCACTCGGTCTGGAAACCAGCTTCGAAAAGCTGGCTAAGATGGAAAACAGCACTAACAGCATGTTCGATTCCCACCCTTCTTCACAGTCCCGGGCACAGCATATCAAAGACCGGATCGCAGCAGGCAAATAAGCCTGTTCAGCCCTGCTGGCCTGCGCCTTTGTTCACTGCCTGAACGTGCAACATATCCAGTGCCAGCGTGGCTGCCGCCAGTGAGGTCAGATCGGACTGATCGTAACCAGGCGCCACTTCAACCAGATCCATGCCGACAATGTTCAGCCCCTGCAAACCCCGCAGCAGTTTGGTGGCTTTGTCGGTGGTCAGGCCACCAATCACCGGCGTGCCCGTGCCTGGAGCATGCGCCGGATCAAGACAGTCGATATCAAATGTCAGGTATACCGGCAGAGAACCTACGGTTTTTTTCACTTCAGCGATAAGGTCATCAACGCTACGATCGTTCACCTGCGCGGCATCGATTACATTGAATCCCAGCGTGGGATCAAATTCAGTACGGATACCAATCTGCACCGAATGTTCAGGAGAGATCAGCCCTTCCTTCGGCGCGGTCCAGAACATGGTGCCGTGATCAAACGTTGGACCGTTTGAGTAGGTGTCGGTGTGCGCATCAAAATGAACCAGCGCCATTTTGCCAAAATGTTTTGCATGGGCACGTAACAGCGGCAGCGTCACGTAGTGATCGCCACCAAAAGTCAGCATCCGCTTACCCTTTTCCAGCAGCTTTTCTGCATGTGCCTGTAATTTGTCACTCAGGTCCTGCGAATCGCCAAAGGCATAGACCAGATCGCCACAATCGATCACCTTCAGATGTTGGCGCAGGTCAAATTTCCACGGCCAGCGGCAGCCTTCCCACGCCAGGTTAGTGGAGATCTGGCGAATGGCGCCGGGGCCAAGACGGCTGCCCGGACGGCCCGATGTGGCCGCATCGAAAGGAACGCCGGTGATCACCCATTCAGCATCGCTGTCATAAGGCTGAAAATTAACCGGAAAACGCATAAAACCAAAAGCGTTCGAAACCAAAGAGTTATCGTACTGGTTGCCCAGGGTGTTATTCATAGCAACGCCTCTTGTGCTGTCAGCCAGCCTGATGCCGACTGTACCATTAAAAAAAATCCCCGCCGCGTCGTTAAGCCCGACGAGGAAGGGATGGGATTGTGGACCGCCTTAAACTGTTTCAGCATCGGGCGAGGTGACTAATAAACAGAGATGAGTCTCGCCTGACTCTGACGGTGCAGTCGATTACTCATCTTCCAGATAGGTATAGCCATACAGGCCCGATTCAAACTCCGCCATAAACTGCGCACGGAGATCCTCGTCGAGATCGCTCTGTTTGACCTGATTGCGGAAATGCGTCAGCAGCTCTTTCGGATCAAGCTGAACATATTCCAGCATGTCGGCAACGGTATCCCCTTCATCAGAAAGCTGAACTTCCACATTGCCGTCAGCAAAAGCAAAGACATCTACCGCTTCCGTGTCGCCAAACAGATTGTGCATATTACCCAGAATTTCCTGGTATGCCCCCACCATAAAGAAACCTAACATCGGGGGATTATCCACATCGTACTGCGGCATCGGCATGGTGGTGGCAATGCCATCGCCGTCCACATAGTGATCGATGGTGCCGTCAGAATCACAGGTAATATCCAGCAGCACCGCCCGACGCTCCGGCGATTTGTTCAAACCTTCAAGCGGCAGAACCGGGAACAGCTGATCGATGCCCCATGCATCCGGCATTGACTGGAAGAGCGAGAAGTTGACGTAAATTTTATCCGCCATACGTTCCTGCAATTCGTCAATAATTGGCCGGTGGGCACGGTTACTTGGATCAAGGTGCTGTTGAATATAGTGGCAAATGCTCAGGTAAAGCTGTTCGGCCCACGCACGCTGCGTCAAATCGTAGGTTCCCTGCGAATAGCCGGTATGGATATCGAACAGGTCCATCTGACTGTCGTGCAGCCATTCCCGCAGCGAGCGGCGATTGTTCGGCTGATGCATCTCCTGCCAGGTATCCCACATGCTGACAATCGGGCGCGGGGAGTCCTCAGACGGGGCTACCGGCGTGCTGAATTCATTCCGCTCAACCCCGATAATGTTGGAGACCAGCACGGTGTGGTGCGCGGTAACAGCGCGACCCGACTCGGTGATCACCGTCGGATGCGGCAGATTGTGTTCATCACAGGCATCACCAATGGCCCAGATAACGTTATTGGCGTATTCGTTCAGACCGTAATTTACCGAGCAGTCTGACTGTGAACGTGTACCTTCGTAGTCAACACCTAACCCGCCGCCCACATCGAAGCACTGAATATTAACGCCCAGTTTAGCCAGCTCGACATAAAAGCGCGCCGATTCGCGCACCCCGGTGGCGATGTCGCGAATGTTTGCCATTTGCGAACCAAGATGAAAATGCAGCAATTGCAGACTTTCCATACGTCCGGCATCGCGCATGATATCCACCAGTTGCAATACCTGCGATGCTGACAGACCAAATTTCGATTTTTCACCGCCGCTGGACTGCCATTTACCGGAGCCTTGCGAAGCCAGACGTGCACGGATCCCCAGTCGCGGGATGACGTTGAGCCGCTCGGCTTCTTCCAGCACCAGCTTCACTTCGGTCATTTTTTCCAGCACCAGATAGACCTTATGGCCCATCTTCTCGCCAATTAGTGCCAGACGAATATACTCACGGTCTTTGTAGCCGTTACAGACAATAACTGACCGGGTCATACCGGCATGGGCCAGCACCGCCATCAGTTCCGCTTTCGAGCCGGCTTCCAGCCCCAGAGGTTCACCGGAATTAATCAGCGATTCAATCACGCGCTTGTGCTGATTAACCTTAATCGGGTAAACCAGAAAGTAGTCGCCGCGATAACCGTATGATTCACGGGCACGTCTGAACGCAGCATTAATGGAACGCAGGCGATGTTGCAGGATTTGTGGGAAGCAAAACAGTGCAGGCAACCGCTGCCCCTCGGCTTCGCGCTCTTTAACCAGCTTAGCGAGATCGACACGCGCTTCCGGCACATCAGGATCGGGGCAGACGCTGATATGACCCAGTTCATTGACGTCATAATAGTTATTACCCCACCAGGCGATATTGTAGGTGCGCAGCATTTTACTGGCATCCTGATCGCTTATGGCCACCTCCTGCATGGAGCGGAGTCCCCCCTGTTCGCCTGCTGACGAACTTTTGATTGTCTTGATGTCGTCAGACATTGCGAGCCTCAACTTTCAATGATGTGGAACAGTCGACTACTATTGCAGGGAAAAACTGTAACAACAAGCCAACAGCACGGCTAAAATTCAGCAGAATAAACTGAAAGGCGGCATTAAACAGTTTCAGAAGTATAACATTAACCACGTCGCACTCCGGATAACGGCTCAGAGAACCGGTAGCTAATTGCTCTCAGATGATATGAACAGCCTGAAAGCGTCCGTAGCGAAGAGTTTCGCCGCTACAGGTGTCGGGAAAATGAATCACCGCAGCATAGTACTGGCAAAGTTCGCTTAAAAAGAAGGTATTTCACGGAGAAAGCCACCGGGAGTAAAGCAGCAGAGCCTTATACAGCGGGTCTGATGGTATTGCAAAATCAAATCGTGCGTACCCGCGCCGTTGCCAGCAAAATTTGCCACTTTTACCGGGGAAAGAAACATGCTTTCAATAAAAAATACTGGCAATCCGCCAGGCGACTACCCTAAAATAGCCGTCCAGATGTTAATCCATCTAAACTGGTTAACTTCCAGGCGTCTTAAGTTATCTACTGTTGATGGCTTTGCCTGAGGGGGCGCTGAAACAGTCATCCGTTTCTGTCTGAGCGCTGTGTAGTCGATTTCAACCCGTTTCAGTAAGGTAAAGAATAATGGCCAAACACCTGTTTACTTCCGAGTCCGTCTCAGAAGGACATCCTGATAAAATCGCCGACCAGATTTCCGATGCCGTGCTCGACGCCATTCTTGAGCAGGATCCAAAAGCCCGTGTCGCCTGCGAAACCTATGTGAAAACTGGCATGGTGCTGGTCGGTGGCGAAATTACTACCAGCGCATGGGTCGATATTGAAGAGATCACCCGCAATACCGTGCGTGAAATCGGGTATGTCCATTCCGATATGGGCTTTGATGCCAACTCCTGTGCCGTACTGAATGCAATTGGTAAACAGTCCCCGGATATCAATCAGGGTGTTGATCGCGCCGATCCTCTCGAACAGGGTGCGGGCGATCAGGGCCTGATGTTTGGCTATGCCACCAACGAAACCGACGTGCTGATGCCAGCGCCGGTGACCTATGCTCACCGTCTGGTACAGCGTCAGTCAGAGGTGCGTAAAAATGGTACGCTGCCGTGGCTGCGCCCGGACGCCAAAAGCCAGATCACCTTTCAGTATGACGACGGCAAAATTGTCGGTATCGACGCGGTAGTGCTGTCCACTCAGCATGCAGAGGATATTTCTCAGAAAGATTTGCAGGAAGCGGTGATGGAAGAAATCATCAAACCGGTTCTGCCCGCAGAGTGGATTAACGCCGGCACCAAATATCACATCAACCCAACGGGTCGCTTTGTTATCGGTGGTCCGATGGGGGATTGTGGTCTGACCGGTCGCAAGATTATCGTTGATACTTATGGCGGTATGGCGCGCCACGGCGGCGGGGCTTTCTCGGGTAAAGATCCATCGAAAGTTGACCGTTCAGCCGCTTATGCTGCCCGCTACGTCGCGAAGAATATTGTGGCGGCCGGTCTGGCCGACCGTTGTGAAATTCAGGTTTCCTACGCCATCGGCGTAGCCGAGCCGACGTCAATCATGGTGGAAACCTTCGGTACGGAAAAAGTGCCCACCGAGCAACTGACCCTGCTGGTGCGTGAATTCTTTGACCTGCGTCCGTACGGCCTGATCCAGATGCTGGATCTGCTGCACCCCATTTACCGTGAAACCGCGGCATACGGTCACTTTGGTCGCGAACACTTCCCGTGGGAAAAAACCGACAAAGCCGCATCGCTTCGTGAGGCTGCCGGTCTGTAACCGTCTTCATTTCGCTTCTCAAGGGCACCTTTCGGGTGCCCTTTTTGTTGCCCGCAGAAACGGCTTACGTGTAGCTGAAGCCCTTATTAAATCGCGGTATCGCTAAATAATGTTAACGATTACAGTAAGAAACATTTTATTTCTCTGATAATTAAGAATTTCCAGCCTTAACAGCTATCATCAGAATGCGCTATTTTCAGCGCTGTCTGATAGAGAGACACCAGAAAAGCAAGAGAAACTATTTAGTGCTATGACTAACTGGTTATAAAGCGTAAGCGCGTGTGAAAATTCCATTTTCAAGAAAGATCCTGTGTGTAACCGATTACACCATTGTGATCTACAGCACAGTCTTACCTTCCGGGGTTTTCTAACATTCATAACAACAATAAGCAGTACCACTAATATGGAGGCTTCATGCCTGTTAATAAGAAATCAAGCAGAACATCGAATAAGGCCATGACCTTTTTCGTCTGCTTCCTTGCCGCTCTGGCCGGACTGTTGTTTGGCCTGGATATCGGCGTGATTGCAGGGGCATTACCTTTTATTGCGAAAGACTTTAATGTCACCGCGCATCAGCAGGAGTGGATTGTCAGCTCAATGATGTTTGGTGCGGCCGTCGGCGCGATTGGCAGCGGCTGGATGTCTTCACGGCTTGGGCGTAAAAAGAGCCTGATGATCGGTGCTGTGCTGTTTGTCATCGGTTCGTTATGGTCGGCGCTCTCTCCGAACCCGGAAATGCTGATCCTCGCCCGTATTCTGCTGGGCCTGGCGGTTGGCGTGGCGTCCTACACGGCACCTCTGTACCTTTCAGAAATTGCGCCTGAAAAAATTCGCGGCAGCATGATTTCGCTCTACCAGTTAATGATCACCATCGGCATCCTCGGTGCTTATCTCTCTGACACCGCTTTCAGCTTTACCGGTGAGTGGCGCTGGATGCTGGGCGTGATCACCATTCCTGCGATCCTTCTTCTGGTGGGCGTTTTCTTCCTGCCTAACAGCCCTCGCTGGCTGGCGGCGAAAGGCGACTTCCGTACCGCACAGCGGGTTCTGGATCGGCTGCGTGATACCAGCGAACAGGCAAAACGCGAACTGGATGAAATTCGTGAAAGCCTGAAGATCAAACAGTCCGGCTGGAGTCTGTTTAAAGACAACAGCAATTTCCGTCGTGCGGTATACCTGGGCATCCTTTTGCAGGTGATGCAGCAGTTCACCGGCATGAATGTGATCATGTACTACGCGCCAAAAATTTTCGAAATTGCCGGTTTCACTAATACCACCGAACAGATGTGGGGAACGGTAATTGTTGGTCTGATCAACGTGCTGGCGACCTTTATTGCTATCGGCCTGGTAGACCGCTGGGGACGTAAACCTACGCTGATTCTGGGCTTCCTGGTGATGGCGCTTGGCATGGGGGTTCTGGGAACCATGTTGCACATGGGCATCCATTCGGCTGGCGCGCAGTACTTTGCCGTCGCCATGCTGCTGATGTTTATTGTCGGCTTCGCGATGAGTGCAGGTCCGTTAATTTGGGTACTTTGCTCTGAAATTCAGCCGCTGAAAGGCCGCGACTTCGGCATCACTGTTTCCACAGCAACCAACTGGATTGCTAACATGATTGTCGGCGCGACCTTCCTGACGATGCTGAACTCCCTGGGTAATGCCAACACCTTCTGGGTCTACGCGGCGCTGAACCTGTTCTTCATCGTGCTGACGGTTTGCCTGATCCCGGAAACCAAAAACGTTTCGCTGGAACATATTGAACGTAACCTGTTAAGCGGCAAAAGGCTGCGCGATATTGGTCAACGAGACTAAGCATTACTGGCCGGGGAAACCCGGCCAGATTCATTGTATTCCCGCCCACCGCATCGTATTCTCTGCCTGATGAAACCTTTACGACTCCCGATAGCCCTGCAACAGGCGGTGATGCGCTCACTGCGTGAAAAACTGCATATGGCAAACCAGCGCCTGGCGCGCGATTACCCCGAACCTGAACTGGTTTATCAGCAGCGCGGAACAACCGCAGGCACGGCCTGGCTACAGCAATGGGAAATCCGCCTCAATCCGGTATTGCTGATGGAAAATCAGCAGGCCTTTATCGATGAAGTGGTGCCACATGAGCTGGCTCATCTACTGGTGTGGAAGTATTTCGGTCGTGTCGCACCGCACGGGAAAGAGTGGAAATGGATGATGGAGAACGTTCTGGGTGTCGCAGCGCAACGCACTCATCAGTTTGAGATAAGTTCGGTAAGTCGTCGTTCTTTTCCTTATCGTTGTGGTTGCCAGCAGCATCAGCTGACCATCAGACGTCATAATCGGGTGGTGCGCGGCGAGAGCGAATACCGCTGTGTGCACTGTGGTGAACGCCTGTGCGCCGGGAATTTCCCAACGCAGGAAAAATAAAAAACCTGCCCCAAAAAAGCACACTGCCCTCTGATTTGTTGCAGCTCATTTCATGTCTTCGCCAACATCTGTTACTCTCGCATCCCCGCACAAATGACAGATATTTGAACTATGTTTCGTAAAATAATCAGCCTGTTCACTTTCTCACTACTGTTACCCGCTTCATTTTCTTATGCCCTCACCGCGGGCAATTATCACCAGAACAGCTTTGCTCAGGCGAAGGCGTATGCGGCTGAAATCAATGCCGATGCACCGGGCACCTTCTATTGCGGTTGTAAAATAAGCTGGAAAGGAAAAAAAGGCGTACCGGACCTCGCCTCATGCGGCTATTAGGTCAGAAAAAACAGTAACCGTGCCAACCGCATCGAGTGGGAACACGTGGTCCCGGCCTGGACGTTTGGTCATCAACGTCAGTGCTGGCAACAGGGCGGCAGAAAGGCCTGTGCTAAAGACGCGGGCTACCGTCAGATTGAATCCGACCTGCACAATCTTCAGCCTGCCATCGGTGAAGTGAACGGTGACCGTGGCAACTTTATGTATAACCAGTGGAACGGCGGCGAACGGCAGTACGGCCAGTGTGAAATGAAGATCGATTTCAAAAACCAACAGGCAGAGCCACCTGCACGAGCCAGAGGCGCGATTGCCCGTACCTGGTTTTATATGCGCGACCGCTACCAAATCACTATGTCCCGCCAGCAGACACAGTTGATGACCGCGTGGGATAAGCAATATCCGGTCAGCGCATGGGAGTGCGAACGTGACAGGCGCATTGCCCGTGTTCAGGGCAACCATAATCCCTATATACAGCAGGCTTGCCAGCGGTAAAATCACTGTCCTAAACTGAATATCAACTTTTGGCCATGCCAGCGTGGGTGGCCAGTTACTTTTATCAGGATCCTCATGCGCATACCCCGCATCTTTCATCCCGAGCCACTGACCGTCAGCAGTGAAATTGCGCTTAGCGAAGACGCCGCGAATCACGTGGGCCGCGTTCTGCGTATGACCGCCGGACAGCCTCTGGAATTGTTTGATGGCAGTAATCTGACTTTTGCTGCCGAAATTGTGCGGGCAGACAAAAAAAACGTCCGCGCTTTCATTACAGAAAGCCGTAACGACAACCGTGAATCCCCATTGCACCTGCATTTAGGTCAGGTTATGTCTCGCGGTGAGAAAATGGAGTTCACTATTCAGAAGGCCGTCGAACTGGGGGTAAACACCATTACCCCCTTGTTTTCTGAACGCTGTGGCGTAAAGCTGGATGAAGAGAGACTGGCAAAAAAAATTCAGCAGTGGCAAAAAATTGTCATAGCCGCCTGCGAACAGTGCGGCAGAAACAGCATTCCCCTGGTACGCACCGCAATGACGCTTGCAGCATGGTGTGCTGAAGAAGAGTCCGGTTTGAAACTGAATCTGCACCCGAGAGCCAGTCAGAGCATTAATACGCTCCCACAGCCGGTTGAGCGTGTGCGATTATTGATTGGTCCTGAAGGTGGTCTGACTGCCGACGAAATCAGCATGACGTCTGAGTTTGGTTTTACCGATATTTTACTGGGCCCGCGCGTATTAAGAACTGAAACCACCGCGCTGACCGCTATTACCGCATTGCAGGTTCGCTTCGGCGATTTAGGCTAAGCCAGAAATGAGCAAACCGAAAAGCGTCACAGCCGGTCTGAAATTGCAGAACTCATCCTGCGTTAACCACAGCAATCTCAGACAGCACACTGGAGAAACAGAATGATAAAGCTTGGCATTGTGATGGACCCGATTAACTCCATCAATATCAAAAAAGACAGCAGCTTCGCCATGCTTCTGGAAGCACAGCGTCGGGGTTATGAAATTCATTATATGGAAATGCAGGATCTCTATCTGCGGGGTGGTGAAGCCCGTGCACACACCCGCCAACTGAGTGTGCAGCAGAATCCGGAAAAATGGTTTGAATTTGGTCGTGAGCAGGATATTGCTCTGGCCGAGCTCAACGTGGTGCTGATGCGAAAGGATCCACCTTTTGACACTGAGTTTATCTACGCTACCTATATTCTTGAGCGTGCCGAAGAGAAAGGAACGCTGATCGTTAACAAACCGCAAAGCCTGCGTGACTGTAATGAGAAACTGTTTACCGCCTGGTTTGCTGAACTGACTCCGGACACGCTGGTCACCCGTAGCGCAGCGCAGATTCGGGCCTTCTGGCAGGAGCACGGGGATATTATCCTTAAACCTCTCGACGGCATGGGTGGCGCTTCAATTTTCCGTATTGGCAAAGAAGATCCGAATCTGCCGGTAATTATTGAGACACTGACCGAACACGGCAGCTTTTACTGTATGGCACAAAACTATCTGCCGGCGATCAAAGACGGCGACAAGCGAGTGCTGGTGGTGGACGGCGAACCGGTGCCTTACTGCCTGGCGCGTATTCCCAAATCGGGGGAAACCCGTGGCAACCTGGCAGCAGGTGGCCGTGGTGAGGCCCGTCCACTGAGTGACAGCGACTGGGAAATTGCCCGGCGCGTTGGCCCAACGCTGAAAGCGAAAGGGCTGATTTTTGTTGGCCTGGACATCATTGGCGATAAGCTGACTGAAATTAACGTTACCAGCCCGACCTGCATTCGCGAGATTGAAGCGGCATTCCCGGTTTCCATCACCGCTATGCTGATGGATGCCATCGAAACACGTCTTGCCTGAGATGCTGAACGGGGCCGTAAGGCCCCGCTTACAGCTCTCCATTCAGGCTTTTAACTGATATTAAGCGGTTAACACGGAAACAGAATCTTGATATGAATTTACAGCATCATTTTTTGATTGCCATGCCAACGCTACAGGACCCGCTATTTAAACGCTCGGTGGTTTATATCTGTGAGCATAACGAAGACGGCGCCATGGGACTGATTGTCAATAAGCCAATGGAAAATCTGAACGTGGATGGCATCCTGAAAAAATTAAAGATCGCACCGACGCCGCGCGATCCGGAAAACAAACTGGATAAACCGGTTTTTGCCGGTGGGCCGCTGGCGGAAGATCGTGGCTTTATCCTGCATTCCGCCCAGAGCACCTTTGCTTCCAGCATCCGGGTTTCTGATAACACGGTAATCACCACCTCGCGTGATGTACTGGAAACGCTCGGCACACCGAAGCAGCCTGAGAACGTCCTTGTTGCCCTTGGCTACTGCGCATGGGAGAAAGATCAGCTGGAAAATGAACTGCTGGAAAATGCCTGGCTGACCACACCGGCCAACAGCAATATTCTGTTTAAAACACCGATTGCCGAGCGCTGGCGAGAAGCAGCAAAAAGCATTGGCGTCGATATTCACAGTATCACCAGCGATGCAGGACATGCCTGATGAGTCATATGACGCTGTTAGCCTTTGACTATGGCACCAAAAGTATTGGCGTGGCGATTGGTCAGCAGCTGACCGGTACCGCCCGCCCACTGGCGGCGCTGAAAGCACAGGATGGCATCCCGGACTGGAATAAAATTGAGGCGCTGTTAAAAGAGTGGCAGCCAGACCGTGTGGTCGTCGGGTTACCGCTGAATATGGACGGAAGCGAACAACCGCTAACCGCACGGGCACGTAAGTTCGCCAACCGTCTGCACGGACGTTTTGGCGTACAGATATCCCTGCACGATGAGCGTTTAAGCACGGTAGAAGCACGTGCCGACCTTTTCTCCCGTGGCGGTTTTCGCGCGCTGAACAAGGGCAGCGTTGACTCTCTTTCGGCCGTGGTTATTCTGGAAAGCTGGTTCGAAAACACCTGACCTTAAGCTGCTCCATGCTAAGCCACCAGCCCTGACTTTCGCCTTTCGGCAAGACTCTGTTCAAAGGATTGCATTCCGAATGGTAATCCCGTCTGGAGCACGCCAGCCAGCTGATGCGTTTTACCTTCACGGATTAAACTGGCCACGGCTGGCGTATTCACCAGGATTTCAAACAGCGCCACCCTGCCTGATTTGATTCCCGGCACCAACCGCTGAGCAATTACCGCCTTCAGGCTGCCAGCCAGCTGCGTGCGGATCAGGTTCTTCTCCACGCCGGGAAACACATCCACCAGCCGCTCAACCGCCTGTGCTGCGCCCCTGGTGTGCAGCGTCGCCAGCACCAGATGCCCGGTTTCTGCGGCAGTGAGCGCCTGCTGGATAGTATCGATATCCCGCAACTCTCCCAACAGGATCACATCAGGATCTTCGCGCAACGACGCCCGCAACCCCTCACTGAACGAGCGGCAGTGCAGACCAATCTCCCGTTGCTGAACCAGTGAGCGCTCGCTGTGGTGAATAAATTCGATGGGATCTTCCAGCGAAAGAATATGTTTTGCCTGCTGCTGGTTGATTGCCCCTGCCAGCGCGGCCAGCGTGGTGGACTTACCACTGCCTGTTGCTCCCGTCACCAGTACCAGACCATCGTGCAGTTGCAGCAACTGGCTCACCACCGCAGGTAGCCGGAGCTGTTCAGGTTGAGGACAGTGGCGGCTGATAACACGCAGCGCCAGAGAAAGCCCCAGCCGCTGACGAAACAGATTCGCCCGCAGCCGTATACCACCGGGAAACGTCAGGGCAAAATCAATCTGCCCATCCAGGGCAAACTGCTTATGCTGCACGGTATCCAGCCAGCACTCCACAGCGTTTGACAGCATCTCATCACTGACCGGCGGCGTATCGGGAATTTTCTGCAATCGCCCATCAAGCCGCCAGAATGGCACATGGCCACTGCAAAGGTGCAGATCCCCCGCGTTATGCTTTACACTAAGGGCCACTATGTCCTCAATATCCATAATTTTTCCCTGACTATGACCTCGATTGAGCACAACTTACAGCAAGTCCGCGACAGAATCCTCGCGGCAGCAAGGCTTTGCGGCCGCGATCCGGCAGAAATTACGCTGCTTGCAGTGAGCAAAACAAAACCTGCGAGCGCAGTCGCAGAAGCAGCGCTTGCCGGGCAGTGCTGCTTTGGCGAAAACTACGTACAGGAAGGCGTTGATAAAATTGCGCAGCTCAAAAACCACAGGCTGGTCTGGCACTTTATTGGCCCATTGCAATCCAACAAGACCAGGTTGGTTGCTGAGCATTTTGACTGGTGTCATACCGTCGACAGACTGAAAATTGCCACCCGGCTCAGTGAACAGCGGCCTGACGATGCCGCACCACTTAACGTGCTGATTCAGGTAAACATCAGTGACGAACAGAGCAAATCTGGCATTATGCTGGAGGTATTACCTGAACTGGCAAAAGAGATTGACCGATTGCCGCACTTAACGCTGCGTGGGCTGATGGCTATCCCCGCGCCTGAGACAGACTATCAGCGTCAACTGACAGTCTGTCAGCAGATGGCTGACGCGTTCAGCGAACTGAAAAATGTCTTTCCGTCCGTTGATACGCTGTCTTTGGGGATGAGCGATGACATGGAAGCCGCGATTGCAGCAGGCAGTACAATGGTGCGAATTGGCACCGCTATTTTTGGTGCCCGAGATTACGGCATCACTCACAACAATTATTGAGGGAACCCATGCTGACGTTGACCTTTCTCGTTTCAACGGTAATTAACCTGTATGTAAAAGTGCTGCTGCTGCGCATCTGGATGCAGTGGGCAAGATGTGATTTCTACAATCCCTTTTCACAATTTGTGGTTAAGGTTACCCAGCCGGTGGTCAAGCCGCTACGCCGGGTCATTCCTTCCATTGGTCCGCTGGATACCGCCTCGCTTTTACTGGCTTATGTACTGAGCGTACTGCTGTTTACGGCAATGTTCGCCCTGCAAAGCCAGGTGATGATTTTTGACCCGGTCTTCCTCTATTTCGGACTGGTATCACTGGTGAAAGCGGCCGGGGTACTGGTGTTCTGGGCCATCATTGTCCGCTCACTGCTGAGCTGGGTAAGTCAGGGGCGCAACCCGGTAGACTATGTGCTGATCCAACTGACTGAACCCCTGATGGCTCCCATCCGCCGGATCATCCCGGCAATGGGTGGCATCGATTTCTCCGCAATGGCGGTGATTCTGATCCTCTATATGCTGAACTATCTTGGAATGGACTTTATTCCTGGCTGGTCACAGCTGTAATTCTGTCGCTGTAAAGAGTGCAAACCTGATATGCAAAAAGTTGTGCTTGCCACCGGTAATACCGGCAAAGTGCGTGAACTGGCTGATTTACTCACCGCCTTTGGTTTCGACATTGTTGCCCAAAGCAGCCTCGGCGTGGAATCTGCCGAAGAAACCGGTCTGACTTTTATCGAAAACGCGATCCTCAAAGCGCGTCACGCATCAGCAGTCACCGGCCTGCCGGCGATTGCTGATGATTCCGGACTGGCAGTGGATGCGCTGGCTGGCGCGCCAGGCATATACTCCGCGCGCTATGCCGGAGAAGATGCCAGCGATCGGCAGAATCTTGAAAAACTGTTGCAGGCGCTGGCTGCCGTTCCCGATGGTCAGCGTCAGGCAGAGTTTCACTGCGTGCTGGTTTTTCTCCGCCATGCGAATGACCCTACACCACTGGTGTGCCACGGCAGCTGGCGGGGAGAAATTGCCCGCACTGCTGTGGGAGAAGGCGGATTTGGCTACGATCCAATTTTTTACCTTCCGGAACTGGGCAAAACCGCCGCCGAACTGAGCAAAGATGAAAAACGCGCCATTTCCCATCGCGGCAAAGCGCTGGCACTGCTGCTGGATGCAATGAGTCATGCATAATCTGCCGCCGCTTAGCCTGTATATCCATATCCCCTGGTGCGTACAAAAATGCCCTTACTGCGATTTCAATTCGCACGCTCTGAAGGGAGAAGTGCCGCATGAAGAGTATGTACAACACCTGCTGGCGGATCTGGATGCAGACCTTCCTTTGACCTCGGGTCGCACCGTAAGCACGATTTTTATCGGTGGCGGAACGCCAAGCCTGCTGAGCAGTGAAGCAATGCAGGGGTTACTGGATGGGGTTCGATCGCGCCTGCCACTATCGCCGCAGGCAGAGATCACCATGGAAGCCAATCCGGGCACCGTTGAAGCCGATCGTTTCAGCGCTTATCAGCGCGCCGGGATTAATCGCATCTCGATTGGCGTACAGAGTTTCAGTGAGCCAAAGCTGCTGCGGCTCGGGCGCATCCACGGCCCGGATGAGGCAAAACGTGCAGCGAATCTGGCAAAGGGGCTGGGGCTTCGTAGCTTTAACCTGGATCTGATGCATGGGCTGCCCGACCAGTCGCTGGAAGAAGCGCTTGACGATCTGCGCCAGGCCATTGCGCTGGAGCCTCCCCATCTTTCCTGGTATCAACTGACCATCGAGCCAAACACTCTGTTTGCCTCGCGACCTCCGTTGCTGCCGGACGATGATGCGCTGTGGGATATTTTCGAGCAGGGACACCAGTTGCTGACGGCAGCGGGCTACCAGCAATATGAAACCTCAGCCTATGCCCGACCGGGATATCGTTGCGAACATAACCTCAACTACTGGCGTTTTGGCGACTATCTGGGTATCGGCTGTGGCGCGCATGGCAAGCTCACCCAGCCCGATGGCCGGATTATTCGTACCAGTAAAACCCGCCATCCACGGGGCTTTATGGCGGGAAACTATCTTGACCGTCAGTATCAGGTGGCTGATAACGAAAAACCCTTCGAATTTTTTATGAACCGTTTTCGGCTGCTGGAAGCCGCTCCCAGGGAAGAATTCCGACGTTACACAGGTTCAGACGAGAGTGTCATCCGTCAACAGCTGGATGAGGCACTAAGCAAAGGCTTCCTGACGGAAACAGCAGAAAACTGGCAGGTGACGGAGAAGGGAAAACTGTTTCTCAATTCACTCCTTGAGCTGTTCCTGGCGGAAGAATAGTGCGGCGGTCAGAAGGCCAGGTTGATTGTCTGGCAGGCTTACAGGGCCGGGTGCCAGTCATTTCCTGACCGGACACCACCCTCTCCGTACCCTGAATAATTTAAGTTATATACCCTTCATACTTCAGGTTGCAGGTGCATTGGCTGCAACAGGAAATATGACGGGGACAACAGCGGCATTGCAGACCCTGTCTGACTGTTATCTGTGTATTTTCAGACAGGGTTTAAGCTGACAATAAATGATCGGGTGCGAACCAACGTCTTTTTAAGCAAACTTCTGGCGGTAGAGAAATATAAATATTATCTTTGCCGCTGTCATGCCCGCCTGACCTTCAGAGCCTGACCCACCCGGCGTTATTGTCACAGTCAGTCTGGAGACGAACAGCGCGCAGAAACCGGAGCCTACACGGAGTACGTGAGGATTTCGGGCACTGCCCGGGTTCAAAATGGCAAGTAAACCAGCCCTGATGGGCCAGGCTCTTAATGACCGGAACTTCCACCAGGTTTAATGCCCTGTTCCGTGTAGGTCACACTGGGATTTTTACTCCAGCCATCCTTGATTACCGCACCTACATTTTTGTAATACTCAGCCAGCTCATCCTTATTTTCAATTAGAATCCACTTGCCGCGATCCAACATCATAATCGGGAATTCCCCCGGGTTCGCTACGGCAGGCACTAACGGTTTATTTTCAGCACGTTCAAACTCAATCATATGACTGGGGTAATTTACCTGCGGTCCATGCTGAATAACACGATGAGTATGTGAAATATGACGCCGTGGGGCATCGACCTTTTCCACCGCATCATTGAGAATTTTAATCACAGACTGCTCCTCAAGAGAATCACTCAATACTTTCCTCGGCCTTCCTGCACCATTAAATATGATGACATCATGCGTATCATAATCACCTGTGTAACATCTGGACTTCCAGTTTTTTACACGTTTAAGATTAGCAAGCGATCCTTCGAGATTGGACATATCAATGGGATAAACAACATGCTCACCAACGGCTATCAGTTCGCTTTCAATTTCCTCATTAGTTGTTAAATACAATCCAACTAAACCTTTTTCATCATCCCAGTGCCCAACCAGCCCTTCAATATTTGCATTTTTAATTTTTGCTGCAACCTCTGAGTAATTTTCAGAATAATATTTTTTCAGAGAGCTTTCTTTAATAGTTTTTTCCAGAATTGAATGAGGTTTAGCACCTGCACCATCTTTAAGACAATCCAGAGTTGGTTTCCCTGCCTTTCTGAAGCTGACAGCAAAATTAGATTTCAGCGATGCTTCTTCCAGAGGTTTGATATGTTTTTCGAGAACAAACTCTTTTTTTACTTTGCCCATTGTAGCTTTGGAGGTCTTTTGAGGTAACCCTTTGGGCCAACCACCCTTTCCGGGTAAATCAGCATGAACAACCCACTTGCCGTTATCTAACTTTATCGGAACTGCATACATCCAACGACTCGGGTTGTCAGGATTGATAACCCGCCAGGTATTTGCATATTCATCCCACCTGAGATGGTAAACAGCACTATTCTGGCGGATATAATATTCGGCCTCACCGGCTTCTGATAACACCGTGTAAACCCCCTTCATTCGCCCTTCCAGGCCAGACTGTGTTTTGTCAATCAGGGCTGAAATTGCATCGTGGTTATTTTTTATCTTCCATTTGTCGGATAATTTACCTGTTGAAACCTGATCGATAAGACTGTTCAGAGAAAACTGCTTTTCACAGGTGGTATCATCGATACTAATCACCTTTTTATACATTTTTCTGACGGTTGAAACATCAGAACTCTTCTGGCCATTCAGAAATACGGGTAAGATACTTTCAATCATCATTTTCATTATAAAATCATTGAGGATGCTCTCTTTTTGTTCATTACTGTCTGAAGCAAGATATCCAGCCATAAATGACGTAGCCCTCAAAGAGACATAGGCCATGAGCTTCATCTTATCTGTAAAAGTTGACAGTTTACTGATGATAAGATGATCGGCGACAGTCCCCAAAATATAAGCTGCTCTGCGCGCCAGTAGTTCATTGGGCGATTTGACAATAACATCATAATCACTTTTTATTTGTTCAATAAAGCTACTGGCCTGCCCGGCGAGAAAATTCTCATTCACCGCTTTTAGCTCAAAAGGCGACTTATCGAAACCGACGATCGCCCCATTCTGCATTTTAGTGCTGAACTGGTAGCCAAAACATTTTTTTATAATATGTTCTTTGCTGTCACTCAGCATGTTTAGTGGAAGATGGCGGCGAATAAAATTCTGGAACGCAACATTGTCTTCTGTCCAGGCTTTCTTTTGAGGCTGAACAATATTAATACTATCTCTACCCGGACCAACGGGTGCAACAATATGACTCTCAGGAAAATGGAGGGGCAGTATAAAAAAACGCTCCTGATCAGCACTTTCAGGAAGTAATGATATGATAACCCCGGCTTCTCTCCTTGTGCCAAGATACATTAATGAACCCGCATTAACACCATTAACTGAAATAATTTTTGGTGTTATCTTGCCATTTAAAAAATCATCCATAATTTTTAACACAGTACCATGGCGATCCATACTGCGATTATAATTAACAATAATTTTTATTATTGCCTCTGCGGCAGCTTGCCTGAATCCACTTTCAAGCACCTTCTGATAGCGCCCATCGTTAACTAATTTTGACAGTTCAGCATCCAGATGATGATAAAAATCACCACCCCTGATTTTTTTTATCAGACTTACAGGGTAGAAGGAGGGGAATTTGAAATCCAGAATGGTATTTTCAGAAATGTAATCATGGTAACGACCTGTAATAATATCAGCGACGGTAAACTGCTCATCGATTGTGTAAACACTACCCTGAGAATAGTGAGAAGGTTTGGAGATGGTTAATGTTACCGGTATTTTTTCATTCAGACTGATACGTTGCCGAAACTCATTTTCCACGCCGGTTTCGTCAATCTGACTTTTAAGCCAGTTGGCGATAAAGGCATCAGGCTGGAAAACAGAATAATCATTCCTGATGTCAGGAAAATTATCGCTGCCGATGGTTGATATTTCGTCATCCGCATCGTTATCAGCCGGAATAATTTTATTTTTTTGAGCATGGTCAAGTTTCATTGCTTTCAGAAGGAAACGTTCTGCTTTCATTAATGCGCTGGGGGAGTTCTCTTTTTCTACAAAAGCATTAACAATTCCCGGAAATTCATTTTTAAATGAAATTATAACATCATGAGATTTTTCCTTAATTTTTTTGTATAACTCACTTCTTTTATAATAGTTTTCTTGTACGAACCGGTCACTGAAATAATAATTATTGTTAATTTCATATAACTTTAACCAGAATGATAATTTGTTAACTACCTTTTCATCTTTAAAATTAACAGCCTGTAATGCATCGTTCCAGATGGCATTGACAAGATTACGATCGATTTCAGTAACACATGATTCAGCTAATTTATCAAATCCTGTTTCAGAAGCATACTGAGCACGCTGTTCGAACTTTCCGACAGGAAGGTCGTATTTTTCGCTGTCCTCTGAACGGAATTTCTCCGGTGGATTATAATGCGCAGTATTTTCAGGTTCCGGGCTGAGATGCGTTTTCAGGCTATCTTTAACCACAGCTTTATTTTCATCCTGACTCTCCCCCAACAGGCTATTCCACAGCAATCTTCCACCGGCAACCAGTCCGGTTAATGCCAGCGCGGATGTGGCTACCATTCCTGATTTACTTTTTATGCTGTTTATAAATGAAGGTGCCGAAGTCACTGCCGCCGCAGTAGCAACTAAGGGCAGAAGAGTATCTCCCCCGGTTCTTTCTGCCGGTGAACGTACCGGCATCTCCTCCCTGTTCATTTTCGCTGTTATTTGCAAAGCGTTGTCGGACATCGCAGGCAAATTTGCTACTGCATCACATTTGGTGTTGAAGTGCGTATAGCGAATACTCTTTTCACCATCCCGCTGACAGGTTTCTGTTTTATGGCTGCGACAATCAGTCAGTTCTGACAACTTACTCTCCCTGCCAGAGTTATATATCGCCGCAGCATGCATTCCCTCAGCAATCATACTGTCAGTAACCGACAGGGTATTTGCTGTACCAGCCGGGGCTGATGGAGAAAATTCGTTATTCACCACCGTGGCTTTAATGAGAAGCTCAGGCCTGAGAGTGGAGTTAGAAACAAAAGAGGTAATACGCGGTATTGTCTTACCGCGGATTAAGCTATTGGGCTCCTGATTACAACTATCAGTGGCTATTGCAATACTTGTATCCACCTCATAAGCAGCGCTATTTATTGCTGAATCTTTATCAGCGGAGGGGATCAAAGCAGGTGCGTTCGACGCCATATAACACAGCGCACTCCAGTAGTGACTGGAACGTACCATCAGTTTTGCAATAATTGCAGGAACCCTGAGAAAGCCTCGCTGGGGGGCATTTTCTCCTGTCATCCAGTATCTTGCCACTACCGCTGCTGTGGCAAGGGCAATGAAAAGGTGCCGCGCAGTCTGGCATTCATTGCTCCCCAAAAACTGCCTGAGAAAAGACACATCACACCATTCAACAATCGTGTTCTGAATATAACTGGCAAGCTGGGAAATTATATTGAGTTTATCCGGAAGATAACAGGATGCCAGCCCAAGGGCACTCAACATGGCACTGTCAATTTTATGTCCTTTTGTGATTGCCAGATACAAACAGTCTGCCGCCTGAATTACGCCTGGAGGTACACCAGGAAGTATTGCTGCCAGACCGGCAGAGATCATCTGCCCTTGTTGATATTCACTGAGAATTTTAATCAGTTGCTTAATACTTCGACGACAATCTTCTGTTAGTGGTATGCCCGCATCGGGCATCTCTTTGTGACCAGCAGACTGGCCAGGATATTCATCTTCTGCATCATGCCAGGTATTTTCCATATTTACCCAGTCAACAGCGTCAAACCATATATCATTCTTTTCAGAAGCTGGGGCATCATTTGAGGTGGATGTTTTTTGGTTATTAAATGCAATTTTATCGGAATCAACTGTAAACATATATTCAGTTAATATAGTCAGAATAAGGAGGGGTTATTTTGTTTTTTTTAAATATATAATTCTTTCAAAAAACAACTCTTTCGATTTAATTCAGACTTTATAAAAAAAGACTTATAAGAATTTCGTAAGAAAATAACAATCTGGATTTATACGAATCATTTATCATAAGCAACAGTATGCTGTCGTCAGACTGAATAAATTTGCAATTAATTCGAATTTTAATAATTAATAAAGCGTGCTGGACGAGTTATTTGCCATTAATATATTTTTGAGATTATTCTTTAATATGCTATGGCGACAACCTGTCTGTTGAAATGCATGAGTGTGAAACAATGAGCAGGCTGCCACCCTTTCCTGTCAGGTGGTGTCAGCCAAATAAAATGATTAACAGTGACCAGTCAGCTCAACTGTTTTAAAAATTCCATCCAGCGCAGTCTGCCAGAAAAAACCTATCTGCCAGTATTCGGGATGAACATGAAGTCATCCCTGGTGGCTCTGATTTAATCCCGCCAACAATGCCTGACGCTGTTGTTCCAGCCGGGTGACCCGATTGCATACCTCATGACCAAAGTTCTGGAAATCCTGCTCCTGATTGCTCCATTCGGCCTGAATTGACTGTTGCAAACCGCCCAGATTGCCCATTAATGCCTGAAGAGGATTACCACCGTTACCGGTCTGCTTATTGCTCATTTCATTAAGGCTGTCCTGCACCACGCCACCCATGGTGCTTTGCACCAGCTTCTCGCCGTCCTGACGTACCTGATCAATGGCCTGATGGTGGAATGTCAAACCGTCACTACGGTGTTCAATGATGCGGTTCATCTGCTGTTTCAGCTGCGTATCCAGACTGACCAGGCGCTGGCGTACTTTGCTGTCAGCCCCCAGCTTTTCCACCACCACTTTATCCAGCGCGATGCGGCCTCTTTCAAGACGCTGGCGGCCTCCCTGATCAATCCAGGGCAGATCACGTCTTAGTGCAGCCTGATACTCTGTCGCTTTCTGACGGGTGGCATTATCCACCGTGACGGGCTGTCCGTTTCGTTGCACATCCCCAGCGGGCGTAATCTCCAGATTGCCACTGGCCCCTACCACCTGCACCGCCTGTGGCGTGATCACTATGTCATCCTGGGGTTTAACGCTGCACTGATAATCCGCCTGTGCCGAACCTGCTGCCAGTAACAATGCGCCAACCATTATCGCTTTATGCATTTTGCCATCTCCTGAGAAGAAAAATTATGGCCGGCTTACTGATGCATCATCGTCTTAAAAAGCATCCTGCCGGAATGTCTCTCGTCATACTTTATTGTCGCGCTGAAGTTAAACCGTCCAGCCCAGGATAACCTCAGGCAGTTAAAGGGCTGAACGATTGTCATTATTACAAAAACGTCGCAGGGATACTCTCAGAGCCTGTCCCGGCAGGCGTTGTTGTCGAGCCAGTCCGGACAGGGACAATGCGCAGAAACCGGAGCGTAGACGGAGTACGTGAGGATTTTGAACATTGACCAGGTTCAAAATGGCACCCCGATGGGCCAGGCTCTTAAACTCCGCCGCTTTTGGTGCTCAGCCCCACCAGACGTCAAAAAGCTCAGTTACCTGAATATTGTTCAACTGACGATCGGACAACCACTTACGCACCAGCTCCCGGTGCTCTTCAGTACATTTCCCGGTCTGTTGCAGGCAAATCAGCCCTTCCCATTGCAGATAACCGCTGCCGTCAAAAGCCAGGCCATTCGGATCAATCACCTCGTTAATCAGCGCGTCAAGGGTAGTATCAATCGTCTCTTCGCTGGTTCCCTCAGGAAACGCAAAGCCGATGGAGAAACCCAGTTCCTGGAATTCAGCGATATGCATTTTTTTGCGCAAACGACGACTGCGTTGGATAGCCATTATTTAATCCTCTCAAACATCAGATCCCACACACCGTGGCCCAGACGCTGGCCACGTTGCTCAAATTTGGTCAGCGGACGCGATGCCGGTCGCGGCACATAATCCCGCGTTTCCGACTGGTTTTTGTAACCCGCAATATCATTCATTACCGACAGCATATGTTCGGCATACGCCTCCCAGTCGGTTGCCATATGAAATACCCCGCCCAGCTTCAGTTTACGCAGCACCAGCTCGGCAAACGGCAGTTGTACAATACGCCGCTTATTGTGACGCGCTTTGTGCCAGGGGTCGGGGAAAAACAGCTGCACCATGCGCAGTGAGTTATCCGGAATCATATGGTTAAGCACGTCCACCGCATCGTGGCACATCACGCGCAGATTCTCCACGCCAGCCTCATCTGCCGCACTGAGACAGGCACCGACGCCCGGTGAATGCACCTCAATGCCCAGAAAATTCTGCTGTGGATTGGCCTGCGCCATGCTTACCAGCGAGGCTCCCATCCCAAAACCTATCTCCAGCACTACCGGCGCGTCGCGACCAAAAAGGGTTGGCAGATCAACAGGCTCTGACTGATATTCCACTCCCTTCACCGGCCAGAAATGGTCCAGCGCATGTTGCTGGCCTTTGGTCAGACGGCCCTGACGACGCACAAAACTACGAATACGGCGTAACGGACGACCGTTTTCATCAAACTCCGGTGAAATGACATCATTCTTCATTTTTTTGCCTGTTGGTCAGCACTATGCGGAAAACGGGCATTATGCAAAGTTACAGCAGTTAAGCAAGCCCCGGAAACTTCCGGTTTACAGCTTAGTTGCTCTGTGCTGGAATCCCAGCCTGATTTTCAATTATCCGGGGTTTTATCTGAAATGATGCAGGCGCAGCAGTTTGCAAGCCAGGTTCTTGACTGGTATCAGCGCTTTGGTCGCAAAAGTCTGCCCTGGCAGCTGGAAAAAACACCCTATAAGGTCTGGCTCTCCGAAGTGATGCTGCAACAGACCCAGGTGGCGACGGTGATCCCCTATTTTGAACGGTTTATGGCCCGTTTCCCCACCATCAGCGATCTGGCTACTGCCCCGCTGGATGAAGTGCTGCATTTGTGGACCGGGCTTGGCTACTATGCCCGTGCCCGCAATTTACACAAAGCCGCCGTGCAGGTAGCAGAGAAACATCAGGGTATCTTTCCCGAAAACTATGACGATGTGGCGGCGCTGCCCGGCGTGGGACGTTCCACCGCCGGGGCCATCCTCTCTCTGTCACTGGGACAACATTTTCCGATCCTCGATGGCAACGTTAAACGGGTGCTGGCACGCTGTTATGCCGTGGCTGGCTGGCCCGGCAGGAAAGAGGTGGAAAAACGCCTGTGGCAGATCAGCGAGCAGGTCACCCCAGCCGCCGGTGTCAGCCAGTTTAATCAGGCGATGATGGACCTGGGGGCGATGGTTTGCACCCGTTCAAAGCCGAAGTGTGGCATTTGTCCGTTAAGCAACGGCTGCATCGCCCATGCCAACAGCAACTGGGCAGAGTATCCTGGAAAAAAACCGAAGCAGACATTGCCGGAACGCACCGGCTGGATGTTGATGATGCAGGATGGTGACAACGTCTGGCTGGAACAACGTCCCCCCGTCGGCCTGTGGGGCGGCCTGTTTTGCTTTCCACAATTCAGCAATCGGGAGGAACTGGTGCAGTGGCTTGCAACCAGGCATATCGACAGTAAAGCACTGCAACAAGAAGTGGCCTTTCGCCACACCTTCAGCCATTTTCATCTGGATATTGTCCCGATGCACTTACGGCTTGCAGGCGCAGGAGCAGCAATGGATGAAGGTGCAGGTCTCTGGTATAACTTAGCGCAGCCCCCGTCCGTCGGGCTGGCAGCCCCGGTGGAACGCCTGCTAAAACAACTACGGCAGCCGCAACAAAATGCGCTGAATCTGCCTGTGACAGAAGAAGAGGAAGAGTAATGAGCAGAACCATTTTTTGCACGTTCCTGCAACGTGATGCTGAAGGACAGGATTTCCAGTTGTATCCGGGCGAACTGGGAAAACGCATTTATAATGAAATCTCTAAAGAAGCCTGGTCGCAGTGGATGAGCAAACAAACCATGCTGATTAACGAGAAAAAACTCAGCATGATGAACCCGGAAGATCGCAAACAACTGGAACAGGAGATGGTGAAGTTTCTGTTTGAAGGTCACGAGGTTCATATTGAAGGTTACACCCCGCCAGAAGAATAATCGTCAGGCCTCCGCGTCGGGGCCCTCTCAATACAGGCGAAGCACGACACAATGAATAAAAAGCTGATTAGTTTACTGGTCATCGCACCCTTGTTGATCTCCTGTTCTGGCAATAAAAAACCCACGTTCAATGAAGACTGGGTCAAGGATACCAACGGATTTGACATTCTGATGGGGCAGTTTGCCCATAATATTGAGAATATCTGGGGCATTAATGAAGTACTGATTGCCGGTCCCAAAGATTACGTTAAATACAGCGATCAGTATTACACTCGCAGCCATATTAACTTCGACGCCGGTACTATCACCATTGAGACTATCGCCGGTACCAACCCCGTTGCCAGTCTGCGCCAGGCCATTATCACCACCCTGCTGATTGGTGACGATCCCGGTAATGTCGATCTCTATTCTGATGCCAACGACATTGAAATCGGCAAAGAACCGCTACTTTATGGCCAGGTCCTTGACAATACCGGACAACCGATTCGCTGGCAGGGACGTGCAGGCAGCTTTGCTGACTATCTGCTCCAGAACAAACTGCAACGACGCAATTCGGGCCTGCACGTTATCTGGTCGGTTACCATCCCAATGGTGCCAAACCATCTGGACAAACGTGCACACAAGTATCTGCCAATGGTGCGGGAAGCCGCCGCAAAATATGGCGTCGATCAATCGCTGATCCTCGCAATTATGCAGATTGAGTCCAGCTTTAACCCGTACGCCGTCAGCCATGCCGATGCGCTGGGTCTGATGCAGGTGGTGCAGCACACGGCCGGTGTCGATGTGTTCCGTATGAAAGGTAAATGGGGCAAGCCAAGCCGCAGTTATCTGCTCGACCCGGAAAATAATATTGATGCGGGCACGGCCTATCTTTCTCTGTTGCAGGACAGCTATCTGTCAGGAATTGTGAATCCAACCTCACGACGTTATGCGGTGATCACCGCCTACAACGGTGGGGCGGGCAGCGTACTGAGAGTCTTTTCCAGCGACAAGAATCGTGCCTTTGCCACTATCAATAATCTGTCGCCTTCAGAGGTATATCAGACGCTGACCACTAACCACCCATCCGCAGAGTCACGTCGATATCTGTATAAGGTCAGCAGTGCTCAGAAGAGCTACCACCGTTACTGAAGCCAACAAAAAAAGGCGGATCCTGCGATCCGCCTGACGATAACGAGCTTCCCTGGTGAGGGTGAGTACTAACGCTTTATATTTTTAAACTGTCTGGTGGTTTCTGTCAGTGCGATCTCGGTGGGTAAACGCTCCATCGAACTTGCACCATAAAAACCGTCGCATTGCGGGCAGTTATCGAGAATATATTGCGCGTCTTCCGGACTGGAAATCGGTCCTCCGTGACACAGCACAATCACATCCTTACGCACTGCCTTTGCCGCCTCTGCCCACTGATTAATAAGCGACACACAATCCGCTAAATTAAGCGCGGTCCCGGCTCCAATTTTGCCGCCGGTGGTCAGCCCCATATGTGGCACGATAATATCAGCGCCAGCCTGCGTCATGGCGACAGCATCGGCAGTACTGAAAACGTAAGGTGTGGTCAGCATATCTTTTGCCGCTGCCATGCGGATCATCTCCACCTCCAGCCCGTATCCCATACCGGTTTCTTCCAGATTAGCGCGGAAATTACCATCAATCAGGCCAACCGTCGGGAAGTTTTGTACGCCGGAAAATCCCATTGCCTTCAGAGAGTCGAGAAAGGTATCAAACTGACAGAAAGGATCGGTGCCATTGACTCCGGCCAGCACCGGCGTGTTTTTTACCACCGGCAGTACTTCTTTCGCCATCTCCACGACGATGTCATTAGCATTGCCATAGGCGAGCAGTCCGGCCAGTGAACCGCGTCCGGCCATACGATAACGACCGGAATTGTAGATGACGATCAAATCGATACCGCCTGCTTCCTCACATTTAGCGGACAGGCCGGTCCCGGCGCCACCTCCGATGATTGGTTCACGGCGTTCAATCATTCCTTTGAATTTATTCAGTATTTCCGTACGGGTAAAAATCACGTTCAGAACTCCTTCTCTGCAAGCTGACGAAAATGTTGCGCTGCCGCCTGAGCAAACTCAGGGGCATTGATGTGGTAAGGCAGACGGATAATTTTACGCCGTGCGCTCGGTTGTAGCTGTGCTTCCAGGGTGGCGATAAAAGCCTGATTAGCCTCTGGTGACCAGAATGGTTGTCCGGGAGCATCCAGCGCAGAGAAGCCGCCTTCGGGGATAAGAAACACGATATTTCCTTCACAACGATTCAGCTTAGCGGCAATCCACTCTGCCATCTGCACATTCTCTTCCGGCGTGGTGCGCATCAGCGTTACCTGAGGATTATGCTGATAAAACACTCTTCCGGCATATTTCTGCGGCACGCTGGCAGGATCGGCAAAATTAACCATATCGAGAGCGCCACAGGACAAAACAGCGGGGATTCTGTTTTTCTCCATCGCATCAAAACGGGTTTCATCACAGGCCAGCACACCACCAAAAAGCAAATCGCACACTTCTGTGGTGGTGAGATCCAGTAAGCCATTCAGCATCCTGCTCGCCACCAGCTTCTCCATCGCTCTGCCCCCGCTGCCGGTAGCATGAAACACCACACAATCGTAATGCCTGCTCAGTCTCTCACTGACCATCTGGATGCAGGGCGTGGTAACACCAAACATCGTCAGCCCCAGAGCCGGTTTCTCCTCAATATCGCTCTCCACTGCAAACAGCACCGCGCCGGCAATCTGATGAGCTGCATTGGCCAGTACCTGGCGAGAGATGCGGTTCAGGCCGGAAACATCGGTTACCGAATAGAGCATATTGATATCACTGGCCCCGACATAAGCCGCAACATCCCCGGAAGCCATGGTTGAAACCATGACTTTAGGCACACCGATGGGCAACGCCTGCATGGCAGGTGTAATCAGCGCGGTGCCACAGGAACCACCCAGCCCAATGACCCCAATCAGGTCCGGGCGGCGACTGAGAAAAATCTTAAATGCCAGGGCCATTGCCTCAATAGCTTTACCCCGCTCTTCAGAGAACACCGCATCGCGCCCCTGAGGGTGAAAATCAGCAATCATTTCGGGGGGGAAATCTGCCCGGGAAGGCGGGCTAACTAATTGAGTTGACAGGTCAACCGTTAAAACTTCAGCGCCTGTTCTGGCGATGCATTCGCTGAGGTAAAACAGTTCTTTTCCTTTAGTATTCGCGGTCGCAACAGCATAAATATAGCCGGTATCTGTGTTCATAGTCGTAACAACACCCTGTTATCAGACGTAATAAAGACTTGATTAAAATACAATAAAGATGCAAATAACGTCAGGGCAGTTTACAACCCTGAGTTATGAGATAACAGTATCACCTCCATCAATGATAAATCAATTGAATGGAATATGCGTCTCACAGGGATGTTAGCTATGCTAATTGATAACTGTTCTGATGGTCCGACAGTTGAGAGCAGATGCTGTCACCTGTCTGTATTAATTAATTGATTAACATTAAATTTTACCGTTGAAATGAGGTTATTGTGAAGCAAAGGGATCCCGCTGAGGCTATGCCGTTAACCGCCACACGCGCCAAAACACGTCGCTTACTGATTGGAACTGCAATGAAAATGTTCGACAGCGGCGCGTTCCCATCCATCACCGAAGTTGCCACGGAGGCTAAGCTCTCCCGTGCAACCGCCTATCGCTATTTTCCTACTCAGAGCGCACTGGTTTCTGCCATTGTGACTGAAACACTCAGTCCGATTAAAAGCTGGCGTCCTACCTGTAAGGAAGCATCAGAGCGCATCGACGAACTGCTGAGTTTCGCCTTTCCGCGAATGCTGGAGCATGAAGGAACACTGCGGGCAGCACTGCATCTTTCACTGACACAGTGGGCACAGTCACGCTCCTCAGGCCACAACGAAAAAGAACGTCTGGTAAGAGGTAACAGGAAAGCGTTACTGCAACACGTCGTTGAGCCACTGAAAAGTGAGCTGCCACCGGAAATGATGGAACGGGTGATTAAGTCGCTGTCACTGGTGTATGGCTCTGAGATTTTCCTGGTGATGAAGGATATCTGGGGATCGGATAATGAGCAGTTGCAGGACATCGGCAAATGGATAGCCAAAGCGATTGTCCGCCAGGCCAGAGAAGACTGCCGGGAAATGGCAGCCAGTTGAACAGATGCGGGGGACGCGGTTAAGGTCCCCCGGCAACACTACTTAATCATATAGCCAAACAGCCGCTTCACGCCTTCAGCATCCGCCTCCGCGTAAACCCCCTGCAATTCCGGCGAGAAACCTGGCAGCAGGTTAAGCCCCTCCTCCAGCGCGAGAAAATAGCGTTGGACGGCTCCGCCCCAGACTTCTCCCGGCACCACACAGAGCACGCCCGGAGGATAAGGCAGCGCGCCTTCGGCAGCAATCCGCCCCTGCGCTTTGGCAATTGGCACCAGTTCAACGTTGCCACGGATAAACTCCATATTGGCATCCTGCGGGTTCATCACCACTTCAGGCAGGCTCTGCTGACGGAACATCGCTTTTTGCAGATCCTTCACGCCATAGCTGACATAGAGCTGATGCATTTCCAGACAGAGACGGCGTAAGGTATAACCCGCGTAGCGTGCGGCGTTCTTACGGTAAATGGTGGGCAGTACATCGCTCAGCAACGCATCCTCCTGCAAATGTTGCTCAAACTGCGCCAGCTTCGCCACCAGATAAGCCATTTTCTCGCTGCTTTCTGCCGGGGTCAGCAGAAACAGAATCGAGTTCAGATCGCACTTTTCTGGCACCACACCATTCTCACGCAGATAGTTGGCGAGAATGGTTGCCGGTACGCCAAAATCAGCATACTGCCCGCTGGCAGCGTCAATGCCGGGCGTGGTCAGCAGCAGTTTGCAGGGATCAACCAGATACTGGTCTTGCTGGTAACCTGCAAAACCATGCCAGGCCGCATCCGGCTCAAAGCTAAAGTAACGCGGATCGGTAGCGATCACTTCGGTCGGCGTCTCCAGCCAACTTTTGCCATCAACCTGGTCGGGAATAAACGGCTTGATCATCGAGCACTTTTCGAGGATCGCCTTACGTGTGGCAATGCCTAAGGTGACACATTCGTGCCATAAACGGCGTCCGGCCTCGCCCTGATGCATCCGGGCATTGACGTCCAGCGCCGCGAACAGCGGATAAAACGGGCTGGTTGACGCATGTAGCATAAAGGCATTATTCAGGCGTTTATGGCTACAAAAACGCTGCTGCCCCCGGATATGGTTATCTTTTTTGTGGATCTGCGAGGTCTGGGAAAAACCCGCCTGCTGCTTATGTACCGACTGGGTAACAAAAATACCGGGATCGTTTTCATTCAGCTCCAGCAGTAGAGGAGAGCAGGCCTGCATCACCGGAATAAACTGCTCATACCCCACCCACGCGGAGTCAAACAGAATGTAGTCACACAGATGGCCGATGCTGTCCAGCACCTTACGGGCGTTATAAACCGTGCCGTCATAGGTTCCCAGTTGGATAACCGCCAGCCGGAATGGGCGCGCATCTGCGGCACGTTCCGGTGCCGCCTTTTTGATCAGCTGGCGCACATACTCTTCATCAAAACAGTGCGCATCAATGCCGCCAATAAAGCCAAACGGATTACGTGCTGTTTCCAGATAAACCGGCGTTGCGCCAGCCTGAATCAGCGCGCCGTGATGGTTAGACTTATGATTGTTACGGTCAAACAGCACCAGATCGCCACGCGTCAGCAACGCGTTGGTCACCACCTTATTGGCACTGGAGGTGCCGTTCAGCACAAAATAGGTTTTGTCAGCATTAAACACCTTTGCCGCAAATTTCTGCGCGTGCTTGGCTGAACCTTCGTGAATGAGCAAATCACCCAGTTTGACATCGGCATTACACATATCGGCGCGGAAAATATTCTCACCGAAGAAATCATAAAACTGACGTCCGGCCGGATGTTTTTTAAAGAAAGCCCCGCCCTGATGCCCTGGACAGGCAAAGGTACTGTTATCCATCGCCACATATTTGGTCAGCGTATTAAAGAACGGTGGCAACAGGCCCGCCTGATAAGCGGAAGCTGCCGCTTCAAGACGGATGGCATCATCTGCTGCGCCGGTCAGCAGCCCGGTCACCTCAGGCAGATCTTTCGCCTGGTTCGGTGAATCAACGGAGATAAACACCGGCAGATTAAAACCGGTATGTCGCAGCAGCGACAGCATTCCGCTGCGCGAATCCGCCACGGAGACGCCCACCGCCGCCACATCAGTAAAATCAGTTTTTTCCAGCGTAACGACCTCACGGCCAGTCTGGAGGTGGAAAGCCACGGTGGTGCTGGCTGCAATTTTTAAAGGTGTCATAACACAAATCCTCAGGCGTCAAGGATGAGTGGGTGCCAGAGGCACAGCAATAGGCAAAGGCATTGACCCTCGCCCGGCGAAAGGTGTCAGGGTGGCTCAGGGTTTGTAAGGTTCAGCCCGCACCAATAGACATCAGTAAAATCAGATTACCCTGCTTTTACTCATAGCCATAAGTCAGGCCAGTGAACGGCTCACCGCATGGTGAGAGATTTTTTCAACAAAAGGCCACAATTGCATCGGCAACTTTGCAACCTGATGTGACGGTGATGGCGGCTGTGTGACAGCAGTGTGACTTGCATGGCAGCAACCCCGGATTGCAGTAAAGACGGCGGGCGTCAGAAAGTGCGCAATAATGGCACTTTTCCGGGGCAGGTTCAAGACGGACAGGAAATCAGCCGGGTTGAAAGCTGAATGATAATCAGTTGATTTATATGACGATAAAAGTGCCTTTCAGCTGATTATGATTATCTTTTCGCGGAAAGATACAAATCGGTAGCAATTTGACGCCAGTAAACCCGATAAGCGGGTGAAATAACCACCAGCGCCGATAACGAACCCGTTTGAAAATGAGAGGAAGGTGTAACTGGATTGCCTGTTTTAGCACCTGTTGATGGAAAAGAATGCAATCGCACCTGTTTTTGCAATAAAGCCGTTGACGCCTTTCAGACACCAGGGTTTAATGCGCTCCGTTGCCCGGATAGCTCAGTCGGTAGAGCAGGGGATTGAAAATCCCCGTGTCCTTGGTTCGATTCCGAGTCCGGGCACCACTATTTAGTTTCATGATGTCCCTGTAGGTCATGAAACGTTAGAAATCAGCAAGTTAAAAACCTGATGGTACTGAAAATTTCCATCAGGTTTTTTGACACCCAGAGTTTTTGGGGGCTTAATTGGGCGCCTGTTGGTTCGATAAACTCTGGAGCCCCCGCTATTCCACTCACCGATACCGCCATCCACAACGCAAAACCGCTCGATAAACCTTACAAACTCAGCGACGCGCAGGGTTTGTACCTGCTGATTAAACCCAATGGCTCTAAGCTCCGGCAACTCAAGTACCGCTTTGGCGGCAGGGAGAAGAAGCTGGCGTTTGGCGCTTACCCGACCGTTACGTTGGCGAATGCGCGTAAGCGACGTGAAGAAGCCCGCTCGGTACTCAGCGCGGGTGATGAGCCGGGGGTGAAAAAGCAGCAGGAGAAACAGGCGAAGAAAAGTGGCAATACCTGCCCGTAAGTGGCTGGCAGGAAATATCCGCTGGACGGAGCATCACGCGGCGAAGATCCTGCGCTAACTGGAACTACACGTATTTCCGCTGATTGGCAAAATCCCCGTTGCCAACCTGAAAACCGCCGATCTGCTTATCCCGCTGCGTGTGGCGGAAAGAAAAGGCAATCTGGAGACTGCTGCACGCATTCAGCAGCGCACCACGGCGATCATGCGCTATGCAGTGCAGGAGGGACTTATTGCCAGCAACCCTGCCAACAATCTGGCCGGAGCCATTGCGCCGCCGCCAAAAAACCACGACCCAGCCCTGCCGCTGGAGAAGCTGCCGGAGTTGCTGGAGCATCTGGAGGGCTATTCCGGCAGGCTGTTAACCCGTCTGGCGGTACAGCTTAACCTGCTGATCTTTATCCGCTCCAGCGAGCTGCGCTTTGCCCGCTGGACGGAGATCGATCTGGATGGCGCAATGTGGACTATCCCCGCCCAGCGTAAGCCGATCCCCGGCGTGCGTTATTCAGAGTGTGGCGCAAAGATGAAAACGCCGCATCTGGTGCCGCTGTCAAAACAGGCAGTCACGGTGCTAAAACAGTTGAAGCTGCTGTCCGGCAACGTTGAATTGCTGTTTCCCGGTGACCACGATCCGCGTAAGCCGATGAGTGAGAACACCATCAACAAGGCGCTACGGGTGATGGGCTATGACACAAAAGTGGATATCTGCGGCCACGGCTTTCGCACCATGGCCTGTAGCGCGCTGATTGAGTCCGGGCGTTGGTCAAAAGATGCCGTGGAACGGCAGATGAGCCATCAGGAGCGTAACAACGTGCGTGCCGCGTATATCCACAAGGCGGAATACCTCGACGAGCGCACGCAGATGATGCAGTGGTGGTCGGACTATCTCGACGCCTGTCGGCAGAAATTTATCCCGCCGTATCGGTATGACAGGCAGGTTCAGGCCGTCTGCGCCAGTTAACGAGTAACGCCGGAAAGCAGATCTCAGCGGATCTGCTTTTTTATTTGAGCCAGCACCAAAATCCATTTCGCTGCGCCAGCTCCCCTCTGGTTAAACGTCGATCTGCACCAGTTACAGCCTTTTCAGCCCTTTGGCCTTTTCCGGGCTGGCGCTGTTACCCTTAGCGCCCCTTACCCTTCAGCCTTTTGCTTTTCATGATTGCACCAGAACAGGAAATTATTCCTCCTCCCGTCGCCCGTAAACCTGCTTCAACCAGCGCCCACGCCCGTCACCGTGGCCTAAATCCATCGCGGTCAGCGCCAGCGCTTCCTTATCGCTGAATCCCTATGCCAGATAGCGGCGGATATCGTCCTGCGCCCAGGCGTAACGCAGTGAATGCGGGGTGTAAGCCCCCGTCAGACCGGCCTTTGCAATCTCCCCCGCCAGTAGTTCATCGCTTTCTGGAGGTTAGGTTGATCGATCAGTCTACCGTCACGTTGCTCTGCGACAGATAAGGCATTATCCAGCGCTTTTTTAACTGCGCCAGCATCTTGTATTTCGGTCTCGCGCGAGCGCTTACCTTTGGTGCCGAACACCACTTTCAGCCGGGTTTCGCCGCGCTCCAGCGCCTGCTTCCATGTTTTCAGTGACTGACAGCACTGCACCGCCTCCTGAGAGCCCAGCCCCATCAGCCTTGCCAGTTCCAGCGTTGCCGCCAGCCCGGCGTCTTTCTCGCGGGCGGCTTGCAGCACCTGCTGGAAGTATTCCGGCGTGATGGCCCGGTTGGTGCCGTTACGGGATGCGCCAGCGAGCCCTAACGATTTATTAGTCAGCCGTCCATGTTCCGCCACCTGCTTACGCCCGGCCTGTTGCAGCACACCGCGCAGCGCGGCCATTTCATTTTGCAGCGTCCGTTACCGATCTCCTGCGCCAGCCGCGCCTGAATATAGCATTCGATATGGCGAACCTTGATCTGCTCCACCCGCTGGATCTGGATATTCAGCGCGCGTAAATGCCGGCTGAACCGCTGCGCAATATGAATGCGGTCATCCACCGTTTTAAAACTGCCGCCCTCTTTCTTCGCCAGCGCCTTCATTTCACCGCTTAATTTGCCCATAGCTCCCCCTTGCAGCTTGATAAAAAGCACAATCTGGCCCCGGCGTATGCTTTGTGGCTGCGCCAGAACGATACCTTCACGCCGGGGTAACAGGCTGTTGAGGTATAGGGAGTTTCAGACTGTACGCGGTACAGGCTGCCTGCGTGAGCAGGAAATTCTCCGGGGCGTTATGCCCCCCTCGGTATCGATCTTTTTCTCCTTTTCTGAACCGACAGCAGCCTGAAAGCAGCGTGTCAGTGTGGGGGATTGAGGGCGCAGGCCAGACTTTCCGTGGCTTGCGTCGGCGTGGTGGAACGGCGTCACTTGCGCCCGTAATACGGCACTCAAGTGACGCCCGGTAAGGTGTCGTGCCCTGAAAGAGCACATTCTGGTGCAGGTTTACGGTCACGTGGCAGCAAAGCCTTGCGGCAATGCAGGCCTCAGCCCGTAACGTAAAAGGCGCTGATGTGGCAGCAGGTGCAGGATTTACCGGAAAGTTTCCGGCGCGGTGCAGCATTGACCAAAGACCTGGCGCAGGTAAAAGGCGCTGAAATTCAGCAGGTGTAAGCGAGCCGTTAAATCGGGTGATTTCCGGTTGGGTGGAATGACAGCCGATGAACTGGCGCAGTGAAGGAATGTATCTGAGCCTCCGCCGCGATGTTCTGTGACCCGGTGTTTACAGAGGTCTGCACCGGTAAAGGGATCAACCGTCCTGACGGAACTGCTTCTTTCAGGTTGCGAAGCAAAGGGCGCTGTCGACGACAGCATAGAGCAGGGGGAAGATTACACCCGGTTTTCGCGGATGAAAAGGGGAAACCTTTTTTCCGGAAATTGAGTTGTTTGTGGATTTTTTCGCGATTTTATGAATGGCAGTCTGCCGCGCTTCGCTTGTCTTCTCCCGATCTTCCGCCAGCATAAGCTGACAGAAGATCGGGAGAGTCTGTTTTAACGTGGTCTGAGATAACGGGAAGGCCAGATTTGCTCTGGCGCAATACCCAACGCTTCGGCGATCAGCCTCTCACCTTTGGGCCAGTGCCTGATCAGCGCATTTGCCAGCGTGGAGGATGCCAGCCCTGAGCTGCGGGAAACCGCAGACAGCGACGTTCCGCGCTTTTTCAGCGCTGCAATTATGTCGGCAGAATGCCAGTCCGGTTGCATCATGCCGCCACCCCGTCAATAAACTTCACACCGTCGGCGGTGCGTAGCCAACGCGGGGCTTTCATTTCCGCCGCAAAGTAGTTGATCAGGTCATACAGCAGCCAGCTAAGGAATTTCTCCGTTTCTGAGGAAAACCCCTGCCCCGCCAGCGTCTGCGTCAGGGCAAGGCAATAACTACAAAGCTCGGTGCATTCGGGCCCAAATTGAGGGGAGTTTGTCGGAAGAGTATCAACGGTCAGGCTTTCAACAAGATGGGGCGGGACGGGGTCTAACAGCGTGGGCTTGAGCAGCGTCAAAGCGGCGTTGATCCTGCCGAAAAGCGCCATTTTTAACGCTAGATCTTTACTTTCAATCAGGGTTTCGGCGAAGTTTTCGCAGTGGCTGGCAAGGATAGTGAAGTCCGTGGCGGCATTGAAGGGAACTGCAAGTAACGGGTGTGTCTGGATTGGGGTAGTAGCCATGATGGCAGCCTCCAGTAAGTGATTGTTTGTTTGAACCACCACCGAAGAGACCAATCTTACGGGTGGTGGAACCGGACGGAGTTGGTCTTACCGGCCTTACTGGACACCGGCGCGTCTTGCGACGCCTCCGCCCGGCCCACCATTGAGATGCAACCGGATGAACGACATAAAAAAGACGCAAAGCGCGTCATATGTCGCCAGTAAGGAATATCTTCAGGAGACCAATCCCGGCACCTGAATTTGCAGGTGCTAAGAAAAGATCCCGCGTTTGGTTTTGCCAGACAAGGAATTTTCGGGGGGCCCATTACACTTATCTGAACAATAATGCCGGCAGAAAAACAGTGACTGAATTTGCCTCAATACAAAAACACGACCATCTCAATTAATTGTTATTCAAAGCAAAGATTGAATCATCAGATGAAATCGCCTACGATAGCGGAAGCCATCCCCCCGGGATCCTTAGCCTCTACACGATAGTCACGCTCGTACGAGGTGTGCGGGGCTCGCCGACAGCTTGTCGGCGTCGAAAGAAAGGAGCCCGGTATGAAACAGAAAACTGTGCTGGTTCACCAGTATCTGCGTTTCCGTTTTGGTCGCTGGGAGCACGTGTGTCAGCACATGCGCTCTTTGCCGAACTGCTAACGGTTAATCCCGGGGGGGATGGTCCTCTTCTATTGTTAATTAGGCCGCTTGTGTCGTCTTTTCCATCATTGATGTGTAATGTTCTTCATCTTTCGCTGCCTCGAATACTTTCTTAAACCAGGCAAGATAACGTTCAACCGAAGCCCCCTCATGAAGAGAGATATTGCGGGCATCCTGGTGAGAATGTCGATTCAGGTAACGAGCAAATATACGGAAACCAGGTTCACCCTCAGGTCCGCTAGCCAGTGTTTCAAGCGCCCGGTGAAGCGTTTCACTTTTCCCCGAAAAACCAAAGTAGTACTCAAGTATTTGCCGCATCGTATTTGGGATCACCACACTGGCAATGTCATCTTTTTGGGCGTGGCGTAAGACATACCAGAGAGCCTGATAGTCGTTCAGTAATTCTTTTTCGGAAACAAGAGAAGCAGAACTATGTAAGGATTTGGATACCCGATAAAGCGTCCATTCTGGTGGACAAGAACCCGCTGCTCTTTTCTTCCGTTCCGCAGAAAGCAGTAACTCCTGAAAGAAAAACAGGCTGTGCGTCAGAATAATCACTTTCTCAGCAATTCTGGCACGTATAACCTGATGCTGGATCAACGATGCTATTTCAAAAACATAGTTTTGCGACAGGCTGGATATAGGATCATCAATAACAATTAAACGTTTTCGTTGGTCATTGTCATCACGACTTTTCCTCCCTGTGCAAGTCTCCAGAAAATAGAGAAAAGCAATCAGCGTTTTTTCACCTTCACTCAGACTACCAAAAACAGGCGTATCGCTGTTTTCACCTTCCCGTACCAGACGATAATCATCCCGATCGTCATAGGGAGCAATGCGGAATCCAGTGATCCCAAGGCTATCCAAACTGTGATTAATACGTTCAATCGTTTCCTGCGTATTGACGATCAGGCTGGATTTATCGCGAATGGTTGCGTTCAAAGTATCAAGCTGGGCCGTAATTTCATCCCGAGACACCGTTAATTTTGCTAATTTTTCAGCAAGTTCTGCTAGTTGTTCATCATGGTTAATTATCATATCGGTAGCCAGCTTTCGGATATGACCAAGTAACCTCTGTTTCAGTCTTACCCGCTCAGTCTGATAATTTTCAGCCTTTCGGTTATGTTCGCTTATTACTGCATTAATACTGGCGATCTGCACAGAGACATTGCCAGCCAGAGCAGAAAGATCCTTAACAGCAATCGACGTAGAGGGTGATGTTAATTTCTCATCGATATGCAATTTATTTCTTTGATAGGCCTGCTCCAGTTCAAGCAAACAGAGATAAACAGGATGTTCCTGATCAACTAACGGACACGCTTTTATTAACTGCCGCATATGTTCGGGTTTATCGTGCCAGAGTTGATATCGTGCCTGAAGTTCCCGCAACTGGCCCATCGCGGCTTCCCATGAGGTATCAAAAAGGGCAGTGATTTCCTGTTGAAGTTGCCAGGCATCTATCGGCGTTTGACAAAATGGGCAAATGTCATCGCTCAGCCACTGCTGTCCATTCCTCACCCAGTCAATGTTGCCCAATTGGTTAATTGCGGCAGCAAGACGGCTATCACCTGCTGGAATAAGAGGTTGCATCAATAGCGCAATATCATTGTCATTCAAAGGGGATGCTGGCAATGCTTCGAGCAAAGCGTGAGGGTTGCCTTTACTGGCCTCAAGTCGGTGTAGTTCTTCGGTTAATTCCTGCGTCGAAGTATCTTCAACTTCAGTGTGTTCAAGGATGGTCTGAAAAAGTTTGTCGGTCTGTTTAGTTCCAGACATCAAATCCCATAAATCTGTTTTTCTGATTTCTGCGGTAGAACTATAAATCTGTTTTGCGGAGCCATTTTTAATACTTTCTTCCATGCCCTCAACGTCGCGTTTTTGCACGTCCAAAGCATCACGCCGGGCAAACAAAACTTTACTCTCCGCTTCCAGAGCATCTATTTCAGTTTTAATTTCTGCATTTTCACTATTTAAAGTGAAAATGCCCGGCTGAGAAGGTTGGCTGAAAATATCGTCTACATACTCCTGATTAAACACTAAGTAGTTCATATCCAGTGGAGGCCGCAGGCTGCACTGGCTGTAATCTGGACGACCATGCTTATAAAAGTAACCAGAAACGGTTGATTTTCCTGAGCCGTTTTGTCCATAGATAAGAGTGACATACTTACTCAAGTCGAACTCCACTGGCCTTTCGCCCTGATAACTGCGAACGCCGTGGATGGAGAGAATGCTCATGCTATATCCTTATCACCGCCTGCTGTATGTGGGTATTTTATCGTCGGAATTCCCTACAGCAAGCTACCTCACTGATATCTGCCATTTTAAACATTGTCATATAATAAATGTTACTGACATTTTTTAGGTTAGACTCCTTGCTACACAAGGGATATAATGAAAGTACATATCAATGAAAACGTCAGTACAGGAGAATCAATGTCTGTTGCCGCTCTGGCCCGCCAGCGGGTTCACCGCATGAAGCGGGGCATCCCCTTTTCCATCAGCGGATTTTACTCGCTGGGAAGTCGTGCGTCAGTACAACAGGCAATGAGTCGTCTGGTCAAAGAAGGCCTGCTGGTCCGGGTTGAACGCGGTTTTTACTCCCGGCCAAAACCATTGAAAAATCTTCCATCCGTAAACGTTGTCGCCAGCGCCAATGCCGTAGCCGCAGCATGGGCAAAAGAGCGCGGTTACAAAATCACTCTTCAGGGACTGGAAGCCGCTTACCGGTTAGGGCTACAAACGCAGGCGCCGGTTAAACGCATCTACTGGTCAAACGGCCCTACGCGAGAGTTCCGTGTCGGTAATGAGTTGGTACGGATCCAGCATAAATCAGCAAGCCGATTACGTTGGCTGAACCGGCCTGAAGGAGAGCTAATGCGCGGTTTGCTGAGTCTGGAGCAGGAATATACCCCGCCGGAAACGCTGAAGAATGCTTTTCATCGGCTGAGCATCCCGCCCGCTAAAGCCCGACAGATTGCCGGAAAGTTAATGAATGAGCCTGCGCTTCACGCATGGCGCTCACAGCTGATAACGTTGCAAAAGGCGCTCTGATGGACATTTTTGATTACTACCGGAGCGCATCGCAACGCCGTGAGCTTCAGGAAATCCTCTCTTACGCGGCGGAACAGCATCCCTCCGGGCTGGGAGCCAGCTTTCTGGAAAAGGATCTCTGGGTAACGGAGATCCTTCGGCTGCTTTTTAATGAGGATCTGCTGGGAGATTTATCTGTCGCGTTTAAAGGTGGAACAGCGTTAAGCAAATGCTGGAACGTGATTGAGCGTTTTTCTGAAGATATCGATCTTTCTGTTCACTGGGCCGATCTGGCAGGTCACTCAGAAGAGGAAGAACAGCAGGCGTGGGAGCAAAGCACGCTAAATAACAGCCAGAATCGCCGGTTCAGAGAGCAGCAGCAAGAGCGCTTAACAGAATGGACAAACGCGCTGGCAGAACGGTTAAACCAACGCTTTCAGGCTTATGAAATTCCGTGCCTTGAAGCAAAAATGGAACCCGACAGCGGTGGCGAAAAAGTCGATATCTATTTCCCACGGATGAAAGAAGACAGTATGGCCTATCAGCGCGATCATATTCTGTTAGAATTTGGCGGACGAAATCGTGGCAAGCCAACCGTTCTGATGCCTGTTGTGAGCTATCTGTCCGGGATTGCTGGAATGGATGCACTTCTGTTACCCGCCGCGACCGTAAACGCTTATGACACCGGTTATATTCTTTGGGAAAAGCTGACGGCGCTGCACCAGTTCTGCACGCAAACCAAAGCGCCAAATCCGGCCCGACTGGCACGCCACTGGTATGATGTGGATTGTCTGCTGCGTAATCATTTTGCCAGCCCCTATGAAACGCTGGAAGCCATGCGGAATGTGGTTGAGATGAAGCAACGCCGCTGGTCTGTGCCGGGCGTGGATTTTACTCAGGTGATTGTCGGAAACTTGCAATTGTTGCCTGATGATGCTGAACGATTCGCCGCGATCGCGGGGGATCATCAAACGGCGGTGGAAGGGGGAATGTTCTTTCGTGATCCTGACAGATTTGCTGACATTGCCGATCGTCTTCGTCATGCACAAGATGAAATCAATCGTTTTATGTGTGATTCACAGGTATAACCTGGCCCTGCCAATTGCTCCCTCAACCATATGGCATAATCCTTTTGAATAACAGGGTTTTTATGCTTGTACTCCAGCCCATTCGCGGTATCATTTTACGATCTCTCTTCCAGTTTTATGCTTACCGCCTTTGCCGCTCGTAGAACAATGCCGGGAAGCATTATCAGCGATTAAGGGCACGGAATGGGCTTCTGGATATTCGTTATTGCACTGGCTGTTATCTGGCTTCTGTTTTCCAAAAAGAAAAAGTCGCCGCCCCCCAAAGTAAACAGCAAAATCATCACCAAAATAAATCATTCATCTCAACACAAATATCCCAATAAGCCAGCCAACAGCGTGACAAATATGCATTCTCAGGCATCCGATGATGACGAACTGGCAACCTTTAGCTTTGTTAATGGACAGGCGGTCGAATACAGCACCAGCCGCCAGCCATTGCGAGAAAGCGCCGCCCGGCGCAATACTACGCCAGCACGATGGGTCAAACCGGGAGAAAGCATCACCATTCAAAACGTCGTCATTAATCACGGTCATTTTTATTTCGGCGGACGATTAAAAACACATTCATCAGGGGAATATGGCTATCTTTATAACGATGGTTCCGACGCTTCGCTGGTTAACGACGCTTTCCCCATCGAGCCTGGTTCACGGCATTATTATGATGAATCGCTGGGATACTGGCCCAGCTTTGCCACACTCTCCCCTCGCTGCCGTGGCGCCTATCTTGACTGGCTGGCAAGCGATCGTAGCGATGCAAGCTGCCCTGTTGGTTATGTTTTTATCTATTTTTACGGTCTTGAACGCCGCGTACTGGCGGATGGCACACAAGAAGCCATTTCTGACGATGAATTCAAAGCATTATTCGAAGAGATATCGCGCCTGAGAACCGTATTTCAGGCAAGCGGTTCCTTCCGTCATTATGCAACACAGTTGCTGGAAATGATGATCATTCTCAGACCGAAGTTACTTTCTATACATATCGAAAACGAATATTTCTCATCGAGGAGTTCATTACTGTTCAGACTGAATCTGGCGACGGTGGTTGATAAAGGACAACCTGTTTATGCCGATCTGGCACTGGCATGGATACACTATTTTCCTGATTACACCCTGCGCACGCCTGCCCGTCGATGTCATTCTGAATTTTCCGCGTTATTCAAACAGCGTTATACCCAAAAATATGGTGACGGTATTGTCGTCAAACCCAATAAAACACGGTTGTATTTAAGCTATACCCCCGCCAGTGGTACGCTTCGGGAACTTCAGGTAAAAAAACAGATGGATCTTCCCGATCCCAGCGTTTTAAAAGCCCCAGTTCAGAAATTAATTCCTGTTGCAGAACCCTGTATCAATGCGCTGGATGCCTACAGTCGCTATCTCGGTAAAAAAGATGCCTCAGCAAGCGATGTCGCCGCCATCATGCTGCTTCCCGATGAAATACTGACCGAAGATGCAGAACGTTTGTTTGCTGAATTTAAACACTGGGCAGATGAGAAAATCAGTAAACATTCAGGACTGACGACAGTGGCTGATTTCTGGGCCAGACTGGGTATGCCTGTACCGGATAAGGTCAATAAGAAAGAAGCCGAGCTGATGCAAAATTTCGCCCGGCGAGCAGGCTACGGCATTGCGCCGGATATGCGCTACCACCTTGTCCGGCCAGAACCAGAAGGACACGTTGTTTTATTTCCCGAAGGACATGCGGAATTCTACGTACCGTCAGCGGAATTTACGTCAGTCTCCGTGGCGCTTCGGCTGGGTGCCATGATTGCACAAATGGACAAGCGCGTGGATGTTGCTGAACGGGCTGCGCTGGAGAGAACGATTAATCATAACGACGCGCTGTCGCCAACAGAAAAACGTTCGCTGCACGCCTACCTCACCTGGCGGCTCAATACGCCTGCAAATCAAGCCGGTCTGAAAGGTAAAATTGAGCAACTCAGCGATAAAGATAAATCCACTATTGGCAACGTTATTATCAACGTCGCCTGCGCGGATGGAAAAATCGATCCGGCTGAAATTAAGCAACTGGAAAAAATCTACGTCAGCCTTGGTCTGGACAGCAGTACCGTCACCAGCGATATCCACCGTCTGTCAACCGCAGAAACAACGCCGACAGCTACGTTGCAAACCCCATCAGCGACGAGCGGCGCGTTTTCTCTTGATGAACGGATCCTTGCCCGTCATGAGTCTGATACCACGGACGTACGCCAGTTACTGAACACCATCTTCACGGAAGATGAACCCGCAGACGAATCCCCAGCGGAAATCCTGCCACACGCCGGTGCAGGTCTTGATGAGGCACATCACCAGCTTTACCAACGTTTGCTGGAAAAAGAGCGTTGGGCGCGAAACGAAGTCGCTGAGTTATGCCAGCAGTTTAATTTGATGCTAAGCGGCGCGATTGAAGCCATTAATGACTGGTCTTTCGAACAGGTTGACGCACCAGTGCTTGATGATGACGATGATATTTACGTTGACCTGGAAATTGCACAAGAACTCAAAGGATAATTTATGTCTGGCATTCGTATTCGTCTCAAAGAAAGAGACGCTATTATTCAGTCACTGAAGTCAGGCGTTACGCCTAAAATTGGCATTCAGCATATTCAGGTTGGCCGGGTCAACGAAATAAAAGCGCTGTATCAGGATATTGAGCGTATCGCTGATGGCGGTGCAGGATTTCGGCTGATTATCGGGGAATACGGTTCAGGTAAAACATTCTTTTTAAGCGTTGTGCGCTCAATTGCACTAGAGAAAAAGCTGGTGACAATCAGTGCCGATTTATCCCCGGACAGGCGCATCCACGCGACAGGTGGACAGGCGCGTAACCTCTATTCCGAGCTAATGAAAAATCTGTCTACGCGAAATAAGCCGGATGGCAACGCATTGTTAAGCGTGGTTGAGCGCTTCATCACGGAAGCCAGAAAAGAAGCAGAAAGTACAAATGTGCCAGTTCCGACGATTATTCACCAAAAGCTCGCTGACCTGTCTGATATGGTTGGCGGTTACGATTTCGCCAAAGTCATTGAATGTTACTGGCAGGGTCACGAGCAGGATAATGAGACATTAAAATCGAATGCCATCCGCTGGCTGAGGGGTGAATACACCACGAAAACCGACACCCGTAACGATCTGGGTGTGCGTACGATTATCTCTGACGCCTCTTTCTACGACTCGTTAAAGCTGATGAGCCTGTTTGTCCGTCAGGCCGGTTACGCGGGTCTGTTGGTGAATCTGGATGAGATGGTTAATCTGTATAAGCTCAGTAATACGCAGGCCCGGGTCGCCAACTATGAACAGATACTGCGTATTCTGAATGACTGCCTGCAAGGGACGGCTGAATATATCGGCTTTTTACTTGGCGGTACGCCAGAATTCCTGTTCGATCCACGCAAGGGATTGTACAGCTACGAAGCGCTCCAGTCCCGGCTGGCGGAAAACAGCTTCGCCCAGCGTGCAGGGGTGATTGATTATTCGTCCCCTTCCCTGCATTTAGCCAGCCTGACGCCGGAAGAGCTCTATATTCTATTGAAAAACCTTCGTCATGTTTATTCAGGCGGCGATGCGGATAAGTATCTGGTTCCTGATGATGCGTTGACGGCATTTTTACGCCACTGTAGCAACACTATTGGCGATGCCTGGTTTCGTACGCCACGAAACACGATTAAAGCCTTCCTGGATATGCTGGCCGTGCTGGAACAAAACCCATCCATTCAGTGGTCCCAGTTAATTGCCGGTGTTGCGATCGCGGAAGAAAAACCCAGCGATATGGATGAAATAACGTCGGCAGAAGATGCCGATGAGGATGGTCTGGCCGACTTCAGATTATGATGAACGAATACCAGCGGCTGGATCCACGCATCCAGAAGTGGATATATCGGCAGGGATGGGCCGATCTCCGAGAACTGCAAAAAAAAGCCGTTCCACCGATATTAGCGGGCGATCGGGATGTCCTGATCAGCGCCGCGACTGCCGCGGGTAAAACGGAAGCTTTTTTCCTGCCCGCCTGTTCTGCCATTGCGGATATTCAGGGCGGTTTTGGCATTCTATACATTAGCCCACTTAAGGCCCTGATTAACGATCAGTATCGACGGCTGGAAAGCCTTGGCGATGCTCTGGATATGCCGGTCACGCCCTGGCATGGCGACGTTGCGCAGAGCAAGAAGCTGAAAGCGAAGAAAAACCCTGCCGGTATTTTGCTTATCACCCCGGAATCGCTGGAAGCGATGCTGATCCGCAATGCGGGATGGTTAAAGGAGGCTTTCGCTCCACTGGCATATATCGCCATTGATGAATTCCACGCCTTCATCGGTTCTGAGCGGGGTATGCAACTTCTCTCTCTGTTAAATCGAATCGATCACCTGCTCGGAAGAATCGACAATCCAGTCCCCCGGGTCGCACTCAGCGCAACGCTGGGGGAACTGGAACGGGTGCCATTATCTCTGCGACCAAATCAACGTCTGCCCTGCGACATTATTACCGACAGTCAGACTCACGCCACGCTAAAAGTGCAGGTGAAAGGTTATCTGGAACCGCTAACCACCACAGTCCAGCAGCCACCGCCGTCGGCAGAGACGCAAATCTGCCATGATATCTTTCGCCTCTGTCGTGGTGATTCCCATCTGGTGTTCGCTAACAGTCGCAAACGGACCGAAAGCATTGCCGCTACGCTTAGCGATCTCAGTGAAGCGAGCATCGTTCCCAATGAGTTCTTCCCCCATCATGGATCGCTGTCCAGAGATCTGCGTGAAACGCTGGAACAGAGGCTTCAACAAGGCACCTTACCCACCACCGCCATCTGTACGATGACGCTGGAGCTTGGCATCGACATCGGCAAAGTCAGCTCCGTCGTGCAGGTTACTGCTCCTCATTCTGTCGCCAGCTTGCGCCAGCGTATGGGGCGTTCCGGTCGGCGCGACTCGCCTGCCGTATTGAGAATGCTGATTGCCGAACATGAACTGACGCCAACATCAGGCATTGTCGACCAGCTCAGGCTTCAGCTTGTTCAGTCGATGGCCATGATCCGTTTACTTATCGGCAGTAAATGGTTTGAGCCCGCCGATACCCGGCAGATGCACTATTCCACCCTGTTCCATCAGATTCTGGCGATCGTGGCGCAGTGGGGAGGCGTACGTGCGGATCAGATTTGGTCACAGCTATGTCAACAAGGGCCATTTCAGAAAGTCCGAATCGATGACTTCAAAGCATTATTGAAACATATGGGGGAGCACCAGTTTCTGACCCAGCTATCAAGCGGCGAACTGGTTCTGGGCGTCGAGGGCGAACGTCAGGTAAATCAATACACCTTCTATGCCGTATTCAGCACGCCGGAAGAGTTTCGTATTGTTGCAGGGAGCAAAACACTGGGCTCTATCCCCGTCGATTGCCCCCTGATGCCTGACCAACACATTATTTTCGGCGGTCGACGCTGGAAGGTCACCGATATCGATAGTGATAAAAAAGTCATTTACGTCGAGGCGACAAAGGGTGGGCAGCCGCCGTTATTTGGCGGACAAGGGATGTCCATTCATGATGTCGTCCGCCAGGAAATGCTCACCATTTATCGGGAGGGCGACTACCGCATCACCATTGGCGATCGCAAGGCTGATTTTGCCGATACCTCGGCCAGAAACTTGTTCGATGAAGGGCTACGCTGCTTCCGCAACAATAATCTGACTTCGGAATGTTTTATTCAGCAGGGGCAGCATGTCTACATTCTTCCCTGGCTGGGCGATCAAACCGTAAACACGTTGTCGGCATTGCTTATCCAGCGCGGTTTCAAAGCAGGCTCATTTGCTGGTGTGGTTGAAATTGAAAAAACCACGGTAGCGGAAGTTAAACAGACGTTAGCCAACGCACTTCGGGAAGGTTTGCCCTCCGAATCCCGTCTTGCCGAAGGCATCGCTGAAAAGTGCCTCGAAAAATATGATGAGTATTTACCGGAGACGTTGCTGACGCAGGAGTATGGGTTACGCGCTTTTGATGTTGAGCGCGTGACGGAGTGGTTGCGGGAGCATTTACATTAAGGGGAAGACAATGAGAAAAAATTGGACTATTGAGGAAGATTGTAAGCTGCTAACCCTTGTGCGTCAGCACTTTTCCGCGCTGGTCAGCCATAATCGGCTGAATGCCACAATGCCATTTAGCCAGCAGCTCCACGCTACATTTGACTCACCTGACCGCGATGCCGCAGCATTGCTGTATCGCCTCGAACAGGCAAAAATCCTGGGATTTGCCAGCCGTCCTGGAAGTGATCCCACTAAACAGCCGTTCCGCTGCCTGATAAACAATGAGTTGGCGCTATACGATTACAGCCTCACCTTTCCCACTCTCAGAAAAGCATTGCATCCAGATATCGTCGCGGCAGCACTAAACCACTTTACGATTAGCAACCCTCACGAGCCGCTATCCAATACTATCAATGAAATCGCGACAGCCTTGCATATTGCCCCCATGCAGGTGGAAAAGATTCTGCTCGAAAGCGACCAAATAATCATCAATAGTTACCGTAAGTGTGAGCGTGTTGGAGAGAAAACTATCAATAATAATCTGCAAGATCTCATCTCCAGGCAAATTCCTGACACAACGCTGGTCGAAGATATTAACGCTTGCCGCGCCCAAGTCTCTCAACTTTACCACGTGCATGAACGTGATGGCGCTGAGGTTATTTTCAGTTCCGACGGCACGGGGTTCGGCAAAAGCTATGGCGTGATTCAAGGGTATGTTGAATATCTGGAACGTTTCGCCAAAACCCAGCAGCCAAATTACCTGTTTCCCGAAGGCGGCTTTACCAACCTGTTATTCATGTCGCCGCAAAAATCACAAATCGACCTGGACAGCAGCCAGAAAGAGAAAATTCTGGCCGCTGGTGGCGAGTTCATTTGCGTTCTCTCCCGTAATGATATTGCCGACCTTGATTTTATGGACTGGGCCTCTGGCCTGAAAAACCGCGAGCGCTATATTCAATGGTACGAAGGGGCGAAAGGTAGCAAATATATCGGCGGCGCTATGCGTTCGCTCAATTATCATGTTTCACAAATTGATCGCTGTGAAGAGCAGTTAAAAAAGCTGACAACATATGGTTCTCAGGATACCAACTACGAAAGAGAAATTCTCGAAGAGCAGCTAAAAAACTGTCGTCACAGTATCCGCAATACGATTGAGTCAGCCTGTAAATTACTATTTGGACCAGATAGTGAAAAAGCTTCCATTAAAGAATACATTCGTCGCGGACTCCAGGCGCGCCAGGAGCGAATGCAAAATGCGGAGACAGCGCGAAAGCCAGGAAAGCTTGAACCTAAGATAAGCGTACATGAAGTCTATTTCGAGCTTATCAAACAGGTATTGCCTTTCGAAGTTTGCCAGTACCGCCCGTCAGTGCTATTAATGACCACGAATAAGTTCGACACATCAACTTACCGACTGGCGCCTCGTCAGCGAGGCGAAGGCGTACGTTTTGAGTCCGTAGGTTTCGACTTGCTGATTGGCGGTAAGCTGATTCCCAAAGATCCACAGATCAGCACCGTTGCGGCAGCCGGTCATACCGGGCAGGTTGCCTATCTTCGCGATGAACACCTCAGACGCAATCCAGACTGTCCTTTTCGCCAGAAAAATATTCGCTTTACGGTGATAATCGATGAACTTCATGAAGCCTACACCCGCCTTGAAGAAACATGTCATGTAAAGCTAATCACACAGGAAAATAACCTGGCGCACGTTATTTCCGTCGCAGGACGTATTCACAACGCGGTACTCAGCCTGGAGCGCCGAAACAAGCCCAAAGAAGCACAAACGACCTTTGAGCAAGAGATGGTCAAATTCATCACTGCTCTGCGTAATTTACTGGCAGAAAAGTGCGAACTATCCCCCGGTACAACGCTGGGATCGATCCTGGAGATGTTTCGCGACCAGTTAGGGGCATTTGAAGTCAACGGCGACGCCGCCGAACGTATCATTTCCATCACCAGGAATGTGTTCAGCTTTAACCCCAAAATGTACGTTAATGAAGAAGGGCTGAAACGCATTCGTATGCGTAACAGCGAAGGTGACATAACGCGCGCCGAGCTGTATTACGAAGTCGAAAATGATGCCAGCGACACCAATCCCACCCTGCACGATCTGTTCCAGTTGGTCTCCGTCATCCTCTCCGCCTGTTCTGATATCACCAACCGACACTTTAAGCGCTGGGTAAAGAATGGCGGCCAGGATAACTCCAGCAGCCAGAATACACCTTTGGGCCAGTTTGTTGACGCAGCCAATAACGTAGCTGGCGTGGTGCGCCATATCTTCGATCGCACCACCGATGAAAACTTGTTGATTGATCATTTCTACACTTATCTGCAACCCAAAACCGTATTCACGATGACGCCGATAGCTGAACTCAATTATGTGAACAAGGGAGCCGAGCGCACAATTATTCTGGCGTTCGAGATGGATCTGGTACAAGAGTTGCCTGAAGCCATGCTACTACGTTTATTAACCGGCACGCACAATAAAGTGATTGGACTTAGCGCCACCAGTGGTTTTAGCCACACCAAAAACGGTAACTTCAATCGTCGCTTCCTGGCGCGCTATAGCCGCGACCTTGGCTACCGGATCGTTGAACGCGAAAAGGCAGATATCGATACGCTTAAGGCATTACGCGGTTTGAGGGCCAGTATCCGCAATGTCGACTTCAGGGTGTTCGATGATAAGCAGTTAAAATTGACCGATATCTACCAAAATTGTGAAATCTATCGCAGGACGTATGACAACTTTTTCGACGCGCTGAAGAAACCTCTGGAATACGACCTGAAAAATACCTATAAACGGCGTCAGTGCCAGCGGGAACTGGAAGCGTTACTGCTTGCCGCCTACGAGGGTAAAAACAGCCTGATTTTGTCACTTTCCGGGACGTTTAAGCGGGCCTTTATCAGCGCCTGGCGCACGCATCAGACAGCCTGGCGTCAGCAGTACGGTATGCACTCCCGGTGCGATGAAAAAACGGATAACGATAAGAAACACGACCAGATCCTGACCTTTACCCCATTCAAAGGGCGTCACACCGTCCATTTGGTCTTTTTCGATTCACCACTGGCTAATGTCGAAGATATCAGGCAAGAAACCTATCTCCAGAACAGCAATACCATACTGGTATTTATGAGCAGCTACAAAAGTGCGGGCACTGGCCTCAACTACTTTGTTAAATACCATGACGGCGATATTAATGATATCAATGCATCACGTCTGGATGTCGATTTTGAGCGCTTAGTGCTCATCAACTCCTCGTTTTACAGCGAAGTAAAGGACAACAGCAGCAACCTCAATACATTACCTAACTACGTTACCGTGCTTAAACACTACGCCGATGACGATATTACCGTCCACAAGCTGGCCGATTTCAACGTTAATTTCGCCCATGGCGAAAACTATCGCCTGTTAATGGCCGAACATGATATGAGCTTATTCAAAGTCGTCGTGCAGGCCGTAGGCCGAGTCGAGCGTCGCGACACTCTATTGAAAACAGAAATCTTTTTACCCCGCGATGTATTCCGTAATGTTGCATTCCAGTTCGCCGCTCTCAGTGAAGATAGCGGTAACGAGGTAGTATCAGAAAGCATGTCCTTGCTTAACCACCGCCTCATGGAGGAGTGCGAAAAGCTGAGTCAGAGCCAGTCATTTAGTGATGCAGAACAGCGGCATACGTTTGAACAGGCTATCGTAGAAAATGGTCTCCGCATCGATGCTGTTCATAAGCGAGTTCTGAAAACCGACTGGATAAATCGGGTACGCGCCGGTAACCTTGAATATCTCGAATTGTGTAATTTATTCCGCGATTCTGACTCCTTTACCGATCCCCTGCGTTGGCTGGAAAAACTTCAGGCTAATTCCTTGTATGCCGCCAATCGGCAAATGCAATCTATCCACCACGCCCTGTTTATCGACCGCCATCAGGGCAACCAAACTATTTTACTTTGCCACAAACGCGGCCCGGATGGACTTGTCCACAGAGATTATTCCGCCCTGTCGGATTTCGCTGGCGGCGCAAGAGAGTACCGGCCAGAACTCACGCTCTTTCCGCAGTATAGAAACGATATCGATTTTACTCCCGGCAACCTGGTCGGCGAGTTGATTCGTGAATGTGACAACATCCAGGAAACGGCATTCAAAAAATGGGCACCCAACCCCAGGCTAGTTCCGTTGCTCAAAGGCAATGTCGGTGAATATCTCTTCGATAAAGTGCTAAAAAGTTATGGTGTTACCCCACTCTCCGACCAACAGGTGTTTGAGCGCCTTGAACCGCTGGTATATGAGTTTTTTGACCGCTTTATTGAAGTAGGTGACGACCTGCTCTGCATCGACGTTAAACGCTGGGCGACGCAGTTGGACGATTTAACGTGGGCAGAAGAAACGCTTGAGAAAAGCGACAACAAGATTCGCCAGATCCGCAATATCGCCAGCCAAAAGGCAGATACAAAGGGGCAGAAACAGCTTCAGGCGGTGCTGGGAGGCCGTTACGAACGCATTCGATTTGTCTATCTGAACATCGCCTACAGCCAGAATCCCAATAATCTGATGTGGCAAGATAACGTGGATCACACGATCCACTACCTTAACCTGTTGCAAACCGACTACCAGTATTATCAGCCCAAAAATCGAGAGAGCGGACGCTCTCAGGAAAACTCAAAACTGCGCACGACGTTGGACATTAACCCAATGTTACTAACCCTGCTGGGTGTAGAAAAGTTGCCGACTAAAGGAAAAGTCTCATGATCCCTAATCTGAATGAACTGTCAGACGCCCCAATTGCCCGCACTAATTTGATCAAGCTTAAAGAAGATCAGCTGACGACCATCCAACGTCTATTGGTTCCGGTATCTAATATCTATACGATAGATTTTATGGTTCAGCGCTTTACTAAAGGGCGAAAAGAAAAATCCGCTGATTACTCTGCGCGTATTCATCTGGAGGTAAAATCTTGCGTGCGGCAGAAACTTGGACTGGATGCCAGGCAGGACGTAAACTATGAGCTACATCTTTTACCGACTTACGAGCACGTATTTTTCTTCCTGGCGCCTGCTGCTGCACCGAACAACCTAGCGCATCGGACTTTGGCAGAACGCATTGAAACGCTTTGCCAGCGACTCACAGCTGAAAATTATGATTTATCTCGCCTGGTTCAGGGATTGTTCAGTCTGCATTTGAAAATGGTAATGCTGGAACAAGCCAGCGAGCGCTTTTCGGTACCGCCAACCTACTTCAACTCTACGTTCTATCTCAACGCTCGCCTGAGTCAGCCCGTCACGCAGAAAAGCGGCACTGGAGTGATGGAGGCATTCGAACTCGACATTTATGCATCAGAATATAACGAACTCGCCTTTACCCTGCACAAACGAAAATTTCTGGTCGAACCGGAGGATGAATTGCACCTCTCTCTGGACGATACCAACGTGTGGTTTAACATCGATAATCGTCGGCTCAAAGCCCGGCGCAAACTCGATGCCCGGGATAGCAAACTGAACTTTTTTCGTGAGCGCAGCGGCTATGGTGAATGCCAGGCCTATACCTATAACGTGGTCATGAATGCCGCCTGCGAACGGCTCAGTGAACTAGAGATCCCGCATCAGCCTATCCCATTTCAGGCCACCCACGAGGTCAATCAGTTCGCTACCGACCTCGATCAACAGCTGACTAATACGCTGTTGGTGGTTAATAACGGCGTCGAATTTAGCGCCACGCAAGAAGCTTATTTCTTTGACACATTAGCCATCCAGTTCCCCGGGTATCAACTCTGGCCTCTGGCGTCGCTTAAACATTCTCAGCAAACCGGCTTTTCTGAGCTGCCTGCCAGTACATCTATTCTGGTACTCAATGCGGTAGATGAAGAGCGGAGCAACAGCATCCGCCAGCAAGATAATGAATCTGTTGAGTACAATGATTTCTATGCGGCCTTTGCCGACGCCCGAAAACAACCCGAACTCAATTGGGATACTTATACCCAGCTTAAACTAGATCGTTTGCAAGGGTGGCTAAATCAGCAACCTCTGCCCGTAGTCTTACAGGGTATGAATATTGATCACAAGTTGCTGGATGCGATTGATTTTATTAATGAACAATTGACAAGCAACCCTACTCAATACGAAATCGATCTTACGAAGCCTCACAGTCGTCTCAAGTCAGCAGTTACCTTACTTAACAGTAAGGTTCGCCGAATAAAAACCGAGCTATGGTTCAAAGAGAGCTTACTCAATCAGCATCACATCCCACTACCAGATTTGGCGGATGGGCACTATACCGCCTATGCAGTACGCAAAACGAAAAGCTATCTCCCCCTGCTTGGATATGTTGAACTAAAAATAGAACACGGCCAACTTAGGGTGGTTGATACCGGGATCGCTGAAGGTAAATTAGACTATCTATCTGTTGAACACCCCTCTCTGGGACGATTAAAGAAATTATTCGACAAAAGCTTCTATCTCTACGACCACACAGCAGATGTCCTGCTTACCACCTACAACAGCTCCCGCGTACCGCGCCTGATTGGCCCGGCGCAATTTAATATCGTCGATTCATACGCTTATCAGGAACAAGAAAAAGCTCTGGCAGTGCGTAAAGGGGATAAATTTAACGGGTACGCCATCACCCGCTCTGCAAAACCGGATCAAAACGTACTGCCCTATCTGATTTCACCTGGCCGCTCGAAATACGACTCGCTGACCAAAGCGCAAAAGATGAAGCATCACCATATTTATCTGCAACCGCATGAGAATGGTGTGTTTGTTCTGGTAAGCGATGCCCAGCCTACAAATCCTACTATTGCACGGCCTAACCTGGTGGAAAATCAGCTGATATGGGATGCCCAGGGCAAAGCCGTAGATGTATTTAGCCACCCGTTAACTGGCGTTCACCTCAATAGCTTTACCCTGGATATGCTCAGGAGCGGCGAAAGCAGCAAGAGTTCGATTTTTGCCAAGCTTGCCCGGTTGATGGTGGAGAATTAAGGAAAGTGGGGCTGTGTTTAACACGTTATGTGTGGACCTGACTCCACACATAACGAAGCTCCATTCGCTAAATAACGATTTTTCGTGATAACCATCACAAAACCAAAGCGATTTTTTTGGGGGCCTTCATGAGGGCGCTGTTTACGATAAATACCAACAAAACCAATAACAAACAGCATGTTAATCGTGGATATGATTCCGAGTCCGCCACCTTTCTTTTTTATGCCTCCCTGTCAGTCCCTGTAATGTATCCTTTTGATAACCTGGCGTAACAACTATTCCCGATACGTTTCTGTTTATCCCCTGGTATCAGGAAACTGGCCTTTAGCCCCAGATTACGCTGGCAGAAGCGCATAGTAACACCCTGAAATTAAATGCTGCTGACCAAATCTCCTAACGTAACCATTAACAGCATCGGATCTATGGGAGATGGCTCAAATCCCACCCGCAGATAAAATTCCCGAGCTTCTTCAGACAGCGCATGAACCAACATTCCGCGAATGCCGATCGTTTCTGCCACCTGAATCACCCGCAATCCTGCATCACGCACCAGCGCACGGCCAACACCCTGACCATGTGATGATTTATCCACCGCCAGACGGCCCAGCACCACGACCGGAATCGGATCAGGCATATTGCGGCGAAAGTGTCCGGGAGCGGCATTCGCGACTACAGCACTGGAGGCTAATGAGTAATACGCCAGCACTTTTAAGCCATCGCAGCTGACGAAAGTTCTTGACGCACCAGTTACCTGATTTTTCATCGCCCGCTGTTTAAGCCAGTTGTCCATAGACTCCACGCCGCAACAGAATGAGGAAAGTATATGTTGGGCGTGGAGTGGCTCAGGGGCAGAGATCATTTTTTCTGCTCCCAGGGAGCAGGTGTTTGCATGGTTTTGCGCAGGGCGGCATTCGGCGAAGGAGCCTGATCCAGGCGGACGATGAATTCCTGATAAGCATCGGGGTCCGCCATGATGATGCGCAGATCGATCAATGCTTCTTCTGCGGCAACGCGGGCAGCCTCAAGCACAAAATCAGTGCGATTTTTTCCTCTGGCCTTCGCTGCGCGATCGATAAGGTCGCGTTCGGCGGGCTTAATGCGCAAATTCAATGTTTCGCGTTTAACAGAAATACGGTTCGTCACTGGCATGATGTCATCCTCCGTCATACTCTCCGGATATAAATCATACAGCAATCGTAACGCTAATGTCATTACGCTTCATCGATATTACAAATATCATGTAGTAAGCTGTCTTTATGAATGAGATGGAAAATGGATAGAATGAATATAACTTATGAAAAGCTCATGTCAGAACATTTGCCTTACATGTATGACATTCGGTTCTCGGTTAAAGAGAACCTTCCACATGCTCACCAGATTCAGTATCTTCAGAAGGAACAGGCAGAACAGGATATCAGCCAGGGTGGCGGCTGGATGTGTAAAATTGACAACCAGTATGCCGGTTATGCGTTTGGTATATGGGTTCCGGAACCACTTTTAGGTGGTCTGTTTGTCAGGCCGGAATTTACTCGTCATGGCGTTGGCTCGCATCTGCTGGATCTGGTCACCGGCTGGTTTTTTTCGGAAGGCGCGCAAGAAGTCACGCTAACCACTGACCCTGACTCTCTCGCTGAAAAATTTTATAAAAAGAGAGGATGGTCTGCGACAGAACTCGATGAGTTTGGTCAGCTTATTTTTGTTAAGAAAAAAGTATCTTATGATTGAATTGATTTTGATTTTGCTAATTACCCTGCCCTCCTGGATTCTCGCCAGTAATTACTCTTTCACATTAATTAACGATAACAAAAATGTTGACCTGCAATCAGGGTAAGCCTTTTTATATTCTGACCTCTTTCCCAATGGTTCAGATATGTTCTCCAGAGACAACAATGAACTGAATACGCTGATCACTGCTTACTTCGGACAGGATTACGACCTGATTGATGACGGTGAAGATACAGAGAAGAAGATGTCAGGCAGAAAGTCAGCCAGTCCCTGCAACCAGATTAAGGAAACTGACGCGCAGAAGACGTCATAACGTGGCTTATCTGCTGACGGCAGGCGCACAAAACGTGCTTTGTGCGCCTCCGTCCAGCCCCGGCCTGAAGGTCTTTTTCAGGTTATGACGCTAAGTAATTCATCAGCCATTTTATAAGTTTTGCTATTGGTGAGTGAGCACATCCTTCAGTCCCCCCCCCCTTATTTAAATGACATGCCCTGCCAGGAAAACGTTTGCCGGACGGATAACGGGTAATGAGATTTTGCAGGTTTATTTAGCCCCGAAGCACGCATTCATGCCATCTGCCACTGTCCGACCGGGTACACCTTCAGCAGGCACGCCAGCGATCAGCACGCTACCGGTATTGACAAAACCACTCACTTTTTTTCCATGTCGGGCATAGGCAACGGCAGCATCCACGCCCATTGCAGCCATTGTCAGTGGATATTGCTGAGCAGTCGCGGCCATTTCTCCTCTGGCTATACTTTTGATGGCATCGCACCCGCCGTCAATCGACACTAAAAGCACCGACTTCTCTTTCCCCGCTTCCTTCAAAGCCTGAAAAGCACCGGCCGCCGCCGGTTCGTTGATGGTATAAACAAGGTTGATGTCAGGATGATCTTTCAGGCATCCCGCCATAACATCATGCCCCTGCTGTTTTGCACCCTGGGTACTGCCGGAGCACAAAATTTCTGAGCTTTGTGAAAGCTGATAAGATTCACTCCCTTCCGCCTTCAGCCCAAGACCGTTCATAAAGCCATTATGACGTCTGGCTCCCACCAGATTTCCCTCGGACAAATCCAGCGTGGCAATTTTTAATGGTTGTCCGGGAAATTTATGCGGCATAACGGCCCTGGCATACTGTCCGATAGCTTCTCCTGCCTGGTAGTTATCCGTACCGAACAGCGCGTCAACGGCACTGGCCGGATCGGTTGGCGAGTCGAGAGCAATCACCTGAACGCCTTTTGCCCTCGCCTGCTCAATTGCCGGCACGACGGCTTTTGCGTCACTGGGGGTGATCAACAACGTAGTGGCACCTGCTGCGACCATTGACTCAATTGCAGCCGTTTGCGAGGCGACATCACCGTCTACCTTGCCTGCGGCCGTAAGAAGTTTAATGTTATGAACGGTTGCACCGAGTTGTGCTCCGGCCTTCATTTTTGCAAAGAAGGGGTTAGCATCGGTTTTAGTAATAAGTCCTACGATAACAGGCGTGTCAGCAGAGGCGAAAGCCGCCAGCCCCATCTGTAAGGCCATCGCGGTGATAACCCAAATGATACGGTAACGTTTCACGGGAGGCTCCTTAGCTCACAGCTGAAAGAGAGAGAGGTCTGGCACCCGCACGCGATATATCAAAAGCGGCAATTTCCTGAAGCAGAAGTCTGGCCTGCCCTTCAAGGTTTGCGGTGGCCGCACTGCTTTCTTCGACCAGCGCCGCATTCTGCTGAGTGGCTTCATCCATTTGTATAACGGCTTTATTGACCTGCTCAATCCCGGTATGTTGCTCCCTGGAGGCTACGGTAATTTCCGCCATCAGCGTGGTCACACTGTTCACGGCATTGACGATTTCAGACATAGTGCTACCCGCGTTGCTCACCAGTCCGGAACCTGTACTCACCCGAAGCACAGAATCATCTATCAGGGATTTTATCTCTTTCGCTGCGAGGGCACTGCGTTGTGCCAGATTCCGAACCTCACCGGCAACCACCGCAAATCCCCTGCCCTGTTCACCAGCACGGGCCGCCTCAACCGCCGCATTGAGTGCCAGAATATTGGTCTGAAATGCGATGCCTTCAATAACGTTGATAATCTGTGTTATTTGCCCGGAACTACTGGCTATGTCCTGCATGGTAGTCACCACCCGCGCCACCACCTCACCACCGCGCTGTGCGGTCTGAGATGCCCCGGTGGCCCTGTCATTGCCTTCCTGCGCACTCGCAGCGTTATTTTTAACCGTAGCCGTCAGTTGCTCCATACTGGCCGAGGTCTGCTCTAACGCCGATGCCTGAGCTTCAGTCCGACGACTGAGATCTTCATTCCCCTGATTAATTTCTTCCGCTGCTTTTAGAATATTCTCAGCTGAGTTCGCGACCTGGCTAATCAGTTGAGCCAGATTGTTTTGCATCATTCCTAATGCAGCAAGAACGCTTCCCTCAGGTGCCCGAGTCGCATTGGGGACAGGATTCAGATCGCCATCAGCAATACGTTGAACAACCTGTTTAAGCGTTGCGGGTTCTTCACCCAGCGCACGAAGTAGCGTTCGTATAATTATCCATCCGAGTAGTACTGAGGTGATTAGCGCGGCCAGGCTGACAAAAATAAACACCAGCCGCGTAGCCAGGTAGGTTTTCTGCGCGCTCTCCAGTCTTTTAACTGACTGCTGTTTGCTGTAATCCAGATAACCGTCAGCAGCCTTGATAAGCATCTGTAGCCCAGGCCGCAGCTCACGGTTTAGCCTGTCGATCGCCTCAGCCTTTTTCTCTTCCAGAGCCAGAGAAATGATATGCCCTGCGACAGGACGGTATACCTTTTCAGCTTCAACGATAGAATTAACAAAGTTTCTGTCATTTTCTGTGGTATCCGCCTGAGAATTGACAGCCTGTTCCAACTGTTGAGTGGCTGCCACCATTCGTGCTTCTGCACCTGCAACCAGCTCCTTACCGGCCACAATATCGGCAGGCTCACTGACCAGAACCAGTCCGTATATTTCGAGCGAGTTAGTTTTTACATCGCCCAGAATGGCATTCACCAGACTTTCTCTGGCCGAAACCTGTTCAACATGGTTTCTGAATGTATCGTTTGCACCGACAAGCGCCCTGACCGCCAGACATGCTATCAGAAGAACCATAACGACAAGGGATGCAAATCCCACTGTAAGCTGTGTACGTACAGATGCCCGGCTGAATTTCATGATTATCTTTCCCGTGCTGCAACGTGGATTTTTCGCAAAAAAAAAGCAATGCCCTTCAGGCTACAGGTTAATATCGGCGGTTTATGGCGGGAACTTTATAACGCAGCAGGTTAAAAAATGATCGGCGTGATACAGATGGCAAATTAAAGATCCGTTCTTGTTGCAGCTCAGTGTTTATTAAGCAAAACCCTGGGAATCTTCCATTTAATCTAATAATTTCCCCTCCGGGGTAAGTTGTGCGAGGGGGGAAGTAAACAGCCTCTGTCTGGAGCATTTATGAAACTGCACAAAATAGATTCTGTGTTAATCGCATTGATTTTCACTGTGATATCCCCCTTTTATTTGACAGCTCAGGCTGATGACACTGCTAACAGCACTTCCACGGGTCAACCTGTATTGCCACATGCCGGCAAAGATGGGGCAAACGGCAATGGTAATCATGCAGGGAACGGTGGAAAAGGCGGAGCTCCAGGCGCAGGCACAAAGGGTGGCAACGGCGGAAATGGCGGTAAAGGAGGAGACGCCGCCGCTGATGGTTCAGGAGGAAATGGCGGCGCAGGAGGAGCTGGCGGCAATGGTGGCGACTAAGTTAAGGCTATTTTTTCAATCCCTCTGGTGCTCAGGGTATCCGGCTGTTTGCAGCCGGATGGCAGCTATTGCCGCGTTGACCTTTTCCTGTAATGCCCGTGGCTGTCAGGCCGGGCCCCGTTTTATCAGCTGGCTCAGACCTTTTTACAACCCGTTTACTCGGGCAACGCTCTTCAGCCTGCCCCCATCAACGGTCTGAGCATCACGGCAGCCCTGTTGCAAACACTGTTGACAGACAGAGGCAAAGCATCGGATCAGGATACTTTCACTGTGGCGTTTTAACACGATGAGGAATGAGGGTAACAGGCCTGCTGACCTGAAGTCACCGCCAGATAGCTGGTGATAAGCTGCTTCAAATGCTGCTCTGTCAGCGTTTTTTGCGCAGAGGGGATCATCTCGGGATTTTCCTGCATGTTCATCTGCCGCAACTGTTCTTCAACCGGCACAGTTTTGCTGAATGATCGGGTTGCAGCAAACACCTGTGTTTTCAGCTCGCTGACGGTTATGTACCTTCCTTTCTGCCCATCCAGTGCATTCAGCTGGTTCGTCAGCTCCTGTAGTCTGAGCATCCCTTCGTGCCAACCGTTCATTGCATCCGCAGACAGTGCTGATGCATTTATCTGTTGCTGCCACTGTTGTATCAGAGGCTTAGCCTGATCCGGCCACAGTGCCTGTGCCTGTTCCGCGAGCTTTCTGGCGTATATGATATTCCAGCCAGCAGGTAATTTTTCCAGCCGGATAAGCTGCTGCTGTGTCCGGGCGATAAAGTCCTTTGGCAAGCGTGTCCGCTGACGTAACGCATCTGACTCTTCTGCTGTGAGAGGTGCAGGTAATGGGGCCAGTGAAGCTGCAAGCTGAGTCTGTAGCGGATCAGGCCGGTTGAGGAGATGCCAGCCCGATACTGCAACGGCGCTGATCATCAGCATGGTACAGATCCCGGCTGCGAAGGATTTCCACTTTTTTACCGGAGCAGGCAATGCCACCAGTACTTCTGCATGTGCCTGACGCGGTGGCTGCGCAACATACACCCGCTTCACTGCGCTGTCAGGCGGACTATCAGCACGGTCCCCCGTGGGTGCTGCCGCATCATTTATCACGCTGGCAGGCAACGCAACACCAGACTGAATGTCCGGCCCGGTGCTGGTTGTGTCATCGCTGTTTTTCAGCCGAACGGCATTGTTGTGCACCAGGGTACGCAATGTATCAAGCTGGCTGAGATGTTTAAGCTCCAGACGCTGTAATACCGCTGCCAGGCTGGTAAGCAGTTGCTCCGCCCGATACAACTGATTGAGGTCGTTGTCATTGAGCGGGAGCGAGCGCATCCGTTGCTGCAAACGCTGGCTCAGACTGCTGAGGATTGCCATGCGGGCATGTACCGACTGCGGCCAGAGTGCGCTCCGCTGATGGTTTATCAGGGCCTCCAGTATCGCCAGACCTTCATTAAGCCCGAACAATCCGGCCAGTTGCGAACGTGCCAGGGTATACCAGGCTGCTGTCTGTAGCTCCACGCCATTTTGTTCGAAGAGAGAAAGGCAGAGTTTTTCAGCATGATGCCAGTTCACATCCGGACGCGCCGGATGTTTAAGCTTACTCAGTTCTTCACGCAGGGCAGCATAATCAGCCAGCGTGCGCGGGTCGCCGCCGGTTTTCAGTTGTCGGGAAGGGGTGTCATTCATGACAGGGTATCCATTTAATAAACCTGGAGAGTGGGAAGCAGATAATTTTTGCAGCATCACTCTGCTGTTTCAGGCGTTCAATCGAGCCACCTGGGTCTTCTGCCCTCTGCTGTAGAAAGTTGGCTCAAAGCCTGGCCCACCAGACGTTATTGTCGCAGCCAGTCCGGACACGGACAGCAAGCAAAAACCGGAGCTGCATGTTTCACAGGCGAAACTCAGCCTGATTCTTACTGACTATGAGAACGGGGGCTGACTGTCTGGCCTGTCGTTTTGGAGAAAATGCAATTTATCTGACATGGTGTTATCTGGCTTTACATGCGAGTTGTCGTGTCGAGATACTGCTGTTGCTTCAGGTGCCTCAACAGGACCCGCCCTTCGGGCATAAACTCGGTTCCGTAACGCACCAGACCAACACCATTTAGCTCGGCATCAATGGCATAGCGCAGCTCACCAGGAATTTCCTGATCAAGTAGCACCACCTCAACAGAGCTCAGGCGCGGCTCATATTTCAATAAAACGGCTGACAGTGTCGACATCAGTTTATGCGCGGTGCCGGGAAGCCCTTGCAGAATGGTGGTCATGTCCGGCAGACCGTAGTCTGGTAAATGCGCCAGACTCCCAGCGCGGCTGTTCAGAATGCGTTGCATATTATCCAGCACCGACAGGATGACCTGATTTTCTTCACTGATATGCTGAAGGTCGGGATCCCCGACAAAGTTGCCGTAAAGCATCTCGTAAAGGGAGGGGGATTGCGCGACATGATTAATTCCTCTTATCCGGAGTGATGACAAAAACGCTGCCGCCATTATCCCTCTCCAGCAGTGACCAGCTGGCACGGTGCTTCTGACCATGCTTGTCTTCAAACTCCGGCATAATCTGCCCGGCGCGGGTGTGGGTGTACTGCGTCGTTCCGTTAATGATGGTGGCCCATTGACCGTCGAACAGGGATTTTTCACCGCTCCAGCAGGTAATACGTTCCCTTTCTTTCTGCAACAGTTTCTTTTCAAGCTGAGGCCAGTTATGAAGCTCATCCGGTTTACCTTCAGGGAAAAAACCTTCTGGCGGAACGTCAATAAACTCACCTTCGATACGGCGAATAAGCGTCCAGCCTGTTTTGGCCCACTCAGAATCATCCCAGCTATAACTTTGCTTCCCACTTTTATCCACATAACCGCTACGGGTTATTCCCTGGATTGCAGACGCGGGCTGACCATAATCAGCAGGAATAAAACGAGCTGGAGCAAAATCGATATCAGGTAGATAAATTCCCGTCTGGACAGGGTTTTCATCCAACTCTATTCGAACGGATGTATCAAGTTCGTATCGTGGTATCTGCAATGGAATATCATTGCGACTATAAACACCGTAGCCATCATTCCCACAACCATCATATGTTAAATCGCCTTCATCCCAAGTCCCCCTAATTGTGGCTGAGAGCTGTCGATCCAATTCTGCCGCAATGCTTCCGAGCTCAGATATGTTTCCAATCTCCTCTTTAGTCATCCAGCCATCCCAAAACTCGGTAATGCCTTTACGGATATTACTCATGGCATGGCCGATATTAAATGCCTGAATATCATTATGAGTACGCAGGATACAGGCTTTTATATAGCGCTCTCTCATTGGGCGAATATTGGGCATCACCCGGTTCCCCCACACCATATCAGCCTGCTGCCAGAGCGGGAGCCTGCGGTTGTTGCGCGGCATCTCCCGCAAATAGCGGCCAAAAGCGGCTTCATGCGCGTCAATATAAGCAATAATCGCATCACGCGTGGCGGCGTAATGTTCCAGTGAAATAAACTTCTCCAGCAGATAACATTCCTGAGGATGTAATACGGCCATTAGTTTTTATCCTTTGATTCGTACCAGTTATGGGTATTTTCCAGTTCTGGTAATCCCTGATACGGATAAACCGGGTCGTTAGCCGCATCACCATAGCCCCAGCCTGTATTCTGACGCGGGCCGGTAAACTCTTTTTTCAGTTGTGACGGATCAAGCACTATTTGCACGGCTCCGCCTTCCAGTGAATATTCAGGGGCTCCACTATTAATCTGCGTAGCTGCGCGCCCCTCCCAGACCTTCAGCGGCTGCCCGGGCGGAACGGTATAGGTCACATATTCACCGTTTTCATTCCAGCTTTTCCAGACTGCAAAACGCCGCCGCCAGTCACCTTTACTGGTTAATTTGTCGAACTCAGCTTTGCGCATCCAGCAAATGTTGTTATCTCCTGATGAGGGGTCAACCATCAGTTCGCGTACCGGTTAACGCGTGCAACACCTCACGACCATAAAAGCTGAGCACGCCGGAGTTCAGGGGACTGTCATTTATCTCAAACGTATAACGTGTCTGTCCGTCGAGCAGGGCCAGCCAGCTGTGGCCCTGAGACGTGAAACAACATTAGCGGACAGAATCAGTAACAATAAACACACTGCCTTTATCATCACGTTCAAGCAGTGACCAGCTGGCGCGGTGCTTCTGACCATGCTTGTCTTCAAACTCCGGCATAATCTGCCCGGCGCGGGTGTGGGTGTACTGCGTCGTTCCGTTAATGATGGTGGCCCATCGACCATCAAACGGGGATTTTTTACCGCTCCAGCAGGTGATCCTGACCGGCTCCCGGGACTTACCTTCATCGTCTTTATCCAGCGCGGCACTGGCTTCATCGAAGCGAGCAAACCATGCCATGGAGGATTCTTCCTCAAACTGGAAGTTTTCATGTTCGGAGTAGAAATGTAAGCTGTTATGCCCGTCCTGACGAATAGGTTTTATTATCTGATTCACTTTCACCAGCAATGGAGGTAGCTCTTCAGTTTTCGCCTCACCCAGAGCTGGCGGTAGTTCTCCGGCTTTAAGAATAAGCCCGTCATTATAGGGCAGCAGTTCAATCTCAGGAGTGTTCTTAAGTCGGTGAGCCAGTTTCTCTGTACCGCCCAGTTTTTCCAGCCAGGGATTGCCCAGAATGGTATACCAGCAAGGGCCTTTAAGTCCCTTCACTGCCTCACCGCCCTCCAGTGCCCCCAAAGAATCTACCATCACGCCCGGAAAGCGCTGGGCCAGTTTGTATTCGTAAGGGAGCATCTGATGGAATTCTTCTGGAAGAATAAAAGATATCCCTGCATAACCACTTTCGACGGCAAAAGTATTACATAGCCAAATCAACCAGGACTGGTAACGATCTTTACCATCCGACTCTTTTAACAGTGATAGTGGAAATGTCAGCTTAATAACAGAACGATTACTGTCGTTATGAAATATCCTTTTCCCCATAATGAGTATTTCATAATCAGGGGCATGATAGTCTTTCTCGGAGCTACCCAAATACCATGAGAAAACCTCTTCTGGCGTTGAGTCCAGAATTTTTTGTCTTTTTTTCTGGTAATTATTTTCCGTAATCCCAACCCATTTTTTCTTATATACTGTTTTCTTCAGATGAGGCTTACATTCGCTATAAAAGCGATCCACACACTCCACCATTTTCTGACGCACTTTTGGCAAATGGCCATCTTTAAAAAAGATGGTGATTATCAGCCCAAGATTCACCGCCTGGCTACCGTCCTTGTACTTGACGGACGCTTCCGGCAGCCACTTTTCGATATAATTCAGATCTAAATCATTCAGTTCCATTATCATTCCTTATTGGATTGCCAGCGCACCGACGGTTCCAGCTCCCAGAACCGCTGCCAGCGCTTCCCAGGCAGTTATCGCCAGCCGAATAATCAGTAAAAACGCGGCCAGCAGGGCTTCCGGGACACCTAACGTCACCACCAACGCCCCCACACCTACGGTGACAAGCACCACGCCAACCGTGACAGCCACATCCGTCAGTACCTGCACCCAGTCGACCTGTTCCAGCATATCCAGCGTCATATCAGTGGCTTTCTGGATTTTAAGCCATGCTACCCGAAGCTGTTCATCCGTCCATGAAGCCGCTGCGCGTCCCGTCTGGCTGACCCAGCGCCATGCCTGATGCCCCTGGGAGTATACCCATTCTCCGCTGTCGTTCAGCCAGCCTGCGGCCTGGCTGAGCTTTTGCTGCATCTCTTCTGACAGCACATGCCAGCCGGCTGCAATATTGTTGACAGCCCCTTCACTGAGGTCTGCCACAGCTTTCCTGGCATATGTCCAGGGCTCAATTTTCGCAGGAACCGGGGTTGCAGGTGGGCGTGGTGTGAAAATGGGCGGGTACAGGAACAGCGGCCAGTATTTCGCCCCGCTGGTCTTCCAGGCTTTCATCGTCACATTGACCACCTGGTCGCTCCACTGCTGCTCCTCGGGCCGGCAGTCGTGGATCTCTAAAATAGTCATTTTAGTTTTTTTAAGACCGACAATTATCATGTAATCATCGTACTGATCCTGACCAAGCTTGTCCCCCGGAAACTTTACCTCCACCAGACGTTCCAGGTTATCAACGTGCATCTGGCCTTCCACATCCGGGCCAGCGAGCCCCGGCCAGCGATCATTTATGTTTTTTACGATAATGACATCCGGGCGTCGGTAAATACCCTTTCCTGGTACCGGGAAAGGGTTGGTGGTATGCCGCCTGCCTGCACCTTCCACCAGTAACGTGCTGCTGAGAAACGGGCGTGGCGGAGTAGTGCGCATATCAAACGGAACTTCAGCTTTGTACCACCACCGGTAATCGTGGGCGATCTCATCCACACGAATAAGCCCACTCAGCATCAGTTGCTTCAGGCTCATCTGGTAGCTTTTTCCGTTGCGACGGATTTCTGCCGACAGCCGTGGAAAACGCATCGCGTACTCCACCTTTATATGTAAATACTGGCGGTTGCTGGTCGTCGGCAAACGTGATTGTTTCTCAACCATTTCAACACCGGTTTTCGTACAGTCCCACGGCTGATTATTGGTCCCTGTGGGATGTCTGCGCCCGGGGTATCGGGTAAATCGGGCAGTTCCATTACACATCCTCCCTGAATTCGGTTGTCAGTTGCTGTTGGTCGCCATCACCGATAAACCACATGGACTCTTCCGGCTGCGACTTGTCCGACGCTAGGTCTACGGCTTCCTGCTCACGGGTATATACCGCTACGGTCCGGCCTTCTGCATCGCTGAAACCGGTAGCCTCCTGCCCGGAAGGGGTTTTCAGGTGATAAGGCATGCCGGCAAGTATCCTGCCCTGCTCATCCTGAAGCTGGTAAACCGCAGAATAAATGTGAGACGTTCCCATCAGTGGGAAAGCGATATCCTGACCTTCAGGACGAAGTTACGCGTGCGTTTAACGTTACGGGTGTACGTATGTCTGTACCGTACTCAATCCCTCCGGCCTCAATCCTGACGTAGCTGCCCCCGCCAATCAGCGTCACCTTCTTTTTACCGGCAAAAGATTCTCATGCTGCTGATGCTCAGTTTCTGCGCGCACTTATATGCAGGCCACCGTTCTGTGCCTGCACCTGTACCGTCCCTGGTCGGAGATGAAACTGAGTTTGCCATTTTGGGCAAACAATCCGAGGCTTTGTCCTGCCAGAACCGCGTATTCCCCAGCGACCGTCTGATATCCCCGCCCGCATTGATGGCAACATTTCAGCAGCGGCCAGTTGCAGGTGCTCACCACTGGTAAACGCCATACCCTCTGGTGCCGTGAAGTGAATGACTTCATTAAGTGGTTTCAGGCGTTCATTAAACATCGCTATCTGACGGGCAATGTCAGCTTCCAGCGCCAGCGCCTGCCGCTCAGCATTCACCAGACGTTCAAGATGTTGATGTCCGGCCTCAATATCCCTCAGGGCCTCATCCATACTCAGCACATCGCCTTCAGCCTTCACCTGACCCTCTGCGGTAATCAGCAATCCCTTCGCCACACGAATCACCCCGAACTCATCGGTTCGCAGCTCAAAACCGCTGCCCCGTGGTTCATTCTCTGCATCAACGACATGCCCCTGGTTCAGCGCCGTAGCTCCGAACGGCGTGCTGAGCGCGATATGCTCTGCCTGACGCCGGTCTTCCATCCGCAGTTCGTTCTGCCCCGTGCTGCGCAGGATGTTCCGGCTGCGGTTATCCCGGGTGACCACGTCCGCATGCTCAGCGTCATGAAAGGCATGGGCGATATACGGCCGGTCCGGGTCGCCGCCGTCAAAGGCAACGCCCACTTCCGTACCGGCGATAAGCGGCATGTGCCAGCCACAGGTTTCACCCGCGCACGGCCTCGCCAGGCGCAGCCACAGGGCATTACGGCCCCGTTCCGCCTCTTCACGGCTGAAGTCCAGCCTCACCAGGTATCGCCCCGTTTCATCCAGATGCGCACAGGGGTCGTGCGGCTCATCGCTTTCGACGCGGGCGGGCAGCGTGCCGGCAATCAGCGGGCGGGGCGCAGGCGCAGCTCTGAAGCAGAACCCTTCGCTGTACGGCATGCCCCACACCGAAACGTGCAGGCGGGTGTCGCGGGCAGCCCGGAAGGTGGTGAGCGTAATCACCATCCCGTCTTTCAGCTCCGGCACGTCACCGTCACCGGTCTCCAGTACCATGCCCGGGGTGAGATGGCTAGCATTGCTGAACAGGTGCAGGCGGATAGCCCCGTTCAGTTCACGTTCGTGGTGGATACGCGCATAAAACGCCCCGCTTTCAGTCGCGGGCTCAGCGAGGCTGTCATCCCCGGCGTCACGGCAGGGTATCAGGTAGCGGTACTGTTCGCCGGTGGTGGCAGCCTCATTCCTGACGCTGACCGCCGCATCCACTGGCGTACTGACCATGCGGTAGTTGTAATCCCGCAGGGAAACGCTGCCGGTCACCGTGTGATGCCAGACCCGCGCATCCCATACCGCTTCCACCGCGCCGTCATACAGTGCGGAAGGCTCACGGTACGGCAGGTGGACATCAAACTGATAGTGCCGCTGGCTGTCGGCAAAGGTCACCCTGTCCAGCCCGGTGGTGGTGTTGACCCCGGTGCGGAACCAGATGCCAGTTTCGGCCAGAATGCGCTGAATAAACGCCAGGTCAGTTTCCCGCCACTGGGTAATCAGTTCGCGTTCCGGGTAAGTGCGCTCCAGCCGGAACTCAAAATCCGACCCTTCCAGCCCGTGAGCGCGCAGTATCTGTTCCACCAGTTCCGGTACGGAGACATTTTGGTACAGCGCACAGCGGCGGCTGTGGGCAAGCAGCGCCAGGCGCGAAGAAAGTATGACGGCAAAATGCGTCTGGTCGGCGGTCTCTTTCAGCACCTCAAAACCGGTGATAATGCCCTGCACCACCCTGCCACTGAGCATGCTGAGGGTGGCGTATTTCAGCATCGCATCCTCGCGGGTGATGCCTTTTTGTGGCGTGGTGAACGCAATCCGCCATTCGAACGGGACATTCAGCGCTTCGCGTCCACGAAAGTTCAGCACATCAGGCTTCAGGATGCTGTCATTAATCTCAAGGTGATAGCGGGTCTGTCCGTCAAACAGCGCCAGCCAGTTATCGAGGGGGATGTTCATGGCTTACTCCTTCACCGGGATCAGGGTCATCCAGCCATTACCGAGTTCAATGGTGCGTGGCTTATCCGGGTCGAGATCGTCGAGGCTCAGCACCAGCTTCCAGCTGTTGTTGCGCATATCCGGGCGGTTAAACAACCCCACCACCGCCACGAATTTCGCCTCTTCGTTCATCAGCATATTGAGGGTCACGCTGCCTTTGGGCATCACCAGCAGCGACTTGCTGGCAACGATGTCCTCTTTCAGGGTGTTATCCGCATCGCGCAGCAGTTTCTGATAATCCACCGCATCCACCTTCTGGCGGTCTTTCAGCTGGTAAACCTGCACCATGGTTGCCAGCGGCGTCTGGCTTTCATCGGCATTGATGGCCGCGCGGGGCTCAAAATCGAGGTGCAGCACTTTAATTTTTTTGTAGAAAATGGCTCTGGTTACGCTGACCGTGCCGTCCGATACGGTCTGGGTCAGGCCACATGCGGTCAGCAGAGAACAGAGCAGCATCAGTGCGACGCTGCGCGACAGGGGAGCGAAAGTCATTCTTGGCGTCCTTTTCAGCTTTCAGAAACAGGGGCGTATTCGATGTGTCAGGTATTGCGTATCAGGCTTTCAGTCAAAACGGTAACCACCAGGCTGTGCAGGCAGCAGAGGCTCGCAGGTCAGGCCTTCACAGGTGCCCAGGCTCACGGTCAGATGCGTGCGGGTCGCGGGACGGTCACACTTCACACCCAGTACGCCGGTACGTCCCAGCTGTACCCGGTTGCTCTTACCCAGACGGGGTTCAGGCAGGCAACTCACCGGCACGGTGAGACGCAGGCGTACATCAGAGCGATACCCCATATATACCCGCAGCAGCACCATCAGGTCGGTGTGTAACTGACCACCGGGCAGCCAGCCCTGCGCCTCCTGCGGGCTGTCAGTCGCCAGCATCAGCAGGATACGACTGCATGCTTCTTTCCCGGTCTTGCCGAGCGTGGCTCGCTGTGACAGGGATACGCGGCTGGCTTTACCCAGCCCGCTGCGGCTCTCTACGGCAACTCTCACCGGGTCCGGGCTGATAACGGTAGCGCGCGTCTCCGGGGCCAGCAGGCTCACCAGTTGACGCATCCCTTCGGCGTTGCGGGTAGGCAGGCGCAGGGTGCCCAGCAGCGCCAGAAAGCGGGAAACCGGGGTGGCTACCTGCTCTGCCGTACCCGGGATGCCAAGACCAACCAGCCCCAGCAGGCACTGAGAGGTGTCGTCCACCCCGCCAGCCTCGAAGGTTGCCGGCCAGGCATATTTGCGCCAGATACGGTAGTACTGGGTGTGGATACGGTGGCTGAAGATATCCAGAAACGTGGTGGTGGCTTCATGCCCTTCCCGTCGCTGGGCGATATCATCGAGATACGCTGTCGGCAGCGGGGAGTCCACGCCGTACATCCCAAGGAAGGTGGTGCGTACCGTCGGCGGCAGCTCAGGGTTGTCCTCGTCGGTTTCAACCGCCTTCAGTTCACTAACCGGGAACCCCATTCCCGGCCACGGGCGAAAGCGCACCGGATCAGCTGAGAGTTTCTCGCTACTGCCAAGCTTCGGCGCATCCGGGTTTTCCTGTTCCAGCAGCTGACAAAAGCGGTAAAAATTAACCCGCCAGATGTCGTCGCGAAGCCGCTCTGTCAGCCTGGAATGTGCTGGCTGTGATTTTCTTTCCATCGCAGTCGTTTCCCTGTGGGTTGCAGTACCAGTGTGAGCTGATTGAAGAGGTGGACATCGGCATAGAGGGCAAAGAAGCGGTGCAGCATTTCACCAAACAGGGTGACATCGCCCTCTCCGGCAAAATTGTCCGCATTAAGGGTGATTTCAATGTCCACCCCGCGCAGCATAAAGCCCTGCTCAAAGCGGCGGATAAGGGTGTGCTTCACCGCCACAATCGCCTCCAGGCGACGGCGGTTCATCTCGTCATTGGTCCAGTCATACAGTGCCAGGGTGCCACGCAGCACTTCCGGGTTATCCATCATGCTGAGGAAACTGGAGCCCAGATGGCTCATCACCCGCCAGTGGAAACGGTCGTTCGACGGTGGGTACAGCGGCAGGGTCGGCACCTTCAGATTCAGCACCCTGACCGGCACCCTGGCCGCCTTTACCACCCGGTCAAGCAGGGTGCTTTCGAGCGAACGGCGCGGCAGTTGACCGTTGGTAGCGGTGATACGGATGGAGAGTGGCTCCGGGGCCTGTGACAGTTGCTCCATCTCGAACGAACGGCCACCCAGAATAAGCCAGGTATCGTACAGGCCCGACGGGCCGCGCCTGACGCGGGTGTGGAAGTAACGCTCCGGCGCATCGTGGCGCATCATGCCGCCACGGTGGCGGAAACTGGTGAACGGCACATAAGGATGTTTGCCGTTTTTCACCGCGCCATGAATGGCATCCACGCTGTAAATTTCGGTATGGCCGTCCTGCACGCGCATCGGGCGCAGCAGGAATTCGTTCTGCAACGGATCCGGCGTCAGCGGGTCGGCTTCCAGTGAAAACAGGTTAATGACCGGGGCGCAGTGCAGGCGGAAATTGTCGGTCTCAAACGGCATGTCTGAGGGCCAGCCGCCGTCGAGTACGATATCGGTCTCAAGCCAGGTGGTTTTCTCGCTCAGCCCGGCAAGCTCCAGCCCCTTAAGCTCCACGAACATAAATTTCTCGCGGAAGCTGAAATACTCCAGCAGCAGCTGGTAGCCACTGAAGGCCGAGTCGCCTTTCGGCCACAGGCGGTCAGCGTCATCAAAGCCCATCGGTTTAAACCAGCCGTCAAAGTATACCCGTTCCGCGCAGGTTTCATCGTGGCGGACATACATCGCCTGTACCCTGCGGGTCAGGGCCAGATGCAGGGCCGAAGCCAGAGGGCTGTCGGCATCGAGATAAATGGCCACCTTGTCAATCCCGGCTTTCGACCAGTCCACTTTATCCGGGCACTCAAAGCGCAGGCGAATGACGGCGCGGCCATTCGGTTCGGTCCGCAGGCGCGCCTCAGCCAGGTGCAACGGCTGCAAAGGCACGTCGCGGGTGGTGCGGTACTGGCAGACCGTGTTATCGGGACCGATCGGGCGCGACAGCACCGAGAAGCCGTTTTCCAGCAGTTCCATTTTACGCAACTGACGCCAGTCCGGCGTAAATGTCACCACGGAGAGCGACGGGATGGTGCGCATGTAATGCGGCCACAGCAGGCTCACCAGCCCTTCGGTCAGCTCCGGCAGGTCATCATCCAGCTTTTCGCGCAGACGGCCCATCAGGAAGGCGAAGCCCTCAAACAGGCGCTCCACATACGGGTCACGCGCCCCGCTTTTATCCAGATTGAGCATGGCAGCCCGGTCCGGATGGGCGCGGGCAAATTCTTTACCGGCTTCGCGCAGGTAGCGCATTTCAGCCTCATAATAGCGCAGGGTTAAATCATCCATGAGCGGAGATCCTGAGTACAAAAATCATCAAAAAGAAAAGGACGTCATCAATACAATGAGCAGAAAATGCAGAAGCTATCCGCACAACACCATCGCACGCGCCGGATCGAGGGCAATCAGCCCGGCAAGCAGCGCATCCATCTCCGGGGCGAAACGGGCTTTGTCGCTCTCACTGCGACCGGCCTTCAGGCGCAGCAGGCGCAGGCGGCGAGCCTGGACGTCAAACAGCAGTCCCGGCTCCCATTCGCTGAGCGTCAGCTGCGGGGCGCTGTCGGTAAGTTCTGCCAACAGGTGAAGGGCAAGCTCGTTGCGGCCATACTGCTCCGCCACTTTCGCCATCAGCAGACGGAGTAGCCAGCGGCTGCGGGGAGAAGCCATGTCCGGTCGGCTTTGCAGCCAGCTCAGCGCGGCTTCCGGGCCATCGCTATCGCCCTTCTCCATCGCCTCCGCTTCCAGCGCCAGAATGTCATCGGCCTGAGCGGCGGCGGCCACTGTCAGCTCGTCAGTTAATCCGGGTATCTCATCGTTGACCGTCTCAGTAATCCAGTTCAGCGTCACCTCATCAGCCAGCGGCGTGCCGTCATTCCAGGCGAGCGTCTCCAGTCCCGGCAGGCGTTGCAGCAACAGCTTCAGGTCGCTCACAATGTACTCTGCCCATTGCTCCCAGGGGCTACCTGCCCGGCTCAGCCCCTGCCAGAGGTACCACTGCAAATCGAGCCAGAAGCGATTACCGCCCTCGGTGAACATCACATCCACCTGCTCTACCAGTTCAGTCCAGCTTTGTTGCAGGTACAGGCGTTTAAGCTGGGCGCGGTAGTCGGCCTTCGGCGGCAGCAGACGCGTCATGCCGCTCGCATCCAGCGCCGGTAGTTGCGTCACCAGGTCCCAGCGGGCGGCCTTCATCATCCGGTGGGCGGCAAGCCAGCCCTGTGGCTGCTCCACCACCCAGCCGGACAGCACGCGCAGCTGGCGTACCAGTTCCACTTCCGATTTAACGGCAGCGGCTTGCGGCACGGCTGTATCAGAAGATGGTATACGCCTGTCGCCTGCCGTCGCCCCTGTCACACCTGATGAGGCCACAGGCGTATCCAGCCCGCCGCTACCGGCAAGGCGGGTTTCCAGCGTGCGCAGCAGACCGGCAAACGCAGGACGCCCGGCCTCAGGGAAGAATTCCAGCGCATTCTCAAGCAGGCACAGCGCCGCCGCCGTTCTGGCGGTCTCTTCCCGCGTTACATCCGGCCAGCGCATGAATGCATCGAGCACTTTCTCACTGTTCAGCCAGTCGAGTGCTGCCCGTCTGGCGGCGCTACGCTGCGGATGGCAGTGCTGCCCCGTCTGAAGGAGCATGGCGGTCAGCAGCAGGATGCCATCGGTCAGCCCGCTCTCGCCGTCACGCAGCAGGCGGGCAAAGGCATACCAGGTCACCACCCGGATATCGCGAGCGTGTTGCGTCAGAATGCATTCCGCCTGGCGGCACAGCACGTCAGTATCGGTGCCGGAGAGTTTGTTGATTTCCTCGCGCATCAGTTGGAAACCATCCTCATAAGTCGGGTCATCCCCGGCACCATGGCCGGAGGGAAGTACGGTCAGCCACGGCGACCACCGCGAGAGGCTTTCCCGGCTCCGGGCGAGCAGTGCCGCACGCTGGGTTGCATCCGGCAGACACAGGGTCAGGAGTGTTTCAGCAGTCGCCATTTATTCGTCTCCGGCAAAGGTGAGTGAGCTGTCAGTCTCGCCCACGGAAAAAATGGTCTGCGGCAGGCTGAAGCCCTGAACTTTGAGCAGCGCCAGCGGGCCGTCGCCGAGTTCGCTGCGCAGTATGAATTTCAGAGGGTTGCCGTCCGGCGTGATCCACACCAGTTGGGTGCGGCTGCTGTCGAGCGGGGTAATCAGCGCCTTATCAAGCAGACGGATGAAGCCCCAGTTGCCCTGATGGCTTGCATACAGGCGCATTTCGGCACTGGTTGAGCGCCAGCTCAGATCCACACCCGGATACCAGCTGTTGCCCGGCCAGATGAAACTCTGCCAGCTTTCCACCTGGTTGAAGTAATCCAGTTTCTGACCATCAAGCGTCAGCCAGGTACGGGCCACATCGCGTGATGGTCGGGCCATCAGCTCGAAATGCACCCCGGCATCGCCTTGGGCAAAAACGATATCCGAGATATCGGCAAGCTTATTAATGGCGGCAAGAAACGCCGGGCTGATGTTCATCCCCTGACTGGCAGCCGGATCCACTGTCCAGTGACTGCCTTCCTGATGCAGGATGCCACCGAGATTAGTTTTGATAAATGCCGCGATTCGCCCGGAGTCACTACGCAGGAACTGAGCGAGCAGTGGCAGTGAGGCATCGCTACCGGTGGCCTTGAATGGATAGCGTCCGGCAAAGGCGGAGTTCCACTGCGAGACAATGGTGCTCTGCCAGCGGGCATTGAGACTGCCTGCGGCCGGGGCCAGCACCTGACGCCAGGCCAGGTCGAGCGGCTGCACAAACAGCGCCTGCCCGAAGCCGTTCCACTCCTGCCCGAGGCTTGCCG
>NZ_JFHN01000066.1 GCF_000590885.1 Erwinia mallotivora
GAGGCTTGCCGCCACCAGGCTGCCGTAGTCACGGGTATCGGTCAGATCGATAGTCTTCCCCTGGAAGACGGTCTGGGCCAGCATCCAGGCCATTGCCTGCGGATCAGGTGCGCTGATCACCTGCTGGAGCCTGAGGCGCACCTGAGTCACACGGGCAAGCCAGGACTGGAAGCTGAGGTTACCGTTCGAGCCGATGCCGTCTTTGCCAGCCATCAGGCCCATGAGCGGACCAAACACGCCGTCGAGCGGCCCTTTTGGCCCCTGCGCCTGTTCCATAAACTGTCTGGCGTTCTTGTTACGCCCCACCAGTTTTTTTGCCGAATCCACCAGAGAATCCGCAAGCCGCTCTCCTTTGGCCCCGCTCTGTCCCTGCCAAGCAAGCGTATTCATCAGCGCCACCAGAGGTGACTGACGCACATCCGCCAGCAGATTCAGCTGGGCAATGGCTTCCGAAAGCGAACCCGCTTCGTGCCACTGAATGCTGTTGGCCATATTGAGCCAGACGTTGCCAAAATCGGTGAAATAACGCGCCGTGAGGCGCTGTTTAAGCGCTTCCGGCGACACATCACTACCCGGCTGATGGGTCTTATCGGTTAGCACCCAGTCAATTTCGTCGCGGCGGGTCCTGACCACCTCATCAATCGCCTCCCCAACCTGTTCTTCCCACGCCTGGCGAGTGAACATCCCCGGCACCACTTCTTCAGAGGAGAACAGGGATGAAGCATCCGTGTCACCGGTCATGTCCGCCAGGGTTAAATCCGGCCAGTTACGAGCAATACGCCCGAGCATCTGCTGGTAAAGACCGGATTCAGCATTACGCTGACCAATCTGTTTGAGCAAAATCTGACGTACTGTGCCCACCAGTTCGAGGTCGGGGGTGATTTTCCACTCCGGATGTGCTGGCAGGTTCTGTGCATAGAAGCCGAGCAGCTTTGGCAACTGGGTGTGCCACACGCTGTCCGGCACGCCGCTGCGGTGCGGCCAGGCCTTCAGCATATTTTCAGCAAACCAGTCCCCGTCCGCTTTATCGGGACGTACGAGCATCAGATAGCCCTTGAGCAGGCCGTAGGTTTTCTGAGTGGCAGAAGTGCGCGCATCGCTGGCCGGTGGCAGTTGCACAAAGGCGGTGAGCTGGCGGTGAAGTTCTTCGGCCAGCGCATCACGCATCAGCTCCTGATTGTTGCGGGCATAAAGCGGCCAGAGCATCTTCAGCGTGTCGCTGTCCTGGTTCAGACCAAAACGGCTGTACCACGGCGCACCGTGCACTTCGCGGTTCTTCAGGCGGGCGATGGTCTGTTGCAGGGCCAGCTGGTTACGCAGACGTTCCGGCAGCGGCTGTTTTGTATCGGCGGCGATCCGGGCAGTCTCCTGGGCGAGCCAGATTTGGCTACGGTTGACACACAGCGACAGCAGCGTACCTGCTCCCCAGAGCAGAACCAACCCCAGCAGCGCCAGGCGAAGCACCTTTTGCCCGTGGAAGCCGATTTTACGGGCCTGCACCTGAAGGCTGTCTTTTTCCAGTGCCCGCCAGACCGGTGGTGACAGGCGTGTATGCGGCATTGTTCCGCTACCCGCCAGCAATGGGCTGAACATCACTCCGCGCAAACGGTAAGGGGCTGGCCCCGACATCAGCGTGGTGAGAAGCGGGACCAGGGAGCGACGCAACTCGCCACGCAGGGCTTTTGACAGGCTTAGCAGCCAGTGGTGCTGTGAATTCTCCAGGAGTGTCGCCACACCAGGGGGCTGTAATTTTGCCGAGAGCGCGGCCAGTGTTGAACGGGCCTCTTCTGTCGTTGCCCCCGGGCCGAACAGTGCTCCCGTAGGCGGCACGTCCTCCCCATCCCGGGCCCAGAGACCTTCCCGAACCAGCCACAGCCAGACCGGCAGTTGCCAGCCCAGCAGGGTATCGGTTTTCTGACGCACACGGACCAGCGTGTCCTGCTCCGCCGAATCCGGCAGTGCAGCCGCATTCATCACCTGCACCACGCCATCCAGTGGACGCTGCGGGCGCACCTCTTTCAGGGCGGACAAAAACTCGTCGTCCGGCACACTTTCCGCCAGGCCCCCGTGAATGAGCACAATCCCGTCACTCTCCTGCCAGTGGTCACGCTTCAGAGCTGGCACCACCTTTTCAATATCGCTGTCGCTGCCCTGCACCAGCAGCAGGCGTACTCTGGCTTTCCAGCGACGGCGGTAGCGCAGGTACAGATGATCGATAAGCGGTTGGGCGCTGAAGCTATTCTCAGCACGTTCTTTCTCATCAACGAAGGTATTTGCGGCGTTATCTTCAGGAGCGCTGTTGGTCCTATGCTTGTTATGCAGCCATGTGCCCTGGGCTCCCTTCCTGCCCGAAAAGAAGAACAGTTTCTCCAGCCCCCAAATCAGGGCCAATAAAATTACGCTGACGATCGCGCAGATCGTCACAATCCGTTCAGCAGGATACGGACCGAGCCCCAGACTGGCGGCAATGAAATCACCGCCGGTTGTCAGCACGAAGACAATAATCGCAGAGACAAAAATTATCGCCAGAACAGCGGGCCCCAGAAGGGATTTGGTTTTTGCCTTTTCTTTTTTTGCGCTGCTCATTCCCTGATAAGGTCCTTTTGTCGTTCTTCTGCCGTGATAGAGGTAAGCCAGATAGCATCACTCGCCGGATCCGGCTGAGCGGCAATCATCTGTGCACCCTGCTCCTGAACAACCGCCGTCGCCAGGGCGACGGCTATCCAGGGTGATGCGACACGGGTATACCCCAGAGTTGCATCAATACTCTTAATTTCGTCTGTCAGGCTGAGTGTGAGCGCGTTATCCTCACAGGACTTATTCAGCCCCGGCCTGTTAGTGACGGCTTCGCCACTGATCCATATTCCCTTGATACTATCCGGAGATAATTTCGCCCAGCGCAGTGAATGGGCCATATTACTGGTGAGTGTGTCGTGGTTGCTTTGCTGGGGACGATGCAGCCTGGCTGCATCAGGAAATTGATGGCTTTTACGGTTGCACAGCACCAGAGTGGTAATTGCTTCCGCATCATTTTCCGCCGGAGATGACCGCAGCACGAGGGTCAGAATGATTAACGCCGAAGGCTTATCCCAGCTGTTGTCCAGCCATTTATCCAGTGCATTCATTCCCTTCGCTGATAGTTGATGCAGCTCCCTTCCGGATTTCAGCGTCAGGAGTTGCAATATTCCGGCTTCGTCTTCGGTAGACAGACTTTCGTCACAGTCAAATATCAGCCAGCAGGGAAGTGTGTCAGGAAGCCGCTCCAGTGTGTTCTTCAGGCGGGCGGCGACTTTCTTAATGGCCTTTTTTACCGCATCAGGATCCGCATCAAAATCAGTTATCCGGGCATGCCTGACGGGAAGGCCACCACCACGCGGTATGCTGGTTTTCAGTAACGGCGTCATCAGTGCCATTGCAGCGACCAGACTTCCTGTGCCTCTCCCGGCCGGGCTCTGAACGAACGTGTCCAGCACCCAGGCAAAGCGCTGACCGCGCGCGATCTCCATGTCTTTCAGGCTTTCACATTCATAATTCCAGCCAGTTTCACCATTGAGTTCAAGCCGATAGCCGATATACCGCAATACCGCCAGGCCCCCCCAAAGGATAAAGGGCAAGCCCAAAGCGGTTAACCAGAATGCCCCCCCGCGCCTGTCTCCGGTCCATTGCCACACCGTCAGCGCCACGCCCACGAGCAGGATGGCAATCAGCAAAATAACCCAACGTAGTGCCACCGGACGCGAAATGTTGTCTTCACCCTCCGGGACTTCATCCAGGTAAATCGGCATATTCAGCCAACCTTCGCTGCGGAAAAGGAGCTTATCAGCGTACAGCCACAACCGCATTTATGGCCTTCAAAGGCCACCGAGGTCCCATCTTCATCCAGATAATTTGGATTGCCATCAACGATAGTGGTTTCCCCATGCTCGGGGCAGGAGACTTTATCCCCTTTGCGGGCAACGCCAATGCCACCGTACTTCATTGTCGTGGATGCAGTTAATACCGAACCGCCATGGGTCGTTTTATCCCCTTTACGAATAATCTTTAGCATTTCGATCTCGTCTTATATTAAATAATTAAATTCATAATGACGGAAAGAGATTACTGCGTTAACTGAACATAATAACCAGCCAGTGCATTAGCCCTTGAAATATTCTCTTCCATCCGACAAACGCTATATATTTGCAAAGCTGTTAAAAGCCTTGACTGTCGAACCAGTTCTCCCGGTAGCTAAGCCATGATTTTTTTGCAGGCTTGAATCGGGCTATTTCACTACTGGCGAATTCAGGATCGTTCTCATAACGGAATTTTATTAGCCGGATGATTTCTTTATACTATTTATCCATATTCGCCTTTGCTGCATCTGAAGGCAAAAACACCCCATCTCAATTGAGTTATTTACATCAGGGCTTTTTTTGCATTGCTCTTAAATCTGATAATAACCTTTGCTTGCAGCATTTAATATATAAGAAAAAAAGTTTTCGATGTTCATGAAGTGCTCACAAAAACATCACCGAATGCATATGCCACAACGACGGACCCAGCTTTATCAAGAATAAAGGAAAACCCGTCGGACATTTCAGATATAAAGGCTTGCTCTCACCTGCTTTCTCCGGATTTGTCAGGAAAATCGGCAAACTGTCATCAGCACTCAGGCATTCAATATGTACCTGATAACGGGAATCGTAACCGCCATCTTTTGGCACCTGGAAATATCCCAGATGACCAATACTGTCACCGGCACGGATCGGCTACGGTGTGGGGCATACTACCGTGTCGAACGCCATCGGCTCCGCATAAGGCGGCAACAAATGCGTCCACCATGACGGACGCGCAGCTGCACCTGATGACGGGACAAGATTATTCCTGTCTGTCAGGATCCAGTACTGCTGACCTTCCTTGAGGCCTGTCTTTGTCCCTTTGCCTTTTGCTCTATCCGACAAACTGTTAAAGGTCACAAGACCGTAACGACGACCATTGCTGCCAATCGTGTGCAGACTGCTGTCTGAGGCATCCCATTCAACATGAGCGCCTTTTGGAATAATGGCTGCGCGATATGAGTCACTGACGCTTTTGTTATCGGTACAGGCACTCAGAAGCCATTCAGGGCGGTAAGCCGACAGATTATCATTTACGATCCACTGCGTTTCGATTGCCTAAGAGTTTACTAAACTTTCATTCATCGCCTGTATCATATTCATCACCATTCCATTTAAGTATGTAATTAGGCCCACAAAAAATATCTCTCATTCCTTTATGCTTATTTTCGCTTACACCTAAAGATGTGCACATATATGATGCATCCACAGACTTCCCGTCATGCATTTTTATTTCGAATGTCATCATCGGTGATTCATTTAAAGAAGCAGAGCAATCCGCCTGGGCGCAGGTACCTGGTGGGGTAGAATCAGAGTATGTATATTCAATTGAATCCTTAGAGCCATCACCATATAAATCAGTATATACCTCCCCAGTTTCACCATCTGTGAAGCCTGCTGCTTTTAATTTACTTGCATCAAGCAATATTGTGATGGAATTTAATTGAGATGAGTGAGCACAACCACCAAAAATCAGTAACAACAACATCACCATTGGATTTTTATATTTCATATTTAATCAGCCTCTGGTATTCCTGGCCTATAGTTAAGCCTGATGTTTTCAGCTATTTCAGACTTGGTTATTTTACCATCTTTATTTATATCGTGGTAAAGGTTCTTATCGTAAGTACCGCCATCACCTTTTTGATAAATAATCCCATTAGGCTTTATCTTTATAGTCTTCGGACTAAAAATTGAATAATAAACATCTTCAAGAGACCACTCTTCTGTAGGAATATTAATGTTACGTGATTGCATCTGGAAATATTTCTTCACATATTCCATTTGTTGAACATGATCCATTCTACGGAGTTGTGGTATGGATGTCCCCAGCTCTTCTGCTGTTGCCTTCATGAATTGAATCAAACCAGTTGCTGATGAACCTGGATTTTTAATATCCGTTCTAAATGTCTTCCCTGTTTCGAGAGCTATACATGCCATAATGTAATTGGGGTCAATATTCAAATCATTTGAAACTTCCAAAAGTTTGGCTCTAAATGCAGATGTTTTATCTGCTCCGAATTTTTCAAAGAATTTTTTCATCCAAATAATTTTATTGCTGGATTTTAATGTTCCTAAAAACATCACCGGATGCATATGCCACAACAACGGACCCAGTTTTAATTTCCCGGCTTCCTGCATCCAGACCATCTTCTCAATATAGGCTTCACTGTACTCTTTCCATTCTGGCGCATCCTTCGTCAGATTATTCAGAAATGGCAGCCAGATTGAATCATCCTTCTTGTAGTACCACTCACTGGGGTGTTTCACGATCATCTTATTTTTAACATCGCGATAAGACGGGTTATGGACAGCACTCAGATATTCCTGACGTGAATAGGGACTGATACTGCCATCAATCCGGTTTAGCAGTCGTTGATAGTTATGAGGAACGGCGCGATGACTCACGCGGGTATCATTACTGGCGGCATGAAAAAGGCGGTCATAAAGCGTGCGAACCAGGCCCTTTGGCGGTGTTTTGCCATCAAGATGATCGAAGCCCGGTGCCTCGTCCACCGTGGTGGTGAACCCCAGTTTTTCGAGATCGTATTGCGACAGGGTTTCAACCGACGTGTTACTTTTCGGCACGTAGCCGTTCGCATACGGCAAAAACCAGTATTCCTGCTTCTCAGCATCCAGTTCTGTTTTCACCCGGCTCAGCTTTAAAAGTGCTTCGCCTGCTGTAACCCTGCCATCACTGACCATTGTCTTTGTATTTAAATCTTTCGAGAACAACGGCAAACCCGTCGGACATTTCAGATATAAAGGCGCGTTCTCGCCTGCTTTCTCCGGATTTGTCAGGAAAGTCGGCAAACTGTCATCAGCACTCAGGCATTCAATATGTACCTGATAACGGGAGTCGTAACCGCCATCTTTCGGCACCTGAAAATAACCCAGGTGGCCCACACTGTCACCGGCACCGATCGGGTACGGTGTGGGGCATACTACCGTGTCGAACGCCATCGGCTCCGCATAAGGCGGCAGCAGATGCGTCCACCATGACGGACGCGCAGCTGCACCTGATGACGGGACAAGGTTATTTCTGTCTGTCAGGATCCAGTACTGCTGACCTTCCTTGAGGCCTGTCTTTGTCCCTTTACCTTTTGCTCTATCCGACAAACCGTTAAAAGTCACAAGACCGTAACGACGACCATTGCTTCCAATCGTGTGCAGACTGCTGTCTGAGGCATCCCATTCAATCTGAGAACCTTTTGGGATTGTGGCTAAACGATAGGTGTTTCTGTTCTCAGCGTTGGCATCAGGAGTCCACTCACGGTGAAACACAGGCAGATTATCATTCACGATCCACTGCGTTTCGTTTTCACTGGACGCGTAAGCTGAGTAAGGTGCCAGATGCATATACAGCGTATAAAAATGCAGGCCGTTCTCTTTTTTCTCGCCCGGCTGAATGTAGTGCCGCACCAGAACAAAAGAACCCGACAGATGCAGCGGACCCGTTTCCCAGGGAACATTCAGGTAATCCCGACAAATACGGTACGCCACCACTTCCCCGTCCGCCATACAGCGAACGCTCTGCTCACCCTTAAAGGCCACCGGAAAATCCACCGCTTCAGAAGCCGCTTTGCCACTCAGTGCACACCACGGCGTGGTGGCATTCGTGATATGAATACCCCCGTGCCACAACCCGTTGCTTCCCAGCATGTACCAGCCGGACGCTTCACCTTCCAGGTGAGACATCACATCATCCTGGCTGGCAAAGTCACTCCCGCGATTACTGGATGGCACTGGCCAGCTGAATTCAGGTAATACCGACATTTCTGCTCCCTCAGTCGCCCAGTGGTCTGCTGGTCATTGTATTAATTTCGGCTGTTCCGGTCGTTTTAAAATCCGGCGCGGAGACGGGCATATCACCGCCAATGCCAGGCACCAGGTAATCCCGCACCTTCATCGTCAGGTCGCCTTTCGAGCCATGCTCAATGCCGCTGTCACTCAGTTTCAGGTAAGAGCCACCGCCATTTACCGTCAGTGTTTTGGGGGTACTGATAATAATTTCATCATCGGTGCTGGTAATCGTCAGTTGCTTCTGCGCACTCATATCGAGTGTGTTATGGCGGGAATGCATTTCCACATCACCGAGGTTCGCAATCAGCTTTGCTCCCTCTTTATGGACAAACAGCCCCAGCTCCCGCTCAGCACTGACGGAGACATTACCCATCGCGCCTATGTCCAGATGTTGTCCGGCATTGATCATCGTATTCTGTGCGCTGGTCAACTGAAGATGCTCACCCGAGGTTAACGCAATGCCCTGCGGGGCAGACGCCAGCATCACAGCTGACTGTAAATCCGCAATGCTCTGTGTCACCAGATTGTTTTGCGTCCGGATGTCGCTGAGCAGTGCCTTTGCCGCTTCAGCAGCATTATTCAGCGCCTGCATTTCACGGTTGGCCTGTTTGATCCGGTTCACGGCCGGTGCCATTTCCAGCATCTGACCTTCACCTTTTGCCTGCGCATCCGCAGTCAGAAACATCCCCCGTCCGGCACGTACTGCCCCGAACTCATCGGTGCGCAGCTCAAACCCGGTACCGCGTGGCTCACGCCGGGCATCCACCACATGGCCGCCGTTAAGCTGCGTTTTCCCGTAAGGTGTTGCCAGCTTGAAATGTTCTTCCTGACGCTTATCTTCCAGACGGAGTTTATTGTCCGCGGCCGTGCGCCAGATATTGCGCGTATGATTGTCACGCGTGACGTGGTCGGGGTGATCTGAATCGTGCCGGGCATACGCAATGTATGGCCGGTCCGGGTCACCGCCGTCAAACATCACCGCGACTTCGGTGCCATCAAGCAGCGGGGAGTGAAAGCCGTAGGTATCCCCGGCGTAGGGTTTCGCCATGCGCAGCCATAGGTAGGCATATCCCTGTTCGCTGTTGTTACGGTCAAAATCAAGCCGGACGCGGTAGCGCCCCTGATTATCGAGGTAGGCGTAAGTGTCATGTTTCTCATCGCTTTCCACCCGGGCAGGCAGAGAACCTGCTATCACCGGTCGGTTCAGCAGCGCCGGACGGAAGCAGACTGTTTCACTGTACGGGATGCCCGTAAAGCGCAACTGAAAACCCTTATTGCGTGCTCCGGAGGTGTGAACCCCGGTGATGACAATCCCGTCCCTGAGCGAATCAGGCAAACCGCTGCCCTGAGGCTCCAGTACTTCGCCCGGGGCCAGAATCGGGCTGCTCGCACGTCCCGTGACGATCTGCTGGATATTGAGGTAGCGCTCATGACGCAGGCGGGCATACCAGGCACCGCTCTCCGGCGTTTCCACATCCCCCTGACTCAGAAACGGCTCAGCGTAGTGATACACCTCACCGGTGGTCGCCGCCCCCTCCTGGCGAACCGACACGGAGCTGTCCTGCGGGGTCAGCGCATCGCGGTAGTTATAGTCGCGGGTGGCCACGCCGCCGGTGACCACGCGGTCTTTTGGCTGGATGTTCCAGACGCTCTCCTGTCCATTATCGCTGGTGCGTGACGGCGGGATAATGGGCAACTTCACGCCAAACTGATACTGCATCTGGCTGTCCTGGAAAATCACCACATCCTGCTCAATGTGGCCGTCCATCTCAAAGCGCCAGAAGATACCAACCTCCGCCAGCAGACGCTGAACAAACGCCAGGTCCGTTTCTCGCCACTGGGTAATGAGCTCACGAACCGGGTAGGTCTGCGACAGGCGGAATTCAAAATCCGCCCCTTCAAGACCGTGGGAACGCAGTATCTGCTCCACCACTTCCGGCACCGACTGATTCAGATACACCGCACAACGCCCGGAGTGCTGCATCAGGGCAATGCGTGGCACGAGTCGTAGGGCATAGGTGATTTCATCACCCGACACGGAGATGCGGCGAAACGTATCTACCACACCATATATCGTGCGCACCGGCACGGCTGGCGTGCCGTCATAGAGCGGCGTCTGGAAGGTAAAAGACGCGGGTTTCAGCATCAACTCACTGCTGGCAATGCTGGCCGCACAGGTGACCGTGACGTCATAACGCCACGGCTGGCTCAGAGTATCACTGGCACGAAAGCGCAGGACGTCGAGAAAATGCGGGCAGTCATGGACGTCCACACGATAGCGTGACAGCCCCAGCGCTTCATCGATTTTCTTCTGTGTCAGACTGATAACATCACTAACCATCTTTTACCTCCCTCACAGAGCACCTGCAACCGTCCATTAATTATCACCAGTAAGGAAAGCGATGCGGTCATTGGTCATTCTTATCTGGCACTGATAAATTTCAATACGATGTTTAATATCTACATTATTCGATTCTGCATCCGACAATTTTCCGCATTTAGCTACTTTTCCATTAACCCATGCCACTTGTTCTTTTTTCAGTGCATTTCGCGAGGAGTCCGGAAGCTCTCGCCATACTGAATTAAGGTTACTATCGGAGTTTTTATATTCAGCCTTAGCAGAATCCAGGTTATCTTTTGCCTGAGCATTAATAATCTGACTTTTATTAACGGATAACACACTTATATTGAACAGTGCATCAGATAAATCAGTGCGGTTAAACTGACTAAAGATGACATCTTTACCGTTATCAGCAAGTTTGGCACGGTAACTGACACCGCTCCAGACCACGCTTCCATTATTGAGTTTTCCATAGCTACCTGTAATGAAGTGCAAATAGTTTGGATCGCTACTCACCACATCCAACGCTTCCTGTGGCACTTTTACTGCAATGGTTGCGCTGCAATTCAGACCATAGCTGTCTTTACCAGACGTAGAGACATTAACCACGCCAACCACCAGGCTGTTAAGTTTATTCTGATAGTCGGCAACGGGTTGATCATAACTGTATTTAGACTTTGTCAGGTAATCACTTTGCAGCAAGCCCGAAGCTTCGCTAAGAAAATAATCAGAAAGGGTTTTAACAGTATCTTCTCTGCCACATTTAAAATCATCAGATGAACTGAAAAATCCCGCATAAGCATTTGCTGTACAGGTAAGAGCAATAACCACCGGGACAAATTTTATAAATTTCATTTGTTGCTTCCTTTCATTAGCAGTAATAGCAACACTCCGTTGCCAGTAATAAGTAATTCGACTCTGCGCTATGATTTCTTAGCATTAAATTCCAGACCAATCCCCTCTTCGTCATTCCAGCCAAGCGTCAGGGAGTGTGGTTTTTGTTTCGCCGCCATATAAGCCAGCAACTGTTGGCTCAGCACCGGCAGAATTTGTTGATTGAGCAGACTGTCGACGTTGCGCGCCCCGGTGTCCGGCAGCAGACAGGCGGCGGTCAGTGCGTCATACAGGCTCTCATCAATCTGCGTGGTCAAACCGTAGTGACGGTGTAAGCGCGTGCTGACCTGTGACAGCTTCATTTCCACGATGGTGCGCATCGCCGCTTCCGCCAGAGGACGATAAATCACCGTCTGGAAGCGCGCGAGCAGTGCAGGCTGGAAGTGGTCACGTAAAATCGGGCGCAGCAGCTCGTGCAGGTCGCCTTCGGTGGCGTCCGGCTGTTCATTCAGCAGCTGCATCAGGTGGTCGCTGCCGAGGTTGGAGGTCATCAGAATCACGGTGTTGCGGAAGTCGATTTCGCGCCCTTCCCCGTCGCGCATAAAGCCGCGGTCGAACACCTGGTAGAACAGGTTCATCACCTCACGGTGCGCCTTTTCCACCTCATCCAGCAGCACCACGCTGTACGGACGCTTGCGTACCGCTTCGGTAAGAATGCCGCCCTGACCGTAACCCACGTAACCCGGCGGGGAGCCTTTCAGCTGTGATACGGTGTGCGGCTCCTGGTACTCCGAAAGATTGATGGTGATAAGTGACTTCTCACCGCCGTACAGCACATCCGCCAGCGCCAGTGCGGTTTCAGTTTTACCCACCCCGCTCGGGCCGACCAGCAGAAACACGCCCTGCGGGCCGCTCTCAGAGGTGAGGCCGGTCTTGGCCGCGCGCAGGCGTTGAGCGATGGCCTCAAGTGCCACATTCTGGCCGACCACACGTTTGCCAGTTTCGTTTTCCAGCGTCAGCAGTTCGGTCTGTTCGTCCTTCATCAGGGAAGAGAGTGGCACACCGGTCCAGTCGGCTATCACACTGGCAACCGTGCGGGTGTCCACATCCACCTGAATCAGCGCGTCACCCTGCTGCGCCTGCACCAGCTGCTGTTGCAGGTTGGTAATTTCAGCCTGCTGGCTGATGTTCTGTCGGCTGGCCATCAGCTGCTGCGCAATGTCCTTTTCCACAGCAAAACGCGTTTCCTGCTGTTCAAGGGTGGTTTTCAGCGCGTTGCGCTGCTGCTCAATGACATTCAGCCGGTCATCATGATGGCTACTGCCGGCGGCGATATCGTCCCGCAGCGCCTGCTCTTCCAGCGCCAGCGCGGTGAGTTGTGCTTTGAGGTACACAATGGCTTCCGGGACGGTGTCGAGGCTGATGCGTACACGGGCGGCGGCGGTGTCGAGCAGGTCAACGGCCTTGTCCGGCAGCTGACGTCCGGTCAGATAGCGGCGGGAAAGCGTGACAGCAGCACGGACCGCATCGTCGGTGATGTGCACGTGGTGGTGTTCTGCGTAGCGCGATTTCAGGCCACGCAGCATCAGACAGGCCGTGTCGTCGTCAGGCTCGTCCACCAACACCCGCTGGAAGCGACGCTCCAGCGCGGCATCGCGCTCGAAATATTGTTTGTACTCGCTCCAGGTGGTCGCGGCGATGGTGCGCAACTCACCGCGTGCCAGTGCCGGTTTCAGCAGATTCGCGGCATCCGCGCCACCGGCCTGATTACCCGCGCCAATGAGGGTGTGCGCTTCATCGATAAACAGCAGGATGGGTGTCTGTGACTGTTGCACCGCATCAATGACATTTTTCAGACGCTGTTCGAACTCGCCTTTTACACCCGCCCCTGCCTGCAACAGCCCCAAATCGAGGGTACGCAGAGTCACCAGTCTGAGGGATTCAGGGACGTTGCCTTCGGCGATACGCAGCGCCAGGCCCTCTACCAACGCCGTTTTACCGACGCCCGGTTCCCCGACCAGTATTGGGTTGTTCTTGCGACGACGGGAGAGGATATCCACCATCTGGCGGATTTCGCTGTCACGGCCAAACACCGGGTCGATATTGCCCGCTTTCGCTTTGGCGGTGATGTCGAGGGTGAATTTATCCAGCGCGTTCTGCAATGCCGGGTTCAGTTCACCGTCTTTCACTTCCGCTCCCACCGGACGACCAACAAACTCCACTTCACCACCGTGGCTCCGGGCCAGCTCTGCTTCCTGCTGTACTTCTGGTCGTTCCTCAGATTGCGCGTCCAGCAGCGGACGCAGGCGGGAGAGTTGGCTCATCCCCAGCGTCAGCAGCGGCCACAACCCGTCACAGTGGGCAAGTCGCTGGTTTTCCGTCAGCGCCATCAGCAGGTGAACGCTACGGATCTGCTCTTCGCCTGCCAGCGAGGCCAGCATCCAGGCTTCCTGCATCAGTTTCTGGATATCGGCGGATAACTGCGGGCGTTGACGTACCGAACGTGGCTGCCTGTCCAGCCAGCCCAGCAAATCCTGCCAGATGGCGTCCATATCCCACTCGTAGCGACGGGCCAGCACCGTCAGGTCACCCTCCCCCTGCTCCAGCAGTTTCAGCAGCCAGTGCTCCGGTAGGATTTCAGCATGGGCGCGGGTCTGGCACAGGGAGGCGGCCCCTTCCATCGCGCGGGCGCAGTAAGGGTTCAGACGTCGAAGGAGGATTGCCGGGTTTTCCATGTTTGCTTGCTCACTGTTGAGGACCATTCAGGCACGCTACCGCCTCTGGCCGTTACCGAGGCCCATAAGGTCTGTTTCCGGGATGTAATACTGCTTTGCTCAACACCCGCCACGCAGGCGTTCAGCAAAAAACGGGCAGAATGGGCTGCCCGTCCGCTTAAGAGGATTACGCTAAATAGTTCGTGTCACAGGAAGGCGGCAAGATCATGAGTCCCCGGGAGCATAGCCAACTATGTGACCGGGGCGAATGAACGCAGCCAACGCACCTGTGGCGCGAAATATGACGCGTAATCAGGCGGTGGCGCGTTCGTTCCACGAATCGGAATGAATGATGTTGCCGTCTTTATAGGTCCAGGTGATTTTTTCGTAACGCAGCTCGATCTGCTCAAGGTGGTTATGCTTCTCGTAAGCAGGATCCTTGATGTCGTGCATCACCGGATTCACTTTCACCACTTTCACGTTCTCGAGCCTGGTGTTGAAGTACTCCACTTCCTGGCCCGCGTCGTTGATTTTGTACCACCTGAATTCCGCAGACTTGAGGGTCTGACCGGTGGTGACCGCCTTGTAGAGGTACGGGCTGGAGGAGTCGATTTCCTTGGTGAACAGGAACGGGGTGTGGATACGGGTGCCGGTCAGCTTGCCGGTGTTGTTGTCGGTCGGGATGTACAGGTTGTGCTGCTGAGCGACAACTTCGATGCTGCCGTCACGATCCTGAACGTCCACAGACCCTTTAATGTCCGCGCCGCCGTCGTCTTTCAGCCAGAGATAAACAGGTATTGCCATGAGAATTTCTCCATTTGTACACTTCATCCTTCAGACTGCCTCTTTGTTGGCTGCCTTCATTCGCCCCGCTCACAGAGTTATCTCTGTTCCCGGGATTCACTCAGTTGCCGCCGCGATGCAGCCCGAATGATTTTGTGTATCCTTTTTACGAAGCGTCATCATCCTGCGATGACGCTGAGGGTTTGCCCGGTTTCTGACAGGCATCAGCCTGCGGCACCAGACTGATTTCGACACGGCGGTTAAGCGCACGGCCTTCCGGGGTGTCATTGGTTGCGATCGGACGGCTCTCGCCATAGCCCTGCACCGCAAAACAGCTTTCCGGCACGTCACCGGTATCACGCATCCAGTCGCGTACCGCTTCAGCTCTTTTCAGGGACAGCGTCTGATTCAGTTTCGGGTTACCGGTGTTATCCGTGTGACCCGCGACAACAATCAGCCAGCCCGGCTTCGCCTTAATCCCCACCAGCGAATTGACCAGCATTCTGGTGGAGCCGGTTTTCAGCGCCGACTTACCCGAATCGAACAGCGACATGCTGTCGAGGCGCAGGGTTTTCGGCACAGGTTTGGGTTTCGGCTGCGGTTTCGGCGGTGGCGGCGGAGGCACCCAGGTATCAATGGCCCGCTGCACGGCCAGCCACAGGCGGTCACCCGGGTACAGCCCGAGCCCGTAACGGTAGGGTTCCCCCTGACGCTGCCAGCGCTCCAGCATCAACACATCCTGCTGGAGAACATGCAGGGCCTGCGCTTTCGGGGCATAGTGGCTCATCGGGATAGCCTGCCAGCGCTGAAGATCGGCACTGACCTTGCGGATGAGCGACTGGTTATGGCGCACGGACAAAGCAATGGCGCTAAGGGCACAGAACAGCAGAATCACCACCACCCACCGACCGGTTTTTCCGTCCTGTAACGGCGTCGTATAAGGTGCCAGCAGGGGAAGGAGCGCATCGGCAAAATGCCAGCGCGGCTCATACGCCGTGGCACGACCGGCCGGGGCAATACGGGTCTGACGAAACAGATGCTGCTGCCACAACGCACCCATCGACGTGGGTATCGATCCCAGACGCAGGGTGACAGCAAACGGCAGCACGGGCGGACACAACCTGTCTGCTTTACTCAGTTCATCCAGCATTATGGCCTGAAGCAGCGCTGTCGCCTGAGCCAGGTACGGCTGAATAAAGGCCGTCTGCAACGACTGCTGCCATTCGCTGAGAGTGATTACAGGTTCTTCCTCCGGACACACCAGCGCCGTGTTGCCCCGCATCACTACCCATGGCGTTTCCGGGCCGCTGAATTCAGCATTCAGGACCACCGGCACAGGACAGCCGGTCAGGTCCCGCAACGATTTCATTTGCAGACGCAACGCTTTAAGTGAGGCGCGCAGTAATGCCTCATCCTTATGCTGGTCCGGCAGGCAGCGGTATATCACGGTGAGCTGCCCGGCCATCGTCGGGGTGCGGACCAGCAGACGCCCGGCAAAAGGCGTGAGCCCGGTTAGTTCCGCTATCCGAAGATACCAGCCCTGCGCCGTACCCCGTCCCGGACCTGCGGCAAACATAGCATCATCCACATCACCGCAGACCAGCACCACCGGCCCGCTATGGCTTTCAGGCGGGAATTCGCCCGTTTCATCGACCTGCTGTAGATGACGATAACGCCGATGGATAAAGACATAAGAAACCAATAGCACGACCAGCGTCAGGACCGATTTACCGGTGCCCGGCCATGCGAGAAATCCCCACACCAGCCACGACCCAGTGACAAGGCACAGCAATACTGGCAGGGCAGCCCGGGCAAGTGTTGGTCCGCGCATCAGCGGTGCTCCGGCAATTGCTGGTGCAGCATCTCATGCAGCCACAGATGACCACCCAGCCACACCGCCCCCGTCAGGATTACCGCCAGCGCCATCCAGAACCAGACGGACCGCAGCAGGTTGTAACGACGTCGTCCGGTTCTCAGCAGGACCAGTGACACCCCGCTCTCCAGCGGGGGTACGCGTTCATTCAGGGCGGCGATCACCTCATCACGCTGCGACTGTCCCACACCGGAGAGGCTGTACTGTCCCTGGAACCCCAGCGCCAGCACCCGCTGGTAGCAGGCGAGCACCGCAGGCTCCGGCGCGGGCTGACGCAGCACCTCCGCGATACGGTCATATACGGCCCCGCCCGCTCCCAGGGATCCAAAGTAGACCGCCTGGAGCGGCGCAGAACGCCAGACGCGTTGCCCGGCGTCAAGGGTCATATTCAGCGCATCGGGTGCATGGTCGCCGGATACCGCCACTTCCACATTTTCCGCTCGCCGACCCTCCGGCTTCCGGTTCATAACGGTTTCGTCCAGCAGAGCGCACTGGGCATAGGTAATGTGATCAATATTTTCAGCACCCAGCCCCGCACGCTCCAGCGCCTCGCGCACGCTTTCCACCTGCGTTTTGCAGGCCGCATACAGCGCCGGACCGTCCGTCACCTCCCCGCCGTGGCGCAGCTGCGCCACGGTAAGCCAGGTCTGCGCCATCAGGGCATCAATATCAATAACCTTATTCATGAGCGCAGCACCGCGAACAGTTCAAGCTCCAGTTCGCCAAGCAGGGACGGAACGTAAAAGACGCACACGCCCTGATCCAGCATTTCGCGGGCCGCCGGACTTGCCATATCCAGCACAAAGTACTGGTTTTCCAGACGCAGCGGCAATGCAGCCGGGACGCGGCTCAGGGCAATAAGACCAATTCCCTCGACGGCCACGCCGGACACTTCGCCGACATTTGCCGGGGCACCGGCAATACACATCTCTGCGAACCGTTCGGCAATCTGCCATGCTGGCTGACTGGCCCGCACGGAGAGGTAGAAATCCGCTTCATCACGCAGACGGATATCATGCAGTACCGCTTTCCAGGTCTCCGGATCCAGACGGTCCATTCTGACCGCCACCACACGTGAAGGCAGGCTGGCGTCCAACAGTTCACTGATAAGATCAAACAGAGGCGGGAAGGTCTTTTCCGCTGCGCGATGGTCGTAGCCCGGAATGGCATCCAGGTCATGCTCCAGCGAAAAAGTCAGCATACTGCCAGCCAGACGCGCCAGCTCTGCCCAGACCTGCTCAGGGTGCCGGTTCGGAAAACGTTCAAACTCGGAGAGAACCCGGGCATGGGAGTTCAGGGCATTCAGCAGCCAGAAGAGCGAGACATCTGCCACCGCAAAATCAGCCATCCGCTCATTGCTTTCACGGCGCATGGCCATCAGACGCTGGCGACGGGATCGCAGTTGGCGATTCAGTAGCGCAAGGCGCTCACACAGCCCGCGACTGGCTGAGAACAGCGCCATCGGCGGGATAAAATCCGGGTCCTGACGCCAGCCACCCTGTCCGTCCCGCAGCAGCCGGGCAACCGCACAGGTTTCCCAGGCGCTGTTATCCTCTTGGTCAAAGCGGAAAGCCAGATTAAAGCGGGCCACTGCCATTGACTCTTCATCCTGGCCGAAGCGATCACTGATGGTTTCCCAGGCCTCAACATAGCGCAGCGGACGTTCTGCCGACTGTGCGTTGGTTTGCACGTTGACTATCCCCGCCTGCATAACCGGCAAGGCAACATACACCGTGACCGCCGCATTACCGCCAGAGGCAGGGACCCCCACTTCACGCGGCGGCGGTGGCAGGTCACTCTTGCGGGTATCAACCAGCGTGTCATCCGGTAGCCACAACAGCAAGGAGTGCGCCTGGATCCGCCCGGAAGCCAGCATCGCATCGTCGAGCTCAACATGCCCGACGCCCCAGGGGAATGCACTGCCACGGACAGAGACATGCGCCCGGGAGTGAGCGTCCCACTCAGACTGCTGCTGAAACTGCTGGGGGCTAAGCAGAGCCCCTTCATTCCATAACGGACGATGAATTTTCATCCCTGATTTCCCCTCGCCTTACGATTTCGCCTTCGGCATCTGGGAAACCAGTGACAGGTTGACGTCCATCCCCTCCACCTGGAAGTGCGGTATCGCGTACAGCTTCACGCGGAAGAAGCCCGGATTATCCTCAATGTCTTCCACCACCACTTTCGCATCGCGCAGCGGCTGAGAAGCCTGCAACTCATCGCCCGGATCGGTCATTTCGGTGACCAGACCGCGCACCCAGGTATTCAGTTCCAGCTCCAGCAGACGGCGATCCTTCGTCGTGCCAATGTTTTCACGCTGAATCAGCTTCAGATAATGTGCGATACGCGACAACAGGAAAATGTACGGCAGGCGGGCATTGATACGACTGTTGGCCGTCGCATCCGCAGTGTCATACACTGCCGGTTTCTGCGTGGAGTTCGCCGAGAAGAAGCAGCTGTAATCGCGATTTTTATAGTACGACAGGGGGATAAAGCCCAGACTGGCGAACTCAAATTCGCGGGTTTCCGGGATCATCACCTCACTCGGGATCTTCACCTGATTACCGGTGCCAAGATCGTACAGATGGATTGGCAGGTCCTGCACCGCACCACCGGCCTGTGGGCCACGGATTTGTACGCACCAGCCGTTGTTAATGAAGCTTTTCACCATGTTGGAGGCAAAGGCAAACGAGGCGTTGGTCCACAGATATTTGTCGTGATCCGGCCCCTTTACTTCTTCGACATAGTTAAAGCTGCGCACCGGTACGGTGTCCGGGCCATAAGGCAGACGACCCAGCACACGCGGCATCACCAGGCCGATATAGCGGGCATCTTCCGTCTCGCGAAAGGATTTCCACTTGATATATTCAGCACGGTCAAAGTAGTTACCGATATCCTTAATCGCCGCCACATCTTCCATGGCGTCCTTGAGGAAAAATTTCGGACCGGCGGAGCCGATAAACGGCATATGGGCTGCGGCAGAGACTTTAGAGATGTTGCGCAGCAGCGTGACATCCTGTGCTGATGCATCAAACTCATACGCAGAAATCAGCGCCGCAATCGGCTCTCCACCCGGCGTATCGTACTCATCGATGTAGGTGTGTTTATACAGTCCGCTCTGGATAATTTCCGGGCTGTCTTCAAAGTCCTGGCGCAGCTCTTCTTTGGACATGTCCAGCAGTTCAACTTTTACGTTCTGGCGGAAATCGGTTTTGTCGACCAGCGATTTTACGCCGCGCCACAGGCTCTCCACCGCCTGGAATTCTTCGCTGTGCATCACCGCATCGAGCTGACGGCTAATCTGGTAGTCCATCCCGGCGATATGATGGTCAATCAGGTTCTTGTCGAGTTTTTCAACTTTTGAGCCGGCTTTGCTCAGGCATTCCAGAAAGACCTGCATCCCGGCGGTTAAACGTTCATCCGCCGTCGCATCCGACATCGCCTGCGTATCCTGCCAGATATCCAGTGCGCTCAGTCGTGATACCGGGTTCAGGTTGATTTTCTCAAATAGGGATGCATAAACCCCAGCGGAGGCAGGACGTTCCAGCACCAGACTCTCGCCACCAGCCACATTCTCATTTTTCACAGACATCAACATCTTCCTTAATTAATCCGTTAAAACAGGGCGATCGTTATGCCTCTTTCGCGGCCAGAGCAGACAGCTCAGATCGGAGTTCTGCGCTTAACGCCGGGTCGAGCAGGATTTTTTCCAGCTCTTTGCGGAAAGCCAGGTTATCCAGCAGGTTAGCCCTTAAATCACGCAGTAAATTGCGCATGGAAAGCATCGCCTTCAGCTGAGGTATTTGCCGGGAGACCTGCTCCGGGGTGAAATCCTGCATGCTGCGGAAGGTCAGACTGATGTTCTCTTCACTGCCGTCACCAGCCAGCGTGTTTTTAACGGTGAGGTTTACTTTTGGAGAGTATTCGGAAAGGACGGCGTTAAAGTTATTTTTATTCAGATTAACTTTTTTACGCGCGGATAATGGCGAGGACGCCTGGCCATTACTGAAATCGCCCGCTACCAGTAATTTCAGCGGGAGCTCAGTTTTCCTGCCTGATCCACCGGTATGCAGATCGAGTTTTAAATTAATACGTGCCTTAGGAATTTCGGACTGAAAGGAAGAGTCAGACATGGCGGTCCCTGTTCTGTGGAGTGACAGAAATGGTCAATGCCAGTGATAAATTAATATGAAAGGCAAATCCAGCCAGAATATCTTCCCGGTTCACGTCATCCGACGTGAATAATAATACTGGAGCCAAAAGCGAACGTATTCCATCACCAGCAAGTCGACACTGTATTTTTGAGTATTTATCTGAAATAAAAAAATTCGGACAACACCCAATTGCTGAAGTTTATGAAACGTCATGCAGCCAGAGGAAATGAAAATTTGTAACATAAATTTACAAAAATTGAATTTAACAAAATAGGATCATCTACATATTTTATAGGAACTTTCTCAAAAAAATCCATTCAGACCTTATGGGGCAAGACGTTCATTAAATGATCAATTTAATTCAGACTGTAAATCAGAGGAAATACCATCGTTAAGGTTAAATATTTGATTTTCTGTTTTTATCAAAAATGAGAAGTGCGGCGTGAATAAGCATGTAAAAAAACAGAAGCGGTGTCAGAGTTTCCACCGCTTTATATTTTTTAATTAAACCGGGCTGATTTTTTTCAGTTAAAAAAACTCACGACTCCTCATCACGCATCTTGCATACCCGTGCTGGTTCGATTTTCATCGCGCATTTTTCCCCAAAACGCCTGTGCCAGTGACGCTACCCCACTGACAAATACCAGCGTCCGGGATCATCAGCGATGGTCTGTCAGCAAAGATATGTTGGCCAGAACAACGCTGGCAGATTTTCTCTTCAGCTCTATACTCAGAACCAGGGTGATGGCGTTCCACCTTTCCCAACCGCTCCATTCCGGAGCTGATGACGCCTGATGTAACTCTTGACTTTCAGGAGGTGCGTTAGGCCATCCACAATTCCCCTTCTGGCCTGCGTACTTCCCTTATATGGGGAGAACTCTGTGATCCACGTTTTTGGCCATATCAATCCTGACAGCGATGCCATTTGCACGGCGGTGGTTACCGCCTGGTGGCTTACGCAGCGCGGACAACCTGCCTCAGCCTGGCGAACCGGGGAGGCAAACCGGGAGACGCAATTCATTTTTGAGGCGGCAGGACTGACGCTGCCACCTCTGCTCACTATCCCTCTGAGAGGCGAGGCAGTCTGGCTGGTTGATTTTACAGAACCCGCTCAGGGGCCTGACGACCTGCTGCACAGCAACATCACTGGCATCATCGACCACCACCGGCTGGGCGGGCTGGTAACCCGGCTGCCACCGGAGGTATGCATCCGCCCACTCGGAAGCAGTGCAACAATACTCTGGCTGCTGATGGATAATCAGGCGCGCAAGGCGTTGGCCCCGACCCACGCCATGCTGCTGTTGGGTGCACTGCTAAGCGACACGGTCAACCTGCGATCCCCCACCACCACTGAGGAGGATATTCACACGGCAGGGGAACTCAGCGTCATCTCAGGCATGAGCCGTCGAAGCTTCGCCCGCAACCTGCTCCGCGCAAAAACCGACCTGAGCGGGCTGACAGCACAACAGCTGCTGGACAAAGACCTGAAAGCGTTTGTGATTGCAGGGACAGACGTGCGTATCGCTCAGATTGAAGTCACTACACCGGAGCAGGTTGCCCCGCTGATGGATGACCTGCGCGCCGCCATGACCTTTCTGGCCAACCAGTCTGGTGCCGGGATGGTGGTGCTGATGCTGACCGATATCGTGGCTGGTTTTTCCACGCTGTATTTCGCCGGGCGGGAGAGCGTCCATGCAGCGTCCTGCTCGGTTCCGGGCATGCTGAGCAGAAAGAAGCAGCTCCTGCCGTGGCTTGAAGCCCACCTTAATCAGAACCGGAGTAACCCATGAAGACTTATACCCACGCGCTGGTCCTCGTCAACGACGCAAAGGACGGCGCACTGCTGCTGAGTCGTGCGACTTCGCTGGCGCAGCCGCTCAACCTGAAAATCACCCTGGCCCACATCAGCGACGACTGGCGCGAGATGAACTACGTTTCCGACAGCCTGATGGACGACATCGTGTCGGAAGAGGTGGTGAAAGCCAAAGCCTTTCTGAGCGAGCTGGCAGCATCCGTGCCGGAGGCGGTGGATACGCTGGAACTGGTCACCATGCGCCGCTTTAAAGATGTGGAAAAGTGCATCCTCGACCAGGAGGTGGATCTGGTTATAGCCGGACACCGTCATCGTTTTATGGGGATGCTGACGTCGCAATCGGCGGGATACATCAACCACCTGACGGTGGATGTTCTTATCATTCACCTTGGTAACTGAACCAGGAGAAACATCATGCGCTTTATACTGGATAAGGTGACCGCCCGCGAAATTCTTGACTCGCGTGGCAACCCTGCTGTTGAAGTTGAAGCTTTCACCGCAGAGGGTCAGATGGCGCGTGCCTCTGTGCCCTCTGGTGCCAGCACCGGTTCCCGCGAAGCCCGCGAACGTCGTGACGGTGATGCCAGACGATTTGGCGGAAAGGGCGTCAGGGATGCAGTAGACGTGGTGAACAAAGAGATCTGCGCAGCGGTGCGCGGCACTGACGTACGGGAACAACGGCAGTTGGATAACATCATGCTGGCTCTGGACGGGACCGACAACAAAAACCGTCTGGGCGCTAACGCTATTCTCGGCGTATCGCTGGCGGTGGCGCGACTGGCGGCCCAGGCTTCGCATGAGCCGTTATGGCGCTATCTGGGAGGGCTTCAGGCGAACCTGCTGCCGGTGCCCTGCATGAATATCATCAACGGGGGAGTGCATGCCCGTGGTCAGGGCGCGGACTTTCAGGAGTTTATGATAGCGCCACATGGTGCACCAACGCTGAACGACGCCGTCCGTCAGGGTAGCGAGGTATACCAGGCGTTACGCCAGATACTGCTGGACAAAAACCTGTCGGTGGCGGTCGGCGATGAGGGTGGCTTCGCGCCCACCGTATCATCAAATCGTGAGCCGCTGGAGTTTATCATGCAGGCTATTGAGAAAGCGGGCTACCGACCCGGTGAGGAGATCAGCATCTGTATGGATCCCGCCTCCAGCGAGTTTTACGCGGACGGGAAATACCGTCTGCGCACCGAAGGCAGTTTGCTGAGCGCCGCAGAGATGACCACATACTACGGCGAGCTGATGGATCAGTTCCCCATCGTGCTGCTGGAAGACGGTCTGGCCGAGGACGACTGGGATGGCTGGAAACACCTGCACCAGCGGCTTGCGGACCGCGCCGAGCTGGTTGGCGACGATCTGTTTGTCACCAACGTGAAATACATTCAGCGCGGCATTGATGAAAATCTCGCCAGTGCCGCGCTGATTAAACTCAACCAGATTGGTTCGCTCAGCGAAACGCTGGATGCCGTGGCGCTTTGCCAGCGGCACGGCTGGGGAGCGTTTATGTCGCACCGCAGCGGCGAAACGACCGATACCTTCCTGGCTGACCTGACGGTTGCCCTGCGCGCTGGCCACCTGAAAACTGGCGCGCCGTGCCGGGGAGAACGCGTGGAGAAATATAACCAGCTTATGCGTATTGAGCAGGCACTGGGGGAGGACGCACATTATGCAGGCATCAAAGCATTCGTACGCCATACCTGACCTTCATCGCCACACAGTCTGCGCCCGGCTTTTGCAGCGGTGCTTTACTCCCATTCGCATCCAGCCAGGCGACGAGTGTAAAGACCTTGTGAAATGTTATCCTGATAACATTCATAAGCTGACAGGCCATTAACGGTTGTGACTGCCGAGGGCAGTCGTACAAAACCTCTCTTACCGCGACTGTCGTCCAGCCCGAATCAGGAAAATGAACATAACGCCCTGCCCTCCTCCCTTTCGGGGGAGCGGCAGGATAATCTTTTGACCTGGAAACTACCGGAGAAGAATATGAGAACGCAGAAGCGATGCATGGGGTATGTGGCAATTGTTGTCGACGACTACGATCGGGCAATCGAATATTACACCGATAAGCTGGGTTTTACGCTGGTAGAAGATACGCCGCAGCCCGGAAAACGCTGGGTTGTGGTTACACCAAACCCTGAAAGTGACTGTAATCTTCTTTTGGCCCGTGCTTCAAACGAAAGACAGGAGACATTTGTCGGTAACCAGTGTGGTGGGCGTGTTTTTCTCTTCCTTCAGACCGATGACTTCTGGCGCGATTACAACGCGATGAAAGCCAAAGGTGTGATGTTTTGCCAGCAGCCGCGAGAAGAGGAATACGGTACGGTGGTTGTATTTGAAGATATTTATGGTAATCGCTGGGATTTGTACCAGAACAAGTAAAATTATATCACTCCGTCATCTGCGGCCTGGATATCACCCGGCGCATTTGGAAAGATGCTCCCTGTTTCGTTGGCCAGACAACTTCTGCTATTCCCGGATCAAACAATACATTCTTCTTACTGACCCGGGCTGGCCCTGCATCGCTAATCCCCTGACTCCCTGGGTCTGCGCCACGGAACCAATGTGTATCAGGTTTAGCTCTCTTCCCATTCTGCTCATCAGAAAAAGCAGCACCAACGCGTCTGGTGCTTATTTTTTTATCACTTTATTCATATCTTCAATAAGCTGGTCTTCCGCCATTTGCAGTCTGATCTCTTTTTTATCGGTCTTTTGGCTGAGCTGCTGATAGCGACGCCTTAACGTCTGTAACAGCGTCTGAAAGGCAGGAGAAAGTAAGCGACGGCCCGGGTAGTAAATATGATAACCAGTAAAAGGCTGGCACCAGTCGTCCAGCACCTGGACTAATGTCCCTTCAGCGATTTGCCGGGTGACCTGGTCCTCCATCACGATGGCTAATCCCAGCCCCGCTTCTGCGGCAGTGACCGCGGCAATGATGCTGTTAACAATAAACTGCCCATCGACACGGACATGCAGTTCACGCTCACCATTGCTGAATTCCCAGGGATAAATGCCGCCAGAAGCAGGCATACGAATATTGATGCAGGAATGACGGGTTAAATCCTGCGGTATATGCAACGGCGGATGTTTTGCCAGGTAATCCGGCGAACCGACCACCACCATGCGGATATCCGGGCCGATTCGCAGCGCGATCATATCCTGTGCAATCTGCTCACCCAGTCTGATCCCTGCATCAAAGCGTTCGGTGATAATGTCTGTCAGGGCTGAATCCAGTGATAATTCAATTTCGATATCCGGAAAGGCATGTAAGATTTCGGCAACGGCTGGCCAGATCAGCGTTTCTGCCACATGTTGACCCGTGGTGATCCTCACCAGGCCTGCGGGTTTATCTCGAAACTGGCTGAGTGCCTGTAAGCGATTGTTAATATCACTGAAGGCAGGACGCAGCGTGTTGACTAACTGCTCACCGGCCTCGGTAGCTGATGCCGTTCCTGATACCCTGGTCGCTTATATGATTGCCAGGCGTGCAAACCATCTCCGGGTACAGGCGTCTGCTATCAGCTGGGGTGCCAGGGGGGCGCGAGTCAACTCAATCAGCCCTGGCATCATCGTCACCCCGCTGGCAAAACATGAACTTGATTCAGAAATTGGTGATATTTATCGCGCGATGGTCGAGGCCTCACCCACAAAACGCATGGCTCCCCCGGAAGAAATTGCCGTGGCCGCCTCTTTCTTACTCGGTGCAGATGCGGGATTCATTACCGGTAGCGATCTGCTGATTGACGGTGGCGTTATTGCCGCAATGCGCGCGGGTAAACTGCAAACGCCAGGCTGATGTAAGGTCGCAGAATAAATGAAGCGGGTAACAGAAAAGCACCTTCTGTTATCCCCGCCCAATGGCGGGGCGATAGCATCGGCTTTGTTGCTGTGATCACGCCTGCTTTCAGTGACAAACACTACAATTCCAGCCCTGCACGATATTGTCCCCATTTCAGCACCGAGTTTACGCCGACCGACAAAAACGGCTGCGGCGGCGTTTTATTTGGCCCCGGAGACGCGCAGAGAAAATTGATTAACTCATTGTTTTCACCGGCAATCATATCCGCCAGCAGTTTACCGGTGGCCGTGCCGCGGGTGATCCCCAGCCCGTTACAGCACAGCGCCCCATAGACGTTCGGTGCCAGCTGGCCGAAGAAACCTTCGTGATTTTCTGACAGGCAGATTGCCCCACTCCAGGAGTATTCAAAATCGACATGATTAAGCGTTGGGAAGCGCCGCTCAAAGGACTTGCGATGTCTGGCAATAAAGCTCTTCAGATGATAGTCACGCGGGCGGCCATCCGGGTGGAAACTAAAACTGTTGCGCACCAGAATGCGGTTATCGATGGTGCGACGAACGGTACTGCCAAACGGATGCGCGGGAATCACCCCCCACACCGGCTTGCCGCCGAGAAAAGCGTGCTCATCGCCACTCAGCGGACGAGTCAGACTGCCGTACAGGAAGGTTGGCAACAAACGCCCGCGCAGGAAACCAAAGTGTGATGCGAAAGCGTTATTCGCCAGGATCAGCTTATCAGCAGTAATGCTGCCTTTATCATGCACCAGCGTCACTCTGTCGCCATAATGAATGGCGGTGATCGGCGTGTACTCGTAGAGCGTTACGTTTGAAGGCAGGCTGTTTGCCAGCCCTTTTACCAACGCTGAAGGCTGGAGCAGGATAGTGCCCGGAATATAAAGCGCCTGTTTATAGTAGGCAGTACCGATATGATCAGGCAGATCCCTGCCTGCAATCATCTGCGTTTCACGACCCACCTTCTCCAGCCCACGTCGGTAGGCCTCCAGAATCGCCACCCCTTTTTCACCTACCGCCGCCTGATATTTACCGGATTCGGACATCTGACACTCTATGCCGTGTTCCCTGACGATAGCGCGCAGATAGTTCTGTCCCAGGGTGTTGAGCTGCAAAATCAGGCTGGCGGTTTTCACATCGCCAATGTAGTCCTTCGCCCCAATATCGTGCGGCACGTCGATAGCAAAGCCCGCATTGCGTCCGGAAGGGCCGTACCCGACCTCCTGCGCCTCGACCAGCACGATTTCATCGTCGGGGAAGTGATGTGCCATCTGACGGGCAGCGGCAAGACCGGTCAGCCCGGCACCAACTATGACCCAGCGAGCATGTTTTTGCCCGACATGGGCGGGATGCGGAGTGCGCGATGGACTGGTGTGATACCACCCCGGCAGGGCGTCATCAGCAGGAAGTGAAGTGATCTTTTGCACGTTATTTTACTCCGGTACGCTGCCATTTTTACTGTGGTTTGCTTGTGCTTTTCCAGGCGAAAAGCGTTGCCGGAATGATGTTAGCCAGGATGAAAACAGGAATATGTGATGAATATCTAATGTATACAAGAAGTATAAATTTAGTTAATTTTATGTTAAAACAGGCGAGCAAAAGCCCCCGTACGAGCGGCGATATGATGTGTTCTGGCGCAGAAATGACCTGCCAGCGGACGCCGGCAGGCGTCCCCTCAGGCGAGGTTATTCAGATGACCGGACAGGGTCATCCGCTTTAAGTCCTTCAGGGGCAATAAATATCTCCATGTTCTCCCGCGACAGCGACCAGTGTTCAAAAACCAGCTCCACCACTGCCTGCTCGTCACGCGCTTCCAGTGCGGCGATAAACGCATCGTGATGATCGGCCGCCAGCGCCAGACGCCGCGCCATGTCATCATTCTGCGGTCGGAAAAAAGTGTGACCTATGCGACAGTGGTCAATCAGCAAACGGCCAAGGCTCGGCTGCAAATAAGGGTTTGCCGCCATCTCGCCCATAATTTCGTGAAAGCGGTTATTTTCCAGCGCCAGCGCTTCTGCGTCCTTGCTGAGCATCGCTTTGCGAAAACGCTTTTGCGTCTCTTTCAGCCCCTTTAACTGCGCTGGCTTGTAATGCTGCACCGCCAGTCGTCCGGTGGCCGCGTAAACCATTGGGGCCACCAGGAAGAAATTACGCAGCGTCCCATGGCTCAGGGGGATCACCCGGACACCACGCTTTTCCACAATCTCAAGGTATCCTTCACCAGCCAGCCGCTGAAAGACTTCGCGCACCGGCGTCCGTGACAGCCCGTATTGCGCGGTCAGACTGGCTTCATCCAGCAGCTCATCCGGAGCCAGCGCCATCGTTAAGATGTGTCGCTTGAGATCCTCATACAGCGCTGCCTTCCCCGTTCTCATTACCGCCTCCTGAATGTCGACCTGATATGCTGCTTAACCTACAGATAAAGGTGCACTACAGCAAAAATATCAGGCGCAGGGATCACGCTCTGCACATCTCTCTGGCGGTCTGGTAAATCATTATCAGGACGGGTTCCACATCCCGGTCGGGCGGATGGCGCAGTATTTCTCCGCGCAGCCAGACAATTTCACTGCTGGCGCGCTGCTGAAAAGCGGTATTTTGCCCGGCATTTTTCAGCCACTTCATAATAAAGGCATTTTTCTGCCGCCCTGAAGCAATGCGGCCCTGCTTTCTTCTGATACTTAACGCCGCCAGAAGACAGAAATAGAAATGCGTTCTGTCTTCCAGGTCGTCAAAGAGGGCTTCAGGCGTCATCTTCAGTAACATCAATCCAGATGGTCTTCAGCTCGGTGTACTGGTCGAGCGCGAACACCGATTTATCACGCCCGCCAAAGCCGGACTGCTTATAGCCGCCAAAAGGCGTTGTTGCATCGCCTTCACCAAAGCAGTTAACGGTGACAGTACCGGCGCGAACAGCGCGCGATACGCGAATGGCACGACTGAGTTTGCCGGTATAGACCGACGCGGCCAGCCCATAGGGGGTGTCGTTCGCCAGGGCAATGGCTTCGGCTTCGGTTTTAAACGGAGTGACACAGAGCACCGGTCCGAAAATCTCTTCCCTGAACAGGGCGATTTCAGGCATGACGTCATCGATAATCGTAGGTTGCACGTAAGCGCCCCGCTCCGTGTCGCCACCGTGCAGCACCCGCAGCCCCTCCTGACGCGCCATGTCGAGGTAACCACTCACCTTACTGAAGTGTTCCGGCGAAACCATCGTGCCAAGCCGGTTGTTCGGGTCGAGTGGATCGCCCAGCGTCCAGTTGCCAATCTGCTTTGCCATCTCCGCCAGCAACGCCTCTTTCACCTCTTCCTGCACCAGCAAACGTGAGGTGGCAGAGCAGTTCTCGCCCATGTTCCAGAACGCACCGTTAAGGACATGTCCGGCGACTGCGGCTAAATCATCGGCATCGTTAAACACCAGCGCCGGGTTTTTTCCGCCGCACTCCAGCACCACCTTTTTAAGATTGGACTCCGCCGCGTAGTGCAGGAAACGACGTCCGGTGACCGTGGAGCCGGTGAAGCTGACCATATCAATATCCGGATGCAAACCAATCGGTTCGCCCACCTCTTTTCCGGTTCCGGTGACAACATTCAGTACGCCCGCCGGCACCCCCGCAGCAAACGCCAGTTCCGCCACGCGCAGCGAGGTCAGCGAGGTCTGCTCTGCTGGCTTGACCACCAATGAACAGCCTGCCGCCAGCGCGGGGCCAATTTTCCAGGCGAGCATCAGCAGCGGAAAATTCCAGGGCAGGACGCAGCCCACCACCCCAATCGGCTCACGCACCACCAGCGCCAGCGCCTGACCAGCCGGTGCCGTGTGATCGTATAGCTTGTCGATGGCTTCCGCGTGCCATTTCAGGACATGGATAGTCTCTGGCACGTCCACCGCCAGACATTCGCTGACCGGCTTACCGCTGTCGAGGCTTTCCAGCACCGCCAGTGACTCCAGCTCCTGCTCCATCAGGGCCGCCAGCTTAAGCAGCACCGCTTTACGTTCCCCCGGAGCCCGCTTGCTCCAGCTGCCCGATTCAAAGGCCTTACGTGCCGCGCTCACCGCCGCGTTAACGTCCAAGGCATCACAGGCGGCAATATTGACGATGGCCTCACCGGTAGCCGGGTTGCGGGTCGTCAGGGTTTTACCGTTAAGCGCGGCGGCAAAATGACCGTTAATAAACGCCTTGTCAGGAAACGAAAGGTCATGCGCAAGGCGCGTGACGTCATTAAGCGTCTGAAGCTGTTTCATTCTGCCCCCTTATCCTGCTGTGACCTTAGCCACGTTGCGTTTTACATCGGCAATCGTCGCTTTCAGCTGGGCTTGCTCTTCTTCATTCAGGCCGTGCAGCGGCGCACGAACCTGACCGCAGCTCAGGCCATTCAGCTCACAGCCATAGCGGATGGATTGCACAAATTTGCCACCATCAAGGAAGTTCATCAGCGGCATCATCGCAGCCATGATCTTACGTCCCTTTGCAAAGTCCTTTTCCACCACGCAGGCTTCATACAGCGCCACATGTTCGCGTGGAATAAAGTTTGAACCGGCACACACCCAGCTACGCGCTCCCCACGCGAAGAACTCCAGCGCCTGGTCATCCCAGCCGCAGGAGAGTGCAATATTGGGAAATTTGCAGGCCAGCAGATGCAAATTATTGAAATCACCCGAGCTTTCTTTAATGGCAACCACGTTTGACGAGCGGCTCACCTGCTGAAAGTAGGTTTCACCCATGGCGATCCCCATCCGGCCCGGATAGTTGTAAAGCATGATCGGCAGCTGCGCGGCTTTATCTATCGTCAGCGCATGATGGGCGTTTTCCAGTTCGGTGGGCAGCGCGTAGGGCGGTGAAGTGACCAGGATCGCATCGGCTTTGATTTCGCGCGAATGCTTCGCGTAGTCCACCGCGTCTTCAGTGCGGATGGCCCCCGTACCGACGATCAGCGGCAGACGGTTGCCAATCACCTGACGCGCATGTTCAGCAAGTGCCTTACGCTCTTCCGGGCTCTGGGCGTAGTATTCTCCCGTCGAACCACCAATAATGATGCCGTGCACACGGCCTTCAATCAGGGACTCCAGTACATCGGCAAAGCGAGCGAAATCAATGCTGCCATCGGCTGCGTAAGGGGTAATTGCGGGGGTGTAGATACCATCAAATGTCAACACGATAACCTCCAGGGAAATTCACAACCATCAGTGTCTGTTCAGCAGCCCGGCAGACTGCGATTTGTTAAAAATTTGCACACGGAGGCGAAAGAGGTCAATGGATGAATATTTTTTGTATACAGCAGAAATACAACACAAAGACGCTTAAATAGTAAATTCCTACACGCGCATTAAAATTAATTGTTTTTAATCAATTCATTAAAAAACAATCAACGCCGTATTAATTTTCTATATGATTTAAGATAGCGATCACATTCCGGAATTATTGCCCCGAAAGACGTATTTACAGCGCCCATGCGCAGGCATAGTTTTAAGGCGATATTTAACCAGTTATTAACAGTTCCACAGCCGATGAGCCGGTGGTTAACAACATTCAGACAGAGGTGCAGGGTATGCCCCAGAATAAAGCGACACTCATCGGACTGATAGCTATCCTGCTGTGGAGCGCAATCGTTGGGTTAATCAAAAGCGTGAGCGAAGGCTTTGGCCCGGTAGCAGGCGCTGCGTTGATCTACACCTGTAGCGCCATTCTGCTGCTGTTCACCGTTGGCTTTCCGAAGCTGCGGCAGTTTCCGTCAGGCTACCTGTTTTTCGGCAGCCTCCTGTTTGTGAGTTACGAACTCTGTCTGTCGCTGTCGCTGGGCTTCACCCACTCGGGCCGTCAGGCAATCGAAGTCGGAATGGTAAATTATCTCTGGCCCGCGATGACAATTTTGCTGGCGGTGGTGGTCAACCGCCAGAAGACCAGCCCGCTTATTATTCCGGGAATGCTGTTATCCGTGGCGGGAATATGTCTGGTGCTGGGCGGCGAGCGCGGTTTCTCATTTAATGAGATGACCAGCAATATAATGGAAAACCCGCTCAGCTTCGGCCTCGCACTGAGTGGCGCTGTTATTTGGGCAATTTATTGCGTGGTGACAAAAATTATTGCCAAAGGGAATAATGGCATCACGCTGTTCTTTATTTTAACCGCCCTGACATTATGGATAAAATATCTGACATCCCCGCAGCCAGAGTTTGTTCTCTCCTGGCATACATGGCTTAGCCTGGCACTGGCTGCCATTGCCATGGGCTTTGGCTACGCGGCATGGAATGTGGGTATTTTACATGGCAATGTGACCGTGCTGGCTGCCGCCTCCTATTTTATTCCCATTATCTCGGCGCTGCTGGCGGCCTTTATCCTGAACTCGCATCTGACGCTCTCATTCTGGCAGGGCACTGCGATGGTGAGTCTGGGCTCGCTGATCTGTTGGTGGTCTACCCGCAGCATAGCGCCAAAAAAATTACCGGCAATAAATCAAAGTAAGTAAATACCAGATAATAAAAACATCTTACCCGCCTGCCCTGTACCAGAGGAGTCGTTGTTATGAATCAGCAGAAATAACAGAAATTACTCTCTATTAATTTTTCGGCATCGCTTTATCTGCTCTGGATAATGCTCTGACGATCTTACCTGACCTATATTAATTCCGTGATCGTTAAATTAACGGTACGGGTTTCGTCTGCCTGCAATACGCCTTTGTGGCTAATAAGGCCGGTTACCCCTGTTAATTTAACATCATCGGGGAAAGACAGGAGTTATCATGTCAAATACGCTTTCTGTAGAAGACCTTCCACTTAACCGCTTCCATCGATTGCTGACCGTGCGTTCAGGCGGGGGATCTTTTGTCGACGGTTATGTGCTGAGTATCATCGGTATCGCCATGATGCAGGTTTCCCCTGCTCTGGGCCTCAACGCATTCTGGCAGGGCCTGATTGCCGCTTCGGCATTAATCGGCATCTTCTTCGGCGGCTTTATTGGCGGTGCGTTAACTGACCGTCTTGGGCGACGCCTGCTTTATTTCGTTGGCCCGACCCTGTTCATTGTCTGCTCACTGGCGCAGTATTGGGTGCAGAGCGGCGAAATGCTGTTTGCCCTGCGCTTTATGAACGGCGTGGCGGTGGGGATTGAATATCCGGTAGCCACCGCCTTCCTGGTGGAGTTTTTGCCGAAGAAAAATCGCGGGCCCTGTCTCGCCACGCTCACCATCTTATGGTTCGCGGGGGCCGCCGCAGCTTACCTGACCGGTGAAACGATTCTCAATGTTGCCGGCTCTGACGCCTGGCGTCTGACACTGGCCAGCACTGCCGTCATTGGCATCCTGCTGTTCATTGTGCGTATGGGCACCCCCGAGTCCCCACGCTGGTTGATAAGTAAAGGCCGCCACGCTGAGGCCGAAGCCATTATCCGCCGCGTTTACGGCCCGGAGTTTGGCCTGGACAATCTGCCGGTTCAGACCGAGAGCAAAAATCTCTCCTTTGCCAACCTGCTCCATTCCGGCTACGGCAGGCGCATGGCATTTGTCACGGTCTTCTGGACCTGCTCCGTCATTCCGGTATTTGCGGTCTACGCCTTTGCGCCAAAAGTGCTGGATGCGCTACATCTAAGCGGCCGCTGGGCTTCCTGGGGTTCGGTAAGCATCACCCTGCTGTTCGTGATCGGCTGCATTATTGCCACCCGCCTGATCAATACTCTGGGGCGTCGTAAGCTACTGCTGCACAGCTTCCTGTGGTCTGGTCTGGCATTGCTGCTGTTAGGTTTGCTGCGTGACGGCCCCTCTTTGTTAATCCTGCTGATGTTTGGACTGTACGCGCTGTTTATTGGCGGTGCTCAGGTGTTGCAGTTGGTCTACCCGAACGAGATTTTCCCAACGGAGATCCGCGCCGGTGCGGTGGGCGTGGGCACCTCGCTGTCGCGTATTGGTGCGGCGGTGGGGACATGGCTGGTGCCCGTTTCGTTGCAAAATATCGGCATCGGCCCGACGATGTATATTGCAGCGGCAATCACCTTCTTTGGTCTGGCCGTCTCCTGGTTGCTGGCCCCGGAAACCAACGCCCGTAGCCTGGAAGATGCCTCTTCGCTGGATCACCAGCCACCAGCGGAAAAAGCTGCTGTACGGACGGTGCTGCCCAAACGACACAGTCTGTGAGACGAAAAGGGCGACGGGATGTCGCCCTTTTCTATTCCCTGATCAGTTTTTCGACTTCCCTGCGCCGTTTACGAAATGAGCTGGGCGTTTCGCCATACTGTTTGCGAAACCATGAAATCAGATGTGATGCATCTGAAAATCCGGTTGCGCTGGCGATGGCATTAATGCTGTTACCTGAATCCGCCATCAGCTTGCGTGCCTGCTCAAGGCGCATATTGCGCCAGTAAACCGACGCCGAATGGCCGGTGCAGCGGGTAAACATCAGATTCAACTGGCGGAAGGTCGCACCGGCAAAATCCGCAACTTCCGCCAGAGGGATCGGTGAATCAAGATGGTCTTTCATAAAGCCAATCACTTTACTGACCAGCGCATTTTCATAGACGTCGGGCGCGTTGAGCGTACTTCGCTGCTTAGCCTTGCCTGTGGGTTGCGGAGTATCGTCAACCAACAGATATTTCAGCACTTTTTGCGAGCGCACCGCCCCGCAGTGCTGGCGAATCAAATCCGCAGCCAGATCAATCGCCGTCCCTCCCGGGCAGGAGATGATCCCGCCATCTTTTATATAGGTTTTGTCGATAACCGGAATGGCTTGCGGAAAACGCAGACGAAATTCATCGCGGGTGGTGAAGTGGATAGCACAGTAGCGTCCATCCAGCAGACCGGCGTTTCCCACCACAAATGCCCCGCTACACAGGGTGATGATCGGGATATTACGCGCATGCAGTTCACGCAGTGCCTGCAACAACCATTCTGGCGGATCCCGCGTCTCTTCAAGCAACCCGCCCGCCACGATGAAGTAGTCCCAGGATTTAGTAAAATCCAGCGTTGCCGTAGGTGAAACGGGCAATCCACAGCTGGCGATAACCGGCCGGTCATCACAGGTCATCCACTCCCAGCGGCAAAAAATCTGTCGGCTGGAGAAAGATTCGTCAGCCGCAAAGCGCAAAGACTCCACCAGCCCGGCGACAGAGGCAAGCGTGAACTGGCGCATCAGCAAAAAGCCAATCGTTAAATCAGGTTTTGGCTCAGGGTGATTTATCGGCATTAATCGGGCTCCTTTCGTCCATTCGCCATGTCCGGCAGGCTTTTCAGTTGGTTGCTCTGCTGTGTATGTGCCCCTGGGTAAATATCTTTCTGGCAGGCCTGTTCAGACTTCTGGCTTCAGGATGCGTCGCGCAAAATTACCTTCAATGGGCACCGTCAGTCATCACAGTGGCGACTGACGCCGCTTGTGCATTGAAGATGTCCGGGCTGTTGTGAGACGCTGAAGTCACATCTGATAAAAATCTGGTTGCCTGATTTTTGTTAAAGAGGTTAATTTATTTAATGGTTTATTACTAACTTGAAAACAATTTTCTGTCACAGAGAGGAACAATGAAAAAAATCTCAGCCCTGCTCACTCTGCTTGCCTGCGGCTTTTCAGGAATTTCATGGGCTGGTGAAGCTCACGTCTGCCATTCACCGGCCGTTGCCACCAATTCAGCCGCTGCGATGCTGAGCGACAACACGGTATTTAATTGTGGTGAAAAGATAAGCGGAACCCTACCGCAGCTTGCCGCCCAGGGGTGGATCATTGTTCAGCAAACCGATCAGGTGGCTATCACCGATCCATCCCGGGTCTACGCTCAGTTAATTATCAGAAAATAAGCCGCGCTCAGGGAGGTTTTTTGCGTACCCGTCCGTCATCGCGATTGATCATTTTTACTCCTGAGCATCGGGTTCTACTCTTTCATTTCTGCCATGAAGATGATGCCCTGAGCGGCAAATCCTACTGGGCGACGCCAGGTGGAGGGCTGGAAGATAACGAAACCTTTGAACAGGCCGCATTACGCGAGTTACGTGAAGAAACCGGGCTGATAAGAGAGTCCGCAGGTCCGCACATCGCCAGCAGAAGCTTTACCATGACCCTGCCTGACGGCGAAACCGTACGGGCAGATGAGCGTTTTTTTATCATTCAGGCAGAAACCACTGAAACCTCCCTTTCAGGCTGGAGTGAAAATGAGCAGCAGGTGATTCACGCTCTGTACTGGTGGTCTCTGGAGGAGCTGGTCATATCTGAGGAAACGATATTTCCCCGTGAGTTACTTATTGAAATTATCAGCAGGCGGCCTGATCAACATCCGCATCAGCCCGGTCCATAACCATGGCCTGAACAAAAGCAACGCAGGCTTCAGGCGTTACCGTCAGCAACGATATAACTCTTGGCCTGCAAAGCACATACTCACCACCGCCGATAAGGCGTAAGAAGGCTGGCTTATCCCTGACCAGTCTTAATGAAATGGCCGTGGCGCGAAGTTTATGCAGAGACGCCAGCAGAATCGCTGGCTGAAAGGCACCGCTGCGCGGCATGGACTTCGCCAACGGGATCGGACCGTAATCTGTAAACCGGCCCAGTGCCATGCTGATGAATAAACCCCGTCAACGCAGGTATTGCCCGGTGACGGCAACGGTGCACTGGTCGAAATCAATACACAACCGGACACCAAGAGGAAGAGTCAGCATCGGATGGGTGTGGCAACAGTCGAAACCATCAACCAGGGGCAAAGGCTTATCTGCCAGAACTTCATATAAAACGTCTGAAGGTTGCCGCCCGCTCCCTTCATCATTAAAGCGCTCGTGTTTGCCTGAAATAATTGCACTGACTTTATCAAATATGCCGTTCAGCTTGAGCATAGAGAATGAACGCTCAACCGTCGCGATGTCTTTCAGACTGTCTTCGATAAACAATATATCGCCCTGCCGGATCTCTGGCATACACGGGCTTCCCATAATTCCGGAAAGCGTATTCAGATTCCCGCCAATTACCCGCCCTTCAATTCTGCCCTTTCCGACAAAACGACAGGTATTATCACAAAGTATTTTGGGCCTGACGGGTTCAACGGTGTCCCAGTTCAGCCGCTCATCCGTCCATTTTTCTGGCAACGTGTAATGACGGGTTGCCGAATGAGGTTGCATCAGCATTTCATAAAAAGAGTGCCAGGTTTGATCCACTAACGGCGGAAATTCACCAAAAGACGCGACCAGCGCCGGACCATAAAAGGTAATTAACCCTGTTCTGGCGTAAATCCCTGCCAGCAGAGCGGTCGCATCAGAGTAGCCAATGATAATTTTAGGATCTTCCATCAGCGTCTCATAGTCGAGATAGGGCAGGAGTGAATTACTGTTACTGCCCCCAATAGTGGACATGATGCAACGCACCCCAGGATCGCGAATCAGCGCGTTCAGCTCTTCAGCACGTTCTTTAATCGAACCTGAACGATAGAAGTCTGACCGGCCTGTCAGGCAGCCCGCTTTGAGCCGGAAGCCCTTCTTTTCAAGAAACGATTTTGCGCGGTTAAAGCGGTTGGGGGCGGTCACTGTCACCGGGGATGACGGAGAGAAAAAACCGATCGTATCGCCAATGCTCAAAGCCGGGGGTAACAGGGGTTGCCTGAAAGACATCTGTTTTCACCTCACCGTTGAATAAGTTGTACAGACCCTGTCATGGCGTTCAGGGGAGTGAATATAAATACAGGCTCCGGGCAAAACTGTCACTGCCCGTATTGATACTGATAATAAAGTGACTGATTCTCACTTTGCTTCTGTTTCAGACGACAAAGACATGTAGTGAAAATAACGAACAACCACAGCAGGCTGCGTCTTCTTTGGTATCAGGGTAAATCCTGATGCACTGAGCAGTTCTGCCAGTTTATGCCTGCACGACGTCATCGCCGGGCAGGCATTATTGCCGTAGCCTGTCGGGACACGGACAGCGCGCAAAAACCGGAGCGTAAACGGACCAGGTGAGATTTCGGGCACTGCCCGGGTTCAAAATGGCAGATAAACAGCCCTGATGGGCCTGGCTCTGAGTAAATGTTTATTTTACCCGACTAACGTAGCTGCGCCCGGGTAACAATTAAAAGGCGGCAAAGAATAAGCATCATCACGCTTTTCACGCCGGTGCGATTGACATGTTATGCACCCTGGAAACTTCTGTATAAAAGATGATTTTATTGGAAACTTTGTTACAATGGATAACATATTGATTCGCATGGCGATCTTTCAATAAACCTTTCCACATCATACTATTAAAAGTATAACTTACAGAGCATATAAAGCCATTATCGCAATAATGCTTCTTAAAAAATCCAGAAGATTGTAGTGAGGAGATATTCGTGAGCAGAAGAATAATGGTTAATCATATCGTCTGTTTTGAGCCAGAAAAAAAGAAAATCTCCGGAAAAAATGGGACATATTCTCTTAGTGCCTCAGCTGCATTATGTTTCGAACTGCTGCTGAATAATGCAGGAAACCTGGTATCCCATCAGGAATTTTATGAATATGCATGGCGACGGTTTGGCATGGAACCCACATCAACCTCTCTGTATCAAAATATCTCCACCCTGCGTAGCGCACTTAAAAAGTCAGGACTGACCACCGACATTATAAGAACAATGCCGCGCAGAGGATTTCTCCTCTCTCCATTGACCGAGATAGTCAGAGAGCAACCAAAGAGCAATGAAAACACCGGGAAAGAAACGCAAGAAATTGCCGTTATGAAAAATAATGATGTCGCCATCACACCGGAACCATCGGTGAATGAAATCATCACTGAAAAAATGTCATCACCTGTAAAACCCTCCTCAGACAGAACAAAAAAAAATGGCATAACGATATTAATAACAGCCTTTGCCGGCGTTATGGTAGGCGGTTCATTCTTTTTCATAAAAAACGAACCCCAGGAAAAAAACCTGTTCACATCCGAAGCCATTAGTTTTTCAGGGTGCAAAATATTTACTAACAGAGATTCTGTTATCAATAAAGAGAAGGTGGTCAGCATCGCCTCAGCACAGGAATTACAGTGCAACAAAACGCCTTATATCTATATGACCAGCTATAAGTACTCGGACCGACTCTCTCTCATTCTCTGTCAGCAACCGCTTAATGGCGAACACAATGCAAATTGTCATTCTCTGTATTACATAAAGAGCTTTCGCAAATGAAAAAAATTATCATTTTTCTTATATTTTCTTTGGTGACATATTTCTGTTTCTTCATTAAAAATCAATCCAGGCCAGAGGGTGAGTGTAAGGCCGAGATATCTTTTATAAAAGGAAATGAGCGTATGAATATCGTGTCATTTCAGAATCTTGATTCAGGTCAGGGAACCATATCCATCTCAGGAGTACTTTACAACGGCAAGAAAATCTCAGGATATCTGAGTAAAACAGTAAATTTCACCTATAAAAAGAACGGCGACAATTACCTTGTCAGATCAGATTTAATTCTCAACTCTCCTCAGATGACGCTGACCCCGGATGTTGAGAAGAGATGGTTACCCGATTTTTTCATCACCAAAGGACAGTCACTCCTCTGGAAGATAAAGCATTTAAATAACAGGTCATGGTTGGTCTATTCTGAAACAGTACCGCTCTACTTATGTGAAAAAAACTAATAATCCCGCAACATACCATTTAAACAATAAGTGCATTACACAATGCACTTTCACAAAACCTCTTAAAATCTCTTAAATCACAGTAGAAAACCAATCAATTTATTGATTTTTAACAGCTTTTTTTAACAGAAAAGATTTAATGAATTTTGATATTTATTAAGTCACACCTTATCAATTTTAAAGGTATCTTCTTTCCCGTTCCAGGCCGACCTGGCTTGTGTTCATTAGTTATATATTCAGATAAAGGAAGAAGACGTGTCTTTTAAAAAATTAGTGCTGATTTTTGGTTTCACCAGTAGTTCACTGTTATCCCATTCTGTCATGGCGGGAATGGATATTAACGTACATGGTATTATTGCTCCGAATGCCTGCACAGCAAATATTGTCGGAGGTGATGGACTTGATTGGGGTATTATGCAACATGAAAACCTCAAACAGACTTCGCTTAATAATTTCCAGGCAAAACAGGTGACATTGCAGGTCAGTTGCCCATCTAATCAGAGCGTTGCTTTTTGGGCGACCGATCCTAATGAAAATAGCGCGATGGTTGGTGAGAACACTGACGGCAGAACTGGCCACGCCGATGCCAGCCGTATTTTTGGTCTGGGCATGGATCCGGTAACCGGAAATAAACTGGGTAACTTTACTCTCAACCCGGTTTCATCGACAGTGGATGGTGTCACTAACAGTACATCATTTGGCTATCAGAATGGTGGCGCGCACAATGGCACCTCATTTAGTAAAGTATTAAATGCAAACTGGAGTTATAAAAAAACAGAGGACTGGACGCCCTGGGACGAAACAAAAAATACGCCTTCAGCAGGAAAATCCTTCTCATGGGTATTTGACGTCGAGCCTCAACTTAACCGTGGGGATATGATCACTAACGCGCAACAAGTTGACTGGCAGGGAACTGCGCAGGTAAACGTGCGTTACTTCTGATTTAATACTTAAAGCCTGCCCCACCAGGCGTTATTGTCGCAGCCAGTCTGGACACCGACAGCGCGCAGAAACCGGAACGTACACTGAGTACGTAAGGATTTCGAGCACTGGCCGGGATCAAAATGGCAAGTAAATAGCCCTGATGGGCCAGGATCTTAGAGTTGCAGCAGGCATCTCAATATGAGGTGCCTGGTTTTTTATGCGTAAAATATATTCTTTTTTTATTATCTGCTCTCTGCTTTTCGCAATGGCACCCGCGCTCAGTAAGCAGCTAAAGTTTGACCCAAACCTGATATCGGCAAATGGCATCAGTGACATACAGCTTGATAACGCACTCAATCAACACGTATTACCTCAGGGTGATACCCAGGCGGAAATTTACATTAACGATCATTTTATCTCATCGGATAAAATATCATCAGTCAATGGAAAAGTAGTTTATTCAGATCTTTTTAAATCGAAGTCAGGCATAAAAAAAAATCAATGGCGACGCTATAAAAAGACAGCTAACGGAAAATATTACGTTCTCAACCCGGAAGTAAAGGAAGATTTCGACCGCAGCGATAATTCCTTACGTATTCAGATCCCAGTGACATATCTGATTAATCCTGACGGCAAGATGAGAACCAGCGGAGGCACCGGTGCGTTTATTAACTATAACACCTATGCATATCGGTTCTCCGGTTCTTCTGATGCACTTGAAAGCACCAATACAGAATATGAAGCTGGATTAAATATGAACAATACAATTTTACGATCCCACGGTTCTTACAGCTCATTTCGCAGCCGTGGCATTAATACGTCTGTAAACAGAGTACGTGATGGCTATATCGAGCGTAACGTTGCCAGCGTGAAAATTCGCGCTGGCCGAACCATGGTCAGTGATGGTGGATTTGGCACCGGTTATATTGATGGTGCCGTAATATCCTCTGCTGAGGGAAACGCCACGGCATTTGTTAATTTCACTTACGACACCGCGGAAGTTCTGCTGGTTGAATTCTGGCAGAACAATCTGTTGCTGTATAAACAGATGATTCAGAAAGGACATGCTGAACTGCGCAATATCCCGGTCTCCGGTTTTACTGGCGATGTCATGGTATTAATTAAACGAAACGGTCAGATAGTGGATTCGCGGGTGATTTCCCGTGGACAAATTACCACGGTACGCGAGGGAGTGACTGGCTATTATGCTTTCGCCGGGCGGACAGCGACGGCAAGACGCAGCCTGGTCAGCGGTGCTGGTTTCAGCAAATACTTCAGCAAAAATATCAGCCCATCCGTTGCCCTCGTTTCGGCGTCAAAATACCGGGGGATCACGGTTAATAACACAACGTTAAACGGCAATTTCCGCTCTGCAAGCTGGCTGAGCGCCGTGCAGAATGAAAAAAATCAGAAGGGCCTGAGCCTGAATGTCACGGCCAGTTATAAAAATACCAGCCTCACTTACACACGCAACAGTCGTCATTTCAGCTACATCGATCAGGCGCTGATGGGCAGCTACAGCGCACAACAAAGCAGTATCGGCCTGAGCCAGACGCTGCAATTGCCAAAAGGGATAACGGGCAGTCTTTCACTGACACACTATCGTTTTTATGACGCCCCCAGTCAGGATTCACTGTCAGCGAGTATGAGTATACCGGTGGCTAAAGCCTCATTGGGTATGGGGGTTTCCTGGATGTCCCTCGCGCCCGGACATGCCCGGACAGACAAACTAAGCGTTAATCTGACCCTCAGCGTTCCGCTCAGCCTCAGAAACCGCAGCGTCAACTGGCGAAGCCAGTACTACAGATATGGTGAAAGAGCACGTCTTTCCAATTCAGTAAGCGCTTCGGTTACCGACAATTACAGGCTTACTGCCAGTCAGATGCGCACGTCAGGATCGGGACGTTCAGAGACATACACGCTGGATAATGCCGTCACGACACCCTACACAACTGCGGATATTTCCCTGTCTCAGGGCAATGAGGCGGGCGAGTCATCGCGGACGACAGCGGCTTATTTATCCGGTGCAGTAGCAATAAGTAAGGAAGGGGTTGTCTTTTCGCCAGGCCGCATTGGCGATACATGGGCGGTGGTTAATACTGGCGTTCATCATTTTCTCAATGTCAGCTCACTGCAAAGCAGCTCGGTGACTAATCATGATGGTAAAGCCATTATCAGTCCTGTGGCAGAGCAGAGAGGCGACTTTATACGGGTAAATCCTGAAGGGCTGCCATCAGGGGTTATCATTAAAAACAACGTCAGAGAATTTTCTGCCGCTCACGGTTCGGTATCATATTTTAATTTTGACGCATCAAAAAATAGTTCATTGCTGATGAAGTGGAATCAAATGCCTGGCTGGGTCAATCAGAGCGATCTCTTTTACAATAAGAAAGGAAAATTAATTGCCCGATTTATTGATAAACAAATTCTTCTGATTAATGAAGAAGATATTAAATTTCTGCAAGGAGAGGGAATGTCCTCCCCCGGCAGAACAGACACCACGTGTAAAATTTCAACCAAAAACATTCACAAAAAGGAGGACATAATTAATGTCAACTTTATCTGTAGTCACGCGTAATATTGTCATTTTTATTTTTATCGCATCGGGTCTGATAAACTTCGCCAGTGCAGAAATATTGCCTTCCTCTTCAGCCGTGCTGATTAAGTCAGGAAGTCAGGAATCTACAATTGACATAAAAAACAATGGTAACAAAAGCGTTCTTCTTTACAGTAAAATCAGTCGACTACCCGATGATAATCTGGCGGGAGGCACGCTTTATACCGAACCACAGGCCATTGTGATGGCACCAGGAGATACTCAGACCATCCGGGTTATTTATCGCACAAACACCCCTGATGCCGTTGAGCACATCGCCAGGGTTATTTTTACCGGCCTGCCACCGCAGGACGAGGTCAGCGAGGGAAAGGTAAAAATCCTCGTAGGACAGGATCTTCCGGTAGTGATCAATGTTCGGAAGGACCTGAAACAAAAAGATGTGTGGGAGCAGATAAAATATCGTACAGAGACGAATCGTTTGTGCATGTATAATCCCACGGCTAAGGTTTTCCGCTTTTCACCCAATTTAAAAACTGATGAAAAAAATATTCAGATTACCTTCAGAAAACCTTATGTACTACCCGGAGAAGAATTGTGTGCTGAGACGACGCATTCACTCGCGCATGGAATGCATCTGAATATAACCAGCGTGAGTGATTATAATTATCTGTTAAAAACCAATAAGGTCATCCTGTGATTTTTAACGCCTGAAAATTTTTCTCCGGCCATCGTCAACATCACCCTCCGCCAAACGGGTTGCATCATGCAGACCGCTGGCGGGGCAATAAGTCAGGGTGGCCTGACAAAAGCTCACCCGCCGTTAGCTCTTTTTGCTGGTTTATCAGCATATAACGACAGATCCTGTGCCAGCGTTCGGGCAGTAATTTCCCTGTTTGCCGTCGTATTGCTGGTACTGCTGTGGTTGGGTCGCTCCTTTACCAGATGCAGATTACGCTCGGGGGATTTCAGTAGCGTGTGTCCTAACCGGTGAGGCGTGACAAAAAATCCACATTCGTTTGACAGCCGTCTGAAAAAAGAACGTAGCGGTTGCAGCGAAGGGATAGCGGCAAGTTTTTCACGATCACAGGGCATGGTAACAAAACGCTCGTAGTGAAACAGCCTGTCGCTGAGGGTTGCACCGCTGGCCTGCGCCCTGTCGATCAGCACCTTCAGCTGTGGCCGCAGATGACTGACAATTGGGAATGTCCTCTCACGACATGTTTTACTGCCCTGTATGCTGAGTTCAATCGCACCTTCATTAATGCGAATATCCTTCAGGCGAATATGCAGAAGCTGATTCTGACGCATTCCGGTGAAGCGCAGCGTGTCGAGCACAATCCTCCAGTACCAGACCGGATACAGCGCGCAATTAGGGAGATCGCCCGCAGCGCGTTTTTCCGCATCTTCAAACTGTTGCATGACAAGTGCAACGCGCGTCATCTGAGTGTCTGACAACGTTTCCCTGATTTTCTCTGGCGATTTGACAGCCGTGCTGTTGAAAGGATTATCTTCAGAATCAATTAATTGCTGCCTGATCCAGAAATTGTACAATGCGCGCAGATAAGCAACTTTGTTATTCCATGTCTGTAAAGAAGCACCCTGCTCCTCCAGCTCATGGTGTCGCCATGCCAGAACATCACATCGGGTTATATCCTGAGGCCCGCAAATCAGTCCCGCATATTTTCTGAAATTATCAACAACCTTCACGTAGCTTAATTCAGTCTGCTCTTTCAGTTGCTTATGGAGAAAATATTTTTCCATAAGCAACTGCCAGCAACCATCAGCATTATCTCCGTTCATTCAGATTCCTTCCTTAATTTAAAATACAGCCTGATTTAACAAACGCCCGGGAAGATTCCTCAGGCGATAACATTGGCGGGCCTGCACGGCAATATCGCTGACCAATAACGACGCAACGCCGTAATCATGTATCTGTGTCCAACGATGTTTTTATACGGCGGAAAATTTAGCGTCATCTTGCATTACTCATCAGAGCTTCAGGCTGATACGTCGAAGATAAAGGCAATGGAAAACGTCATTTTTCCTGATGCATTCAGGAAACCTGTCCCAAAACAGTAACGCGGTGAGTTGCTTACGCGTTGGCAAGTGAAAAGAAACCTGTGGTTAATTCCACCTGTAAAATTTCCCTGATGCTGGCAAATGAGCTGCTCTGGCAATAAGCGTTAAAATTCTACGAAGCACGGCTCTCTGACCGGCTTTCTATTCTTCAGAAAAATCCTGACGCCTTGAGAAGTCAGGTAATATCGGCGCATTGATGTTTATTGCATAACAAATAATCTGTTGGTAAGCCTGACCATTAATTTTTTTGTTGTCAGATGGCCCTGCTCAATCTCAGATTTGCCTGGTATTGCCAAACATTCCCGTAAAACGACGCCAAAACTGTAATTTAACTAATGCATAAGAGTCAACGAAAAAGTATACAAAAAAGCTACAAAAACGTTAACTTATTTCATAAATAATTGTTTTTAAACACCTTGCAAGAGTTGTAAAAAGAAACAAATCGCTTCTGCATATGTAAGCAACCCGGCGTTAAACTGGCCTGAAAATGAAATTTATGATATTTTTCGCATATGTTAAATTTGTGAACCACGAATGATGAAGACCTCAGGCATAAAAAGAAAAAGCAATATAATTAATAACATAGAGTATCTCATCAGAAAAACCGGCGAGAACAAGACTTCACTGGCACTCCATTCTGGTGTGACCAGAACCACGCTCTATAAGATCCTTGAAGGGAAAGTGAACAATGTTCAGAATTCCACTATCACCAGAATCGCAGATTTTTTCGGCGTTCAGTGCGATGTGATTGAACATTATGACATTGAAGAACTGGACAAAGTGGACAGTACCTTGTCAGTGGTGGGTAATCGTAATCCCGCCGCAGTCCCGATGATCCCTCAGTCACAATTGCTGCCCAGCATGGACATGCGCATAGGTCAGTTAGTGACACAATATCCGGTGACCTGGGCTTTTGAGGACGGTGCTAACTTAATAGCATTAGTTGTTGAGCAGGAAATACAAAAAACTTTTTTCCCTGGTGATATTCTCATCTTAAAACGCTACAGCACGCTTCAGGATAAACAGCCTTGCCTTTTTTATAATCCAGGCAAGGGTTTATATATCAGAGAACCTCATCACGCCAGACAGGAAATAGCTTTTTCCAGTGTTAACGACAAGTTAATTGGCACAATTATAGAAGAACGACTTCCTGAAAACATTACTGAGTAATAAATCATGGAAAAAAACAAGAAATACAAGCTACTTGGATTCAGCAGAATGACAGAATCGATAAAGGCTAATATTATGGTGCTGTCTACAGGTAAACACATCTCTCTGCCAATACAGGAACTGGAGAGTAGCGACATTTCAGAAGATCTTAACCGACACGAAATTAAAGAAATGTACAGAAGGCTATACGGGAAAAGTGATTTAGTCACAGCATACGATATGAAGGATCGCCAGGACAGATCATGGTTCGCCTATCAGTTAATCAGTCTCAGCCTGACGGTGATCTATATATTCTGCACCATAACGGGTATCAAACCCGTAAACATTGGATTTCTCGATATTGTTGCGCCACCTGCCATATTTCTGTATCCATTGACTTTTATTCTTGTTGACATACTGAACGAATTTTATGGACTGCGACTTGCGCGTCGGGCCATTTTTATATCTTTATTTACCAATATCCTGTTTGTCTGCGGCTTACTGGTTACTTCAGCACTACCCGGCATCAGTGAATGGGGCCTTGGAAGGGCCTATACTGAAATCGTTGACAGTATTGCAGCAGTATTGATTGCCTCTTCTCTGGCCTACGTCATTTCAGAAAATGCCAACTCCTGGTTGCTGTGCAAAATCAAAGAGATGACCAATTCGCGCTGGCTTTTCATCCGGGTTTTGACCAGTTCCGTTGTAGCTATAGCGCTGGACAGCGTTATATTTTGCACCCTGGCCTTTTATAACACATTGAGTTTTGACATTATAAAAACCATTATTCTTTCTCAGTTTTTCATTAAGATGACCTATGCCGTAATTGGTGTTTTCCCTATTTACGGCACTCGCTACCTTTTCAGAAAATATATCAACAAAAACATTTAAGGAATTTGATATGAATCCCGAAAATATTACTTTACTGGGAACAAAAACAGAATATATACAACATTATACACCCAGTATACTGGAGGCTATTCCTCGCAGCCTTAACCGGGAAGAAATTGGCATTAAAGACAATGCCCCTCTCCCTTTTTCAGGCACTGACCTCTGGACGGCATGGGAAATATCCTGGCTTAATGACAAAGGTAAACCGGTTGTTGCTATTGGCGAGTTTTTTATCCCGGCCAGCAGTCCCGATCTGATAGAGTCAAAATCATTTAAACTTTATCTTAACAGTTTTAATCAGAGCCGGTTCCCGGATGCTGAGCATGTTTCGGCGTTGATGAAAAAAGATCTTTCTGACGTTGCGGGTGCCCCGGTAGAATTAAAACTCTATACAGACATCAACAGTTATAATAATCACATAACGAACTTACCCGGTGAGTCGCTGGACGGCCTGGATATTGCCATTGAAAATTACGAATTCGATGCTTCTTTATTAAAAGGAAGCACCTCACCTTCTGGTGAAATAGTATCTGAAACGCTGCATTCAGACCTGCTGAAATCTAACTGTCTGGTGACTAATCAACCTGACTGGGGAAGTGTCATTATTCGTTATGAAGGTAGCAAAATAGACCGGGAAAAACTGCTGCGTTACATTATCTCGTTCAGAAATCACAATGAATTTCATGAGCAGTGCGTTGAGCGTATCTACAGCGACATAATGCTGTATTGTCAGCCCGCTAAGCTTACCGTATTTGCCCGCTACACTCGTCGTGGCGGATTAGATATTAATCCTTTCAGAAGTAACTGTGAACAGAACCTGCTGTCAGCCCGCTTAGTGCGTCAGTAAAAAATAATGCCGCTGATTTTCAGTCAGTGGCATTTTTATATTTAATGAAGGTTAAAAATGGCAACCCCGATGGGCCTGGCTTTTATTGCAAGAGTAGCTATGACGGATTGCGTATGTGCTGATTAAGGAAATCAAAAATGACATTCTCATCCATTGAAGAAGTAAGAAAGCGTATCGACCAGATCGACAGCCGACTGGTTGAAACCATCGCTGAGCGAGCCGAATGTGTTAAAGCCGCCGCCGCTTTTAAAACTGACCATACAGCAGTTCGTGCGCCTGACCGGGTCGAGCAGGTGATTAATAAGGTCCGTGGTAAAGCCACTGAAGCAGGCGTGCCGGAAATCATTATTGAAAAAGTCTGGCGGGCGATGATCGATGCATTTATCGAGTATGAGCTTGAGCAGCACGACAGATTGAAACAGTAAATACTGGCAGTCTGCTTTAGCAACTCAGTTGGGTACAGCGGAAACAGGGCCATCAGGAAATCTCTTGTGGCCCTGTGGTTGCAGACGTTACCTGCGAAAAATTAACCTGACAGGAAATGTAATAACGCCTTAAATCTGACGCAGATATTTATCCCGCTCAGGCGTCAGGCTCTCAGAGACGAAAGATTTCCACCATACCTCGCAGAGAATGTGCCTGTTCGGAGAGGGACTGAGAGGCAGAGGATGACTCCTCAACCAGCGCCGCATTATTCTGCGTGACGCCGTCCATCTGACTGACCGCCACGCTGACCTGCGAGATCCCCTGCATCTGCTCACTGGAGGCCAGCGCGATTTCATCCATTGCGCCCGCCAGCTCCCCTACCATTCTGGTGATTTTAATAATGCTGGCCCCGGTGCCGCTGGCGACGGCAACGCCAGTTTCAACCTGCATCACCGCTTCCTCTATCAATGTCTTGATATCTTTAGCCGCCACGGCGCTGCGCTGGGCAAGGGTACGCACTTCACCCGCCACCACGGCAAAGCCACGTCCTCCTTCCCCGGCGCGGGCAGCCTCGACCGCAGCATTCAGTGCCAGAATGTTAGTCTGAAAAGCGATGCTCTCAATAACGCTGGTGATGTCACGAATTTTTGCGGCACTGCCTGAAATGCTGTTCATCGTCACCGTCATTCTTTCAACATCACTCTCGCCGCTGTGAGCAAGTGTCGCGGTGCTGCGGGCTGAATCCGCCGTCTGGCGGGCACCGCTGGTATTATTGCGCACCGTGGCGGTCAGCTGCTCCATGCTGGCTGCGGTTTCCTGTAATGCAGCTGCCTGCTGTTCAGTACGCGAAGAGAGTTCGGTATTGCCCCGCGCGATTTCATCGGCGGCCAGCGCAACAGAAGCGGCGGTATCTTTGATTTGCGCCACCAGCTGGCGCAGACGGTTCTGCATGACATCGAGCGAGGCCAGCAGACTGGTGGTGTCACCCTTTTTCAGTGATACGGCGGTGGCCAGATTACCTTCAGCAATAGCTGCGGCAAGATGCTGCGCCTGGGACGGCTCCCCTCCTAACTGGCGCATTAATATGCGGATAGTGAACAAACAGGTCCCGGCAGCAACCAGGATGGAGATGACCACCAATACGGTAAGCTCCAGCGTCGTTCTGCTGGTTTTCACACTATTTTCAGCCACGGTATCCTGGCTGAGCTTTTTTTCGACCCCGGTCAGTTCGTTCAACGCATCAAGCAGCGCAAACTGCGCGGGGCGAGCCGTGACCATCAGATAAGACGTTGCCTGCGCCATCTGATTATCCATACCCAGCTTTCCTGCGGTCATCAGCGTGCTCATCGCCGCATCTTCTGCTGACAGAACGCGATCAAGGGCATGTTTACCCTGAGGAGAGACGTTTTCGGACATACTCGCCACCAGCTGCTGGCGCATTTGTTCATAAGACAGCTTCTGAGCCTGAAGCCGGTCCCACTCCTTTTTCATCTGCACCGGATCGGAGAGAAGAACCAGATTCCTCACCGCGATAGCCATATCTCTGACGCTGCTTCGCATATCCAGCACCAGCGTGAAACGCTTCATCTTGACGTTGACAGCATCATCCATTCCATCCCTTGCCTGATGAAGGGCATGAAGAGCGATCCCGGCGCATAAAGCAAACAGCAAAATAAGCAGGCCAAAGCCTGCCGTAAGACGGGTAGATATTTTCATTTTTGAAGGCCTTTGTGATAGTAAGCAGAAGTAATATCGGCAGCAAAAAGGCACATCAGAGACACAGCGCCAGCTGTTTTTTTGTAAAACAGAATTTAAAGCGACAAAACGGTGTTGTATCAGTCTGTTAGAAATTGTGTAACCTCAGGTAACGGTGTCAGGCGACGAAAGATGAGGTTAACCGAATAACGTGCGAAAAAGCTACACAGAGCAAGGAAGAGGTCCTGAATGAAATCGAACATATCATTATGGTGCTGCACCTGCATAAATCAGCGGATTAAGCTGACTTATTCCCTTTACACAATGCTTATTACCTTAAATCGGTGTTTATCCGGACCACCCTTCATCACCCCGTAAACTGTTAACAAAGGCTCAAGTTTCCACTGGACGTTCCGATAATGATATTGCCTTTTTTTTACTCACCAAAGGGAGTGTCAAATGAGTAGCATCAGTACAACGGGCATGGCTCAGAGTGATGTTTTTAGCAAGCCAGTCAATACCGCCACATCTCTCGTTCTTTCTGAAGAAAAAATCAGCCAGATCAAGGCGGGAGAAACTCCAGCAATCCAACTGAGTCAGGAAGCAACAGAAAAAAGTCAGCAAGCGCTGTTGCAGTCGAGAAACAGCATTATCGCCCTGACAAAAAGCCAGACCAATGCCGTCACCAACGATGTCGACACCTTCTTCTCAGGGATGCTGACCCACTCAACAGCGTCGTCAGCCGATATGGGCGGGCTTATTTCTGAAGCGCTTCAGACCCCCGGCGGTTCAGGCAACTCCACGACCAATTCAATGGATCTGTCGCTTACCCAGGCAAAGCTGAACTATCTGGTTGAGAAATTTGTTCCTGCTGAATATCAGGCTGCAACCCGGTCTGAAATCAACAATTACGTCACCAGCAAAGCGACCGGGCAGGATGAAATATTAAAAGATATGACCAGCAGATCGCTGGCCATCGCACAGCAGTATGGCGATCAGGAGGGGGTGAAAAACTTCAGTCAGCAGCTGGATTTACTCAGCTCAGGCCAGCATGAAACCCAGACTGAACGCAGCGCTATGCTGTCACTGACCAACAGCACCTCCGACAGTTCATCATGGTTTTCAGGTTTGCATCAGATGGTAAATGAGAACGACGATGCGGATTTTTTTAAAAGCATCGAATCCTCCCACATTACTCAGCTCCAGCAGCAGTGGGAAAAATTTACCAGTATGGTGAACAGCTTTTCTTCATGACGGTTGAAAATGGCAGGCTTCCTGTCACCGGGTTAGTGCTTTTCAGTGGCGACATAACCCGGCAGCCGAAGCCTGAAATGAACTTGCAATAATATTTCCAGCTTCGCCGTGCTGAAACCGCTGATGCCCGAACGGGCGAAATCAGGCCTGACGGTTAGTTACGTGACTTTGCACTCAGCACATCCTGATCCAGATCGGGCAACATCACCACCCCTTCCGGGTCGCAGGCATCGGTTCTGGCAATCACCACCGTCGCGCTGGCGTCTGTGGCATTGTAAGGAAGATGAGGAAGGTCAGCAGGGATATATAAAAAACTCCCTTCCGGCACCTCCAGATCATGCTCCAGCTGTTCACCAAAGCGCACGCCGGTGGTGCCGCTGATGGCATAGATGGCGGTTTCATGGTGTTCATGTTTATGCGCCTTGCCCTGTGAACGGGCGGGGATAGTGGCAAGTTGCATATGGATGCCGACGGCACCGGTCGTCTGGCGGGACACGCCCGGCTGATAAAACAGCGCCTGTGGCCCGACGGAACCCGGTTGCGGTGTGACAAGACGACATGCGTTTTTTGTTTCTGGCATGATCCTTCTCCTTTTTATCTGATGTTTACCAGCTGACCGGCAACGCGCTGACACCACGCAGGTTTGCCCGCTGGTTGCGGCAAATGCCCTCTTTTATCAGCCGCATTTCCGGCAGGCGGGTCAGCAACACCTCCAGCGCAACCTCCATCTCGGCCAGCGCCAGCCGGTATCCCATACAGTGATGAATACCGCCGCCAAAAGAGAGGCAGCGCCCTTCCCGACGGCGGATGTTCAGCCTGTCCGGCATCGGGAACACCTCCGAATCATGGTTGGCGGCTCCCAGGCTGAGAAAAAGGCTGGTTCCACGGGGTATCAGCTGGCCTGCCAGCTCAATATCCTCATGCGCCGAGCGATAGAGCATCTGCACAGAGCTGTCGTAGCGCAGGCATTCCGTAATGGCGGCCGGTATCAGTGTGTGGTCCTGCTTCAGCTGTTCCAACTGCTCAGGGTTGTCGTGCAGGGCCATCACCGTGTTGCACAGCATGTTTGAGGTGGTTTCATGCCCGGCAATAAACAGCAAAATAACGTTGGCAATAATTTCATCGTCATCCAGCCTGTCGCCGTCGTCTCCGCTGCGCAGGAAAAGCGAGACCAGGTCACTGGCGGTGCTGCCACGCCGGGAAATAATCAGCGTGCTGAAATAGTCTTCCAGGGCGGTGAACGCATCTTCGGCCTTCAGCAGGTCTTGCTGAGTGATCTGCGGGTCGAAGAGTCTGACCAGCGCAGATGCCGCGCCACCCAGTCTGGCCGCATCTGACTCCGGAACGTCCAGCATCCGGCAGATAATGCGCACCGGAAGCGGGAATGCAAACGCCTGAGCGAGGTCGCACGCGCGGCGATCGATGAAGGAATCGACCAGTTCATTTGCCACCGTCAGGGCCATCTCCCTCAGCGGCTGAATCTCTTTGGTGCTGAAGGACTTCATCACCAGTCCCCTCAGTCGGGTATGTTCCGGCGGGTTGAGAACAAGAAACATTTTGCTCATGCCGCGAAATACCGGACGTGCAGCCGCTTCTTCGCCAAAACGCAGCCGGACGCTGGCCATGTAGTTTTTACCTGCCCGCCGATCGTTCAGCAGAGCATCCACCACGGCGTGGCTGCCGCTGATGATGATGTTTTCTCCACTGCGGATCAGCGGCCCCTGTTGATGGAGCTTGCTGTACAGCGGAAAAGGATTTTCACAATAGTCCGGGTTCATCAGTTCACTGAGCTGCATACCTTATCTCCGGATAATGCGTGCCTGCGGGAGGGTTGCCATATAGAAAGTGCTTCGATCATTTTTAACAAAATTCGTTACCGTTATGTTATTCCGTCACTGTACCCCTGTTGAATAAGCAGCGAACAGTAGCGAAATATCAGCCAGTCTCACTAATAAAGAATGGAATTAACTTACACAAAAAAAATAACATAGTGTGATTATTTTGTTTTCAGAATGTAAATTTTGATGTCGTAAACAGGTAGCAGATTAAGAAGACCTCTGGCTGAAAACAGCTGCAAAACTCAACGCTGGCTATGAGCATCAGGAATACCTTCCAGCCCTTTCCGACAGGTGATACATCATTTTCTTTAAAGCTTTCTCTTTTACAGCCGTTACTTATAGCTGCAAGTGATTTGCATGCAATGAATGCCTCCATCAGCTATCAGACTGAGGGCGGTAGCATGTTGCTGATTTAACTTTTTACAGAGGAATGTATGGCAATACATCACTATAAATCTAAAGCCGCCCACCTGGCGGTAATGGCAGAGCTGGCATGGCGTGAATACAATGTGGCTATGCCGGAAATTGATATTGGTGACGATATATTCGCAGTGAAAGATTCGTCCGGGAATATGTGGAGATTGCAGGTAAAATACAGCCAGGCAAAAAAATTAAAGAAAGGATACTCTGGAACCTTTGGCGTGAGGCATGACCAGCTGGTAAAACCAACCTCTCCGGAACTTTACTATGTTTTTGTTATAAAAAAAGAGTGTGGAAACTGGTTTTATTTAATCCTTCCCCGACAGGCACTGGAAACTCATTTCACAAGCAATAAATTCGGCCATGTCTTCTTTAATAAAAGTCTGAAAAAAGAAGTCATCAATTTCCATGTATTTTTCAATGATAATGGAGAAGTCAGTTACAGTACGGGGTCGAAGAAGAAATTTTTAACCGATTATCTGAATAACTGGGGAAAAATACCAGCGATTTAACCTTCACAAAACAGAATATAATTACCTGCTAACCGAGCGGGAATGCGGGTAACAGCGAGTTTTATGATGGAAGAGTTAAATGCAAGTACTGTATTTTTCCTTCTCGCCTTATCCTTTGCAATTAAATAAATTTCTCAACACAAACCAGACCAATGGAATAAAAATTAATATGAACAGGTTAGTCATTACAGGTGTATTGTCTTTAGCATTTTTGACCGGCTGCGCAGGGAAAAACAATGCACACAAAGTGCAGGCCGCCAGTGGCAGTTCGCTGGACGTCTCCAGTACTTTTGTATCCACAGATATGAACAATAATCACTACCCGGATATAAAACTTCGCGTGGTATCACCTGTCACCACCGGTGCTATGGTGGGGCTGTCAGTAATGACAGCGGTTCTGGGCGGAGGGATCGGGAGTGCTACATTTGACAAGAACCAGTATAAGGGCACGTCAGTAGACACGATGCCGGAGCCGACATCCGGCTATTTTTCACCGCGAGCGGAAGTAAAAATTAAGCACTGGCTGGACAAAAATGGTAATGGATATGTCTGGACCCAACCTTTGTATATTGCGGCCGCGCAATGGTCACTGATTTATACCGATATGTCGGCCAGTAACAGCAACTATGATTTAACCTGGCGGGTGGTATTTTACAAACGTCCGGAAGGCGGAAATATACTGAGTGCATATATAATATCAGAGTGTTCGCCTACCCACGTCACCGCGCCGTTAAATGACTGGAAGGCCAACAATTACGCCAGAGTGACGCTGGAAACGCAAAAGATGATGGATGCCTGCCTTCTTGAGCTGGAAAATCAGTTGCCACGATTGTTAAAGAAATAACGCCGGTCGCTGCCTGCCCTGATGATATGGGCAGGCAGGATAGCGGCTGGTGCTACATCATGAGGCCCTGCTGCCACGGCTTAACAGCTGAAGAGCGTCTCACTCATTGACCTTTCGCTGGCTCCCTGGTATCAGGGGGTTGCTCCGGGATACAGCCCTTTTAGTTCCGCAAGGCGACTGGCATCACGTTCAGTAAAGTCAGCATCACCAAATATCTGGTTTCCCTGGGGATCATCTATACGAATAACTGTAACCGTAAAGACGGCATCTGCCGGTACCTCAACATTGCCCCAGTCAGACAAGGGACTGGGCGCGAGACGCCAGTCAGCTTTCTCTCCCGGCTCCAGACCACCAGGAATTTGATAGCTGAAGGTGTCTGTGTACCAGGGCACCTGACGACCCGGGCTGGAAATTACGCCACGGAAATCGGCGCGGGAAACGGATTCAGACGTGCCATTCTCTACGCTCAGCGCAATAACAGGCTGGATGTTGCCATATTTTTTTTCTCAAAATAAAAACGCGAGCGTGTGACCGCGAAAGCCTCAAGCTTTTTCAGGTTTTCCTGTGCATTAGCCTGTTTTTGTTCAAGTTCTGCGATTTCCTGGAGGGCCTGAGCCTTTTCTTTTTCAGCCCGTTCCTTGCGGATCATCTCAGCGTAGTTGATGACTTCCTGGCCGGTTTTCCCTGAAAGATCGCTTTTCATTTGCGCTTCAACACCCGCAGTGTTGTTCGTCATCCCTGCCTGCACGGGGTCTTTAACGTTCAGGTGGTTGAAAGCTACCACCTTAAGTGCGTCATCATAAGATGCGCGCTGTTCTTCAGGCAGTGATGCTCTGACCTTTTGAACAGAGGACTTCATGCTCTCATCACTGGACGTATCAATTTTTGGCTGGTCACAGCCACTGAGCACCAATGTCACTGCCAGCGCGACCCAAACTCTTCTCATAACCATCCTTTACCCGTAACACTGCGACAGGACGAATCCTAAATGCCACCAGAAACATTTGGAAGCACTTTGCGATAACAAGATAAGAGAAAGTTTCAAAAAATTAACGCGGCCCAATGACTCTGGCTGTGCCGGATGCGCTTAGCTGACTGCGAACAGCCAGCCATAACGACAGAGTAGTTAATCATTATGCTGAACCCGTGATCTGCCTGCCGTTCAGTAACAGACGGGGATATTTGAAATGCGCCCCCGGTGGGCAATAGTTTCGCACTTCGCTCATAGCTGGTCTGATGAAGTTGCTGAGCGTGTGCTTTGTGCCAGCAGCGCCCCCTTTCAACATAACCATGACTCAATGGGGGCCACGCATAATCATTCAATCAGCAGGCCAGTTCAGCGGAAAAACGTCGCCAGCGCCTCAGCCAGTGCCTGCGGTTGTTCATCCGGAATGAAATGGCCGCAATGTTGCAGGGTAATTCCCGTGACATTATCAGCAAACTGCCTCAACGGCGTGGCCATATCGGGGATGGAACCTTGCTCCGCGCTGATGGCCAGCAGTGGAAGTGTCATTTTATGATGCTCGCTCAGAGTCCGGTTCTGTGCAGCTGATATCGTTACCTCACGGTATGGCGCCAGGCCGGCACGCAATGCGCCGTTCTGCCTTAACAAACGGTTATATTCCGACATATCGCCATCGCTGAAAGCCATTGGACTGGCTGTCTTGCGTCGCAGGAACCATTCAAGGTAGATCTCTTCACGTCCGGTGATTAATGCTTCAGGAAGATCGGGTAATAAATGAAAAGCGAAGTGCCATGTTTTCCATGCTTTATCAGGTGTGACTGGCAGGGCATCAGGCAGGGTTATGCCTGGAATTCCCGCATCAAGCAGGGCCAGCTTGATCACCTGTTGGTTGTAGAGCATGGCGTAGGGCCAGGCAACCCAGGCTCCAACGTCGTGAGCAGAAAGGTAATAACGCTCAATCGCAAGCTTTTGCATCAGGCCCCGCACCTTCCCGGCAAGCGCCTGCGTATCATAGCCGAATTGCGGTTTGTCGGAATCGCCCTGTCCAGGCAGATCCGGTGCGATAATCTGATAGCGGTCGGCCAACAGTACCATTACCTGACGCCAGGCGTACCAGCTTTGAGGGAAGCCAGCCAACAGTAATACAACTTCGCCCTGTGGATTGCCCCCTCTTACATAGTGCAAACGAACACCCTCTATTGTTTCGTAGTGATGTGAAAACCCTGGCATCCCTGTGACAGGCTGTGACCAGCATTGGACAGTTGTATTGTCAATCATTCATAACTCCGGTTAATTAGAAAATGACCATTTCCTTATCAGAGAAAATTTTAATCGAGCATGTGCAGTACTGTCGAAATCACAAACTCGCCCGCGGCAATATCCTTTATTTTTCCTGCCACACGCATTCCCAGCACCAGACATACCAGTAGGTCACTCAGCGCTTCAGCATCATGTTGCGGGTTAACAGAGCCGTCCTTCTGCCCCTTTTCAATCAGCTGCTGAATAGTTTGCTGATTACGCTGAAGCGCAACCTGTGCCAGTTCTGAAAGCCTGGCATCAGACTGCTGTAATTCGATGGCGCTGCCGACGACCAGGCAGCCACGCCGCCCTTCAACAGCACTGGCAGATTCAAGATAAAATCGAAACAGCTCAGCGATCCCTGACCGACCATCAGGCTGTTGCGCCAGCCGCTGTCGCAGCGACTTATTACGCCGCGACGTATAACGCTCAAATGCCTGTAAAAAAAGGTTACGCTTGTCATGAAAAGCTTTGTAGATGCTCCCGGAGGTGAGTTGCATGCCTTTGCTCAGATCACTAATCGAAGCGTTGTAATAACCTTTTTCACGGAACACGAGGATGGCAAGGTCAAGCGCCTCATCCACGTCAAACTGCCGGGGGCGACCGCGTTCACGAACTTTCTGAGACCACTCTGTCATCATCTGCACCATGATTTAGGAATCGATCGATTCCTAAATCATGGCAGATAATTCAACAGAATAAAAGCGAGCGGATATATCAGTTTTCCCGCTTTAATTTTCGCTCTTCGCTCAATGCGGAAATGGTGCTTACCAGGCCTGTCCCTTACGTGCCAGAAACTGACATTGCTAACGGAACGGTGAGTTAAAATATGGGGAGCATATCAGTAATGGTAAATGACTCGCTTAATATTCGTTTAAAGTTTTCCCGGCCTGAGTCGATTAAATAAAAATAAACAAAGACGAAAGGTGATGCGCATGTATGGAAAGCTGGTCATTACAGGAGTAGTGATTACGTTGTTGAGTGGATGTACTGCGGGGTTCAGACCTGCGCTGGAAGACTATAAAGGTTCAGATGCAGCCCGGATTCGTGTTGCATCCGATGGCAACACGGCTCTTCAATTTTACGAAAAACAGGTAAGTGGTTGTTATAAAAAAATTCTGGAGCGCAGGGTTACTGCCAGTCTGGCTATTCTCGGTATTCCTGTCACAGGAAATAAAAAAATTGGAATGCCAGTGTCATCTGACAACAAGGGCGTTTTCATAAATGAATTTACTATCAAGCCAGGGCAACTGGTGACGGTTATTCATTACTGGACTCAATCTGGGTACTATCAAAATACAGAACACTCTGCCTCCGAAAGATTCATTCCTCAGCCAAATCATGATTACGATATCGTCGTTACTGGCTCAAGATTTTCCGGAGATAGCGTATCGGTAAAAGATCTGGATTCAAACGCTAAGATAGTGGATTGGGAAGGCAACTACTGTCCCTCTGGCATGTTCGATTAATTGCAAGATACACGTCAGGTCACTGTCTGAAGGGCAATAATCGGGTTTAAGCTCACCCAGGAGTGGGCTTTTTCATGGCGGATATGTCTCTCGGTGAAGTGGAAAAAAGACCAGATGCTTTAATTTAGCGGCACACAGCAGAGGAAAGTAGCTCGCAACCCGTTATCTGTTTGATTTTTATCGTCAGTAACCTCGAACTCCAGCATGAACGCTGAAAACCTAAGTCGACGGGAGAGCGTTCAATAAGTCGCTTCAGCAGAGCGTATATCTGCTCTAAAGTCCAGCGTTATCCGCGTCATGCTGAAATGGATTCAAGACCTTCGGCACCGTAAAGTGTAAACCGGTTAATCCAGCGTCCAACGTAAGAACGGGCGCAGCACAGCGATAAGCCTGCGGGCATGTTTCTTATCGGGGGTTTAGTGGATAGTGTTCTGCATCAGGCGTCATTCACTACGTGATATTGGATCTATGATCGGCATCGCTCAGTCCCATTGGTGACAGGATTGGTGTGGCGATTGATCAGATCGCACAATTCGGGCTGAGTTCCCTCGAAGGGATCTACTATTCGGAACAGCCATTTAGACAGAGGCTAAAACTATTACCAGCTGTTAGCGTTAAAAATTAGATTAGTATAATTTTATCCTGGAGGACTCTCGTTTCTTCAAGGGTTGGAAAAATAACAGGTAAGGTAAGCACATGACAACAATCATTACAGGCATAGCGGTTGCTTTCTTTGTGGCCATCATGGCCAGACAGCTTAAAATATCGGAATTTCGACAGATCTGGATTAATGAGATCCGAAAGGAAATATCGGAGTATATAACTAAGGCTGATGAATGGTCGGAAACATATTTAGATTATAACCTTGAATCAGCACAGGAAAAAAAAGCACAGGGATATCTGAAATTAAATACTCTAAAGTACGAAGCTTTTCGATTATACCGAAGTATTGAGATTCGGTTCAAGCTTGACGATGATGAGGCTAATGAATTGTTGTCGACGCTGATTAATCTCTTAGATCCTAAATTTTCCGAAAGGAGTGCCTGGCGAGAGGAGGCTGATAAGGGAGTCTTACAAACTCGCATGCTACTCAAAAAAGAATGGGAAACAACTAAAAATCCTTTTGGAACCATCGCTGCTTTCAGGTTCTTTGCCTTTCTGCGTAAAGGCGAAAAATGATGTCTTCCAGAATGCCTTTACCAGGGGTTGGCCTGGAAAAGGGGAAATATTCTACGTTAAGCCTGTTTCGTAAGCAGGCATAATTGTCTGCTGTGTGCCGGGGGCGGACATTTTCACCTGAGATCCTCTATGAAAGTGAAGTAAGTCCACATTTGCACTTCACGATTATTTTTCCCTGGATGGAAAGTCGTGCAAATCGTATTCATAGAATAGCATTGAATTATCTACAATAGTATTTTTCTTAGTTAATAACCTCATTGCAATTAATTTTTTTTCAATAGATTCGATATCAGCATTTATCTTAAAAAGATTATTCCCATTAATATATTCCAGAACACATTCAACTTTCTCGTTATAAGTAAGCCCCCTCAGAAAATTTTGTGAGGAGCCATTCTTCGTGGTTTCAGAATATATGGTCCTTAATTGAGTATACTTTGAAAAAATTTCAGGAATATTTGAACAATCTAACGATTCCGCAGCCAGAATCGCATCAATCGATTGAGGGTTTTGGCAGGCCATTTTTTTATTGCCGAAGATATTGAAGTATCTTTTTTACCACTTTTAGAACCAACACTTTCAAACTCAAGTTTGTTAAGCGCATCCGCAGCTAATGCATTTGAATATAATTCAATATGATCATCAATGAAGGCTTGAGAGCAAGGAGTTGCACTAACTGGATACCACATGCCATTTCGTTTTCTTGAAGGTACTCCCATTTTCATTCTGAGACATTGTGCAGCAACCAGTTTGTAATGTTGGGCAGTGGCCAGATTTTGCGTTCCATTCTTTTTAAGTTGAGCAAACGAGTTATCAGTGAAGTTGCCAGTGATTTTATCACTCAGGAATTGATTGAGTGCCTGAAAATGTGTAATTGATGCTATCTGATTATACTTTAATATTTTAAGTCCTGGGCTGTCAGTGTCTGCGCTGCGGCCTTTTAAGATTGGCGCAATAAGCCAACTATCAGAAAATTGAACTAACTTTTCTATAATTTTATCCAGATATTTTACTACTTTACGGATGCTTATGGGTTGATGGTAGAGAATGTTGGCATATAACTCTGACAGATAGCCACCATATTCCTCACTGAATGCAAAATCTGTGCGTGGATAATAAACTCGCAGATCTGTAGACCATACGCAGCCTGTCTTCGAAAGCTGCCGAATGTAGCTGGGGCTTGCTTTATGCATATGTGCGAGAAGATATATGCATCTGAGCATGTCATTATGATAAGGTTTGTCATCATCGTTCTCCCCAGTCTGCTTAAGATACTTTTTACGCCAGTCTTTATCATCCTCATTTTTTTTCACAGTACCCAAAATGATGTTGAGGTGGGACTTAAGTGCAGAGTCGTTAAAATTTTTCCAGAAATCTGATCCCTCCATACCATCATCCAGGTACGCCAACTCGGTCCGAAGTTCCTTGAGTGAAAGTTTCCTGACTGAAGTTGGGTACTTTAGATAGTCGAAATCAGACAGACCATCAAAAAATGACGGGGGCTTAGTTCCCAGCTCAACTTCATAAGGAAGCTGATATATCTCGCCATTTTTCAATGGATTATAGTTACCTGAATGCCGACGGCGAAGTGTGTCTTTATCGGTGATTGCAAGCTTTTCATCGCTAACAGATTTCATAATGTTCTCGCTTATTAATTTTTTCCGCTTTTTTGGAAGTTCATCTAACGTAGTATCTGGGGTAGAGCAACAAATTAATTAACCACTACATTATTGGTTGCTCTTTTACATATAACTGACTTAGTAAAGAGATGAAAATATGACCAACATTGTACAGCGAAACTTGCATCGAAGCCTGGCGAAGTCACTCATTTCTGTTGAGGAGGAAACCGGCGTTTCTCATGATAAATTGGTAAGGATATTGAACGAGGAGTTTGGCTATGTTGATAAAGATGACCAAATCGCTGTGTCAAATCTCGAAAATCAAATGGCATTGGATGTTGCTGCGGAAAAACATGCTGCAAAGCACAAAGTCATATTAAACGAGTTAGCCGTTGCGCGTACTGCAATTAAACGCAAAATGGGCACTCTTGCAGACAATGTTCAAGTGAATGACTCTGAGGCTAAGATGCCCTAAGAAGGTGGCTACCGATTGCCGGTTTGGGTTAATACATGCGCTGTCAGCGCATGTATTAACATTTTCCTTGTGGGAATCTACGCTTCGGAGAGTATTTATTATGCTGGGACTACTGGAATACTTGTCCAAAACAAACGTCGGATCTTCGCTCTTGAGGAACAGCCATAATCAAATCTCCCGCACCATCGGAGGTTTGATTATGAACACGTTACCCTGGTACAAAAATCGTATCATCGGCTAAAAAACCCGCTTCAGATATCTCAAATCTGGGACATGCGCATCAGACTTGAGCCGGAAGGTAAAACGCGCGATTTGGCTCCGTTAATCATGGCGTTGGGCAGTAAGCTTCGGGGCTGCGATCTGGTTAAGTTTTAAGTATCGGATGTTGAATATAGCGGTTCTGCTTCAAGCAGAGCAACTGTGCTACAACAAAAGACCATCAGCCCTGTCCAGTTTGAGTTAATTAAAAGGGCAAGAGAAGCAGTTGAAGCATTAATTAAGCTGGGCAATTTGCACAGTAAAGACTACTTGTTGCAATCACGGGTCTGCTCTTGCCAACACGTATCAACTCGGCACCAGAATCGAATTTTTCATGGGTGGATAGCAAAACCTGGTCTTGAAGATTTGCTTTACAGCACGCATTCCATGAGAAGAACAAAACCTTACCTGATATATAAGAAAACCAAGAATCTTCGGGTGATCCAACTTCTGTTGGCCATAAGAAACTGGACAGCACAGTCCGTTATCTGGGCATTGAAGTCGATGATGCGTCAGAGATCTCTGAATCGATTGGAGTCTAAGGTTGTCAGGGCTGCAACAGCAGTCCTGTGCCAGAAACGGAAATTAGCAGCAGGTAAACACGTAAGTGCTACTTTTCGTAACAGACCAGTACGTACCAGTCGGATACAGACACCAAATAATATTGAGCTGTTTTGGTCTTATGCAAAACGGCCCTCAAGGCTCTTTGGTGCTTCACTTCGGTGCCTCACTGACGTTATGCGATCGTCCGGACAGGTAAAAAAAGCTTCTGGCCAGGGTGCGTGCGTTGAACTGAAATAATGACATTCCCAGCTCAAGAAGCCTTCAAAAATGATTTGTGAACTTTTTATGACAGTTGCCGATAGTAATGATACCGCGACCAAACTGCGGCAGTTCTAATCAGCACTTCCTTTTTACTCGGAAGCTTCTCTGCGTCAGCAATGCGTATCACTGCTGATGCCTCACAGGATGGGTTCACTATGGGCAATATCAGAATCGGAGTTAGGCTTGGTGCCGCCTTTGGCTTTATGGCGCTGCTCGTTATTTTTATGGTGTTGATTGGAATCGTTAAAGCCAACTCTCTCGGCAGTGCAACTAATGAAATATCCGGTGGCCTCTACAGTAAAGCTTCGGCATCTCAGGCGCTGCGTTATTACATTTCAGATATGAGTCGGCTTACCATAAGTGCAATCCTTCTCCAGGACACAGCACTGAAAGAAAAAGCCATTAGTGATTACCGTAGTGAAGAACAGGAAGTCAGAAATCTGATTGCCAGTCTGAAAAAGCAGGTCAACTCACCAACGGGTCTGGAAATATTTTCCCGTCTGCGTGAACGAGCCGATCTTTTTCTGCCTTTCATTGATGAAGTCGCGGTACTTGCACAGCAGGGTAAAAATGATGAAGCCGTACATTTACTTTTCGGTTCACGTCATCAGACACAGGTCGACTTTTTAGATTCGTTAAAGGCGCTTCAGGAGCATCAGGAAGCGCGCATGGTCGGCGCAGCTGAAAAGGCGCGGGAGGACAATTCCGATACCCTGCTCATACTTACGATTGCCGGCGTTATTGCTGTAATGCTTGCTGTTATCTCCGCAGTGATTATCACAAGAAGCATTACCCGTCCGCTGAAGGTAGCAGTTGAAGCGGCAGTACGTGTCTCCCGGGGTGACCTGAGTATTGCCGTTGCTACAAACCGTAAGGATGAAACGGGCATACTGCTGGCCGCTATCCGTGATATGCAGGACTCGTTGGTAAGCACGGTCAGTCAGGTAAGAAGTAATGCGGAAAGCGTGGCTTCCGCCAGTACGCAGATTGCACAGGGAAATGTTGACCTTTCTCAGCGGACAGAAGAGCAGGCCAGTGCGCTTGAACAGACGGCCGCGACCATGACACAACTGGGCATGACCGTGAAAAATAATGCTGAAAATGCACGTCAGGCGGCGCAACTGGCGGTGAATGTGCGCGATGTTGCCAACAAAGGCAGCAGTGCCACTCATGACATAACCGGGACAATGAAATCCATCAGCGAAAGTTCCGGTCGTATCGCTGAAATTACCGCCGTTATAGACGGTATTGCTTTTCAGACCAACATTCTTGCGCTTAATGCCGCTGTTGAAGCGGCCAGGGCAGGCGAGCATGGTCGTGGTTTTGCCGTCGTGGCGAGTGAAGTCAGGTCACTGGCGCAACGCAGTGCAAGTGCTTCCGGCGAAATTCGACAGCTGATTGAGTCAAATGCGAAGAGTGTTGAACAGGGTAACGGACTGGTGGTGCATGCTTCGGAGACGATGGCTGGTATCTTGTCTGCGGTGAGCAAACTCACCGACACGGTTGAGGAAATTACGTCAGCCAGCGCAGAGCAGGCCCGTGGTATTGAGCAGGTCGGTATTGCCGTGACGCAAATGGACAGCACAACACAGCAAAATGCCTCTCTGGTCGAAGAATCAGTATCCGCCGCCGCAAGCCTTAAGGATCAGGCTGAACGCCTTCTCCAGGTTGTCTCGGTGTTCAGACTGGACTCACATGCTGCCCCTGCGATTCCGGTTACGTCCCTTGCTCTGTCTCGTCCCATGGATATGAAAATCAGTTCAGCCGCAGCAGATGGTGGCTGGACCAATTTTTGATTACTGCACCGCGCCACAGCCTGTGGCTGGCGCGGTCTGTCTGATGAAGTTTAAGCCAGCCGCTAATCGCACAGCAGAGACCAACCATCTTCAGTTACAAGCAGAAAAGAAACGTCGAACAGTCAGAAGATTTTTGACAGGATGGACCGGAGATTATCCACCGGACAGGGTGAAGTGCCCTGGAAGTAACTTACTCACGCGGTTGACTGGCCAGTCTGCTTTGTGCCAGGAGCGGACGTAGTCGCAAATGTAACAATCTGAAGGTGTTCTTCATTTAGAATGGCAGATGTAATAACAACAGCTAAGAGCTGAGGGATTAGCCCTGTATAACCTCTCGGTAGAGCAGAAAAACGCCAAGTAGTAGCATAATAATCCCAGATAAACGCCCGATAAAACGGGCCGCGGTTGGTCTTGCACTCAATATCAGACGTGCGCCAATACCAACAAACATATACACCACTGAACAACTCAATGTATGAACCATACCAAGAACAAATAGCTGTACTGAAATACTCCAACTAGCAGTAGCCATTGTGAAGGGTGGGAGGAAGGCAAGGAAGAACATAAAAGCCTTGGGGTTTAACCCACTAACCAGAGCCCCATGTAATGCGACGTTGTATCTACTCTCATTACGAAAAGTATTGTTCTGTGCCTCAGGTTTTGGTGGATTCAATAGCATCCTGCTACCCAACCAGATAAGGTAAAGTGCCCCCGCGATCGTCAGTAGAAGCATCAGTAAAGGTTTCCCTGCAATGAGGATACCTATCCCGGCCGCCACAATGAGTGTCAGCACGACATAGCCTGTTAGAAGCCCAACTACGGCAGAAACTACAAATCTGCCTCGAATTCCCGCACTCATTGCATACGCCCAATCCGCTCCGGGAGTCAGCACGAACATCATAGAAAAAGCCCAGAATGAAAACAGTGCAGGTAACGTCATAACGCACCACCCTGATTCATTCTGCGGTTGGGTATAATTATATTTTTAAATAAACAATCAGTATCAAAGCGGCTAAATAGGTGCGCCTAATACCGCTACACTTTTGCCTGCCCATGTTTCGCCCCGGGGAATGGACTGACGGTTTCCATAAAATGGCTAACCTTCCTCAGCAGTTGCCACATTGTCCGGCACCGATGATTCCGGGTTATTGTGTCGTGCAGTGCCTGCCATAGCCGTTCAACGTGGTTCACCC
>NZ_JFHN01000067.1 GCF_000590885.1 Erwinia mallotivora
TGTCGGTCAGGGCGGGCAGTGACCTGCTGGTCAGCGGCTCACAGGTGGTGGGCGACGGGCAGGTGGCGCTTGCCGCCGGGAATAACCTGGCGATTGCGGCGGCGACCAACACCGATTCCAGCTGGCGTTTTTCGGAAACGCGAAAGAGCGGGCTGATGGGTACCGGCGGTATCGGCATCAGCATCGGCAGCAGTAAATCGCTGTCAGAAATGCGCGACAAAGGCACCACGCAGAGCCAGAGCGCCAGCACGGTGGGCAGCACCGGCGGCAACCTGTCGATCAGCGCCGGTAAGCAGCTACAGGTGAGCGGATCCGACCTGGTGGCGGGGGGCAGCATGGCGTTGCAGGGCGACAGCGTGGCGATCACGCCGGGTCACGACCTGCGCAGCCATGAACAGCGCACCGAACAGCGCACCAGCGGGCTGACCCTGGCGCTGTCCGGCGCGGTGGGCGAGGCGGTGAACCAGGCGGTGGCGGCGGCGCAGTCGGCGAAGCAGGAGAGCGACGGCCGGCTGGCGGCGTTGCAGGCGACGAAGGCGGTGCTCTCCGGGGTGCAGGCAGAGCAGGCGGGCCAGATAGCGCAGATTAAGGCCGATCCGAACAACGGCATTGGCGTGAGCATCTCGCTGACGACGCAGCAGTCCAAATCACAGCAGCAGCAGCGCAGCGACACCGTCAGCGGCTCAACGCTGAACGCGGGCAAAGACCTGAGCATCACCGCCACCGGCAAAGGGAACGGGCCGGAGAGCGGCAACCTGCTGATAGCGGGCGGCCGGCTGAAGGCGGCGGGGGACACCTCGCTTCAGGCGGCGAAGGACATCACGCTGAGCGGGGCGGCCAACACGCAGCAGACCACCGGCAGCAACAGCAGCAGCGGCGGCGGCGTGGGCCTGAGCTTTGGTGCCGGGAAGGGCAGCATGGGCTGAGCATTTTCGCCAGCGTCAACGGGGCGTCGGGCCACGAGACGGGCAACGGCACGGCGTGGAGCGAAACGACGGTGGACAGCGGCGGGACGGTGTCGCTGAGCAGCGGTCGCGACACCACGCTGAGCGGGGCGCAGGTCAGCGGCAACCGGGTGGTGGCGGAGGTGGGTCGTGACCTGAGCATCAGCAGCCAGCAGGACAGCGATAAATACGACTCAACGCAGAGCAGCTTCGGGGCGGGGGGCAGCTTCACCTTTGGCACCATGACCGGTTCGGGCTACGTCAACGCCAGCCGGGACAGGATGCACAGCAGCTATGACAGCGTGCAGGAGCAGAGCGGGCTGTATGCCGGAAACGGCGGGTTTGACGTGACGGTGGGCAACCACACGCAGCTGAACGGCGGGGTGATCGCCTCGACGGCGGACGCGGAGAAGAATACACTCGACACCGGCACGCTGGGCTTCAGCGACATCGCAACGAAGCGGATTACAAAACGGCGCACCAGGGGATCGGGGTCAGCAGCGGCGCGTCGATGGGCGGCCAGTTTGCCGGTAACATGGCAAACACGCTGCTGGCGGGCGCGGGCGGCAGGGACATGCGGAGGGCACGACGCAGTCGGCGGTATCGGCCGGCACGATAGTGGTGCGCGACGGGGCCAGTCAGCAGCAGGACGTGGCGACGCTGAGTCGCGACGCGGCGGGTGCGAACGACAGCATCAGCCCGATCTTTAACAAAGAGAAAGAGCAGCAGCGGCTGCAAATGGCCCAGTTGATCGGTGAGGTGGGGGCGCAGGCAGGGGATATCGCGCGGACGCAGGGCGATATCAACGGCCTTGAGAAAGCGAAGGCTGATAACAAAAATATTAAAGTCCCGGACGCGAATGCGTCAGAAAAGGATCGTGAAAACTATCTGGCTAAGCTGCGCGCCACCCCGACATACAAAAATGAAATGCTGAACTGGGGAACCGGCAGTGCTGTTCAGCAGGGTATCCAGGCGGCGACGGCGGCGATCCAGGGTCTGGCGGGTGGAAATATCGGCCAGGCCATCAGTGGTGCAGCATCGCCCTATCTGGCCGAGCAGATCCACAAGCTGACCGAAGGCAACCCGGAAGCACAGGCAATGGCTCATGCGGTGGTTGGTGCGGTAGTGGCCCAGGCATCAGGGAACAGTGCACTGGCAGGAGCCGCCGGAGCGGTCAGTGGCGAACTGATGGCGAAGCTGGTAATGGAACAGCTGTATCCGGGCAAAAAGGTCAGCGAGCTGACGGAAACGGAGAAACAGACCATCAGCGCACTGGGCACGCTGGCGGCGGGTCTGGCGGGCGGTGTGGCAGGTGACAGCACGGCGGGTGCGGTTGCGGGCGCGCAGGCCGGTAAGAATGCGGTTGAGAATAACTTCCTCAGCAATACCGATTCTGACAAACTCGACAAAGCCGTTGAGAAGATAAAGCAAGGAGATAAATCACTGGCTGCTGCAAATGAACTGATAACGCTGGAAAATGCTGATAAGCGGAGTGACGCACTGGTCAGCAAGTTCACCAAAGACCCTTCACAGATGAGCAGCACAGAACGCGCTGAACTGGCTGGTTATCTGCGGATTTACGCCGCCGAAATGGAGAAAGAGTATGGTCCGGCAGTGCCGCAGGAGCTGGTTAAAGGACTTCTGTCAGGCCAGGATTATATCAAACGTAATCCGGACTCGGAGGCGATGAGGAAAGCTCAGTCGATAATTAATACCTGGGGCTATCACAAGTCGAATGCCAGCATTGGTGATGCGCCGCTGATATTTGGTGGAAGTGTACTGGGCCTTACAGTGAAAGGTATGGCTGCTAATGCAGCAATCGGTGTGGGTGTGAATGCTGGCGTCCAGCTTGCCGGAAAAGATCCATTCAGTTATGTGGACGTTATTATGGCCGGAATCACGTCTGCTGCTACAACCGGAAAAGGTATTATTGCTTCAGCTCCCATTAATATGGGTGGCGCAGCGGTTAGCAGTGGGGTTAAAGGAGAGAATCCGGTTAACTCTATGGCTGGAGCGGCTGCGGGTACTGTTGTCGGCGGTATCGGTGGTGAAATAATAAAAGGAGCTACCTCGAAACTTGGAAAGGATGCCATCTCTGATTTAACAGGCGCGATTCTCGGTGGCTACATCAGCGAAAAAACAGGAAATACCGTAAAAGATAACCTCGATGAAAACGATAAAGCTAATGCTAAAAAATAACCTTTTTATCTTAATCAAATTGATATTGAGTTGTCTGATTTTATTTTTAATTGCAAATGTTATATCTGAACTTCTTGCATCCTCAATTATTTATTTTAAAAAAGGTTTTTTCCCCTTCAGTTGGGAAAGAGCTTTTGCATCTTTCTTTGAGTCTGGATATGTCGGTGGCCTTATTTTAGGCGTCGGGATCTGGATAAAAATCAAGTTAAAGGAAAGAAAAGATCGCAAAGCGTCCGAATAAACCTACCAATCCCGGCCATCGAGCCGGGATCCTTTTACCCGCCGCTTACTCCTCAGCCAGCCGGATGATCAACTCGCCCTGCTCACAAATCACCTCAACCTTCTTCCCGGTATCAAACCCCAAATCCCCATCCAGTGGCCCCTGAGCGTGATCGACGGTGACGGCTGGTGCTTAATGTGATCCCGGATATACCCCACGGTATAACGACGGGCTTTGGTGGAAACGTGTTCTGACTTATGATGTTGCGCAGCCATAATTAACTACCTCTGGCTGGGCAAACAGCCCGGCACGGCCCCGCAGGAAAGCCGTCAGCAGTACACCGATGTCAATACCTTCCTCGGATCGTCTTATCTGCTTGACAGGCTTAACCTGAAGCCGGAGCAGGACTATCGCTTTCTGGAGGATGCGGCCTTTGATACCCGCTATGTCAGCAATGTGGTGCTGAATCAGACCGGCAGCCGCTATCTGAATCTGGTGGGAAGCCACCACGGTAAATGGTGAAACGGTGATGGTGCCGAAGGTCTACCTGTCACCCAAAGACGTGGCGATGCGTGATGGCAGCGTGATTGCCGGCAACAACGTCAGCCTTGCTGCCGGTAACCTCACCAACAGCGGCAGCACCGTCACGGCCAGAGACGGTCTGAGCATCAACAGCGATAACAGCATCAGCAATCTCAATGCCGGACTGCTTAATGCCGGTGGCGACCTGCAACTGAGTGCGCTGAATAACATCAACAACGTCAGCGCCACCATCAGCGGGGCAAAAGTCGCGCTGGAGAGCCTGAACGGCGATATCAGTAACACCACGGCCACCCGTCAGTGGCAGCTCAGTGGCGGTTCAGCAAAAGGGGGCACCGTTTCGGCGACGCAGACGCTGGTCGGGCAGACCGCCTCGATTGCCGCGCTGGACAGCCTCAGTCTGAAAGCAGGCAATGACATCAGCGTCAAGGGGGCCAGCCTCAGCGCCGGGAGTGATTTGCTGATGGATGCCTGGCACGATATCGCGGTGAGCAGCAATCAGCTGACCTCAGGCGAGGCGCGGTCGGGTATCCGTGGCGTGCAGAACGCCAGCGACAGCACGGTGAGCAACAGCGCCAGCCAGATCGCCGCCGGTAAAAACCTGGTGGTCAGCGCCGGTCACGATCTCAGCGTCACCGCCAGTAACCTCAATGCGGGCGGGAATGCGGCGCTGGCGGCGGGCAACGATCTGAACCTGAACAGCGCCGGTAACGCGCAGAACAGTGCGCAGGGCAACAAAGAGAGCCATGCAGGCGGGCTGGACCGGACCTCGGTCAGCAGCGGCGGCAACCTG
>NZ_JFHN01000068.1 GCF_000590885.1 Erwinia mallotivora
TCAATGCCGGACTGCTTAATGCCGGTGGCGACCTGCAACTGAGTGCGCTGAATAACATCAACAACGTCAGCGCCGCCATCAGCGGGGCAAAACCGGTAACGCGCAGAACAGTGCGCAGGGCAACAAAGAGAGCCATGCAGGTGGGCTGGACCGGACCTCGGTCAGCAGCGGCGGCAACCTGACGCTGGCCGCCGGACAGGATATCAGCAGCCAGGCGGCGGCCCTGGCCGCAGGCGGCGACGTCGGACTGAGCGCGGGGCGGGATATCAGGCTGGAGGCCGCCGCCACCGGCTCCGGCTACAGCGAAAAGGGCAGTAAAAAAACCGTCATCAGCGAAACCGTGCGTCAGCAGGGCACGGAGATGGCCAGCGGCGGCAACACCACCCTCGTTGCGGGACGCGATATCACCGCACATGCCGCCGACGTCACGGCGAAGCAGGATATTGCGTTGCAGGCCGGACGCGACGTCAACCTGAACACGGCGACGGAAAGCGATTACCTTTACCGGGAAGAAACGAAAACTAAAAAAGGGCTGCTGAGCAAAAAGACCACCCACACCATTCAGGAAGACAGCGCCACGCAGGAGAAAGGCACGCTGCTGAGCGGCGATAACGTGTCGGTCAGGGCGGGCAGTGACCTGCTGGTCAGCGGCTCACAGGTGGTGGGCGACGGGCAGGTGGCGCTTGCCGCCGGGAATAACCTGGCGATTGCGGCGGCAACCAGCACCGATTCCAGCTGGCGTTTTTCGGAAACGCGGAAGAGCGGGCTGATGGGCACCGGCGGTATCGGCATCAGCATCGGCAGCAGTAAATCGCTGTCGGAAATGCGCGACAAAGGCAGCACGCAGAGCCAGAGCGCCAGCACGGTGGGCAGCACCGGCGGCAACCTGTCGATCAGCGCCGGCCGCCTGCACAGCTCTCCTTCGCCGTGTCCTGCGGCTTGTATCGCATAAAATACGCATTATGTTCTTGCGCCCCCGCGTTTAGCGCCGGGAGTGGCCGCCATCCCTGCGGCAACCTGTCGATCAGCGCCAGCAAGCAGCTACAGGTGAGCGCAGCCGACCCGGTGGCGGGGGCTGACAAGAATAAACCCGACAAAAAGTTTTCTGATAATGCACCGGTCCTGAACGTGAACTAGACTGGCGTATTCAGTCTGTGAATTTCAGGATGCAGTGATAACTGATAGTGTGATTATCCTGCATGCTCTGTTAACTCAGACATCCGGTCATTAAGGGACGGGTATATCAGTCCCGAATCTTTACTCTGTCCGGTGTCAAAAGAGTTAACCTGAACTTTGCAGCAATGACGTCGATTCGTTCGACGAAATCCATCACCGGTATCATGTCACGGCCTTGTGAGGCCTGAACAAAGAGAGGGTTTATCTATGGATACACAGCAGATAACGGCACTGTCATCAGCGATGAGTCAGTGGCAGGTACGTAATGAGGTTAACAATACTATGTTGCGTAAGACGCTTGATCAGCAGGCTGACAATGTCAGCTCACTGATGCAATCAGTCTCTGCCACATCGCTGCCAGCTAATCCGGCAATTGGTCGTAATATTAATACCACTGCGTAACAGTCAGGGTGGTATCCGGGCAGTATGGAAGTGCTGCCCGTCTTTCCCTTCCCAGGTCGATATTCCTGAAATCACAAAATAAAAGATAAGCCTTCTGAAGCGTCTTTCGACATGACGAGCATTTTAGTCTGGTGACGATTATCTGTAGCTGATTGATTGTGCAAAGATTCTGAGCACCCATGCGAACGCATGACCTGAAATTCATCCCTGATAATGGTTTTTTAATGCTTATTTGGTTAAAGTGTGAACATCACCGTTATCACCAATATCACCAGGTCTGGAGGGGCTGTGTCAAAAGATAAAACCACTGACTTACTCGCGAAAAAAAAGCCTCAGCCACGAGCAAGGCGGCAACTCGCTGCTGCGGCCTCCACGCGGGGAGAGCGAACATCAGCCAAAGAACCGGTGAGAGAATTTCAGTCGGTTAATCACATTCTGGCAAGGCGGGGCGGCCAGAATGGGCTGCGCTGGCAGACATTACCTGCTCTCAACAGAGGAAAGCATTATCTTACGATTGAAGTTGAAGAGGAATTCAGTGAGCAGGATCTGTTATTAGCCGTTGAAACCGCGCTTAATACTTTGTCTGCGAGGCGTGGTGGCAGCGATATTGACGCAGCAGGGGAAAAATCTGTTATCCCACGTAATCGCAGTCGGGAAGCAGGCAACCAACAGATTAAATCCTCAGTACTGGAAAACAGTCACTGGTTGAAGTCCGAACAATTGGCCGACATTGTTGGATCAACGGCGAAGAACCGGAATGCGCTACCTAACCGCTGGAAAAAAGCCGGTAAAATCTTTGCGGTGAGTCACGAGGGCCATGATCTCTATCCTGAATATGCTGTCGATCATACAGGGACCTTACTGCCGGTGATCCAGCAGGTTCTGGACATTTTCGGTAGCAAAAAAACCGCCTGGGCAACAGCGGTATGGTTCGATGAGCGTAACAGCTGGCTGGATAATCATGCTCCACGAGAACTGGTAGCCACTAAACCTGAAAATATCATTCTGGCGGCAAGGAAGGAGTCGGAAGGAGCGACACATGGCTGACCGGGATGGGAATCCCTTTTTTAACAATCCTGATAATGAGCCGTTGACGTTCAGTGACGCTACTGTCAGAACATGGCCGAGGGGGAAGGCTGTCTACCGTGTTCATCAGAGCAGGTTTGGTTCTAATCAGTTCAATCCACTGGGAGGCGATTCCCGTTTCAGTCCCTGCCATGATAAAAATGGTGATGTCGTCCCTGCATTGTATGGCGCAATTAATACTGCTGTAGCGATGATGGAAACTATTTTTCATGATATTCCCAGCCCATCAAAAGGTATCCGTTTTGACCTGAGTAAAATTGATACGCAGGTGCACAGTATTCTCAACCCAGCTCGCGATCTGAAATTACTGTTTCTTTCTGAACCGATGCTTAAAGCAAAAGGGATTAAACGTGAAGATCTGCTGTTATGCACAGCGGCGCATTATTGTTTTACTCAGCAACTTTCTGGCTGGTTTTATCAGGATAACCCGAATATTGATGGACTGATGTGGTCTTCAAAACAGCATTCGGAGCAGGCCATAATGCTTTTTGGCACCAGAGTTTCAGAGGCTGATATTCCTTCTGTGCATGCCGCGCAATCATTACTCGCTACGGACAGCCTTTTCAGACAGGTGGAAAACCTTGCCGATGAAATGGGGCTGCGGTTATTTGATGGACGGACTTTATAATCGTCTGCCATTAAAGAGCTGACAGGCTTATCATTATTGAAAAAAGTGCAATGGATGAATAATTAAGATAAGAAAGTGATGTGTGTGCTCTTATTGTGGATATGCAGAGCTGATATTTAAGCTAATGTGCCATTTTAATGAATATCGATTGCAGTAAAACTCTGTTTTAAAATCAGAGATAATAAAAAACCCACGCAATTGCGTAGGTTTTTTGCGGGTTGCTCTGGTCTGTTTAAGAAAGCAAAATTATCAGACGTTAAAAAGAAAGTTCATCACATCGCCATCTTTCACGACATAATCTTTCCCTTCAGAACGCATCTTACCGGCTTCTTTTGCCCCCTGTTCACCTTTGAAGGTGATGTAATCCTCATAACCGATGGTCTGGGCGCGAATGAAGCCTTTTTCAAAATCAGTATGAATCTTACCGGCAGCCTGAGGTGCGGTTGCCCCTACCGGAATCGTCCAGGCGCGGACTTCCTTCACCCCGGCGGTAAAATAGGTTTGCAGATTCAGCAGGGCATAACCTGCACGGATAACCCGGTTCAGGCCCGGCTCTTCCAGACCCAGTTCAGCCATAAATTCTTCGCGATCTTCATCTTCCAGCTCGGCGATGTCAGACTCTACCGCAGCACAGACCGGCACGACCACTGAGCCTTCTTTCTCGGCAATCGCGCGTACCTGATCAAGATAAGGGTTATTTTCAAAACCGTCTTCATTGACGTTGGCGATATACATGGTGGGTTTTAAGGTCAGAAAGCTGAGATAGCGAATCGCGGCTTTGTCTTCATCGCTTAAATTCAGTGAACGCAACATGCCGGCATTTTCCAGATGCGGCAGGCATTTTTCCAGCGCAGCCTGTTCAGCTTTTGCATCTTTATCACCGCCCTTGGCACGCTTTTGTACACGTTGCAGCGCACGTTCACAGGTCTCCAGATCCGCCAGTGCCAGCTCGGTGTTAATCACCTCAATGTCGTCAGCCGGGTCCACTTTATTGTTAACGTGGATAATATTGTCATTTTCAAAACAGCGAACCACATGGCCGATAGCGTCGGTTTCCCGGATGTTGGTCAGAAACTGATTGCCCAGACCTTCCCCTTTCGACGCGCCTTTTACCAGGCCCGCAATATCGACGAACTCCATCGTGGTAGGCAGAATACGCTGTGGCTTGACGATTTCCGCCAGCTTATCCAGACGAGGATCGGGCATGGGAACCACGCCGGTATTCGGCTCAATGGTGCAGAACGGGAAGTTAGCTGCTTCAATGCCTGCTTTAGTCAACGCATTGAACAGGGTTGATTTACCCACGTTAGGCAGGCCCACAATACCGCATTTGAATCCCATGTTTGAATCACCTTAATCGCTTGATAATCAGCCGGATACTTAGTGTGGCTGATATGATCTGAATGTTATCACTGCTCGTTTTCGGCGCATTATACACGTTATTGCTTTCTGTATGGCGCGGAATTCTGTTCGGCTCGCCGGATTGAGGTTGAGATCTGGTTCACATTCCCGGATACTGTCGCTCCCTGACAACTGACGGAGTTCCCGCAGATGCATCGCCTGTTGCTTACGCCACCCTGAGTTTTTCCTCTCTGCTTATCCTGTCTTTCTGTCCGGTCTGACTACGCCCATTTACTGGCGCAGCAGAAGCCCTCTGTATGATGATAAATAGTGGAATTAAGTATGTTCAATCTGAGCAACCTCAGTGCTGCCCGCGTCAAAAATGACGTGCTGGCCGGCGCGGTCGTCTCCGTGGCGCTGATCCCTGAAGCCACCGCCTTTTCTTTGCTGGCCGGTTTGTCACCGACCATTGGTCTGCACACCGCCTTTATTCTGGGTGTGGTGACGGCACTGTTTGGCGGCAAGCCGGGCATGATTTCTGGTGCGGCCGGTTCCATTGTGGTGGTGCTGGTCAGCCTGATTCAGACCCACGGTTATCAGTATGTGCTACTGGCGACTATCTTTGCCGGATTGATCCAGCTGGCAATTGGCCTGTTTCGATTGGGTAAGTTTATTCGTCTGGTGCCTCAACCAGCCATTTATGGTTTTGTTAACGGGCTGGCTATCGTCATTGCGCTGGCACAGATTCCGATGATCAAGCATCAGGGACCGGTGATGTATGCCCTGGTCGCGTTGGCGATGTTGATTGTCTGGCTGTTTCCAAAATTTACCAAAGTGATTCCCGGCTCGCTCGCCGCTCTGATAGCCATCAGCGCCATCGCCATTGGCTTTGGCCTGGATACCAAACGGGTAGGGGATCTTGCCGATATCTCTGGCTCGCTTCCCGTTTTTCACCTGCCGGATGCGCCACTAAGCTGGCAGACGCTGAAAATCGTACTGCCGTATTCACTGATTATTGCACTGGTGGGATTAATCGAGTCTTTGCTGACGCTGGCGGTGCTGGATGAAATGGGCAGCGCGAAAGGCAACGGTAATAAAGAGTGTGTGGCGCAGGGGATCGGCAATACGCTGTGCGGTTTTTTTGGCAGCTTTGCCGGCTGCGCGATGATTGGTCAGTCGATTATCAATTTTACGTCGGGCGGACGGGGGCGTATATCCAACCTGGTGGGCGCGATTTTGCTGATCCTTTTTGTGGTCAGCCTGTCAAAATATATCGCCCTGCTACCGGTCGCGGCGCTGGCCGGGATCATGTTTGTGGTCTGTATTAACACCTTCGAGTGGAGCTCTCTGCGCCGTCTGAAACGTATGCCAAAACCCGATGCCGTGATCATGATTGCCGTCACTGTGGTGACCATCTACACCGATCTGGCAATGGCGGTGATTTTCGGGGTGATTATCTCGGCGCTGGTCTTCGCCTGGCAACATGCGCGTATCACCATTATTGCTGAAGAAGAGAGCGCAGGGGAGAAGACATGTCGACTCGAAGGACCGCTGTTTTTTGGTTCTGTTGCCAGTTTTCACGAGCTGTTTCATCCGGAAAATGATCCGCAAAACATGGTAATTGATTTTGCCCGTACCCGAGTCATGGACTCCAGCGGCGTGGAAGCGATTGATAAACTGACTGCACGCTATGTGGCGGCCGGAAAAAACGTACGTTTGCGCCATCTCAGCCGGGACTGCGTCAGCCTTTTAAAACAGGCGGGGCCGTTCTGTAGCTTTGACCTGGACGATCCCGATTATAAAGTTGCCGCTGATAAGGGTTAATGCTTAAAGCCGTGCACCGCTCTGCCGATATATAAAATAAAAAATCGTCGTACTGATGGGTATGTTACAGAATGAACGGCTGAAGTTTATCTGTACGACGATTTTTAACACTGGCAGGAAGCTATGAACACTGGCTCTGTAGCATGATGAAAAATACGATTTGCGTACCAATCCATAACCTGACGGGCGAGTTGATTGCTCTCGATTTTAGTCAGATGATTTTTCCTCCCGGGCAAAGCCTGTCGGGGAGCAGGCAGATTGCCGAAAGCCAGCTACTGCATCAGTTGCTGACCATTGAGCACTATGCGGACTATTTCCGGCTGCATAATCTGTTGTGCTGTGTGACGATTAATTTTCAGCTGGCGAAGGCAGTGATTGAGTCGGTTTTCATTCAGCGGATTCTTCGCCATCTGCCGTTTGTGCGACTCAAATTGTCAGAGGATTTTCCCAATCTGCACGACGGGCCCAAAAACCCCATCCTGCGTACGCTGGTGGAGCAGTTAAATATTCTGTGGCTGGACGATCTTGGGGCCGGTGCGGCGAATCTGAATGCGCTTCAGTCAAACATGTTTGAAGCCGTGAAGCTGGACCGGCAGTTTTACCTGAACAACGTCGGAAAGCCTTTTTTTAATGTGCTGATTGCCCATATTCGTCAGTATACCAACCGGGTGATTGTCGAAGGCGTTGATAACCCCCCGGTGCTGAATAAGCTGGCTGACAGCAAAATCTGGGGCGTACAGGGCTATTATTTGCCGGTGATGCCGCTTTCCGATTTGCATGACAATCCGCAATAACCCCTGTCGGCAGGCTGTCACTGACGGAGACTTTCCGTTGATGTCAGCCTGTGAGAGGGCAAAACCGCCCGCTACGCCTTAAAACTGTGCAGGCGGTTCATCGCCTTAAGACGGTCTTCCTTCAGCCACAGCTCTGTGCAGCGCACGGCTTCGTCGATGGCTTCGTCAATCAGCTTTTGTTCGCTGGCCGGAGGTTTTCCCAGCACAAAGCCGACAACTTTATTTCTGTCGCCGGGATGACCGATACCGATGCGCATACGGTGAAAATTCTGGTTATTGCCCAGCTTGCTGATGATGTCCTTCAGGCCGTTGTGGCCCCCGTGGCCGCCGCCCTGCTTGAGTTTCGCCACCCCCGGCGGCAGATCCAGTTCATCGTGGGCCACCAGAATCTCTTCCGGCGTTATGCGATAGAAGGTAGCCATTGCCGCCACCGCTTTGCCACTCAGATTCATAAAGGTGGTGGGTACCAGCAGCCGGACATCTTCACCGCCGATATTCAGCCGGGCAGTGTAGCCATAAAATTTGCTTTCTTCTTTCAAGGACTGATTGTGACGTTCAGCCAGTAAATCAATGTACCAGGCACCCGCATTGTGACGGGTGGCTGCATATTCGGCGCCAGGATTGGCAAGGCCGACAATCAGTTTGATGCTGCTCACTTATCTCTGTTCCTGAGGAGTGCGGAAATGGTCGCACAGTTTACTAAGAGTAAGGCGAGAACTCAAAACTGCGCGTCAGCAGGTAATAGTTAACGCCGGTGATAATGCAGTTTCTATAAATAAACCTGCGCAGTTTATGTAAATTTTTGTCAAATTTAACGCAGTAAATGTGATCTGTCGCGCAACGAATTTGCTAACTGTTGCATACACTTATTTCCAGTAAGCCGTTTTTACACGCAGTATGGAGGTAAGCGATGAAACGTAAACATATCTGTTTAACCGGTAACTCTCTGATGGTACTGGGACTGGCGGTGATGGTGGTTGGCGTGGGATATGCGGTACTGAACCAGTTGCCGCAGTTACAGTTACCCGAATTTATGGTTCACGGCGCAATATTCAGCATTTTTGTTGGCGCGCTGATGTGGCTGGTTGGGGCGCGTATCAGCGGGCGGGAAAAAATTACCGATCGCTATTACTGGGTACGCCATTACGGCGATAAACGCTGCCGCAGAACGCCACACCATTAGCAACCCGTGAGATAACAGACCGGGTTGCCGGGACGCAAAAATGAATGCAATAAAAAAGGGACAGTTGAAACCGTCCCTTTCTCATTCAATCCGGCAACGTCACTGATTAATGCTCGAACATGGCCGAAATGGATTCTTCATTGCTGATACGGCGGATGGCTTCAGCCAGCATCCCGGAAAGCGTTAACGTACGGACGTTAGGCAGGGCTTTAATCTCTTCCGGCAGTGGGATAGTGTCGCACACCACCACTTCATCAATCACCGAATGACGCAGGTTTTCTACGGCGTTGCCAGAGAAAATCGGGTGTGTGGCGTAGGCAAATACCCGCTTGGCACCGCGCTCTTTCAATGCTTCTGCTGCTTTGCACAGCGTACCGCCAGTATCGATCATGTCATCAACCAGCACACAGTCACGACCGGCAACATCACCAATAATGTGCATCACCTGTGAAACGTTGGCACGGGGACGACGCTTGTCGATAATCGCCATATCGGTATCATTCAGCAGCTTGGCGATGGCTCTGGCGCGAACCACGCCACCAATGTCCGGGGACACCACGATTGGGTTTTCCAGACCAATCTGCAACATATCTTCCAGCAGAATAGGACTGCCGAAAACGTTATCAACCGGGACGTCGAAGAATCCCTGGATCTGCTCAGCATGCAGGTCAACGGTCAGGACGCGGTCAACGCCGACGCTGGAGAGGAAATCTGCAACCACTTTAGCGGTAATCGGAACGCGGGCAGAACGCACACGACGGTCCTGACGGGCGTAACCAAAGTAAGGAATAACCGCAGTGATACGGCCTGCCGAGGCGCGGCGCAGGGCATCCACCATGACCACCAGTTCCATCAGGTTGTCATTGGTCGGCGCACAGGTTGACTGGATGATGAAAATATCACCACCACGAACATTTTCGTTGATTTGTACGCTTACTTCACCATCGCTGAAACGGCCAACGGCGGCATCGCCCAGGCTGGTATAGAGGCGGTTGGCAATACGTTGTGCTAGTTCCGGGGTGGCGTTACCAGCAAAAAGCTTCATATCAGGCACGAGAAGAACCTCAGGCTTTGCGTCCAGAGAATGAACATCATGGTCAGCAGCACTGGGCGGTATACCGCTGACTGGTTCATACGGATGTGTCTGTGAGTGCTGTGCAACCTCAGGATCAGGTTGAGAATGTCACAGCAGCTCTTTATTGCATTGGACCGAAAGGCACTGGTGGAGCGGCGAAACGTTAACGCCTCGCGCAACAAATCCCTGCCACTTTTTCGGTACAAGCTCAGACACCTGACGGGCAGCAGACTCGGTGTCAAATTCGGCAAACACACAAGCGCCAGTTCCTGTCAGGCGTGACGGCGCGTATTCTAGCAGCCAGGAAACAAGCTGTTCAACCTCGCGAAAACGTTTTCTTACCACTGACTGGCAATCGTTGCGGTAATCCGCCAGTAACAGTTCATTAATTCCGCGTGGCGGGGTATCGCGCGTCAGGTCCGGATCGCTGAAGATCAACGGCGTAGGGATCTGCACGCCAGGATGTACCACCAGAAACCATTTCTCCGCCGGTTGTACCGGCGTCAGCTTTTCACCCACGCCTTCCGCTACCGCAGCAAAGCCATGGACAAATACCGGCACATCGGCACCCAGTTTGAGGCCCAGCGCGGCCAGTTCGTCAAGGGTAAAACCGGCTTGCCAGTAATGATTCAGTGCCAGCAGCACCGTGGCGGCATCGGATGAACCGCCGCCCAGCCCGCCACCCATCGGCAGCTTCTTGCTGATGGCAAGGGTGGCTCCCGCCTGTGCGGGCAGGGTGCCTTGCAGCGCCGCCTGCTGTCGCAGCAACTTCGCTGCACGCACCATCAGATTGTGCTCATCGGCAACGCCCTCGACAGGGGTAGTGAGCTTTATTTCGCCGCTCTGGTCCGGAATAATGGTCAGTTCATCACCAAAATCCAGAAACTGAAACAGGGTTTGCAGGTTATGGTATCCGTCGGGCCGCCTGCCTGTGACATAAAGAAACAGATTCAGCTTGGCCGGAGCCGGCCAGCGAACGACCGGCGTTTCCTCGCGCAACACGTCCTTTCTCATTTAACGGTCCAGCCGTCCATTTTCAGTTTGATGCGCTGATTGCCTTCGCGCAGCTCCAGGCTGGCTGGCAGAGTGGGATCCTGTTTGCTGTCATAGCCCAGATAGTTCACCGTCCACTGTTGACCGTCGCGGCTGTAACGTGCTTCACGCAGGCGATACTGGTCATCCAGAGCGTAATCGGTGGCATCACCCGGCAGGCCCATCATCCACTGGCGCAGGTTGTTAAGGGGAATAGCCATCCCGGTCAGTTGGGTAATCATTTTTTCTGCGTCATTGCTGACGTAACGTTTACCTTTGTTGTCGACAATCTGCACCACGCTGCCCTGAGCATCCAGTTGCAGTTCGGTGCTGCCCAGCGGGTTGGTCAGCAGTAAACGGTAGCGATCCGGCGCGGTTTGCTGCCAGTTAAATCGCGCATAAACTTTCTGGCTATCAGAAAGATAGGCAAAAGCTCCACGGGTCTGATATGCGGTGATTTTTTGCACGGCCTGCTGATGTTGCTGCCACTGGGGCGCATTAATACTTTGCCCCGGCCCCTGGGGTTTATTGATGCTACAGGCGGCAAGTAACAGGCTGGCAAGGGGTAGAAGCCGCATCAGACGGCGTTTCTGCATTAACATAGGGGGTCAGCTCCTCAGACTCCGGGCGGGCAACAATACCCAAATCAACCGTTCACGCTAGCGACCCGGCAACCCGACGTCAATGCTCAATTTGTCCTGTTTGATGTCGAAGGTAGATATCTTGTTAACAGCAACGGCAAGGACGACTTTTATTGATCCTGCTCATCTTGTAGAATGCGGCTCACAAAACCCTATCAACAGTGGGATAACCCTAATCAATTCCTTATGACGTTGCTGGCTCTCGGAATTAATCACAAAACGGCGCCTGTTGCTCTGCGTGAACGTGTGGCGTTCTCGCCGGAGTCTCTGGACCAGGCGCTTGACAGCCTCCTCTCCCAGCCGCTGGTGCAGGGCGGGGTGGTGCTGTCTACGTGTAACCGCACCGAATTGTACCTGAGCGTCGGGCAGCAGGAAAATTTGCAGCAGCAGCTGGTGCAATGGTTGTGTGATTATCACCAGTTGAACGTTGATGAGGTGAAAAACAGTCTCTACTGGCATCACGGTAATGAAGCGGTAAGCCATCTTATGCGCGTCGCCAGCGGACTGGACTCGCTGGTTCTGGGAGAACCACAAATTCTGGGGCAGGTTAAAAAAGCCTATGCCGATTCGCATCGTGGTCTTCCGCTGGCCAGCGAACTGGAGAGAATGTTTCAGAAGTCATTTTCGGTGGCGAAACGCGTACGTACGGAAACCGAGATCGGTGCCAGTGCGGTATCAGTGGCGTTTGCAGCCTGTTCACTGGCCAGAAAAATCTTTGAATCTCTTTCTGCCGTCAACGTGTTGCTGGTGGGTGCCGGTGAAACCATTGAGCTGGTTGCCCGTCATCTGCGCGAACACCATGTTCAGAAGTTGTTGATCGCCAACCGTACCCGTAGCCGTGCTCAACTGCTGGCCGATGAGGTGGGCGCGGAAGTGATTGAATTTGCAGATATTGACCAGCGTCTGGCGGAAGCGGACATCATCATCAGTTCAACCGCCAGTCCGCTACCCATTATCGGCAAAGGTATGGTTGAGCGGGCGTTAAAAAAGCGTCGCAATCAGCCAATGTTGTTGGTGGATATTGCCGTGCCGCGTGATGTGGAACCGGAAGTGAGTAAATTGCCCAACGCGTATCTCTACAGCGTGGATGATTTGCAGGCGATTATTGAAAGTAACATGGCGCAGCGGCAGGCCGCTGCCGTGCAGGCAGAAAGCATCGTTGAGCAGGAAAGCGGCGAGTTTATGTCATGGCTGCGCGCTCAGAGCGCGGTTGAAACTATTCGCGATTACCGCTCGCAGGCCGATCAGGTACGTGCGGAGCTTGAAGCCCGTGCGCTTACCGCGCTGCAACAGGGGGAGGATCCCCAGGCGGTGCTGCGTGACATGGCCCACCGCCTGACTAACCGCTTAATACACGCCCCAACAAAATCTCTTCAGCAGGCTGCCCGCGACGGCGATACTGAACGCCTGCAAATTTTACGCAACGGTCTTGGACTGGATTAGCGTTTTCTCTTAAGAATAAAGGTAAAAAACCACTAATGAAGCCTTCTATTGTTGCCAAACTGGAAGCCTTGCAGGAACGCCATGAAGAAGTCGAGGCGATGCTGGGCGATGCCGGTGTGATTGCCGATCAGGAGCGTTTTCGCGCGCTGTCGCGTGAATATGCGCAACTGACCGATGTCAGCCAGTGTTTCCAGCGATGGCAGCAGACTCAGGATGATATTGCCACGGCGGAAGAGATGCTGGCTGACAGTGAAATGCGTGACATGGCGCAGGAAGAACTGAAAGATGCCCGTGAAGCCAGTGAGAAGCTGGAGCAGGAGCTTCAGATCCTGCTGCTGCCGAAAGATCCCGACGATGAGCGCAACTGCTTTCTCGAAGTCCGTGCCGGGACCGGCGGCGATGAGGCAGCCATTTTCGCTGGCGATCTGTTTCGCATGTACAGCCGCTATGCAGAATCACGTCGCTGGAAAGTTGAGGTGATGAGCGCTAACGAGGGCGAACACGGTGGCTACAAAGAGGTGATCGCCAAAGTGGTGGGAGAGGGAGCCTATGGTCGCCTCAAGTTTGAATCGGGTGGGCATCGCGTTCAGCGCGTGCCGGAAACCGAATCACAGGGACGTATTCACACCTCTGCCTGCACGGTGGCGGTGATGCCTGAAGTGCCGGAAGCTGAGCTGCCGGACATCAATCCGGGCGACCTTAAAATTGATACCTTCCGCTCGTCCGGCGCAGGTGGACAGCACGTTAACACCACCGACTCGGCAATTCGTATTACCCATCTGCCCACCGGCATCGTGGTGGAGTGTCAGGACGAGCGTTCACAGCATAAAAACAAAGCGAAAGCCCTCTCCGTGCTGGGTTCGCGCATCCGCGCCGTCGAGATGTCGCCTCGTCAGCAGGAAGAGGCCTCCACGCGTCGTAATCTGTTGGGCAGTGGCGATCGTTCTGACCGCAATCGCACCTACAACTATCCTCAGGGGCGTATTACCGATCACCGCATTAATCTGACGGTCTATCGTCTGGAAGAGGTGATGCAGGGCAAGCTGGATATGTTGATTGAGCCGGTGGTTCAGGAACACCAGGCGGATCAACTGGCAGCGCTGTCTGGTCAGGAGTAATGCAGATACGTCAGTGGCTGCGGGCCGCGATCCTGCAACTGGCCGACAGTGACAGCCCGAAGCGCGATGCTGAAATTTTGTTGGGTTTTGTCACCGGCAAATCCCGCAGTTGGTTAATGGCCTTTGACGACAGTCTCGTCGGTGACGAACATCTGGCAAGGCTGGCAACACTGCTGGCACGTCGTGCCGGGGGCGAACCCATTGCTTATCTCACCGGGGAGCGCGAGTTCTGGTCACTCTCTCTGGCCGTTTCGCCTGATACTTTGATCCCCCGTCCTGATACGGAACTGCTGGTGGAGCAGGCGCTGCAACACCTGCCTGTTGCCGCCAGGGTGCTTGATCTCGGCACCGGCACCGGGGCCGTCGCCCTGGCGCTGGCCAGTGAGCGTCCGGACTGTCAGGTTACGGGTGTGGACCGTATTGCCGGTGCCGTGGCCCTCGCCCGGCAAAATGCTCACCGTCTCGCGATAACCAATGCAGACTTTCGTCTGAGCAACTGGTTCAGCGCACTGGCGGGTGAGCAGTACCATATCATCGTCAGCAATCCCCCTTACATCGATGCTGCTGATGGGCATCTTTGTCAGGGCGATGTACGTTTTGAACCCAAAAGTGCGTTAATTTCAGCTGACAATGGCCTGGCGGATATCCGGCAGATTGCCGCAACGGCCGGTGAATTTTTGCTGCCGGGCGGATGGCTGTTGCTGGAGCATGGCTGGCAGCAGGCGCGAGAAGTGCGCACAATTTTGAGCGAGAACAGGTTTTCTGCTGTCGCAACCTGCCAGGATTATGGCGGTAATGAGCGGGTAACGTATGCTCAAAAACCTTAACCAGGATGACGCAATACGTTGACTGGTACAGCCTGGCTGAGCGATTTACTCTTGCTTTATCCCTTCCCGCCGAAAGACCTGGCTGACTGAAAAACCGTTTGGCGTTATTATCTGTGTCGCTCTGAGGTCTGGTGCCTCAGCGTGCTGGTCAGTGAACTGAAAAGCGGGATGCTTTTCCACCAGTGCCTGTCGGAAGGGCGCTTTATTTTCATCTGGCCATCACGAAATTGCCATTGTTGGGGAATGTATGACGTCGAGAATAACTACAGATTTCACAGAGACATCGCTGTGCGAGGCCGTGATGGCAGCCACGCAGGCTATCCGCACGGATTTTTCTGCTGAAGAAGTAAGTGGGCAACTGGCCGCACTGGTCTCTGAAGCCCGTGCCGTCATCCCGCCGCAGCTGGATCAGGATTTGCAGCTGGAAAAGCTTATTGAGCTGTTCTGGAAGAAGTGGGGGTTTGGCGGTGCCAGCGGCGTATACCGTCTTTCTGACACACTCTGGCTGGACAAAGTCCTTGACTCACGGCAGGGTACTGCCGTCTCCCTCGGGGTGATTTTCCTGCACATTGCTGAACAGCTTTCACTGCCGCTGATGCCGGTTATTTTTCCGACACAGCTGATCTTACGTGCCGACTGGTTGGATGAGGAGATGTGGCTTATTAATCCTTTCAACGGCGACACGCTGGATGAGCACACGCTGGAAGTGTGGCTGAAAGGCAATATAGGTCCGGTGGCGGAGCTGTATGAGGATGATTTGCAGGAGGCTGCGCCAGGCAAGGTCCTGAACAAAATGCTCGATACGTTGAAAGCGGCGCTGATGGATGAAAATCAGATGGAGCTGGCGCTTCAGGTCAGCCAGCTGCTGGTCACCATGGACCCGGAAGATCCCTATGAAATTCGTGACCGTGGGCTGATTTTTGCCCAGCTCGATTGTGAGCATGTGGCGCTCAGCGATTTGACCTATTTCGTTGAGCACTGCCCGGAAGATCCAATCAGTGAAATGATTAAAATCCAGATCCATTCTATTGAACAAAAGCTGATTACGCTGCACTGAATATAAGGCGATGACATGAAACAAAAAGTGGTAAACATTGGTGAGATCAGAGTGGCAAACGATCTGCCGTTCGTGCTGTTCGGTGGGATGAACGTGCTGGAATCACGCGATTTGGCGATGCGTATCTGTGAACACTATGTCACCGTTACCGGCAAACTCGGCATTCCTTACGTGTTTAAGGCCTCATTTGATAAGGCTAATCGCTCCTCGATTCATTCTTATCGCGGTCCAGGCCTGGAAGAAGGAATGAAAATTTTTCAGGAGCTGAAGCAAACCTTCGGCGTGAAAGTGATCACCGATGTGCATGAGGCCAGCCAGGCGCAGCCCGTTTCTGAGGTGGTGGATGTTATTCAGCTACCGGCGTTTCTGGCCCGACAAACCGATTTGGTTGATGCGATGGCGAAAACCGGCGCGGTGATCAATGTAAAAAAACCGCAGTTTGTCAGCCCCGGTCAGATGGGTAACATCGTTGATAAATTTGCTGAAGGTGGCAATGACAAAGTGATCCTCTGCGATCGTGGCGCTAACTTTGGTTACGACAACCTGGTCGTTGATATGCTTGGCTTTAATGTGATGAAGCAGGTTTCCAACGGCAGTCCGGTCATTTTTGACGTGACGCATGCCTTGCAGTGTCGCGATCCCTTTGGCGCTGCGTCCGGTGGCCGCCGTGCCCAAGTGACTGAACTGGCCCGTGCCGGTATGGCCGTTGGTCTGGCCGGTCTGTTTATCGAAGCGCATCCGGACCCGGCCCACGCCATGTGTGACGGCCCGTCAGCGTTGCCGCTGGATAAACTTGAGCCTTTCCTTGCCCAGATGAAAGCCATTGATGAACTGGTGAAAAACTTCCCGGAGCTCGACACCAGTAACTGATAACGCTTAAGGCTGGCCCGTGATGCCAGCCTTTTTTTTACAAGGAGGCGACATGAAAATAAAAATTGCCCTGCTGGTGGCAACCCTGCTGCTGTCAGGTTGTGGTGCCGGGCCGGATAAAACAGCGCATTCCTCCCTGAGCGGTCATAATTTTATTCTGACCCGTGTTGATGGTCAGCCAGTGACACCCCCTGCGGGGATGAAACCGGGCATCAGTTTTGCGCAGGATATGCACATCAGCGGCGTAATGTGTAATCGTTTCTTTGGTCAGGGTAAGCTGGAGCACGGTGTGCTCACCGTGGCACAACTGGCCTCGACGAGGATGATGTGTAGCGATACCGTGCTGAATCAGTGGGAAGCCACCATCAGCAAAATGCTGACTGAGGGGGCCAGATTGCAGCTCAACCAGCAGACCCTGACGTTGCAGGGTTCAGGCCACACCCTGGTGTATGTCAGCGAGAATTAAGTCTGGCGTAACGGTATCAATAACCCGCTGCAATAAAGTCAGCGGGTTTTTTTTGACTACAGCATGATGGTGATCAGATAGCCGGCAAACAGCGCCAGATGCGCCGCGCCGTTAAGAACGTTGGTGCGGCCGGTAGAAAAAGAAACCTGGCACAGCAGCAGGGCGGCAAGCATCAGCACCATATGGGGTGGTTCCAGTCCAAAAATTAACTGTTGTCCGGTGAGGGTGGCGATCAGCGTTACCGCCGGTACCGTCAGTGAGATGGTGGCAAGCACTGAGCCAAAAAACAGATTCATGGCGCGCTGTACCTGATTAGCCAGCACGGCTTTAATCGCGCCAAGCCCCTCAGGCGAAAGAATCAGTAGCGCCACCAGGAAACCGACAAATCCCTCCGGCGCATTCAGTCGGTCAAGCAGCGCTTCCAGTGGGGTGGCGTCGGTTTTTGTTACCGCAATTACCGCGATCAGATGCACCACCAGCCACAGACTGTGCCAGAGGCTGGAATGCGCAGAGGGCTTGCCGTGATGCGGATCACCATCGTCCCCCTCATCTTCATGCTCATAGACAAACAGGCTCTGGTGTGTTCTGGTCTGGATCAGCAGAAATACGCCATACATTGCGGCAGAAATGGCGGAAATGAGTAACGCCTGAGTGACGGTAAAATTGCCGCCTGGCAGCGCATTCGGAAACACCAGTACCAGAATACCCAGTGGAAACAGTGCAATAAGGTACTGTTTTACGCCCGCGAGATTGACAAACTGCGTGGCGAATTTACGGCCACCCAGCAACAGGGCAAATCCCACCAGACCACAGGTTACTATCATCACGATGGAATAGAGCGTATCGCGCATCAGCGCCGGGGCCGCGTCACCGGTGGCCATCAGTGCCGAAATCAGGCTGACCTCCAGGATCACCACCGATAAGCTGAGGATAAGTGAGCCATAGGGTTCACCGAGACGATGTGCCAGCACGTCGGCATGACGCACCACACTGAACGCGCTGCTGAGGATAGCTACCAGCGCCAGCAGATTGATGGTGACGATCACCGGCATGGACGGGCTGTGTCCCCAGAAACCTAAAATGATCAGTGCGGCAATCGGCAGCAGCAGCGACGTCTCTTTATGGCGGGTTTTAATACTCTCTTGTGCAGTCACGGATAAATTCCTCCTTACTTCGTTCGGTTGCCGCCTGATGCCGCCTGTAAAGGGTTCAGCCAGCAGAGAGGGTTAAAGCGGTACAAACAGGCACGATTACAGGCGGCTGTAGTGTAATAACTGATTAATCAGACAACCGGATGTTTTACGTTTATTTACCTCGGGGTGAGGTTTTTATTTTTTCTGGTCTTTAAAACCAATATTTACATTTATTGTTATGATTTATAAAAATAAATTATAGTTATTTTCTATGCATATCAGATAAATTAAAGCATATATCCGGCAACAGGTTGGGTAAAAATATGCATTTTGCCGCCACAGGTTGTTCAGCAGCACAAAAGCGCGATGACGATGGCGGCGATGTTTTTTTCTCCCCCCGTTAAGTTTCATGCCCCGGTGCCGATAATCAACATATAAGAGATTTTTTTCTTTTGTGACGTGCTTCAAACTTGATTGCCCGGCCAGAAATGACTTATCGTCTGACAGGAAAAATAAGTTTCTTAATCATCACGATCCAGGGACTATCGGGCAGGTTGTGGCAGGAAGCGTGCAGTGGCAGAGGAGGTTTTATGTTAACCAGAGATTTCCTGAAAAAAGCTGATTGCAGCACCGCGTTTGGTGCTGTTGAGGAATCCCTGTTATGGACCTGTGAGCAGCGAGCGGCTTCCCTGGCCGCCACGCTGGCCTGTCGACCTGACCGCAGCCCGGTATGGATATTCGGTTACGGCTCACTGATGTGGAACCCGGTTTTTGAATCTGACGATGTGGCCGAAGGAACCCTGGAGGGATGGCACCGGGCTTTTTGCCTGCGGCTCACTTCCGGCAGAGGTAGCGCAACGCAACCGGGCAGAATGCTGGCGCTGAAAGAAGGAGGCTGCACCACCGGCCTGGCGTTCAGACTGCCTGAAGCACATTTGCAGGAAGAGCTGGAACTGCTGTGGAAGCGTGAGATGCTTACCGGGTGCTATCTTCCCAGCTGGTGTGAGCTGGCTCTGGCCGACGGGCGTCGTGTTACCGCCATCGCCTTCATTATGGACCCGCGCCACGCGCTCTATGAAACCGACTCCTGCCCTCAGACCATTGCGCCGCTGATTGCTCAGGCCAGCGGGCCACTGGGGACCAACGCGCAGTACCTCTTTTCGCTGGAGCAGGAACTGCAAAAACGCGGCCTGTACGATGACTGCCTGACCGATCTTGTTGAGCGCGTCCGGGCGCTACAGCAGTGTGACAATCAGAGCATTGCGGGTTGAGCACTGCTTAGTGCGGATCGATCAACCAGGTTCCAACGTGGTTGATCTCCAGCTGCTGATTACGCAACGTCGTGCCATTCTGCACCGAAATTTTATAGCGCCCGGCGGGGAGATTCAGTGAGGCATATCCGCTGGTATCTGGCTTCACGTCGACAGGTTTATCATCCAGCATCAGCCGATCGGTGTTACTCAGTTTCAGATAGACTTTAGCCATTGGTGCCGTAGCGGTGGATGCGGATGGGTTTGTCCCGGAAGAGGGCGTCAGTGGCTGAGAAGTGTCTGTCGTCGCAGTGGTGGTTGCGGTGTCATCATAATTCAGCACCACCACCAGTGCCACTAATGCCACCAGCACAGCGCCAGACAGTATCGCCAGCGGTGTTGAGATCCTGCGCCCTGCCTTTATCGCCACGGGTTCCGCCGCGCCCGCCGCAGCATTGACCGCTATCACTACCGGTTCCGGCACGCTCTCCGGGTCAGGTATTGCACGACTTTCCCTGATGACGGTAACGGCGGCGACCAGTTCCTCAACGGTGCTGACCGGCAGCTCGATCAGCGCCGCCAGTTCATCGATTGACTGTGGACGGTCCTGAGGTTTCATCGCCAGTGAACAGTCAATGGCGTTCAGCAGCGGTAATGAATAGCCTGGGGGCCGCAAGGCGGTCAGCGGCTTATAGTGATCTTCAATGCAGCGCACCACGCTGACAGGCGGTGGGGAACCGGTCACCAGCGTGTGGAGTACCGCGCCAAGCGCATAGATGTCCGTCCACGGTCCCTGGTCGGCGTCACTCTCTTCACTGTACTGCTCAATGGGAGCATAGCCCGGTTTGAGCATGATCTCAGTTTCATCGGACAGGTTGCCTATTTCTCGGCGCGCAGAGCCAAAATCAAGCAGCACCGGCAGGTGATTGTCCTGGATCTGGATATTGTCGAGCGAGATATCACGGTGCAGATAACCTGCCTGGTGAATGGTATCGATTGCCCCGAACAGCGGCGGCAGCAGCTGGCGGATCCAGGCATCGTTCAGCATGTCTGCTTTGCTCTGTTGCCACTCTTTCAGAGTGATACCGCTGTAATAGAGGGTTCCCATGTAGGCGGTGCCGTTCTCTTCCCAGAAACGCAGCACATGCAGCAGGCCGGGATGATTAAAACGCGCCAGCAGTCGCGCTTCCTGAATAAAGCTGTGCAGTCCGGCATTAAACAGTCGCTGGTAGCGTTCTCCGCGCAGGACAATATTCAGATGCTCATCGCGCGTTGCCAGCGAGACAGGCAGATATTCTTTGATGGCGATGTGACGTTCGAGAAGGTGGTCCCAGGCGCGATAAACAATGCCAAAGCCGCCCCCGCCAATCACTTCTTTTATCTCAAATTCATTAAAGCGGTGGCCTGCCGGAAGGGCGTTGGCGACATCTTTTGTTTTATCGTTTGCCGACATAATTAACACTCTCTAAGAGCTGAATCCTGGATTACCCGGTGATTACCGGATTAGTTAACGGTGCGCCAGGCACCAATAGCCGGATCGGCCAGATCGGCATGCAGTTCATCAACCAACAGCACATTAATTTTGATTTGATTTCCGATTACGGTCGCCCAGCTCTGACGTAACGATGCGATCCGCTCTTTCAGTAAGGCAGAATCGGCCGCCTGTGCCTTGTTCATTTTCACCAGTAACGATCCCTCAAATGACCAGACATGCAGCGACGGATCGAACATCAGTAATAACCAGCTGTCCGGTGCCGACTTTTTGCTGACCACCAGACGCTGATTATTGGCCGAGACAATGTTCAGCTCTCCGCTGGCAGGATGGACATGGCGCAAGGGGAATCCCTGATAGAACTGCACCGCCACCGGCTGATTGTTGCCGCTGTCGGAGAGCGTCAGCACGCTTTGTCCTTCCAGCCAGCCTCCGGAAGGACAGGAGAGGTTTTTGTCATCGGGGATAAACAGCGCATGTTGGGTCTCTCCCCACCAGGTACGAAAATGGCAGCCGCCGGGCAGAGCGAAGCGAGGTAACGGAATGGTGTTAGCAGGCTGCGACAAATCAAGAGGTTCGGCATTGCTGTTGGTCGCCGCCTCTGTGGCATCGGCAATCACTATGGGGCGCCAGTTTTGCTCTTTAGCCGCCGTGCCGGTGGCAAGCACAGAACCGTTATCACTGGTCATCTGCCAGGGCAATTCTTCGAGCTTACCGCACTGATTTTGCAGTAACGTACCCACGCGCGGCAGAAAACTGTTCAGCACGCTGGATTCCTTACTTTTGCCCGAAACAATGCGTAAATGAATATCTTCCTGGCACCAGTCGCGAGGAGTATTACTCTGAACGTTATCAATAAAGACCTCCAGCGCCAGGCTGGGGGAGTAAACCACGCGATAATCCTCCGCTTGTGCGGCAGTCGCTATCAACAGTACGGCAGTGACAGGCAACCAAAATTTCATAGTGTTCCTTGGTGTTATTTCCGCGTCGGCAGAAAGCGGGCAGAATCTGACATCTGCTGTAAAAGCGTGGTTTCCTGAGGCGAGCCAATCCAGACTGCCACCGCGCTTAAGTTGTCTTCTTTTTTTTCACTACGGTTGATTGCGGTATGCATCAGCGCCAGCCACTCATCCGGAGAGTTGACCATGCGCAACGCCTGCTCCATTTCCTGTGGGGCAAGGCTGGACCAGAAGCCATCGGTACAAACCAGAAACGCATCGCCATCTTCCAGCGGCATCACGTCGCTACAGGTGGCTGACAGCGGGCCATCCGCACCGAGCGCATTATAAAGTAAATTACTGTTTATGCCGGTATTATCAACACCCGCATCTTTCAGCTGCTGAGCCAGGCTGTGATCGCGGGTAACAGCATCAATAAAGCCCCGGCGGAAATGATAAATTCGGCTGTCGCCTGCATGTGCCCACCAGCACTGTTGTGCATCGCGATCGATGAACAGGGCGGCCAGCGTGGTGCTCATCTGACTGAAATTGAGCATCTGGCGTTGTGCCTGCCTTATTGCCCGATCAACGTTTTCCAGCCAACGCGCTGTATCAGCGGAATCGATTGATGCGTCGTTTGCCAGTTGAGAGAGTAAAACGTCTCTGGCGATGCGAGCGGCAATCTGCCCGCCTGCGGTGCCAGCCACGCCGTCACAGACCAGAAAACAGGCGCAGTGCTCGCCAACGACTGCGCCTGTTTCGTCCTGATTACTTTCGCGCACGCCCTGTTGTGACGTTGCAGCATAATTAATGTTCATTCTTCTTCCGGTCGTATCTGAGAGTCTTTGTACTGATTGACTTCCATATCGTAGGCTTGCAAAAACGCGTTACCAAAAAGAGTGTGAAAGTCGTCTTCGATTTCACCTGACATGTTTTGATAATGGCGCAGAAAATAGTCCCAGAGTGCGGCTTTTTTAACCATGCCCGGAGCAATACGCGGCAGATTGCCATCGCGGCGGGCATTGTCATCCAGGCGCTGGGGATTAAACGACTGCAACATGGCTGCAATGATGGCGCGGATCCCGGCAATCATGCCCAACTGATGCGCCTGTAAATCCACCAGAGCATCGCGAACCGCCTGCTCTGGCGGCATAAAACCAGGCATCTCACTCTGATAAATCTGCATCAGTACCGTTTTACCGGAAGGCAGAATCTTAAAGGGATTATTAGCCTCGTTAAGGATCATGGTCATCTCAGCCTTAACGCCACGTTTAAGGATTGAACGCGAAGAGAGCAGGGCGACGGTTCCCTGGGAAAACAGGCTCAGCATCCGGCCAGTGGTGTACATCTGTTCTTCAGTGAGTTGCGGTTTTTCGGCATGATAATCCAGCCCCATCCCTTCCATCAGCGCGGCCAGAAGGCGTTGTTCATTTCCTGAACTGGCTGGCCGTTCCGGGGCGCTCGCCGCGTGATTAACCGGGTCGATACCCAGCCGGGCACCCGTCTGGCGGGCATTTCTGGCTGAGAGCGGTTCTGAACTGTGCAGCGCCGCGCCCGGCACCAGTACAGGCTCCTGCTGGTGCAAAATGCCCAGCGGGTCTGGCGTTGCGGGGTCATAATTTTCAAAAAACGTCAGCGGATCCATCTCCCCGGAAGCCTGTCCTTCCTGGCGCGCCGGGTCACTGACTTTAATCTGATAATGACCAATTCCCAATACGTCGGCATGTTGCAGCAGAACCTGAGCGCCACGCGCCAGCGGTTGGTGATTATGCACCACGGCGGTAACGCTGCCGTGAGTGGTCAGACGACAGTCACCATTGGCGGCCACATGCACCACCGCCTGTAAACGTGAAATGGCGCGATCTTCATCCGGCAGCACCAGATCGTTATCAATGCTGCGCCCGATGGTTCCGCCGGGCGGCAGAAATTCACAGCTGGTGACGGGTGTAGCGGTGTTGCTTTCAACAATGGTAAATCGCATGCGTTTTTCCTGAGGCCAGGGCCAGAAGGCAAAAAAACTCTATTCAAACATGGGGGGATAGAGTCCATGTCGGCCCGGCTGTGCCACAGCGGCCGGATTGAATAATTGTGAAAACAGCTGAGCAGTAAGGTTACCGCTATGTTTGTGACTGGCAAGCGGATAGCCATCGCTCTGGTTGGTCCACCAGTAACTGGTATACCGCATTGGATCAAAATGCATGGCGACTTCCCGCCAGGCAAGGGTACAAGGCATATCCTGATAGCCCAGAACATCCATGATAGCCGAACGGCCGGTGTCGGGTGGTGACAGCGGCGGCAGGTCATTCAGCAAGGCTTCAAGCTGAACAACAGCAAAAGGAACCGTAACGGCCTGGTGGAGGGTGGTTCCTAACTGCCGGAACCAGTCACCACATACGCTAAGTTGGGCCGGATGCCAGTGGGTAAGTGGCACGGTCTGAAGGGCCAGTAAGGGCCATGCCCGCCCCACGCGATCGCGGGAGGGGACCAGACAGCCGATTTGAACCTGCTGTGAGCCCAGGGTGGCAGGCAGGGCAAAATTCCACACCGGAGCACGGCAGAACTCTGCGCTGACGCCATTGCTGTGCTGGTGCCAGTGTGACAGCCCCTGTTGAAACCAGTTAGTCCAGTTAGCAACGATGGTTTCAGGCAAATGACGCTGTAAAAAGTCGCCTGCGCCGGGTAGTTTGCCGTACCATCCCAACGGTTTTTTTGCTGCCATGGTTATTCCTCTCCGGACGGGTAATCGTCAGATGCGGCCGGAACCGGGGCAGGCGTGTCCAGCGGTTGTGGCACAGCATTATCCAGATTATTCACCATTTTGCGCATCAGCACGTTGTCCCGGGCATAAGGCGAGGTCTGGATCTGCCGGTCAAGTAATTGACTGAGGTGCCAGTCCAGCTGCTGAAGCTGCCGGGTCGTGACGCTGCCTGGCAGTGTGCGTTGCAGATTCTGCATCACCCAGCCCCGCAAAAATTCCCCGTCATAGCTGCGCGGCTGATACAACATTTGATAAGCCCGCAGAGCATTTCGGCTGAACTCACTGTCATCCCCTTTATCATTGCGCAGGATTAGGGTGATTGCCTGAGCGACACGGGGCAACAGCAGGCTTTTCAGCGCGTTCTGATACAATCCCCAGCTGGCGTTACTTACCTGTACACCCCGATACAACCCTCCCCGCATACTCAGGGGCGGGGAAGTGAGTGAAAAATGCTGACTTTGCGGCAGTGCCACCAGACTGTTTAAGAAAGGTAGCAGATCCAGAATCTCTCCGCGATTGCTGGCCTGTAATCGAGTGGCCTGTTGCTGGATGGGAGCCAGACGTGCTGCTACCTGATGCAGATAGCGCTGGTTGTTGGCATAACTGGTGGCCCATAAAAATGTTGTCATGCTCAGTGCCAGCAGCAAAAAAGCATACCCGGCCCGGTGTAACTGATGGTTGCGACGTTCCCAAAGGCGATCGCTACCGGCGAGGTTGCTTTCTCTGAAGACCAGATCGCTGAGCAGAGAGCGAATAAAATAGCTCTGGCCTTTACTGGCCGGAATAGGCGCGTTGCGATTGACGCTGTCCCAGTTGGCAATGGAGTGGTCAGATGCCTCAGGTAGCTGAAGCTTGCGCGTCAGTTCCCCCATGATACGGTCAAAGGGCAAACCTTCCTGCGTTCCGCTGGTGAAAAACAACCCACGCGGTGCCCAGGGCATCCTGCCATTTTCTGCCGCGAAAACGATGTCAAGATAGTCCGCCAGCAGTGGACGCAGTGAAGCAAACTCCTGTGGAAAAAGAAAGCAGTCCGAGCGGTGAAGCAGATCTTTTTCCCTTGCCATGTTGCGGGCAAGATCGTTTTCCAGTCGGCGGGTGAGCAGACGGAACTGGCGGTCAAACATCTCCAGGTGAGTGGAATCATCTGACTGGTCGGTTTTCCATGGAAAGGTAAAGCCCCAGATGGCATCACGCTGCGTCTTATCCAGCCCGCCATAATAGCTCATGAACCCTTTCAGCAGGTCTGTTTTGGTTACCATCACATAGACCGGGAAGTGAATACCCGTTTGTTGATGCAGTTCTGCCATGCGTTGCCGTAGGGCGCTGGCCTGACGGGTACGGGCTTCTGCCGTATCACTCAGCAGATCTGCCACGCTGATGGTCATAATCACACCGTTGACAGGTTGCCGGGTGCGGTAACGTTTCAACAGGGTGATAAACGTCTGCCATTCACTGGCATCTCTTACGCGCTGGCTCTCCTGCAAGGTATACCGTCCTGCGGTATCCAGTAAAACGGCCTGCTGGGTAAACCACCAGTCGCAGTGCCGCGTGCCACCCACGCCGCGTAAAGCCGTTTTACCCAGGCTGTCACTGAGTGGGAATTCCAGCCCGGAATTAATCAACGCGGTAGTCTTACCTGCGCCCGGCGCGCCGACGATCATGTACCAGGGCAACTGGTAAAGATACTGGGCGTTAAAACGTTGCAGCCAGCCGTACGTTTTTTTTTGCTGATGAGCAGAGAACTGGATTTTTTTTAACAACATAGCCGCTTCACTGAAGCGGGTGTTAAGCAGCTCACCGGTTGCCGCCTGTTCGGCATGGTCTGTGTTCTGCTCCTGCAAGTTGCGCAGCAGTTTGCTGTTGAACCACGCGCGATAAAGTTGCGGAATCAACTGCAATAAAATCCACAGGAAATAGCACAGACCGATGGCAATTTGTCTGTTGAGGCTGGTTTCCAGCCAGTGGTTGTCACCAAAAGGAATCTGTGGACCGGTTATCCAGATTAAAGCAGACAGCGCGGTGATGCCGAGAAAACTCCACAGCAGGCGATTGAAAATCAGAGAAGTCAACATTGACGACATCAGGATTTCTCCTTCTGACTGTCAGGTGTATCAGGGGCAGGGAAGAGAATAATTTCCACCCGACGGTTTTGCGCGCGATTTTCGTCACTGTCATTAGGTAACAGCGGGTTGCTGTCGCCACGGCCCTCACTGCGAATGACGTGACCGGGTTTTTGTATCTGCAACATCAGTTTGCTGATGCTGCGGGCCTGAGCCAGCGAATAATCATAATTCGAGGAAAAATGCGAACCGTGCACAGGCCGGTCGTCAGTAAACACCCTCACCATTATCATGCCCTGAATGGTGTCCATGGCCGCTGATACGCGGGTGATGATTGCCCGGCCATGTGGCGTCAGGTCAGTGCCTGATTCGTTGAACAGCTTATCGGCGGCAATAATAATTTTACTGCCACTGTTGCCATCGGTAACGTCCAGCTGACGCGAGGTAATCAAATCGTCAAGTCTCTGACGAATATCCAGCAGCGTCTGAGAAGAATGGCTGAGTTTACCAGGCTCCGTTTTGGGAAGGGGAGTTTGCCAGATGGCGCGAAGTAAAGGCGCCGTGGTGCTACTCAGCCGCCAGTTCAGTCCGGAGTAAATCAGACTGGCGATAAAGGCGGTCAGGGTGATGCAAACCCAGAGCGGGACGGGGGGACGCCACAGTTTGTCCTGACTGACGATAACCAGCGGCTGCGGGGCTGGCTCGCCTTCCGGAATGGCACGGGTATCGCTGATTAACTGTGCCAGTCGACCGCGCATCGCATCAAGCTGAGCACGACCCTGTTCCATCGCCCGATAACGCCCTTCATAACCCAGCAGCAGGCAGTAATGGATAACCTCCAGCAGCCAGAGATGTTGCGTCGGGGTTTGCGAGATACGCGACAGCAGCTGGAAGACTTTTTCTCCTCCCCAGCTTTCATTGTGGAAAGTGAACAGCAGGCCATTGCCTGACCATACGCCGCGGTTTCCCCAGGGGGTTTGCGCTGCGGCCTCATCCAGAGTACTGCACAGGCAGTAACGTGCACCGATAATCATATCGAAAGGTAAACCCGCCTGCTTACTGTGAATTTCAAACTGGCGGATCTCATCCACCAGCTGCTGACGCAACGTGGCAGGATCGTCATGGGTAGCCGCCATGCGGATCTGCACGATGGCATTCAGTAACGGGGAAGCCGCGGTCAGTAGCAGATTTTCCTGACTGACGGCAGCCGTAATGTCAGCGGTGTTTTCCTGGCTCATCAACATGACTGTCTCTGCGGTGAGGCACCTGCCTGGCAGGTGCTTTTAGTCTGTTCAGACGGTGAATCCTGGCCTTCCGTGGCACAGTGAGCCTACTCCAGAATCCAGGTTGCGTTGTCGCTGTCGCGGCAGGCTTTGCTTTTACCGCCAACATCCACGCAGACTTTCTTGTTGTTTTTACGCACACGCGGACGATCGTTCTTTAGCGTAGCGTCATAAAGATCGCTTTTCACTCCAGCTTTAAATGGCACATAGCCGATAAGCTGTTGCTGATCCTCGTCCGCAATAGCCAGCCAGTGGTTTTCCACCTCACCCAGCACGCGGAAGGGTTTGCCATTTTCCAGATAGCGAATAATTTTGCCGCCGTAGTCCGGGCGGTTCATCACCGTCGCGTTGTACAGTGCCCGATACGTTTCATCGATCGGTGTGAAAGATTGCGGTGCCTCTTCGGCACGGCGGTGGGTCAGTTGCACGCCATCAACGACCGTGTTAACAAGCGTGTCATCAGTAATCTGAGGCGCTGTTTTACAGCCCGTCAGGGTGATGACGGCCAGCAAGGTGAGTACGATGCTAATTTTCACATTATTCCTGGTGAATACCATCAGTGAGCCTTATATTCCATAAGCTAAACCCCACACGCGTGTAGCCGGTACGGAAGATGCTAAGTACGGCTGCACATTAAAAACATGCTGATTTACAGAAAGATAAATTTCCTGCCAGTTTACCTTACGCTTTTAGGAATGGGAACCATTGAGGCATACCACCCTACATGTTAATGGCAGCTCAACGTACGGCAGAAATTTGCGGCCATTTAAATTAAGAGTGAATGGTTAAAGTTTCTGATGAAATTCCGGGATCGGACTGTTGCTGTGGCCGGGTAATCAATCAGGTTGAGGGAGATTGTCGGCACAGCCGGTGATGTGATCTCACAACACCGGACTGATGCATCCGAAGCAGCCTGTCAGTCATTACCAAAACGACCAATCAAACCGCTGGCACCCAGCGCATGTCCTTTCAACTGGCCCAGTAGCTGCTCACGACTCAGTCCCGGCTGCAAGGTATCCACTGCCAGGTCAGTAGCGATAAGCGTAAAGTTGTAATGATGCAGACCGCTGCCAGCCGGAGGACAGGGACCGTGATAGCGGCCCGTACCGGACGCATTTTTGCCACCGGTATAATCTTTCCCATCAGTCAGCTCGCCCGCGGCGAAGTGGTTACGTTGAGGCGGTATGTTATAAGCCACCAGATGATCCACGCCAAGCCCCTTTGCCCCAACCGGATCGGTAATAAGCAGCGCAAAGCTCTGTGTTCCGGCTGGCGGATTTTGCCAGCTCAACGCGGGAGACAGATTTTGTCCCGTGCAGGCAGGATTGCCTTTTGTTGCGCCAGCAAATTTTTTTGCCAGCATGCCATTGTCGTTAAAGTCAGGTGAACTGAGGGTAAACACCGGGGCAGCGAAAGCACTGGCTGCGCTCAACAGCAGTGCAGAGCACAACAGGTTTTTTTTCATCAGATTATTCCTCTTTCAGAAAGGGGCAGCGGGCAGTCTGGCGGATAATCAGGCGATTTACCAGTGGGTTATCTTTGCGGCATGGCTCTGAAAAAGCCCAGGCCTGTGCCAGTCTTCGCACAAAAGTGTTAAGCTGATCATGTTTTAAGGCCATGAGGCAGCGATGTGTTCAGCGCTGCCCGGGCCTGTCAGCTGGCAATAAATTGAGGTTATGAAAAGAGTAAACGACCTGCCATCCTTACATCTCAGTCAGCTTTTGCTGGCTTTTGCGGCATCGGTCCCGCCTGTCGCGCATGCCATTAATGTGGACACCCGCGTTGCCGCCGCTCCCTTCTCCGATCCCAGGCGCTTCAGCCAGCAGCTTCCCGATCTTGGCAGTCAATCTTCCTCCGATGCTGCGCTGGAAAAACGGCTGGCCCAGGCGATGAAAAGCATCGGGGAAGCCAGCATGAACAGCGATGATGATCAATCCCTGGGTAGCTCTGCGGGGCAGTGGGCTTTTGATCATTTTCGTGATGAAGCCGCCCGTCGGGCAGAGAATGAGGGTAAAGCGCTGCTCTCACCCTATGGGCGGGCCACTCTTTCGCTGGAAGTTGACAGCCACGGCAATTTTGATGGCACCTCAGCACAACTGGTTACCCCGTGGCAGGATAATTATCAGTATCTGACGTTCAGTCAGATAGGCGTACAGCAAACCCGCTATGGTCTGGTGGGCAATGCCGGTCTGGGACAGCGATGGCTGGCAGGAAGCTGGCGGCTGGGTTATAACGCCTTTGTTGACAGTCTGCTGGAGTCAGATCAGCAGCGTGGCTCGCTGGGTGCCGAGGCATGGAGTCATTTTCTGCGCTTCTCGGCCAACTATTATCAGCCCCTTTCCGGCTGGCGTGACAGCACCGATACCAGCGCGATGCGCATGGCACGCGGTTATGACATCAGTACTCAAGGTTACCTGCCGTTTTATCAGCAGCTTGGCGTTTCACTCAGCTATGAGCAGTATCTCGGTGACAAGGTTGATCTGTTCAACAGCGGCACCTGTGGCAGTAATCCCGCCGCTATCGAATTAGGCGTCAGCTACACGCCTGTGCCGTTATTCACGCTGACCGCTTCACGTAAAACGGCAGATACTGGCGAAACACAGGACCAGTTTGGCCTGAAGATGAATTATCAGATTGGTGTGGCGCTCAGTAAGCAGTTGTCTGCCGATAACGTTGCGGCCTCACGCTCCCTCAGCGGCAGTCGTTATGATGCTGTCAGTCGTAACAATACGCCGGTGATGGCGTTCCGCCAGCGCAAAACGCTGTCGGTATTCCTTGCCACGCCACCCTGGCAGGTGCAGCCGGGTGAGGTGTTGCCACTGAAATTGCAGATTCGCCACACCGCCGCGATAAAAGCGATTAGCTGGCAGGGGGATACCCAGGCACTGAGTCTGACATCGCCTGCTGACAGTACCAGTCCACAGGGCTGGAGCATCATTATTCCGCAGTGGGATAATTCAGCGGATGCCACTAATGAGTATCATCTTTCCGTGACGCTGGAAGACAGCCGACAGCAGCGTGTCACGTCCAACTGGATCACCCTGAAGCTGGCACAACCGGTGACGTTGCAAAACAGCACTGATAATGCCTTTGATCTGATGGTTCCCTGACGGAGCCAGTTGCCATCCGGCAGGGAACAGCAAGCCCCTGCCAGCACAAAGTCCCCGGGACATTTCCATGCCGTTGCCCGTTTGTCGCCAGTATCGTGGTCAGGCGACGTGACCAACGCGCTGCGCCGTATTGGTGCGTGTTGCACTCTCATGAAGCGTGAAACGGCCACTTCTGAAAGCAAATCTCCCCGACGATCACAAAAGCGATATTTTATTTTTTCATTGCATAACTCTTCTGTTTTTTATGCCGCGAGTCAGCCCGCAGCATCACAGTATGCACTTTTTATGCATTTAAAGTGAATAGGGTCCTGCCTTAACCTATTGATATTCTTTTGTCTGACCTGATTTATGCATTTTTTTACTGGCTGGCATGAACCATGCAAATTACAGTACAGCCGTTATGAATCTTTTAATTAACATTACTTAAACTAATTATTTACCTGCCCTGTGCAGGACAATGAGGCTGAGATGCAATCAGAAGTGACTCGCGACGATTTTGATCGGTGGATCGTGCCGACCTATGCCACCGCCAGCTTTGTACCTGTGCGGGCAGAAGGATCGACACTGTGGGATCAACAGGGCAACAGCTATATCGATTTTGCGGGTGGTATTGCGGTTAATGCCCTCGGGCATGCCCATCCTGCGCTTTGCCAGGCATTGCAGCAACAGGCGGCGAAGCTCTGGCACACGGGTAACGGTTATACCAATGAGCCAATCCTCCGGCTCGCCAGACAGCTGATTGATGCCACTTTCGCTGAACGGGTATTTTTCTGTAACTCCGGAGCGGAAGCGAATGAAGCCGCGCTGAAACTGGCCCGTAAAGTGGCACATGACAGCGGCGGTGAACAGAAAAGCGGGATTGTGGCGTTTAAAAATGCTTTTCACGGTCGCACGCTTTTTACCGTTTCGGCGGGTGGGCAACCCGCCTATGCAAAAGACTTCGCCCCTCTGCCGGCTGGCATCAGCCACGCCATCTTTAATGATTTAACCTCGGCGGCGGCGCTGATTAATGACCAGACCTGTGCGGTCATTGTTGAACCCATACAGGGCGAGGGCGGCGTGATCCCGGCCGATCCTGATTTTCTGCGCGGCCTGCGGCAGCTGTGCGACCAGCACCAGGCGCTGCTGATTTTTGATGAGGTGCAGAGCGGCGTCGGGCGCACCGGCTCACTGTATGCTTACATGCACTATGGCGTCACGCCGGATGTGCTTACTACGGCCAAGGCGCTGGGTGGCGGTTTCCCCATTGGCGCGATGCTGACCACGGAAAAAAATGCTCGCGCGTTGGGGGTTGGTACGCATGGCACCACCTATGGCGGCAATCCACTGGCGGGTGCGGTCGGTGGCGAGGTGATGGCATTAGTCAATCGGCCGGAGGTGCTGGACGGGGTGAAATTACGCCATCAATGGTTTGTTGAGGGGCTGACGGCTGTCAATCAACGTTTGCACCTGTTCAGCGACATTCGCGGGCTGGGCCTGCTGTTAGGTTGTGTACTGAACGAAGACTACAGCGGTAAGGCAAAATTATTCAGCCAGGCCGCGGTGAAAGAAGGCCTGATGGTGCTGATTGCCGGTGCTGACGTGGTGCGTTTTGCCCCCTCGCTGATCATTACTGAGCAGGAAGTCAGAGAGGGGCTGGCCCGCTTTGAAAGGGCCTGCCGCACGGTGATTGCCGGAGCCGCGCTATGATGGTGATCCGCCCCGTTGAGCGTGACGATCTGGCAAAGCTGCTCAGGCTTGCCGGAAAAACCGGCGGTGGGCTGACGTCGCTTCCTGCCGACAGCGCGACGCTGGCGGCACGCATTGAACGCTCCATCCTGACCTGGCAGGATGCGTTGCCCAGGGCAGAGCAGGGCTACGTGTTTGTTCTCGAAGAGAGTGAGACGCAACAGGCGGTGGGCATCTGCGCCATTGAGGTCGCGGTCGGGTTGCAGGAACCCTGGTATAACTTTCGGGTGGGCACGCAGGTTCATGCCTCGAAGGAGCTGAATGTCTACAACGCCCTGCCCACGCTCTCATTGAGCAACGATCACACCGGCAGCAGTGAGCTGTGTACGCTGTTTCTCGACCCGGATTATCGCAACGGCAGGAACGGTTACCTTTTATCGAAATCCCGTTTTCTGTTTATGGCTGCGTTTCGCCAGCGCTTTATGCAAAAAGTGGTGGCCGAAATGCGAGGCGTCAGCGATGAGCACGGCCATTCGCCGTTCTGGGAAAGCGTCGGCAGCCGCTTTTTCTCGATGTCGTTCAGCGCGGCTGACTATCTCAGCGGTACTGGTCAGAAGTCGTTTATCGCCGAACTGATGCCTAAACATCCTCTGTATATCAATTATCTTTCGCCGGAAGCGCAGGCGGTGATCGGTCAGACGCATCCTGATACCGCACCGGCCCGTGCGGTGCTGGAAGCGGAGGGATTCCGCTATCTCAACTATATCGACATCTTTGACGGTGGCCCGACGCTGGAATGCGACATTGACCGCATCCGTGCCGTTCGTAAAAGCCGCCTGCTGTCGGCGAGGCTGGTTACCCGCCTCGCCGACAACCAACAGCCTGTTTGCCTGGTTGGCAACGAACGCTATCACGATTTTCGTGTGATGTTACTGCAAGCCGATCCTCACGGGGGTGACGTTGCCCTGACTGCGGAACAGGCTGACATTTTACGCTGCGAGCCGGGCGATCCCCTGCGCGTGGTGACCTTATCAGGCCCGGAGAAAAAAGCATGACACACTGCATTAATGGACAATGGCTGATCGGCGGCGGGGAACATTTCACCAAATCCGAGCCGGTGCGGGGTACCGTGTTGTGGCAGGGGAGAAGTGCCAGCCAGGGCCAGGTCTCCGCCGCCTGCGAAGCCGCTCGCGCTGCCTTTCCCGGGTGGGCCAGGCGGCCTTTTAACGAACGTCAGGCGATTGTGGAAAAGTTTGCCGTCCTGCTGGAAAAAAACCGTGAAGCGCTGACCGCCATTATTGCGGAAGAGACCGGCAAACCGCGCTGGGAGGCGACGACCGAAGTTCAGGCGATGATTAATAAAGTTGCCATCTCGGTAAAAGCCTGGCATGAACGCACCGGGGAAACGCAAAGCGCAGACGGCTCACTGCGCCACCGACCGCATGGCGTGATGGCGGTGTTTGGTCCCTACAATTTTCCTGGCCATCTGCCCAACGGCCATATTGTCCCGGCGCTGCTGGCGGGTAATACGGTGGTGTTCAAGCCCAGTGAGCAGACCCCTGCCAGCGCCGAAAAAGTGGTCCGGCTGTGGCTGAATGCCGGGTTGCCGGGTGGTGTGCTGAATATGGTGCAGGGAGGGCGCGATACCGGTCAGGCCCTGGCGCAGGAACCTGACATTGACGGGCTGTTATTCACCGGCAGTGCCGCCACTGGCTATCAGCTACACCGGCAGTTCGCCGGACGTCCGGATAAAATGCTGGCGCTGGAAATGGGGGGCAACAATGCCCTGATTGTTGAGGACATCCCCGATGCGGATGCCGCGGTGAATATCGCTATCCAGTCTGCTTTTATCAGTGCAGGTCAGCGTTGTACCTGCGCGCGTCGCATGTTGGTGAAAAGAGGCGCAGCAGGAGATGCATTTCTTGCCCGGCTGGTGGCGGTGGCGGGGAGAATTCGTACCGGCAGCTGGGACGATGACCCTCAGCCGTTTATGGGCAGCGTCATTTCCCGGCAGGCCGCTGAGCATGTCTTCAGCGAATGGCAGGCGCGGGTTGATGCCGGTGGAAAAGTACTGTTGCCAATGCGCTGGCCTGCGCGTGAGAGTGCGATTCTGACACCGGGCATTATCGATGTCACCACGCTGAAAAATCTGCCGGACGAAGAGGTGTTCGGGCCTTTGCTGTCGGTCATCCGCTACGATGATTTTGACCAGGCACTCCGGCTGGCAAATGCCACGCGCTATGGCCTTTCTCTGGGACTTATCTCTGCACAGCGCGCGCTGTTTGACCGGCTGTTGATTGAAGGGCGGGCCGGTATCGTTAACTGGAACAAACCGCTGACCGGTGCCGCGAGCAGCGCACCCTTTGGTGGTATTGGTGCTTCCGGTAATCACCGGGCCAGCGCGTTTTATGCCGCTGATTATTGTGCATGGCCGATGGCATCGCTGGAATCTGCGGATTTAACACTACCTGTGACGTTGTCACCTGGGCTCGATTTCAGCCCGCAGGAGGAGAATAAATGAGCGTGCGTGAAGCCAACTTCGATGGCCTGCCGGGCCTGACCCACCATTACGCCGGACTCTCATTCGGCAATGAGGCTTCCACCCGCCATCAGCATCAGGTATCGAATCCCAGGCTGGCAGCGCAGCAGGGGCTGCTGAAAATGAAAGCGCTGGCAGACGCGGGGTTTCTTCAGGGGGTGATCCCGCCTCATGAACGCCCGAATGTGGCTGCCCTGCGCCAGCTCGGTTTCAGCGGTACGGATGCACAGGTGGTGGAAAAAGCGTTTCGCCAGGCTCCTCAGCTGTTGTCGGCAGCCAGTTCAGCATCTGCAATGTGGGTGGCGAATGCGGCCACCGTGTCTCCGTCTGCTGACAGCGCTGATGGTCGGGTCCATCTGACCGTGGCAAACCTCAACAACAAATTTCACCGGGCTATTGAGGCACCCACCACCGCCGCATTACTGCGCGCCATTTTTCATAACGATGACCACTTCTGCGTGCATGATGCTTTGCCACAGGTTGCCCTGTTTGGCGACGAGGGGGCGGCTAATCATAACCGTTTCAGCCATCAGTATGGCGATTCGGGCGTACAACTGTTTGTCTATGGCCGGGAAGAGGGGAATGGCGAGGTTTCTCCCCGGCGTTATCCGGCCAGGCAGACCCGGGAAGCGAGTGAAGCGGTGGCGCGTCTGCATCAGCTTGATGCCGGGAGAACGGTATTTGCTCAGCAGAATCCTGACGTTATCGATCAGGGGGTGTTCCATAACGATGTGATTGCCGTCAGCAACCAGCAACTGCTGTTCTGTCATCAGCGGGCGTTTCTGCATCAGCCTGCGTTGCTGGCGACACTGCGGGAAAAAATGCCCGGCTTTACGGCGGTAGAAGTGCCTGAGGAGCGTGTCAGCGTGTCAGATGCTGTTTCGACTTATCTGTTCAACAGCCAGCTGTTGAGCAAGCCTGATGGCAGGATGTTACTGGTGTTGCCGGAAGAGGCCCGACAGCATGTCGGCGTCTGGCGTTACCTCTGCGAACTGGCTGAAAGCGGTGGGTTAATTGATGAGCTGAAAGTATTCGATCTGCGTGAAAGCATGTGTAATGGCGGTGGCCCGGCCTGCCTGCGTCTGCGTGTGGTGCTTAATGAAGCCCAGCAGGCGGCAGTCAATCCTGCGGTGATGATGAACGACCGGCTGTTCGTTGCGCTTAATCGCTGGGTGGAAAAATATTATCGCGACCACCTGCGTCATGAGGATCTGGCTGACCCACAATTGTTGATTGAGGGCAGGGAAGCGCTGGACGAACTCACCCGGCTGCTAAACTTAGGTAATGTTTACCGCTTTCAGCAGTAAATACGGGACTACAGCGCGTCAGATCGTTGCCGACGCGCTTTTTTTTAAGGAGCATCCGACACTGATAATAAGGAACAGGTATGCAGGATTTTCTGAAACAAACTCTGGCTGGCAGGCCGCCCGCGTCGTTATCTGGTCGCAATCAGCACGTAAAATGGCAGTGGCTTGATGAAGGGATACTCGAAGTGACGCCAGAGCATCCCTCGCCAATGGCGTTGGTTATTTCCGCCGGGATCCACGGTAACGAGACGGCACCGGTAGAAATACTTAATTCGCTGGTCAGCGAGCTGCTGGCCGGAACCCGCGTCCTGTTGCCCCGGCTGCTGGTGATCCTTGGCAATCCCCCTGCTCTGCGTGAAAATCGGCGCTACCTGCGAACGGATATCAACCGCCTGTTTGGCGGTCGCTGGCAGCATTATGAAGATATGCCGGAGGTTCGTCGGGCATGGCGGCTGGAGCAGGCGATGGAAACCTTCTGGCAGGCCGGACGTGGCGATGAACGTCGCTGGCATCTGGATCTGCATACGGCTATACGGGGGTCATGGCACAGTCGCTTTGGCGTACTGCCTCAGCGTGAAACGCCCTGGCCAGAGGATTTTCTGCACTGGCTGTCGGCGGCCGGACTGGAAGCGCTGGTCTTTCATCGTGCACCCGGTGGGACCTTCACCCACTACAGCTGTCAGCATTTTGCGGCGCTCAGTTGTACGCTGGAACTGGGCAAAGCACTGCCGTTTGGCAGTAACGATCTGGCGCAGTTTGCCGCGGCGCAGGCGGCGCTGGCAGCGGTATTATCCGCCGAGCCACTTGCTGTTTCTGCAACCGTGCCGCGCCGCTACCGTGTTTCACAACAAATTACCCGTCATTCTCCGGCATTCCACCTGCATATGAGCCCGCAGACGCTCAATTTCACCGCTTTTCCTCAGGGCACGCTGCTGGCAGAAGATGGCGAACAGCGTTTTTATGTTCAGCAGGCGCGGGAATATGTCATCTTTCCTAATCCGGACGTGGCGCAGGGGCAGCGCGCAGGACTGATGCTGGTAGAGGAAGGGCCCCACAATCAGGCTACAGGTGTGACTTAACCGATTTTTCACCGGCGGCACTGGCAATCCGTGCTGCCGGGTCTGAGCTGATAACCACGGCGCTTTTATGCTGTTTTAAGCCCCTGTGTCGCTGCCGCTGCGCGCCTTTTTAAATTTACTTTATCCTTTCCCTATCCTTGCAGCTGTATTACACTTCGCCATTATTTCTGCATAAAGCGCTTTAAATTCATATCCTTTTGCAATTCCTCACGATAATCTTCGCAATCTCTCCATGATCGCCGCCTTTTTGTCTTTTATGCTTTCAGGGTTTTACTCAGTTGGTGAGTACTTGACATTAAGAACACTAAACTGATTTCCGACAACCCGACACCTTGTCGGCTCAGACCCAAAAGTAAGGAAAATGGTATGCGTAAATTAACCTCTCTGGTTGTAGCTATGACTCTGGCGATGGGTGCTGCCAATATCGTTCATGCGGCGGCAGATAATATGACTCCTCCTCCTGCCGGTGCAGACAAACCTATGATGCACAAGCCGCCGCGTCATGGTGGTCCGCATGAGATGTTTATGTTCAAAGATCTGAAACTGACCGATGCGCAGAAACAACAGATGCATGCGATTATGAAAGACGCGCACAAAGAGATGAAACGGCCTTCCATTGAAGAACGCCGTGCAATGCACAGCATCATTGCTTCTGATACGTTCGACCAGGCTAAAGCCGATGCGCAGGCAACTCAGATGGCAGCCAACGGTAAGGAACGTGCGGTGAAAATGCTGGAAGTGCAGAACAAAATGTACAATGTTCTGACCCCAGAGCAGAAAAAACAGTTCAATGACAACTTTGAGAAACGTCTGACGGAAAAACCTCAGCACGAAGATAAAATGCCTCCGGCAGAGGATTAATACGCCACTGCAAGACTGAATGGAGACCGCCGCCGTTGTTCACCTGCTTCAGGGCCGTGGACAACGTCGGCGGTTTTGTTTTCAGCTTTCAGCACAGCGGAATAATCGGGTATTTGCCACTGAATACCGGTTTACAAAGAATTTTATAGCCATCACTGTCATAGCCCTGCGGCGTGGAGGTCAGCTCGCCGGCTGCGGCGATATCCTCTACCGATCCCAGATAATACCAGTTGTTAATCACATGAATTTGCCTGTGCGCGACGCCTTCTTCCACCACGCCCACTGCTCCCTGCCAGGGCCAGCACTGTACGCGAACCCTCTCCAGCGCTGACAGCAGGCGCTGATGGTGCTCAGCCATCGACTCCTGACCACAACAGGCTCCGGCACAACGGCCCAGACTGGCGCGGAAGCAGGCCCGCTGTGAACGAAGATTTTCCAGTCCCAATATTCCGGTACACAGGCGTTGCTCATCAGCAATGTTATGTAGTGTCTCCAGTGCCGCCCGGCGGCTGGCATACAGACCAAACAGATTTGGCGTATGGGAAAAATCCACCTCCCGGGCATACACCACGGTGGGTTGAGTTCCACTGATATGCAGTGAGCAAAGCTGGCGATTTTTACGCAGTCGTTTGTTGAATAAGGGCTGCTGGATTTTGATCATTTGCGCTTCCAGTAGCAATGCACCCAGCTCTCCGGCGGTGGTGATAAAAGTAATGTGCCGTGCCTGACGCAGCATCCGCGCTTCATCAGTATTACGCAGATGGGACATTACCCGGCTGCGGATGTTGACGCTCTTACCGATGTAGAGCGGCAGGGTATCGCTTTCTCCGTGAAAAACATACACGCCGGGCAGGGAGGGAAGGTCGGCCAGCGAAGAACGCAAATGCTCAGGATACTGATAGAACGCGGCGGGTTCACTCTCCAGCCGGGGGCTTACTGCACGTCTCACCACATTACACTCCATTTACTGGTTACATGTACAGTGTAGCAGACGTGCAATGCAGAAAAAAGCGTCACAGGGAATGGCGATACACCATGCACCTGACTCTTTGTGCGGCACGGATATCGCCTTTCGCGCCGGTGAAAACCCTGCCTGTGATTGTACAGACCGACAGCCACCTTGCCCTGACTTCTGGCTGAACCCAGGGTAAGTCAGCCCGACGGCACCTGCTTTTTACTTTTTCTTCCAGAACTCATCGAATACGGTGATGGGCGGACGGCGTTTGTGTTCAGTTTTCAGATACCAGCCCTCGACGATCCTGCTGGCGTCCTGACCGATATCCTTACCTTCCAGATACTGGTCGATCTGCTGATAAGTGATACCCAGCGCGACTTCATCCTGAAGCCCCGGACGATCATCTTCCAGATCTGCCGTCGGATGCTTGAGATAGAGATGTTCCGGACACCCCAGCGCTTTCAACAGTTGTTTTCCCTGGCCTTTGTGCAGGCGAAATATTGGGTTAATGTCGGTGCCGCCATCGCCGTATTTGGTGAAAAATCCGGTAACCGCTTCGGCAGCGTGATCCGTACCTACCACCACACCGGCAGTCATTCCGGCAATACTGTACTGTGCCTTCATACGTTCACGCGCTTTTTCATTTCCGCGAATATAGTCAGACAGCGTGATACCTGCGTCACGCAGCGCTTTTTCACTGGTCAGCACCGCTTCTTTAATATTTACCGTCAGCACGCGGTCGGGCTGGATAAAATTGATGGCATCCTGACAATCCTGTTCGTCAGCCTGCACGCCATAGGGCAGGCGGACAGCAATAAATTGCAGGCTCTGGTCGCCCGTTTCGTCGCGCAGTTCGCTGATGGCGGTCTGGCTGAGCTTGCCGGTTAAGGTTGAATCCTGTCCGCCACTCAGGCCGAGAACCAGCGTTTTAATAAACGGATTGGCTTTCAGGTACGATTTCAGAAAATCCACGCTGGTGCGAATTTCCTGCTCCACGTCGATGGTGGGTTTGACACCCAACGCTTCAATAATTTCCTGTTGCAGAGCCATTCACCTCTCCTCAAATTCAGTACATGCCGGTCTGGCGGTTGCGATAAGGTCTGTTGTAAAACTAACCTGCCTGCGACGAAACAACAAGATTCAATCCTGTTAACGGCCGATCTTTTGCTGATAAATCAGTCATTTTAGTGATTTATTCATGCAGATAATATCGTAAGCGTTTTCTGTCGCCTGCCGGCAATGGTCGAAGTGCATCAAATCCTGTCGGCGCTGTTTTTACCTGCCTCGGGGCCAGGCTACGGCCGATGGACGGGGCACTGTTTCAGCGCAGGCTTCAGCCTGACAATTGCAGTGATCCCAGGTCACCGCCAGTGAAGATGTGCGCTATGGGGTGGTGTACAGTGCCAGCGGGTGAAAAAAACCAGGGTGAAGGGCGCTTTTTTTGCTTTTCAGGCGGAAAGCCCGTGCTCATCGTCGAAAACCCCTGCGGACGCATCCAGGTCACTCTTTTCCCGGTTTTTTTCTTTATCACCAAGTTGATTAAACAGGCTTTATGTTCCAGGCTTATGCGGGTATGGATAATCTCAGAGGAATAAAAAACATGAATAAGGTTACAGGATTAATTGGTGCTGCTGTGGCTCTGGCTGTTTTATCTGGCTGTACAGCCTATGACCGTGCGGAAAGCTATGTTACCAAACCGGTAGTGCAGGATGTGAAAAAGGGTATGACCCGTCAGCAGGTGCGTGATATTGCAGGTCCACCTTCTACTGAAATTACCATGGTTCATGCCCGTGGCACCTGCCAGACTTATGTTCTCGGCCAGCGTGATGGTAAATTGCAGACCTACTTTGTCAGCTACAGCGATAATGGTCGCGTGATGAATTACGGTTTCCAGAGCTGTAAAGACTACGATACTGACCCACAAACCGGGCAGTAATTTGCCGCAGTAAAAAAAACGGTCACCCAGGGGTGACCGTTTTTTTTACTGTTACAGACCCGGCGGGCGGGGCACTTCCAGGTAGCGGCCATCAATATCACGACGATAGTAGTGTCCGTCCTGCACGTAGAAACGCTCACCGTTATAATCAACGGCATTCATGCTACCGCTCAGGCGTTCTGCTGGTGGCTGAACCACGACGTAAGTGTTGTCGTTCTGACGCTGATAATACATGCCATTCAGGGCATAGTAAGTCAGTCCACCAATAATGACCGCAGCGGCGGCATCGGGCAGAATTGACAGCCGTCCGGGACCATGCCCCCAGCCGCGTCCCCATCCCGGACCGGGGCCAGGTCCTGGCCCCCAGCCACCCGGGTGAGCGGAAACCAGCGCGGGCGATAATAACGTTAAGGCAAGAAGAGTACTTATCACCTTTTTCATACAGTTTCTCCTGCTTCAGACTGAGGCTAACATTACTCCGGGCCAGCCAAAACACAAGAAGGAAAGCCCCGCTGTTGTCCGTTTCTTACACTGCTTAACGTATTCTTAACCCTTACTGCATGATCCCTCTTACTTTGCCTTTGAGGGCTTGCCGCGCAGTCAGCGCTGCCGGTTTTCTGCATCAGTCACGGTGGGTGCCAGAACCCTTCTGGCACCAGACGGATGCAGGCTTAAGCCGGTACGCTGAGTGCTTTCTGGCTTCGTGACCAGACGCGATGCGCGGCCATTGCGGCCAGAAATTCACTCATCAATACACCTTCGGCCTTATTTTCCACAATCATCCCTTCCTCCTGCTCATCATCGTTAAGACCAAACTGCGACATAAAGCGCCGGGCCGCACCGCTTAATGCAATGACTTTAAGATGTTTATAGGCTTCCAGCAGAAAATAGCGGGCATCACCACTGAGGAGCAGTGCATCAATATTACCGTCAGGGACAATCACAGCGTCAAAGGTCAGTGATGGCAATCCGCTGAAGGTGGCATCAACGGGCAGGTGCGAACCATCATCGGCGCGCACCTGTCCCATATGACGGGCGAGCAGCTTACTGTGTATACCCTGAGCCTTAAGCTCCTGAAGGATAGCCAGTACGTCGGCGGCGATGACGCCATCGCTGAGCAACAGCGCCACCTGGCGGCCTTTAACTGAGCCGCTCGGCACGGCATAAAGGCTCAGGCTGGCATCCTTCTTCAGGCCGTTAACATCTTTTGGCGGCGCGGTATGCATTTTTTCGTCGGAAAGGGCGATACCCAGATTTTCCGCGACGCTGTTTGCCAGTGACACATCAATATGCACCAGATGATCCACCACCCGTTCACGGATCCAGCTTCTGGCGACTTTACTCAGTTCAAATGAGAACGCATCGATAATGTGCTGTTGCTCTACCGGTGTCTGACTGTTCCAGAACAGTCGCGGCTGCGAATAATATTCCCCGAATGACGGGCTGCGTTCCCGGACTTTGTGCCCCTCAATACGCTCCTGATAACTTTCAAAGCCGCCGCGTTGCGGGGAGGGAGGTGTTTCGCGTGGCCAGTTGTCATTGATGGAGTTGGGCTGGTAGTTCGCGGGATTGGTATCTATATCCATCCGGTGCATTCCCTGCCGTTGAAAGTTGTGATAAGGGCAGGTAGGACGGTTAATTGGGATTTCATGGAAGTTTGGTCCACCGAGTCGGCTGATCTGCGTGTCGGTGTAGGAGAACAGACGGCCCTGCAACAGGGGATCATTGGTAAAGTCCAGGCCGGGCACGATATGGCCTGGGTGAAAGGCCACCTGTTCGGTTTCTGCAAAAAAGTTATCCGGGTTGCGGTTAAGCACCATTTTGCCAATCAACTCGACCGGCACCAGCTCTTCGGGGATCAGCTTGGTGGCATCGAGCAGGTCAAAGTCAAATTTAAACTCGTCCTCTTCGGCGATCAGTTGCACACCCAGTTCATATTCAGGATAGTCTCCGGCTTCAATGGCTTCCCACAGATCGCGGCGATGGAAATCTGGATCGCGTCCGGTCAGTTTCTGTGATTCATCCCACAGCAAAGAAGCCTTGCCCGCGACGGGTTTCCAGTGAAAACGCACGAAAGTCGCTTTACCTTCAGCATTAATAAATCGAAAGGTGTGGATGCCAAAACCTTCCATCGTGCGGTAGCTACGAGGAATACCGCGATCGGACATCGCCCAGATGACGTTGTGCAGCGTTTCCGGTTGCAGAGAGACATAATCCCAGAAGGTGTCATGTGCACTCTGACCCTGTGGGATTTCGTTATGTGGCTCAGGTTTTACTGCATGAACAAAATCCGGAAATTTATGCGCATCCTGAATAAAGAAAACCGGGGTGTTATTACCAACCAGGTCAAAAACTCCCTCTTCAGTGTAAAACTTGGTGGCCCAGCCACGGATATCGCGCACGGTGTCGGCGGAGCCTGCGCCACCCTGAACGGTGGAGAAACGCACAAAAACTGGCGTCAGGCGGTCCGGATCGCGCAGGAAGTCAGCTTTGGTGACGTCACTCATATTGCGGTAAGGCTGGAAATAACCGTGAGCCGCCGAGCCTCGGGCATGTACGATCCGCTCCGGAATACGTTCGTGGTCAAAATGGGTGATTTTTTCCCGCAGGATAAAATCTTCCAGTAGCGTGGGGCCGCGCGTGCCCGCCCGCAGGGAGTTCTGATCGTCGGCAATGCGCGTTCCCTGGTTGGTGGTCAGGGGGAAATTTTCGCTGCCCTTACGAAAGGTTTCCAGCGCGTCGATTTTTGCATTGCGGGTATCAGGGGCTTTCAGGCTGCCCGGCGCGGTAGGCTGTTTGCCGGGGGGCGTCGGTTCTGCCAGCGGTTTATAAGAACGCCCTTCGGGTGCCAGAGAATCCATGCCGGGTCTGGCTGAATCAGGCCCGGTTGCAGGGGCATTGTGGCTTATTTCCTTATTATCAGTTTCTTTCGACATGTGCTTTGCTCCGGTAGTGGTCACTTCAGACTTCAGTAACTATAGAACAGTGGTACAGGTACGCCTGTTAAGCGCAGGGTTAAGCCGCCCGGCAGAATGCTTACCGGTGGGAAAATGGCAGGAGTGGGGCAGATTAGCGTGATGACGGTGGCATCTCACCTCTGCCCCGGAGGATTTCGTTATGGCGAACAAGGTCGGGGCGGAGGTCATTCATCGCGATAAATGAAAGAGGCCGGATAACCAGCCTCAGCTGAGAAATATTAAAGCGTTCAGAGGGTTAGCGCTGGGCTAATGCCGCATCGTTTTCGGCATCACTGTTCATCCGTGATTTATCTGTCTGCTTCAGCCACTGGCTGGTCAGCGTCCCGGCGGTTACCGAGCCGTTAACATTCAGGGCAGTTCGGCCCATATCAATCAGCGGTTCAATGGAGATCAGTAATGCCACCAGCGTCACCGGCAGGCCAAGCGTTGGCAGTACGATCAGCGCGGCGAATGTTGCGCCACCCCCGACGCCTGCCACACCGGCAGAGCTGAGCGTCACAACACCGACCAGCGTGGCGATCCACATCGGGTCGAAGGGGTTAATACCCACCGTGGGCGCGACCATTACTGCCAGCATGGTGGGATAAAGCCCGGCACAGCCGTTCTGCCCAATGGTGGCGCCAAATGAGGCTGCAAAGCTGGCAATGGATTCAGGAATGCCCAGACGGCGGGTTTGTGCTTCAACGCTCAGTGGAATAGTGGCGGCACTGGAACGGCTGGTGAAGGCAAACGTCAGCACCGGCCACATTTTCCGGAAAAAACGTCCGGGGTTAACGCCGTTAACTGACAGTAACAGCGCATGGACCGCAAACATAATCGCCAGTCCCAGATAAGAAGCCAGCACGAATCCACCCAGTTTGATGATGTCATTCACGTTTGAGCTGGCCACGACTTTAGTCATCAGCGCCATCACACCGTAGGGGGTCAGTTTCATAATCAGCCTGACCAGCTTCATCACCCAGGCCTGTAAGACGTCAATGGCTGCCAGCACACGTTCGCCCTTCGGTTTATCATCTCTTAACAGGTGCAGAGCGGCGACGCCGAGGAACGCAGCAAAGATGACCACGCTGATAATGGATGTCGGATTCGCGCCGGTCAGATCGGCAAACGGATTTTTCGGGATGAAGGAAAGCAGCAGTTGAGGCGGCGACAGATCGGCGACTTTACCAACGTAATTAGATTGCAGGGCAGCAAGGCGCGCCGTTTCCTGCGCGCCCTGGACCAGACCACTGGCGTTCAGGCCAAACAGCCAGGTGACGAATACGCCCACCAGTGCGGAAATCGCAGTCGTAAACAGCAGGACGCCGATAGTCAGCGTGCTGATTTTGCCCAGAGAAGAGGCGTTGTGCAGACGTGCCACCGCGCTGAGGATCGAAGCAAAAACCAGCGGCATCACAATCATTTGCAGCAGCTGAACATAGCCGTTGCCTGCGAGATTAAACCACGTGATTGAAGTTTTCAGCGTCGGGTTATCTGCGCCATAAATAGTTTGTAATGACAGCCCAAACAGTACGCCAATCACCAGGCCCGTCAGCACCCGTCTGGACAGGCTCCAGCTACTGTTGCCGCATCTGGCCAGAATGACCAGCAGAATGATAAATGCCGCCAGGTTAGCCAGTAATGGAAAGTTCATCCCCGTATCTCCAATGGTTTCGGGGTTGTCTTCGCCCCGTCAATAACTGTTATTTTTTGTTGCGCAACAGGTGCGTCTTTGCGCGCATGTTAACAGTGAGGGCAGAAACAGCAATATATCCAAAAGGCATGTCTTATAGCTAACGGGCATTAAAAACCGCTACCAGGCTGGTTGCTGTTTAATTAAGCGGCCGATGCTGTTCTGAACGGCATTAATGATTTGCGCCGGCCAGCCGTTTGCGCCTGAGGGCGGCATACCCGGAGGAAACCACATGGCGTACCCCACCAGCGCCAGACACAAGGCTCTCTCCAGTTGATTGCCTTTCTGGCTGTTCAGTAATGGCAGACGAAAACGCCAGCGGCACGGCCACAGCAGTGGCACCCCGGCAGGGGTAAGCATGTCGGCGGCGATATGACTCAGATAGCCCAGTACCAGGCCCTGAAAGGCATCGGCGGGAATAATTCCCTGTGAAGGAATTTTCAGTTGTAACAACGCCACCGCAGCAATCACCGCCAGCAGGGAGTGGGTAAACCCCCGGTGACCGAAAAGCCGGGCGACCGGATGAGAGATCCATTTCAGGCGCTGACCCAGAAACGATTTAGGATGGTCAATATCCGGTAGCAGGCAGGTCAGCAGTGCGGCGGGAATGATGTGCCACCAGTCACCGCTTGCCAGTTCTGGTGTCAGCTCAGCCCGTTTGGCAAATATGGCGCTGGCGATAGCAAAAATTAGATGGCCTTCGGCCGTCATGATTATACCCGGTTATATTACTGTTATTTCATCCAGTATAGGGGATATATACAGTGTAATAAACAGGTTACGTTGTAACGAAAGATAAATAATTTTCCTGCCTGACTGTCAGAGTATCCCCAGCCAGACCAATGCCGGTCCGGGGATCAATTTCCCAGCAGTGCTTTTTTAGTCAGTTGAGTGAGCGAGCTGAGCTGCACATCCGCCAGCGTCCATCGGGCATCACTGGCGAACTGAGGTGCAGGGACCACCACAGAACGCATTCGTGCCGCTTTTGTCGCAATCATACCGTTGAAGGAGTCTTCCAGCGTCACGCAGCAAAGAGGGTCAACATCAAGCGCTGCGGCGGCATCAAGATAAACCTGCGGATGCGGTTTGCTGTAAGGAAGCGATTCCGCAGAGGCCAGCACGCTGAAGTTATCGCGCAGCTCAAACATGTCCAGAACCCGCTCCAGCATAGTTAAAGGCGAAGCGGAAGCCAGACCGATTTTCAGTCCCTCAGCCTGACATAGCTGTAATGCCTGCTTAACGCCGGGTAACAGTGGACGGCTTTCTTCAATCAACTCCAGGGTACGGGCTATGATACGGCGGGTGATCGCCTGCTGATCGGGGCCTCTCCAGGGCTGTGCCTCGAACCACATTCTCACCACCTGATCGATACGCAGACCCACGGTGTCAGGCATTTCGCTGCGTCTGGTGAGATCAACGCCTAACTGAGCGAATATTTCCAGCTCAGCTCTCTCCCACAGGGGTTCAGAATCGATTATCAGTCCATCCATATCAAAGATTGCTGCCACAACCGGGTGGGAACGGGACATATTCAGCCTCCATCAGAAATTTACAGATACCTTAGCAGAACGACCATGCTGCAACATCTTTCCATCCATCACGCTTTCTGACCCACAGGAGGTGAGAACCACTTTTTACAGGCAGATTTTATTTTCAAAGGGTAAACTTAGAGCCACATTTCAGGATGACAGGAAGAAAGCATGACTTATCAACAGGCTGGCCGGATCGCAATACTCAAACGAAGTGCTGGCTGGGTTATTTTTATTCCGGCGTTAATCTCAACATTGATCTCACTGATGGGATTTCTTGAGAAAAGCCGGGAAAAACGGGAAGGCATTAATGCGGTCATGCAGGACTTCTCCCACGTCATGATCGATATGATCCGCTTCAATACCGGCTTTCTGAACAGCTTCTGGAATAATTCGCCGGTGCCGGATTTCAATCAAGGTAGCAATATTACTTTCTGGATTATCTACGTGATGATTTTCATCGGCCTGGCTTTACAGGCATCGGGTGCCAGAATGTGGCGGCAGTCGCGTCGTCTGAAAGAAGGGGTTGAGGATCAGTTAATCCTGGAAAATGCCAGAGGGACGGAAGGGCGAAGCCGCCAGCAGTTGGAAGAGAAAATTGTGGTGCCCGGACATAGCATTTTTCTGCAATTTTTCCCGCTGTATATTCTGCCAGTGGCCGTCGCCGTCGCGGGCTATTTTATCCTGAAGTTGTTGGGTTTTATCGGCTGAATCCCCGGGCTTCTCACTATCAATCCGGTTTGACGTGCTGCACTTTTGGCCCATCCGGGTCCAGCAGCGCCCCCACCGCCCGCTGAGCCTCTGTTATCCAGTCGCCGCCAAACACGTTAGCCCGGTTGAGCAGATAATAGAGCCGATAGACGGGCTGACGCGACAGGTAGTCAGTCGGCAATGGCCATACTGACTGATAACCGTGCAGAAGGTGTTGTGGCAACGCTGGGAAGTCTGGCAGCAACGCCAGATCGCACTCTCTGTCTCCCCAGTAACAGGCGGGGTCAAAGATCCACGGCCCGCTGTGGCTGTTGCCGTAGTTTGCAGGCCACAGGTCGCCGTGCAGCAGGGAAGGCTGGGGATGGTGCGAGGCCAGTAATCTCTCAGCGCAATCGATGATCAATTCGCTGTTGCCATATTGAATGCCTTTTTCCGCCGCCAGCAGCAACTGCCAGCCAATGCGTTGCTCGGAAAAAAAATGTGACCAGCGGCGCAACCAGTTGTTGGGCTGAGGAGAGGTGGTGAAATTGTTATCAAAATCCAGCCCAAATTGCGGTTGCTCACTCCATTGATGCAGCCGCGCCAGCTGTTCACCCAGTTGTCTGGCACTTTCACCGTCCATCGGCCGCAGTGGGATATACTCCAGCAGAAGAAAGCTGACATCACGATCGCTACCCACCCCATAGACTGTCGGCACTTTCACCGTTCCCGTGCGTGCCAGCAACTCCAGTTGTTCTGCTTCCCTGATAAACAGGTCGAGCATGTCGCGTGAATTGCATTTTACAAAGACATCATGCTCACCATAGCGGGCTCTCCACGTCGAGTGTATTTCTCCATCAGATAACCGGATACGCTGGGTAATTTCAGCAATTGCAAACTGCTCACTTAACAGACGACCAATGGCTGACCACATGGGGTACTCCTTTTTACGCTGTTCACTGTGGGAGGATGATTATTTCCGTCAGAAAACACCTCACGCACCTGGCAATTTAATATTCAATATGTTGAGACGAGCGGTTGCACGCTGTGGTCTCTGTCAGATGTTTCCTGTTTACAATGTGGTGAAAAATTTGCAACTAACCGTTATAATTTGCCATGTTAATGAGATGATTCTCATTTGGCGGGCTTTGCGGGCCTGTTAGCTGAAAAAAATATATATTTAATAAAATGTTACGATTCTTACCGTAAATTACATTGATCGTCCTCTGAAACTCTTCAGACTCACCCTTTTAACCTGTCGTACGGATCACATTAAATGAAAGCGCTTAACAAGCTGTCTGCACTACTTTTACTCTCCGGGGCCTCGATATGCCATCAGGCACTGGCGGATAACAACGTTTTTACCGTCATGGATGATCCTTCAACGGCAAAAAAAACCTTCGAAGGTAATGCTGCCGCCGGCTATCTTGCTCAGACGGGAAACACCACCAGTTCATCACTGACGGCTAACACCAATATGACCTGGTATCAGCCCTCAACGGCATACAGCTTGTGGGGTAACGCCAGTAATACTTCATCTAATGACGTACGTGCTTCTGAAACTTACCAGATCGGTGGACGTACCCGTTACAACCTGAACTCGGCTGATTACCTCTTTGGTCAGGCCAGCTGGTTAAGCGATCGTTTTAACGGTTATGATGGACGCTCTATCCTTGCTGCCGGTTACGGTCGCCAGATACTGAATGGTCCGGTGCATTCGTTACGCGTGGAAGCCGGTCCTGGCGTGCGTTACGATGACTACCACGACGGTGGGCATGAAACCCAGGCACTGGCCTATGGGGCATTGAGCTACCAGTGGCAACTGACCGACACCACGAAGTTTATTCAGGGTGTATCCGTACTGGGAAGCGATGATACCACCGTAAACTCAGAAACCGGTCTTCAGGTAGCGATTAACAGCCATTTTGCTCTCAAGCTGGCTTACAATGTGACATGGAACCAGAATCCGCCGTCTTCAGCACCGGATAAAACGGATACCAAAACCACGATTCAGCTTTCATACGCTATGTAAACACCCGGGTCCGGAAGCAAGCTTAATACTTTCTGTAAAGCAGGATTATGCTTCCGGATCTGAACTCCCCTGAACTGATTTTTATCCACACCTGGTGGCGAACAGAGAGCGATATTATTCAAATATCATTCTGTGTATCAGATATATTTCTCAAATCACGGCCTCTGCACCTTACTCTTTTACATAAAAAAATTTCCATCCGGTAATTTATTTTCATGTTTTTATATTTTTAATGCCAGCATCATTGATGGCGATAATCATAAGGTGTGAATTCAGGTAACGGTTGCCTTATGATGTTGCAATGAGGTTGGCGCACTATTTTGAGCAATTCATTACTGGTGGCATAAAACATAAGGCCATGCCAGGTTCTGTATGCAGTGACTCATCTTATTTAATCCGCTGCGCAAATCGGGTGGTGAAAATTATACAAATTATCCGGATGTTGTTTCTGTTGAAATAAAAAAGGCGGATGGAATAACCGGCGTGGAAAATGACGCTCTCCTGATGGCATTGTCTGTTGCAGCGCACCTGTTATACACCCGACTGGTTGAGCAACCAGGCAGCCAGTCGGGAATGCCAACAGTAAGGTGAGTTTTTGGGTTGGACGAAAACGATACCAGACTGAATTATCCCTTTTACGGTTACGGCAGGTTACAGCCGCGATGGTATGCCGGAAAACTCTGTGGAGAAAAGCTTATAGCAGGCTTCCTCTTTGCTCATGCCGTGCATTTAGCGCCTGTGGCGTGTAAGATAACCCCCCTTCGAAGGTTTCTTCACGTCGATGCCTTTGACTCTGTGTGTCAGGACATTGCCTCAAATCGACAAATGTGAGTTGATTTTAAGATGTAATGCCATGATATATATACAAAATTAAACTTTGTATGTAGCCTTGCGTACGGGTTACCACTGCATTTAAGGATGTTACATGCCTGTAATTACTCTTCCTGATGGAAGTCAGCGTAAGTTTGATCATGCTGTCAGCGTGATGGATATTGCTCAGGATATTGGTCCGGGGCTGGCAAAAGCCTGTATCGCTGGTCGGGTAAATGGTGAGCTGGTCGATGCGGTTGATCCAATCAGCACCGACGCAAATGTCGCCATTATCACGGCTAAAGATGAAGCCGGGCTGGAGATTATTCGTCACTCCTGCGCTCACCTTTTAGGGCACGCTATCAAACAGCTGTGGCCGGATACCAGAATGGCTATCGGTCCGGTTATTGATAACGGCTTCTATTATGACGTTGACATTGATCGCACGTTGACCCAGGAAGACATTGAGCTGCTGGAAAAGCGTATGCACCAGCTGGCTGAAACGAATTACGATGTCATTAAGAAAAAGGTCAGCTGGCAGGAAGCGCGTGACGCCTTCGCCGCGCGTGGCGAAACTTATAAGATGACGATTCTTGATGAAAACATCAGCCATGACGACAGTCCGGGCCTCTATCATCATCAGGAATATGTTGATATGTGCCGTGGACCGCATGTGCCTAATATGCGTTTCTGCCACCATTTTAAATTACAAAAAATTTCAGGTGCCTACTGGCGGGGCGACAGCAACAATAAAATGTTGCAGCGAATTTACGGTACGGCCTGGGCTGATAAAAAGCAGTTGGCCGCTTATTTGTTGCGTCTGGAAGAAGCCGCTAAGCGCGATCACCGTAAAATTGGTAAGCAGCTCGATCTGTACCACATGCAGGAAGAAGCGCCGGGAATGGTATTCTGGCACAACGACGGCTGGACCATTTTCCGTGAGCTGGAGATTTTCGTTCGCAGTAAGCTGACGGAGTATGACTACCAGGAAGTTAAAGGTCCGCTGATGATGGATCGGGTGCTGTGGGAGAAAACCGGGCACTGGGAAAACTATAAAGAAGCGATGTTTACCACCTCTTCGGAGAATCGTGAATATTGTATTAAACCGATGAACTGTCCCGGACATGTCCAAATCTTCAATCAGGGACTGAAATCGTACCGCGATCTGCCGCTGCGCATGGCTGAATTCGGCAGCTGCCATCGTAACGAACCTTCCGGGGCCCTTCATGGGCTGATGCGGGTGCGTGGCTTTACCCAGGATGATGCTCATATCTTCTGTACCGAAGAGCAGGTGCGTGCTGAAGTAAACAGCTGTATCCGCATGGTCTATGACATGTACGGCACTTTCGGCTTCGAAAAAATCGCCGTCAAACTTTCCACCCGTCCGGCGAAGCGCATTGGTTCTGATGAAATGTGGGATCGCGCTGAAGCGGACCTTGCTGCGGCGCTTGACGAGAATCAAATCCCGTTTGAGTACCAGCCGGGTGAGGGGGCGTTCTACGGCCCCAAAATTGAATTTACCCTGCATGACTGCCTGGATCGCGCATGGCAATGTGGCACCGTGCAGCTTGACTTCTCGCTGCCAGGACGTCTTGGTGCGTCATATGTCGGTGAAAATAACGATCGCCAGGTGCCGGTAATGATCCACCGCGCCATCCTGGGGTCTGTGGAGCGCTTTATCGGTATTCTGACCGAAGAGTATGCCGGATTTTTCCCAAGCTGGCTCGCTCCGGTACAGGTGGTGGTGATGAATATCACCGATGGTCAGTCCGAATATGTTGCAGAATTGACCCGAAAACTTCAGAATGCGGGCATTCGTGTAAAAGCGGACTTGAGAAACGAGAAGATTGGCTTTAAAATCCGCGAGCACACTTTACGTCGTGTCCCTTATATGCTGGTTTGTGGTGATAAAGAGGTGGAAGCAGGCAAAGTTGCCGTTCGCACCCGCCGTGGTAAAGACCTGGGCAGCATGGACGTAAATGAAGCGATCGCGAAACTGTTGGAAGAAATCCGCAGTCGCAATCTTCATCAACTGGAGGAATAAGGTATTAAAGGCGGAAAACGAGTTCAACCGGCGCGTCCTAATCGCATTAACAGAGAAATTCGCGCCAATGAGGTTCGTCTGACAGGCGTCGATGGCGAGCAGATTGGTATTGTCAGTCTGAATGAAGCTTTAGAAAAAGCTGAAGAAGCAGGCGTTGATTTAGTTGAAATCAGCCCTAACGCCGAGCCGCCGGTTTGCCGTATTATGGATTACGGCAAGTTCCTCTACGAAAAAAGCAAATCTTCTAAAGAACAGAAGAAAAAGCAAAAAGTTATCCAGGTTAAGGAAATTAAATTCCGTCCTGGTACCGATGATGGCGACTATCAGGTAAAACTACGCAACCTGGTTCGCTTTCTGGAAGAGGGTGACAAAGCCAAAATCACGCTGCGTTTTCGTGGTCGTGAAATGGCGCACCAGCAGATCGGCATGGAAGTGCTTAACCGCGTCCGTAAAGATCTGTGTGACGATATGGATCTGGCGATTGTCGAATCCTTCCCTTCGAAGATTGAAGGTCGTCAGATGATTATGGTGCTCGCTCCGAAGAAGAAGCAGTAGGCCATTAAAGCAATATCAAGCACTGTGGCTTCGGTCACAGTGTCTTTTTATTCGCCTCTCTGGTTCATTTTATTAACAATGCGAAGTGGATGTTTTAAATGCCAAAGATTAAAACTGTACGTGGCGCGGCTAAGCGCTTTAAAAAGACCGCCTCTGGCGGCTTTAAGCGTAAACACGCAAACCTGCGTCATATTCTGACGAAGAAATCAACTAAGCGTAAACGTCACCTGCGTCCAAAAGGCATGGTGTCAAAAGGCGATCTGGGCCTGGTTATTGCCTGCCTGCCATACGCATAAGTCATTTTTTTCAAACAGAATATTAAACAGGAGAGCTAAATGGCTCGTGTAAAACGTGGTGTAGTTGCTCGCGCACGTCACAAAAAAATCTTAAAACAAGCTAAAGGCTACTACGGTGCACGTTCGCGTGTTTATCGCGTTGCCTTCCAGGCTGTCATTAAAGCTGGTCAGTATGCTTACCGTGACCGCCGTCAGCGTAAGCGTCAGTTCCGTCAGCTGTGGATCGCGCGTATCAACGCTGCGGCACGCACTAACGGAATGTCTTACAGCCGTTTCATCAATGGCCTGAAAAAGGCATCTATTGAGATCGATCGTAAGATCCTGGCTGATATCGCTGTTTTCGACAAAGTGGCCTTTACTGCCCTCGTTGAAAAAGCAAAATCAGCACTGGCGTAAGTCAGATGAAAGAGGGAGCTTGCTCCCTCTTTTATTTTTTACTGTTGAAAAAATTGACTTTTTTATCTGTGCCCTTTTCAATAGAGCAGTCGTTTTCAGAATTCACTTTAACAACAAGGTAATGCCTGCATGAATGCGAGTTTTCGTTTCTTTTTTTACTTTAGCACCTGAATTCAGGAGGCTTGCGCTAAGAGAAGAAACGAAAAATCGCGCTGAAAGCCTCCCTCGTGGAGGCTTTTTTTGTTTCTGGCGTGGCAAATCCAGGGCGAACTCGTCCACATAAAAACAGACCGGCCACGGCGGCTGGAAGAAGAGGAAAGCATGTCACATCTCGCTGAACTGGTGGCGAACGCGAAAGCAGCCATTGTCGATGCACACGATGTTGCCGCGTTAGATACGGTACGTGTCGAATATCTCGGGAAAAAAGGCCATCTGACTTTGCAGATGACCACACTTCGTGAACTGCCTGCCGAAGAGCGTCCGGCAGCCGGGGCGGTGATCAACGAAGCAAAGCAGCTGGTACAGGATGCACTGAATGCCCGCAAAAATGATCTTGAATCAGCAGCACTGAATGCGCGTCTGGCGGCGGAAACCATCGATGTATCTCTTCCCGGGCGTCGCACAGAGAATGGCGGGCTGCACCCCATCACCCGAACGATTGACCGTATTGAGACGTTTTTTGGTGAACTGGGTTTTGCTGTGGAAACCGGTCCTGAGATTGAAGATGATTATCACAACTTCGATGCCCTGAATATTCCGGGACATCACCCGGCTCGTGCCGATCACGATACGTTCTGGTTTGATGCCACTCGTCTGTTACGCACCCAGACTTCTGGGGTACAGATCCGCACGATGATGAATCAGAAGCCGCCGATACGTATTATCGCACCGGGGCGTGTTTATCGTAACGACTACGACCAGACCCATACCCCGATGTTCCATCAGATGGAAGGTCTGATTATTGATAAAGATATCAGCTTCACCAATCTGAAGGGGACGTTGCACGATTTCCTGAATAACTTCTTTGAACAGGATTTACAGGTGCGTTTTCGTCCCTCTTATTTTCCGTTTACTGAACCGTCCGCCGAAGTGGATGTGATGGGTAAAAACGGTAAGTGGCTGGAAGTTCTGGGATGCGGCATGGTGCATCCGAATGTGCTGCGCAATGTCGGTATTGATCCGGAAATTTATTCCGGTTTTGCCTTTGGTATGGGCATGGAGCGCCTGACCATGTTGCGCTATGGCGTTACTGATTTGCGCGCCTTCTTCGAGAATGATTTACGTTTCCTCAAACAGTTTAAATAAGGGCGGTTAACAGCAATGAAATTCAGCGAACTCTGGCTACGCGAATGGGTTAATCCGGCCATCGATAGCGCCGCCCTGTCCGAACAGATAACCATGGCCGGTCTGGAAGTTGACGGCGTCGATGCGGTTGCGGGTGCATTTCACGGTGTCGTCGTGGGTGAGGTCACCGAGTGTGGTCAGCATCCGAATGCGGATAAACTGCGGGTTACCAAAATCAATATTGGCGGCGAACGCCTGTTAGATATCGTTTGTGGCGCACCAAACTGTCGTCAGGGGTTGAAAGTCGCCGTGGCAACCGTGGGTGCAGTACTTCCCGGTGATTTCAAAATCAAGGCCGCTAAACTTCGCGGCGAACCTTCAGAAGGAATGCTGTGCTCATTTTCTGAACTGGGGATTGCCGACGATCACAGTGGCATTATTGAACTGCCGCAGGATGCGCCAGTCGGAAGCGATATCCGTCAGTATCTTCAACTGGATGATAACACCATCGAAATCAGCGTTACGCCGAACCGCGCTGACTGTCTGGGGATCATCGGTATTGCCCGTGACGTGGCGATGTTAAACAAAATGGCGCTGACTGAGCCTGTGGTGACCCCCGTTACCGCAACTGTTGCCGATACCTTGCCCATCCGGGTGGATGCGGTTGAAGCGTGTCCGCGATATCTGGGACGGGTGATAAAAAACATCAACGTTAAGGCTGCCACGCCGCTGTGGATGAGAGAGAAACTGCGCCGTTGTGGTATTCGCTCCATCGATCCGGTGGTGGATATCACCAACTTCGTACTGCTGGAACTGGGACAGCCGATGCATGCTTTCGATCTTGATCGGATCGACGGAGGCATTGTGGTGCGTATGGCAGAAGAAGGGGAATCCCTGACGCTGCTCGATGGTAGCGATGCAAAACTGAAGAACGATACCCTGGTCATTGCTGACCATCATAAACCCCTGGCAATGGCCGGAATTTTCGGTGGCGAACATTCAGGTGTCAATGAATCTACGCGTAGCGTGCTGTTAGAGAGTGCGTTCTTCAGTCCGCTGTCAATCACCGGTCGCGCGCGTCGTCATGGCCTGCATACCGATGCTTCGCATCGTTATGAACGTGGTGTTGACCCGCAATTACAGTACAAAGCGATGGAGCGTGCCACCGGTCTGCTGCTGGAAATTTGTGGCGGCGAAGCCGGTTTGGTTATTGATGTTACCGACAGGGCATCGCTGCCAGAGCGTGCCACCATCACGCTGCGTCGTGAAAAACTGGACCGACTGATCGGCCATGTTATTTCAGACGATGAAGTGAGCGACATTCTACGTCGTCTGGGCTGTGACGTGACAGAAGGCAATGGGTACTGGCAGGCAACAGCGCCAGGCTGGCGCTTTGATATCGCGATTGAAGAAGACCTGGTCGAGGAAGTCGCCCGCGTTTACGGTTACAACAATATCCCTGATGTCCCGGTGCGGGCCGGTCTGATAATGACTTCCCACCGTGAAGCTGAACTTTCTCTGAAGCGTGCGAAAGCGATGCTGGTAGATAAAGGCTACCAGGAAGCCATCACCTACAGCTTTGTTGATCCTAAATTGCAGGCGCTGTTGCATCCGGGTATTGAACCACTGGTATTACCTGCTCCCATTTCAGTCGAGATGTCCGCGATGCGTCTTTCGCTGTGGACCGGGCTGCTGACCGCGGTGGTTTACAATCAAAACCGTCAGCAAAGCAGGGTGCGACTGTTCGAAAGTGGACTGCGGTTTATACCGGATGCGCAGGCAGACCTGGGCATCCGTCAGGATGTTATGCTGGCAGGTGTTATCAGCGGTGCACGCTCCGAAGAGCACTGGGATCTGGCGCGCCAGACCGTTGACTTCTATGATTTGAAAGGTGATTTGGAGTCCGTGCTCGATCTTACCGGTAAATCATCTGACATCACCTTCCGTGCTGAAGCTAATCCTGCACTCCATCCCGGGCAGAGTGCGGCAATTTATTTGCAGGATGCCCGCATTGGTTTTATTGGTGTGGTGCACCCGGAACTTGAGCGTAAACTGGATCTTAACGGTCGTACCGTGGTGTTCGAACTGGAATGGGATAAGGTGGCAGACCGCGTCCTGCCTGATGCCAGCGAGATTTCACGCTTCCCGGCAAACCGCCGTGATATCGCCGTCGTGGTTGCAGAAAGTGTTCCGGCAGCAGATATCATCGCAGAGTGTAAGAAAGTTGGCGTAAATCAGATAGTTGGCGTAAACTTGTTTGACGTGTACCGTGGTAAGGGCGTGAATGAAGGTTTTAAGAGCCTTGCTATCAGCCTGATTTTGCAAGATACCAGCCGGACACTCGAAGAAGAGGAGATTGCCGCAACCGTCGCCAAATGCGTTGCGGCATTAGAAGAGCGATTCCAGGCAACCTTGAGGGATTGAACCTATGGCGCTTACAAAAGCTGAAATGTCCGAATACCTGTTTGAAAAGCTTGGACTTAGTAAACGGGATGCCAAAGAGCTGGTAGAACTGTTTTTTGAAGAGGTCCGCAGGGCTTTGGAAAATGGTGAGCAGGTCAAACTGTCAGGATTTGGCAACTTCGACCTTCGCGACAAAAATCAACGTCCTGGACGTAACCCTAAGACCGGTGAAGATATTCCGATTACGGCGCGTCGTGTGGTCACTTTCCGGCCTGGGCAGAAGCTCAAAAGTCGGGTTGAAAACGCCACGCCAAAAGAAGACTGATTTCTGCTATCTCAAAAGGCCGCTGATGCGGCCTTTTTCTTTGCTTTGACCCGTCCTGAATAGCGTTGACACATTTTCCCGCGATTCTGAGGAGAATGTGATGAAGCAATATGTTAAACGTACACAACGCGACTACTCTCTGTCCTTTAAACTGGCCGTCGTTGAGCAGGTTGAAAAAGGTGAGATGACTTATCGTCAGGCTCAGGAGCGCTACGGTATCCAGGGGTGCTCCACCGTTCTGAAGTGGCTGCGTAAATATGGCCAGCTGGACTGGCACTCTTCAAAGCAGCGCAGCGCACGTGGAGGACTCATGAAAAAATCCCTTCCCCTTACGCCTGAACAACGAATCAAAGAGCTTGAGCAGCAGCTGGCTGAATCCGAAGTGAAGGCGCAGTTCTTTGAGGCCGTCGTGAAGGTCATGAACACTGAGTTCGGTGCCACGCTGACAAAAAAGCAGTTAGCTTCGTTATCGCGCAGGCAAAAACACCCGGACTGACCATCGTCAGGGTCTGCCGGTTTTTAAAAATAAGCCGTCAGGCCTGGTATCAGGGGTGTCAGCGCGTGCAACGTAAGTCAGAGCAGGCCTGCCGCATTACTGAGGAAGTGAAAAACCTCAGGATGCAGCAACCGCGCCTGGGCACGCGCAAGCTGCACCATATCCTTAACTGTCGGGATGCACCTGAACTGCATATCGGGCGGGACAGCCTGTTTACCGTACTCCGGGAGGCCGGGCTGCGGGTACGTCCGGCCAGGGCTTATCATAAAACAACCCACAGCCATCATCGCTTTTATAAGCATCCAAACCTGCTGAAAGACGGGCCGGGGCGGACCGTCATCTCCGGCCCGGAGCAGGTTTGGGTGGCGGACATTACCTGGCTTCCGGTCAGAACCGGCACGGCTTACGTGAGCCTGGTAACCGACGCATTCTCACGGAAAATAGTGGGTTACCATGTGCATGAAAGTCTTCATACAGAGCACGTGGTGAAGGCGCTACAGATGGCACTGAAAAACCGGCATGGCAGGACACCGCTGATCCATCACTCCGATCGCGGCATACAGTACTGCTCAGCGATGTACCAGTCGGTGCATGAAAGACACGGGCTAATCTGCTCAATGACGGATGGGTATGACTGTTATCAGAACGCCATTGCGGAGAGGGTCAACGGAATACTGAAAAACGAGCTGCTGATAACGCGCCCGGCAGACATCGTTCAGGCAGAAATAATGGTGGCGGAGTCGGTAAGAATCTACAATAGCCAGCGACCGCATCTGTCGCTGAAATATAAAACGCCAGATGCAGTACATCAGGCGTTTTGAGGGCGTAAAGTGTCAACCTATGCCAGGACTAGTC
>NZ_JFHN01000069.1 GCF_000590885.1 Erwinia mallotivora
GCTGACCGGTACTAATGACCCGAGAGGCTTAACCTTACAACGCCAGAGGCGTTCTGTTGAGAGACGGTGAATAATTTTCAGCTTGTGACGGATAAAGAATTAGCGGGAACGAAAGATTTTGCGCGGAGGCGAGGCGCCGACTGAGACGACGGGACGGAGCATACGTGGGTATGTGACGGAGCGGCGCGAGGGAGAGCAACGCGGCATCGGCGTAAAAGATTCGTTCCGAGCACAAAGAATTTGCCTGGCGGCCGTAGCGCGGTGGTCCCACCTGACCCCATGCCGAACTCAGAAGTGAAACGCCGTAGCGCCGATGGTAGTGTGGGGTCTCCCCATGCGAGAGTAGGGAACTGCCAGGCATCATATAAAGCGAAGACCCCGACCGGAAGGCCGGGGTTTTTTGCGTTCTGTCGCGGTAAAAAGCGGATACCTCCTTCCCGGGCCGACTTTTACCGCTGAAGAGCTCAGCGCCGGGTGCGCAGCCATGCGGCAATAAAATCAGCGATCTGCGGCGGGTCATTGAGATCCAGCAGGGGGCAGGTCACCGGGATGCTACGGTCGCTGGCGACAGCAATAACGTGCCTGTCCAGCAGCTGTGCCAGTTTCAATTGCTCCCCTCCACGCCATAACGCAATTTTGGGTACAGGCTCATGCCTGAAACCTTCCAGCAAAATAATATCCATTGATGTTTGATCCATGCGGCTGACTAAAAACTGCAAATCGGGCTCAGGTTGTTGTGCCATTTCTGTGACCAACGCCCAGCGTTGCGAATTAAAGACCATAACCTGACTGGCCCCCGCCTTTCGCAGCTCGTAGCTGTCTTTGCCAGGGATATCAATATCCATATCATGGTGCGTATGTTTAATCAGGCCGGGACGAATGCCCCGCGTTTTGAAAATGGTAATCAGTTGCTTCAGCAGCGTTGTCTTCCCTGTGCCGCTGAAAGCAGTAATCGCCAGAAGTGGAATCATTGTGCTCTCTCAGGACAAAAGGTCCTCATGGTGGTTAAAATTGGCGAATGCTTCAGGGCAGTCGTCGAAAGACACGCCATGGCCTCCAGCCTCCCTAAGGAACAACATTACTTTTCTTTCTCCTTTAGCCAGAAAACCTGCCAGCGGCGTGGCAAGGCTGATATGGAGCAGGGCTATTACAGGATGATCCCGCCCGGCTGAGCGAACCCATACTGCCGGAGCTGTATGCTTTGCCTGCCAAAGACGTGAAACCATATCCGTTGGCAGAGCTGGAGTATCACAGGGAGCAAATACCGCCCAGTCAGTATCAATATACTCAAGAACAGCAAGCATTCCAGCCAACGGACCGGGAAAGTCAGGCAAAGAATCAGTTATCACGGATAAGCCGCTTTGCTGATAAATAGAAATGTTACGATTAGCATTAATACAAACTTTCTCTGTCTGAGGTGCCAGACTCGTCAATACATGCTGATAAAGGGGTTTTCCGTGCCAGGTTACGAGCCCTTTGTCTTTACCGCCCATACGACTACCCCGTCCCCCCGCCAGAATTACACCAGTGATGTTATTGAATGAGAGAAGAGGGTAGCTGCTCATTAGTTTACACGCCCTTTTATTGTGGATTTAAGCCTGCTACCGTAACGACACCAGTATCAATACAGGAACCCGATATGAAATGTCATCGTCTCAACGAATTACTGTCATTATTACAACCCGTCTGGCAGCAGGACCCCGATCTGAATTTAGTGCAATTTTTGCAGAAACTTGCTGCGGAAGCGGGTTTTACTCAACCACTGGATGAATTAACGGATGATGTACTGATTTATCACCTCAAAATGCGTGGAACCGATAAACAAGCAGAAATTCCTGGCCTGAAGAAAGATTATGAAGAAGACTTTAAAACCGCTTTGCTACGCGCACGTGGTGTAATCAAAGATTAAATTGCTGCTGCCATCTGCCGTGGTGCTGTTTGGTGATATTCTTGAGCGTTAACCGATCACGATGACGAGTATGCCGGATGAAAGAACCTGCCTTCAACTTTCAGAATTTAAATCCTGACACTATTCTTGATGCGCTTTGGGCGACAGGGATTAGTGTTGATTCCGGCCTGACCGCACTGAACAGTTATGAAAACAGGGTCTGGCAGTTTAGCGATGAAGAGAGAAAACGCTACGTGGTGAAGTTTTACCGCCCGCAGCGGTGGTCGCCAGCACAAATCCTGGAAGAGCATCAGTTTAGTGCTGAACTGGCGGCCTCAGAGATTCCTGTTGCCGCACCGCTGGTTTTGCAGGGTAAAACGCTGCATCAGCATGAGGGCTATCAGTTCACCCTGTTTCCCAGTCTGGGAGGCCGTCAGTATGAAACGGACAATTACGATCACCTTGAATGGGTCGGACGTTATCTGGGACGTATTCACCAGATCGGCAGGAAAAAAACGTTTGCCGATCGCCCGACTATCAGCCTGGATGAATTCGTTTTTGAACCATTAGAGGTGTTTGAGGCCAGCAGCTTGATTCCCGGCAGGCTGAAAGAAAATTTGTTAAGCAGCGTCAGGCTGATAGGCACAACTTTACAAAACTGCTGGCATACTCAGTGGCAGTCGCTCCGCCTTCATGGTGACTGCCATCCCGGCAATATACTCTGGCGCGATGGACCACTATTTGTTGATCTTGATGATGCTCGTAACGGGCCGGCAGTACAGGATCTCTGGATGCTGATTAATGGTGACAGCAAGGAGCAGCGTATCCAGTGGGACATTTTGCTGGAAGCATACTGTGAATTCAGTGAGTTCGACTTACACGAATTGTCACTGATTGAGCCTTTACGCGCTATGAGGATGGTTTATTATCTGGCGTGGATTGTCCGTCGCTGGCAGGATCCGGCGTTCCCGACCAGCTTCCCATGGATGACAGACGAGGATTTCTGGCGCAGACAGATTTCCATCTTTAACGAGCAGGCCCGGCTGTTGCAGGAGCCACCATTGCAGCTGATGCCCGCATTCCAGAGTTGAGCGTTATATTTCGCTTAACCCATTTTTGTTTTCAGAAGAGAGTTTTCGATGAAAAAAATTTTGTTTGCCCTGGTTGGAATGTTTCTGATGTTCGGCGCCTCAGCGGCACAATTCACTGATGGTCAGCAGTACGTCACGCTGCAAAAACCGGCGACGGGTGAACCTCAGGTGTTGGAGTTTTTCTCTTTCTATTGCCCACATTGCTATGAATTTGAACACGTCTGGCACGTCAGTGATGCGGTTAAAAAGAATCTGCCCGCCGGCACTAAAGTGACGAAATACCACGTCGAATTTCTTGGCGGCGAAATGGGTAAAACGGTAACTCAGGCATGGGCCGTTGCGATGGCATTGGGTGTGGAAGATAAAGTTACTGCACCAATTTTTGATGGCATTCAGAAAACACAAACCATCACTGATGCAGCCAGCCTGAAAGATGCTTTTGTTAAAGCTGCTGGAATTACCCCGGAACAATATGATTCTGCATGGAACAGTTTCGTGGTCAAATCATTGGTAGCCCAGCAGGAGAAGGCTGCTGAGGATGTTAATTTGCGCGGAGTACCGGCAATGTTTGTTAATGGCAAGTACATGGTGAACAACGGCGGCCTTGATACCAGCTCTATGGATAACTATGTTCAGCAATATGCAAACGTTGTGAAATACCTTGTAACCCAGAAATAACCCCGCTGTTTTATAACGCCAGCGTTGCGCTGGCGTTGTCTCCTCACAGATTCGATTACGCCAGTAATACATTGCTACTCTCTTTCGCTGACCGGCGACAAATTCTTCTAGATAATTAATATCCACACAGAATTAATTTGATAAGGCTTGCAGGAAATCAGCAGTTTAAATTTTATCTATATGATTAATATGTGATTTTAATTTTATTCAATCTTCTTTTCCTGAAGATAACAATACGTTAGAAATTTTACGCACAAAGTTATCCACAGTTTGTTGTTGCGTATGTTGTCGCAGTTCTGTGTTGTCAGAGAAGTTAATACGCGGACTTATTTCATTTTTTAGTCACAGCTGTGGCATCCTAAGTTTCATTGAGGAAACCAACGAAGAATGTGACAAATTATGGCTCAGATTGCAGAAAACCCGCTTATTCTGGTGGATGGATCTTCTTACCTTTATCGCGCTTATCATGCATTTCCTCCGCTGACCAACAGTGCAGGAGAACCAACCGGAGCGATGTATGGCGTTCTGAATATGCTGCGCAGTTTACTGTTACAGTACAAACCCAGCCATGTGGCGGTGGTTTTTGATGCCAAAGGGAAAACGTTCCGTGATGAGCTTTTCGATGCTTATAAATCTCACCGCCCACCGATGCCGGATGATCTCAGATCGCAAATCGAACCTCTCCATACCATGGTCAGGGCAATGGGATTGCCTCTACTGGCAGTGTCCGGCGTAGAAGCCGATGATGTCATCGGTACGTTGGCACTCGAAGCAGAAAAACGAGGAAAGCCCGTTTTGATTAGCACCGGTGACAAGGATATGGCGCAGCTGGTCACGCCCAATATCACGCTAATCAACACCATGAACAATGCCATTCTCGGCCCGGATGAAGTTGAGGAAAAATACGGCATCCCTCCATCGTTGATTATCGATTTTCTTGCCCTGATGGGTGATTCTTCAGATAACATCCCCGGCGTGCCTGGTGTGGGGGAGAAAACCGCTCAGGCGCTGTTACAGGGACTTGGAGGTATTAACGATATCTTTGATAATCTGGATAAAGTGGCTGGACTGAGTTTTCGTGGCGCGAAAACGATGGCTGCGAAGCTTGAGCAAAATAAAGAGGTCGCTTTGCTTTCTTATCAGCTGGCAACCATTAAGACAGATGTCGAACTGGATCTCAGCAGTGAACAACTAACGGTCAGCGATCCGGCCGTAGAGGAATTGCTCAATCTGTTTCGTCATTATGAATTTAAACGCTGGATTGCCGACCTGGAAGAAGGCAAATGGTTGCAGGGTAAAAAGAGTAATCCACAGGCGCAGAAGATGCTGGTTGAAGAGAGGCAACAACAGGATGAAGCCGCCAGCGTACTGTCAGCTGAGGGATACGTCACCATTCTTGATCAGGATGTGTTTACCAGCTGGCTTGAAAAACTTCAAAGCAGCGAGCTGTTTGCCTTCGATCTGGAAACGGATTCCCTTGATACGCTGAGTGCCAATATCGTCGGCATTTCCTTTGCTGTAGCGCCGGGAGAGGCCGCTTACCTACCCGTCGCTCACGATTACCTTGATGCGCCCGTGCAGTTGGAGCGTGATGACGTACTCCAGCAACTGAAACCACTGCTTGAGAACGAACAGTTGCTGAAGATAGGGCAGAACCTGAAATATGATCGCGGCGTACTGAAAAACTACGATATTGAGTTACAGGGCATAAAATTTGACACCATGCTTGAGTCCTATGCACTTAACAGTGTTGTTGGCCGGCATGATATGGACACGCTGGCCTCTCGCTGGCTGAACCATAAAACGGTTACTTTTGAGGAGATAGCCGGTAAGGGTAAAAAGCAGCTGACCTTTAACCAGATTGCGTTGGAACAGGCGGCGCATTATGCAGCAGAAGATGCGGATGTCACCTTGCAACTGCATCTTAAGATGTGGCCTGAACTGGAAAAAGAAGCCGGACCGAAGACAGTATTTGAATCAATTGAAATGCCACTGCTTTCCGTCATCTCGCGTATCGAACGTAATGGTGTACTGATCGATCCGAATATTTTGGCAAACCATTCGCAGGAGCTAACCACCCGTCTTGCTGAACTGGAGCTGAAAGCTCACGAGCTGGCTGGTGAGCCGTTTAACCTTTCTTCTCCCAAACAACTACAGACCATACTGTTTGAAAAGCAGGGTATTAAACCCACTAAGAAAACGCCTGGTGGAGCGCCTTCTACCAGCGAAGAGGTGCTGGCTGAATTGGCGCTGGACTATCCTTTGCCGAAAGTCATTCTGGAGCATCGTGGTTTGTCCAAACTGAAGTCAACTTACACTGACAAGTTGCCTCAGATGATCAATCCGCTCACCGGGCGGGTCCACACCTCCTATCATCAGGCCGTGACGGCCACGGGCAGACTCTCTTCAACCGATCCTAACCTGCAAAATATCCCGGTGCGGAACGAAGAAGGACGGCGCATTCGCCAGGCTTTTATAGCCAGTGAAGGTCACAAGATTGTTGCGGCTGATTATTCACAAATTGAACTGCGTATCATGGCTCATTTGTCACAGGATAAAGGATTACTGAAAGCCTTCTCGCAAGGGCAGGACATTCATCGCGCCACGGCGGCAGAGGTATTTGGTATTTCGCTGGATAAGGTCACTACAGAGCAGCGTCGTAGTGCCAAGGCGATAAACTTTGGTCTGATATATGGCATGAGCGCATTTGGACTATCCCGCCAACTGAATATTGGTGCAGGCGAAGCCAAAAAGTATATGGATTTGTACTTCGAACGGTACCCTGGTGTGCTGGAATATATGGAAAGCACTCGTCAGGAGGCGGCCGAAAAAGGCTACGTTTCCACGCTGGACGGGCGTCGGCTCTATCTGCCGGATATTAAGGCCAGTAATGTAATGCGTCGTAAAGCTGCCGAGCGAGCGGCTATCAATGCGCCGATGCAGGGGACTGCGGCGGATATCATTAAGAAAGCGATGATAGATGTCGATGGCTGGCTTAGCCTCGAGGAAAATTCTGAGGTGAAAATGATCATGCAGGTTCACGATGAACTGGTTTTTGAAGTAAAAACGTCAGAAGTTGAAGCGGCGAGCAGCAAAATTCGTCAACTGATGGAAAACAGCATGAAGCTGGATATTCCGTTACAGGTAGATGTGGGAGTAGGTGATAACTGGGATCAGGCCCACTGATAGCTTCACTGGAAAGTCAGGCTGATATCATCGCGATATCAGTCTTTTTTTGTCCCATAAGAAAATGCTTTGGTTAACAAGCGCTGTTGCGCAGGATTTCCCTTTCTCGCGGAATTTCAGCTAAGCACCTGGCCCGGCAGCATTTTTTTGTAATTAAGCTACAAGCAATCTCTTTTTTTGTGAGCCATGCCAGATAACCGACGCTATTTAATGAAAATTAACTACAAAAAAACTTTTGAGGGCTGAGGAAATCATGTAAAGTTTGCTGCGTAGGGTACAGAGGTAAGATGTTCTATCTTTCAAACCTTTTACTTCACGTAATCGGATTTGGCTTAATATTAGCCGCCCCAGTTGTTACAACTGGGGCGTTTTTTATTGGGCGCGAGCTGACCGGGTTCCCGTTCAGTCACTGGTTTCTTCAGAGGAAGATGCCAGGTCACTGAACCAGCTGTCGAGTTTAAAACGGAGTTTATCGATACCCATCTTCTTAAGGGATGAAAACATCTCAACCTGCACATCCCCCGCAAAACCTTTCGCGGTTTCACGTACCATATTCAGCTGAGATTTACGCGCACCGGAAGCCAGCTTATCGGCTTTGGTTAACAGCACCAGTACCTGAATGCCACTGCTAACCGCCCATTGGATCATTTGTTGATCGAGTTCTTTCAGAGGATGGCGAATATCCATCAGGATCACCACGCCTTTCAGACACTGGCGTTTTTGCAGGTATTCTGCCAGCGAACGTTGCCATTTTAACTTCATCTCTTCCGGCACTTCTGCATAGCCATAGCCGGGTAAATCGACCAGCCGATAACCTTCAGCGACCTGGAACAGGTTAATCAATTGTGTGCGTCCTGGCGTCTTACTGGTTCGGGCCAGGTTTTTCTGATTGGTCAGCGTGTTCAGGGCGCTGGATTTGCCCGCATTGGAACGCCCGGCAAACGCCACTTCAATACCAGAATCGTCCGGCAGGTGACGAATATCGGGGGCGCTGGTAACAAAATGAGTAAGGTGATAATTCCAGCCAGACAAAATAGAAACTCCGGATATAAGGATAGTTGCGCAAAGTATACCCTTTATCGATTGAAAACGCCCTGTTGGACAAATCCCCAGGAAAACTCGTGAGAGATTACCGATGATTCTTGCAGGAAATTTTCTGTTTTTTTTAGCAGGATTATTTTAAATTCTTTATAAAACAGCTAATTAAAAATGTAAAAACATCGTTGTTAAAAAAAATCATCAGCCTTCCTTGTGACCTGAACCATATAGTCTAAAGTAATTGTCACAGCCTGGAGGGCTTCCTTCAGGAAGAAGAGCTCAGGGACATCGGGATGGTGCAGAGCAGGGAGGGAATGTGTTGAGGGAGCAATACCCTTTAATGGAAAGGATAGCGTTCAGGATGGACGGCGATGGCAACGGAAAACAGGGATGTTGTGTGCTAAAAAGGATACTGACTGAAGTTAGTCCTTCTCAGGAAGGCATCAGGAAAGGCGGCAGGTTATCCTGTCGCCTTTCTACCATTAAGGGACCACAGATTCTGACATGAGTACTGTGTTTCAGAAAATCTGACGTAAGCAGGCATTGCAACAGAGTGTCGAATCTGTGAATACCTTTTAAACGACCAATCTGAATCTTTCGCACCCGCAACGAAACAAGTTGTGATCCACCGTCCATTCTGCGTTTTTGCCATTTCCTTTCCAATTTTCAACACGTTAAATTCTATGAAACATTGTTTTAACAAACTCAGGGCAATCAGATGCTCACTTTCCTGGTGTTTTCTCTTTCGCGGGTAAAAACAGAGGTCACTGATGGAACGTAGCGCGATTTTTCGCATAGCTCTGTTATTCAATGCTAACAAAGCCTATGACCGACAAATTATTGAAGGGGTGGGTGAATATATCCAGGCTTCCCAGGCACTTTGGGATGTATTTATCGCTGATGATTATCGCAGTGACATCCAGCGTCTTGAAGAGTGGACCTTTGATGGCATCATTGCGGATATGGATGATGCCAGCAGCGAGGCTTATCTCGGCAGGTTGCCCGTCCCGGTGGTTGGGGTTGGGGGATCCTACCATCAATCCTCCAGCTACCCTGCGCTGCCTTACGTCGCCACTGATAATTATGCGCTGGTCCGCAGTGCGTTCCATCATCTGGTGCAGAAAGGGTTGCGCTATTTTGCCTTATATAGTTTTCCTGAATCGCAGAATAAACGCTGGGCGCTGGAGCGTGAGCTTGCGTTCGAAGCGCTACTTCATGAAGGAGATCATCAGGGTAAAATCTATCGTGGTTACGATATCGATGTGAATAACTGGCAGCAGGCGCAAAATGCGCTAATGGCCTGGGTTAAAGCGCTACCGGAGGGAACCGGTATTATTGCCGTTACTGACTCCAGAGCAAGACACCTGCTTCAGGTATGCGAATATCTTGAAATTCCGGTGCCGGAAAAGATTGCCATCATAGGTATTGATAACGAAGAACTGGCTCGCTATCTGTCGCGTATCAGTCTGTCATCTGTCGTTCAGGGGTGTCGTCAGATGGGTTACCAGGCTGCCAAACTGTTACATCTTCAGTTACGCCAGATGCCGCTGCCTGCGCAGCAAATCATTGTGCCGCCAGCCAGAGTTATTGCGCGGCGCTCCACTGACTATCTCTCTGTGGTTGATCCCTGTGTAATACGGGCGATGCATTTTATTCGCAATCATGCCTGTAAAGGGATAAAAACCGAGCAGGTGCTGGATCACGTCGGTCTGTCACGCACCAATCTGGATACGCGTTTCCGGCAAAGCCTGGGGCAGAGTATTCACGAAATGATTCACCATCAAAAGCTGGAAAGCGCACGTCAGCTGCTGATCACCACGGCCTTGTCCATCAATGAGATAGCGGATGTTACCGGCTATCGCTCATTGCAATATTTCCACGCTGTTTTCAAGAAAGCTTATGCTGTGACGCCGCTGGTATATCGTTCGCGCTGGCACAGCACAGAGGAAAATAGTGATGCTGATCACACGTTATGACACATCAGTTGCCCATATTATGATTATTCTTTCGGCATTGTCCGGATGACGGACAGATCGGCAGATTGCCATCACGTTGATTATTCGCGGCAATCAAAATAATTATCAGTTGTAATGGAGAGAATTATTATGACAATGCAGTCAGGTTTACTGGCCGTTGCGGCATTCACTGCAACAATGATGTTTTTGCCAGCCACTTCTTTCGCAGAAAATCAGCAAGAAACGCAGCAATGGGTTATAAATCAGCAAGGTATTCACTGCCAGACCACGTCTGATAACCAGGAGACACAGGCAGCTAAACGCTTTGCTAAACAGATGATGGTCAGCTCTCAATAACGTAGTGCTATATCGCTCCTGAATAAATCAGAAACTGTAACGAATACCCATCCTGATACGATATTCTTTCTCTCCATTTCCGGCACGTCCGAGATCGGAGAGATCGATATAAGGCAACCAGTGCTGGTCGTAGCGATAATTGAAATAGACAGTATGCTGCCACATCGATTTTTTGTTATTGCCATAGTAGAAATTGCCGGCTTTATGCAGATATACCGGATTATAGTTAAAGAAAATCCTGTCAGTTACCTGCCAGTTGAACCACAAATCATACTCATGACTGTCATTTCTTTGCTGGTCGCCGTCGAGGTTTACCGATTTATAATTGAGATGGTAATAGCGATAGCCAGCCATAAGCCCAATATCGGGTGTCAGCTGATAGCCCAGTTTCAGATAAGGATCAATATGCGTCCCGCTGCGCCCCCAGTTAAAGACAGCATCAGGAATAATGGAGAATTTATCCGTAACCGGAATATTATATGCCATCTCTATTTCAGAGTAGTTATTTTTAAATTGAGAAAAGTCCTTGCCATGATTTATGGTGTTCTGATAAGAAAAATAGACGTTCTTTTCGATTACGGTCGATATTTGCAATTTGGTTTGAAACATCTTACTGCCAGACATCCATGCTTCGCGAAAATCCAGAGCGGGTGAAGTAAACTCCAGGGCCATCACATTAGTTGCGCTGGTTATTCCTGTCATTACCAGTATGCTTCTCATCATTAGTTTTTTCATATCATTATCCTTTTCCCTTAAATTATGAATAAAACAGATTCCTTTCTGAAGTGTGCATGCCCATGGTGGTGCCAAAATAATAACGAGAAAAAATTAATGAACAGATTAATTTTTTTTGCTTCCGCTGCGTAAAAAATAACTTTTGTGAATTCTCTCATGTTTTTCGTAAAGATAATTACGAAGTGATTCATGTCACAATATTGTGCTGATATTGTTTTATGACATGCAGTAAAGAGTGCGGATATCCCGGTAAATACGGGATGATTATTTTTTTCATAAAGAAAGTGAGAAATTTATGAGAGCATTAGTCCTTGAACAAAAACAGCATATTTCCCTACGCGATATTGTGCCAGATGAAGAGCTGGGCGATAACGATGTACAAATAGAAATAAAAGCGGTTGGGATTTGTGGTAGCGACATTCATTATTACCAACATGGTAAAATTGGCCCCTTCATCGTCGATAAACCAATGATTCTGGGGCACGAAGCCGCTGGCGTGGTGACTGCTACTGGCAAAAATGTTCACCATCTGCGCTGCGGGGATCGGGTATGTATGGAGCCGGGAATACCGGATTTCTCTTCCTGGCAAAGCCGGGTTGGCCGCTATAATCTCGATCCCTCCGTACGCTTCTGGGCCACCCCACCTGTACATGGCTGTTTGCGCGAAAGCGTCATCCATCCTGCGGCGTTAACTTATAAACTTCCTGACAATGTCTCTTTTACCCAGGGAGCAATGGTCGAACCGCTGGCGGTGGGCGTTCACGCCGTTTGTCAGGCCGGTATTAAGCCGGGAGATATTGCGCTGGTGACGGGCGCAGGCCCAATTGGAATGATGACCGCTGTTGCTGCGCTGGCTGCGGGCTGTAGCGATGTCATTGTCAGTGATGTTTTTGATGAGAAGCTGGCCTTTACCCATCATTACCCTGGTTTGCATGGGGTGAATGTCCGCGCTTCCGGCGCATTGTCGAGGGCAGTGGCCCACCTGACTGACGGGCAGGGCGCGGACGTCATTTTCGAATGCAGTGGAGCGCTTCCGGCTCTGGGCTCGCTGCCTGAATATGCTTCTCCGGGAGCTACAGTGGTGCTGGTGGGGATGCCGGTTGAAACTGCACCAATGGATATTGTTGCTGCGCAGGCGAAAGAAATCACTTTTAAAACCCTGTTCCGCTATGTCAATTGCTATCCCCGCACCCTGCGCTTACTGAGTCGGGGAAAACTACCGGTCGATGCGCTGATAAGCCGCAGCTATCCTTTTGAGGACAGCGTTGAGGCATTCAGATATGCCGCAGCAGGCCATCCTGAAGAGATGAAAATAGTCATTACTTTTTGACCAGATGCCGACAGGATTATCCCTGTCGGACAAACCGTCAGCGGTAGCTGATGATGGTGTGGCTCTCCATGCGCCAGTTCTCTCCCGGAAGCCAGTTTTCGCCCGCAAGCGTAATGGTTTCGCTGAACAGAATATCTTCGGCCGAGCGTCCTAACATAATCACAAAGTCACCGGGTTCGACACAACGTTGATGCTGATGAGTGGTAAAGCTCAGCATGTCTGTCGGCAGTTGCAGGCTGATGTCGGCCTGCTGCCCAACCTGTAACTCCAGCCTGGCAAAAGCCTTCAGTTCTTTAAGTGGACGAACCAGTGAAGCAACCTTATCGCGGACATAAAGTTGAACCACTTCGACGCCTGCCTGCGGCCCCTGATTTTCTACCGTCAGAGTGACGGTAATGATGTCCTGCATCTCAAAATGTTTGCGCTCCAGCCGTGGCGAATGCCATGCGAAGCGACTCCAGCTCAGTCCGTAGCCAAAGGGATAACGGGGAGGGAAATGAAATGCTACCGGCGTACCACTGCTTTTCATTTTGTGATTATAAAAACAGGGCATCGCCCCGGCATGGTCCGAAACAGAGAGCACCAGACGCCCGGCAGGTGCCCGTTTACCCAGCAGCAGGTCGGCAATTGCCCGTCCCCCTTCCTGACCTGGCTGCCATGCCATCATCAGTCCTGCCACTTTTTCTTCAAGTCCCTGCAACGAATAGGGACGCCCACTGGTCATCACCACCATCACCGGCACCCCGGTCGCCACCACGGCTTCCAGCAGTTGCTGTTGTACACCCGGTAACGACAGGGAGCCGGTGTCTGACCCCTCTCCCACCGTCCCGCTCTGAAACAGGCCGGCCAGGTCGCCGACAAAACAGATTGCCAGCTGACTTTCGCGGGCGATATCGACAGCCTGAGCTATCAGACGGGTGTCGGATGACACCGGAGAGGTACTCATCGCTTTACCCACATCGCCTGGGAAAACGGGGGTGCCAGCCTGACGTTGTTGCAAAATATAGCAGCCGGGTGCATGTTGAATCTGGCAGTCCGGCAGCTGCTGACGCAGTGCGGAAAGTGGAGTGGTGACCTGGCTGGCGGTTGTGGTGGTTTCATTAAGTATCAGGTGGACCGGAAAGCTGTAACCAGAGAGCAACGCCAGCGGATCGTCAGCGGTTGGGCCGATTACCGCCACCCGCTTGAGGTCAGGCGCTGATAACGGCAACAGGTTACGATTCTCCAGTAAGATAATTGACTCAACCGCCACATCGTAAGCCGCTGCTCTGGCCTCGTCTGACTGGAAAGCCGGTTGGTCACGGCGTATAAAGGGCTGTTCAAATAGGCCAAGGCGAAACTTCTCTTTAAGGATACGTGCCACGATCTCATCGATTTTTCCCCTGGTAATCAGACCCCGTTCCAGCGCCTCGCCAATAAAACGGCAGCAGTCATCTTTGGGCAACTCAATATCCAGCCCGGCATTGAATGCCGCCGCAGCTGATTCGGCATGACCTTCGGTCACCCCATGATGCTGATGCAGCAGGCTGACGCCGCCGTAATCGGCCACGATCAAACCGTCAAATCCCCAGCGCTCCCGTAACAACTCAGTCAGTAAGAAACGATCGCTGTGACAGGGCTGATTATCAATATCATGGTAAGCAGGCATTACCGATCCGGCATTTGCCTGCTTAATCGCCATCTCAAACGGTAACAGGAAGATATCGTTGAGCTCTTTAAATCCCAGATGGACCGGGGCATGGTTGCGGGCTCCTTCACTGAAAGAGTGGGCGACATAATGTTTTAACGTTGCCAGCAAATCACGTTTTTCGCCCTGTAACCCTTGCACAAACCGGGTGGCCATAACCCCGACTAACCAGGGATCTTCCCCGTATGTTTCTTCAGTGCGTCCCCAGCGGACATCACGCGAAACATCCAGTACCGGTGCCAGTCCCTGATGACAACCGATACTGCGTGCTTCCTCGCCAATCCAGTGTGCAGCCCTTTTCACCAGCTCAGGATGCCAGCTGGAGGCCATATTCAACGCTGAAGGAAACAGCGTTGCGCCGGCACACATCAGACCGTTGAGACACTCTTCATGGAACATCGCCGGAATACCAAAGCGGTTGCTGGCGATAATACGCGCCTGGAGCTGGTTAAGCGCGTGATAGCCTTGCTGCGGATCAACCGGCTGTGTACCAAAGGGGCGTGTAATCTGACCCACACCCAGTAACAGGCGTTCTTCAAAAGAGGAGGCGTCTTTGCGATGGCTGAAAGCATCGCTGACGTCGCTTCGCTCGCTAACCGTGCCGTCTTCGCCGATGGTCAGCCACCAGGCATGCATTTGAGCAATTTTTTCGTCCAGCGTCATGCGCGCCAGCAAATCGGCAGCGCGTTCTCCGGCGGGGAGCGTGGGATCCTGATAACGACATTCCATCTCTACAACCTCATCATTAAAACAGCAGAAAATGCCAGCCGCAGCCGTTGCCGCTGGCAAGAAAACAGGCTTTTCCTTAATGTTTTTCCAGCGGGTTTTCCTCAACGTTTAACGACGTGCTGAGGTGATTGTTGCTACGTTTCGCTACTTTTCCGCTGATGATTTTGGGGTTCCACAGTGCTTCATAGGGATAGCCGGTCAGTTGCTCCAGCACATCGCGGGTTTCCGCAGAGGCCCCGGTTTTGTCACCATCAGTCGCTTTCAGGCGGGCAATCTCCAGCAACAGCAGCTGGTGGTTGTGGTTATTCAGTCGGAAACGGAAGGAGATAAATAAACAGACAGCCAGCATGGAAATGGAACCGATGGAAACAATACCCACGATCGTATCGATTGCCTGTTGCGACTGACTCTGACTGTTGGATACAAAGCCATTCATTTGCAGCAGAAAGCCAATTAACAGGGTTGAGATAGCCAGGGTGCTTTTTCGTACAAAGGTCATCATGCCGGCAAATACGCCTTCACGCCGTCTGGTGCTCATGACTTCATCCACATCCGGAATAAAAGGATAAATATTCCATGACAGGTAGACATAGCCGCCTTTAAATACCTGATAAATAAATGAGATGACGTACAGCGCCGGGATCATCCAGTGGCTGGGATAAAAGTAAAATGCGGTGTAACCCAGCATGCAGAGGATGACCATTGAATAGCAGAGTTGCAGCATCCTGCTCGGCGTAAAACGGATAAATCCCCAGGCGAACAGCGCGGTGACCCAGCCAAAACAGAAAATGCCAACCGACATCAGATTCGCCGCCAGCGTGGCATTCTGATTCAGCGCGAACACCACATAAAAGGTGAAAACCGCACTAAGCATATCCATGGCGGTAAATGAAAAAATATACATCATCAGATGCTGGCGGAACGATCTGACCCGCAGCGTGGAGAATAAATCGGTAAACACATGCTTTAATTGTGACAACAGCGAACCGTCTTTTTTCTTCACCTTGCGTGTTTGTTGTGGTTCCGCAGGGCGTTCCCAGGTTGACAGCCAGGTGATAAAAATTACTGTCATTGAGATCAGGGTAAACACCACGCCGGTGGCAAAGAAAACCTTTGCCGAGCCGCTGCCATATAATGCAAAGAGGCGTCCCGGAATAAAGGTGGCGAGAAAAGTACCCAGCCCGCCAAAAATAATTCTTGCCGCGGAAAGCCTGGTCCGCTGCCCGTAATTGCTGGTCATCTCAGAAGCCAGCGCTTCGTAAGGAATGATTATCATCGCGGCCAGAATTTCAACCAGCAGATAAATTGTCAGATAGTAAAAATACCCCATATTGTCGATCCACATCAGGCTGAATATCGCCATCAGTGGACAGCCAAGCAGCAGGAAAAAACGTCGACGACCAAATTTCTTACCCAGTTTTGTATGGCCAAAGTTATCTGTTATATAACCCATTACCGGACTAATAATGGTGTCGAGTATCCTGGCAATAAATAATATCGATCCGGCTTCAATTGGGGTAAGGCCGCAAAATGTCACATAAAAGTAGAGTAACCAGGCACTGATCAGCGCAAATACACCGCCGCTGAACATATCCGTCACGCCATAACCTATATATTTTTTTACGGACAGAGAGGCTTCATCTTTCATTTCCTTTACTCCATATAGTGGATTTCACATACAGGGTTTTTTATTTGTATATGACCCTTCCCTGGATATCGTTAATTCCAGACTTGCGGTAAAAATAGGTATTTACCCGGTCGCGCCATTCACAGGCATTTTTATATTGTCTGCTGAGTCTTTCACTGACGCAGGAAAAGAGAACGGGGTCAATGAAATCGGCCAGTTCATGCCAGCGATGACAGAAACTTTCCACTTCCTCAACGCCTGCAAAATGGGTGTCGTAAATATGCTGAATAATCGACTTTCCGCTTTTCAGTCGATGTTGATAAGGCAAATGATGAAAAAACAAAACCAGTTCATCAGGACAGCTGTCGACTGAGTCATAAAGACGGCAGTTAGCTTCAGCATACTGACCGGTAAACCCGGTGCCTGTTGCCAGTGTGCGATCCACCCCCAGACCGTGGCGATCGGCATAGTGATAAGTTCCCCACAGATCATACTCGTAGCCATCCACATTGGGGCCGTAGTGATGATGAGGGTTAACCATCCAGCCGACCCCGAGCGGGGCGGTGTATTTTTCATAGGTGTCACCGCTGGTCAACAGCATCTCAGAGACGGTATCAACCACCTGGGGGGTTTTGCCCAGCGTCAGAATGCACCATTCACGCGCCAGTTCTGAGGCAGGCCGCGTCGGACACCACAGCAGGTTACCATAGCCATACAGATTGGCCTGTGCCAGCGGATGGCCGGTCCAGTTAGCATCATCCCCAACGTTGACCACGGCGGTAATACCAGAATGCGTAACCTTGCGCCCTTTCCCGCTCATCAGCCCGGCAACGGTGGCATCGCCGGAGGTCAGGTGGGTGTTAAACGCCAGAATGGTTTGCCATTGCGGCACCAGCCAGAACAGGTCGATTTGTTGACCGGTATACTCCTGGGTGATTTGCAGTTCCAGCACCTGGCTGGTGGCGGGCATTGCTCCCAGCAGAGGAGAAACAGGCTCACGGACCTGAAAATCCATCGGACCGTTTTTAATCTGTAAAATGACATTGGGATGAAACTGCCCATCCAGCGTGACAAAGTTATCGTAAGCGGCCCTGGCGCGATCCTTCTTCCTGTCGCGCCAGTCTTGCAGGCAGTTGTAGACAAAGCAGCGCCAGAACACCACTCCATCAAAGGGTGCCAGAGCCTCTGCCAGCATATTGGCACCATCGGCATGAGTGCGGCCATAGGTAAAAGGGCCTGGCCGGTGTTCAGAATCGGCTTTGACTACCACGCCACCCAGTTGAGGAATGTCCTGCCACAGGCTGGCAAAACAGTCACGCCACCAGTGGCGAACCTGGGGATCAAGCGGATCGGCGCTGCTGAGCCCGCCCAGTTCAATCGGGCTGGCATAATTAATGCTGATATGCAGGCTGATCCCCCACTGGCTGAACAGCATCGCCAGGCGCTTTAATGGCTGGCGGAAAGTTGGGGTGAGCAACTGCGTTTCATAATGGTGAACGTTGACATTGTTAATCGCGATAGCATTGATGCCGACACTGGCTAACAGTCTGGCCCAGGCATTCAGCCTGGCGTCATTATTTTCAATGAACTGATTATTATGAAAAAAAAGTGAGTGACCGGCATAACCACGCTCAATCGAACCATCCATGTTATCCCAGTGGTTAATCATGCGAATCGGCATAGCCGGTGTTTCCTTGATCCGATCACCCGCCTTCAGGGTGTCAGTCATCAGCCGCTTAAGCAGATGGAACCAGCCATAAAGCAGCCCGCGCGCGGTGGCTGCCTGCACCGCAATGGTTTCTCGGGTGGCTGCCAGGGTGAATCCTTCGCAATCCGCATCCGTTTCCTGCTGCAATAAGAAACGTAATCTGGCATCGGAGCCATGCTGATCATCGGCAGAGGTAACGATAAAAGCGTGACTGATTTCTTTCCTCAGCGTTTGCAGCAGCGGATCATGACCTGCTGGCAGGGAGACAACGCTTATTTCACCCAAAAATGCGCTGAGCAAATGAGGGATATCTTCGGTTTCCGGTAACCAGGCACGGTGGCTTTGAGTCGCAATATCAGGGGCGTTGAATTCAGTCATCATCATTTCTCCTTTGCGTCAGGTATATCACGCGATATAAATAATCCGATGTTAAGTTTTTTTATTTCGGCTTTGTGTTTATTAACTTATGTGAGAGTGATCAAAGTGTTGATCAGAGGGCGGTATTAAATGTGATCGAAGTCGTCTTTGATATTTTAAATATCAGGAAAGTAAAAAATTATAATCAGCCAGCATGGCTTCTTATTAAGTAAAAAAGAAAATTTAATAACGGTTACGCATTTTGAGGGCAGTAACAATGCATTCAATGAGTTCTGCCAGTGAAGTCCAGGAAAACGACTGACTTAAATTGGGTCGACGAAGCGCGTTTTAACATTTCAGTCAATATGCCGTTCAGTAAGGTGCAACTGACCAGATAAATCTGAGCGTAAATAAATTTTCTGTCTGAAAATGCAACCTGATAATATCTTGCAGCTGTCGGCTTTGGTTTTGACTGGCCTGATGTCTGATTAAGAATTCGGTATTTTCTGCATGATTTTCTGCGTCTGCCCCCTTCTGCCATGACGAATCAGTGCTATGATCGGCACCGCGCAGCCCGGTTGACGACCAGGGTTGGTTTGGTGCCTGCTGAGAGCGCGCCATTCGGACAGCGTTCCGCTTCCTGGCGTTTAACTATCTGGAAAATTCATTCCATATTGCGCCGCATTTTATAGTGAAGATAAAGAGTCTGAGAGCAGAAATAATGAAGCAACCTGCACGTGCGCCCCACGGCAAAAAGCCGGCAGCAAAACGTAAAACGCGCGATCAAATTAACAGCGAGGCGCGCGATCGTAAGCGTGAAAAAAAACAGCGCGGTAACGCTTCCGGCAGCCGTGCGAATCCGGTCACGGCTGAAAACAAGTCTGGCCAGACCGCCAGAGCGAAAGATCCCCGGCATGGCAGTAAAAAGCCTGTTGCTCTCGGAGCAGACGTCGCCCCGGTAACCAAAGTGGCTAAACCTGCCAAAGCCATGCCTGCCACGGAAAAAGCGCCGCGTCTGACGCCGGAAGAAGAACTGGCGAAGCTGGAAAATGATCCACGACTGGATGCGTTACTGGATCGGCTGGAAAGCGGTGAAACGCTGAAATCGGAAGATCAGGCCTGGTTGGATCAAACCCTTGATCGTATTGACGTGCTGATGGAACAGCTGGGTATCGCACTGGATGATGACGTTGAGGATGAAGAGGCGGAAGAGGATATGTACCGCCTGCTGAAGGGCGCTAACTGAGTCTGACGGCAACAAAAATGATCGGGGTGCCATTATGGCACCTCGTCTGTTGAGGGTTCTCTGCTGATGAATTGGCCTGGATCAATTTACCTGCTGATTTTGCTCTGCGGGCTGCTCTGGATGTTGGTTAAGATAAAACGTCTGTCAGGGCTGAAAAAACGCCTGCGCAGAATGGCCGGTCATCCGTCAGCCAGACCGTCTGCTTTCCGCCGACGGTCGGCATCCAGAACTCTCAGAAGGAGTGAACCTCGTGGTGCAGACGATTGAATGGGATCAGGCGCTGATTGAGAAATACAATATCTCTGGTCCCCGTTATACCTCCTATCCTACCGCGCTGGAATTTCACGAAGATTACGATGAGCAGGCATTTTTTCAGGCCAGCCAGCGCTATCCCAATCGCCCGCTGTCTCTCTATATCCATATCCCGTTCTGCCACCGGCTGTGCTATTTCTGCGGCTGTAACAAGCTGGTGACGCGACAACAACATAAAGCGGATGACTACCTTGAGGCGCTGGCGGTGGAGATCGTCTCCCGCGCCAGACTGTTTGGCAATCGCACCGTCACGCAGATGCACTGGGGCGGTGGCACGCCGACCTGGCTGAATAAATCGCAGATTACCCGGCTGACAACCTTGCTGCGCCAGCATTTTAACTTCAGCAATGATGCTGAAGTATCGATTGAAATTGATCCGAGAGAATTAGAACCGGATATGCTGGACCACCTGTGGTCGGTCGGCTTCAATCGCCTCAGCATGGGGGTACAGGACTTTAATAAGGATGTTCAGGAGAAGGTCAATCGCATTCAGGACGAAGCGGCGATTGTCGGGCTGATTGCGCGGGCCAGGCAACTGGGTTTTGTTTCTGTCAATCTGGACCTGATCTACGGTCTGCCGATGCAAACGCCGGAGAGCTTTGCGTTCACCCTGAAAAAGGTGATTGCACTGATACCTGACCGTCTCAGCGTCTTTAACTATGCGCATATGCCTCATCTGTTCGCTGCCCAGCGAAAAATCAAAGAAGCCGACCTGCCTGATGCCGATCAGAAGCTGACCATTTTGCAACAGTCTGTCACCTCGCTTACCGCGGCGGGTTATCAGTTTATTGGCATGGATCACTTTGCCCGTCCTGATGATGAACTGGCGATGGCCCAGCGGGAAGGGCGGCTGCACCGTAATTTCCAGGGATATACCACGCAGGGCGACAATGACCTTCTCGGCATGGGGGTTTCCGCGATTAGCATGGTGGGAGACAGCTATGCGCAGAATCAGAAGGTGTTAAAAAGCTGGCACGCAGCGCTGGAACGGCAGCAGAGCGCATTGTGGCGTGGGCTGCGTCTGACCGATGATGACTGTCTGCGGCGGGAAGTGATCAAAGCGTTGATGTGTAAGTTCTCACTGAACTTCGCTGATTTTTCTCTCGGTGCACTGCATTTCACTGACTATTTTGCGCAGGATTTACTCCTGTTACGCCCGTTTATAACCGACGGGCTGGTGGAAATCAGTGAGACAGGTCTGCGTGTAACGACTAAAGGACGGCTGTTGGTCAGGAATATCTGCATGTGTTTTGATATCTATCTGCGGCAAAAAGCGCCTGTGCAGCAGTTTTCACGGGTGATCTGAACCGCCGCCGCAAGCGTCTCATTTCGGGCGGCTTCCGGCGGTAAAACAGCACCCGGCAATGCACCCAAATGAAGCAGTGAGGCACTAAGCGCGCATTATTCGCCGGTACTCCTTTTCTTATCCCGCATTACGGGCCACTTTTATCTGTGGCGCATCATTTGCATCTGTTTTCGTTGGGCACCGCCGTGTGCCCTGAACTCTTCACTTACCTGAAAGGAAAATTCATGAAAACAATGAGTGCGGGAGCATTTTACCGGACCGCTGCCTCTTTGCTGGTGGCGTTCGGCGTGGGAGCCAGTGCTGCACAGGTGCCAGCCGGGACACAGCTGGCGGCTGCGCAGGAAATCATCAGGGGAAATGGTACTGAGCCTGCCACGCTGGATGTGCAGCGGGCAGAGAGCAATGAAGCTTTTAACGTTATTAATGACCTGTTTGAAGGGCTGGTCAGCATCGGTGCGGACGGAAAACCCCGGCCCGGCCTGGCCTCTTCATGGGAAACGCAGGATAACATCACCTGGACCTTTCATCTGCGCCCCGGTCTGACCTGGTCAGATGGCAGTCCACTGACCGCACAGGACGTGGTGTTCAGCTGGCGCCGTCTGGCCGACCCGAAAACGGCCTCTCCTTACGCCTCCTTCGCTAACTATGCTCACATTAAGAACGCGGTTGAGGTCACAGGGGGGAAAGTCGCGCCTGATCAACTGGGCATCACCGCCCCGGACGATCACACCGTTAAAGTGACACTTGACCAGCCTGTCTCTTATTTTCTTCAGTTTGTCGCGCACCCTTCACTGTTTCCGGTCAGCGAGCACAACGTTGAGAAGTTTGGTGACAGCTGGCCGCGTCCCGGCAATATGGTCAGCAGCGGCCCGTACAAGTTAGATCAGTGGGTGGTGAATGAAAAAATTGTGGTCAGTCGCAATGACCGCTATTGGGACAATGCGCATACGGTGATTAACCGTGCGACTTACCTGCCACTCAACGATGGTACAGCGGAACTGAACCGCTATCTGGCGGGTGAAATCAACATCACGGACACCATTACCTCCACTGATTTTCCACGGATGAAAAAAGAGAAACCGGCGGAGATCCACAGCACCCCGGTACTGAGCGTGTTTTATTACGAATTTAATAACCGGCGCGCGCCGTTCAACGATGTGCGGGTGCGACAGGCGCTGGATCTGGCCCTTGATAAGGGAGTCATCGCCAGCAAAGTGATGGGCAAAGGGCAGAAGCCTGCCTGGACGGTTCTGCCACTTTCAATGGGTGGCATCACCTTAACGCCGCCGGAATGGGCAGGCTGGACGCAGGAAAAAAGAGTTGAAAAGGCGCAGGCCCTGTTGAAGCAGGCGGGCTACTCCTCTTCGCATCCGCTGCACTTCCGTCTGCTTTACAATACCTCGGACGATAATCGTCGCCTGGCTATTGCTGCGGCATCAATGTGGAAAAAAACGCTGGGCGCGCAGGTTGAACTGCAAAACCAGGAGTGGAAAACCATGCTGGATACCATGCACCAGGGGCAGTATGACCTGGTGCGTTACACCTGGATAGGAGACTACGATGAGCCTTCGACCTTCCTGAATACTTTCCGCAGTGGCGACAGCCAGAACACATCCATGTATGGCAGTGCCGCTTTTGACGCTGCGGTGAAGTCGGCGGGGTTAGCTTCAACACCAAAAGAAGCAGGGCAATACTACCAGAAGGCCAGTGATATCATCGCCGGGGATACGCCGGTCATCCCGGTTTTTTACGGGGTACAAAACCGGCTGGTTAAGCCTGAAGTGGGCGGGTTCGCGCCGTCAACCCTGGGCTTTTACTATCTGAAGGATCTTTATCTGCGTAAGTAAGTCGTAGCAGTATCTTTGCAGGCAGGGTGCCGGCATGACAAAGGAAGGCGACAGCAGCGAGCCTTTTCATGCCGGGCTTTTTCCACCCGTATCGCCAGATTGTTAACATGCGTCTTCGGGTGATGAAAGGCCCATCATTTTCATGAAATTACGGGCGGCAGTCCTTGTGCGATTTGCCCGGTCGGGCCGATTTGCATCACTGATTTCCAGCAGTATGTTGATAAAATCTGTCCCCATCAAATCGTCAAGAAAACGCGATACGGCAAGTCTGGTCTGTTCAGGCTCTTTACCGGCAAATTCAGGATGCAACGGCAGCAACGCCTCAAGATTAAGCTGCCAGCTGTGGACGAATCCCTCATAGGCTGCGCTGGCGAGTTGAGGAAAGCGGCGCGTTTCAACCATCACGGTGCGCAGAATAGCGACGGTGTCGGGATGGGTAATCTTCTCCTGAAAGAGCGCGCCTGTTTCCTGCATAACCTGTTGCAGGGGCTTCTCCTGTATGGCCTGCTGGTACTGACCTCTCTTCTCTTCTGAGTAATCACAGGCACTCAAAATCACCGCATTAAACAATGCTTCTTTGCTGATGGCGTGGCGATACAGCGTCATAATCGAGACGTTTGCTAAAGCGGCAATCTCTTCCATGCTGGAAGCTTCATACCCAACCCGAAGAAAAACGTCTTTTGCTGCGCTGATAATTGCAGCGCGCTTGCGTGCCATCAGTTTTGCCTTGGGATGATCGTCTGGCCACTCTTTCATTACGAAATTCCTCGCCTTTTAACGATAATATAGTCTATCGTATCTCTTGTTACGATATGGTTGATTATCGTATTGTATCTTTTCAGGATGGTCTGCACCACCTGATGTCATTCACCGGTTCCCCGCAGCCCTGCGTCACGATAATGACCGGGTGTTGCACCTCCGAACTCTTTACAGGAAACAGTGCCATGATCCACGAACAGATAAATGCCACAGAAAAACAACCTCATAAGTTAATGAATATGTTGCTGTGGGGCGTTCAGCTGTTGATCTTTATTGCCTTTGTTATTTTCGGTGGCATGAAAATGCTGATGCCTGTTAGTCAGTTGGCCGCTATGTGGGTATGGCCGGGTCAGGTGCCGGTACATTTTCTGCGGGGGATGGGGCTGATTGATGCGCTTGGCGGAGCAGGGATTCTGCTGCCTGCTTTGTTGAAAATAAAACCGCAGCTGTCAGTATGGGCTGCATCTGGCTGCACCTTACTGCAAATTTGTGCCATTACCTTTCATATCTCACGCGGTGAGGCCGCCGTCACGCCGCTTAATTTTATCCTGCTGGCCTTGTGCGGTTTTATCTTGTGGGGGCGTCTACGGGTAGTCCCGTTTAGCAGATAAAAGTTGCTGTTGATAATGGGAAAGGGAGTGCGAATTATCGCCACCGGCAATCTTTCTGCATCCCGGCAGAGGTGCAATAAGCGTAAGGCCGGATATCACCGGCCTTATTTCAACTGAACAGATTCATCATCAGGGCGCACATCACTGCTGCGATGGCGGTCTGTGGAGAATGTGCCCACGCCTGCGCTGTTTGCGTGATGAAATGAATGACAGATTCCAGCATAGTATTCCTCCCGGTAGCCGCTCAGAATGATACTGATTAGCACCGACGTGTAAAGCCGCTGAAGGTATAAAAAAAAAGCAATGTGCCATATTTTTACACCTTCTGCTGGCTTACTCCATCCCCAGCTCTTTCAGTTTGCGGGTCAGGGTATTGCGTCCCCAGCCCAGCAGTCGGGCGGCTTCCTGTTTGTGTCCCTGAGTGTGGCGCAAGGCTGTGGTCAGCAAGGTTCGTTCCATTTCAGGCTGTGCTTCGGAAAGCAGATTTTGATGACCCGAACGCAATGCACGATCAGCCCACTGAGCCAGCAGCGTTGCCCAGCTGTCAGGTAAAGACTGCACCGGCGTGTCTGCCGTTGTCGTCTCAAAAAGTTCGCCTGGCAGATCCTGGATCAGCACTTCCTGACCCGCCGCCATTACGGTCAGCCAGCGGCAGGTATTTTCCAGCTGACGCACGTTACCAGACCAGTGCAGACGGGTAAGCGCCGTTTCCGTTTCCGGATGCAGGACTTTTGCTTCAACGCCCAGTTCACGTGCCGCAATCTGTAAAAAATAGCGCGCCAGCCGTGGAATATCCTCCCGCCGTTCACGTAGCGGCGGCAGATGTACGCGGATCACATTCAGTCGATGAAACAGATCCTCACGGAACTTACCTTCCTGCACGCGCAGTTCCAGATTCTGGTGGGTGGCCGCGATAATGCGCACATCCACTTTGACGGGCGCATAGCCTCCAACGCGATAGAACTGACCATCAGCCAGCACGCGCAGTAAACGGGTCTGCACATCCAGTGGCATATCGCCGATTTCGTCCAGGAAGAGGGTGCCGCCATCCGCCTGTTCAAAACGTCCCTGACGGATCTGATTTGCCCCGGTAAATGCCCCTTTCTCATGACCAAAGAGCTCTGACTCAATCAGATCCTTGGGGATAGCGGCCATGTTCAGGGCGATAAATGGCGCTTTAGCCCGCGGGCTGTGACGGTGCAGGGCGTGGGCGACCAGCTCTTTACCCGTACCTGATTCACCATTGATCAGCACGCTGATAGAAGAACGGGAAAGACGGCCAATGATGCGGAAGACATCCTGCATCGCCGGGGCCTCACCGATGATGTCGGTGGTCGGGCCGCTGACCGGCTGATTACGTGGCTGTTGCTGTTCCTGATAGTGGCTGATGGCACGCTCTACCAGCGCGACGGCCTCATCAATATCAAAAGGTTTGGGCAGATAATCAAAAGCACCCTGCTGATAGGCGCTTACCGCCGCATCAAGATCGGAATGTGCCGTCATAATAATCACCGGCAACATGGGATGGCGTTGTTTAATCTGTTTGAGTAGCGCCAGCCCATCCATTCCAGGCATACGAATATCTGAAAGTAAAACGTCTGGGGTTTTGGTAGACAGGGCGTCCAGCACCTCGTTACCGCTGTCAAAAGTGGCACAGCTTAAACCGGCTCCAGTGAGCGCGCGTTCAAGCACCCAGCGGATGGAGCTATCGTCATCGACGATCCAAACTATCCCTCGTTGCATAGAAACCTCACTGGCGAATAGGCAAATAAACTGAAAATTCTGTGTGGCCAGGCCAACTACTGAACTCTATTTTTCCTGAGTGCTGATCGATCAGACTGCGGGCGATAGACAGGCCTAAACCGGTCCCCCCTTCACGACCACTCACCATGGGATAAAACAGGGTGTCCTGTAGCTGAGCCGGAATGCCGGGGCCATCATCCTCAACATCAATGCGCGCCACCAGGCGATAACGCACGCCGTGCAGCGTCAGCTGAAATGCCGTGCGGGTACGAAGCGTGATTGTGCCACCTTCTTCCCCCAACGCCTGAAGCGCATTACGGACAACATTCAGTAACACCTGTTCGATCTGATCCGGATCGTGCGGTAACTCTGGCAGGCTGGGATCGTAATCCCGTACCAGCGTCACATTGTCGGGCAGTTCCATCGATACCAGGTTAACCACACGCTCAGCGACCTGATGAATACTTTGTGTGACATGCATACCGGGCTGCTGAGGGCCAAGTAGCCTGTCCACCAGATTGCGCAGGCGGTCAGCCTGTTCAATAATCACCCTGGTGTACTCGGTCAGAGAGGGGTCGGGGAGCGCTTTTGCCAGCAACTGAGCGGCGCCCCGCAATCCTCCCAACGGATTTTTTATTTCATGAGCCAGACCCCGAACCAAATCGCGGGCTGCTACCTGCTGGGCATGTTGAATCTGTTCCTGACTGAGACGACGCTGATTGTCCATCGGCGCCATTTCCAGCAGTATTAAACCATCAGGCAGACGTTGCGCGGTCAGTGACATAATATGTGCGCGGCTGTCCACCACCAGGGTGACTTCACTATCGGTAAAGCCCTGACCAGCACTCAGACTCTCGCGCATGACGTCAATATTTAACGAAAAATATCCCATCAGCTCCGGCAAAGGCGTACCGAAAAGCTTGCGTGAGCTTTGAGCCAACAGCTGTTGTGCAGCAGGATTGGCGTAATGCACCACCAGTTCGCTGTCGACCAGCAAAATACTGTTAATCAGAGAGTTGAGAATCTGCCCAGCATCGGGCAGCGTGCCAGTTGCCATACAGTCTTCCCCTGCACCTTTTTAGTGCATTATAGCCTTTTAACCCAGATATCGTCGTCCCTGACGATGAATTCGCGGTGAAAAAAGCCCATCCGGAGATGGGCTGAAATTTCCACGGCAATAATTCCCGGCGATTTTCATACCACAGCGGTGCTGGCTTCCCTCTTTCTCCCAAATAAAACAGCAGACTACGTTATTTTGGGTTATTTCGGTTGCCGCCCTACCGCGACATCGCATTCACCAGGTTCAGACGTTTTAATCAGACGCTGTAGTACAGTTCAAACTCAACCGGATGCGGAGTCATACGAACGCGGTCCAGCTCGGATTTACGCAGTTCGATGTAGGCATCGATGGTATCGTCAGTGAACACACCGCCACGGGTCAGGAACTCGCGGTCTTCGTTCAGCGCGTTCAGTGCTTCTTCCAGTGAACCGGCCACTTTTGGAATCTCAGCTTCTTCTTCCGGCGGCAGATCGTACAGGTTTTTGTCCATCGCATCGCCTGGATGGATTTTGTTGATGATGCCGTCAAGGCCAGCCATCAGCAGTGCAGAGAAGCACAGGTAAGGGTTAGCCGCTGGATCCGGGAAGCGAGCTTCGATACGGCGGGCTTTCGGGCTGGCAACCACAGGAATACGAATAGACGCTGAACGGTTACGGGCAGAGTAAGCCAGCATGACCGGCGCTTCGTAGCCAGGAACCAGACGCTTGTAAGAGTTGGTGGTTGGGTTAGACAGAGCATTAATCGCTTTAGCATGCTTGATAACGCCGCCGATATAGAACAGCGCCGTTTCTGACAGGCCGCCGTATTTGTCGCCAGAGAACAGGTTGGTGCCGCCTTTGGACAGGGACATATGGCAGTGCATACCTGAACCGTTATCACCAAAAATAGGTTTTGGCATAAAGGTCGCGGTTTTGCCGTAAGCATGGGCAATGTTGTGCACAACATATTTGTAGATCTGAATTTCGTCTGCTTTTTTGGTCATGGTGTTGAAGCGGGTTGCCACTTCGTTCTGACCTGCTGTCGCCACTTCATGGTGGTGAGCTTCAACGACCAGGCCCATCTGCTCCATGGTCAGACACATAGCAGAACGGATGTCCTGTGAAGAGTCGACCGGTGGAACCGGGAAGTAACCGCCTTTCAGACCCGGACGGTGACCTTTGTTACCGCCTTCGTATTCTTTACCGGTGTTCCAGGCGGCTTCGATATCATCGATAGCAACGTGGGAACCCGACGTGGTTGCGCCAAAGCGAACATCATCAAACAGGAAGAATTCTGGCTCTGGTCCAAAAAGAACGGTATCTGCAATGCCGGATGAGCGCAGGAAGTCTTCCGCGCGTTTGGCGATGGAACGAGGGTCGCGATCGTAGCCCTGCATAGTGCCTGGCTCAAGGATGTCACAACGAATGATCAGCGTAGGATCTTCGAAGAAAGGATCCAGAACTGCGGTTGTCGCGTCAGGCATCAGAACCATGTCTGATTCGTTAATCCCTTTCCAGCCACCAATCGAAGAGCCGTCAAACATTTTGCCTTCTTCGAAGAAGTCAGCGTTAACCTGATGAGCAGGGATGGTAACGTGCTGCTCTTTACCCTTGGTATCGGTAAAACGCAGGTCAACAAATTTGACTTCATGCTCGTTCATCATCGACAGAACGTGTTCAGCGGACATACTTAACTCTCCTGGATTTTGTCATTGTCGTCGTGGTCAGATATCTTTACGGCGCATCAGGTTTGTTTTCTGGTGCAGTCATTCCAAAATAAAGCGTTCTGATCAGCCGGGACCTTCGTGAAACTGGCATTTTTGCTTACAAACATCAAAGCGAAATTTATGCCAACTTTCTAAACCCGCATAAAAAGCGCTATGATGCGCCCTCTGATGAATCGGAATCTGCACCATGATGGAAGTCGCGCACCATGATGGTGCTTATGGTTACTGTCCTTGCGCTTTTATGGTGCATTTTTAGCGGCAGGTGCAATTGTTGCACTGTAAATGGCTAAAAAAGCAACCTGACAGCAATCTTTAATTGATATTTGTGATCCTGTTCAGTCCTTCGATTAATCCGTGTACAATAGCGCGCTATTTCTAATGCCTGAGGCAAAGCTGTGATCGAAAATTTGCGTAACATCGCCATTATTGCCCACGTTGACCACGGTAAAACTACCCTGGTTGATAAATTGCTACAGCAGTCCGGAACCTTTGACGCCCGCGCTGAAGCAACCGAACGCGTAATGGACTCCAACGATTTGGAGAAAGAGCGTGGGATTACCATCCTCGCAAAAAACACCGCCATTAAATGGAACGACTACCGCATTAATATCGTGGATACCCCAGGACACGCCGACTTCGGCGGTGAGGTAGAACGTGTGATGTCAATGGTTGACTCGGTGCTGCTGGTTGTGGATGCAATGGATGGCCCAATGCCGCAAACCCGCTTTGTGACCAAAAAAGCTTTTGCAAATGGTCTGAAGCCGATCGTGGTTATCAACAAAGTTGACCGGCCTGGTGCCCGCCCTGACTGGGTTGTGGATCAGGTATTCGACCTGTTTGTTAACCTGGACGCGACCGACGACCAGCTCGACTTCCCGGTTATTTATGCCTCTGCCCTGAACGGTATCGCGGGTCTTGACCACACCGATATGGCGGAAGACATGACCCCGCTGTATGAGGCCATCGTGAAGCACGTTTCTCCGCCACAGGTTGAGATGGCTGCGCCTTTCCAGATGCAGATTTCACAGCTGGACTATAACAACTATGTTGGTGTTATCGGTATCGGCCGCATCAAGCGTGGCAAAGTGAAGCCAAACCAGCAGGTGACCATCGTCGATAGCGAAGGCAAAACCCGTAACGGTAAAGTTGGCAAAGTGCTGACCCACCTCGGGCTGGAGCGTATTGATGCAACAGAAGCCGAAGCAGGCGACATCATCGCCATTACCGGTCTGGGCGAGCTGAACATCTCTGATACCATCTGTGATCCACAGAATGTGCAGGCGCTACCAGCACTGAGCGTTGATGAACCAACGGTAACCATGTTCTTCAACGTCAACACCTCACCTTTCTGCGGTAAAGAAGGTAAGTTCGTGACCTCACGTCAGATCCTTGACCGTCTGAACAAAGAGCTGGTGCACAACGTGGCGCTGCGTGTGGAAGAAACGGCTGATGCCGATGCCTTCCGCGTTTCAGGTCGTGGTGAACTGCACCTGTCGGTACTGATCGAAAACATGCGCCGCGAAGGTTTCGAACTGGCGGTATCCCGTCCGAAAGTTATCTTCCGTGAATTCGAAGGCCGCAAACAGGAGCCATTCGAAAACGTGACGCTGGATATTGAAGAACAGCATCAGGGTGCAGTGATGCAGGCGATGGGTGAACGCAAAGCCGACATGAAAAACATGGACCCGGATGGTAAAGGTCGTGTGCGTCTTGACTACGTGGTGCCAAGCCGCGGCCTGATTGGCTTCCGTAACGAATTCATGACCATGACTTCTGGTACCGGGCTGCTCTACTCCACCTTCAGCCACTACGATGATGTTCGTCCGGGTGAAGTGGGCCAGCGTCAGAATGGCGTGTTGATCTCAAACGGCCAGGGTAAAGCGGTGGCATTTGCGCTGTTTGGCCTTCAGGATCGCGGCAAACTGTTCCTTGGTCACGGCGCGGAAGTGTATGAAGGCCAGATTATCGGTATTCACAGCCGTTCTAACGACCTGACGGTAAACTGCCTGACCGGTAAGAAACTGACCAACATGCGTGCTTCTGGTACCGATGAGGCGACAACGCTGGTACCAGCCATCAAGATGACGCTTGAGCAGGCGATTGAGTTTATCGATGATGACGAACTGGTAGAAGTTACGCCGCTTTCTGTCCGTATTCGTAAACGTCACCTGACCGAAAACGATCGTAAACGCGCCATGCGCGGTAGCAAAGACGTTTAATCTGACGTTGTTGCTGATAAACAGGGCCGGAGATTTCCGGCCCTGTTTTTTTTCCTCTCTGAATCTGTCTTCCAGTTTTCAAATTCGCCACCTGTTCAGGCTTCCATTTTACCGCTAGAGTGAATAGCTCACCGGAACAAAAGGAGATGGCCATGCTGTATATCTTTGATTTAGGTAACGTCATTGTTGATATTGACTTCAACCGGGTGCTGGGCGTCTGGAGCGATCTGGGGCGCGTGCCGTTAGCGACGCTGCAAAACCATTTCACTCTGGGGGAGAATATTCATCGCCATGAGCGTGGAGAAGTGAGCGATGAAGCCTTCGCAGAGCAGATTTGCGAAGAGCTGGGCCTGGCGCTGAGTTTTGAACAGTTTACCGCTGGCTGGCAGGCTATATTCGTTGGTGTTCGCCCGGAAGTCTTACAGATAATGCAAGCGCTGCGCGACAAAGGTGAAAGGGTGGTTATTCTCTCCAATACTAACCGTCTGCACTGTAGTTTCTGGCCTGGTGAATACCCGGAAGTCCAGAGCGCTGTGGATAAACTTTACCTTTCACAGGATATGGGCATGCGTAAGCCCGAAGCCCGCATTTACCAGCAGGTGCTTGATGAAGAAGGTTTCAGCGCCTCTCAGACCATTTTCTTTGACGACAATCTGGAAAATATCGAGGGAGCACGGGCGCTTGGCATCCAGAGTATTCACGTTACGGATGCCAGTATCATCCCGGCGTTTTTTGCTGATAAGTCGTGATGTTTCGTCATCGTTACGCCAGTCAGCACCGCCTGCGGGCATTCTGGTCCTGGATCAGGTTGCTCTGGCAGCGCATTAATGAAGATGCCATGACCACGCTGGCAGGCAATCTGGCCTATGTTTCCCTGCTGTCGCTGGTGCCGCTGGTGGCCGTGGTATTTGCGCTGTTTGCTGCTTTCCCGGCATTTGCCACGGTCAGCGGGCAACTGAAAACCTTTATCTTCAGCAATTTTGTTCCGGCATCGGGCACGGCAATTCAGCAGTATCTCGAGCAGTTTGTGGCTAACGTTAATAAGATGACGGCGGTAGGAGCCTGCGGCCTGGTAGTGACGTCATTGCTGCTGATGTATTCCATTGATACCGCGCTGAATACCATCTGGCGCAGTCAACGTAAACGCCCGCTGGTCTACTCCTTTGCCGTTTACTGGATGATCCTGACTCTGGGGCCATTGCTGGCTGGTGCCAGCCTGGCTATCAGCTCCTACCTGCTGTCACTGCGTTGGGCCTCAGTCAGTGGCGTCAGCTGGCTGATTGATTATGGGCTACGAATTTTTCCTCTGTTACTCTCCTGGCTGGCATTCTGGCTGCTTTACAGTATTGTTCCCACTCGTCAGGTGGCTGGACGGGATGCGCTGGTCGGCGCGCTGGTTGCCGGATTATTGTTTGAGCTGGGGAAAAAAGCCTTTGCCCTCTATGTGACCATGTTCCCGTCATATCAGCTGATTTATGGTGTGCTGGCGGTTATCCCTATCCTGTTCCTGTGGATTTACTGGACCTGGTGTATTGTTTTGCTGGGTGCAGAGATTACCGCCTCCCTGGGGGACCACCGCCTGACACAACAAAATAAAGAAGACGAGGGGTCATGATTGCTTTAATTCAACGTGCGCTCAGCGCCAGCGTTAAGGTTGGCGGAGAAACCATCAGCGAAATCGGGCCGGGGTTGCTTATCTTACTGGGTGTGGAAAAAGGTGATGATCAGCAGAAAGCGCAGCGGCTGTGTGAGCGTGTGCTGGGTTACCGCATTTTCAGTGACGCTGACGGAAAAATGAATCTGAATGTCCGGCAGGCAGAAGGCAGCCTGCTGGTTGTGTCACAATTTACGCTGGCGGCCGACACCCAAAAGGGTCTGCGTCCCGGTTTTTCTCGCGGCGCAGAACCTGCGGACGCTGAGCGGTTGTATAACTATTTTGTGGAATGTTGCCGTGAAAAGGCGGTGACCACCCGGACCGGGCGCTTCGCCGCCGATATGCAGGTCGCACTGGTCAATGATGGCCCGGTCACCTTCTGGCTCCAGGTGTAAGCCAGCGGGTTGAACGGCACGGAAGCGAACCAGACTGAAAGAGAGAACCATTTTATGTATCACCTTCGGGTTCCTGAAACAGCGGAAGAGCTGGATACTTACTATCAGTTTCGCTGGGAAATGCTACGTAAGCCTCTTCATCAGCCAATGGGCTCTGAACGGGATGCGTGGGATGCGCTGGCTCATCATCAAATGGTGGTGGATGAAAGTGGCGCTCCGGTCGCTGTAGGGCGACTTTACATTAATGCCGACAATGAGGCGGCAATCCGTTTTCTGGCCGTGCACCCCTCAGTTCAGGGAAAAGGCCTGGGGACGCTGGTGGCGATGACGCTGGAGTCTGTAGCGCGTCAGGAAGGGGTTAAACGCGTGGTTTGTAGCGCCCGGGAAGATGCGGTCGAGTTCTTTGCCAAGTTGGGTTATGTCAACGAGGGTGAGGTTACCGCGCCGCAAACCACGCCGGTACGCCATTTCTTGATGGTAAAGCCGGTTATTACCCTGGATGACATATTGCATCGTGCCGACTGGTGCGGTCAGTTGCAGCAGGCCTGGTACGAGAATATCCCTCTCAGTGAGAAAATGGGGGTGCGCATCCAGCAGTATACCGGGCAGAAATTCATTACCACTATGCCAGAAACCGGCAATCAGAATCCGCACCATACCCTGTTTGCCGGCAGCCTGTTTTCACTGGCCACGCTGACGGGCTGGGGGCTTATCTGGCTGCTGTTGCGCGAGCGGCATCTGGGCGGCACGATTATTCTGGCGGATGCACATATCCGTTACAGCCATTCGATCAGCGGCAGGCCGGGCGCAATAGCCGATCTTGGTTCCCTGAGCGGTGATTTGGACAGGCTGGCGCGTGGTCGTAAGGCACGGGTGCAGTTGGAAGTCGAACTGCACGGTAATGATACCTGTGGGGCGGTGTTTAAGGGGGTATATCTGGTCCTGCCCGCCGACCCGGATGGCCCGCTGGAGCAGGGCGGATCCGGCGACTGAGGAGAGGCGCTGGATCAGCGCCCTTTCTTTTTACGGCCCGGCTGGGTGAAGCGCTTGCGGGAAGCGCTGTTGCCAGCCGTTTTCTCACTGGTTTTCGGTCCGCCGTTGGTGGGTTTTTTTGCTGCTGTCGGTTTGGGTTTTGCTTTTTTGGCCGCGGGTTCTTCAGAGGATGAGTTTTCCAGCAGTTTAAACAGTTCAATCAGCTCATCGTCGGTCAGGTCACGCCATTCACCCAGCGGCAGCCCCTTCAGATTGACGTTCATAATCCGTGTGCGTTCGAGCCGGGTCACTTCATAGCCAAAATGCTTACACATGCGGCGGATTTGCCGGTTCAGCCCCTGAACCAGGGTGATACGAAAGACATTCGGTGCTTCTTTTTTAACCTTACACTTTTTGGTAACCGTACCCAGCATCGGTACACCCGCACCCATACCGGCAATGAACTCATCGGTAATCAGCTTGTTGACCGTAACCACGTACTCTTTTTCATGGTTATTTCCGGCCCGCAGGATCTTATTCACTAAATCGCCGTGATTAGTCAGAAAAATCAGACCCTGGGAATCCTTATCCAGCCGACCAATGGGGAACACGCGCTTGCTGTGGTTAACAAAATCGCTGATATTGTCCCGCTCACCCTCTTCCATGGTGGTAATAATGCCCACCGGCTTATTCAGGGCAATCAGCACTAAATCCTCTTCATCGCGTGGTTCAATTAGCTGACCATTTACTTTCACCACGTCGCCGATATGCACCTGATCACCGACCGAGGCTCGCTTACCGTTAATGAAAACGTTGCCCTGTTCGATATACCGGTCAGCATCGCGGCGGGAACATATCCCGCTCTCGCTAATGTATTTATTGAGGCGTGTTGAAGAGTTGATCTGCATGGCTATTCCGCAAATAGGCGGATGATACCTTTAAACGATCATTGCGCGCCAGCCACCTGACCACCAATCATGGTCTGCTGAACGGTTTTATCGCCAGCCGTGGCGGAGAGGGTGCCATTGACCGATGGCTTTAACGGCGCACCGTTTGCCAGACTTCCCTGAATTTTCAGCTGCACGTTACCCTTCCCCTCCAGTGGCAACGTCGGCCATCCCCAGTCGTGCAACAGATTGACCGGCACTTCACGACCGTTAAGTGTTAAGGAGAGGGCACGCTGTGGCTGTTGAGAGAGTGTCGCCAGACTTTCCAGCATTCCGTCGTGGGTGAAGGCGCTCATTTCCGTAACGTTGATATTGCTGTCAGTGGCGTTGAGGCTGATGGACGGATGGCGCACATCGACGCGGTTGAAGGTTGCCTCTGCGGCGTTGAGACTCAGATTACCTGACCAGATGCCCCACTGATGATTACGCGCCATCAGCAGGTTGCTGCCGTTGCCCTCCAGCGAGGTGAGCTGGAAGGGAAAATCCGGATTGATATCGATAATCAGATTACGGTTTGCCGCAAATTTCGTTACCTGCACACTCTCCAGCCATTGCGGCAGAGTAGCCATCCAGTGCTCACGCCAGTTTTCTGGCAATGTGTACTCCAGTCCGGCCACGGCCAGTTCATCGAGCGTGAGCTTGTTATCACTGCGCGTCCAGTGCCCGGATGTCCGGATTAAGCCGTTCACCCAACGTGAACTGAACTGGTTAAGCGCAACGCCTTCAGGAGAAAAAGTCAGATTAACGATAGGATCGTTCAGTTGCAGGCTGCCATTAACAAAGGTGCTGGCATTCATCGACAGCGATCCCTCTTTGCTTTCCCATTTCCCTTCGCGGACGGTGATATTTTTTAACGCCAGATCGAGGTCGGTTATCGCCCAGTCTCTTCCTTCGAGACGGGCATCGGTCACCTCAATGCGATCAAAATGAGCCTCTGGCAACGAGAGCAAGGGAGCGAGGAAATCAGCAAGTGACTGCTCACTTTGAAGACGAATACTGTTTAATCGCAGACCAGACACCTGCCAGTGCCCCTCAGCATCACGCTGTGCACTGGCGGTAACTGACCCCAGCGCCACATCGGCACCCAGATTGCTAATCAGCAGTTGATTATGACTGAGCTTCCCCTGCAACAGGACGTTGGTTGCCGCAATGTCTTTTACCTTCAGCGATCCGGCACTCATCTGGAAACTGGCATCCTTACCCATAAAATCACCCGGCTGTGGTCGCCACGGCAGAATACCGCCGTCAACCCGTTGAGCGCTGAACGGTAATTTGCTTTCAGGGCTGTTAACAGCCATCTGATTCAGTTGCAGACGATCGGCAGAGAGAGGAAGAGGGTGGCTGTGGTCACTGGTATTAAGGATGCCGTTTTCCAGCCAGATACTGGAAAAATGCAGCGGTTCAGAAAACTGAAGGCTGCTGAGGCCCAGATCGACCTTCTTCGCCACCAACTGAGCAGGCTCCGTTTTAAGGCCGAAAACGACATCATCCAGAATAACGTGGCCCGGATCTGAAAAGTTATGTTCCAGTTTTGAGAACGCGAGCTGGTAACGGCTGTGCTGACTGACGGTGCGGCCTAGCCAGCTGTCTCCCCACTGAGTTTGCAACAGCAGGTATATCGCAATCAGTGTCAGTAGCAACACCAGCGCGATGGTCAGCAAAACTTTTCCGATAAATTTCATTGCATCCGTCCCTTAGCATGTTCAGCGAAGGACTGTTATGCCTGATTTGTCATTGAAGCTCAACCGGCAGATGACGACGGCAGCCCACAGATTAACCGCCGTCATTGTCACAGAAGAGATTATTTCTCTTCCGGGAAGACCAGATTAAGAATGATCGCAGTAATCCCGCCTGCCGCGATGCCGGAAGAAAGCAGCGTCTTCAGCCATTCAGGCGCAAATTGCAGGATCAGCGGTTGCTGTGAAACACCGAGGCCCACGGCCAGTGACAGAGCAATAATCATTACTGCCCGGCGGTTCAATGGCTCGCGCGACACGATGCGCACACCTGAGGCAGCGATGGTGCCGAACATGACGATAGTGGCACCGCCCAGCACCGGCTCTGGAATATGCTGCACAAAACCGCTTACTGCCGGAAACAGCCCCAGAACAATCAGCATCAGCGCGACAACAAAGCCAACGTAGCGACTGGCTACGCCGGTCAGTTGAATGACGCCGTTGTTCTGACCAAAGCATGAGTTAGGGAAGGTGTTAAACAGCGCGGAGACACAGGAATTAAGACCATTAGCCAGCACGCCGCCTTTTAGTCGCCTCATATACAGCGGGCCACTCACCGGCTGCTCAGAGACATCGGACGTGGCGGTAATGTCGCCGATGGTTTCCAGAGAGGTGACCATAAAAACCAGCATAAGCGGGATCAGCAGATTCCAGTCAATACTCAAGCCGTAGTGAAACGGCACGGGCACCGCAATCAGCGACTGGTCAGATGGCGTGGTATTTTCCGGCAGCATCCCCATCAGCCAGGCCAGTAAATAGCCGACCGCCATGGCAATCACCAGTGAGGCCACGCGCAGATAAGGATTTTTCTGGCGGTTGAGCAGGATAATCACCAACAACACAGCGCCTGCCAGCAACAGATTTTTGGGGGCGCCGAAGGTGTGATTGCTCATCGCAGCAAAACCTCCACCAATGGAAGTCAGGCCAACCTGAATCAGCGAAAGGCCAATAATCATCACCACAATGCCCGAAACCAGTGGTGTAATGACGCGGCGGGCCAGGTGCAGAAAACGGGATAGCAGCATCTCGGTACAGGAAGCCAGCATCAGCGTACCAAAGAGTGCGGACATCATCGTCTGTAGATCGGCTCCGCCATTCTTCAGGGCCATTCCTCCCATAATCAACGGCGTCACAAAGTTGAAGCTGGTGCCCTGAATCGATAATAAGCCGGAGCCGACGGGTCCCCAGGTCTTAATCTGTAAAACGGAAGCCAGTCCTGAAGCAAACAGCGACATGCTGATGATGTGCTGAGTATCCTGGGCAGGTAGCCCCAGCGCCTGACAGATAAGCAGTGCCGGAGTGATAACGGCGACAAACATAGCCAGTAAATGCTGACAGGCAGCAAATAAAGTTTGCGGCAAAGGCGGTCTGTCTTCCAGTTGGTAAATCAGCTCACTTTTTTTAACTGAAACAACAGATGGTGGGATATCAGCTTCAGGGGTGTTGATCGACATTCGCACTGTTCTCTGATGAACAAAGAAACGATTTTAATGGTGTGCAAAGTAAAAGCAAACGATTGCTGTGACATATGTCTCATTAAGTCTGGTCTGAGGGTGATGCGGGGCGAAGTACAATGCCAGCGAGGTAACAGACAGCGGTAACCTCGCTGCATTCGCATTGAAAGCAACGTAAAACAGTGTCGGTATTATTTTTTCACAAAGCGGGATGCGGTATTGAAGGCAGCTTTACAGCTCAGAAAAAATGCATTCTGTAGAGAATACCCAAAGCATAATAGGCAGATATACTGTTAAGTCGCATGATGAAGAATTTCACTTTTTCATTTCTGTTGAGCAGGTTAAAAATACCTTTTGGATATTTTCTTTTTTTCAGATTTTTTATCTCTGCGAGAATGCCCGATTGTGGAAAAGAAGAATAATACATCGAGGTGACAATCTGCATATCCAGCGCCAGCATTCGCCGGGAAATGCCTTTCATAAAATATTTCAGATTGCTGTTTTTGTATTTCTTGATGATCGCATCATAGGTATCTGCCAGATGTTTCTTACGTAGCAGCAACTCGTCGTGGCTCACTCGCTTTTTCGAGAGGGAGCCAGAGAGATTTTCATAATGATATGAGGAGCTACTGATGACCAGCAAATTATTAACTTGGCAGATATAGCGCAGGTTAAACAGTAGGTCTTCGCTCATCGAAACGCCTTCCTGAAAACACATCCCCGAATCATCGATGATTTTTTTTCTGTAGCACTTGTTGTGCAAGTAGCCGATATTATCGGTAACTTCCAGTTCGCCGATTATCACAGGAATATCCTCTGCACTGAAAAAGCCATATTGAGTAACAGGCCTGATTCTTTCGTCTTTAAGGTTGCCAATAATAAGATCCACTGAGTTGTCTTTAAAGCTGTTCAGGTTTTCCTTAAAGATAAGCAAGAAGTTATCATCAACCCAGTCATCGGAATCAAGGAAGATAACGTATTCACCTGCACAGTTCTTTAAACCAGTATTTCTTGCTGAACTCACGCCGCCATTAACCTGAGGGATGACCTTTATTTGCTTATGACCATTAAATTCCTCAAGAATGGTCGCGCTTTTGTCTGTACTACCATCATTAACAATAACAACCTCATAGTCAGTGTAACTCTGATTAAGTACACTGAGCAGGGTCCGATGGATTGTATTCTGAGCGTTATAAACAGGAATAACTATACTGAACATAATTTTTTCATTCATGTTGAATCCACTTTTATTCTCTGGAGTGTTTAAGATCGTAAAAAAGTAACCATAATTTTTTCGGGTTGATAAAGACTTTATGAATGGTGATGACGGGTTGAGCAGAAAAGAAGTAATTGAGGACAGAGAAAGAGCAGAACTCAGTAATAATTACGCTAAGTGCTGCACCATTCAGTCCGAACAAGGGGACAAACAGTGCTGAAGATACAAGGCAGATAACCAGAACAAAGAAGGTTTTCTTAACCAGAAAACGGTATCCATTATACTTGATAATAAATCTGTCCATGATACTGCTAAAGATGGCAAACATCGCACCAAAGCTCAGATATAAGGTTGGTTTAACCGCATCAAGATAAGCCGGGCCATAAAAATAGTTGATAAATGGTCCCGCGAGCAGATGGATGCTCAGAATGATAATGGCGGAAACGCCAAGAACCATCAGATGCAGCCTTTGGATCCTGATGATGGTTTTTTCAGGATCTTTCTCCGAAAAAAAAGAGGGATAGAAAGAGGCCAGCAATGCATAAGGCAAAAATGTCCAGGCCGTTGATAATGTCAATGCGACAGAAAATATCCCGGCTTCTTTTACCCCAAGAAAATATGACACGCTGATTTGATTAAATCGGGTATATAAAGAGACGGCGATAATGGAAAAAATCAGCGTGCCACCTGAAGCCATCATATACCTGGAGTATTTTTTTACATGTTTTGCTCCCGGTACAGATGTTTCGCCATGTCGTAACATGAACCAGATTGTTTTAATCAGGAAGGGGACAGCGGTAACTAACACAATCGGAATCGACAGGTATTGAGGATCCAGTTCAAGGTAAGAAATGATATACCGGCATGACAGACTGATGAGCAAACCCGTAACGTTAGCGATAACGTTAAGCCTGGCGTTTAAGGTAGCCTCATTGTAGACATTGACTAAATCGATGGCTGAAAAAAGGCAGGCGATCGCGGCCGCAAAAATAAAGACCAGAGCATCTGATGTCATATGCTCTTTCATTACCACCATGCCAATAATGGAAAGAATGAGATAGGTAGTCAACACCAGGAAAAATGTCGACAGCATAAGTTTTATGCCTGAATTCCTGTTTCTTGAAATCCTTTTAAGTAAAATGACATCGCTACCCATAATGGAAACTGACTGGATAAACTGGAACACAAGCATAGATATTGACATAATGCCAAATATTTCAGGTCCAACATATTTGGCCACGAAGGATGTGACAAAAATCAGACCGAATATGCCGATAATTTTCTCAGAAATCATCCATAATGAATTTTTTATTTTATCTTTCATCACTTGCCTCGTTAACGGTCTTTTTTTATCTTACGCAATTGTGCTATCAGACCAGGGGAAAGATAAAAAAGAGTAAGATATCCTGTGCTCGCTTTACACATCAGGCCTGAAAAAAAATAAGATCTGAAATTACTTCGATACAAAGCAATATAGCTGGCGATAAAGGAAGGCCTGAATTCCCCGGAATTTATTCCCCGGGCAATATAAGATGCTGTTATTTTCAGGAATATGTGATAGTAAAATTTTTTATTTTCAGGTCGAAGATATTTTTTCATTTCTGTAAAAGAGGTGGCAAAAGAAAAATGTTTTTCCTTCAGCGTGGTTCGGGTTGCCGAATCTAAAGAATACCTGTAGTTGTAGATAATACTTTCTGAGAAAACCACCTGCTGTTGCCCTGCCAGATAGAGGTAATGAACAACAAAAAGGAGATCTTCAAAATTAGCAATGTTTTCATTAAATCTTAAATTGTTGGATCTGATAATGTCTGCCCGGAAGATCTTGTCACAAACGCCATATTTAGGATTCAAATATAACAGTTCATTTATCGCATCGGTACAGCTCAGCGTCTTGCTGGCCTCCGATGTAACAGGACTCGACATCCTGATACCATCGTGGGTATAGCCCGCCGACTGGCCAACAACCATGCAAACCTTATCCTGCATCAATCGAAGCCAGGTCGATAAGGTGTCTTCAGGCAGGAAATCATCAGCATCAACAAAGCTGATGTAATCGCCTCTGGCAATATCCAGGCCGTGGTTACGTGCTGAAGAAACACCGCCATTCTGTTTACTCACCACCCTGACACCCGGATTATCTTTATATTTTTCAAGTATCATCAGAGAGTTATCCGTAGAGCCATCGTCAACGATGATAATCTCATACTGACCAACGCGTTGTTGCAGAATGCTGTCGATACATGTTTCAAGATATTGGGCTGCGTTGTACACCGGTACAATCAGGCTGAATAAAACATCTGATGAGTTGTTGATCATGTTACCTCTGAAAATGGTCTGGCCATGAAAACCTGAAGGCGCAGATATTGCGTGCATTATGTTGTCAGGAAATCTGGTCAGTTTTACTCAGCAAAGTTATCACTTCGCTCAGGATCCGCGCCATCATTTAACAGAAAAAATGCTTCTTTGCGTTTATTCCTGGGCGTCTTTATTCTGAGGAAAAAAAACAGACCTGAGAGTGAATTATTCAATGATGGCCTTTTTATTAAGATAAATGCCATGATGGGAAAAGCCATTAAATATTAAAGCAAGGCTACCGCCCTGGCTTGCAGCTACCAGTTTGCTCAATACTAAAATCAGGATGTTTACTATTAATAAAAATGGTATTAATCCGGCATTGTTTTATAAATGCCACGGTATTTCTGAGAGCCTTGCCAGTCAGGGCTGGTTTACTTGCCATTCTGAACCCGGGCAGTACTCGAAATCCTCACGTACTCCGTGTAGGCTCCGGTTTCTGCGCGCTGTCCGTCTCCAGACTGGCTGCGACAATAACGCCTGGTGGATCAGGCTCTGAATTAACCGTGATGCACATAAACCCGTTTTAAATTAAAAACCAGGATTAATGCCATGCTGTCATCTTTAATGATGAAAAAGACAGGCTCTTCATCTGATGAAATGCGTCAGCCATTCTGACGAAATAATTTCATCAAAACAGGGTGGCATAAAACAACTCGGCACCTCATTATTACTGTCAATCTCAATAAATAACCGGGCCTGGCAACGCTCGACCGATCGCCAGTTAATCTCAGCGCTTATCCTGCCAGAGCAGTCTGTAATAATGGCCTCAAAAGATATATCCGGATGTCTGCTTATTCTCTGTTATTATTTTTCTTCCGCGATATTACAGATGGTATTTTTTACGTCAATGGGTGGGCCGGAAAACAAGAATTTCCCCATGTCTGAAATGATTAATTTTCATAGAGGAAACATGGGCCATTTTGAATATTTTGTGAGGTGGGCCACTGCATTATATAAAATAACGGCTTGTGGTCAGTCAGACATGACTATATTGCTCTGTTTCCGGTAGCCAGCGCTCAATTAATGCCTGGGCCTGTTCCGGATAGTGTTGATGAATATGTCGGGCAATACGCTGAACTTCCGGGATCATTGCGCTATCGCGAAGCAAATTAGCAACTTTAAATTCTGCATTACCCGTCTGTCGAGTACCCAGCAGTTCGCCAGGTCCACGAATCTCCAGGTCGCACTGGGCAATGACGAAGCCATCATTACTGTCACGCAGCACCTGTAGGCGTTTTTGTGCTCCCTTACTCAGGGGAGTTTTATAAAGCAGTACACAGTGTGATGCAACAGAGCCGCGGCCCACACGCCCCCGTAACTGGTGTAGCTGGGCCAGGCCCAGTCGCTCAGGATTCTCAATGATCATCAGGCTGGCATTGGGGACATCGACGCCCACTTCAATTACCGTTGTGGCAATCAGCAGATGGATCTCCCCGCGTTTGAAAGCCTGCATAATGTTTTGTTTTTCAGCGGGCTTCATCCGGCCATGGACTAATCCAACCTGTAGTGTCGGCAGTGCCAGTTTTAACTCTTCCCAGGTGGCTTCTGCTGCCTGAGCCTCCAGTTGCTCTGACTCTTCAATCAGGGTGCACACCCAGTATGCCTGGCGTCCTTCATCGGTACAGGCTCGTTTAACCCGTTCAATAATTTCGGTTCGACGCGTATCCGGGATCGCCACGGTAGTGACCGGCGTCCTGCCTGGCGGCAGTTCATCAATGGTTGAGGTATCCAGATCGGCATAGGCAGTCATGGCCAGGGTGCGCGGGATGGGAGTGGCGGTCATGATCAACTGGTGCGGATGGAAACCCTGCTCCTCACCTTTTTCACGCAGGGCCAGACGTTGATGGACGCCAAAGCGGTGCTGCTCATCGATGATGACCAGCGCCAGGCCGTTAAACTGCACCTGCTCCTGAAAAATCGCATGCGTGCCGACGATCATCGAAACCTGTCCACTGGCAATCGCTTCCTGCTGTGCCTGACGAGCTTTGCCTTTTTGTTTGCCAGCCAGCCAGCCGACTTCAATACCCAGAGGCGCAAACCACTGGCGAAAGTTACTGGCATGTTGTTCGGCCAGCAGTTCTGTCGGTGCCATCAGTGCCACCTGTTTTCCCCAGGCAATCACATTGAGTGCGGTCAGGGCCGCAACCAGGGTTTTCCCGGAGCCGACATCGCCCTGTACCAGCCGTAGCATCGGGTAATTCTGTGCCAGATCCTGCTCAATCTCGCCGACGACACGTTGCTGAGCCCTCGTCGGGCGGAAGGGTAACGCAGCCAGCAATTTATCGCTCAGCTCATGCCGGGCAGGCAGTGGCAGGGCGTGGTGACGCTGGGCGCCAGCCCGTACCGCCAGCATACTCAGATTATGAGCCAGTAACTCTTCCATAATCAGGCGGCGCTGTGCCGGATGCGTCCCGCTCTCCAGATCGGCCAGAGCCATATCAGGTGGTGGGCGATGCAGGGTTCGCAATGCTTCCGGCAGGCTGATCATGCCCTTACTGAGTTCGGCTGGCAGCAGTTCGGCAATTGCGCAGGTATTGAGCAGCTCAAGGGCCTGATCGGTAAGATTGCGCAGCGTGGCCTGGCGAACGCCTTCGGTCGTGGAGTAGACAGGGGTCAGCGTGTCCTGTAATTGCACGCCACCGTTTTCGCCCTGCACACGATATTCCGGATGGATAATTTCAGCACCGCGCTGGCCGCGCTTAATCTCGCCATAAGCCGTCACCCGGCGACCGGCCGCGAGGCTGTTTTTCATTCCGGCATTGAAATTGAAAAAACGCAGGGTGAGGATGCCAGTCCCATCGCTAATCTGACAGGTCAGCATCCGCCGACGACCAAAAGTGATATCGCTTTGTAATACCTCACCTTCAACGGTGGCGAAGATATTCGGCAGCAGATCGTTGATGGCATAAAGCTGAGTGCGATCTTCATAGCGCAGAGGGAGATGCAGCAGCAGGTCCTGTACGGTCACCAGGCCCAGTCTGGCGAGCTTCGCGGTCTGACTTGCGCCAACGCCGGACAGTGTGCTGAGGGGGACAGCATCCAGCAGGCGGCCTTTCATTTTCTGCGTACCGAAGCTTGCATTGTTGCCCACCATTCAGCATCGGCAACCACTTCACCCATGCCGTTAATTTCCGGGTAAGGCAGCCCTTTGTGTTTGGCGACGCGAGCCAGCACCGGATACCCTCCTTCAAACAGCAGACGCTGCTGCTCAGCGTACTCAAGCATGCTCTCGCCGCGCTGATACATTCCGGCATTTTGTCGCTGACGCTGCGCTTCATAAAGGATCAACGCTGAGGCAACCGAAACATTCAGCGACTGAACCATGCCAGCCATAGGAATGATGATGTCCCGATCGGCAAGATCCAGTGCTTCCTGAGTGATGCCGGTTTTTTCCTGTCCCATCAGAATGCAGGTCGGGCGGGTGTAATCAACCTCACGGAAATCGACGGCTTTATCAGATAAATGCGTGGCGAGGATTTGCATCCCCCGACCTTTAAGCAGGCTGACGGCTTCTGCAATGCTGCGATGCGTTTTCACCTGCACCCAGCTGTTACTTCCTGCTGCGGTGGAAACCATGGTGCGCATCCGGCAACCAGGCCAGACAGCATGAACTTCATGCACCCCGACCGCATCCGCCGTGCGGATCACGGCTGAGACATTATGAGGCTTATGAACCTGCTCCATACAAACGGTCAGATCATGCTGGCGGGCGGCCAGCATTTCGAGGATGCGGGCATAGCGTTGAGCATTCATCGACTAGTTTCTGTTGCGGTGAACTTTAATCACGTCAGGCATCACACGGATTTTACGCATGATATTTGCCAGATGAACGCGATCGTGGGCCGTCAGGCGGATAAAAGCACAGTAAACACGGCCATCTTTCTCTTCCGTGTTCAGACTCTGAATATTGGATCCTGCGGTATTGATCGCAGCGGTCAGGTTTGCCAGTGCGCCCTGATGATTAAACATATCCACTTTGATCTCCGCGACGAACTCCTGTTCGGTGACCTTATCCCACTCTACTGCCATATATTTCTCAGGCTCTTTCTGGTAGCCACGAATATTACGGCAGGATTCATGATGGACTACCAGACCTTTACCGGGGCTGACATGGGCAACAATCGGATCGCCAGGGATAGGGCGGCAGCACTTGGCCAGCGTGATCAATACCCCGTCTGCACCTTTGATTGGTAACTTACCACGCGATGAGGTGGTGGGTGCGACAGGTGCAGGCTGTTCACTTTGCTGAAGATTTTTGGCCACCACCACGCTCATGGCGTTGCCCAGGCCGATTTCAGCCAGCAAATCATCCAGCGTCGCCAGCTTCATGCGTTCCAGCTCGTGCTTAATACTCTTTGGTGAAATTTCAGCCAGCTTCCGGCTGCCTCCCAGCGCATGATTCAGCAGACGACGACCAAGACTGACCGAATCATCACGCTTAAGATTTTTCAGCAGCTGACGAATTTTTGCTCGCGCTCTGGAACTGACGACAAAGTTCAGCCATGCCGCATTCGGGCGTGCGCCCGGCGCGGTAATAATTTCAACGGTTTGCCCGCTGGTCAGTGCCTGGGAAAGCGGATAAGGTTGCCGGTCGACGCGGGCACCAACGCAGGCATGGCCGATATCGGTATGCACGGCATAGGCAAAGTCGACGGGAGTCGCGCCGGCTGGCAGTTCGACGATGCGACCTTCCGGGGTAAAAACGTAAATCTCATCAGGAAACAGATCGGATTTCACGCTTTCGATAAATTCAAAAGAACTGCCCGCACTTTGCTGTAGCTCCAGCAGGCTCTGCAACCAGCGCTGAGCACGAATCTGCGCCGTGGTGCTGCTCTCACCCTGTTCTTTATAAGCCCAGTGCGCCGCTACCCCCATCTCTGCCATCTGATCCATATCTTCCGTACGGATCTGCACTTCAACCGGCACACCGTGTGGGCCGATCATTGAGGTGTGCAGGGACTGATAGCCGTTGGCTTTAGGGATGGCGATATAATCTTTGACCCGACCCGGACGGGGTTTGTAAAGGCTGTGCATTTGCCCCAGCACCCGATAACAGGTATCCACATCGCGGACGATCACCCGGAAAGCATAGATATCCATAATCGAATGAAAACGCTGCTCTTTCAGATGCATTTTGCAGTAGATCGAATAGAGATGTTTCTCTCGCCCACTGACGCGGCAGGCAATACCTGCTTCCTGCAAACGACCATCGATTTCAGAGAGGATTTTCTGGATCATCTCTTTACGGTTGCCACGGGCGGCTTTTACCACTTCTTTAATGACGCGGTAACGGTTGGGATAAAGCGCTTCAAAACCCAGCTCTTCCAGCTCGGTTTTCAGGTGATGGATGCCCAGGCGATGAGCCAGTGGACTATAAATTTCCAGCGTTTCCAACGCAATACGGCGCTTTTTGTCCGGGCGTAAGGCACCCAGCGTGCGCATATTGTGTGTGCGGTCAGCCAGTTTGATCAGAATGACGCGGATATCCTGCACCATTGCCATGATCATTTTGCGGAAGTTTTCGGCCTGAGCCTCTTTTTTGTCACGGAACTTTAACTTATCGAGCTTGGAGACCCCTTCGACCAGCTCTGCCACGGTCTGACCAAACAGCTGTTCCATGTCCTGGTAGGTGGCGGGGGTATCTTCGATAACGTCATGTAAGAGCGCAGCCATGAGTGTTTCATGGTCGAGCTTCATTTCCGCCAGGATGCAGGCGACCGCAACCGGATGGGTAATGTAGGGCTCGCCACTGGAGCGCGTCTGTCCCTCGTGAGCATCACGTGCGACAAGATAAGCCTGCTTGAGGCGCTTAATCTGCTCCTCAGGCAAGTATTTTTCAATCAGTTGATTGAGGCTTTCAAACAGGTACAAGGGCGAGCCTTCCGGCTGATGATTAACGACGACCTTCAGCGATAGCGGTAACGGCCTGTAACTCTGCGGCTTCCTGCTCTTGCTGTTCCTGACGATCACGAACATCCAGAATCTGGTTAGTGATCAGTCCTTCTTCGATCTCACGCAGTGCGATAACGGTTGATTTATCGTTCTCTTCCGGAACCAGCGGATCTTTACCGCCGACCTGCATCTGACGGGCGCGACGGGCGGCGACCAGAACCAGGTCAAAACGGTTACCAATTTTTTCTACTGCGTCCTGTACGGTTACGCGTGCCATAAGTGTGATACTCCACGGGTGACGAAATGACTGGGCATCATACTGAGTTGTCCTCAGTCTGCCAACAGTTTGCTGATTAAAGCATCGTGACGGGACTGTTGCCGCCCCATTCGCAGACGCTCGGCGCGAATAATGGTTTTCAGATCGGACAGCGCCAGATCGAAATCATCATTAACAATAAGGTAATCGTATTCCGCGTGGTGACTCATTTCTGCCACCGCCTGGGCCATACGTTTTGCTATCACCTCTTCACTGTCCTGACCACGCCCTCGCAGGCGGCGATCGAGCTCATCCTTCGATGGCGGCAAAACAAAAATACTACGGGCCTGGGGCATTTGCTTACGAATCTGCTGCGCGCCCTGCCAGTCAATGTCCAGGAAGACATCCACGCCGGTAGAGAGTACCTGCTCAATGGCTTTGCGGGACGTGCCGTAATAATTACCAAAGACTTCGGCGTGTTCCAGAAAGGCCTGTTGCTCAATCATGCCGCGAAATTCGTCATGGGAGACGAAATAGTAATGTTCACCATGATTTTCACCCGGCCGCATTCCTCTTGTGGTGTGGGAAATGGAAACCTGAGTGTCGTAGAGCGGTTGAGTTTTCAGCAGTGCATGGATCAGGCTGGATTTACCTGCTCCACTGGGCGCTGAAACAATAAAGAGCGTGCCTTGAGCCATGATTATTGTTGATTAGCCAGTCAGAGTGCGAATTCTGCACAGTATACACGGCTGGCCCCTTTCATACAGCGTTTCAGGCGTTTTGCAGCACTATTTCTCTGATTATGGAAAGCATCTCGCGATGACAATGTGGTGTTGCAAACTACAGAGAAATTGTTTTCGAGCCCGCTCTGATAAATCTGTGTTTGCCGTCGCCACGGCCTGATTTTGCCTCTTTAATGTCGCTGGCAGACAACATGGAGAAGTTGGCGATGCGTAACATCATTATTTTGTGCCTTCTGTGGTGCGGAGTAGCCGAGGGGCAATGTCCGGTATGGACCGCCGTCCGGGCAGAACATGAGATGGCTTTACTGGCGCGACAGCTAAGTGACTGGGATCGGACTTATTATCAAAAAGGGAGCAGTGAAGTAACGGATGAACACTACGATGCGCTGGAAAAAAAGTTTCACGCCTGGCAGGGCTGTTTTCGCCCACAGAGCGCTGTTCGCCAGCCGGAGCTGAGTACCACCGGTAAGGTTCTTCATCCCGTTGCTCATGTTGGGGTTAAGAAGCTGACGGATAAGCATGCCCTTGAGCGGTGGATGGCAGGAAAACAGGCGCTCTGGGTTCAGCCGAAGATTGATGGCGTCGCCGTTACGCTGCACTACCAGCATGGTTCGCTGGTCAGGATGATCAGCCGCGGTAATGGATTGCGGGGTGAAGACTGGACGGATAAAGCAAAACAGATCCCGTCTGTTCCTGTGACGATACCTTTTAAGGATGACTCTCTGACGTTGCAGGGGGAGTTATTCCTGCTGATGGACGATCATCGCCAGTCAGCCATGGGAGGGGTTAATGCACGTAGTATTGTTGCAGGCGCGATGAGGCATAAGGCGAACCCGGCTGTTTTACAAAAGCTGGGCGTGTTTATCTGGGCATGGCCGGACGGGCCTGAAAAGATGACTGAACGACTCTCTCTGTTACGCGAGGCGGGCTTTGGCCTGGCTGCTGACTGGAGCGAACCGGTTAGCTCTGCTGATGAGGTGGCGGCCTGGCGCGATCGCTGGTTCCAACAGGCATTACCTTTCGTCACCGATGGCGTGGTTATCCACGGCGCGCCGGTAGCCGGGGCACACTGGCAGCCTGGCGAGAACAACTGGTCCGTTGCCTGGAAGTATTCACCACGGAAAGTCAGCACTGAGGTTCGTTCTGTGGCGTTTTCTGTGGGGCGCAGCGGAAAACTCAGCGTCGTGCTGAATCTGGTTCCGGTACAACTTGATGACAAAAAAGTCAGCAGGGTGAGTGCGGGGTCACTGAAAAGCTGGCGTTCCGCTGACATTGTGCCTGGCGATCAGGTTATCGTCAGCCTCGCGGGGCAGGGGATACCACGAGTGGATGGCGTTGTCTGGCGGGTTGCCGATCGTCAGCCTCCGGAGATGCCTGACCCGGAGACGTTTAATGTAGTGAGCTGTCTGACCTACACGCCCGCATGTCGTGAGCAATTTCTCTCCAGACTGGTCTGGTTAAGCCGTCCTGCGGTGTTATCGATGACCGGCATCAGCCGAAGCAGTTGGCAGCGTTTAATACAGGCCGGAAAGCTGACGCATCTTTTTTCCTGGCAGTCATTGTCCGAAGAGCAACTGGCCCGGACCGAAGGAATAACAGCGCATCAGGCCAACAAGCTTTATCACCAGTTTACTCTCAGTCAGCAACAGCCTTTCAAACGCTGGGTAAAAGCACTGGGGGTGCCCGTGCCTGATGGCGCGCTTAATGCCATGAAGGATGATAACTGGCAGACACTGCTTGCCCGCACTCAGCAGTCATGGCAGCAGTTGCCGGGAATCGGAGAAAAACTTGCCGGAAAGATCGTCGCTTTTTTGCAGCATCGTCAGGTTCAGGTACTGATTGACGGGTTGCAGGGCGATCGGCGACCAACGCTCAATGTTCGGAGTGCGGATAATTGAAGACGGGCAGCCCAAGTTTATAGCGCAGTGCCAGCAGGCGGGCAATAAATCCAAACAGCAGGGTGATGATGACCACTATCTCATGAGAAAGGGGGGTTTTCAGCAGCAGAATGTAGAGCCAGCCAGAGGCGAAAGCGATGCCTGCGTAGAGTTCTTTCTGAAACACCAGAGGGATACGGTTGCAAAACATATCGCGCAGAACGCCACCAAATACGCCGGTGATCACCGCACATATCGCGGCAATAATCGAGGCGTGGCCCATATCAAGCGCCACCTTAGTGCCGATAATGGAGAACACCACCAGGCCTAACGCGTCCAGAACAAGAAAAGTTTTACGCAGGTGGGGCATCAGCGGGGCAAGTTGGGTGGTCAGCACGGCGGCGACTGCCACGATGATTATGTATATCGGCTGCTGGATCCAAGCGAGCGGATAGTGGCCCAACAGGATATCGCGCACCGAGCCGCCGCCTATTGCGGTGACGGAAGCGATAATAATGACGCCAAACATGTCCATCTTACGTCGACCCGCTGCCAGTGCGCCGGTCATTGCCTCGGCCGTAATGCCAATAATGTAGAGCACAGTTAGTAACATAGTCTGAACCCGAAAATCATGATGACGTTAGTTTACCTGACAACCCGCCGTGACAATCATAATTGTCCGGTGACATGCAGTTGCAAAACGACTTGCTGCGCCTGCGGCAAATCAAAGCACGGTGATGACTGCTGGCAGAGAGAGTAAAGCGACAGTGGTTTTGTTTCGTTCGCCAGCGTCAGCGAAACGAAACAAATCGTGCAGGGTGTATATAGCAAAAGAGCAGGTCAGTTTTTCTTAACGAACTCAGATTTCAGCTTCATCGGACCAAAGCCGTCAATTTTGCAGTCAATGTTGTGATCGCCTTCAACCAGCCGAATACCTTTAACTCTGGTACCGATTTTTAACGGTGTGGAGCTGCCTTTGACCTTCAGATCTTTAATCACGGTCACGTTGTCTCCGTCGGCTAACAGATTGCCGTTGGCATCTTTTACAATTAACGCATCTTCTGTTGCTGCTTCTGCGCCATCAGTCCAGACATGCCCGCACTCAGGGCAATTTAAAAGCGTACCATCCTGCCAGGCATATTCAGACTGGCACCTGGGGCACGGGGGGAGCGTTTGCATGATAAATCTCCGGTTTAATCCATAACGAAAAGGGGGGCATTCTAGCCTTTTGCCCGCTGGAAACCTACTGCTAACCTGGCCCTGAGGTAGCGTAACAATGAATTTTCGGTGAAACAATTGACAGCCAGTAACATCGTTCATTATAAGGAACGACATTGGTCCTTATAAAGAACGAATGAGTTAATTTCAGGAGCGGCTGTTGTGGAAGATTCGTTATTATTGTCCAGTGAGTTTCGTCAGTCAGTCTCATTGAGCCTTGCGAGAGTGAGGAAATCGCGTGGGCTTTCACTGTCCGGGCTGGCTGAAACCAGTGGTATCGGTAAGGCGACACTTTCCGGCATTGAGGCCGGACGCGGTAATCCAACGATTGAAACCGTCTGGCGACTGGCACATGCTCTTGGTGTGACGTTCGGTGAGCTGATTTCTCAGGAACAGGACCAGTCGGTTGAGTCCAGTTCGTCTGGCGTCAGCGTTCGCCTGATTAACAAACAGTCTTCTCCCTTTGTTATCGAAACCTACGTCATGGAAATGGCCCCGCATACCAAACGCCTTGCAGAAGCCCATATGCCCGGCGTTGAGGAGAATGTGGTGGTACTGAAAGGACGTGCGCTCACCGGGCCTCAGTCGGAACCGGTTTTCCTGAGCGCGGGTAAAAGTTGTAGTTTCGCCGGTGACACCCCCCATCTCTATCAAAGCCTTGATGAACAAACCTCCATGATGGTCAGTGTTATCTATCCTACGCTGGCTGAGGCTGCACCTGGAGAACATGACATTTATCGTGAATGGCCGGATACGGAAGATGACTGGTCCGGTTTACAGCAACAGTTTCGACGTCTGGCGCTGGAAAGCCGTCAGGGAATAAACGCTGTACGGCTTTGCTTTACTGACTGTGAGGATATCAGTCGCGCTGAAGAGCAGATCCGACAGCGATTATTGCCGGAATCACCGGGGATGCAGACCTTTTATGTCGAGGATCAGGGACCAAAATTAATTTGTCTCTCACGTGAGGGAAGTCATGCGCGGCTTGATGAGGGAATGCCAGAAAACCCGTTATTGCAGCAGGCGGTGGCACTGTGCAACCTCGCTATTTCACCCTGGGTCGGACTGGATGCTGCGACTTACGACAGACTGCAAAGCCTGGCGCGTTCAGACACCATCTGCCTGTCCAGCCTCGCCGCCGACGTGCTGACCCGTAATGGTCACCCCTGTGTGCCGTTGCGTGCTGCGCCCTGTTATGAGGTGACACCTACGGCCAGACGAGACAATGACACCGTGCTGTTTGAAGACCGGATTGATGTCGATGGCTATGCGGTGTGGGAACTGGTACATCCTGCCTATGCCAAACAGTCCGTAGCGATTGCGCAGCAGTTGGTCGGTTATCAATTTTCTGGCGCGGCGCGGGTCATTGATATTGGTACTGGTCCGGGATTGCCGTTGAAGATGCTGCTGGAGTTGTTGCCAGAACTTCAGGTTACTACGGTGGACCCGAGTGAAACGGCGTTTAATCATTTACAAAAGCTGTTCAGAGACTCTCCCAATGTGCATCCCTGTAAAGGCAGTATCACCGATCTTCCGCCGCCAGACAGGCCATTCGATGTGGCTATTTCAGTTGGCGCATCACATCACCTGGATACGCTGGCCTTTCTTGGTGCGACCAGACGACAGCTGGCGCAGGGCGGCATCTTTGTTGTCTCGGACGAAATGATTAGCCCTTTTTCCGGCATCAGGCAGCGAAAAATTAATCTGATGCAGCATCATCTGCAATATATCGCCGATACGCTGGTGCCTGTTTCAGTGAGTGAGCTCTCTCTGGATGAGCGACGTCTGGTTCATATGTTGCGTAAGGACGTCCCCCAGGCCTTATTTGAAGCCCGTACCGGTGACGAAGGGCGGGCTGAATACCGCTGCCGTCGTCTTCTGGAAGCGCTGCACAGCCTGAATTTGCCGCCGCAGCCTGCTGATTCCCTACAGGTCTTTTATCGCTTTCATATTCTTGAGCTGGAAGCGCTGGTTGCCGGACTCGACTATGAAGTTGAACAAAAGACTTCACCGGATTGCTTCTGCGACCTGGCGATGACTGCCGGGTTCAGCATTCAGCATCACCGTCGCCTTTATGCAACCTGCGGAAGAACAGACGGCGGTGCCGGAACGCATCTGTTTGTTTTAAAAGCGCTGTGAGCCGGATGAAAAAAACGGCTAAACAGGCGCTGCTTGCCTCCTTACCGGTGGTTACCGGCTATCTGCCGATTGCTTTCGCCTTTGGCATGGCGGGAGTGGTTAACGGCGTACCTGGCACAATGGTGGTGGCGATGTCCGCTTTTATTTTTGCCGGGGGGAGCCAGTTTGTATTGCTGGCTGCCATGCAGGCCGGAACGGCATGGTATCTGGTGCTTGGATTGTGCGCGCTGATGGACGTTCGCCACCTGCTATACGGGGCGGTCATGGTGCGTCAACTGCCGGCAGGGTTGCGCAGGCAACTGCTGGCCGCCACCACGCTGACCGATGAAGTTTTTGCCACGGCGCTTGTCAGGATGCCGGACATCGTGATGGCTTCCCGCAGTCGTTGGCTGAGCTGGTTGGGAATATTCAGTTATTTATCATGGGTGCTTGGAACGGTATCAGGCGTGGTAGCCGGAACTCAGCTCAGCAAGGCTGTGCCATTGCTGGCAGAAGCCATGCCATTTGCTTTACCTGCACTGTTTGTGGTGCTGGTCCAGGAAAGTTTCAGTCCACGACATCGTATGCCGATTATTGTCTCTGTGGTGGTGGCAGGCGTGCTGTATCTGCACGGATTAACGGCGCTGGCACTGATTGCTGGCGCGCTCTGTGGTTGTTGCGCGGTGTTTGTCAGAGGAAAGCTGAATGACTATGCACTTTGATCAGGCGTGGGTGGCGATAATAGCAATGGGCATGGTGACCTGGTTGTTACGCTCGTTGCCTTTTATGCTCAATAAACGGGTGCAGGCTGATAAAAAAGCGGATCAGAACTCGCCAGTTTTTTCCGCGCTGGGGCCGTCGCTGTTGGCCGCCATTATGATTGTTACTTTGATCCCCGGCGTTCAGCAGGCCATGGCTTCTGGTTACGGCAGGGTAATGTGTTACGGAATGGGGATTGTAATAACACTGGCAGCACTGCGTTTTACCAGAAATCCGGGTATTGCGGTGATTGCTGGAGTAGCGATGTATGGTGCAGGTCTGTGGTTCCTTACCATATAGCTGTGTTTGGTACAGTTTGCTGATTAACCTAAATCTGAGGAGCATTAAATGAGCCAAAGCCAACAGAGGTTTTCTGATGAAACTGGCGCAACTTGTTTCAGTGAGGCCAGCAATATGTTGTGTAAGGGAGATTACAGCCGTATCCGACTTGACTGGGAGGTGACCACCGATGAGTTCTTTCATCTGGTGTGGGACTGTGGAAATGTTCAGACTAAGGTGATTCGGGAGCGGGATCGTTTTTATGTCGTTGCGGGCCAGTGTGATGATGAATAAAAGCCTGCGCTTACAATGGTGACAACGCGTTAAAACGCAGTGGCACTTTTTCCCCAGAATGAACTGAGTTTATCGGGCTGGTATGAAAACCGGACGGTCTTCCAACAGCCCGCCGAACACTCATCTGCATCTGTACGATGAAGCCTGCTTTACCACCGTATTCATTCTTCATTTAACGAAAGTTTAGAGACATAGCGCCAGCAAGGCTGGGGCTCTCTCCGCGCGATCTATTCCTCTGTTACTGAACAGCTCCAAAAACCGCGCCATGTGCACAGGGAGTCTGGCAGATATGCGTAGAAAATCAGGGGTATTCTTTCGTTTGCCGTACATTTTTCAACTTAATCTGGCTTCGTTTTATTGAATAGCGCGAAGGCCAGATTTCCCTGGGGCTGATGCCCAGCGCCACAGCGATGATGACCTCTCCTTTGGGCCAGTGACGATAAAGCGCATTTGCCAGTGTGGATGAAGCAAGACCGGATTCGCGGGATAGTCGGGCTACGGAACTGCCCATCTTTTTTAGTGCTGCGGAAACTTCGGATGGATGCCAGTCATTCCATTCTGTCACCGTAACTCTCCTTTAGTTAATCCTTTAACATGAAAAACTCAAAATAGTACGTTTTGTTCTAATATTAAAGCTGCTCGATAGTCGATTTTGTTCTATTTGAGAGGTCTTATATGCCTTCATTTTTTACAAACGACTATCAGAAACTTATCGGCTATCTGGTTGATGCCCGAAAGAAACGTAACATCACCCAGACCCAGCTGGCAGACGCGATGCGGATCGAGCAAACGTTGGTATCAAGAATTGAACGTTGCGAAAGGCGACTTGATGCCGTGGAGTTTTATCATATTTGTAGTCTGTTGGGCGTCGCTCCCGATGATCTTTATCGTCATCTCGCGCCGAGATTTTCAGCTATTAAACCGATTAAGAAATAATCGAAGAGGCACCGCGTCCGGGCTGTTTTGCGCCACTGATTGTCGTAACTGGCACGAGTAAATGAGATTACACGCCCAATATGCTGCAAACAGGGTGGCATCAATAATCGTAACTTACGGGTTTATTTTCTGATTCGGCAATAAATCCGTTTAGTGGACAGAGGCGTTAAACCTTCTTAGAAATCGAGAATACATCGTGGACAAGCACTTTTCTTTGAAAGCGGAAAACTATATTTATGTCGGCTGAATAGTGGTTTCAGAGAAAGGGATTTAATGACAGATGTCCTGCACAAAATCATCTGGTTCAGATCACTGGCACTATAATCGTTTAATCTGGCTGACATAAGATCGGTAAGTGTGGGGACTCTGTTGCTGTGGCTGCATGGATTCAGCTATTTGTAGCGAGGAGAGAAGCTCTATTCACGATTGACTTTTATTATCTTCCCATCGTCCTTCAACTTATAGCGCCCTTCATAAGTGATAAATATCTCTCTTTCATGGTTAAATCTTTTTATAGTAAATAGTGGTTTTTTATCAATGCAATTCATTTTTACTTGCATATCATCAAAACATAGCCTGTCATATTTATTTTCTTTATATCCATCGCCAAAGTCCCAAAAAGTAACATTATAGCCACCATAGACAGCAGGTTTTGGAATATCATAGTGGCTTTTGAGCATGTCTTTATTTTTCAACCACCAGTTTATTTTACCTTTATCCGTCATTGGGAATTTTTTTACTAAAATAGAGCTGTAATTACCATCTTCATGAACTGCAATAATTTCTCCCGAGCGGGAGGTCAACCAAAAATAACAACCCATTAGCGCAGCGGCAACCGAAAAAAGAATCAGTGTCGTTTTTTTTAGATTAGTTTTCACTACGTCTCCCGGTGATTTCTATAGTGGCTTCCATATTAGTCATAAATGGCTTAAATCCAAATTTATTGTATCGTTGAAGAACAAACCAGATACGAAAAAAAAGGAAATGGTTAAATTTAAAACTGGAGATATCCTCATTATCCAGACCAAAGTGGTCCTGTACCTTGTAATGCACCATTGCCCGGAAGTGGTCACTATTGATGTGCAGTGACTTTATAGTGATATAAGTTGCCCAGGTATCATGAACTGTAATACCCATGCCGTTATAATTATCCTGAAATCTGTCAAATTTGGGCAATTTTCCACCAGATATTGCTTTACGTAACTCGTCTTTTTTTTCTGCTGGATAGCTATTTGTTTCCCAATTAATATAGTTTTCAAGTACCTCTTTTATTCGCATTAGTGTGCTGTTTTCAGTTTTGTCACTAACAATCTGCTCTTTCAATGCCCTGTCCAGCTCTATCCGCCGGAAAGGAGTACCATTGCCGTTTTGCATGTGAGTGATCATCTTTTCGATCAGATGGCGATATGGTCCGAATACTGAGAACAGACGGGAGAGTTGGCGGAATTCATCAAACAGGATAGCAACACACTGCTGGCGGGTAATTTTAGTTCCCTCGCTGAGATAAGTATATGCACCTAAATAGGTGCGCCTAATACCGCTACACTTTTGCCTGCCCATGTTTCGCCCCGGGGAATGGACTGACGGTTTCCATAAAATGGCTAACCTTCCTCAGCAGTTGCCACATTGTCCGGCACCGATGATTCCGGGTTATTGTGTCGTGCAGTGCCTGCCATAGCCGTTCAACGTGGTTCACCCACGGCGAGTAAACAGGCTGATAAATGACGCTGAACTTTGGGTTGGCTTTCAGCCAGCGCAGCGTTTCCCGGCTTTTATGGATGATGTAGTTATCCACGATTAGCGTGATGGTTTTGGCTCGCCGGTATGTCGCTTTAAGATGCTTTAACAGACTGATAAATAAAGACGAACTTTTACTGCTACCGCCAACGTAGCTGACTTTTCCCGTGCTGCTGTGTAACGCCCCGGCCAGATAATATTTTTCATTCTGTCCCGGCGTTATGACTCGCTTTTGTTGGCCGCGAAGCTGCCAGTCTGCACCGATTTTGGGGTTGAGATGGATGTCCACTTCATCCTCATAAAAGACGGGATGCTCTGTGCTACATTCCTTCAGTGCTTTATGGATTGCTGCCATCTTTTCGTCCTTATGCGGATCGCGGATACGCAACGTGGGTGAGGCCCTGCGCCATACCACCCCGGCAGAGGGCAACCAGCGACGCACTGTTCCGGCATGTAACTGACATCCGGTTATCTCATTGATTTTTATTGCCAACAGCTCAGTGCTCCAGCGTGAACGTTGATAACCAAAATCGTCAGGAGAGTGTTTTATCAGCTCACGTAACAAGGTACAGATGTGCTCAAAAGGCCAATGTCGTGAGCGTCCTGCAGGTAAAGATTTCAGACCTTCAGCACCCGACAGTGTGAACCAGTGGATCCAGCGCCCGACGGAAGAACGAGCACAACAGAGTGTTCTGGCAACGTTGCTGACACTGTCACCCCGATGCAACATCAGCATAGCGGTAAGCCTGCGGGCATGATTTTTATCACGTGTTCGCTGAATCGCTTTTTGCATCAGGCGTCGTTCGCCACGGGGTATTGGTGCTATGATCGGCATCGCTCAGTCCGGTTGGTGATTTGTTTTGATTTGGCGATTGATCAGATCGCACAATCCGGGCTGAGTTCCCTTAAAGTGATCTACTATTCCGCGCAGCTATTTAGATTGCAACTTATTTAACGAGATAATATTAAGCGTTCCAGTGGTACTTACCAGATTTGAGTTACTTTGATGTCTGAAATGAATTTTTGCATTGACTATTTTGCTTAGCAAAGCCTTTTCCTGCGAGGTTAAATTTTGCACCTTTTCTTTTATTGTCGTTAAATAGTTTTTAGACACATTATCAAGATGTTGCAGTGAGTGTAGTGAGGGTTTTCGTGCTGATGAATGGGTCAGGGCAATGCCTGATTTTTTGAAATCAGAACCTTCAGAAAACATTTTGTGATAACTCTGAGCGGCTACTGTTTTCTTAAGAAACGCTTTTATTACATCTGCACTTCTGTTCTTTACATCACGATTCCTGAGAGTTGTATCCGGAGAGTTTTGTACAGAAATGAAATTTTTGATGATGACGCCTGGTTCCCTTCCCGTTTCGTTATCTGGCGGAAGATAAGCCGGACTACTTTGCTGAGTGTTTACTAATGAATGGGTTAACTTCATAACTAATCTCTCCTTGTATAGATATTTTTCAGGCTGAATTATCCTGGCAGCCATATAATTATGTGCTTTATATTTTATTTAAATATAAGTTATAAATGCATTGTTCAGATGATGATTTTTTTATCATGAGTTTTCTCTACAGCTGCGCATAAATGGCATCTGTAGCGGTATCATGCGCAGCTATTCAGACAAATTCAGATTCTGCTCATCGGTTGATGACCCATGCATACCTGACTAAGATGATTTCACCCAAATATTGTCAACATGCCGGTTGCTGCGACTGCAATATTAACATCGTTTTATTTACCGGATATATTGAAAAACATTTTGGATACATAATTTATTAATAACCAACGCGACCGGGCAAACCGTCCTGCTGCCATTAGCGGTTCGGCATTTAATCACGCCCTCTCGCGCCAGCTGAAACCCAAAGTATTTGCTATGCAGTAGCCTGGCTTTAACACTATTCCTCCGGCCTGGCTGGCCGATGCCATCACATTTATAAACGCTATTACCCGGCCTGCTGATGCCCGCTTTGATAATGAAAGGGTGGAACACGGTGTGAGAGTCCACCGTTTTCTTCCCTGTTGTTGAGCTGACAGAACTTCTTCTCGAAATTTGCATAGTGAATTTGCTGACGGGATGGAACCGCCTTCATATTTTTCACACATAAAACTTTTCCGCAGGGATGAAGACAGGCATAATCGAAAACCTAAAATGCTAAACCGATTTAGCAAAATCTGATTCAGGAGATATGTCATGTCAGTGCGGGTATGGTGCCTGGGTGATGCCGTGGTGGATCTGATACCAGAAGGGCAGGGACGTTTACTGCAATGTCCGGGCGGTGCGCCCGCCAACGTGGCAGTGGGCATTGCCAGATTGCAGGGAAACAGTGGCTTTATTGGCCGGGTGGGTGACGATCCCTTTGGTCACTTTATGCGTCAGACGCTGGCCGACGAGCAGGTGGATATCGCCTTTATGCGGGCGGATGCGGCGCAGCGCACCTCTACGGTGGTGGTGGCGCTGGATGAAGAAGGTGAGCGCTCATTTACCTTTATGGTGCGTCCGGGGGCCGACCTGTTTATTGAACAGGCGGATCTGCCGGCGTTTCAGCCCGGTGAGTGGCTGCACTGCTGCTCGATAGCGCTGGCGGCGGAACCCTCGCGCTCCACCACCCTGAACGCGATGGAGCAGGTCAAAGCCGCAGGCGGCAACGTCAGCTTTGATCCCAACATCCGTCACGATCTGTGGGCCGACCCCACTTTGCTGCGGCACTGCCTGCATCAGGCGCTGCAACTGGCCGACGTGGTGAAACTGTCGGAAGAGGAGCTGACGTTTATCAGTGGCTCCGAGGAAACTGACGACAGCCTGCGGCAACTGGCGGAAAAATTCAGTATCCGCCTGCTGATGCTGACCCAGGGCAGAGCCGGGGTGAAAGCGTGGCACAACGGCGAGATTCACCACTATCCGACGCTGCCGGTCGTCAGCGTGGATACCACCGGCGCGGGCGATGCCTTTGTCGCCGGGCTGCTGTGGGGGCTGGCGCAGCATGGTCTGCCAGAGAATGAACCGCAGCTGGCTGCCCGCTTAGGCAGCGCACAAATCTGTGGCGCACTGGCTACCACCGCCAAAGGGGCGATGACCGCACTGCCCTATCGTCAGCAACTGGAAGAGCAACTGGGCTGATCCCGCTTCGTTTTGCGAGCTGTCTCACAATCACTAAGTCGGTTTAGCAAATTTCATTGCGGGAAGAAATTACTCGTGATTATGATGTGCGCCTAAACCGGTTTAGCAAAAATAATGTGACGATAGCCTTTCCTCTCCAGGGATGCAAAACAATGAAAAAAAGCACGCTTGCTGTTGCTGTAACTGTTGGTCTGATGTCTGCGGCCAGCCCGGTATGGGCGGCCTCTGATATGAGCAGTATTGAATCCCGCCTCGCCGCGATGGAAAAGCGCCTTGAGGCCGCTGAACACCGCGCTGACGTGGCGGAAAGCCGGGCAAAAGCTGCGGAAAAACAGGCGCAAAAACTGGCCGCTGCGCAGCAGCAGAATCAGACGTCCACCGTTCAGGTCGAGCAGCGTACCGCACGGCTTGAACAGCAGGCTAACCGGCCTCAGCCAGCGGTGACTGAGGCTGAGCCAAAAGCCACTCAGGTGGCGCAAAAGTCAGCTGACGAAGGGTTTGAATTCCACGGCTATGCTCGCTCCGGTCTGCTGATGAACAGCTCGGCGGCGAAAACCCAGGGTGGCCCGACCATGACGCCGGCGGGTGAAACCGGTGGACATGTTGGTCGTCTGGGCAATGAGCCGGACACCTACGTTGAAATGAACCTTGAGCATAAGCAGACGCTGGCTAACGGCGCAACCACGCGCTTTAAGGTGATGATGGCCGACGGGCAGCGCACCTACAACGACTGGACTGCCGACAGCAGTTCGCTCAACGTGCGCCAGGCTTTTGCTGAGCTCGGTCATCTGCCGACCTTTACCGGCGCATTCAAGGACTCCACCGTCTGGGCCGGTAAACGTTTTGACCGCGATAACTTTGATATCCACTGGCTTGACTCCGATGTGGTGTTCCTCGCCGGAACCGGTGCCGGTATCTACGATATGAAATGGAGCGATCAGGGACACAGTAACCTGTCTGTCTATGGCCGCACCTTCGGTGATATCGAAAACAGCGAGAACACGGCGCAGAACTACATTCTGACCTCGAATAACTTCTACGGTCCGTTGCAGGTGATGGTCAGCGGTATGCGGGCGAAAGATAACGATGACCGCCTCGATCTCGAAGGCAATAAAGTGAAAAGCGATGCGGCGAATGAGGGCGTTCACGCGCTGGTTGGCCTGCATAACGACAGCTTCTATGGCCTGCGCGAAGGTCTGTCGAAAACCGCGCTGCTTTATGGTCATGGTCTGGGTGCGGAAGTGAAATCCGTCGGTTCTGACGGGGCGCTGTTGCCGGAAGCCGACACCTGGCGTCTGGCAACTTACGGCATCACCCCGCTGGGTGGCGGCTGGCATATCGCACCGGCGGTGCTGGCGCAAACCAGCCAGGATCGCTACGTGAAAGGCGACAGCTATCAGTGGGCCACCGCCAACCTGCGCCTGATTCAGGAAATTAATCAGAACTTCGAGATGCAGTACGAAGGCAGCTATCAGTATATGGACCTGCGTCCGGAAGGTTATAACAACCGTAACGCGGTCAGCGGCAGCTTCTATAAGTTCACCGTCGCGCCAACGCTGAAAGCGGGCGACGTGGGTGACTTCCTGAAGCGTCCTGAAATCCGACTGTTTGCCACCTGGATGGACTGGGATCACCGCCTGGACAACTACGCGGGTGATGATGCCTTCGGCAGCAACGGCTTCAAGGCCGGCGGTGAATGGAACTTCGGTGTCCAGATGGAAACCTGGTTCTGATGCGCTGGCCCCATGCGGGGCCAGCGTCGATCCGGATCTCTCAGGGTAGCTGACCGCCAGTTTCAGCGGCGGGTTCATCTGCCCGTATCGGAGCGGCACAACGCCCGCGCACGCCCGCGTTATGCCGTTCCGTACCACCTGCAACAATGACGCCTGGTGAGACAGGCTCAAAGACAATAAGACAGAGGTTATGATGGATTTTGTACAAATTTCCCGGTCGCTGCTGCCATTACTGGGAGGCAGGGAGAACATCGCCAGCGCGGCTCACTGTGCCACGCGTTTGCGCCTGGTGCTGGTGGATGACGCCAAAGCGGATACGGATGCCATCGGTAAAATCGACGGCGTAAAAGGCTGTTTTCGCAATGCCGGACAGTTGCAGGTCATTTTCGGCACCGGCGTGGTCAATAAAGTCCATGCTGCATTTATCAAAGAGGCGGGGATAGGTGAGTCGAGCAAGTCGGAAGCCGCCGATATCGCCGCCCGCAAGCTGAATCCGTTCCAGCGTATCGCCCGCACCCTGTCGAATATTTTTGTGCCGATCATTCCGGCTATCGTCGCCTCCGGCCTGCTGATGGGCCTGCTGGGGATGATCAAAACCTACGGCTGGGTTCACGCCGATAACGCGCTCTATATCATGCTGGATATGTGCAGCTCGGCGGCGTTTATTATTCTGCCTATCCTGATTGGATTTACCGCGGCGCGTGAGTTTGGCGGCAATCCCTATCTGGGCGCGACGCTCGGCGGTATTCTCACCCATCCGGCGCTGACCAACGCCTGGAGCGTGGCAGCTGGCTTCCATACCATGAACTTCTTTGGTATCGAAGTGGCGATGATCGGTTATCAGGGCACGGTATTCCCGGTACTGCTGGCGGTCTGGTTTATGAGCCTGCTGGAGAAACAGCTGCGACGCGTGATCCCCGATGCGCTGGACCTGATCCTCACCCCCTTCCTGACGGTGATCATTTCCGGCTTTGTCGCCTTGCTGGTCATCGGTCCGGCGGGACGCATGTTGGGTGACGGTATCTCAATGGTGCTCAGCACGCTGATTGCCCATGCGGGCTGGCTGGCCGGATTGCTGTTTGGCGGCCTCTATTCGGTGATTGTGATCACCGGCGTGCATCACAGCTTCCACGCCATCGAAGCCGGGCTGTTGGGGAATCCGTCTATTGGCGTGAATTTCCTGCTGCCGATCTGGGCAATGGCTAACGTGGCGCAGGGTGGAGCCTGTCTGGCGGTGTGGCTGAAAAGCAAAGATGTCAAAATCAAGGCGATTGCCCTGCCTTCTGCGCTCTCCTGCCTGTTAGGTATCACCGAGGCGGCGATTTTTGGTATCAACCTGCGCTTTATGAAACCTTTTATCGCTGGCCTGGTGGGCGGTGCGGTAGGGGGTGCCTGGGTGGTATCGGTGCACGTCTATATGACTGCTGTCGGACTGACCGGTTTACCGGGCATGGCGATTGTGCAGGCCAGTTCACTGCTTAATTATGTGATTGGCATGGTGATTGCGTTCAGCATCGCCTTTGTGGTTTCTTACCTGCTTAAATACAAAACGGATTCTGAATAATGTCTTCTTCAACACTTCTGACCGCCTTTTTACAGGCGGTGATGAAGGGCCAACCGGTGGCAAGTAAAGACAGCCACTACCCTGGCTGGCACCTTGCGCCGGTAACAGGACTGCTTAACGACCCGAATGGCTTCATCCAGTTTGACGGTCGTTACCATCTGTTTTATCAGTGGAATGCTCTCGGCTGTCAGCACCTGCACAAAAGCTGGGGCCACTGGAGCTCAGCGGACCTGCTGCACTGGCAGCACGAGCCGATTGCGCTGCTGCCGGAGCAGAAATATGACCGCAGCGGCTGCTACTCCGGTAGCGCGGTGGATAACAACGGCGTGCTGACGTTGATCTACACCGGCAACGTGAAATTTAACGACGGCAGTCGTACCGCCTGGCAGTGTCTGGCGGCGCAGAACCGCAAGGGTGGCTTTAAGAAGCTTGGTCCGGTTATCCCGCTACCGGCGGGTTACACCGGCCATGTGCGCGATCCCAAAGTCTGGAAGCACGGCGAGCACTGGTTTATGGTGCTGGCGGCGCAGGACCACCAGTTACAGGGCAAGGTGTTGCTGTTGCAGTCAGACGATCTGCACAGCTGGCATAACCTGGGCGAGATCGCGGGCAGCGGACTGGGCGGTCTGGGTGACAGCGGGTATATGTGGGAGTGCCCGGATATGTTCACCCTTGGCGACAGCACCTATCTGATCTGCTGTCCGCAGGGCATCACCCGTGAGGAGAAGCGTTTCCTTAACGTTCATGCCAGTGCGTATCTCAGCGGCACGCTGGATTACCATCAGGTCAGCTATCAGCACGGTGAATTCCACGAGCTGGACGCGGGCTTTGAATTTTATGCTCCGCAGACCACGCTGAGCGACGATGGCCGCCGCCTGCTGGTGGGCTGGATGGGCGTACCCGACGGTGAAGAGATGCTCCAGCCGACCACTAAGCATGGCTGGATCCATCAGATGACCTGCCTGCGCGAACTCAGCTCACGCGATGGCCGGTTGTATCAGCAGCCGGTGGTGGAGTTGCAGGCGCTGCGCGAAGAGGAGCAACACTACAGCGGTTCCGCTGATGCTGCGCCATCCATTGCTGCACAGCGTCTGGAACTGCTGCTGGAAGGCGAGGCCGGGGTGACGCTTAATTTTGCCGACACGCTGGTACTGGAGTGGCATCAGGATCAACTGCGCCTCGGTCGCCGCAGTCTGGAAACCAACCAATGGCAGTATCGCTACTGGTGTGGTGCGGCACAGCGTCTGCAAATTCTTTGTGACCACTCCAGCGTTGAGATCTTTATCAACGGGGGCGAAGGGGTGATGAGCAGCCGCTACTTCCCGACACAACCGGCGCATCTCCGTCTGAGTGGCAGTGCAGAAGTCCGGGCCCGCTACTGGTCGTTACGCCGCTGCATGGTAGAATAAGTGTCTGTTTCACTAACCGATGTGACGTCGTGAAAAAAACCAGGCGAGTTACCATTACTGATATTGCTGCGCTGGCCGGGGTGTCGAAAGCCACGGCCAGCCTGGTACTGAACGGTCGCGGTAAAGAGCTGCGGGTGGCTAAAGAGACGCGTGAACGCGTGATGACCATTGCCCGGCAGAATCATTATCAGCCCAGTATCCATGCCCGTTTGCTGCGTGATGATCGCAGCCACACGCTGGGACTGGTGGTGCCGGAAATCACCAACTACGGTTTTGCCGTTTTCTCTCACGAACTGGAAACATTGTGTCGCGAAGCGGGCCTGCAACTGCTGATTGCCTGCACCGATGAAAACGCCGGGCAGGAAATGGTGGTGGTCAACAACCTGGTGGCGCGGCAGGTAGACGGGCTGATTGTCGCCTCCAGTATGCTCAACGACAGCGACTATGTAAAACTGAGTGAGCAACTGCCGGTGGTGCTGTTTGACCGCTATATGAACGATACGCAGCTGCCGCTGGTGGTCACTGACTCGGTGCCGCCCACCGCCGATCTGGTGGAACGGCTGGCACGCAAATATCCCGATGAAATCTACTTTCTTGGTGGGCAATCGCGCCTGTCACCGACCCGGGATCGCCTGGCAGGCTTTATGCTGGGGCTTGAACGGGCAGGGGTGACGGCCAGCCCCGAGTGGATCATTCACGGCAACTACCATCCCGGCAGTGGCTATGAGATGTTTGCCGCGCTTTGCGCCAGACTGGGACGGCCGCCGAAAGCGCTGTTCACCGCCGCCTGTGGTTTGCTGGAAGGGGTGCTGCGTTATATGAGCCAGCACCATCTGCTGGCAAGCGACACACATATTGCCAGCTTTGACGACCACTATCTGTATGATTCCCTCTCGCTGAATATCGATACCGTCGAGCAGAACGTCCCGCGTCTGGCGCAGGAGTGTTTCACCATGCTGACCCAGCTGATTCAGGGCGAGGAGCCAGCCGAAAAACAAATCAGCCTGCCTGCCACGCTGCGCTACCGTTCGGAATAGGCGGCACCCATGCCTGGGTTATGCGGATAGCCATTTATTGACGTTGTGACGGAAAGAGGCGCTCTTGGTTATTGCCGTCTCTTTCAGAGCCTGGTGGGACAGGCTCTTAGATGCCCTGGTTTTTAAATATGTTCAGCTTATTTTAATATCATCCAGGTCGATGTCTTCCTCTTCGTTATCGTTATTTAAAACAACATCGCGTGGAACGTCTTTTTTAATAACGGCATAAACGGTGCCCGTTACCATAATATTAACCAGCAGTGCCATTATACCCGCCAGCGGATGCGACATGGTTGGGATCATCAACACGCCACCAAAAGGAACCGTGGCGTCAGCACCATAGATCATGGTGACAGCGCCACCACAAGCCCCACCGATAGCGGCAGCAGAAATACCGCGAACGATATCATTCATCACCACCGGGATAGAACCTTCAACAATATTCACGATCCCCATAGGAACGGCCGACTTTAAGGTTTCGATCTCTTCGCGATGATAAATATTCTTTCGCAGCAGCTTGCCAATAAAATACGCCAGCCCGAAACCGATCGGTGTTGCCGTGTTAACTAACTGAAGCGCCGTAATCGGCTCATTGATCCCCTGTGCCTGCAATGTCAGGACGAAGGCGAAGCAGGTTTTATTGAGTGGTCCGCCAAAATCAACAATACACAAAGCCCCAATAACCGCCCCTAAAACCAGACTGGACGAGGTGCCCATATTTCGCAGGAACGAGGTCAGGGCGTCGGTAAACAGACCAATCGGCGTACCGATGATATAGACCATTACCAGGCAGCTGATAATGGAAGCAAAAAAGGGAACAATCAACGTCGGCATCAGGCCTTTGGCCCAGTCCGGAACCCTGACGTTTTTAATCACCGCCAGCGCCATATAGCCGGAAAGATAGCCACCGATCATGCCACCGATAAACCCTGCGCTGATGGCATTTGCCGCCAGCCCGGTAACGAAACCCGGCGCGATACCGGGCTTACCGGCAATCGAGCCGGAAATCCCGACGGCAATAACCACCGGCAGAAGGCCGAGTGCCTTCGCGCCCATCGTGGCTAACGCCTGCCACAAATCAAACTGCCCGGCGACTAACGTATCCTGAACCGTACCGCCCAGCCCCATGCCGATGGCAATAATAAAACCGGCCCCGCAGACAATTGGAATCAGGAATGAAATAGCGGTCAGCAGATGACCTTTGGGATTGGCTGCCTTCCATATTTCTTTTATCTTCATAAATTATACCCTTTAATTTATAGCGGATAAGCATCGGTGAGCGGTTATGACGTCACTATTTCACTGAGCTTTTGAATAAGTTTATTGGGCGATTTCACCGCCGTTTCCGTCGAGACTTTAACTATTTTCTTGCCAAGGAAACGTTCTTCTCCGGAAACTTTTACATCAGCTGCTAACAGCACAATATCTGCCTGGGCAATTTCCTCCTCTGTTAAGGGATTTTCAATGCCAATGGTCCCCTGAGTTTCAATTTTCACATTATGCCCGGCTTTTTTTGCCGCCATTTCAATTTTCTTTTGTGCAATATAGGTGTGAGCAATCCCCACCGTACAGGCGGTAACGCCGACAATATTCATCATTATTCTCCGTTATTTTTCAGATATATTTAACGCTGCCATATAGTGGTCACGTCGATTGGTATTACGCGCTTATGCCTTCAGATTGTGAGTTAAAAATATCAATAATTTTTTGCGGCTCATTGACTTCCAGCAGTCTGGCAACTATTTCCTCATCTGCCAGTGACGCTGAAACCTGTGATAATAAACGAATGTGCGTGGTATTTTGATCGACCAGACAGACGGCAAATAAAATAATGCAGCGAACATCGCTGCCGTCCAGCGTTTCCCAGGGGATTTTATGTTGAGTACGTCCGACGGCCAGTGCGGTATGGGCGACGCCCGACGATTTTCCGTGCGGGATGGCAATATGATTTTCGAATCCGGTGGAACCCTGCTCCTCACGCAGCCAGACATCCCGCATAAAGTCATCCTTATTAACAACCACGCCATTCAGCACCAGTAAATCCGTCAATTCTTCAATGGCTTCTTCTTTGCTTTTCGCCGTCATGTTTAATTTGATGTTTTTTACATTCAGTACCTGCGAAATATCCACAATTTACCTCGGCTAACATAGAGTAAAAGTTAAGATATAAATAAAATGTTATGCGGCAACCGTTTCACGAGAGAAAATATCTGTCATCTTATCCCATGCCCGGCTGACATCAGCATCTAACGAAAACAGGCCGGAGGTGCCTACGATAAAGACATCCACACCGGATGCAGCAATCTGCCCGAAGGTTTTTTCATTACATGAGCCGTCAATTTCCGTCAGGTAATGGTAACCCTGCTTTTCGCGCATAGAGATGAGCTGCTTTATTTTATTCAGGGATTCTGGAATAAATTTTTGTCCTGCATAACCGGGGTCAACCGACATGACGGTAACCTTATCCAGTAAATGCGCATATTCGGTAATATTTTCTGCCGGGGTCGCCGGGTTAAGCACCACGCCGCATTTTTTGCCCGCATCCCTGATCTGGTTAAGCAGCCGGAATATCTTATTGTTTGCTGTCTCCGGGTGGAAACTGATAATGTCAGCCCCGGCGTCGAGACACAGGGGAATAATATCTTCCGGATGATTCACCATCAGATGGACGTCAATCGGTACGGTGGTGATTTTTTTCAGATGCTCAATAAAAAAAGGCGAGAGGGTGATATTACGCACGTAACTACCATCCATAATATCGACATGATAAAAATCCGCTTTGTTATTCATGGCGGTGATCTGTTCTTTAAACAGTGTCAAATCCATACACATTAATGAGGGTGAAAATTTAGCGTCCATCGACGACCTCCGATGCAAATCCGTTAGTGAAAAAATGCAATGACATGACTCAGAATGATCCCTGCGACGCCGAAGTCAGCGTCACCAAAGGTGGTGGAAGCCAGCCCCATATCGCCCATCATCGGCAGAAGAATGGCAGGCAGGAACGAAATAAGCAGGCCGTGGGCAAAGGCCCCGGTAACGGCACCGCGACGTCCGCCGGTGATGTTGCCGTAAACCCCTGCCGTTGCACCGCAAAAGAAGTGGGGAACCAGACCCGGCACAATGACGCTTAAACCGAACAGCGGGCAGAGGAACATACTGACCAGCCCTGCCGCAAAGCTGGCGAGAAACCCGACGATCACCGCGTTGGGGGCAAAGGGAAAGACTGTCGGGCAGTCCAGCGCAGGTTTCGCATCTTTCACCAATTTGTCAGCAATACCTTTAAAAGCCGGAACGATCTCGGCAATCACCATGCGCACGCCGGCCAGAATGATGTAGACGCCTGCGGCAAAGGTGAGGGACTGGATAATGGCGAAGATAATGTAGTTCTGACCTGCGCTCAGCGTCCCCTCCACAAAGGATCTGCCCGCCGCGCACACCAGCACCAGAAAAAGAACCATCATGGTTAGCGCGATAGCGACGGACGAATCACGCAGAAAGTTCAGACAGGCAGGCACTTTCACTTCTTCAACAGACGGGCTTCCCTTACCTGTCACTTTGCCAATAAGCGCGGAAAGCAGATAACCGGTGGAGCCAAAATGGCCCAGCGCAAGATCGTCAGAGTTGGTAATTTTTCGGGTAAACGGCTGTAAAATGGCTGGGGAAATCACCATCATTGCGCCCAGAACCACTGCGCCGACAGCGACAACCCAGAACGTCGACAGTCCACCTACCGACAGGATCACCGCCAGCATCGCCGCCATATAAAGGGTATGGTGTCCGGTCAGAAAGATGTATTTCAGTGGGGTTAATCGTGCAAGGACGATATTCACCAGCATCCCCAGCACCATAATCATCGCGGTTGCTGTACCGTAATTTTTCTGCGCCAGCGCCGCCATGGCATCAGTATTAGGCACAACGCCCTGAATATGAAAGGAGTGTTCAAATAACTGGCTGAAGACGGTTAAGGTCGTGGCGATAATCCCTGCGCCAGCCGTCAGAATAACAAAACCCATGATGGTTTTCAGCGTGCCGGAAATAACATCTGACACCCTCTTTTTTTGCAATAATAAGCCGATCAGCGAAAACAGGCCGACCAGAATCGCCGGTGTCCCCAGTACATCGTAAATAATAAACTGAAGCATAATAAACTCCATCAATCAGACAGGGGTTGCTCAGATATTTTCTATTAAAATTTCTTTTATTTTATTGTTGTCCAGCAGGTTGCTTAAGCCATAAACTTTTGCGCAATGGCCGCTGAGGTGTTCAGCAATATCCTTTGCGCTGAGAATAATATCGGCGGTTTCGCTTTTTGCCGAAGTCATATCGGTATGATTAACCTCCGCTTCTTTATTAAGTTCTTTAAGGATTTTCTTTACATTCATTTCAACAATAAAACTGCTGCCCAAACCATTACCACATACGATCAGTATTTTTTTCATCAGATTGCTCCTTTCAGTTAATGGCTGCCTGAATGGCATTAATGTCGGCTGCGTTTAACAATTGATTTAACCTGGCTTCATCACTGAATATCTCTGCCAGCGCGCTGATCATAGTGATATGTTCCTCTCCGGAAACAGCACAGAGCATTATGACGACATAGACCGGATCATTATCAGCAGATGAAAAGGAGACGCCCTCTCTGATATGAAGCAGTGACAAGCCATTCCTCACGGCACCCTGTTCAGGCCGGGCATGTGGCATGGCTAAACCCGGCGCTAATACATAATAGGGTCCCGATTTTTCATGGCTTGCAATAATCGCTGCAATATAATCCGGAGTCACATAACCTTGCGCCAGCAACGGTTCTGCGCAAAGCAGAACTGCCTTTCTCCAGTGATCAATGGTGTCGATAACCCTTATTTTATCGGGTGTTAACCAGTCGCTAATCATATTTCCCCCATGACCTCAACAGGGGCAACTATAAACAGCCAGATAAAACACAACCGTGATCAAACCCTCAGAGTTAGCGCTAACATGAAAAAATGTTAAAAATCGCGTTACCGCTAACAAAATGCCCGCTGTGCATACACCTGGGCTGTGTTAAGTTATAATACAAATCACAGATGACCTTTTACTATTTTATTATTTTTCAAATGGTTGGATATTTTTGTGCAGATTACAGACGCAGATGATAACCCGAAAGAAAAACGTCGTAAGGGAACGGGCAAGATTACTCTCAGCGAAGTGGCGGAGTTCGTTGGCGTCAGTGCCATGACGGTTTCACGCGCATTAAGAATGCCTGAAAAAGTGAACCCTGAACTGCGCAACCGCATTGATGCGGCGGTAACTCAACTGGGCTATGTACCTAACCTTCAGGCACGTAATCTTGCTTCGGTGCACTCCGATCTCATTCTGGTTGTCACCCCGTCGTTCTCTTCGCCCGGTTTTTTGACGGTGTCTGAAGCGTTGCAAACGGTCCTGCCCGCACGCGGCTATACCATGATGTTTATGGAGTCAGGCCATGACGGGCAAAGCGAACAAAAAACCTTTGAAAAAATCCTCGCCTACAATCCGGCCGCCATCGTTCAGTTCAATACTGACACCATCGAAAGTTGTACCCAGCTGCTGTCGAATGTTGATGTGCCAATACTTGATATTGGCGCGCTAAATCGCGAAGCCATTGGTTTAAGTGTTGGTGTCGATTACGGCAGGGCGATGCAAAAGCTGGTTACCCATCTGGCCGACGCCTCATTGAAAAACATTGCCTTGCTCTGTACTCCCGCGAACAATACGATGTTTCGCCAGGTATTAAGCGGCTGGAATACGGCGATGCTGGCGCTTAATCGCTCTCCACACCGGGTTGTGACCACCCATTTGCCATCCACCATCACCACCGGGGTGAATATTTTCCGCGATATGATGATTACCTGGGATGACCTGGACGCGTTAATTTGTACCTCAGATGAGATGGCCTGTGGCTGTATGATGGCCTGTCACAGCGCGGGAATAAAAATTCCCCACACCCTGGCCGTTGCCAGTTTAGGCGGCGGGGCGTTATCGATGGTCTGCTCCCCCTCCCTGACCAGCGTTGAGTTTCCCTGGCGTGAAACCGGGATCAGAGCAGGAAAAGCGCTGCTTGATCTTCTTAATGATATGCCGGGTGAAAAATACATTGAAATACCGTCAATACTCAACGTCAGAGCAAGCACCTCCCGTTAAATTTCTGTCATTTCCTGTTCGCCTTTTAAGCCGGGCACTACCGTTATTTATTGCAGAATGATGATTATCGCCGTGAAGAAAATCATTTTCTTAATTTCATTATTCTGACGTAACCGCAATTATTCGCTCAGGCGAAACTTTCATCTTTCTGTCACCTCTCTGCGTTTTCTTTATTTTCTTTCAGTCGCAGAGCGGTGGCTGTAGCCGTGAAGCGCTCCCCCGTTTGCGACATTAAAAATAGTCACAGGCCTGATTTTTGAGCATTTTTCGCGCACTCAGCATTTCTGCTCACGGTTTAACCATTAGCACGGGCTTTGTATCCTCCTCCTGCACTTATCATCCGGGCTAATGCCAAAGAGAAATTAATAGTGTACTAACAAGTACAATTCAGCAGGGGTGGACAGTTAAAGATTTGAGATATTTTTGATGTCTGGAATGGGTATTCTTATAAAGTATTGATATTTGAGTATTATTTTTTTTATTATTTAAAATGTGATTCTTTTTTGCGCTTTTTAGCAAACATTTTTACGATACGGCATAGGATAAAAATGTAATTAGTGTTGACGAAAAAAAAGCCCGGTGATAATTTGGTTAACAAATCTGGAGGGTTTTGAAACAAAATATTCACAATTATTTATGAACAGGATGATTCATGAAAGATCACGTTTTGTTCAAAAAAAGTCCGACAGGGAATCCCTCTCTTCCGCAAATTTTCTGCTTTTCTCACGCCGGGGGTAATGCAGAAGATTATTTGCAGTGGCAGAAATTTCTTTTATCTGATGTCTGTCTGAACGCCATCTGTTTGCCTGGCACAGGACGTCGTTTCGGCGAGCCTTATCCCGTTTCTGTTGACCGCCTGACAACGGAAATTGCACAGCAAATTGACAGCCTTAACTGTGATGATTACTACCTGTTTGGTCACAGTATGGGCGCAGTGCTGGCTTTTGAAGTGGCCGGTAAAGTGAAAACGTCCGCTCGTGGGTTAATCGTCTCAGGCAGCGCGGCCCCGGCCAGCATCCCGTCTGCCAGAGTGGTGAAAATGAACGCCATGAGCGACGAGACATTCGCCAGAGAGATGGTTTTTTTCAACGGCGTGGACGAAAAACTGGCCGCCAGCGAGGAATTTATCAGCCTGTTTCTGAAAAGGCTGAGAAAGGACTTCGAGCTGATTGGCCGCTATCAGTATCGTCCTGAACAACGGCTCTCCCTGCCGCTGTATGCGCTGGTGGGTGAGGATGATCCACATGTCTCGCCGGAGGCCGCCGCACAGTGGCGCACTGTTACATCGGGAAGCTTCAGCCCGTTTATTGTTCCGGGTGACCATTTTTATTTTAATCAGCATCCTCAATCGGTGACGGATGTGATTAAACATTGCGTGACCGCTCAGGTTGCTGCGCGCACACCACAGACGCTGATTATTTAACGCCTTAATAAATTTTCGGGATATAACCATGACTGTCAATAATGAGACGAGTCAGTTAATCACTGCACAAAAAATAAAAGGTGAGAAATTTAAACGCCTGCACGGCGATGGCGCACCTTTTGTTATGCCCAATCCCTGGGATCGCGGCACGGCAATATTAATGGAAAAGGCAGGCTTTCACGCGCTGGGCACCACCAGTGCCGGTCTGGCTTTTTCCCTTGGCAAACTCGATCGTACCGCGGCGGTGACGCTGGCGGAAACCCTCGACAACGCCGCGCAGATTGCCAGCATTAGCAGCCTGCCGCTCTCGGTCGATCTGGAAGATGGCTTTGCCGCCGATGCTGATGGCATCAGCGATAATATCCGTGCTGCCGCCGCTACCGGCGCGGTGGGTTGCTCCATTGAGGATTACTTTGGCGATGAACAGCAGCCAATCCGCGATTTTGCCAGTTCGGTGATGCGCGTTGAAGCGGCGGTTGACGCAGCCAGAAGCCTCTCATTCCCCTTTACCCTCACCGCACGCGCAGAAAACTTCCTCTATGGCGTTCACGATTTGCAGGACACCATCAGCCGGTTGCAGGCTTATGCCAGAGCGGGCGCTGACGTGGTTTACGCTCCGGCCCTGCCGGATGCGGAGTCAATCAAAGCCGTCTGCCGGGCGGTGGATGTGCCGGTTAACGTGCTGCTGGGGGCAGGAAACCGTCTGACGGTCGCCGAGCTGTTTGCGCTTGGCGTCTCGCGGGTCAGCCTCGGCTCAGCCCTGTCGCGTGCCGCGCTGGGGGGCTTTTTCTCTGCCTTGCAGGAGCTTCAGCAGGGTGGCAGCTGTCACTTCCTCGACAACGCCATCGGCTATTTTGACGTGGCGAAACTGCTGACAGAAGGAAAGCTGTGATGGCTCAGCATCCATGCGCCCAGGCCAGAATAGTGGCCCCCGATTATCAGCTGGGTGAACAGCCCCTCAGTTACCAACAGATCCCCGACTGGCAGCAACGCGCGGCGGCATTTTCGCTGCCTGCGCTACCGCAGGTCTGGGGCTGGGGAACGGTGCATCAGGCCACCTCTTCTTTTATACAGCTGGCGGTGGCGAGCGCCCGCAAAACCCTGGCGGATACCCCCGCACAGCAGGTGGATACGGTGATTTTTTGCAGTTCGTCGCTGCCCGCCGATGCCAACCAGCAGACCCGCCTGCTGTGCGACTTTGCGGATGCGCTGGCGCTACATCATGCTGAAATCATTGGCGTAACCCTGGGCCGCTGCACCAACCTGCTGAAAGGCCTGCGGCTGGCTGAGGCGCGGATCGCCAGCGGGCAGTCCACCCAGATCCTGCTTGTCGCCAGCGACTGCATGGAGGATCCGGCGCAGCGGCTGGAAAACTTTGCTCTGTTTTCCGATGGCGCGGCCAGTTGCCTGGTCGTGCGCCACGACGATCCCCGGCCCGGCTTCGATATTCTTGCCAGCGCCGAGCAGCAGGACCTGAAGCTGATCCCGGAAGGGTTGTCATCCGCGCTGGCTACAGCCGTCAATCAGCAGCTGTTCCGCGACACGCAGATAACCCTGGCTGACGTCAGCCGCCTGTTTCACACCAATGTCTTCTTACCGTTATGCAATTTAAAAGAACGCCAGGCAGGCTACGCAGAGCACCAGCTGTTTACCGACAATATTGTGCGCATCGGCCACTGTTTCTCTGCCGATCCGCTGATCAACCTGACTGACGCCATCCGCCGCCAACTGCTGCCTGAACAGGGGATTTTCCAGCTGGCGGCCAGTATTCCGGGCGCACGCGCCGCCGTTCTGCTGCAAAAAAGGAGAGAAAAGTGACTACGGCCATCGTGGACAGCACCACAGCACTGCCAGATCTGAGCTTCCATTTTTCTCCACAGGCCAGAAGCACGCTGGATGCCTGGCTGCAACAGGGTTTCGCCAGCGCGCTCTACAGGATTTTTGCCGGGGATATCGAGAGCGAATCGCAGCAGCTGTTAGCCCTGCAACTGCTGGAAACCCTGTTTGCCGTGCGTTCAGAGGCGCCCACCGCCGCCACGCTGCATGCTTATCTTGCCACGGCAAAAGCCACCCTCAGCCAGCGCGCAGAGCAGCTTAAGCAGGTGGTGGGGGAAGAGGGCAAGCAGATCCTGCGCCAGCGCGCCTTACTGTCGCTGACCGCCGGATGCTGGCTGGATTACGTTTCCCAGCCCGCCACCGAACCGGCTGAAGTGGTCTGTCTGCTCAGCGGACAAAACTTTGCCCTGAAAGGCGAGGGCGAAATTGCCGACAGCCAGCAAAAGCAGCGTTACCGGCAGTTTGCAGAGATGGGCATCGCCATTCCGGAAGTCTATACCGCAGGCATTGTCGGCACGCTGGGCAGCGTTGAGCTGACCGCCTGGCAGGCGGCTTTCTGGCTGGCGCTCTCCCGCCTGTCGGCCAGCCATCTGCCGGAAGTGGTGGCCTTTCATTACGCATATTACAGTCTGGGATTTGACGACCAGCTGCTCGGCCTGCCAGCGCCCATTGCTCAGGCAGAACTGGACGGGCTGCTGGACACCTTTCTGCGCCATTGCCGCGACGATGCGGCGGGCGCACAGAGCGAAAACAGGATGCTCAGGGCGCTGGCGCAGGCGGTGGAGCTGGAGCTGGCGCACAGCGAAATGCTGCTGGCGCTGAAAAGCCAGCTGGCCCGGCGCACCCCCGATGACCGCATGGCGGAAATTGTCAGTCGTCACCTGCCGCTGGCGGGCAGGCAGCATCAGCGTATTCGTCTGGAGAAACGCAGCCTGGCCGAGTGGCCGGAAGATGAATCCTTTGAGATGGCCGACTTTTTACGCGCGCTGCGCGCCTCGCCTTATCTGCGCCAGTCGCCATCAGGGCAGGGCGAATGCAGTTTCCAGAAAGCGGTGCGTTTCGGTGGCTCGATGTTTGGCATCTTCAGCCCGCAGGAAGCGGCGGTGATGGCGCGCTGGATCGCCGGTTCAACGCCTGGTGATGAGGTGCGGCTGAGCCACTTTCCGCAGCCGGGCAGTGAACAGGCGGCAGGCTGGCTGCACCGCTGCCGTGCCACCTCGCTGGAGGCGCGGGTGGTGTGGCAAAGCGCGGGGCTGCCGGACGCGCGCCAGCTGTTCTATCGCCTGGTCAATATTGAACATTTCGCCAGCCATCTGGCGCTGCTGAAAGAGCGGGTTAAACAGACGCTGCAACAGGCAGAGGTGCTGTTCACCACCGGCAGCGGCGGGCGCTATACCGACGCCAGCTACTTCAGTTACAGCCCGGAGGCGCTGCTGGCGCGGATGGAAAAAATCTACTGGGAAAAACTGGTGCAGCCTTATCAGCGGCTGACCGAGATCCCCGACCGCGAAAGCGTGCTGTTCGGCCAGAAACTGATGGCACTGGGCAGCATGATCGACGGAGCCTGGGCGCATCGCTTTGGCGGCACCCTGCGCAACCACCGACGGGCAGACGGCAAAATGCTGGCGATCTACGCCGACGAGATGGGGCTGGGGGAGTATGAAAAAAACCATATCACCCTGATCCTGCGGGTGCTGAAAAGCATGGATATCACCCTGCCGCACATTCGCGACGAGGCCTTTTGCCAGCAGGATGAACTGCCCGATATCTACGATTTCTCCCTGCATCAGCTGGCGATGTCGCAGTTCCCTGACACCTTTTATGAGGAGCTGCTGGGCTATAACCTCGGCATTGAAATGCTGGGGCTGGGCGAAATGCGTATGCATGAGATTCAAAAGCTTCGCCGCCACGGCTTCGACACCATCTATGAAGAAGCCCACCTGACCATTGATAACTTTTCTGCCGGTCACTCACGGCAGGCGGTGGATCTGATTATTGATTATCTGGATGACTGTAAACCGGGCCTCAGCGCGGAAGAGCTTCAGCAACGCTGGCGTCGCATCTGGCGCGGTTATGCCTCTTTTGCCTTCTGGCTGGAAACCGATCTGCAAACGGCGAACGCCGCAAAAGCCGCTGAGAATACCGATTACAGCGAACTACTGATCTGAGTCACTGACACGACATTAACCGCCGCTGCCTTCAGGCCGCGGCATGGAGACAGGGCTGTTCTATGAGTCAACTATTCAGTCACGATGCGGCGATGCTGACGCTGCCTTTTTATCAGCCGGAACATATTGCGCAGGTCAGAGCGCTGGACAGCTGGTGTCAGCAACAATCGCTGGCGTCGCCAGCGGGCGGCGAAAAGGCCGCCGGGCAGGGCAGACATCTGCTGAAATTACTGGGCCATGCGGGCTGGCTTGCACACCTGAGTGGCCCTGAACCGACTCTGGCCGCCGATGCGCGCAGCGCCTGCCTGTTTCGCCAGACGCTGGCTTACCATCACGATCTGCTCGATTTTGCCTGGTCGATTCAGAGCCTCAGCGGCAGCGTGATCCGCCGTTTTGGCAACGAGGCGCAGCGCCAGCACTATCTGCCCAGGCTGGCCAGCGGCGAATACGCCGGGGCGTTTGCCCTTTCGGAACCGGAAGCCGGATCGGATGTGGCCGCCGTGGCGCTGCGTGCCGAACGTGACGGCGACCATTTTCTCCTCAGCGGCGATAAGGCGTGGATTGCCCAGGGCGACATTGCTGACTGCCTGATTGTCATCGCCCGAACGGGAGAAGGCCCCGGCCCGTTGGGGCTGAGCGCCTTTATCGTTGATGCCGCGCTGCCGGGCATCCGCACCCGCCCGCTGGAAGCCATCGCCCCGCGCGCCTGGGCCGATCTCCATTTTGACCAGGTGCGGGTGCCGGTGGAAAACCGGCTGGGCGGGGCAGGCCAGGGATTCATTATTGCGCTGGATATTCTCGATCGCTTCCGCATGACGGTCGCCAGCGCCGCCGTCGGTTTCGCCCGGCGGGCGGCGGATATCGCGCTGCGCCACGCCTCGCGCCGGAAAATCTATCAGGGACGGCTGCTTGATTTACAGCTGGTCAAAGCGTCGCTGGCAAAAATGGAGATCACCCTGTCGGCGGCAACGCTGATGACCGCCCACGCGGCCTGGCAGCTGGATCAGGGCGATGCGCGCTTCGGTAAAAGCTCGGCGATGGCAAAACACTTTGCTACCGAGCAGGCCAGCCGCATCGTCGATGAGGCGCTGCAACTGCTCGGCGCGGCGGGCGTGGTGGCAGACAGCCAGATGGAACGCCTCTATCGCCAGATCCGTCCGTTGCGCATCTACGAGGGCGCGTCAGAGGCGCTGCTGATGAACATTGCCTCGGCGCTGGACAGCCATCGCCTTCAGCAACGGGAGGATCTGCAATGAGCAGCACGTCGTTAAATCCGCTCAGCGCTATCCGGCATGCCGACCCGTACAGCTGGTACGGCGCGTTAACCCGCGAGCAGCCCTTTTATTTCGATTCGCAGCTGAAGCTGTGGGTCGCCGCCGATGCCCAATCGGTTACCGCGATGCTGGAAGCCCCGCAGCTTCAGGTACGACCGCTGGCCGAACCGGTTCCGGCCGCCCTGGTCGGCACCGCCGCCGGAGAGGTGTTTGGCAATCTGGTACGCATGCGCGAAGGCGAGCACCAGCAGCGGCTGAAAAGCATCATCGTGCAGGCGCTGAGCACCCGCGATATGCCACGCGTGCGCCAGCTGGCTTTTGATACCACCTTAAGCCGCCTGCGTCAGCACGACGAGATAGACACCCTGCTGTTCACGGTTCCGGCCACGGTGGTGGCCGCGCTCTGCGGCTTTACCGACCATGCGCTGCCGGAAATGACCGCGCTGATCGCTGAATTCGTGCTCTGTATTCCTGCCACGGCCAGCGCGGAGCAGTGCGCGCGCGCCAGTCGGGCGGCAGAGCAACTGTTGACGCGCTTCGCCCGCCAGCTCGAGCAGGCCAGCGAGGGCTCGTTGCTCACCGCGCTGTTGCAGGCGGCGCTGGCTGACCAGTGGCCGCATCAGGCGGCGTTAATCGCCAACGGCATTGGCCTGCTGTCACAAACTTACGATGCCACGGCGGGGCTTATCGGCAACGCCCTGCTGGCGGCACAGCGCTGGCCGCAGGCGTTCAGCGCGTCGTCGCCAGAGGCCTTTATCGGCGAGGTGGCGCGTTTTGATGCGCCCATTCAGAACACCCGCCGCTTTGCCGCTGAACCTTTCAACTGGCGGGGCGCAGAGATTGCCCGTGGCGACGCGGTATTGCTGCTGCTGGCTGCCGCCAACCGCGACCCGCAGGCCAACCCGCAGGCGGATGAATTTATCCCCCAGCGTGCAGACAGCCGCTGCTTCACCTTCAGCCACGGACGTCACCGCTGTCCGGGGCAGGCGCTGGCGGTGACTATCGCCAGCGGTTTTATTGACGCGCTACGGCAGCATAACGACAGGAGCATTGCCACGCTGCGCTGCACCGGTTACCGGCCATCCGGCAATGCCCGTATTCCCGAACTCACTGTTTAACGGCTGACAAGGTTTGTTTATGAACGTTGAAAAAGTTTTGCCCCGCGCTTTTGTACTGACCGGCGCATTCTGGGTCATTTGCCGCAACTCGCTCTATCTGCGTGAACTGGCGAAGCGAGAAATCGCGGTGCTGGTGATCACGCCGACATCTTATCGCCAGGATGCCGAGGCGGCGCGTAATGACCGCCAGAGCGCCACCGCGCTGATTGCCGATATTGCCTATGTGCAGGGCGCGCTGGACCGGGAAGCCTCCTTTAATCCCAGCGTGATTGCCGCGCTGCAACAGTGGCAGCAGCAGTATCAGATCGTGGGCGCATTCGCGGTGGGGGAAACCCTGGTTGAGCCGACTGGCATCGTTGCCGACGCGCTGGGCCTGCGCAGCCCCGGCCTGCGCGCCACCCGCGTCTGCCGCAGCAAATATCTGCAACGCTTCTACCTGGGACAGTTCAGCCCGTTGTCACAGGTGGTGGCCCCGGAAAAACGCCACGAGATTGACTGGCACTCTCTGCCGTGGCCGCTGATTATCAAACCGGCGACCCGCCACTCCTCATCCGGGGTGATTTCGGTTGATAACGCACAGCAGGCCCGCGAAGCGCTGGTGGACTATCCGGATTATGAAACCCTGCTGCTGGAACAGCGGGTGGAAGGGCAGGAGTACTCGGTGGAGTCGCTGGTGCAGGAAGGGGATATTATTTTTTCTTCCGTCACCCACAAAGTCACCACCGATAAACACAGCAACACCTTTGTTGAGCTGGCGCACACCGTGCCCGGATCGGGCGCGGAAAATGCACTGCTGCTGCGTGCGGCGCGGCAGGTGCTGAATAAACTGGATTTTCGCAATGGTATCGCTCACTCCGAATGGCGTCTTGCCAGCGACGGCAAACCGTACCTGATGGAGATTGCTGCCCGTACGCCGGGGGATGGCATTCTGCCGCTCTACCGTCTGGCCTGCGGACAACCGCTGGAGTCGGCCATTCTCAGCATCATGCTGGGCGAGCAGGCACGCTATCCGGCGGCCAACCGCGTGGCACGGCAGGTCTATCTGGAGCACCGTCCGGGCGTGCTGAAAGATGTGCAACTGCGCTGGCCGGGTGTTGAGGTCAGCTGGATTGAAGATAACCAGACCTGGCCTGAGATTGCGCCCGGCCAGCCGCAGGACGCACCCGCGCTACGGGCGGTGTTTGTGCATAAAAAGCGCGGCGAGCTGCTGACCCCTCTGCGCTCTTCCGATGACCGTGCGGTCACCTTCTTTATTGACGCCAGCTGCGAGGCCGACCTCGACAGGCTGGAAGCGGAAGTCAGCGCCACCATCACTCTGGATATTGAGGAAAATCATGACTAATCATTCCGCCACGCCCGGCGTGTGGGAAACCTTCGCGCAAAGCCCTTTATCATCAAAGGTGATCCTGTTTGGCGTGATGATTAACCGTCTGTCCGGCTTTTTGCAGATCTTTATCGTGCTGTTTCTGATCTCGCTGGGCTACTCCCATCAGCAGACCATTGTGGCGCTGTTCATTTATGGTCTGGGGGCGGTGACCGGCGCGCTGATTGGCGGCAGCCTCAGCGAACGGCTGGGAACGCGCACCGCCAGCATGATCAGTATGGGGGCCACGGCGGTGCTGACCGCCGCGCTGCTCTATCTGCACAATTTTGTCGCCATCCTGCTGGTGGTGGCGCTGGCCAGCCTTTGCGCCCAGCTGTTTCGCCCGGCCTCGTCGGCGCTGCTGTCGCAGCAGACCCCGGCGGAGCGCCAGACGATGATTTTTGCTATCTATCGCCTGGGACTGAACCTGGGGGCCACCGGCGCACCGCTGATTGGCTATGCCCTTTATCACTGGGGCGGCGAAAGCTTTACCTGGCTGTTCTGGGGCGAGGCTGTCATCGCCGGACTTTATGCGCTGCTGGCGATGCTGACCCTGCCGGGTAAAAGCCGCAGCCAGAGTGACGACGACATCACTGCCACGCCGCATGTCGGGGGCTACCGGGAAGTGCTGGCAGATCGCCGCTTTGTGCTGTTTTTACTGGCGACGCTCTGCCACTCGGCGGTGTTCGTGCAGTACATCACCACGCTGCCGATGTATGTGGAAGATCAGAAAATCGGCCTGTTCTGGTACACCCTGGCGGTATCGCTGAACGGCATTATCGTTATCTGCTTTGAACTGTTAATCACCAAAATTACCCAGAACTATGCCCGCCGTAAGATGCTGGCGCTGGGATTTGCGCTGATCGGCAGCGGCGTGGCCTTCTATGCCGTGCCGATTGGCCCGGCGGCGCTGATCGTCGGCACGCTGGTCTGGTCGCTGGGCGAGATCATCTCCGGACCGGCGTTCTTTGCCTTCCCGGCCAATGCCGGACCGAAACATCTTAAAGCGCACTACCTTGGCAGTTTTCACTTTATGTTCAGCATGGGCATTGCGGTAGGTCCGGTGGTCGGCGGCTGGCTTTATTTGCAGCTTGGCACCGGTATCTGGCCGGTTATTTCGCTCGGTTCATTCTTCGCCGCAGTCGTTTGCGGTTATTACGCTACGGAGACCGTTACCACTAAACGTCAGCACGGCACTGAAAATATCGATGCAAGCAAGGTTACTGAATAATAATCTTCGACTCTGTATTAAGGACACAACATGACCGGATCGCGCAAAAAAGATGTACAGTCACATTTTACGCTGTTGGGAATTGGTGCGGGACCGGCCAATTTAAGCCTGGCGTCACTGCTGCATGGCAAACCGGAAATAAAGAATCTTTTCCTCGACGGAAAAAATGCTTTTTCCTGGCATGATGACCAAATGATTGACGGCGCGACCTTACAGGTTTCGTTATTTAAAGATCTCAGCACGCTGACCGATCCCACCAATAAATTTACCTTTCTGGCTTATCTGCATGAGAAGGGGCGTATTTATCATTTTCTTAATGCCCAGTTTGATGAAATTCCCCGGCGGGAATTCCGTAATTATTTAGCCTGGGCGGCGGAGAAAAATGAAAATGTCCTGTTTGGTGAAAAGGTGCTGAATATTGATTTTGACCGGGTATTCCGCATTGTTACCGATAAAAGAGAGCTGACCGCCGACAATATTGCCATCGGCGTTGGCACCCGTCCCTGGGTGCCGGAGTTCGCCGCCGCACAAATTGGTCAGACACAATTCCATGTCAGCCAGTACATGCAACGAAACAGCCGCGTGGCCGGGAAACGGGTGACGGTGATTGGCGGCGGGCAGTCGGGTGCCGAAGTGTTTCTCGATCTGCTGTCAAAAGCGGACAGCGAAAGACCGGCCAGTATCCACTGGATTTCACGGCGGCGTAATTTCTTCCCCATTGATGACTCGACCTTCACCAATGACTTTTATATGCCCAGCTATTCAGCCTATTTCAACAAGCTGCCGTTACACCTGCGCCAGCGAACCAACCGGGAAAATATTCTGACCTCCGACGGCATTTCTGAGTCCACCCTGCGGCAGATTTATCAGAAGCTCTACAGCCTGAACTTCATTACCCCAGGCAAGATGCAGATTGCCATGCAGACCAGCCGTTCGGTCAGCAATGTCAGGCCGACCGCCACTAACGGCTGGCTGGTGGAGTACAGCCACCTTGATTCCGCCGGGGTGGAGACGCAGGAAGCGGATGTGATTGTCTGGGCCACCGGCTATGCGCCAACGGAAAAACATTTTCTCGGCACGCTCTCCGAGCGTATCCACCGTGAAAAAGAGGAATTTGTGGTGGATGAAGACTTTGCCGTGCAGTGGGACGGGCCGAAAGAGAATAATATTTTCGTGCAGAATGCGGTTCGCGGACAGCGTGGCCTGCCGGATTTAAATCTCAGCCTGAACGCATGGCGGGCGCAACGTATTATGGGCCGCCTGTGTGGCGAATATCCTGCTCATCAACATCCTTCTTTTATCGACTGGGCACCGCCAGCGGAAAACAGCACGCTGGAAAACCTGAAGATTGATTTTGATGAAAAAGAGTGGAAGCGAATATCACACAGTTTCTGAGTTAAGCCGAAGCCTCATCCTGGGAACGTAACATCATGTTGAAATATGACATCGCTATTGTCGGTGGGGGTATCCTTGGGTCCACCATCGCCAGAGAGCTTTTAAATAAATACCCGGCGTTAAAGATTTCAATTATTGATAAAAGACTTTCGGGTGCCGGTGCCTCTTTTTATTCTGCGGGCGTGCATTTTCCGCGAGGCAACAGTGAACGCGTCAGAAAAATGTCACACGACAGCCACCATTATTATCAGCAGCAGATATCAGAAGGCGCGCCAATATATCCGCTGGAAATGGAATTAATTACCGACGCGGGCAATCGTCCACAGGTGGAAAAAAGATATCTGCCGCTGGTGGCATTTAATCAGACTGAAAAATGCCGCAGCGACTTTATCGATCTTAGCGCCACGGGCGGTGGCAATTTACAGGTGCTGAAAGGCAGCGGGGCGAATTATGCCAATGTCTTTGCGCTGGTGAATCACTACATGCAGCAGTTGCGTGACCGGGTGGACTACCTCGAAGGAACGGAAGTGGAGGCCATTGGGCGTGAGGATGACGGCTACCGGCTGTCATTGTGGTCCGGGGTGAATGTGCAGGCGCGGCAGGCGATTGTGGTGCCAGGGCCGTGGATTGCCCATCCGCTGTGCCGCAATGCCCTTGCCGCCAGCGGTCTGCGGGTGAAAAAAATCGTCGCGGCACACATCAACGTTCAGCCCGAGAAGCAGGCTGCGCTTACCGTTTTCGACGAAGAGGACGCCTTTTTGCTGCCCTGCCATCATCGCAAACAGTGGCTGTTCAGCTACACCTGCAAAGAGTGGGATGTCAACCCGGAAACCGTCGGGCCGCTGAACTCTGCCGATCTCGCGAACGCCCGTGAAACCCTGGCGAAATATGCCCCGGCGCTGGCCGACCAGATTCACGATGGCCGGGTATTTTGTGACGCCTACAGCCCCAACAGCGAACCGGCGGTTTTCCGCGCCGATGACGGGGTCATTTTTGCCGCAGGCTGCAACGGCTCCGGCTACCGGCTGGCACCGGCTATCGCCGCTGACGTAATCAATCTGCTTCCAAATCTGTCAGGACTGGAGAAATAAACATGGTGATTCATCATTTAGAAAACGCGGAAATGGCGCGGATGTTTGACATTGACATCAGCCATCTTGACGGACTGGATTTCCCCGCCGGCTGGGGCCGGGTGGCACCGGGCGAGCGCTCCGCCAGCCACCAGCACGATGAAACCGAGATGTTCGTCATTGTCAGCGGTGAAGGCACGCTGCTGGTTGATGGTCATCGCCATGCGGTGAAAGCCGGTAGCGTGGCGCAGTTTGCCCCTTTTGAGTCCCACGTACTGGAAAACAGCGGTGAGACGGACCTGGTGTTCTTTTTACAGTACCGCCGCGATGCCGCCAGTGCCGCCCGTTCGAGCGCCTCACAGGAACGTCAGAACCCGCAGCGCCCGCAGTTCGTCTTCTCCACGCCGCCTACGCCCAACGGCGACCTGCATCTTGGCCACCTCTCCGGCCCGTATCTGGGGGCGGATGCCTTTGTGCGCTATCAGCGGCTGTTGGGGAATCCGGCCTGGCATATGACCGGCTCGGATGATTTTCAGAGCTATGTGGTGGCGCTGGCTCATCGCGAAGGCAAAACCCCGGCGGAAGTGGCGAGCCACTACTCACGGGAAATTCGCCAGACCCTGAGCATGATGGATATTGAACTGGATCACTACACGGTGACCAACGACGCCGAAGGCTATGCCGCAGGCGCACAGCGCTTTTTCAGCCGCCTGGTGGCGAGCGGTGAGGTGCAGCTGCGTGACGCACCGGCGCTGTGCGACAGGGAGAACGGCAACTATCTGTATGAAGTGGATGTGGCCGGTGCCTGTCCGGGCTGTGGCAATGCCACCAACGGTAATATCTGTGAAGAGTGCGGCGAGCCGAACGTGGTCACCGACCTCGGTGCGCCGATCACCAAAGCCAGTCAGCAGCCACCGGAAAACCGTGCGGTAAAACGCTATATGCTGCCGCTGCATCAGTTTGCTGCCACGGTAGCGCAGCACCATAAAGTGGGGCGCGTCCCGGCGAGAATGCGCGAGCTGGCGCAGCGGGTTTTCAGCCGTGCGTCGCTGGACGTGCCGGTTTCTCATCCGGCCAGCTGGGGGATCTCCCCGGCAGAAGCAGAAGGCGAAGGCCAGGTTATCTGGGTGTGGCCGGAGATGAGCTACGGCTTCCTGTGGGACATCGAACAGCTGGGGAAAAAGGTCAACCAGCCGTGGAAAGCGGACCAGCCGGACGCCAGCTGGAAAATCGTCCACTTTTTCGGCTATGACAACAGCTTCTATCACAGCATTCTCTATCCGGTGCTCTATCAGCTGGCTTACCCGGACTGGCAGCCGGATATCGACTATCACCACAATGAGTTCTACCTGCTGGAAGGGAAAAAATTCTCCACCAGCCGCCGTCACGCGGTATGGGGCAAAGAGATCCTCACCCCGCAGAGCGTCGATGCGGTGCGCTTTTATCTCAGTCTGACCCGCCCTGAGCAGGAGCGGACCAATTTCCAGCTGGCGGCTTATCAGCAGGAGCTGAGCCAGACCTTAATCGGCCAGTGGCAGACCTGGCTGCATGACCTGGGAGAACGCACCGCCAGGCTGTTTGCCGGTCAGGCACCGGACGCCGGGATCTGGACCAAAGAGCAGGTGGCCTTCTGGGCGCAGCTGAATGGTCATCTGCAACAGACCACCGACGCGCTGAACGCCGATGGCTTCTCGCTGCGCCGCGCGGCACAGCAGCTGAAAAACCTGGTGCAGGACACCCTGACCTTCTCTCGCAGCCAGCAGCGTCTGGCGGGCATTGCGGGCTGGAAAGATGAAGTGGATTACAGGACCAGGTCGCGCCAGTTCTTTACTGACTGGGAC
>NZ_JFHN01000070.1 GCF_000590885.1 Erwinia mallotivora
TGGCGGCGGCGCTGGGCAATGAAGCGGCCAGCCGCTGGCCGCAGCAGGCGGCGATCGTCACGCCGGGCAACGCCATCACCCTGCATCAGGTCACTTTTTTCAGCGACGGCAGCGCGCCACAGGAACCGCAGCACTGGGCATGGCTGAAGGAGAAGCTGGTCACGCTGCTGCCCAACGCCGCCCCTGAGCCGTCACAGCGGCTGGCTGAGCTGGGCGCAACCTCGCTGATGGCGGTGACGCTGCAATACTATCTGCTCAATGAATTGCAGGCGGATATCCCGCTGGCGTTCCTGCTGGAGCAGCCGCTGGGCGACGTTGCCCGTGAAGCTGAACGCCAGCAGACCACGGCGGCGAAGGGAGTAACAGCATGACCCCCGCTGAACTGTTACGGCAGGTTGAACAGGCCGGTCTGAAAATCAGCCTGCTGGAAGGTAATCTGAAACTGGAAGGGGCGACGCAGAATATCGCCCCTGAGCTGGTGGCGCAGCTGCGCGAGCATAAAGCGGAGCTGCTGACGTGGCTGGGTCAGCGTGCGGCCAGCTTCCCGCTGACCGCGCTCCAGCAGGCTTATTATCGCGGACGTTCGCCGCTGTTTGACGGCGGTGGCGTGGCGAATCAGGTTTATCATGAGGTGGAAGGGTGCTGGCAGCCGGAGCGGCTGGAGCAGGCCCTGCAACAGGTGGTGGCAGATCAGCCCGCGCTGCGCCTGCGCATTGTTGAGGATAACGCCCAGTTTATCAGCGACGAGACGCTGAGCATCATCCGTCACGATCTGCGCGGGCTGACCGGGCCGCAGCAGCAGGCCGAGCGGGCGCGGCTGCGTGAAGAGAAATCCCACCTGATGCTGTCGCCGGAAGGCCCGCTGTTGCAGGTTTCCCTGGCTTTGCTGAGCGATGAGCAGATGGTGCTGTATATCAATCACGACGGGATGATCGTCGATGGCATCAGCATGTTTCTGCTGTTTCACCACTGGCACCAGCATTATCAGGGCGAGGTTGCGCCTGCCGACTATCTGGCGTTTGACCGACATATCGACGCGTTGCAAAAGGAGCGGGGCAATGCCGCCTGGCAGCGTTCACGCGATTACTGGCTGGCGCGCATCCCGACGCTGCCGCCCGCCCCGGAGCTGCCGCAGGCGGTGAAAAGCGCCAGTGGACCGGCGCGTTTCAGCCAGCGGGTGGTGTCGCTGACCGCGCAGGCGTGGCAGGGATTGCAGGCGCAGATCCGTGCGCAGCAGCTGACCCCGGCCACGGTGCTGATGGCGGCCTACGCCGAGACGCTCTCTGGCTGGGGAGCCGGGGATCATTTCACCCTGAATGTCACCGTGTCAGAGCGTCGTCCGATCCACCCGCAGGCGTTTCGCACCGTCGGCCCCTTTTCCGCGCCGTTGCTGCTGGAAGTGGCGCGTGAGCAGCAGCTGACCTTCCCTGAGCGGGCGCGGGCGCTGCAACGTCGCCTGCATCAGGATGTCGATAATCGCCATTTTTCCGCCATTGAGGTGATGCAGGAGCTGGCGCGGCAGCGCGGGCTGGCTGCCGCCCGTATGCCCTGTACCTTTAACTGCACGCTGGGCGCGATGGAAGGGGTGAGCGGCGATGCGCTGACGCTGTTTGGCGAGGAAGTTTTCAGCCTCAGCCAGACCCCGCAGGTGCTGCTGGATGTGTTTGTTTTTGAACAGCATGGCGCGCTGGTTATCCGTCTTGACGGCGTGGAGTCCGCCTTCCCGGCCGGTTTCCTCAGCGCGCTGGCCGCCGGTTACCAGCGGATGCTCGAATTGCTTTGTCAGCCCCACAGCTGGCAGCAGCGACAGTTTGATCTGTTGCCGGACGATCAGCGCCAGCGTCGCGCGGCGGTCAACGCCACGGATACGCCGCTGGCTACGCGTCTGCTGGGCGATGATTTTGTCCAGCGGGCGCGTCGGCAGCCTGACGCGCTGGCGCTCTGTACGCTGGACAGGCAGATCGGCTATGGCGAACTGTACAACCGGGTGGCCGAAGCCGCGCAATGGCTGAAATCCCAGGGCGTGCAACGTAACACGCTGGTGGGCCTGGTGGCAGAACGCTCGCCGGAGCAGGTGATCGGCATCCTGGCGATTGTGCTGGCGGGCGCGGCCTATCTGCCGATTGATGCCCGTCTGCCCGCCGCCCGGCGTGACTATATGTTGCAGGACGGCGAGGTCAGCATGGTGCTGACCAACGTTGACCTGACGTGTGAGCTGCCGCAGTTTGATCTGCGTGCGCCGCTGCCTGCAACCTTCACCCTGCCACCGCGTGACGCGGAGGCTTCAGCGGACGATCTGGCCTATGTGCTCTATACCTCCGGCACCACCGGCCAGCCAAAGGGCGTGATGGTTACCCATCGTAACGTGGTTAACCTGGTGGATGACTGCCAGCGGCGTTTCACCATTCAGCCGCAGGATCGCTTTTTTGCCATCAGCGCATTCAATTTTGATCTCTCGGTGTGGGATCTGTTTGGCGCATTGTCGGCCGGGGCCGCGCTGGTCTTCCCGGATGCCGACCGCAGCGGTGACCCGGAACACTGGGCGCAGCTCTGTCGGGAGTATCGCGTCAGCGTGTGGAACTCGGTCCCGGCCATTGTGCGGATGATGCACGATTACGCGGATGCCATGCCGTCATCGCTGCGACTGCTGATGATGAGCGGCGATCGTATCCCGCCGGATCTGCCTGCGGCGATCATGGCTCAGCAGCCGGAGATTGAACAGTGGTCGCTCGGCGGCCCGACCGAAACCACCATCTGGAATATCTGCCATGCGATCGGGGCGGAAGACTGCGCCGGGGATGCCATTCCCTATGGCCGACCCAATGCTAACAATCAGTGCCTGATTGCTTCCCCACAGGGAACACCCTGCCCTGACTGGGTGGCTGGTGAAATCCTCGCCAGCGGCGCGGGCATCACGCCGGGCTACTGGCGCGATCCGGTGCGGACCGCAGAACGCTATATCGAGGCAGCAGGCGAGCAGCCACGTTACTTCCGTACCGGCGATCTGGGGCGCTATCTGCCGGACGGCAATATTGAGATCCTTGGCCGGGTGGATTTGCAAATCAAGGTGAACGGCTATCGCATCGAAGCGGGCGAGGTGGAGGCCGCGCTGGTAAAACAGGCGGGCATCAGCGAGGCCGCGGTGGTGGCGGCAAAAAGCGACAGCGGCGATATTCTGGTGGCCCATCTGGTGGGGGATAACCGCGCGTCGGACCCGGCGCGGCTGCGTCAGGCGCTCAGTCAGCAGTTGCCGGATTATATGATCCCGTCACGTTTCTGCTGGCATCCGGCGCTGCCGCTGAACCGCAACCTGAAGGTCGATCGCAAGGCGCTGAGCCTGCTGCCGCTGGCCGCAGAGCCTGCGCAACCTGCCGCTGACGACGGGCAGCACAGCGCCATTGAAAACCAGTTGCAGGGGATCTGGCAGGCGGTGTTACCGACAGGCCGGGTGGAGAAAACCCACGATTTCTTCAGCGCCGGTGGTAACTCTCTGAGTGCGTTACGCATTCTTACCCAGGTACGTAAAACCTTCGGCGTCTCGCTGCCGCTGGAGTCGGTCTATCAGTTCAATACGGTGCAGGCGATGGCCGCACACATCGCCACACAAGGAAACCGTTTATGAGTCGCTCCCTGATTAATGACATTGTTAATCATCCGCCCAGCCAGGGCGGAAATCTGATTGTCGCCACCCTGAGTGGCCGCAGAGCTATCCCACTGACGCAGCTTTACCAGATGGCCGGGCAGGTGGCGAATGGCCTGCTGGCGCAGGGCATTCGCGCCGGAGATACGCTGGGTATTCTTGCCGACAACTGCCTGGAGTGGGTGTTGCTGGACCTGGCGGCCCTGCGGATTAAAGTGCGCACCGCCGGATTCGATCCGGCAAAATTCGAGGCCACCCCCGAGCTGGCAGCACGCTACCAGCTGAAATGGCTGTATACCGATAAACCGCTGGGCGCGGACCGCAGCATCCTGCGCCCGCTGAGTGACATATCGCTTTTTCCCGACTGGCAACAGGCAGAGTTGCCGCCGGTCAGCTATGCCGATGAAGAGACCACCACGGTAAAATTCACCTCCGGTTCCACCGGCGTGCCAAAGGGGCTGGCGGCCACCGTCGGCAGCATCGACTCTTCCCTGCGCGACGTGCAGACCCTGTTTGAACACGGTCCACAGGACAGCCTGCTGGTGTTCCTGCCGCTGTCGCTGTTGCAACAGCGCTACTGGATTTACTCGGCGCTGAAATACGGTCATGACACCATCCTCACCAACTTCCAGTCGGCCTTTATCGTGATGCCGCAGCTGGAGCCGACCGTGGTGATGGGCGTGCCGGCGTTCTTTGACGCGGCGCGTCGCCATATCGAGCAGCAGGGAGAGCTGGCAGCGATGACCGCGCAGGGCAAAAAACTGTTTGGCAGTAAGATCCGTTACCTGTGGACCGGATCTGCCCCTGCCGATCCGGCCACCGTGCGGCTTTTCCATCAGCTCGGACTGCCGCTGTATGAAGGCTACGGTATGAACGAAACCTGTATCGTCAGCAAAAATTATCCGGGGGCCAGCAGGCCGGGCAGCGTCGGACAGGTGTTGCCGGAGAAGCGGGTGGAGATTGACAGTGAAGGCGCGATTATCGTGCACAGCCTCCATCCGGTGAATACCCGCTATCTGTATGCCCAGCCCGGCGCGACGGAGAAGATGTTTACCGCTGACGGCGGCGTGCGCACCGGCGATTTGGGCTGGGTGGATGAGGACGGCTATCTCTATATCAAAGGCCGCGCCGATAACGTCATCGTGCTGGATAACGGTAAAAAGATTGATGTGCAGCCGATTGAGGCGCGGCTGAAAAACAGCGAGGCGATTGCCGAATGTGTGATTTTCAGCCCGCAGCAGACCGATCTGGTGGCGGTTATCTCTCCGGTCAGCGCCAACGCCGACGCGGAACAGATCGCCCGCTGGGTTTCCAGCGCTAACGCGGCGGCGGAAAAAGATGAATACGTCGCCCGTTACATTATTGCCGCAGAACCCTTCAGCATCGAAAACGGCCTGCTCACTTCTCAGTTCAAACCCCTGCGTAAAATGATTTTTGAGCGCTATCAGCAACAACTTGTCACCTCTGTTAAGGAAAATGCATATGCACACTGAAACTGCCCTCTCTCCACTGGAACTGACCGCCCGCAGGCAGCTTTCTGCCACGCTGCTGACGCCGGTGAGCGCCGATGAACTCGACCCGGCGCTGAATATGCGTGAGGCTTACGGGCTGACGTCGCTGAATAAAATCCTGTTCATTACCTCACTCTGTAATGAGATGGCGATCGGTCTGGGCTGCCTGACCGAAGAGGACCTGGCGAACATGCACAGCCTGGCCGATGTCTGTCGGATCCTGAATAAACAACTAGCCCAATAAACGCCGAGCCAGAGGACAGAACAGATGAGCTGGAACCAGAAAGCCTCCGCCACCTTGCAGAATGAGCGGGTGCTGTTAAGAGCAGTACAGGAAGACGACCGGCAGGCGATGCGTGAGCTGGCCCGTGACGGGCAGATTTGGCAATATTTTGTCTTTCGCGTCGATAACGATGCGCAGTTTGAGACGTTTTTTAACGCCATGCTGCGCGATCAGGCGGCGGGCAGCCGGGCGGTGTACGCGGTGATTGATAAGGCCAGCGGACAGATAGCCGGTAGCATGAGCATCGGCAGTATGCTGGAGCAGGAAGCGCGACTGGAGATTGGCTGGTCGTGGCTGGGCGAGGCGTTTCGCGGCACGGGCATCAACCGCCAGGCAAAATATCTGCTGATGGCGCACGCCTTTGAAACGCTGAAGGCGATTCGGGTGGAGTTTAAAACCGACGTGCTGAACACCCGCGCCCGCGCCGGACTGCGCGGGATTGGCGCGACGGAAGAGGGTACGCTGCGCAGCTTTAACTTTATGCCGGACAACCGCCGCCGCGACGCGATCTTTTACAGCGTGCTGGCGGACGAATGGCCGGGGGTGAAAGCGATGTTGCAGGCCGCTCAGCCCGCTTTACAGGCTGGAGCAAAATGAGTGCCGATCATTTCCTGATCCGGCTGGAAGGCGATGCCCTGACGCGGGGCATTCAGCATGGTGAACAGTGCCGCGCTGCGCTGCAACAGTTTGCAGCTGACGGGCTGTGCCGTCTGCAACCGCTGAGTGACAGGCCGCTGTCGCTGGCGGCGCTCGGCGAGAAGATAACCGCTTACCGGGCGCTGGTCAGCCGCTGGTTGCCGGAGATGGCGGCGGAAATTGAGGGGCTGGCGGTGGGGGCGGGATTGTCTGCCGATGTGGCCTGGCTGCTGCAACTGCGGCGCGAGGTGCTGGGCTATAACCGCATCACCACCGGTGGGGACTGCTCAACGCTGGCGTCGCTGAAAAGTGAGCCGCTGCTGGCGCAGACGGTCGATCTCAACGGCAATCTGGATGATTTTATTCGCGTCCTGCATGTGCATACTCCACAACGACGTGCGCTGGTGCTGAGTTTCGCCGGGCTGCTGGGCTATCTGGGGATGAACAGTTGCGGGCTGGCTGTCGGGCTGAACATGGTGCTGGGCGGGCGCTGGCAGGAGGGGATCCCGCCTTATCTGGCAATCCGTCATCTGCTGGATAGCTGCGCGAATGTGGGCGAGGCGCTGGAAGCGCTGGCCGCGTTGCCGCTCTCCAGTTCGCGATCCTTCACCCTGTGCGATGCTCAGCGGGCAGTCTGCGTCGAGAGCCTCGATAATCAGCTGCGTGTGGTGGAGCAGGGCGCGGTAACCGCCCATACCAACCATTTTCTCCACGCTGATTTTATCGCGCAGGATGCGATCAATATCTTTGCGCGCAACTCCTCGCAGCTGCGGCTGAATCAGACCAGGGCATTTTTACAGCAGCCGACCATTGATGCTGAGGGATGCTTTGGGCTGTTCAGTACGCCGCCGGTATGCGTGGCGGATAATGGCGATATTCGTCGCGAACGCACCGTGGCGGCAGTGGTGCTGCTGCCGCAACAGGGCCGGATGCTGCTGCGGGCTGGTAATCCGGCGCTTTCTGCCACACACTCTTTCTCTCTTTAATCTGGCTGCTGGAGAACAACATGGCTGAAAAGCTGCATCATTATCAGGTCGCGCTGGAGTGGCAGGGAAATCTGGGGGTCGGCACCCGTGATTATCGATCCTATACGCGGGAATTTGTGGTCAACGGCGCGGCGGGTAAAACGCTGAACGGTTCCGCCGATCCGGCCTTTCTGGGCAAAGAAAGCTGCTGGAATCCGGAGGAGCTGCTGCTGGCTTCCATCTCTGCCTGCCATCAGCTGTGGTATCTGCATCTCTGCGCCGATGCCGGTCTGTGCGTGGTGAAATACAGCGACCAACCGGTGGCGACGATGAATGAAAAAAGCGGAAAATTTGTCTCGGCAGAGCTACGGCCAGAGGTGACGCTGAAGGAAGGGGATGATGCAGAGCTGGCGCTGTCGCTGCATGAGCTGGCCCACAGCAAGTGCTACATTGCTAATTCGCTGGCGTTTGCCATCAGCATCAACGCCACCTTTCACCACCAGCCGTCGGCCTGAGGCGGCACGGCGTTAGCGCGTTATCAGCAGGCGCAGGGTTGCTGGCTTCGCCATCACGCTCTGCGCCTGTTTTTATCCTGCGCCGTTGGCCGGTCCGGCGCGTTGCTGTTAGCGGACCGCCGTGTCTGTCAGCGCAACCTCAGAGGCGGTGTGCGCTGACAGCGAACGGAGCTTCGCCAGCAGATAATCGTAGTAGTGCTGACAGGTTTGCAGTCGCAGTATCGCCCCGTTGTAGATTTCTGCCATTGCGGCGGGGTGTCTGGCGCAAACCGGCACGATCACATTGTTCAGCCAGCCATCAGCATGAGCCACGTCAACGCTGATGTGCTCTGAGTAGTAATGGATATCCCTGTCGCTCAACCCGATACGCTTACATCCCACCACCAGCTTTTCATACTGAGACGGATCGAGCAGTTCGGTCATCGCCATCATGCCGGTCAGTTTGTAATAGTGCTGGCGCGTCACCCCTGCGGCCATAAACAGGTTATATCCGGCCAGCCCCTGCCACTCATACAGATGGGTGAAATGGTCATCGGGCAGGGCGATGCCGCGTCGCTCCAGCAGGTTTTTATACAGATTGACATGGGTGAACTCATTGCTGCCCTGACCAATTTCATCCCACAGGTTATGGCTGATTTCAGCCCGCGTCTCCGGAAACGATCCCACCAGCGTCATGGCCACCAGATCGAAAAATAATAAATTCAGCGCGCTGTCGCTTTTAAAAAAGTAATTGATTTGGGTTTCGTTGGCCTCGCTGGCAAGAAAATCAAACAGAGGATGACGGGCCGTGGGATGAGCGGACCATAAGGCGGTTAATTCCGCCACTATATTCTCAACGCACAGGTCCGGAAGCGGGATGGCGGCTGCGTTGATTTCATTTTCCAGCCAGGCGGATTCCAGCGTCTGGCGCAGCTGAATAAGCAGGGGATCGAACTGATTACGACTCTGCGCCGAGAGCGGCTCGGCCAGGTGTGACTGATAAAGGATAAACAGCGCCAGCTGCATATCCCGCCGGGCAGCGGCATTCTGCCCGGTCAGTGCCAGCTTCAGCGTATCTGCCACCTGCGCCGACAGTTTTTCTGCCAGCCGGGGATAATGCTGATAAACGGCAGGTAAATTATCTTCGCAGGCCAGAGCGTGAATAATATCCGCCAGCGGTAATTGCTCATGTTCGTTAAGGCACAGTGCATTGATGATCTGTTGTGTGTGTATATTCACAGGCGTGGCCTTATATAAGCGGCGATAGCTGTTTGACAGGATATACCCTTCATACTTCAAGTTGCCGGTGCGTTGGCTGCATGAGTGCACCCCAGTCACTTACTTCAGTAAGCTCCTGGGGACTTACTCGCTTGCCGCCTTCCTGCAACTCGAATTATTTTGGGTATATAAATATCACCGAAGGTTTTTATAAAATAACGCGTTAATTCAGCCCCCATCCTGAAGAGAATATTCTCTTTACCCGTTAATTAATGACAGGCTGTATCAGGATGAGTGAGCGGAATCTAACATCTTTTTGTCAGCTTTAAGATGACAACAGATTGCAGTTTAATGGTTTTCAGATTAAGGCTATGTCAATCTGAAAAATGCAAAATGGCCCTGATACAGGCCATTGTGACGGGAGAATAACGCGGCTGTTTCCGCTTAATTAAATGACGCCGCCCTCTGAAAAAATCAGCGCTTTGGTGGTGGACCAGGCAGTCAGTGCCGGAGAATTTTCAATATTGGCGATGCCCTCTGACTGGCTGGCCGCGATAGCGCCATCAATCAGCATCATAATGGTGAAAGAGACGCGGCTGGCAGGTTCAGGATTAAGGCACTGGCAGAGAATCTCATATATCAGCGCCTGTAAATCGGCCCTGAATTTAATATTAATTTCTTTTAATACCGCCGAGCTGTCACCAAATTCAACAACCGCCCGGTTAAACATGCAGCCGTTAAATTCGGGGGTATAGAACCAACTGTTATAATATTTAAAGATAGAAAAAAGTTTATCTTTGGTTTCCGTCTCTGCTTCGGTAATTTCTTTCAGTTCGCTAATAAACTGCTGATGTTTTATTTCGAGGATGGTTTTAATCAATGACTCTTTATCCGGGAAATAACGGTAAAAGGTCATTTTTGAAACGCCAGATGTTTCAGCAATCTTGTCAATGGTAGAAGACTGATAGCCTTCGCGGTTAAAAAGCGCCATTGAAGAATCGATAATATTTTGTAGCTTTGCTTTCATCTGACGGCCTGTAATAAAACTGAAATATCAACTTTTTATTATATCATATGTACATTTTATGGATAAAAATATTGGCACTGCAAGTGTAACCAAATGAATATATTGTAAAAAATATACTGGCGTATTGAAAAAACAGCTGAGCGCGATTATTTAAATTTTAGTTACAAAACGCCCGGCAACCGCTTGCCGCCAGCTGATATTTTTATCCGCAGGCAAATGACGCCGGATAGCAGCATAATCTGTGGCAAGCGGCGGAAAGCGACCGTTACCTCGTTATCTGGCAGGCTTAAAATGTCGCTGTTTTACCCTGGTCAAACCTGCCTGATTGTTTAACAGCAGAAGGGATAGCTAAGATGTTACAAAGCGCCAGCTGCACAAAATGCGTGCATGGTCGGTGCGCGCAATAACCCTGTTTTCAGGAGCGGTGCCGCGCGAATATCCGCTCAGGCAGAAACCCGACTGCTTACCCGTCGGGGGGGCTCTGTTTTAACGACACAAACAGGGCTGATACTTTATTTGCGCCATTGCATGAAGCTGACTCTGGATAAAAACATTATTATGCCCCTCTGAAACGGACCAGGTGAGGATTTCAGCCACTGCCCGGATTAGAAATGGCAGATAAACCGGCCCTGATGAGCCAGGCTTTTAATAGCGCAGCAGTTGCAGTATCATCGCGGTCATAATTAATTATTCAACAGGGAGAAAAGATATAAGAATTTTGTCAGGAGATAATGGAAATTAACATGGAGCAGTTATGTATTACAGTAATGAAATTATCGGATATTTACAGGCCAATAAGATCCTTGCATTAAAGCTCGACCACGCATTAACGGGTGTCGGAAAGGCGGTCTCCGAGCAGGTTAATACTACGGTAGCGGGCGCAAAACGGGTTTTGTATTATACATCCTGTTTTACCAAAGATTATACCCGTCATACTTCGAGTCGCAGGCGCGTTGGCTTTCCTCGCTCACCCCAGTCACGTACTGATGTACGCTCCCGGGAATTCACTGCGTCGCCGCCTTCCTGCAACTCGAATTATTTAGGGTAATTCAGGATGTCTGTCAGCAGCAAAAAAGTGAGGATATACGATTCAAAAATGGTGTCATACATCTTATTCGGCATGGCAATATTGTGTATGACATGCTTAGAATCTACTTTGAAGAAATATTCAAATACAAAACGTATAATCAAATAGAGCACATCAAAAAAAAGTTGATGGCGGTTAATGTGCACATCGCCGCAAGCTCACTAACCAGTGCCGGATTCGCGTTAGCTGTTGCCTCTGCCGTTGCTATGGGTACGAATCTCAGTCTTGATATGAGCGCTCTCGTCGCGGGCAAAACTGCGGGGATTCTTGCTGGGTTTGGCGTATATGGCGTCGTTCAGAAAGCCGCAGATAGCGCAGATCACCTTCGCTTTACCTGGCCTGCTTATTATGCGGCGCTCTATGCTTATGAGCTGGAAATGATGTATTTCCTGATTCGAACACTTTTTGATCGAGCACAGGCACTAAGAGCCTGGCCCATCAGGCTATTTTACTTGCCATTTTGAACCTGGGCAGTGCTCGAAATCCTCACGTACTCCGTGTACGCTCCGGTTTCTGCGCGCTGTCCGTGTCCAAACTGGCTGCGACAATAACGCCTGATGGGCCAGGCTCAAATGCACCATGGGCATCAGAAAATGGAATTGCAGAAATTATTACCAGGATTATTCGATAACCATGATGAATCTGATTATACCCTTCATACTTCAAGTTGCAGGTGCGTTGGCTGCACGAGCGCACCCCGGTCACTTACTTCAGTAAGCTCCCGGGGATTTACTCGCTTGCCGCCTTCCTGCAACTCGAATTATTTTGGGTATAAAAGAGTGTTCAGGCGGATATTCAGGTCATTATTTTCGATGTACGGTCCGACATTATTCACATTGCTGTTCGCCGTCGTCTTTGTACAATTTTTCCCGGATGGTCCTTTGTGGCCTGTGCCAGTCTTTTTCTTATTCATGTTGTTTATATTTGGTCGCTACGTGAAATGGTAACAACAACAAGGCTTCGCTGAAATTTATAAGGAAATAATATGTCTGTTCCCGCACATTTATGGCTTGAAGATGAAAATGGCTCTCCGATTGTTGGCGGTTGTTTAATGCTGCTGCGACTGGGTTCTGTCGAGCTAAAATCTTTCTCCCACGGCGTCACTGTCCCGGTTGAATCAAACCTAGGAAAACTTACCGGCACGCGCGTTCATCGCCCGATCACCATAGTGAAGGAGTTTGATCAGACCACGCCGCTGCTCTACCGTGCCGTGTGTCAGGGGCGAATCATGAAGAAGGCGACAATCAGGATGTACCGTATTCTGGAATCAGGCGTTGAAGCTGAGTATTTCAATATCATTCTGGAAAACGTCAGGTTCACCACGGTCGCGCCATACCTCTCTCCCAATGGTATTACCAGCACGCATCTGGAAACGCTTGAATTGCGTTATGAGGCGATAAGCTGGAAGTATACAGAGGGAAATATTATCTATCGTGATTCATGGAACGAGCATTGCTGTGCCTGATAACGGACGAATGAAAAGGAAACAAGAGGCTTCCTCTGATACCTGCAATCACAGGCTGAAAAACGCTATTTTTATCAGGAGAAAAATATTGGCTTATCGCCAGGCTGCGACAGCTGGCGATAATCACTGATGATGCCTGCCGGGGTTCTGCTGCCCGGTAGCTGCGGCCGTTACAGCAGATGAACCGCCTCGCGTACCTCAAGTCGCAGCCAGCAGCCGGGCGTCAGCCATTGTGAGGAAGCCGTCTGCAACGTCAGCTGTTGTTTCTCCTCCTCCAGATAAACCGTCAGCAGTGAGCGGTCCCCGGCAAAGGCGAAATCCTGCAACAGGATGCCTGTTGGTTGCTGGCTGACACTTATGCTCAGTTGCTCCGGGCGCAGCATAATGCGCGCGCTGTCGCTGACGGGCTTGCGTAACGGGGTCACCTCGCCCAGCGCACACCAGTAACCCTGCTGTCGCTGGCGCAGCGGCAGGATCACCGCCTCACCCAGCAGTCTGGCGGTCTGCTCATTCACCGGGTAGTGATAAAGTTCACGCGGATGGCCGGTCTGCATCAGGCGACCCGCTTCCATTACCGCCAGCTGTTGGGCAAAGGAGAGCGCCTCTCCCTGATCGTGCGTCACCAGAATGCAGGCAATGCCCGCTTCGCTGAGGATCTGCTTCACCGCATCGCGGGTGGCGGCCCGCAGTCCGGTATCCAGCGCGGAGAAGGGTTCATCCAGCAGCATCAGCCGTGGTTTTAACGCTAGCGCCCTGGCCAGCGCCACGCGCTGCTGCTGCCCGCCGGAGAGTTCATGCGGCCAGCGTTGTGCGAAGTGGGAGGCCAGCGATACCTTCTCCAGCAGGGCCGCTACCGTACCATCCTGCCCAGACTTCGGCCCTTGCAGGCCGAAAGCGATATTGTCCCGCACCGTCAGATGAGGAAACAACATGCCGTCCTGCGGGACGTAGCCAATGCCGCGCTGATGGGCAGGCACCGGCACCCGGCCAGCGGTCAGCGACCGCTTATCGAAAATAATCTCCCCGCCGTCGGGCAGCTCAAAACCTGCAATCAGTTTCAGCAGGGTCGATTTGCCTGAACCGGACGGGCCGACAATCACCGTGCGGTTAGCGGCTGCTACCGTTAACTGCACGTCATGCAGCACCGGCGTCCCCTGCCAGGACTTATTTAATCCCTTGATCGTTAACATATTATATTCCTGCGGCGCGGCCAGCCTGACGATAAAGCAGGCTGGTTAAAGGAAGTGAAAGCAGAATTAACAGCAGCGCATAAGGCGAGGCGGCCACGTAGTCGATTTCACTGGTCAGTGACCAGAAGCCGCTGGCCAGCGTGCGGGTGCCGAGCGGAGAGAGCAGCAGGGTGGCGGTCAGCTCACTGGCAATACCAATAAAGGTCAGCGCCGCGCCGGAGGCGGCGGCTGGCGCGATCAGGCGCAGCGTGACCCGCCACAGCACCCGAAACGGCGGCTGCCCCAGGCTGGCGGCGACGTTCTCCAGCTCGGCCGGAGCCTGAGCAATACCGGCGCGTAAACTTATCAGCGCACGGGGCAGATACAGCAGCACATAGGCCAGCAGCAGGGTGAAGGCGGTCTGATACAGCGGCGGCGCAAGTTGCAGGGTGACGGTCACCAGCGCCAGCGCTATCACCAGCCCCGGCAGTGAGCCAGTCAGGTAGTTGCAGCTCTCCATCAGTCGAAACACCGGCTGCGGATAGCGCACCGACAGCCAGGCGAGTGGAAAGGCACAGGCGGTGGTCAGCGCCGCACCGGTAACCGCCAGGGTTAATGTCTGTTGGAAAGCGCGCCACAGAGCAGGCTGTTGCCACACGTCCACTCCGCCCAGCCACAGCCAGCGCAGCAGTGACAGCAGAGGCACGCCGAGCGACAGCACCCCCAGCGTCAGCGGCAGCAGCGTACACACCACCTTCACCGGCAGCGTCAGCGGTTTTGGCCTTTGCCGCTGCGGTACACCTGCACCGACCCGCGTATAGCGGGTTTTCCCCCGTACTTTAATATCAAGCAGCAGAAACAGCAGGCAGGTCAGCGTCAGCACGCCTGCCAGCATGTTGGCGGCGGGGCCGTTAAAGGTGGACTGAAACTGATCAAAAATGGCGGTGGTAAAAGAATCGAAGCGGATCAACGCGAAAAGCCCGTATTCCGCCAGCAGGTGCAGTACGGTCAGCAGCACGCCCCCGAGTATCGCCAGCTTCATCTGTGGCAGGATCACCCGGAAAAATACCGCCAGCGGCGTCAGGCCCAGCGAGGCTGCGACATATTCCAGTTCAGGATCGAGCCGCCGCAGTACCGCCGCTGCCGGAAGATAGATAAAGGGAAAGTAGGCCAGCAGCGAGAGAAAGACGGCCGCGCTCAGGCCGGACATCGCGGGCTGCACGCTTATCCAGGCGTAGCTCTGAATAAACGCTGGTACGCCCAGCGGGGCGGTGCACAGCAGGGACCAGAGCCGGCGTCCCGGCAGGGCGGTGCGTTCGGTCAGCCAGGCCAGTCCTGTGCCTGCGGCAATATTAAGCGGCAGAGTGCAGAGAATAAGCAGCGTGGTATTGAGCATCAGTTCCGCCACGCGCGGGCGAAACAGCAGGGTGCGGATGGTCTGCCAGCCGCTGCTGAAGGTAACCTGGGTGACAAATGCCAGCGGCAGTAGTGAACACAGGGTTATCACTACCGCCAGCAATATAAGCAAAAGGCCCGGCGTGCGGGCCTTAACGCCACCTGTGGGTGGCTTATGAAAAGCAGGATTTTGCATCCACAAAGTTCCGTTGTTACAGCAATCCGGCTTCGGTCATTAATTCAATGACTTTCTTATTGTTGAGCGACGACGGCTCGACAGTCGGGGCATTCAGATCCTTCAGCGGCACCAGTTTTGGATTGGAAGTCGCATTTTTACCGACCGCATACTCAAAGGCATCGTTGGTTTTCAGCAGTTGCTGACCCGCTTTACCGGTTATCCAGTTAACGAACTGCTGCGCCTCTTTGGCATGTTTGCTGGAAGCCAGCACGCCGCCGCCAGAGATGCTGACGAAGGCACCGGCATCGCGATGACCGAAGTAGTGCAGGGCGGTATTTTTACTGTTTTCGCCGGTTTTTGCCTGATCAACAAAGCGGTAGTAGTGATAAATGATCCCGCCGTCGATCTGACCGGCATTGATCGCCTTCAGCACCGTGCTGTTGCCTTTGTAAGGCACCGCGTTAGTTTTCATCGCTTTGAGCCAGTCAAGGGTGGCTTTTTCGCCTTTCAGCGCCAGCATCGCGCTGACAATGGCCTGGAAATCTGCCCCGGTCGGGGATGCCGCCCAGCGGCCTTTCCATTCTGGTTTTGCCAGATCCATGATCGAATGTGGCAGTTGAGCATCGCTCAGTTTCGCCGGGTTATAAGCAAACACCGTGCTGCGGGCAGCGATGCCTGTCCAGCGGCCATGAGCAGGACGGTACGCTTTATCCACCTGCGCCAGCGTGTTGCTCTCCAGTGGGGCGAACAGGCCCGCATTATCCACCAGCACCATCGAGGGTGAGTTCTCGGTCAGAAAAACGTCGGCAGGCGAGGCTTTACCTTCCTGCACCAGTTGGTTAGCCAGTTCGCTGTCGCTGCCATTACGCAGGGTGACTTTGATGCCGGTGTCATGCGTGAAACCATCAACCCATGACTGCACCAGATTTTCATGCTGTGCATTATAAATAACCAGCGTGTCATCGGCGGCGTGGGCAGATAACGTAAAAGAAGAAAACAGACCTGCAAGCACAAGGGATTTAAGCGAAAAGTGTTTCATGTCATCATCCTGTTCAGAAGACAATTCAAGTTTGTTACAGCCATTCTTCAAAGCAGCGACAATTTAATATAAAAGCATCAGAATGATAACGAAAATTATTCTTATTTACAGACTTCAGAGTATCCGCAAGGTGACCGGCTTTATCGCTTTACTTTATCCGTGAGCGGGGCGGGTGGGCAGAATTTTATGACAAAGATTAAGATAACCTTAATATTAAAAAACAAGCCTGCTGGCTGCTGATTTTTTGTTATTGGTGCGGTTATGATGACGCCCGCTGGTTATTTTTTTATCCCTGCTGACATCAGGTTTTTATCCGTGAAAAGTAAAAATAAAATATTCCTTTGTTGTTCTTTTTAATAACACTGTCTGCCTTCTGGTTTATTTTCCTGGTCTTCTGACTGATTTACCTTTTTGAAAAATCACCGTAATAGCAGATTTTATCAGGCGGGATTTTCATTGTTCAGCAAAACTGTGCTTCGACGAAGGTGGCGTTATTCCCTTATAAAATTTGTGCCATCCACCAGAAGTGAAAATAACCTCTGTTTTAAGCACCGCCAAAAAAATTCCTCACCGATCAATCTGTAATGCGCCTCTCTCCATCGCCTCCCTGAATTAAAAAAATATTTTTATGTGAGCAAAAGCACAATTCCTGTCGCAGCAGATTGCTCATTTCCATGTGACAGGAGTACGGTTTGCTCAGGTTGAACATGGTTGTACATAGACAACTATACCTGACATTAAACACCCCCTGTTTCGCACAGGGGTTTCACTGGTGATTACAGAGGTACAACATGCAACTGAACAGCTTACTTGACGCCAGACTCCTTCATCTGCATCAGGCACCGCTACAGCGTGATGTGCTGTTCAGGCAGATTGCCGGTCAGCTGTTATCTGAAGAGTTGGTGACGGAAAGTTACGCTGATGCGCTGATTGCCCGCGAGCAGGATCACCCCACCGCCATGCCGCTGGAGACGATGGGCGTGGCTATTCCCCATGTCGATATCGAACATATTCGTCAACCCAAACTGGTGGTGGTGACCTGTCCGGAAGGCATTGAGTTTTACCAGGCCGAAGATCCTGAATTAACCATGCGGGTGCAGGTCATTTTCTTTTTATTGTTAAATGAAAAAGATGCGCACCTTGAATTCCTGATGAAGTTGATTTCCCTTTTTCAAAAAACCGACGAGATGAACCAGCTATTAAGCTCCGCATCACGTGAGGCGGTGATGCAGCTTCTGGCAAATAATCTCGCTTAATATCCGGCCCCAGATTTTTGCAATTTCGACGACCGATAACGGAGTTTGCTATGAATAAGAAAATTATTTTTGCCTGTACCAGCGGAATTGCCACCTCAGCCGTGGCAACAGAAAAAGTGGTTAATTACTGCAAAGAGCACGGAATTAATGTTGAGCCTGTTCAGTCGAATATTGGCACCATTGCGACGCAGGACGATCTTGCCGATTTAATTATTGTCACCTCCGCGGTGAAAACCACGCTTCAGACGCCAGTCCTCAATGGATTGCCGTTGCTGACCGGTTTCGGTGAAGAAGCGCTTCTCGAAAAAATCATCTCCATTCTGAAAAAATAACCAGGAGCAGGCCGATGCTTCAGACACTTTATGGCGGCATTCAGTATATGTTGGGTCTTGGCCCGACCATCATGCTACCCATTATTATCTTTATTATGGGCCTGTGCCTCGGCGCAGGATTTAATAAAGCGCTGCGTTCCGCGCTGACGATTGGCATGGGTTTTATCGGTATTTTTCTGGTTTTCGGATTGTTGCTGGATAACCTCGGTCCGGCAGCAAAAGAGATGGTGAAACATACCGGGATTAACCTGCCGGTGGTGGATTTGGGCTGGACACCCCTTGCCGCCATCGCCTGGGCTTCGCAGGTTGCACCTTTTGTTGTGCCGCTGACGCTGGCGATTAACGTGCTGATGCTGACCATGAAGTGGACACGCACGGTGAACATTGACGTCTGGAACTTCTGGCACTTCTCAATGGTTGGCGCGATGGTGTACAACGTCACCGGTAGCTTCCTGTTTGGCCTGCTGATCGCCGGGGTGACCTCGGTCATCACGCTGCTGCTGGCCGACTGGTGTGCGCCGATGATCCAGAAGTATTTCAATCTGCCGGGCATTTCTCTGCCCACGCTCTCTTCCGCCATCTTCTTTCCGTTTGGCCTGCTGGGTAATCTGATCCTCGATAAAATACCGGGGATCAACCGCTTAAATGCCGATGCCGAGGCTATTCAGAAGCGTTTTGGCATCTTTGGTGAACCGATGATGCTGGGGGTGATCCTTGGGGCGGGGATCGGCATTCTCGCCCGCTATGACTTCAAAGGCGTGTTAACGCTGGCGATGAGCCTGGGTGCTGTCATGCTGATAATGCCCCGCATGGTGAAGCTGCTGATGGAGGGGCTACTCCCGCTCTCCGACGCGGTGAAAAAGTTTCTGCGTAAAAAGTATCCTGAGCGCGACGATCTCTATATTGGTCTGGATATTGCCGTGGCGGTGGGACATCCCTCCGTGCTGTCAACCGCGCTGCTGCTGATCCCGGTTGGCGTGCTGCTGGCGGTGATCCTGCCCGGTAACCGACTGTTACCGCTGGGCGATTTGGCAAATATCTGGGTGCCAATCTCAATGGTGGTACTGGCGTGTCGCGGCAATATTGCCCGTGCCTTTATTCTCGGTATTCCTTTGCTGTCGCTGAATCTGTATGTCGCCTCCGCTGCGGCCCCCATCCTGACCGCCGTGGCAAAAAGTATCCATTTTCCGATTAACACCGACAGTGAAATATCCAGCCTGCTGGATGGCGGCAATCCATTCCGCTTCTGGATGGTAAAAATCTTCGAAGGAAACGGGCTGGCTCTGGCGCTGATCCCGGTCATCTTCATCACTTGTCTGCTGCTGTACCGCATGACCCGCAGGCAGATGCAACAAGAAGAGATGGCCGAAGCGCATGCCGCCTCCGGCGCGGCTGAGAAACCGGGCTTGTAATCACCCGCATCGCACCGGGTTTATTGATGAGTGAAATTTCCCTGATTAAGGGCAGAGATATGTACGCAATTGGTATTGATGTGGGCACCACCAACTGTAAGGTCTGTTTATATCGTATTGCCGATCTTCATCTGGTGAAAAAGCACAGTTTTATTACGCCCAAAAATATCACCGAATACGGCAGTGATTTTGATATGGCGACGCTGTGGCAGGGATTGATCGCCGGTCTGCATGACGTGGCACATGCCGTCAGCGATCCGCAGAATATTGTCTCGGTTTCGGTAGCCAGCGTCGGTGAGGCCGGGGTGCTGCTGGATGCCGCAGACAATATCATCGGGCCGGTGATGACCTGGTATGACACCCGTACCCAGCCGCAGCTGGCGCGTGTTGTCAGCCAGCTGGGTGACCGGCGTCTGTATGAAATTACCGGTATTCCTGCGCACAGTAATTACAGCCTCAACAAGATCCTCTGGCTGATGGAGCATAACAAAGCTCAGCAGCCTGCCAGCTGGCTCTGCATGGCGGAATATATTGCGTTTTGCCTGAGCGGCGAACGGCGTGCTGAATACTCGCTGGCTTCCCGCACGCTGGCTTTTGATATCGCCCGGGGCGACTGGTCGGCAGAGATTATTGCCGCGATGGGGTTGCCTGCCACGCTGTTCAGCCCGCTGACCGTCGCCGGTAAGCCAACCGGTGAGCTACTGGCAACGGTGAGTGAGGCAACGGGTATTCCTTGCAGCGCGAAGGTTTCCATTGCCGGTCACGATCATATGGTCGGTGCCGTGGCGGTCGGGGTGACCGAACCGACGCAAATCCTTAATTCCACCGGCACCACGGAAGGCCTGCTGGTGGTGGGTAATCAACCCTCGCTTACCGAAGGTTTTTTCCGCTCGCGGCTCTCTAATGGCCGCCATGTGTTGCCGGATGCCGCAACGCTGTATGCCTCTCTGCCGTCAGCGGGCTATGCCATTGAATGGTTCAGTAACCTTTTCGGCCTGACACGCGCTGATTTTACCAGCATGACGCAGTGGCTGATGAGCAAAGGTGCCGCTGAATCTCCCACCGACAGCTTTCTGATCCCGCATTTGCGCGGCAGCGGGCCACCCCAGCGATCCATCCATGCGAAGGGGCTGATTTACGGTCTGGCTGACCATACCGATGCGGAAGGGTTTTTAAAGGCGGTGTTTCACGGTCTTTGTTATGAACTCCGCCACCTGCTGGAAACCTGCGAGTCGCTGACGGGCAATCACTGGAAATCGGTGCTGGTGATCGGCGCAGCCTGCCAGAACCCTTACTGGCTGCAACTGAAAGCCACCATCCTCAGGCGGGAAATTGTCGCCTGTCAGATCCCGGAAGCGGTCAGTCGGGGCGCGGCGCTGCTGGGCGCACGCGGGGCGGGTTTCGAGCCGCACGTTGCCGCGCTCGCGGCGGATTCTCTGCAACGCTATCAGCCCGATGAGCCGTCCGCCGCCGCGTTTGATCGGGTTTACCGGCAGATCTACCAACCGCTGTTCGCCAGCAAAATTCACATTGAAAATCAGATCAACAGGACGTAAATCATGAAAGCCAGCGTTTATTACGGCAAAAACGATATTCGTTATCAGGAGATGCCCGTTCCGGATATTGAGGACGGCGATATTCTGGTCAGAATGAAAAGCTGTGGCCTGTGCGGCACGGACATCCATAAAGCCCGTCATCAGACGGTAACCGGTCCGGTGGTTCTCGGTCATGAGGTGGCGGCGGAGGTGGTAAAAGTCGGCGCGCGTGTCAGCCGTTTCCGGCCTGGTGACCGGGTGGTCACGGCCATTCACGTCCCCTGCTTCAGTTGCCACTACTGTCACCGTGAGCATTTCACGCTGTGCGAGCAATTTAAACCCACCCACATTGAGCCGGGCGGATTTGCCGAATATATCCGCCTGCCGGAACTGCACGTTAAGCATCTGACGCACCTCATCCCGGAAGGGGTTTCCTGGGATAACGCGGCGATGGTGGAACCCATTGGCTGCTGCCTGCACGGTCTGAAACAGGCGGCGATTACCCCCGGATGCAGCGTGCTGGTGATGGGGTCCGGCACCATCGGCCTGCTCAGCGCGCAGCTTGCGGCGATGATGGGTGCATCCACGGTGATGGTTTCTGACTTGTCCCCTTTCAAACTGGATCTGGCTCTGCGATTGGGTATCGATCATGCCATCAATCCGGCCAAAGAAAATCTGCCGGCGCGCATTGCTGAGATTACCGCCGGGCTGGGGGTGGATGTGGTGGTGATTGCGGCGGGCGTCGCGTCACTGTTGCCGCAGGCTATCGACCTGCTGCGGCGGGGAGGACGGGTGGTGGTGTTCTCGCCGTTTGATCAGGACAACCTGGTGACGATTGATGCGGCGCGTTTTTTTCGTGATGAAATTTCAATCGTTGGCACTTATTCACTGTCGTCCCGCGAAATGCAGGAAGCCGTCGAGATCATTCGCAACGATCGCATCCGCCTCGGGGAGATGATCACCCACAGCTGGCCGTTATCCCGGTTGCATGAGGCGATTGAATTCGCGGCCAATCCGCACAATGAGGTGCTGAAAGTGATTATGCAGATGGACGAGTAAGCAGGGGAGGCGCTCTCTGACAGGCTTTCAGCGGCTGCCGCTGGTGTGGTTCAGGTGAAGAGGATCGTTTATTGATGCAGGGAAATCAGGTTGTGTTCGGTTTATACTTGTGCATAGTCGTACATAGACGATCTTAATCACAGAGGAAACAGCGCATGAATACCGTTTTGAAAGATTCTGAAGTGCCACTTTATCTTCAGGTTGCCGAGTGGCTTCGTCAGAACGTTCATAAGGGGGATCTGACCAGCGGCGATCGGGTGCCGTCGGAAAATCAGATCATGGAAAAGCTGGGAGTCAGTCGGGGCACGGTGAAAAAAGCGGTGACCATGCTGGTCAATGAGGGATTGCTGGTGCAGGTCCAGGGCAAAGGCACCTTTGTTAAAAGCGTCAATATTTCTTATTCGCTGGGTGAGGGGCTGCTCTCTTTCGCTGAATCGCTGGAAAGTCAGCATCTGCGTTTCACCACCGAGGTGATCAGCTCGCGGGCGGAGGTCGCCAGCGAACTGGTTGCCGCCAAACTGGGCATCAAACCGGGTGATGCCATTCTCTACCTGGAGCGGGTGCGTAGCGTCGAAGGTGAGAAGGTGATGGTGATCGAAAACCGCATCAACGTGGCGCATTGTCCCGGCATTGAGGCGGTCGATTTTAACCACAACAATCTGTTCCCCACAATTGAAAGGCTGTCAGGGAAAAAGATCAGTTTTTCGCAAAGCCGCTATGCCGCAAAAATTATCGGCGCAGAGCGGGGACATCTGCTGGATGTCAGTGAGGATGCGCCGGTGCTCCATCTGGAACAGCTGGTGTTCTTTCAGCAGGATATGCCGGTGGAGTATGGCAATGTCTGGCTGAAATCCGACAAATATTATTTAGGTACGGTCCTTCAACGAAGAGAGAGGTAAAGGTTATGCCATTAGTGAACGGTCATATTCTGCTGAACGCGATTCAGCAAAAAGGGGTTCTGGCGGGCGCGTTTAACACCACTAATCTGGAAACCACGCTGTCGATTCTGAATGCGATTGAGCGTTCAGGCCTGCCCAATTTCATTCAGATTGCACCGACCAATGCCAGACTTTCTGGCTACGATTACATTTATGAAATGGTTAAAAAACGTGCCGCCAGCATGGATGTGCCCGTCAGTCTGCATCTCGATCACGGAAAAGAGCTGGACGATGTTAAACAGGCGGTGCGGGCCGGTTTCACCTCGGTGATGATCGACGGTGCCGAACTGCCTTTTGAAGAGAACATTGCTTTTACTCGTGCGGCGGTGGAGTTTTGCCAGTCGTTTGGCGTGCCGGTTGAGGCCGAACTGGGCGCGATCCTCGGTAAAGAAGACGACCACGTCAGCGAAGCAGACTGTAAAACCGATCCGTACCAGGTGCTGCGATTTGTGCAGGAAACCGGCTGTAGCATGCTGGCGGTATCGGTGGGCAATGTGCACGGGCTGGACGATATTCCCCGTATTGATATTCCCCTGTTACAGAAAATAGCGGCTGTTTGTCCGGTGCCGTTGGTTATTCATGGCGGTTCCGGTATTGATGAGGCAATTATTCGTAGCTTCGTAAAATATAATGTGGTGAAAGTGAATATTGCCAGCGATCTGCGAAAAGCCTTTATTACCTCGGTGGGTAAAGCCTGGACCGAAAATAATAACGAAGCTAATCTGGCAAGAGTCATGACCAGTGCAAAAATGGCGGTTGAAACCGATGTATTCAGTAAAATACAGATGATGAATCGCGCTTCCTGATATTAACGTCCGCAATAAAGCAGAATGTAAATTATGGTCAGAGAAAATATTCGTGTTGTTAACAGCACCGGTCTGCACGCGCGTCCTGCAGCCACCCTGATTAAAACGGTAAAGAAATATCAGTCGTCGGTTACCCTGATTAATAATGGCAAGGATACCCGGTTAAAAGGATTAATGAGCGTTTTAGGTGCGGGGGTAAAAGGCCATTCTGAGATTGAAATTATTTGTGAAGGCAGTGATGAACAGGAGGCGATGCAGGAAATTAAAGGATTATTTGCCAGCGGTTTTGGCGAAAAAGACTAACCATTAATCCCGAACAACCTGACTGAAATGAGATACGCTCTCAGGATGTGTCACGTCCTTAACAGGGGGAAACAGAATGTCGAAAACGTGGTTTAAACGGGTGCTGCTGGTGAATGATGATGGAATCAATGCGCCGGGCATTGCGCTGCTTGAGCGCGTGGCGCAGCAGATTGCTGATGAGGTATGGGTGGTGGCGCCCGCTACCGATAAGAGCGGTGTCTCCAACTCGGTCAGCCTGCGTGAGCCGCTGCGCCTTGAGCCGCGCGGCGATCGAAAGTTTGCCGTACATGGCACGCCTGCGGATTGTGTGGCGCTGGCCGTCAGGCATCTGATGAAGGACGCCCCGCCCGATCTGCTGCTGTCAGGGATTAACTGTGGTTCCAATATCGGATTCGAGACGGTGTTATCCGGCACGGTGGGGGCGGCAATCACCGGGGTGCTGCTGGGTATTCCGTCGGTGGCGCTCAGCCAGGATAAGCGGCAGGAAGATGCTGTTGACTGGCGCACGGCAGAAGCAGAGTGTCTGCCGGTTTTGCAGGCGCTTTTTCAGGCCGGACTGCCTGCCGGATGCTGTCTGAACGTCAATTTTCCCGCCAGCGGCAGGGCGCGAGGGATAAGAGTCACGCGTCAGGGGATGGGTAAAGTGAAAGGACTGGCGGTGACGCCAGTCGGGGATCCGCATGGCGATAACTACTACTGGCTGCGCGTCGAACACGGCCCGGGCGATTTGCCGGAAAACAGTGAGGTGGCCGCCGTAGCGGACGGTTATATCTCGGTAACACCGTTAACCTTCGAACGCACCGCCGTGGATGTCCAGGCAGAACTCTCTGCACGGCTTACCCGCGCGGATAGCTAACGCAGCGGATTTTTGGCTACGCAGGATGTTCAACGCCGTCACGCTCAGCGCGGATAGTCGCGGTCCGCGACTTTTTCCATCCAGGTGACGGTTTCTCCCTCCAGTTGCTCGCTGATGGCCAGGTGAGACATGCCCTGCTGCACCGATGCGCCATGCCAGTGTTTCACCTTCGGCGCGATCCACACCGTGTCGCCGGCGGCGATTTTCCGCGCGGGTTTTCCCCACTCCTGCACCCAGCCGCTGCCGGACGTGACCAGCAAGGTCTGTCCCAGCGGGTGAGTGTGCCAGGCGGTGCGAGCGGCAGGCGCGAAGGTCACCACGCCGCCACCAACCCGTGCCGGGGAAGGTCGTTGAAAGCGTGAACTCACGGTGACGTTGCCGCTGAAGTAGCGGGCATCGCCAGCAGTGACGGATTGCGTGGCGGCAGGTTGGACCTCCACCCCTTCAGCCATTGCCAGGCTGGTAAATAACAGTGTCGACAGCAGCATTTTGCGGTATTTCATCGGTTCCTCTCCTGTTGAACATGACGATAAAAGCGCGGTCAGTGGCTATTTGTCCTCTTTAAACACCTCTTTCGCCACCGCAATCGCGGTGACCGAATTCGGCCAGCCGGAATAAAACGCCAGATGGGTGATGGTCTCGGTGAGTTCCTGTTCCGTCAGGCCATTCTGGCGGGCCAGACGCAAATGCGAGCGCAACTGGTCGGGACGATTCATGGCAATCAGCGCGCTGACGGTTATCAGGCTGCGGTCACGCTTTGACAGCTCAGGTCGCTGCCAGATGTCGCCGTACAGCACGTCATCGGTCAGCTGCGCCATTTTTGGCGCGATGTCGCCCATCAGCTGTTGCGCCCGCGATGGCGTTGCGGCGGGCTTTGCCGTTTCTGCGTGGCTGGTCAGCACACTGCCAAAGCTTAACAGCGTGACCAGCAACAGACGGGGAGTAAGGATTTTCATGGCTGAGGTCCTTCTTTTGCACCAGACAGGGTTAAACATGGAGCTTACCTGATGATGCCTGTCGTTCCGCTGACGGCAGGCTGACCGAAATGTCAGCCTGTGATGCTCTGGCCGGTTTGCTGAATGTCCGGAGAGGTTGCAGGGTGCCGGGCAGGGCTGATACCCATCGCCAGCGTCAGGCCAAAGGTATTGATCCCCTCGCGGCTACTGGCGAAGACATCTCCCCGGTGCATCAGCGCGACGGCCCTGACAATGGAGAGCCCCAGCCCGTGATGGGTGTTGCTGTGGCTTCGTGAGGCGTCCGTGCGGTAAAAGCGTTCGAATAATCGTTGCAGATGATCGGCTGCGATCGGTTCACCGTGATTGGCAACGGCAACCCTCGCCATACCATTCTGCTGGCTCAGGGTGACGGTCACGGTACTGTGGTGAAATGCATATCGCGCGCTGTTTTCCAGTAAATTAGCCAGCGAGCGATGAAATAAGCGTTTGTCGATGCGCGCCGTCACATCGCCTTCAACCGCGATGGAAAGCTGACTGGCTGCGAAAGAGGGCTCAACATATTCTGCGGTTTTCAGCGTCTCCTCGCGCAGTGACACGGCGGCAAGCTGTGTGGCATGTTCGCCCGCCTGCGCATGAGAGAGAAAAAGCATGTCATTAACAATCGACGTCATTCTCTCAAGTTCTTCCAGATTGGATGCCAGCAGCTCTTGCAGTTCATCCTTATTCCGCTCACGCGACAGGCCCAGTTGCGTTTGTCCAATCAGATTGGTCAGCGGCGTTCTTAATTCATGTGCCACGTCGGCATTAAAACTTTCCAGCTGTCGCCAGGCGATCTCCTGCCGCTCCAGCACGCCGTTAAAAGCCATCGCCAGCGTCTGTAACTCCTGCGAAAGGGCGAGGGTTTCTAAGCGGTTGCCGTAATTTCCCGGGGCCAGATGATGCGCCTGTTTACTGAGATGACGCACGGGGCGCAGGCCAAATCGGGCAATGCCAAATCCCAGCAGTGCGACGGCAATCGCCCCCGTTACCGTGATCAACACCAGTGCGCGGCTGAACTCGTTCAGCGTGCCAATATAGGGCGTGGAGTCGATAGCCACCACGTAGCGTAGCGCCGGACGCTGTTCGGAGGCCGGGATATCCGTTGCCAGCAAATAGAGATAGCAGGCATCTTTGCCCGCCCCCGTCACTTTGCTGACGCCGCCCGGCAGTGTCTGCCAGCGCACGCCTGCCGGTGGCGGGCCACCCAGCTGGAACTGTTTTTCATTACTCAATACCCAGTAGTGCACGCGCCCGCTCTCCACGCCGGAAAGCCTGCTGAAGCGGGCTGAAAGCGCGTGCCATTGATCGTTACTGGTGGTTGCCGACATCCACTGTTCCATCAGCGAGTGACGAAACTGAAGCTCGTTATTCATCTGCTTACGCAGCGTCTCATGCAGGGATGATCGCAATAACAGCGCGGAAATCGTCCCGGTCACTATCACCGCGATGGCAAACATCACCGCCAGGCGGGCTGAAATTGAGCTTTTAGCGGCCATCATCGTCACTTGTTTGCGGGCTTTGCGGGCGCGTTTCGAGGACGTAGCCCATTCCCCGTACGGTATGCAGCAATTTATTGCTGAAAGGTGCATCCACTTTGGCTTTCAGCCGTTTAATGGCGACTTCCACCACATTGGCATCGCTGTCGAAATTCATATCCCATACCTGCTCGGCGATCATCATTTTCGACAGGATCTCTCCCTGATGCCTTGCCAACAGGCTTAACAGCGCAAACTCTTTCGCGGTCAGCTCCAGGCGCTGACCTGCACGGGTGACCCGACGGGCCAGCAGATCGATTTTCAGATCGTCTGTTTCCAGTTGGGTCGCGTCCGTGCCATCCTGGTTGCGCCGCCGCAGCAGTGCCTGAAGCCGGGCAATCAGTTCCGTCAGCGAGAAGGGCTTGGGCAGGTAATCATCTGCGCCAAGACGCAATCCTTTCACCCGTTCATCGACCGATCCCCTGGCGGATAACATCAGCACCGGGGTTTGCCGGGTCTTTCTCAGGCTGGCAATTACCGCGTAACCATCCATACCCGGTAGCATGACGTCCAGAATAATGGCGTCGAAGTCACACTCCAGCGCCAGATGCAGGCCATCAATACCGTTGGTTGCCAGGTTAACCGTAAATCCCTGTTCACTCAGCGCGCGATGAATATAAGAAGAGGTTTTATCTTCATCTTCCACCAACAATATCCGCATGATTGTTCCCTTATTTTGTTAACGCCGTGATTCGTCGATTTTAACGCGTAATCCGCAGCAAATGGCTGACATTTTGCTGACGGCCAGCTGACATTTTTGTCAGGTTTTTTGCTGTGCGAGCGGGCTGTCAGAAATGTTATCTGGCGGTCATCCTGCTGACAGCGTACCCGCCCTAAATTAATCCGCTCGTCTGCTGCAATTATCCGGCTGTGAAGGCTGGCAATAAATCCGGGCTGTTCAATAAAAGTCTCAATATTTCATTGAGGGAGCGGTGTATGAACATAAAGGTATTCCCAACAACGTTACTGAGCGCATTACTGTGTCTCTCTACAGGAGGAGCGATGGCTGCTGATTACAAACTGAATCCGTTTACCCTGACCTATGAAGGAGCAATAACGGAAAATGTACCGGGTAAGGTGAATATTCATCCGGTCACCTATCTGCTGCACGGGATTAAAATTGCCGCCAATGTTTATACTCCGGCAAATTACGACCCGGCAAAAAAATATCCTGCTGTAGCCATTGCGCATCCCAATGGCGGGGTGAAAGAGCAGACCGCCGGGTTATATGCACAGCGGCTGGCTGCCGCAGGATATATTACCATCGCGGCGGATGCCTCTTATCAGGGAGCCAGCGGCGGTGAGCCTCGCAACGTCGACAAGCCTGCTAACCGTATTGAGGATATTCACGGTATGGCGGATTACCTTGCACAGTATCCCGGCGTGGACAGCAGTCGTCTGGGGCTGTTGGGGATCTGCGGCGGCGGCGGCTATTCCCTGTTTGCGGCTGAAACCGATAAACGTTTTAAAGCCGTGGCAACCCTGAGCATGTTTAATTCAGGTCGGGTGCGGCGTAACGGGTTTGAGGACTCACAGATTGCTACTATTCAGCAGCGTCTGAAACAGGCTTCTGATGCCCGTGCTCAGGAAGCGGCGGGCGGTGAGGTGGCCTATATCGGTAATGTCCGCCTGACCGACCAGCAGATTGCTGCACTGCCGTTTGAAATGTATCGCGAAGGGTATGAGTATTACAGCAAGACCAACGCACATCCGGGTTCCGATCCCAAATATACCACCAGCAGTTTACTTGACCTGATGAGCTGGGATGCCACCACTAATCTGGAGTTGCTGAACCAGCCGCTGTTGATGATGGCCGGTTCAAAAGCAGACTCGCTGTATATGACCCAGGATGCGTTTAAAAAAGCGGTCAACGCCAAAGACAAAGAGCTGTTTCTGATCCCTGGCGCGACCCATATTCAGACTTACTGGAAACAGCCTTATGTCGATCAGGCTGTCGATAAACTGACGCAGTTTTACGGCAAAACCCTGTAATCCGGCGAAAAGCTCAGTGAGTCAAAGCCAGCCAGCCGTGGACGCCCATATACAGCCCCACGGCGGCAATCAGCAGACTGGAAAACAGCGGCGCTTTTCTGGCGATGGCATCGAAACCGCGCCAGTGAGCGACTCTGCGCACGCTGAGGGCGGCACCCACGCCGACGGCCACCAGCGTCAGGGCCAGACCGATGCTGAAACAGAACACCATTGTTGCACCTAACACCAGCGCTTTCAGCTGCAAACAAATCAACAGCACGGTAATGGCCGCAGGGCAGGGGATCAGCCCGCCGGTCAGGCCGAATAACAGGATTTGCACGTTCGACACCGCTCTACCATCAAAGCGCCGTTTAATCTCACTGGCATGGGCCAGCTGGTGGGCATCCTGGTACTCCTCTGCGGCTGCCGGACCGGAATTATGCGACTCACCAAATACCACATCGTAATCATGCACGTGACCGCGATGACCCAGTGAAAGCCGGGCATTAATGTTATGGGGTTCGGGAACCGGGTGTTCCGATTCCAGATAATCGCCGTGGTCGATAAAATTAAAAATCCGCGAAAAGGGGCCGCTTCCGCAGCGTGCCGTCAGTGATACCTCGCCAGCCTGCCAGCGATTACCGGATAACACCCGCAAATGCCAGCGTGCCTGCTGCGGCTGTCCGGCGATGGACAGCGCCACTCTGCCGTGACCGGTATTAATCAGCTTTTCGTCGGGCCGCAGCTGCACGGTTTCCAGCTTCGCTTTACGCGCGTTTTTCTCATCCTGCAAGGCCGTGCGGAACATCCATAGCGCAGTGCCAAGCACGATGACTGCGGAAATCAGCTGCAACCACGGCTCTGCGGATTCAGCGGTAAAGCGATTGCTGATATACATGCCGCCGAAAGCAATCAGCCAGACGATAGCGGTGTGGGAGAGCGTGGCGGCCAGCCCCAGCATCACCGCCTGACGTACGCTTCCTTTTATGGCGATGATAAATGCCGCCATCATGGTCTTGGAATGACCTGGCTCCAGCCCATGCAGGGCACCCAGCAGGATCGCTCCGGGAATGAAAAACCACGCATTACCCTGCTGGAGGAGGGTTGAAAAGTCGCTCACAGGAATAATTCTCAACAGCTACAGGAGCGAATGATAGTACTCCCCCCCAGTACAAAATACTACCCCCCAGTAGATGCGAGGGTTATAATCTCCCTCCGGAATCTATGGCAATGGGGTGGCAGATGTCGCATACCGTTCGTGATAAACAGAAGCTGAAAGCCCGTGCAAATAAGATTCAGGGACAGGTTTCTGCCCTGACAAAAATGCTGGATGAACCCCATGAATGTGCGGCGGTATTGCAACAGATTGCGGCGATTCGTGGTGCGGTGAATGGCCTGATGCGTGAGGTGATCAAAGGGCACCTGACCGAGCATATTGTTCACGAAGAGGAGAGGGAAAAGCGCGAGGCGGAGCTGGCGGTGATACTGAAGGTGCTGGACTCCTACATCAAATAGGCCCGACCACAGGACGCTGCTCAGCTGGCAAAAGATGTGGCACTGGCAGGCCCGGAGACAGAATGTTTCCGGGCTTTTTTATTCAGTTCATGGCGTAGCAGCGAGAGGTTGCCACGTTCTGATCGGACCCGCTGCCAGCGCCTTTCACCAGACAAATCACCGACTGCTTTTTGTGGTTAAGGATAACCACCGGGCCGTCGTTGCCGAGGGAGGCCGAGACAATCTTTGCCCCACCGTTGAGCAGTGTTTCCAGCGACTGATTCACCGCTTCCAGCTTTGTCGGGTATTCCAGGGCGTTTCCCGGCACTTTGGCACCACTTTCCGGCGGCCAGCCTGCCGCAGAGGCCAGCGCAGGTAGCAGTAACAGGCTACAGACAGTAACAATAAGGCTTTTTTTCATCATTTCTCTCTCAGTTTGACTGACGACAAACGGGGTGCCGCCCGAACGGTTGGCAGCATGCCCGGTTTTACCTGCGGGGTAAAGCCTGGGCATCCGTTATTCTGATACTCAATTGCGGCTTATGTAAAAGAGTCATACTTTTTCCCGATGACAAATTTCATCAGGCTGCGGAATACATTCCTTATTCTTATGTTTAATTTGGCTGCTGCTACCAGACTTTCCCTGAGTATTATCCTAAAAAAACAACAAAAAAAATAATAAAGCAAATAAATTTCATCAAGTTGCATATTATTGCCGTTGCGCTTTTTGCAGCGGAATATTATTTGACTTGAAAGGCATTTTGTTCACATTCAGGATGAAAGAATAAGAATTAAGAAAAACTGATAATGGAAACCAGTCCCATGTCCTGTAAGCGCTACCCGGTTACGGCTGATTCATTTCATGAAGAAAATATTATCATTTACCTGCCCGATCCTGAGGATAAGGCATGTCTGCACGATATCGCCACGCGCCTGGCGATTGAGAGTACGCTGGAAGCCGATATGTTAAGCCGTCCCATCAGTCACTTTGTCGGGTGTATTTTATCTGGCAGATTGCTGGTCGCTTATTCTGCTGACCGGCTGGTGGGGGCCGTCAGTTTAATCAGGCTGTCGGCAAATTATGCCGAGATAAGCAGTGCGTGGATTGACCGGGAATATCGCGGCAAGGGTATTTATTCCCGGCTGAAATCGACGATGTTAACCATGGCGAAACAGCTGGGTCTTCAGGTTGTTTCCTCAACAAAAATTAAAAAAGATCAGACGTCAAAGTCATTAAAGTCAGGCATTAAATTTAATATGCTGCCGGTTTCCTACAGCTATTTACGAGGCAGGGACAGCCAGGCCTTTGCAACATGCTGTCGATGCGGTGCAAATAAAAATGCACAGAGCTGTGCCGAGCGCGATGTAACCTGCCTGCTCAGTATTGAGGTAAATAATCCGGAAGAGATAATCAGTTCGTCCGTTTTTTACAAAAATAATCTGAGTCGTAATATTCATCTTAATGAAGTCATTAAATCTGAGATATTAACAAAAACCCGTAATTATACATCTGTTCTGACTGGAGGTAATATGTTTACAGATCACGGCTACAGCAAAAGTGAAATCGCTGGATTTAAAAATGAGCTGGCTGAAAAAGGCTATCTGTTTATTCAGGATCTGCCTGATGGATTTGACCACCTTTATTTTTCTCAGGAATTTGGCAAGCTGCTGCCACAGTATGATGGCAACCTTGTCTGGTCCATTCGGCCAAAGCCGGAGTTTGATAATCATTACCACTCCCTGAATACCAAAAAATTGAGCCCGCATACCGAATGCTATGAGTATCCCGGATTACCACCAAAATATTTATCATTGTGGTGTGTGACGCCGTCTGAATGTGGCGGCGGCCAGACCACCCTGCTGGACGTGCTCTCTTTCTTTGAGGAACTGTCAACAGAAGAGAAGAAAGTACTGACTGAGGAGCAGATTAACTTCGTTTCCAGCTCCGGTATTCAGTCCAGTGCGCTGGGTAAAAAAGCGTTGCATCCGATTGTCTCCGAGCAGAGCGAGGGCAAAAATCCGCTGATCAGATTCAGTCGTAACTGTGTGGAGAACTGTTCACCGGATGTAGAAAAGATTGGCGATAAGCTGGTGGCTAAATTTGAAAAAGAGCATCTGAGTATCGACTGGAAAAAGAATTCATTTCTCATCTGGGATAACCAGCGGCTGGTGCATTCGCGTACCGCATTTGAGGACAGAAATCGTGAGCTGAAGCGCGTCTGGTTGACTAATTAAGGACCCATAAACCATGCACTCCACGCAGAAAAGAAGGCATTGAAAAATGCCTTAATCAGTACAGGCTATGTTTATATTAATGACATCAGAACTGAGGATGAATTTTTATCTGTGGTGCAGGATGTGGGGAAAATTGTTCCTCAGTACGATAACCAGCTGGTCTGGAGTATCAAGGCTGAGAAACGATTCGAAAATACCTATCATTCAAAAAATAACAAAGAGCTGATGCCGCATACGGAGTGTTATGAATATAACTCTCTGCCGCCACGCTATTTAGCCTTGTGGTGTAAAGAGCCGGGTAATGAAGGTGAAGGTTTTACCTGGCTCAGTAATCTCATGCCATTTTTCGATATGATCCCTGCTGGCAAAAAGAAAGAGCTGGAGAATATTCCATTACGCTATTTTTCCACGGCGGGGCTACAGGAGGAGAATATTGGTAAAGAGGCCTGGCATCCTTTCCTCAGCTATGCGCCTGACGGCACGCCACTGGTCAGATTCTCTTATACCTGTATGGATTATTCGGCGTTAGCGGATTTTTCAGACCTGCGTGACGAGTTGATGACATTTATTAATGCGAACGCGATAAAAATTGCCTGGAAGAAAAATGCGTTGCTGATCTGGGATAATTTCAGACTGGTCCATTCACGTAGCGGATACAGTAATTATAATCGCGAACTTCGCCGGGTATGGCTGGTAGAGGACTGATAAAATGAAGAAAAATCTGCTGGTTTTATATGTACACAGTGCCAGTCGTTTATCGCATCTGCGGAAAATTAACAGCCTGAAAGATAAATATACTGTCACCATCTTATATGCAAAGGTTGAGGCGAAAAATTATATCGAAAGGTTTGCCCATCAGGCTTATTCCGTCACCATCGAAAACAGCGCGGAAAACCTCGATACCATTCTCAGCACCCTGGGGCCGACCTTTCAACCCGATGGTATTCTCAATGTTTCAGAACCTTTTTTGCCATTGCAGCAAAAGCTTTGTGCGCACTTTAATCTGCCCGGCCCCTCGCTGAAAGCGGTGGAAGTGGGGAGAAACAAATACAATATGCGCGCTTTCTCCAGAGAACTGGGGATCCCCGTACCCGATTTTGTTCAGGTGACCTCGGAGAATATCGCCGACGCTGCCCGACTGACCTTTCCGGTGATTGCCAAGCCGTTAATCGGTAGCGGATCATCGCTGGTCAGGCGATATGATGATTACCCATCGCTGGTCAGTGATTTTGCGCAACTCAGTGACGATGCCGTGTCGCTCTTTTCCAGAGATTCGCAGTTTAAAGAAACCTTCTCAGGGGAATATCCCTTCATTGTTGAGGAGATTATTGGCGGCGAGGTGCTTTTTGCTACCAGGCTGCCTTACCGGGTTGGCGAAATCAGCGTTGAAAGTGTTTATTTCAACGGCGAGGTTGAGGTGCTGGCTATTCATGATAAGCCGTTGCCGAATAATGGCCCGCACTTTGAAGAGGTCTGCTTCAGTACCCCCACGCGCATCCCGCAGGCGCTGCAACAGCAGGCGAAAGCGTATGTTTCGGCTATTCATCGGGCACTGGGCGCTGGCGCTTATGTGTTGCATACGGAATTCCGAACGCTGGCGAATGAAATCAAACTGATTGAATTTGGCGTCAGAATGGGCGGCTCCGCCATCTATAACTCTCTGCTTGCCTCAACCGGCATTGATTTTATTGAGGTGCAGATCGCTATCGCCATGCGCGAAGAGGTTAATATCCCGCGTAAAACAGCACGTCCTGTCATTACCTGCCTGGTGTTTCCGCAGAAGCAGGGCAGGATCACCGCGATCCATGGTGAAAACCTCTTTGTCAGCGATCCGCACTATGTGGAGCATCAGATCTATGACAATATTGGCGACATTGCATATCGCGCCCCTCTGGCAACCCGCAGCACACTCCACGTCCTTTTTCAGGCTGAGGATTTTGCTGTGCTTGAGGAGACGGTCAACCGGTTCAGCGCCTTAATCCGTATCGACACGGTTGAGAACTGAACCTGCGCCATCAGTATTCCCGGAGGCAGTGATGACAGGCAGTGACGTTATTTCCCTGGCAATGGAGGCCCGGCAGGCCGCGTTAATTTTGCAGGATTACCCGGATGAGCAAATTAATGAGGCGATCAGGACGCTGTCGCGGCTGATGCTGAGCGAAGCCGGTACATTGCTGGCTGCCAATCAGCAGGATATTCAACAGGCTGAGCAGGCAAAGTCTCCGCAGGCTTTAGTTGACCGGCTGACGCTGAACGCCTCGCGCCTGCAATCTCTTGCCCTTTCCGTGCTGGAAGTGGCACAGATGCCTGCGCCGGCAGGCAGGGTGCTGTCTGCGGGTCAGCAGCCGAATGGTCTGTTTATTGAAAAAGTCGCCTGTCCTTTCGGCGTAATAGCGATGATTTATGAGTCCCGGCCAAACGTCACCGTCGATGCTGCCGTATTGTGCCTCAAGTCGCGCAATGCGGTTATTTTACGGGGGGGTAAAGAGGCGCTGCATACCTCGCTGGCGTTTTATCATCTGATTGCAAAAGCGCTCGAAATACATCATATCCACCCAGGCTGTGTGAATTTAATCAATTCTGACCAGCGTGAAAAAGTGTCTCAGCTGCTGAAAGCCGAAGGCTATATTGATGTGATTATTCCGCGAGGAGGGCGGGGGCTGATTGAATTTGTGCGGGATAATACGCACATCCCTGTTTTCAGCCATCTGGATGGTATCTGTCACACCTATATTCATGCTGCTGCAACGCCCGACATGGCCATCAAAGTGGCGGTTAATGCCAAGGCCCGTCGCCCCGGAATATGCGGCGCGATGGAAACCCTGCTGATTGATAAACGCTGGCCGGATGAGCACACCCATGCGCTGATTACCGCGTTAATCGCCGCCGGTTGTATTATCAAAGGCGATGAACAGATTATGACTATCGATCCCCGTATCCTGCCTGCCGACGAGAGCGACTGGGGGATGGAGTACCTCGATATGCGGCTGAGTTGCAAGATGGTGGAGAGTCTTGACGCGGCGATTGAGCATATTAATCATTTCGGCTCTCATCACACCGATGCCATCATTAGCGCAGATAAATCCGCCGCAGAAAAATTTATGCGCTGCATTGACAGCGGCATTGTGATGCACAACGTCTCCTCACAGTTTGCCGACGGCGGTGAATTTGGCTTTGGCATGGAGATCGGTATCGCGACGGGAAAACTTCATGCGCGAGGCCCGGTGGGGCTTGAGCAGCTTTGTACCTATAAATACCGCGTGTCGGGTGATGGTTTGATACGAGACTAAAACAGTATGCTTTTCAGCGCGGGCTCCCTGAACCCCACCATTAAAATAATGCTGACCGGGACGTTTTTAAGCCGCATTGGTTATTTTATGGTGTGGCCTTTTCTCTCTCTCTATCTGCATAACACTCTGCATGTCAGCCTGTTTATGGTGGGGGTGATATTTTTTGTTGCCAGTTTGTCTGGTGTGGCGGTCAGTATTTTCTTTGGCTATCACTCAGACAGGTCAGGCAGAAATCCGGTGATCTGCTTTGGGCTGTTGATCAGTATTATCAGCTTTATCCTGATGGGCGCGGTGGCTTCTCTTACCGCCTGTATTGTTGCCATATGCTTTCTTTCTGCCGGGCGGGCGCTGATTGAATCCAGCAGCAAATCGCTGATTGGCGATATGCTGAGTGATGCAGAGAGTAAAGCCCGGGTACAGTATCTGCGCTATTACATTATTAATATCGGCAGCGCGCTGGGTCCGATACCCGGTCTTCTGGCGGCAAACCATCATCGCGAAACGATCATGTATGCCACGGCCTTTATCTATTTTATCTATCTGCTGCTGATGATTTTTGGTGCAGACTGGCGCTTTAAAAAGGAAAGAGATTTGCCTGAAGAGAACTTCTGGCAGGCGTTTGCTTTTATGCTCCGGCATAAAAAATTTACCGTTTTTGTGCTCTGCAACTTTATTGTGATGCTGATTTACGCCGTGTTCGATACCACGCTGATTCAGTATATCAATCTGAGTAATCCCATTAATCCCGGTGAAATCACCGCAATGGTTTTTATTGCCAATGCGGCGGGCGTTATTCTGCTACAGAAGCCGGTGATGTGGCTGATGCGCAGCAGTGGAATAACCCCCCGGATAGTGACCGGAACCTTCTTACTGACCTTGTCACAGCTGGCTTTTCTCTTCTCTGATACCCGTTCTGCGTGGCAGATGATCTTCTCGACCCTGCTGTTAACGCTGGGAGAGATAATCGTCATGCCGACGCTGAATATCGCTACCGATCTGCTTGCGCCTGCCGGTAAGCGGGGCATTACTTTTGGCATCTCCAATATGGCGTACCTGGGGACGGCGGTTTCCCCGCTGCTGGGCGGATTTCTGCTGCAATATGCCGGGGTGAACGCCTTGTTTTTCGTGCTGTCCGCCCTCGGATTTGCCGTGCTGCTGGTGCAGTGGGTTAACGGCCAACAGGCTGACTATCGTCAGAATGCCTGAGCGTGGGGCCGTCTGCCTGCGGACAGCCCCGTCGCCGCACATTACAGGAAGGCGAGAACCCACAGCAGAACAATGTTCACCAGCAGCAGCATCAGTCCTGTCGGCGTCTGGGCTTTAATCACCGCATTACGATCCGGTAACTCCAGCAGCCTGGCAGGGACGAGATTGAAGTTGGCGGCCATCGGCGTCATCAGGGTGCCGCAGTAGCCAGAAAACATCCCGATAGCGGCAACCACCGCCGGATTTGCCCCCAGATGCTGAATCAGGATCGGAATACCCACCCCGGCGGTAATAATCGGAAAGGCGGCAAAGGCATTGCCCATAATCATGGTGAGCAGCGCCATACCGAGCACATAGAGCACCACCGCCCCCAGCCGGTTATCCACTGCCAGCCAGCTCTCGACAAGGTGGGCGATGGCGGTGCCCACCCCGGCTTTGGCAAACAGCAGGCCAAGGGTCGCGAGGATTTGCGGCAGGATAAATGCCCAGCCAATAGCATCCAGCAGGCGACGTCCTTCCTGCACCGATTGTGCCGGTGACTCCCTGGTCAGCGCGATGGCAATCAGCCAGCCGACAATACAACCCAGCGACATAGAAAACAGCGTGACCAGGGTGGCGTGATTCCCTTCGCCGAAAAGCCATTGTTGCAGGCCAGCAACATTATTGAAGGCAAGAATGCCCAGCACGGTAATCACCGGGATAGCCAGGGCAGGAAGAAAAAGACGGTTGCGCAGACGCGCGGCGCTGGCCCGCTGCTGTTGATCCGTACGGGTGTGATAGCTGCCCATTCTGACACCGCCCAGCCCGGCAATCAGCGCCATGACGATAACAATCCCCCCGGTGGTGATGTTCACCGCGCTGGCGGCGTTTTCCGCCCCGGCCAGGTGGGCCGACAGCTGATTTGTCCAGTCTCCGATGGCGAAAACCAGCGCATACAGCCCCCAGAACAGACCGGTGGTGAGACGGCGCGGATTGGCCCTGTCACGCCAGGACATGATGGCGACCACCAGTAACAGGAGTGCCGCCAGGTCATTCAGATATTGTTGCTGAAACATTAGCGTATTCCTTTTTCTTTCAGCGCATTGCTGTTGAGTGTGCCCAGTTCAGCGGCAATGCGTTTGTCCAGACGACGAAGGCGCACGGCATGAATGATAAAAGCACAAATGGCCGTCGGCAGGCCCCACAGGGCAATGTGCAGTGGTTCGGTCTGAATTCCGGCGCTCTGTTCCATAAAGTTATGCATAAACAGCACGCCGCCAAAGGCCACGAAGATATCTTCACCGAAGAACAGGCCGACGTTGTCTGTCGCCGCAGCCATTGCACGCAGCTTCATGCGGATGTCACCGGGGAGTTCGCCATGAAAATTCTCCGCCGCGCCTTCTGCCATCGGAGCCAGCATTGGCCGCACCATCTGCGGATGACCGCCGAGGCTGGTCAGCCCTGCCGCTGCCGCCAGTTCGCGCACCAGCAGATAAACCGTCAGCAATTTTCCGGCGCTGGCGGAGCGGATCCGTGAAATCCACATCTGCGCCCAGTGTTTCAGCCCGTGCCTTTCAAGCAGCCCAATGACCACCAGCGGCAAAACAATGATCAGCGCCAGATTTCGTGTGTTGAGGAACCCCGATCCCAGATTTTCCAGAATCAGGTTTACCGGCATACTGGCGCTGACGCCGGTAGCAATCCCGGCGATAACCACCACCAGCACCGGATTGAGGCGACACAGGAATCCCACCACAATCACCAGGATTCCGCTTAGCGGCCAGTAATTTACTGCTTCGTTCATAGTCACTCCGGTTAAAAGCGGGCCGCTTTGAGCCTCGATCAATCATTGCCTGCCGCGTTCCCGCTGCGGCACGCGTTGCCTGTTTATTAAGCAAAACCTGTGCCAGCGCGTCAGCAGCCGATATCTCTGGCGCAGCAAAATTAATAAAATTGTTGAACAATAATCAGCTGCTGGTGCAAAACCTGTTGAGGATTGTTCATTGATTATCGCGGACCGGTGCGATCAGCAAAAATACGCACCATGCTGGTGAGTTGTCGGGCCTGTTTTCCCTGTTATGGTGCAAATTGCTGGCGAAGCGAATGGTAAGGTGAAAAAGCCTGCCAGGTTGATGCTGGCGGTGCCTTTCCCTGTTGTGAAAGTTGTGTGACTATTCACGGCAGAATCAACAGTTAACAAGGCCAGAGAGAATGGCAACGGATAAAACAGCATCAGATAACGCGCCTTCCCTGAGTGAGAGTGTGGCACTAAGACTGCGGCAACAGATTACTCTGGGCCAGCTGCGCCCCGGTCAGCGTCTGTCCGAAGCTCAGTTGAGTGAAAAACTGGCGGTTTCAAGAAATACCCTGCGGGAAGCCTTCCGCATGCTGACGCTGGAACGACTGCTGGAATACCGCCCAAATCGCGGTGTTTTCGTCAGTACGCCGGATATGATGCGCATTATCGATATTTACCGCGTACGCAAAATGATTGAATGCCAGTCCGTTGCCAGCGCCAGGCCAGGGCATCCGGCCGTCAGGCTGATGCGACAGGCCGTTGAAGAAGCGCTGATCTGCGGAGAAAAACAGGACTGGGATGGGGTGGGGTCGGCAAATATGGCCTTTCATCGCGCCATCGTGGAGCTGGCAGACAGCCAGAGGTTAAGCGACTTCTACCGCCATATTCTGGCCGAGTTGCGTCTGGCGTTCGGACTGCTGAACGATGCGGAGCATCTGCATTTTCCCTTTATCGGCATGAATAATACGCTGTTATCGCTGGTTGAAGCCGGGCAGGCCGCTGAAGCCGCCCGGATGCTGCATGAGTATCTCGACAGGTCCGAACGTGTGCTGCTGGCCTCCTTTGCCCGCCGGGACAGTGATGGTTGAGGGAATGATGACGACGAAAATGGACGGCCACCAGAGTGGCGTCTCCTGCCCGGCGTTGAACCGGAATCTTCATCTGCCTGACCAGGGTGCCCTTCGGCAAAACTGACGGTTTTTCTTCAAAAAAACTCACCTTTTATTTCATGAAATTTGAACAAATATCCCGCCTTCTCCCGTGATGATTGTGCCCTGCACCCACGGCAGGGCGGGTTCTGCTCAGGCTGCACAGTTAAGTACCCGGCATACTGACAAAAAAAGTGAGCATGATTAGTCGCTTGTCACTCATTTACCAGCGGATAAGCAATGTTAAGTTGTATTTGATAATGATAATATTTATCACAATCATTACAAAAAACTTACACTGTCATGCAGGGTCGACAATGAAACGCACTAAAGTAGCCGTAGCGCTGGCCGTCATTCTGGCCGGAAAATTCAGTTATGCAGCGGAAGAGAACATGGTAGTGACCGGCAATATTCTCGGTGATTCGCGTGCCGAAGAGGTCAAAACCTGGGCAGGAAGCCGTACCGTTATCAGCAACGATCAGCTGGCAAAAGGTGCCAACCGCACCGTGGATGATGCGCTACAGCGTGTGCCAGGGGTGAAAATTCAGGATGAAACGGGCACCGGCGTACTGCCGCAAATTGCCGTGCGCGGTCTGTATGACAGCCGCAGCGGTCGCGCGCAAATCCTGGAAGACGGTATTCCGCTGGTATTAGCCCCCTACGGGCAGGAAGGGATGTCGCTGTTTCCGGTGACTTTTTCCACTATTGACCGCATTGACGTAGTGCGGGGTGGGGCGGCGGTGCAGTACGGCCCGAATAACGTCGGTGGCGTGATTAATCTGATCAGCAAACCCATACCGGTGAAGTGGGAAAACGAAATTGCCGAACGCGCCACCTTTTACGGTAAAGGTCGCAACCTCTGGGACACTTATCTGCGCACCGGCGGGATGCTGAATGATGATTTCGGGCTTCAGGTCGAAGCCAACCAGGTCAAAGGCAGCTCTTTCCGCGAAAACAGTGACAGTAAAGTTGAAAATTTCCGGCTGCGTGGTCTGTGGAACATCAACGAAAACACCACCTTAAACCTCTCTTATCAGCACTATAACGCCCATGCCGATCTGGCCGGTGCCCTCTCCACGGCGGATTACCTCAGCAACCGCCGACAGAGCACTCGCCCTTACGACGATTTTGATGGTCACACCAATCGCTACAGCATGGTTTATGACCAGCTGCTGGGTTCGCTCGGTTTTATTGATTCGGCCGAATTCAACTGGACATTTTTTGGCCATCAGTCAGACCGTGAATTCCAGGTGGGGATGAGCAAAGTACCGGGGCAGAGCTTTAACCCGGCGTTACCGGCCGATATCGTGCAGAACTCGCCGCGAAATTTCAAAGTGTGGGGCACGGAGCCGCGAATCAGCCTGGATATCAACGGCGACAACGTCAATCAGCAGTGGATTATTGGTGGCCGTTTCGTCAGCGAGAAAGTGGATTATCAGGTAAGCCAGCAGACGCTGGCGACCGGCGCGACCAGCGTGACGCGCGACTGGAGCTTTGACGACAAGGCCTGGGCGGGCTATGTCAGTAACGCCATTAAACTGTTTGATGACAAGCTGACCATCACGCCGGGGATGCGTTACGAGAACGTCAGCGAAAAATATAGCGACAAAAAGACCGGGCAACGTACCAGCGCGCCGGATACGCAGTGGCTGCCGGGTCTGACCGTCGGTTACCAGCTGACGCCGGAGTGGTTCCTCTATGCCGATATGCAGAAAAGCCTGCGCCCGGTGCAGGTGACGCAGATTGTTAAAGGCGGCGATGTCAGTTCAGAACTGGCGTGGAACTACGAAAGCGGCGTGCGTTATACCCCGGCGGAGAACCTCAGCCTGCACGCTGGTTTGTATCGCATTGATTATAAAGATCAGATTTCTTACGACAGCGTGTCAGACAGCTATCTCAACATTGGTCGTACCCGACATCAGGGCGCTGAACTGGAAGGCTTCTGGAGTCCGCAGGCGGTGGAAGGTCTGAAGCTGCATGCGGGCTACGCATACCTCCAGGCGGAGCAGCGCAACGGCGTCAACAGTGGCAAAGAGGTGCCCTATGCCTCGCGTACACAGCTTACGCTTGATGGCAGCTACGAATGGCGCGATACCACCTTCTCGCTGGCGGGATATTACTTCAGTAAATCCTTTGCGGATGCGGCCAACACGGTGGCGGAAAACAGTAACGGTTCGGTCGGTCAGATGCCGTCTTACTGGGTGTGGAACGCGCAGGTCAGCCGCGATCTGTATAAATCGGGCCGCACCGTGCTGAATGGTTATCTGGGGGTTAATAACCTGTTTAACCGTGATTACTGGTTCCGCGGCGTGGATACCAGCCCGTGGGGGCGTCAGCCCGCGCCGGGACGTTCGGTCACCGCCGGGGTCAGCCTGAAGTTCTGATTGTGACGATGAGTTGGCCGATTTCTTCCTTTATGGCTGGACGAAAAACAGCCCGCTGTAAGGCGTTTTCACGTAATCGCGGTATAACGCTTCCAGGTCAGCCTGGGGATCAACGTCACTGAACTGCTGTGGATGGAACAGCTTTGCCATCGCTTCCAGCGCCACCACGTTAAAAGGACTGTCATAGAACTGGTGGTAAATCGCCATCACCCGTGAGCTGCTCGCCACCGGCAGGACGCTGACCACCGGGCGCTGCATCAGCGCCTGCAAACGCGGCAGAGTGCTCTGGCGCGTTGCCTCGTAGCCGAGCGGCACCGCCTGCGAGGGCGAACCGCGCTGGCTCCAGTCCGCGCCGCTCATCAGCCAGACGTCCGGTCGGGCGACGATCAACAGTTCTGCACTGACCTCTGCCCCCTGTGGCGGGACTTTATCCGCCATCAGGTTGCGTCCTCCCGCCGCCGGGATAAACTCGCCAAAACTGTCAGCACCAAAAACCGCGCAGCAATTCATGCCGTTCATCCCGGCATGGTTCTCAAACACCACGCCGGGCCAGCTCGCTGGCGGGATTTTTGCCACCCGCTGTTGGGTGCGTTGCAGCAGCTGTTGCCAGCGTGCAATAGAGCGTTCGGCATTGGCCGTTTCACCGGTCACCGCGCCCAGCAGGCGCAGACTGACCGGCGCGTTGGTTAACGGCTTCTGGCGGAAATCAATAAACACCACCGGGATGCCGCTTTTCTCCAGCAGCGCCAGCGTTCCTTCGCCGCGCAGTTTCGCCACTATGCCGATATCAAACACAATTAAATCCGGTTTCAGCGTGGTCGCCTGCTCGACGTTGAACGTGCTGCGATAGGGATTGATAAATACCGGTATGGCGTTCAACTGCGGGAATTGTCGGGAAAAATAGCGTCCCATATCCGGGGCGCGGGTTCGCAATGAATCATCCCAGGCCACAATGCCTTTCAGTGCATCACCGGGGTGCAACAGGCTCATTGGCAGCAGCATCCGGCTGTCGGCCAGAATGATGCGCGTGGCGGGGGCTTTCAGGGTGACGTTGCGCCCGGCAAGATCGGTCACGTTAATGGCTTGTGCCAGAGCAAACAGCGGGCATAACAGGATGAGGAACAGCACGGGCCATTTACATTTCATTAATCTTTTCTCTTTCCGAATAATCCTGGTGTAAAAATTTATTTAACCATTTTCAGCCGTTATTTTTTGCCAGTATGACGTTTAAATCATCAGTATTTAGCAAAAAAAATCCATAAATTCAGCGCTGTATTCACGCCATTTATCCTGACAGGGTCACAGCTTACGGCGGTTTGTTAACAATTCCTTATTGAAAATATTTAACAATGCTTTTCAAATCATTTGAAAAACTTCAGGATAATCGTAATGATAATGTAAATGATAAGTATTAACTAACAGGATTTTGTATGATTTCGTACACCTCGCCGGGAGAGCGTCGCCACTCTGCATCAGGATTATTTGGCATCCTTAACTCTGTTCCGCACCCCATCATTGTCGAAATGATCGCCACCGCAGGATATGACTTTGTCCTGCTGGATCTTGAACATCTGCCACACCATGAAACCCTGCTCAGTCAGTGCATTCAGCTGGCACAGCTTCACGGCTGCACTCCGCTGGTGCGTATTACCGTTGATGATATTCCCCGCGCCGGGCGCATTCTGGATATGGGGGCGCACGGCATCGTGCTGTCACGGGCGGAAAGTGCAGAGCAGATAAGCGCGCTGCGCGATGCGATGTTCTTTCCGCCGCTGGGTAAACGCGGCATCACCGGCGGTAGCGTGACCGGTTTTGGCACGCTGCCACTTGGTGACTACATCCGCCAGGCGAATGAAAAGCTGTGGCTGGTGCCGATGATCGAGACGCCGCAGGGCATCGACTCCACTGAAGCGATGCTGCGTATTGCCCAGGTAACGATGGTGATGGAGGGGGCGCTGGATCTGGCGATGAGCATGCAGCTCGGTCCGCAGCCGTCGCATCCCGATGTCGAGGCTCAAATTCGGTTACTCGCCGCTCGTTGCCGGGCCGCAGGGAAAACCTTCTGCGCCAATCCCCGTACGCCCGAACAGCAGCACTACTGGCACAGCCAGGGGATTGACTGCTGGTTGTGCGGCGAAGACCGGGGGTTTTTGTTCCGCACCCTGAAACAACGTTTGACCGATCTCCAGTCTCTCTGAACTCTCCCTACTACAGGTATGCACATGCTTAATAACAAGCCTTATGTGATAGTCAGTCACGTCGTTAATGCGGCGGTGACCGAAGGTTTCATTCCCGCTGCACAACGTCTGGGTTACCCGGTGGTGCTGCTCACCGACCATGCCATGGCGCACAATCAGCTGCTGGATGACAGCATCCATGTGATTGAGTGCGAGGTGTTCAATCCGCTGTCGATCCTCGACACCCTGACCGAATGGGGGATTACCCCTGCCGCGCTGTTCTCCAACAGCGACCATTTGCAAACCGCGACGGCGATTGCCGCCACTGCGCTGGGGCTGCCGGCTAAAAACTGGCAGATTTGCTACGCGGCAAAAGAGAAGTGGCGGATGCGCCAGCGGTTGCAGGCGCAGGGGTTACCGTCGGTATGGTCAACGCAGTTGCTGCCCGACGCGCAACCCCAGGCGGACTGGCCCTGGCCGGTAGTGATCAAACCCGGCCAGGGCGTGGCTTCAATGGATGTGCGGCTGGTGGAGGATCTTGCCAGCTGTCAGCGCTACCTGGCCTCGCTGCCATCACGTCAGACGCTGCTGGTGGAAGCCTTTATGAGCGGCCCACTGTTTACCCTGGAGACGCTGGGGGATGGCAATGAGCTGGTGGCGGTGGGCGGCTTTGATGTTGAACTCTCCGCGCTGCCCCATTTTATTGAAACCGCCGCGCGTTGGGCGGGCGAGCACAGCACGCGCTGGAAGCAGCAGGCACTGGCCCAACTGCGCGATTTCGGCGTGGGTTTTGGCGTCTGCCACAGCGAATTTATTGTCACTGACGCGGGACCGGTGCTGGTGGAAATTAACTACCGCAGTATCGGAGACGGCCGCGAAATGCTGCTGGATCGTCTGCTGCCGGAAGGCTGGTTTCTGCCCATACTGCGCCTGCATCTCGGCGAGCCGTTGCCACCGGTCAAACCGGCGGTGGGTGAAGCATTGATCCACTACCTGGTGGCCGAACAGAACGGCATCCTGCGCCAGGCTCCGCAACCTGCCGACGCGCCAGGCCTGCGCTACCGTGCGCTGAAAGCGCAGGGCGAACGCCTTGAGCTGACCTGCTCCAATAAAGACTATCTTGGCGTGCTCTATTTCGAAGCCCGCGATGCTGTGCAGCTTGAGCAACTCAGCACACGTACTCTGGCGACGCTGAACTGGGAGATTGTCTGATGGACCAGCAGGATTACATGACCTTACGCATTATTAACGCCTGTCTGCGTGAAGACGTCAGCGGCCTGGTCAGCAATGGCCATATCCTTAAAGAGCAACAGCAGTGCTGGCTGATTTATCAGACCGCCCGACAAAAACTGCGGCTGGCGGTGTCGGCCAGCGACTATATGCAGCACTGGCAGGCGCTGCATCCGCACTGGGAAGTGGAAACCGCCACCGGATGGCAG
>NZ_JFHN01000071.1 GCF_000590885.1 Erwinia mallotivora
GCCAGCCGCAGAGAGGCTACGCCGCCTGGCTGGCGGCGCTGATGCCCGACGGGCAGGAGGAAACCCGTCAGCTGTTTGCCACCTATAAAGAAGAGGCGGATGCCGCAGTGGCGCAGGGGGAGCTGTGCGCGGCGGCCTTTGTCCAGCAGCAGGCACGGTTAATGCGTACGCCAGCGGAAATGAACTGGGGCGAGCGACTGCGTCATGCCGATCAGCTGGCGAGCTTTCTCGATCATCCTTATTACCCTACCGCCCGCGCCAAGTTTGGCTTCAGCGAGGCCGATCTGCGCCAGTACGCGCCGGAGTTCTGCCAGCCGTTCCGCCTGCGCTGGGTGGCGCTGCCGCGTGAGCAACTGCGGCTGACCGCACCCGATGCCAGACCCACATGGTGGCCGCTGCCGCAGCAGGTGGGACTGGATGCCGGGATGCAGGCCGACTACGAGCTGGTTCCGGTGCATCCACTGACCCTGCCTCATCTCACCGCGCTGCCTGCCGGAGCGGTGATTGCGCCTGCGCCGTGGCTTGAGGTTTATCCGACGCTGTCGGTGCGCACCGTGCAGCTGGCGGACCATCCCGCCGATCACCTTAAGGTGCCGCTGAGTATGCGCACCCTCGGACAGAAGAATATCCGTCTGATCAAAGCTTCGACGCTGTATGACGGCCAGTGGTTTGCCGAAGTGCTGTCTGCGATCGGTGAGCAGGAGCCGCTGCTGCGCGGGAAATATCGTCACGTTGACGAGCGTTTCTGCGGGCATGTTGCCGAGGATAAACAGCTGGCCTTTCTGCTGCGTCGCTATGCCGCCCCGCGCCCGGGTGAAACGCTGCTGCCGGTGGCGGCGCTGGGCAGCCGCCTGCCGGACGGACGTCTGCTGCTGGCGTCGTTGCTGCAACAGCCGGGGATGCCGGATGCTGCCAGCTGGTGGCGTGAATACTGCCAGCTGATGGCCGATGTGCATCTGACGCTGTGGCTGCGCTACGGCATTGCGCTGGAATCAAACCAGCAAAATGCGGTGCTGAGTCTGACGCCCGGTGAACCGCTGACGCTGGTGATGAAAGATAATGACGCCGCCCGCCTGCTGCCTGAGCGCTTCAAAACCGCCTGTCCGTCGCTGGCCGCGCGTGTTGATCAACTGCGCGATCCGCGAATCAGCGTGCAGGACGACCTGGCGCTGTCCCGGATGTTTATCACTATCACTCTCCAGCTTTGTCTGGCGGCGGTGCTGGAGAGCCTGGCGGCAGCGAAACTGCTGGAGAGAGAAGCGGCGTATCAGACGCTGCGTACGTCGCTGGAGAACAGCCTGACGCAGTTGGAGCGGGAAGGTGTGATCACCGATTTTGCCCGTCAGCAGCTGTTTGCATCGCCCACCCAGCCGGTGAAATACCTGTTGCTGAGCGGCAGCCTGCTGAGTAAAGAGGCTTCCGGCGCGGCGGATATCAACAAGTTCTATGGACAGAGCGGGCCGAACTTTCTGCGGCGGGGGAACGGCTGATGCGCCGCACGCTACTGGTGGTGCTCGCCTGCCACTTTCTGGCGGCGTTCACCGTGCTGGGCGTGCCGCTCTATCTGCCGCGTTTACTGACGGCATTTGGTATCGGGGAGCAAAGCCTGTGGGCCGGCGTGCTGTTCAGCTTACCGGCGGTGATGACCGCGCTCTCCTCGGCCTGGTGGGGACGCTTTGCCGACCGTTATGGCAGACGGCTGTCACTCCAGCGTGCGCTGGTGGGGCTGACGCTGGCGTTTCTTCTTGCCGGTGCGGCACCTTCGCTACCCTGGCTGATGGTGGCGCTGGCGATGCAGGGCCTGGCAGGCGGCACGCTGGCGGCGGCCAACGGTTATCTGTCGGTTCATCTGCGCGGCGATGAGCTGGCGAAGGCGCTGAACTGGACGCAGTTTTCAGCCCGGCTGGCGCTGTTGAGTGCTCCACCGCTGATGGGCGCGATTCTGATGCTGTTTCCGCACATCGGCCAGCGGTTATGGCTGGGCCTGGCGGTGCTGCCGCTGTGCGGATTGCTGTTCAGTCTGCGCCTGCCGGCTGATGAGGTCTCGGTCAAAAAAGCCGCTCCCGCCGCTGCGGGGGCGGGCAGAGACCTGCTGCGGGATCTGTGGGCGATGCAGTTTCTGTTTAACTTCGCGATGGTGGTGACCTTTCCCTATTTCCTGCCGTATGCCGCCCGCTGGCTGCATCAGGAACTGGTCATTGGCGTGTTTTACAGCTGGCCGCACCTTATCTATCTGCTGCTGTTACCCCTGTGGCACCGGCTGGCGGGACGTGCGCTGTACTTCCTGCCGGGCACGGTGCTGATGGCCGTGTCTGCTCTGTGGCACACGCAGCTGGCCGGGGAGGGCGCATTGCTGATGGCGCGAACGCTGTTTGGCCTGGGGATGTTGCTGGCCTACAGCGGTGCGAATCAGATGCTCAGTGACCGAATCCGTCAGCACAGCGCCGGTAAGCAGTTTGGTCAGATTGATGCTGCCGGTAAATGGGCCGGGGTTGCCGCCGGAACCAGCGCAGGCTGGCTGGTGGTGCATTTCTCTTTGCAGACGCCCTGGCTGGCGTCTGCCTTTGCGGCTCTTTGTGCCGCGTTAATCTTTGTTACTTCACCTTTACGAGGATCAGGTTATGTCCGTATCACTCGCGGTTCGTAAACATCCGCTGCTGACGCCAAAAGTTGCGCCAGAGCGGGAACAGGCGGAATTTGCCGGTCTGACGGCGCTGCTGAACTGCTATATCCGTGAATTCGCCCGTCCGGCAGGCAGCATCAGCCTGGTACGCCAGGGCAATATTCCGCTGTCGCTTGCCAGCCGGATGGTCTCCGGCGAGGTGGTGCTGCTGGAATTAGGGGGGGCAGAGAGTACGCTGCTGGCTATTCGGGCGCAACGCTGGAGCCTGTTGGGGCGCGGTGATTTTATCGGTACGCCCTTTGTGAAGCAGTTTGGTCGTCCGTGGCGGGCGGTGCGCTGTAGCGAAGCGATGGCGTTTCTGGTCGGGGATATGGTGCGCCAGACCGGCCAGCTGCCGGACCTTGAACTGATGGATCAGATTGAAAACAGCGTACAGGTGATGGCGTCATTTATTTCTCATTTACCGCCCGCTGCCGCTGAACATCGTTATATTCGCAGTGAAGAGAGCCTGCTGTGGGGGCATCCGATGCATCCCAGCCCGAAAAGCCGTCAGGGGGTGACGCCGGAAGCGCTGCTGGCCTGTTCGCCGGAAGTCTCGGCGCGTTTTCCGCTGTACTGGTTCCGCATCGACCCTTCGCTGTTGCAGATCAGCGGCGATGCGCCGGTTTCCGACGTGCTGGCGCAGTTGCAGGGGCAGGACTGCTATCCGTGCCATCCGTGGGAGGTGCGCCATATTACCGGCTCGCCGGTTTATCAGCGCGCGCTGCGTGCCGGGCTGATTACGCCGCTGGGGCAGGTAGGTCCGGATTTTGCCGCGACCTCTTCGGTGCGAACGCTGTACCTGGCGTCGCTGCCCTATTTCCTGAAACTCTCCATTCATGTGCGCCTGACTAACTGTGTGCGTAAAAATGCCTGGTATGAACTGGAGAGCGCCGTGGCGCTTAATGCCTTGCTTGAACGCCATTTCGCCCGGCTGGAAGCCAGTGCGCCAGGTTTCCACATTATGCGTGAACCCGCCGCCAGCAGCCTCGATTTCTCGGCGATTGCTGAGGAGGGGGAAGCGGATGAGGTGCGCCATCTTCAGGAGTGCTTCGGCATCCTCTATCGCGACAACCTGCGCGATGAGCAGCCGTGGCTGGCCGCGGCACTCTTTGCGCTCGACCATCAGGGCAACAGCCCGTTGCAGGCAGTTATTTCACAGCTCGGTGCGGCGCGCGGCTTGACCATGCAGCAGGCCAGCCTGCTGTGGCTGGAGCACTATCTGGCGGTGTTATTGCCTGGCGTACTGGATGCCTTCTTCACCGACGGTCTGGTGTTTGAGCCGCATCTGCAAAATGTGCTGCTGGCGATGAACGGCGAGCTGCCGACTGATATCTGGATACGCGACCTGGAAGGCACCAAGCTGACCACCGAACGCTGGTCAGCCGGGGATCTGGCGATGATGTCGGAACGGGCACGTCAGTCTGTCTGGTACAGCCGTGAGCAGGGCTGGCGGCGCGTTGCCTACTGCCTGTTCATCAACCATCTGTCAGAGGTGCTGTTCCGCCTGGCGGATGGCGATCGTCAGCTGGAACAGCAGCTGTGGGATCGGCTGGCGACTCAGCTGGCCCGCTGGCAGCATCAGCCGGAGATCGCCGCGATGCTGGCAGGTGGCGCGATACCGTCGAAAAACAACCTGAAAATCCGTTTGTTGCAGCAGGCTGACAGACATGCGGATTACACCATGATGCAACACCCAATGAGGAGCGCCCGGTGACGCCGCAGGTACTTGAGACGCTGCAACAGTTGCAGCAACAGCGCACAGAACCCTTTTGTGCCTATGTTTACGATCTGAGCGCGCTGGCTCAGCACATCCGGCAGATGCGCAGTGCGCTACCGGCAGGATGTGAGCTGTACTATGCCGCTAAAGCCAATCCGGAAGCGGCGGTGCTGCACACGCTGAGCGAGTTTGTTGACGGCTTCGAAGCCGCCTCCGGCGGCGAGCTTGCCTGGCTGCGGCAGCAGGTGCCCGATAAGCCGCTGATCTTCGGCGGTCCGGGTAAAATGGAGAGCGAACTGCGCCAGGCAGTAGAGTGCGGGGTGGTCACCCTGCATGTTGAAAGCCTGACGGAACTGCGCCGTCTGACGGCCATTACCCAACAGGAAAACCGCCGCGTGGCGGTGCTGCTGCGCATGAATATTGCACTGGATGGCATCAGCGGCACCCACCTGATGATGGGCGGTAAACCGACGCCTTTTGGCCTGGATGAGCAGGAGTTGCCCGCCGCATTGCAGGAGATTGCCGCATCGCCGTTGATTGAACTGCGCGGCTTTCACTTCCATCTGATGTCGCATCAGCTGGATGTGGATAATCATCTGGCCCTGATTCGGCTCTATCTGGACAAGGTGCAGGACTGGTGCCAGCGCTGGTCGCTGTCGGTGGATTTAATCAACGTCGGCGGTGGGATAGGGATCAACTACCTTGACCCTGAGAAGCATTTTGACTGGGCCGCTTTCTGTCAGCGCCTGCCGGATATCACTCAGCAGAGCCAGGCCCGTGGCTGGACGCTGCGTTTTGAATGTGGGCGCTACATTACCGCGCCGTGTGGCTGGTATGTGATGGAAGTGCTGGACATCAAGAAAAACCTCGGGGAGTGGTTTGCTATCGGGCGCGGCGGCACGCATCATTTTCGCACGCCTGCGGCGCAGAGTCACAACCATCCGTTCAGCGTACTGCGGCGAGAGCAGAACACACCCTGGATTAGCGGGCAACAGGTGACGCTGGTCGGTCAGCTCTGTACGCCGAAAGATGTGCTGGCACGTCAGCAGCCGGTTACGGCGCTGGCACCGGGTGACTGGCTGGTGTTCAGCCTTGCCGGAGCCTATGCGTGGAATATTTCGCACCAGAATTTCCTGATGCATTCACCCCCTGAAGTGTTCTGGCTGAAGTGAGGTGATGAAAGCAGGCGATGCATCGGGCATCGCTTGCTTTCCGGGAAATGATTGACTGAGGGGATACCTTTTATTGTGCCGTAATCAGGTGAGTTTCACCGCCTGTTTCAGGTTTTTAGCCTGAGCCAACGGCTGAGCCCAATCAGCCAGCTGCTCAGGGGTTTGAGATCAGGTTATTTTTAATTAAGTCGTCCTTCAGAGGGCGCTTTGCTGCGGAAGTTGAAAAAATCCTTGCTGTATCCTTTAGTGGGATCTCCCTGGTAAGATCCACTACCTGACTTTTCCTTCCTAATCCAGCCAGACTCATATAGTAAGCTGATAGTGTATCGGCATTATTTAATCCAAGCTTGTTAACTTTTTCCCCGCCATTGATTAATGTTTGTTTTATTAATGTTTTTTTATCTGAAAGACTCATTGAGTCTGTTATACCAAAATACTCATTCGTAGCCATACCATAACCAGGATAACCATCCTCTCCTCTCCTTGCTGCACTTGTATCATCTGTCATTGCTGATACATATTGATCAAGCATCTCTTTTTCAGACTGGTATACTTTTCTCCCTGTGCCAGACGCTAAATCCACGTTAAAATAAAGGTAATCTTCAGTATCTACTGAGTGCGTTATTTCGTGAAGAATACCCTGAGTGAGCGCTTCAGGTGATGAAAATGTTTCGTCATTCAAAATTATTCTTTTGAGGTTTTTGTTATAGAGTCCATAAACACCCTTTTGGTCTGAATACAGATTGCTGATAATATATCTGTTTTCGAAGTCTGAATTTAACAGATCAATTGCCGTATCAAGTTCTGCAAGTTTATTTTTTATATCTTTTGCGCTGGCAATCGAGGATGTCATTTCAAAAAAGTGACGCTCAATTTCCAGATCAGACATTGCATTTATGTTTTTTACCACAGATTCACTGATTGAATCTATATTATCCAGGGTGTTTTTCAGGATGTTATATCGTTCCGGATTTATTTTTTTTAGCAGTGGTGGGTAGATGCCGAATTTGTATTCTCCCGGTTTTTCAGTGTGAAAATTCATGACGCCATTATCATCAATATTTAGTTGTGGGGCCTGAATACATAAATCATCAAGACCTCTTTTTATTCTGCTGGTACAGAAGGGAAGTAGATTTTCATTAACCTTACTTCCTTTTTTAACATTTATTTCATCCAGTGTTGTACCATCATTCTTATATGTCCCTGGTTCAATTTTTTTATTTTTTATTTCATTTTTAATATTGATTTCAGTATCAATTTCATTTTTTTTGTATCTTATTTTCCTAATATTTTCCAGTTGTTTTTCTTTTGTATTTAGTTTGTTGATGATTTTCTCAAATGAGACAGGTGCTTTATTTTCAATTTTTTTTGCAATAGCCATCAGTAACTTTTTGCTGACTTTACCTGCATTCCACAGCATTTCAAATCCAGGATCTACCGCTCTTATCGCTTCTACACCAACAGCGGATAATTGCCTGGTGCCTGGGATGGCGATATTACGTAGAGTATTCTTCCCAACATCTTTTACTGCCTGTCTGAATACACCTGACTGGATCGCATCTCTGGTTGCCGTTGTCATTGCAGTACGTGCAATTTGTTTGACGCCCATTGCCACGCTACCGGCAAATTTGCCAGACATGCTGGCTATTTTACCGACAACAGGAATAAATGAAAGAATATCCAGTGAACAGCTGATAGTGGCACCGGCTACATCACCCGAACGAATGCTCTGGGTACAATCATAAAAAGGGATAAGTGACAAAAAAAAGTCTCTTACCTTTTCACTAAAGAGTTTTTCATAACCCTGATCATAGAGAGATTTATAAAAATGATCCTTATGCTCTTTCACCAGTGAGTTTAACAGGACTTCCATCCCATCCGCCTGGTTTTTATGCGTGTCACGCGGGATTACATTTAGTTTATAATTCGGATTATTTAATCCCTGATTGTCTGCCATCAGGTCTTTCCAGTAATAATCATCCTTGTCCCTGTTAAGAAGTTGCAGGCTGTATCCGGCTTCTTCGGGTTTCAGAGCATAGATTTTCTCTTTACCACCTTTTACTGCTGAAAACACAGAAACGCCTGGTTTAAGACTGGAGGTTTTTGACAATAATTCTTGCGGACTCATTGGGCGCATTTGATTTCTGGCTGTTTCGACGTCTGATATTTCGATATCGACATGTTTGACCTGTGCATCAGCGATGAATTTAAGATCCGCCTCGTCTGCTTCACCTAATGCCACATTGACCAGGATTCGATCAATATCGGCATATTTTTCGGCTACATGTTCGGTTTTTTCTTTGTATTCTGCGTCTGCCGCTTCATAATCAGTGTAGTCTATCGGGATGTTATCGAAATCTCCCCTATTGTTTTCAGAAGCATAAGCGGCTTGTGCTAGATACCAGGGCTGAGCCAGTCTTTTATAATTTTCCACCACCTCAAGGCGCGGTTTCCAGACAGCCATAGCCTCGTTAAAGTGGTCGAAGACATTATTTTTTATATGCTGTCTGTAATGACTGAACAGATTTTTGATAGCTTCCTTTCTGGTATTCATCAGGCTTTCTGCGTCATTGTTTTTCCAGTCTGCGGGATTATGTATCGCATATTCAACCAAAGCAGGTAACCTGAACAGATCTGCACCGTTTATCGCATCTGGCAGGGCATTTTCTTCCATCAGGGTGAAAATCATTTTTCCGGCAAAAGACGCTGATTCCAGAGTGATATCTTGATCTTCGACACCACTTTGTTTCAGATAAAGCGCACCGGCATGCTTAAATCCCCATTTATTATCCTTCAATGGAATATGTTCTGCGTTGTCGACTGCAAACAGAGGAAATGCTTGCTCAATGGCATCGTTCCACAGCTCTTTCAGCATGGGTGACACAGGCTGTTTGTTATCATTTGGTAAGCGCGCGTCTAATGAAAGAAAGTCTTTTAAATGAGCAAGGGTATATTCTTCAGGAAACGCCGTTTCGGCAATTTTTTGCGCTAAAAAATCCGTCGGGTTGGTTTTTAATATCTGTTCTGACAACCATCTGTTAATGATGAAATCTGACTCACTGTCAGAAATAAACGCGTTTTTGGGGCTGTCAGTGTTTCCTGATTGCTGTAATATTGCTCTGGCTATTTCATCTGATTTATGTGGTTTTTTATCAAGAAATTCGGCCACGCCATTTAATGTTTTGAGCAATGGTATGGAATTTTTATAACTGCTTATAAGTATGCTTTCGTTTTTAAGAAAATTGTTTATTTCATTGTTTTGAATTTTCGAAATATTATTCAGAGATGTTTTTTCAGGTCTGTTGTTAGTAACAGGGCTGGCATTCGTCGTGGGGAACGTTAATGGATCATATTTATTAATAGTTCGATCAATGAAATTTCCCGCCGAAGCAATCATATCTATGATGCCTGTTTTTTGGTTGTTTTGCGCAGTAATGTTATCTTGTGCCTGCGAGGCAAAGAGGGACGAAATACCCTTTATTTTCTCCGGAGGATTGACCTCATTATCGCTGTTTTTTTTCAAATTATCTGCTTTTATGTTCCCGGTAATGTTTTCATTTTTTTCGTCCGTAGGGGTAACATTATCTGAGGTTTTGGTATTTTCTTTGTCGAAGTCAGCAGATTTGTGCTCCTTAAATGCTTTTGCTACTCTGGAATTATTGTAATGCCAGTCTGCATTTTTTAATGCATTATCTGTAGCATGTTTTCGCGCGCTGTTGTCAGTTAAAGCATGTAGTTTTGGTTGTCCTGTTATATTAGATATCAGCGTTACTGCTGATAAGATGGCACTGGCGCGCATTCTTTGATCATAATTAGTGGAGTGAGCACCTGGGCATGCGGCGAGTTGGGCGATTTTTGCATTAAGTTCTTTCTGGTTAAAATAGCTGTTGTGTGTTTTATTGTAATATTGACCTGTGTGATGACGATGTTCCTGTGCATATGTATTAGAAATGGGCATGGTAAACTCTCTCCGTGAATTTATATATCGATGATAAAAGGAAAATTTATTCTGTATGAATAACCTTTCCTTTACTGTTGAAATGCAACAGGGAAGGGGTGATATCTCGGTTTGTCAGTCATTTTTTCATCTCTGGTTAACCTTCCCTGATTATTTTTTAAATTTTATATTTTTATTTTTTTCATGCTATCAAAAAACGATACAGACCAGGAAAAATACCTACCAGATTCAAATAAGAATATCAGGGTGGGTTTTTATTGTCTTTTTTTCTGTTATGTAAATAATTTATTTTTTATGGTGGTTAATTTATAATGATTATTATCATCGATCTTCAGAGCTTATTTGAAAATCACAGTTAAAAGTATAACGGTAGCCTGTATGCCATCATACGTGTCTTACTTACTCAGCCTGCAATGAAGATAACCTGTGACCAAACAACGCGATTTTGATTTTTCCCATCGGCCACTGATCCCCTTAGCGCATGATTATCAGCATGGGGATTATGAGAGCTGGCATACGCACAGCTGTGCCCAGTTGATTCATACCTTAAGTGGCGTGGTTCGCCTGGAGACGCAGCAGGGTATCTGGGTGGTGCCCCCCTCGCGCGGGGTGTGGATACCTTCAGATACGCCTCATGCTTTGCACATCGTGGGTGAAGTTAAGGCCAGAGTGCTGTTTGTTGAGCCGCTGGCCAGGGCAGATCTGCCGGTGGTCTGCCAGGTGGTGGCAATCAGCGCGCTGTTAAGGGAGCTGATTGTCAGCGCGCTGGATCTGCCTGCCGAGTATTCATCCGGTAGTCGGGCGGAACGAATTTATGAACTTATCCTTGATGAGATCCGTTTGATGAACACGCTGCCGTTCAGTTTACCTGAGCCCGTTTCAGAGCGACTGAGACAGCTGTGTGACGCCGTGCGGCAGGCCCCGCATCAGGAGTGGAGCGTGGCGAACGCGGCCAGTCAGGTCTGTGTGAGCGGCAGAACGCTCAATCGCCATTTTTATCAGCAAACCGGTATGCAGTTCAGTGAATGGGTTCGTCGTGCCCGTCTGCTGCTGGCCCTGACGCGTCTGGCGCAGGGCGAGCAGGTGACCCAGGTGGCGCTGGATTCAGGCTATGCCAATCCCGGGGCGTTCAGCGCCATGTTTCGCCGGGTGATGGGGGTCTCGCCCGGTGATTACTTCAGGGCGTCATGAAGTGTGCGGCGGCATTGAGCATCGCCTGGAGCGAGGCGCGGGTAATATCGCTGTCAATGCTGACTCCCCAGCCGCATTCACCGGCACGGTTACGACAGCAGACATAGGCGACAGAACGGCTGTCGCTGCGTTTACCCAGCGTATGCTCCTGATAGCTCTCAATTTCCATATCGGTTTTCAGCTCACGGCACAGCGCGCTCAGCGCTGCGGAGAGAAAACCGTTTCCTGACCCTTGCAGATGCAGACTTCTTTGCTGATAAATCAGTTCGGCAGTCAGCGTGGTGCGCTCGCCGGGCAGGTTGGTGCAGCTGTATTGCGTCAGGCTTAACGGGGGCAGGTCAACCAGCCCGTATGCCTCGCGGAACAGGTTCCAGACGGCCATTTGCGACATCTCTTTACCTTCCGCATCCGCACGGTTCTGAAGCAGCTGGCTGAAGGCCTGTTGCAGTTGACGGGGCAGATGCAGGCCGTGATTCTGTTCCAGCAGCCACGCCGGCCCGCTTTTACCCGACTGACTGTTGACGCGGATCACCGCCTCATAGCTGCAACCAATATCGGCAGGATCGAGCGGCAGATAAGGGATTTGCCAGAAGGGATCGGATGAACGCTCTCGGGCGGCAAAGCCCTTTTTGATCGCATCCTGGTGAGAGCCGGAGAATGCCGTGAACACCAGTTCTCCGGCATAGGGATGACGCGGCGCGACCGGCAGCTGGTTACACTCTTCGACCCGCTCCACCACTTTTTTCATCTGGCTGAAATCGAGTCCGGGGGCGATCCCCTGGGTGTAAAGATTCATCGCCAGGGTGACCAGGCAAACATTTCCGGTGCGCTCGCCGTTACCAAACAGACAGCCTTCGACGCGATCGGCCCCCGCCAGCATCGCCAGTTCGGCACAGGCAATGCCGGTGCCGCGATCGTTGTGCGGGTGCACGCTGATACTAACCTGCTCGCGGTGGGAAAAATGGCGACAAAAATGTTCAATCTGATCGGCATAAATATTCGGCATACTGACTTCGACCGTTGCCGGAAGATTGATAATCATCGGACGCTCAGGTCCGGGCTGCCAGACTTCAGCGACGGCTTCTGCTATCTGTAAGGCAAAATCCGGCTCGGTAAAACAGAATGTTTCGGGCGAGTACTGAAATGTCCAGGCGGTTTCCGTAGCCTCAGCCGCTAAGCGGCGAATGTGTTTTGCGGCACTGACCGCAAGCTGGACGATCTCTTCCCGTGTCTGGCGGAACACCACCTCCCTGAACAGCGGTGCCGTCGCGTTATATAAATGGACGGTTGCGCGGCCGACGCCTTGTAAGGCTTCAAAAGTGCGGGTGATTAAATCTTCCCGCGCCGGGGTCAGCACCTGGATGGTGACATCCTGCGGAATGCGCTGTTCCTCAATCAGCCGCCGGACAAAGTTAAAATCCGTCTGCGACGCGGAAGGAAAGGCGACTTCGATCTCTTTAAATCCACACTCAATCAGCAGCTCCCAGAATTTCAGTTTACGTGCCACATCCATCGGTTCCGCCAGCGCCTGATTACCGTCACGCAGATCGGTTGACAGCCAGCGCGGCGGGCGGGTCAGCGTGCGGTCAGGCCATTTACGCCCCTCGAGGTTGATGGGAGGGTGTGCTTTATATTTTGACGACGGGGTGTTTAACATGCCGGACTCCTTGTAGTGGGAATCGACAGTGTTATGCAAACCCGGGCGGCAGCGCTCACCGATATCTGACAACCGATTACGCAAAAGTGACAAAATCGCGGATAAGCGGTTCTAAGCGGTAAAAAATGCATGGCCGGCAGTTCAGACTCAAAGGTGTCGTTGCTTCGGTAATAGAGTGCAGGGTTCTGCCGGGACAGAAGCTGTTGAGTGGCAGCGCAGCGGGACCATCAGCGGAATGACTGATGGCAGGGGACTTCATTATTTTCTTCTGGCAGGCTGAGGATAATTATTCGTCGTGACGGAGAGAAAAGGGCCTGCAATCAGGCCCTTTGAACTGGCTATTTTGTGCTCTCGGACTGCGTTGCGCTGAACTGCTGCGTCAGGAAAGAACTGGTACTGTTTAACTGGCTTATCACACTGTCCAGCTGAGTGAACTGCTTTTTATAGCGTTCCAGCGTGTTGTCGATGCGCTGGCTTTGCTCGCTGTATCTCTGTTGCAGTGTGCTAAGACGGCTACTTGCCGCACTTTGTGCATTTCCCAGCGAACCGTTCTCAGAAAGGGCGCTGGTGAGCTGTGTGGCGATGCTGGTTGCCGTGCCGGTGCTCTTGCCATTACCGGCAAACAGATTGCTGACGTCTTCCGGGCTTTCTGTTATTGCGGTATGCAGGGCATCCTTGTCCAGTTTCAGCTTGCCGGTCATCGGGTCGGTGGTGATGCCGACCTGGATCAGCGACTGGAGTGAATCCGATCCTGAGCTGTCCGTCAGGGCATTCTGGAGCTGGCGTTGAATGGTACGTACGGTGCCGTCACCCACCAGCGGGCCGTTGCTGCTGTCTTCTGATGAAGACTGGGTGGTGTCGCTGTCACTGGCATCTGCCGCCGCTGATTTTGTCAGGCTGGCAGAGGTGTCCACCTGGGCGTTATAGGCATCCACCCAGTCGCTGACCGCCTGCTCTGCGCTGTCAGTATCGGTGGAAACGGTCACGGTCTGGCTGCCTGTGGTGACGGCATTGAGATCCAGCGTAACCCCAGGCAGTGCGTCGCTGACGGAGTTTGAACTGCTTTCCACATCAATATTATTCACGCTGAGTTTTGCATTCTGCGCTTTAACACTTTCGCTCAGGCCCCCACCGCCCGCGCTGAAGCCAATAAACTTTTCCAGTTTGTCGTCTCCGTCGGCACTGACCGAGGTAATGGCGTGAGAGGTTCCCGTTTCACTGGCGGTCAGTGACAGACGATAGCTGCCATCCGCCACTTTCACCACGCTGGCGGTGACTCCGGCATCGGCATGGTTAATGGCATCCTGCATACCGGACAGGGAGGTCTGGTCGCTGCTCAACTTGATATCTTTATGTGAACCATCAGCCAGCGTGATGGTGAGTGTACGGCTGTCAACGCCGCTGTCACCCAGTTTCGCGTCAGTATCTTTCGCAATCCCGGAGGTCAGGGTTTGCGACTGGGCAAGTTGTGACACGCTGACGCTGTACTTGCCTTCCTGTGCGCCTGCCGTGGTGGTGGCGCTGATGGCCGAGCTGGAGCTGTCAGCTTTAGTGGCGTTGAACAGCGTGGGGTCGGTCAGTTTCTGGTTCGCGGTCTGAAATGTCTCCAGCGAACTTTTCAGCTGTCCATAACCGCTCAGCTTTGCGGTCCAGGACTGCTGCTGCTGGGTGACAGGCGTCAGCGCAGCCTTTTCCGTCTCCTCAAGCTTGTCGAGCATCCCGCTCAGATCCAGCCCCGAACCGACACCCAGCATACTCATACCGCTGTCTGCGGTGCCGGAATCGGTAGTTGAACTCTCTGAGGAGGTCGTGGTGGTGGGGGTGGCTGTTGATGTCGTGTCGGAGGATGAGGGCGTCGTTGTGGTGGAGGTTGTTGACGAGTCATCTGACGATGTGGTCGCCGTTGTTGCGGCTTGCGTTGATGAATCATCAGCAACAGAGGGGGTTGCGTTGGCGGCAGATAATGCCGAACTGCTTAGCGCAGATGAGACCGGTAGCGATGATATTGTGCTCATAATGTTTCCTCGTTGTTTTTGTACACAGGAAGTTAGTAGCAGTTGAACTTATCGGCATGACCAGTGAGAACTTCAGTAAAAATTTGCGTTATAAACGCAAATCAATTTTTGCTTATCTGAGCAAAACGCAGTGGCATTGAGGGTGTTTGCAGCGGCTCACTTTTTGTAAACATAAAGAAATATTAATGTATTTTTTGTAAGGGAGAGTCAATAAAACTTTTGCCAGCGGTGAAGACTGCTGAAAATGACGGCGTGTCTGCCTGAAGCTTTTCAGGCGTGGGAAATTATTCATCCCTGCGCTGGAAGCGGTATCGAGTTTGCCGATGAGCTGGAAAAGCGGGGGCTGTGATAACGCAGCCGGTGGCCGGTGCCAGGGTTATTGATGTCGTCGTGGTCTGACGCCAGCCGTACTGTTAATCAGCTGGAGCAGCGATCTTTTCCGGTAAATGTGCCCGCGTTGATTTATCACCACGCGGGCTGAACGCCGTGCTGAGATAAAACTCAGCTATTTTCTTCACTTTTGACGAATGATGCCAGACGCAACAGTGTGAGCGCCCCGTCTGGCCATCTTTTCCGCCACCACGCTTTCGATCTCTTCCAACGGCACCCCTTTGGTTTCCGGAACGAATCTGGCGAGGAACAGATAGCAGATGACGTTGAAACCGACGAAGATCCACATCGAAAAAGCGCCGTTAAAAGTACGTTGTAACCAGGGCTGATCATTGACCACCGGAAAAAGCAACGTGATGACAAAGTTAGTCATCCACATCAGGCCAACAGACAGACTCATGCCAGAGTTACGGATTTTCTCCGGGAAAATTTCTGAAATCAGCACCCATGCTCCGGCTCCCCAACCCATAGCAAAAGTAATCATAAATAACAAAATGCCGAAAACGGTCAAATGGCCTGAATCGTGAGAATAGAGCCCCCAACTTGCAATAAGCAGCCCCAGAGTTGCGCCGAGGGTTCCTGCTTTCATAACCGGTAGCCTGCCAAACCTGTCAAAAAGGTTCATACCGATGAAGCCGCCAATTCCGTTAGCTACGGCAATGAAAATAGTCTGAAAGAGAACGGTTTCTTTACCTGCGTTTCCCTGAGCTAATACGATCGGGGCGTAATAGTTCATAACGTTTATGCCAGTACACTGCTGAAGAATCGCAATCAATACGCCAACAGCCAGGATGTATTTCAGCACTGGAGTGTCTGCCAAACCTCCGCGGCTCCTCGCCGCTGAATTTCTGGTCTGGCGAGCGGCAAAGAGCTGTTGTGCTTCCATGCTGTTAAATTCGGGGTAGATCCGGGCATACAGTCTGATGGCCTGCTCACTGCGCTGATGTCGCAGGTTCCACTGGGGAGATTCCGGCATCAGCAGGCACAGGAGCATCATGATCACCGATGGAACTAACTGCGATCCCATCATCCAGCGCCATCCTCGCTCTTGTATCCAGATGTCATCCATGCCTCTTACCACCACGTAGTTGACAATGAAGACGCTCAGGACGCCCACTACCATGGCCAGGTTGAACAGCCCGGAGCATCTTGCCCGGATGGCTGTTGGTGCGACTTCTGACATGTACATTGGTGCAACGGTTCCTGCAACGCCGACAGCGAGGCCGCACAATACTCGCCCTGCCCAGAATGTTTCATATGAACTGGCCAGAGAACAGAGCAACGCGGTGGCAATAAACACCAGTGATGAGATAAGCAGTGAAGTTCTGCGCCCTGTTTTTTCCGCAATTGAGCCTGCCATTAATGCGCCTGCGATGGCACCGGCGATAATACTTGAGACCGCCCAACCTACCTCCGCAGGGCTCAATGCAAAGTGTGTCTTTACCGGTGAAACAGCACCTGAAATCACAGCAGTGGAGTAGCCAAACATCAGTCCACCCAGAGATGCACAGCAGCAGATAAGATACACAAAACCTGCGTTAAATTTCTTTTCGTAAGACATAACCCACCCTCGTTCTACGCAAATCAGGTCGCGAATGGCAGATGCTCGTTTTGCCAGTACGCCTGCATTTCGTCTGCGGTTGCATTTCTGTGCTGAATGCGACAAAAAATTTTTCCTGATTCATTAGTGATCATTTTTATTGGGTCTTTGATCAACTCAATTGATCATTTTTGTTTCAGCTTTATGATCGCCTTCACAGGAATGAAATGAAAATGCCATTTTTGTTTATTATAAAAAATTTATTTGATTACTATCACGGTGAGCGTTTCCTCGCCCCTGCAAAGTGGCGGTTTCTAATCCTCGGCATAAGCAATCGATTTGGCGGCATTCACTGTTTCATTCACTAAAATTTGAGGGAATAAGATGATCACTTCTCTGCACGGGATTTCAACGATGCACGGAAATCTGATGACTGATATCCGGTTAGCAAAAGAAGCAGGATTCAATTCGTTAGAAATTTTCTATCCTAAATTTATCCGTTATTTGCAAAATGGCGGGACTATAACAGAGGTAAAAAATAAAATAAGCGATGCAGGGTTAACCGTTTCATTTCTCAGTGCCCTGGATAATATCGAACGTTTTGAAAAAAGCGAACGTGTAGCACTTCTTGCTGAAGCAGAAAAAATCTCTCAGGAAGCACGTCAACTGGGAACAAATACAGTGATGATCCTGCCACGGAATGGCATTGATCATCTGAGCGATGGGGAAATAATGGATATTATGACCGATAATATCACTGCTATTGCAACTATCGGTGAACGGTTGTCTGTCAGATATATTATTGAATTGCCAGCATTTACTAAGTTCAGAACCCTTCAGCAGGCGCATGAAGTCATCAGGCGCGTCGGCAAGAAAAATGTGGGTGTCGTTGTCGATTTCTGGCATTTTTATGCGGCCGGATGTACGCCGGAAGAAGTCAGCCGAATGAACAAGGAACATATATTTGGCGTCCATTTCTGCGATGGCCGTGTTCCAAAAAAAGCGGGGGACAGTTGGGATGAAACTATTTTACGCTCGTGCATGCCCGGAGAAGGGGAAATAGATCTTAAAAAATGGTCTGATGCTGTTAAAACCACAGGTTTTGACGGGGCCTGGTCAGTTGAATTAATTAGTCCTTCTGTCTGGGAAAAAGATCCGTCAGATATTACCAAAGCACTTTGTCAGGCTCTTCATAAATACGCGGCATAATATTTTAAAATTTTATCAATGCGTCTCCGAAATATAACCGCTTTTCTGATGCGTATTGATGTATGAGGTTAATTATGTGCAGCCTTAAAAATGGAAATATCCATATTGCCGTCAGCCCGTTGTCCTGGGCAAATGAAGTCATTGAAGAGTTTGGTCGAGACGTGACGGCTGACATTTGCCTGACAGGTGCCGCCGCCGCCGGATATGACGGCGTGGAAATGAGTCGACTTTTTCCACGGGAGGCGGCGGCGTTATCAGCGATGTTAGCTAAACATGGTTTGAGACATGCGTCGGGATGGCACAGCGGATTGCTCAGTGAACGCTCGGTAACCGACGAACTGGCAGCCGTTGCGCCTTTTGCTCATCTGCTGAAAGAGACGGGGGCGAAAGTTCTGATATACGGTGAATGCGGGCATATGCCTGAAAATGCGCTTGATATCGGGATGCGCGCCCGCCTTCGGTTAAACCCGACAGCGCTTCAGGCCTATGGCGACAAACTCACAGCATTTGCAGATGCGCTGGATTCAGTTTATGGGCTGAGCCTTGCCTACCATCATCATCTGATGATGGTGGTGGAAACATTGGAGGAAGTGAGAGCCCTGATGTCTGTCACTGGTCCGTCGGTGGGATTGCTGGTTGATACCGGACATGCGTTCGCTGCTGGTTTCGATTACCGCATACTGCTAAGCGAATTTACCCGGCGCATTAATCATATTCACCTTAAGGATGTTCGCGGTGAGATACTGAGACAGGTACGCGATAACGATCTCAGTTTTAATCAGGCGGTGAGGAAAGGCCTGTTCACCGTGCCAGGTGATGGAATTATCGACTTCTCGCCGCTTGTCCACTTCGTTAACGAAACGCAATACCAGGGATGGATTGTGGTTGAGGCGGAGCAGGATCCTTCTTTTGAACCGCCGGAAATAACCGTTTCCCGGGCCAGACAGTTCATTCTTAATACATTTTCGCTTTAAAAGAGGCCCGGCAAAGCGAGCCGGGCCTCTTCTCTGATCAGGGCAGTGCGTATGCCATAACGTAGTCACCCCGATTCTTGTTTGTTCCGGTGCGCGTCGCACCACCATCAACCACGACAATATATTGCCTGCCATCTTTACCAATGTAGCTCATTGGGACACCCTGTCCGCCGACAGGCAAGCGTGAACGCCACAACTCTTTACCCGTATCGCTATTCAAAGCGCGAATATAGTAATCAAGCGTGCCATGAAAGAAGGTCAGGCCTCCGCCGGTGACCAGCGGACCGCCCAGGGTGGGCATACCAATCGGAACATGCAAATGGGGAACAATACCTTCGCCTGGAAAGATACCGTGAATGGGAGCATCCTCAATGCTGCCCACAGGCACCTGCCATTTCGTTTTACCGCTCGCCAGATCGATTGCGGTCATGCTGCCAAAAGGTGGTTTGAAGCAGGGTGTACCCAGTGGTGACAGGAACATTGAGCGTTCCACGCCCCATGGCGTCCCTTTTTGTTCGGAGTATTCACCTTCTGTCGACGGCACCAGGCCGTGTTCAGCTGCTTTATCACGCCTGATAAACTGCCCCCACATCGCCATCCGGATATCGTTAACAATCAATGTGCCGGTTGACGCGTCCAGCGCGCCGCCGCCCCAGTTGAACCCGCCATAATATCCAGGCCAGATGAGCGTGCGTTTTTTATCGGAAAGTGGCGTCCATTCACCCTCCCAACGCATCTTTTTAAATTGCACGCGACAATAGAGTTGGTCGAAGAGTGTTGCGCCCCACATATCGGTTTCTTTCAGTGGCTCAACGCCAACAGACAGTGATGAATAAGGCTGCGTCGCTGCCACCTGCATACCCGGCATCACATCGGTTGGGACTTTGCGATATTCTACCGGTGCCACGGGCTTGCCATCGCGACGATCAAGCATGAATATCTGACCTCGCTTTGTCAGTTGGATCACCACCGGGATGGTGCTGCCGTCTTTACCTGGTAAGTCGTACAGAACAGGTTGCGAGGAAACGTCGTAGTCAAACTGGTCGATATTGGCAGTGCGAAAATACCACCGCAATTTGCCGGTTTTCAACTCAATGGCGACGATGGCGTCATTGAACTGATTGGAGTAGGGATGGCGATTACCAGTCCAGAAATCCGGTGTCTGGTTACCTGTCGGGAAATAAGCCAGCCCGAGTTTGGGATCATAGGATGCCGTTCCCCAGAAATTCGGCGTTTCGCTTGCGTAATGTTCACCGGGTGGCAACGGGGTGCTGTCGTGTGGACGTGATACATCGAAGGCCCACAGTAATTTTCCTGTCAGTACATCGAAACCGCGTACCACACCGGAAGGTTCACCGGTGGACAGGTTATCATTTAGTTTTCCGCCGACCATGATCACACCGTCTGCCACCAGGGGAGCGGACGTCAGATAGTAAGAACCTTCTTCCGGACTGTTGCCAATTCCCGCCGTCAGATTGACAAAACCCCCTTCGCCAAAGTCATGGCACAGCGTGCCTTTTTCAGCATCCAGAGCAAACAGACGACCATCGTTAGTATTGCTGATTATCCGTTTGCGGCAGGCGGTTCTTTCGGCTATCAGCGCCGTATCAGACGAGGTATTTCCTGGCACGGATAAATCCACGTAGCTGACTCCACGACAGCGCTTCCAGCCTTTATTGCTGGCTGTTTGTTTCATTTTCGGATCGAAGCGCCAGCGCTCTTTGCCTGTGGTCGGGTCCAGAGCAATGACCTTATTTAACGGCGTACAAAGATAGAGGGAATCCGCTATTTTTATTGGGGTAACCTGATACTCAGAACCATCGATTGCCAGATCTCCGGTGCGATAAGTCCACGCCAGTTTCAGGTCTTTGACATTATTTTTATTGATCTGGTTAAACTGCACATACTTGTCACCACTCAGATTTCTACCCCATGCAGGCCAGTCATTGGCCTCCACTTTTCCTGCTTCCGGATAGATCACCCTGGATACCTTACCATCTGATTCAACTTCTGCATGAGGCACAAACATGCCTGCCAGCAGTGCGACGAATGCGACGAAATAAACGCCACAGATACTGAGGGCGACTTTGCAGCTTAGCGGCTGGCGGTCATCTTTATGTTTCAGCAACGGTATGCAGAGAGAAATCAGAATTCCAAAGCCAATAAATACGATAACGCGAGGGAGAAATTGCCAAAAATTTAACCCAATTTCCCAGAGCGCCCATGCAATGCTTATCGCTGTCATCGCAAGCGTAACTGGCAGGGCCATGAATTGCCGACGAAAAAGCAGAATGGCCGTAAATAACCAGATTATTCCAGTAAACAGGTAGAACCAGGAACCGCCAAGTGCAACCAGACAGGCTCCTCCTGCACCTGAACTAAGGCCAGCCAGGGCAAGCACTATTCCGCCAGCGGTGGGCAACCATCGCATTTTTTTCATTTTTAAGGTATCCGTTCGAAAAGTGTGAAAAGACTCTTGAGAAGTCCGCTACATTTCGCTCATGTGAGAATTATTCTCACATGAGCGAAATGAGTTATTTTAGATCAAAATAAAAACAAAATGACGCATCAATGTCTCATTTATTTAACATTATGAGACATTTTAAGAGGTGTTATGAATCGGAGCTTTTGCCGGAGCAGAGCAAAGCAAGATCGGGTAACATTGGTGAAAGGACTCAGTCAGGCAGGCCATTATTGATGAACCGTAAACCCACCATGAAAGAACTTGTTGCTGCGACTCAACTCAGCAGGGCCACTATCGATCGTGTGTTGAATCACCGACCGGGGGTCAATCCCAAAACGGTTGAAGCCGTGCAGCGTGCTTATTCATCATTATTGGTGGAGGTTGCCGGAGAGGTACAAACCAGAACATCTGAACAAAAGTCCTCTTTCTCCGTAGTGGTACAGGCCGGAGAGGAGTACAACGAATCACTGAAAGCTGCCGCTGCTGATATCAAAAATCAACTTGATCAACGTGGGATAACGCTAAATATTTCAAGCTGTTCAGATGTTCAGGATGAAGATGTTGTTCGTTTACTTGAGCAGCAGGCCACCATGTCAGATGGCATTGCCGTGGTAGCCAAAAATACGCCAGCGATTAATGCCACCGTGCAGAAACTCAGACTGGCTGGAAAACATATCGTTGCGCTTGTCAGCGACCTTGATCCAGATGCAAGAGATGCGTATGTCGGCATCAATAACCGTGCGGCAGGGCAGGCGGCGGGTTTTATACTGGGCAGGCATTTACAATATTGTGCAGATGCTAGCGTGGCGGTGATTGTTGGTACGCTCTCCTACAGCTGCCATGACGATCGTGAAATAGGTTTCAGAGCGCAAATACGTCAGTCTTTTCCGTCAGTTAACGTTTCTGAGGTTATTTCAGGTAATGACAATACGCAGCAAACCTATGATGCAGCGATGCAACTTCTCAGAAGCAATCCCGGACTGAAGGCTGTTTATAACGTTGCGGGTGGAAATCGCGGACTTGCTGCCGCGCTGGATGAGTTCAGCACTGATTTAAGACCTGTTCTTATTACTCATGAGGTCAATACGGTGACACGAAAACTCATTCTGGCGGGGAAAATTGATTACATTATCTCTCAGGACATCTCATTGCTGCTTGAAAAAACAGTGCAAAAACTTGTTGACCTGAAAATGAATCAGTCTGGCTCTTCCAGCGTGTTTATGCCGATTGACATATTCACGCGCTTTACGCTGCCCTGAAGTTAAAAAGCATCACTTCCGTAGCGATATAACCTTCTCATTTGAGGAAAGTGAACTGGCTGGCATTAAGGATCCAGGCTGAGCTGGTAATATCAGGCACCCGTTCATCGTTTCACTATATGGTCTTACTGGCAGAGTAATTCAGCGCAAAATGTTCTCATTTCGCTATTCTGAGGCTGCTATTTTTAAGGGTGAGAGTGATTGTTGCCCTGTTGATGAGGCCGACTGTGATGCTACGATTGCGGAGGCTGTTGCGCAAAAATCCAGCGTGCTCTACATTCTCATCATGACTATGGTAAAACTTCAACAAGTACGATTCACTCAGTACACCACGCAGCTTCGCTGCTCTCAGCCCCTCGGATTCAGTTGGTTAAGCCTGAGCGACATGAGCTTCTGCTTAACGACGCTTCTCCACCCTCACTGAACATGAATTTTTTTCATGTTCAGTGAAATTAAATCACTTTTTTTCAGGCGATGACTCAGGCATAACATGTGCAATGTTACTGACTGGCATTCAATGTTACCAACTATAGATAACATGAAGGATTGTTAAAGATAAGCTGAGAAAATAAACCTTGAAACTTCTGTCAGCCAGTCAGCAGATTCATGATTTACATCAAAAATTAGGGTGCCGGATTACAATGACTAAAGCGTTTACTTTTACTGTTAAGAGCCTGTGTTTCGACGAAAACTATAATCCGTCCAAAAATACGCGCATCACTACCAACTTTGCTAATCTGGCCCGCGGTGAAAAACGTCAGGAAAACCTGCGCAATGCGCTGACGATGATTGATAATCGTTTCAATGCATTAGCAAACTGGGATAACCCCAAAGCGGATCGTTACTCTGTCCGTCTGGAAATCATTTCGGTTGAATTAAATATTGAGGGTGACGGCAAAAGTGACAGCTTCCCGGTCATTGAGATTTTAAAAACCAATATCGTTGATCATAAAACCAGTCAACAGATTGAAGGTATCGTGGGGAATAACTTCTCTTCATACGTTCGCGATTATGATTTCAGCGTGTTGTTGTCCGAGCACAATAAAAATAAATCCGGTTTCAGTACGCCAGATGATTTTGGCGATTTGCATGGCAATATATTCAAGCGCTTTATCACGTCAGATGCCTATCAGGACAACTTTAAAAAATCACCGGTTATCTGTCTGAGCGTTTCAAGTAAAAATACCTATCGCCGGACCGGTAATGAACATCCTGTACTGGGCGTTGAATATCAGCAGGATGAGTCTTCGCTGACCGATCACTACTTTAATAAAATGGGTCTTCAGGCCCGCTATTTTATGCCGCAGGGTAGCGTTGCGCCTCTGGCATTTTATTTTGTTGGCGATCTGCTTAACGATTACACCAACCTTGAACTTATCGCTACTATCAGCACGATGGAGACATTCCAGAAGATCTATCGTCCTGAAATTTATAATGCCAATTCTGCCGCAGGGAAATGCTATCAGCCCAGCCTGAATTACCAGGATTATTCTTTAACTCAGATTGTCTATGATCGCGAAGAGCGTAGTCGCTTAGCCGTCGAGCAGGGGAAGTTTACTGAAGAGCACTTTATTAAACCTTACCAAACTGTTCTTGAGCAATGGTCTGCTAATGCCGTTCTTTGATTAAACAAAATACAAGGTTATTCGTTATGAAGAAGTTATTACCTACATCAACTGCCGGCAGCTTACCTAAACCCTCGTGGCTTGCACAACCTGAAACACTCTGGTCACCCTGGAAATTGCAGGACAGAGAATTAACCGACGGCAAGCTGGATGCGCTGCGTCTGTGCCTGGACGATCAGCTGCGGGCGGGGATTGATATCGTCAGTGACGGTGAGCAGACACGCCAGCATTTTGTCACCACCTTTATTGAGCACCTGAGCGGCGTCGATTTTGAAAAACGTGAAATTGTTAAAATTCGCGATCGCTATGAGGCCAGCGTGCCTACTGTATTTGCCGAGGTGGCTCGCCAGAAACCGGTGTTTGTCGACGATGCCCGCTTTTTACGTCAGCAGACCAGTCAGCCAATTAAATGGGCGCTGCCAGGGCCTATGACGATGATCGATACCCTGTATGACGGCCACTATAAAAGCCGTGAAAAACTGGCCTGGGAATTCGCTAAGATCCTTAATCAGGAAGCCAAAGAATTAGAAGCTGCCGGTGTGGATATTATCCAGTTTGATGAGCCGGCATTTAACGTTTTCTTTGATGAAGTGAATGACTGGGGTATCGCCACGCTGGAAAGAGCCATTGAAGGGCTGAAGTGCGAAACGGCGGTGCATATTTGCTACGGTTATGGCATTAAAGCCAATACCGACTGGAAAAAAACGCTCGGCACCGAGTGGCGGCAATATGAAGAGATTTTTCCTAAACTGCAAAAATCCAATATCGATATTGTCTCACTGGAATGTCAGAACTCGCATGTTCCGATGGATCTGATTGAACTGATTCGCGGGAAAAAAGTAATGGTTGGCGCGATTGATGTGGCAACCAATACCATCGAGACGCCGGAAGAGGTCGCCAACACACTTCGTAAAGCGCTTCAGTTTGTTGACGCCGACAAGCTTTATCCCTGCACTAACTGCGGCATGATCCCGCTGCCGCGTCATGTCGCTATGGGCAAACTGAATGCATTAAGTGCCGGTGCCGAAATCGTGCGAAAAGAGCTTGGCTGAGTCATTCCCTCAGATTTAACAACGTAGTCCGGGTTGGCGATAAGCTTAATCGCCAGCCCTTTTCATTCCCTGGTGTGCTGAGTGACCGGCGATATGGCAGTAATCACTGATTAATCACCACCTGGACTTTCACCGCACATCCCCCCTCGTTAGGCTGTTCTGCGATGTTGATGCAAATAACTTTCCCGATTGAATGCCGCTGTTAACCGCGCAAGCAAATGCTACGGTCGGCGAGGGCGTCTGAAACTGTTCCCGGAGTAATGCAAATGAAAGGCTCGTGTTTGTGTGGCGCGGTGGAGTTTGACCTGTCCGTTAAACCGCAGAAGTTTTACCGCTGTCACTGTTCGCTGTGCAGGAAGCAGAGTGGCGTGGGGTATAACCTGGCTACGCTGGTAAAGCGTGATGATTTTTGCTGGATAAAAGGAGAGGGCAACATCACCTCATGGAGCCGACCATCGGGTTATCGCACTGATTTCTGCTCATTGTGCGGCTCGACCGTGCCAAACAGCTTACGTAACCTGCCTTATCTGTGGCTGCCGGTTGGCCTGCTGAATGACGCTGTTGAGATGGAGTGTGTCGGCGATTTTTGCACGGACGATGCGATGCCCTGGGATAAAACGCGCTCGGCTGAGGAGCATGGCGGTCCGGTAGCCTCGCTGGCATCGCTGTTAAAGCAGCTGGGTATATCTTAAACCTTGCTGTGCGGTGGTTGAGCGGACATATCACCACGAGGGATAAGTAGCCGCAGCACTCACGTGCACATCCCTACGTATCTGTGTGCCAGGCTGACTGTGTTTATTATCAAATACGCAGCCCTGACGGCGCGCAGCATTCCCGCGCTGCTGGCTTAAGCGCAAGAATGAAGAGGACGTAATGATCACTTTATGCAAAACCTGCGGCACATCCTTTGAAACAACCGATACCCCTCCAGAGCACTGCAACATCTGTGAAGACGAACGGCAGTATGTTCCCGCGACCGGGCAGGAATGGGTCACTTATGACGCCCTGTGTGCTACGCACACCAATAAGTGGAAGCAGCATAACGACTCACTCTTCAGCATCAGTACCGTGCCTGATTTTGCGATTGGTCAGCGCGCTTTTATCCTGCGCACCCCACAGGGCAACATACTGTGGGACTGCATTGCCACGCTCGACGACGCCACGAAAATGCTGATAACGTCCCTGGGCGGGCTGAAGGCTATCGCCATATCACATCCTCATTACTACACCAGCATGCAGGACTGGGCTGAAGAATTTAACGCCCCGATTTATCTTCATGCCAGTGACAGGCAGTGGGTGATGCGGGACAGCCGCTGGATAACGTTCTGGCAGGGTGACACCCTCCAGCTGACTCGTGACGTGCGGGTGATACGAGTTGGTGGACACTTTGACGGCGGTTGTGTACTGCACTGGGCGCGAGATGACGGCGCGGTGCTTTCCGGCGATATCATCCAGGTCACTCCTGGCGCCCGTGGTGTCTCTTTTATGTGGAGCTACCCCAATTTGCTGCCGTTACCAGCGACAACCGTCAGTGATATTACCCGGCGGCTGAGTTCGGTGAAATTTAAGAAACTCTATGGTGCGTTTGAAGGCGATGATGTCACTGAAAATGCGGATGATATTGTGCGTCGTTCAGGCGAAAAGTACATTTCCTGTCTCAGATAAACGCTGAATATCTATGGCCTGCTACCGGTAATGTAGCAGGTTAATCTCCGCTTCCGGCTTGTGGCTGCTGGGCCTCGTCCCTGCTATCCGATACGACCCTGAGCGTGAAGCTGAGGTTCTGGTCACCCCCACTGATATTCCTGGTGCGCAACATGACATCGTGGCAGCGGCTGCTGCGGGTGTTCTCTGATAAAAACCACGCTCCTTGCTCAGAACGTTGTCAGCTTCAACCAGGTAGTGAAGTGTTGGGGTAGGAAGCCTTTAGCAACCACATCACCTGCACTTTTAAAATCCATCTGGTCTGATTTCAAACATTTGAAGAGGTTAGAAACCCCCTGAATTAAAACGCCCGTTATTTGTAAATTATTTTAATGATTTCCAGTTAATGCCGATAACTACGATGAGCGGGATCGATAAAATCTTAAGCAGAGAATTTAAATGATTTGAAATTATAGGGTTATGAAAAATGAATCATCTGAAACTTAACAGTTATTTCATGAATTTTAAGGTGGGCTCCAAGCTCGGTGTGGGTTTTTTCGTGGTAATTGGTGCCCTTATCATTACGGCGCTGGTTGCTTCAGGCTGTCTTGACACCATTCAGGATAACTCGGCAAGACGAAGTCTTACCATCGAGATGAACAGCACATTTGGCACGGCCCGCCTTAATCGCACCCTGTATCAGTACACCAATGAGCAGCAGTATGCTGATAAAAATGCCGAGGCGCTAAAACAGCTGAGAAGTCAGTACGATAAGCTGGCGCAGTTTAAATGGGATTCAGAGGGAAATACGTTTCTTAAAGGCATTGAAGAAGCGATGAACGGCTATGGAACGCAAAGAAACATCCTGGTTGATTATATGCAGCGCATGATGGCAATGGCCGCCTCGTTACAGCAACTGCCGTATCTCAGTCTTGCAAAAAGCATGGATTCGGTTGTTGAAGGTGGAACGCTGGCTGCTGATACCTCCTCTTTACTGGAGCGTTTGTCGTCACAGCTTAAAGAAGTCAATCTACTGCTGCTGGCTTTTACCAAAGTCCCGGAAGATAACAGCAGAGCCGCGCTGAACACCGCCCTTGGCGATGCCAGAAAAACGGCGGTGATGCTTGAAGAGGCTAAAAACCCGGCGTTATCCGAAATCACCTCATCGGCCCTTAACATTATTGATAAGGTTTCGTCTTCAGTTTCTCCCTTTGAAACGCTCTGGTCTGCGCATCATACGGCGGCAAAAACGCTGGTAGCCCGGGGTGAGGATTTTGACGCCTCTCTGGCAAAAATGTTTGATTATCAAAAGAAAATATCTTCTGATTTTATCAAAATGGCGCAGATTAAAATTGGCGCTCTGTCGTTACTGGCCGTCATCATCAGCGTTTTATTTGCCTGGCGCATCACCCTGAGTATCAAGCGGCCGTTGTCGCAAACGCTCAGCATGGCACGCAGGATCTCTGAGGGCGACCTGACGCCGACCACGGTAAGCGATCGCAAAGATGAGCTCGGGCTGTTGATGCAGGCTTTTGATGATATGCGGATTAAGCTTGAAGAAATAATCAGTAACGTCCGCAACGGCGTGTCGAACGTCAACAGCGCCGCCTCAGAAATCGCGATGGGAAATGAAGATTTATCATCGCGTACAGAACAGCAGGCTGCTGCGGTTGTGCAGACAGCGGCCAGTATTGAGCAACTGACCTCAACGGTAAAACTCAACAGCGAGAATGCGATTTGTGCCAGCAAGCTGGCCGGAGAAGCTTCGTCGCAGGCCACCCAGGGCGGTCAGGTTGTCAGCGGGGTGGTTAATACGATGGAAGAAATCAGGAAAAGCTCCTCACGCATTTCTGAAATAACCCAGGTAATCAATGGCATCGCTTTTCAGACCAATATTCTGGCGCTGAATGCCGCCGTTGAAGCAGCCAGGGCGGGCGAAGATGGAAGAGGTTTTGCTGTCGTTGCGGGGGAAGTCAGAAATCTGGCACAGCGGAGTGCAACGGCTGCTAAGGAAATAGAAGGGCTTATTCAGGAGTCTGTCGGACAGGTTAATACCGGCGCTGCACAGGTTGAAAATGCAGGTAAAACCATGAAGTCCATCATTGATGCTGTGGCTCAGGTTAATGAGGTGATGAAAGAAATCGCCACCGCTTCCGATGAGCAAAACCGGGGGATCGGTCAGGTCAGTCAGGCAATGACTGAAATGGATACCACCACGCAGCAAAATGCCGCACTGGTTGAGCAGTCAGCCGCAGCGGCAGGATCTCTTCAGGAAGAAGCCGGACGTCTGGAGCAGGCGGTTGCGTTCTTTAAAACGAAATCTGTTCTGGTGTCATCTGTACCACCGGCTGCCATCAAAAAACTGCAAAAACCGGTTGCGGCTCTCTCGCACTCTTCAACGGAAAACTGGCAGTCATTCTGAGGTGACAGGGGCTGAAATATGCTCCGTATGATATTATCACAGGCCGCGCCAGCGGCCTTCAATCAGTGAAGCGGCAATATTCTGCATGGATTATTAGTCGATTTTATTTTTAAAAATACTAAATAACAATAGATTACAATGTTCAGGACAGGTGAAATGAAAGGTCTCTGGAAAGACAATGCTGAATCGATAAGTACTTTCATTTGTGAAGATGCATCCGTTGAGGATATAGGGTCTTGTGAGAATCAGACTGGCTTCAAATTGCCAGTTTCTTATATTTCTCTGATGGCGGGACATAATGGCGGTTTGCTGCGAAAGAATGTTTTTCCACAGCAGGATCGTGACGGTAACGTTATAAAATATTTTATCTGCGACTTTCTCAATGCTATTGGTAGCAAAGGTGAGTTTTCTCTTTTGTCTGACTGGAGTCAGTGGAAACGTCCGGGTTACAAAAAGGGTGTGCTTATTGGCCTCCATATGCCTGACAATGGTCACGGTTTGCAATTTTACCTTGATTACTCCCTGTGCGGTGCTCACGGCGAGCCGCGAGTGATAGTTCACACACTCTCCAGGAAAAATGGCAAGCCAAAAAATGTTGAGATTGAACTTGCCGAAAATTTTGAAGCGTTTGTTCGGGGTTTAATACAAAAACCGAAGGTTACCCCTTTTGATTTCGTCAGTTTTAATGCCGAGCTGAAGAAAAGAGTTAATGATGTGTTTATGCACGCATTGAAGGAAATCAAAACCAGATATATTAATAGTTTTGCCCTCTACACGGCAGAGGACGCGTCTTTTATCGATGTCGCATTTAATACGCAAGAATATTTAAATAATGTCTCCAGTAGCAATAAAAGAGCCTTAGAACATTACTCAACCGACGACTGGGAGTATCAGGGCGAGGAGTGCATAAAATGTCACTGCCTGTCAGAGTTATCCACTCAGTTACGAAAATACGCTATGTTGCAGGTTACCCAGTCTTCACTGAATAAGTTTCGTAATCAATTAATTGATAACTGTGTTGCCGTCCTCATGGAGCTTAAGCAGGAAGGTTTTTTTAAAAAACAAAACTCAGAAAACATTTTTATGCTTGTTGATATTACCGGTGGTGAGTTACCTGCATCAAAAATGAAAAAGATCATCAGCCTGTTAAATTTATTTCGCTAAATGATGAATTTCTTTCTTCAGTTGGCAGTACGGGATAGGTTTCAGTAATAGCTGATCGACATTTTTTCCTCATCGGCGGCGTGCTAATCGCCCATCACACGCGACATGGTGATGGTGCCTTAAATGAGTATCAGTAACTGCTGGTAAGCTCAACCGGGTAAGTTAGAGTCACATTAGTCAGGGTATAAACCTGTGGGCGGTTTATGGTCCGAAGCGGACAAGCTGGCTGAGCTGAAGGTCTGCTTTGAGCGAATAGCAGACATTGTGCGAATGACTCTCATTCTGCATGCTTTAGGTATCGATTACCAAGCCAGAATGTATACTGTAGACACTATGTCCTGCTGAATTCGTCAGGTTTTTATGTCTGGAAGAACTGAAATACCCGTGCCCGGTGACTGGATTGATTTTCGTCGTGATACAGATACTGGAATTGAAAGTGTAAACGCACACTTTAAAGGCCATGCGTACGACAGCCATGACCATGAGGAGCTTCTTCTTGGGGTTACTCTTCAGGGTAGCCAAAGGTTCAGCTGTCATCGAGAATTACATACGAGCACACCGGGTAAAGCTATCCTCATTGAGCCTGGGGCAGTTCACGATGGTTATGCAGCGCAAGAAAATGGATTCACGTATTCCATGCTGTATATTCCCCAAAAATGGATATCAGAAAATCTGCAAAAACACAGCACTAAAGATGTTTCAGTAGTGGAGGCAGCTTTTCAAAATACTCTAACAGATGACCGTGGCCTGATTATGGCGATTATGCAGGCATTTAATGCTCTTCACCGCAATGAAGGAAGGCTTGCACGGGATGAAAGTCTGGAATTGTTACTTTCACACCTGATGCCCCATGTCGATATTAAGCCAGCAGTAGAATTTAACGATTCATTAATTCGAATGAACAGAGTTAGGGATTATCTAATTGCTCATCTCGACAGTAATCCAGGACTCGATGAACTGGCCAATATAAGCGGAGTTGATCGGTTCAGACTAAGCAGACAATTTAAGTCTGCCTTCGGTCAGTCCCCGCACGCTTATCTTGTCAGATTACGCCTTCGCACGGCCAGGCAACTTTTAGCCAGCGGAATTTCTCCATCAATGGTTGCGTTGCAAACAGGTTTTGCCGATCAAAGCCATCTGGGGCGCTGGTTCAGGCGTGCTTATCGAATGTCCCCAGCTTCCTATCAAAAGCACTGCTCAAACGTTCTATCTTGATAACAAGTCAGTATGCGACCATGCCTTGTTCGTATCGCAGACAGGACTATTATTTATGACGTTTGATACCAAAATTGCATTTATCGTCAGAGATGACTTACCAGCATGGCAGCGACTAAATGTAGTGGCATTTCTGGCAACGGGAATCGCCTCAGCTGCTCCTGAAATTATGGGGGCTCCCTATATTGATTCACTAGGTCGTACTTACGGCAACATGTCCGGCCAGCCAATGCTGATTTTTCAAGGGGAACTTGAAAAATTACAGGCAGTTCACAGGAAAGCTCTGGAACGGGAAGTTACGATCATCCCTTATATTCATGCAATGTTCTCCACCGGGTACGATGAGGCTAACCGGGAAGTATTTATGGCGGCAGATGCGAACAACCTCGATTTAGTGGGACTTGGAATCAGAGGGCCAAAAAAGGTCGTCGATAAGATAATTAAAGGGTTATCCCTTCATAGTTAATTTAAGGAACTGAAGATGTATTACTACATCTTTACGTTTCATCTATGCAGGGGATTGTAATTCCCTGCGATATTCTTTAACTCACTTTTCTAAATTTGAATGAAATACTCGACATTACGACTTTTTTCTAAATAGCTGCGCGGAATAGTAGATCACTTTAAGGGAACTCAGCCCGGATTGTGCGATCTGATCAATCGCCAAATCAAAACAAATCACCAACC
>NZ_JFHN01000072.1 GCF_000590885.1 Erwinia mallotivora
GCCAGAAGGCGTTGAAATGGTAATGCCAGGTGATAACATCAAAATGGTTGTTACGCTGATCCACCCAATCGCAATGGACGACGGTCTGCGTTTCGCAATCCGCGAAGGCGGACGTACTGTTGGTGCGGGCGTTGTTGCTAAAGTTATCTCTTAATTATTGATAACCTTACTGGCGGTAATTCGCCAGAATAAAAAAGAGCACTTCGGTGCTCTTTTTTTTCATGAAAATATCCTGGCACCATAAAGTAAGCGCTTCAGACAGTCAGATGGCGAAATAAATGCGGATTGAAATAAAAACAATTCGTATTTAGAATATCATTCAGGAATTGTATCGGAGTAATGATATGTACATCTGTTTGTGCAACGCAGTGAGTGACAAAACAATCCGTGAAGCCGTTCGGCGCTATCAGCCCAGGTCTGTTCAGCAATTGCGCCAGCTTGTGCCAGTAGGTAAACAGTGCGGCAAATGTATTCGTGCTGCACGTGATATCATGGATGAAGAACTAAAACATACTCCGCAATATAAAGAGATCGCCTGATTATCTCCCTTTAGTTAATAATGTTTTTTTGACTTCCCCTGTTCCGCGTCTACGCTCAGATCAACGGGCAGCGGAGGATGCGAAATGAAAGGCGATGCAAAGATCATTAATCATTTAAATAAATTGCTTGGTAATGAACTGGTTGCTATCAACCAGTATTTTCTGCATGCGCGAATGTTCAAAAACTGGGGACTGATGCGCCTGAATGACGTCGAGTACCACGAATCGATCGATGAAATGAAACATGCGGATAAATATATTGAACGTATTTTATTTCTTGAGGGCATTCCCAATCTCCAGGATTTGGGGCGGTTACGCATTGGTGAAGATGTGGAAGAGATGCTGAAGTCAGATCTGGCGCTGGAACTGGAGGGTGCCAGAGACTTGCGTGAGGCTATCGATTATGCCGACAAAGTCCATGATTATGTCAGCCGGGATATGATGATTGTTATTCTGGAAGATGAAGAACACCATATCGATTTCCTCGAGACGGAGCTGGATTTGATAGGCAAAATTGGCATTCAGAATTACCTGCAATCACAAATCAAATCATAGCGGGCAGGGCACCGATAATCTTCGCGCTTACTTTATGCCGCTGATAAAGGCTTTCGGCGGCTCCCTCACCCGAAGACTTTGCAGTTCCATCCCTGTCTCCTGATAAACCAGTTGCAATACCCTGGTATGTACGTATAATGCGCGGGCTTGTCAGAAATGACGGCCCGGTTCGATATGAACCGCAGGCGGGTGTCAAAGCCAGCCTGACAATACTCCCAATCGGGGAGTTATGTACAGACGATTACACTCCCCCATCAATCGTAATGGGTGCGGGTAGTAATTTTTTTCGTTTATAAATAATTGGAGCTCTGGTCTCATGCAGAACCAAAGAATCCGTATCCGTCTTAAAGCGTTTGATCATCGTCTGATCGATCAATCAACTGCGGAAATCGTAGAGACTGCCAAGCGCACTGGTGCGCAGGTACGTGGTCCTATCCCGCTGCCGACCCGCAAAGAGCGCTTTACCGTTCTGATCTCTCCGCACGTTAACAAAGACGCGCGCGATCAGTATGAGATTCGCACTCACAAGCGTCTGGTTGACATCGTTGAGCCAACTGAAAAAACGGTTGATGCTCTGATGCGTCTGGATCTGGCTGCCGGTGTAGACGTGCAGATCAGCCTGGGTTAATCAGGTCATTGAGCGATTGAGAGGTTGAAACAATGAGTGATTTAGTCGGTAAAAAACTGGGTCTGGTCGGTAAAAAAATCGGTATGACTCGCATCTTCACTGAAGATGGCGTTTCTATCCCAGTTACCGTAATTGAAATTGAAGCAAACCGCGTAACTCAGGTTAAGAGTCTGGAAAACGACGGTTACACTGCTGTTCAGATTACCACCGGTGCCAAAAAAGCAAACCGTGTGACTAAGCCTGAAGCAGGTCATTTTGCGAAAGCTGGAGTTGAAGCTGGCCGCGGTCTTTGGGAATTCCGTACCGCCGAAGGCGAAGAATTCGCAGTAGGTCAGAGCATCAGCGTTGATATTTTCGCTGACGTGAAAAAAGTTGACGTGACTGGAACATCTAAAGGTAAAGGTTTTGCCGGTACTGTTAAGCGCTGGAACTTCCGTACTCAGGATGCAACCCACGGTAACTCCTTGTCTCACCGCGTTCCGGGTTCTATTGGTCAGAACCAGACTCCGGGCAAAGTGTTTAAAGGCAAGAAAATGGCAGGCCAGCTGGGTAATGAGCGCGTAACCGTTCAGAGCCTGGATGTAGTACGTGTTGACGCTGAGCGCAACCTGCTGCTGGTTAAAGGTGCAGTTCCCGGTGCAACCGGTAGCGACCTGATCGTTAAACCAGCTGTGAAGGCGTAAGGGGATAGCAATGGAATTAGTATTGAAAGACGCGCAAAGCGTGCTGACTGTTTCCGAAACTACCTTCGGTCGTGATTTTAACGAAGCGCTGGTACATCAGGTTGTTGTTGCTTATGCAGCAGGTGCCCGTCAAGGTACTCGTGCTCAGAAGACGCGTGCTGAAGTTACTGGTTCTGGCAAAAAGCCATGGCGCCAGAAAGGTACCGGCCGTGCACGTTCAGGTTCTGTTAAGAGCCCGATCTGGCGCAGCGGTGGTGTGACCTTTGCTGCTCGTCCACAGGACCACAGTCAAAAAGTAAACAAAAAGATGTACCGCGGCGCGCTGAAAAGCATTCTGTCCGAACTGGTACGTCAAGATCGTCTGATCGTTGTCGAGAAGTTTTCTCTGGAAGCACCTAAAACTAAGTTGCTGGTCGAGAAACTGAAAGACATGGCGCTGGAAGACGTGCTGATTATCACTGGTGAACTGGAAGAGAATCTGTTCCTGGCCGCCCGCAACCTGTACAAGGTTGATGTACGTGATGCAGCCGGTATTGATCCAGTTAGCCTGATCGCCTTCGACAAAGTCGTTATGACTGCTGATGCAGTTAAGCAAGTTGAGGAGATGCTGGCATGATCCGTGAAGAACGTCTGCTGAAAGTACTGCGCGCGCCGCACGTATCTGAAAAAGCGTCTGCTGCGATGGAAAAAACTAACACCATCGTTCTCAAAGTTGCTAAAGACGCGACCAAGGCAGAAATCAAAGCCGCTGTACAGAAGCTTTTCGAAGTGGAAGTAAAAGACGTAAACACCCTGGTTGTTAAAGGGAAAGTGAAGCGTCATGGGCAGCGTATTGGTCGTCGTAACGACTGGAAAAAAGCTTACGTCACCCTGAAAGAAGGCCAGAATCTGGACTTCGTCGGCGGCGCTGAGTAAGTCGGAGGAGAAGAACAATGGCAGTTGTTAAATGTAAACCGACATCTCCGGGTCGTCGTCACGTAGTAAAAGTGGTGAACCCAGAGTTGCACAAGGGCAAACCTTTTGCCCCGCTGGTTGAGAAAAACAGCAAATCCGGTGGCCGTAACAACAATGGTCGCATCACTACCCGTCATATCGGTGGTGGTCATAAGCAGGCTTACCGTATTGTTGACTTCAAACGCAACAAAGATGGTATCCCGGCAACCGTTGAACGTCTTGAGTACGATCCGAACCGTTCCGCGAATATCGCGCTGGTTCTGTACAAAGACGGCGAGCGCCGTTACATCCTGGCCCCTAAAGGCCTGAAAGCTGGTGACCAGATTCAGTCTGGTGTTGATGCTGCGATTAAAGCAGGTAACACCCTGCCAATGCGTAACATTCCAGTAGGTTCTACCGTACATAACGTAGAAATGAAACCAGGTAAAGGCGGTCAGATTGCCCGCTCAGCCGGTGCTTACGTGCAGATCGTTGCGCGTGAAGGTTCCTACGTTACCCTGCGTCTGCGTTCTGGTGAAATGCGTAAAGTCGAATCTGACTGCCGCGCGACACTGGGCGAAGTCGGTAACGCTGAGCACATGCTGCGCGTTCTGGGTAAAGCTGGTGCTGCTCGTTGGCGTGGTGTTCGTCCTACCGTTCGCGGTACTGCGATGAACCCAGTCGATCACCCACACGGTGGTGGTGAAGGTCGTAACTTTGGTAAGCACCCGGTAACTCCGTGGGGCGTTCAGACCAAAGGTAAGAAGACCCGTAGCAACAAGCGTACTGATAAATTTATCGTGCGTCGCCGTAGCAAATAATTTTAGAGGATAAGCCATGCCACGTTCTCTCAAGAAAGGTCCTTTTATTGACCTGCACTTGCTGAAGAAGGTAGAGAAAGCGGTGGAAAGCGGAGACAAGAAGCCTTTGCGCACCTGGTCCCGTCGTTCAACGATCTTCCCTAACATGATCGGTTTGACCATCGCTGTCCATAATGGTCGTCAGCACGTTCCTGTCTTTGTTTCCGACGAAATGGTCGGACACAAATTGGGTGAATTTGCACCGACTCGTACTTATCGCGGTCACACAGCTGATAAGAAAGCCAAGAAACGCTAACAGGAGGAAGAGATGGAAACTATCGCTAAACATCGCCACGCTCGTTCTTCTGCCCAGAAGGTTCGACTGGTAGCGGATCTTGTACGCGGTAAGAAAGTGTCGCAGGCTCTGGATATTTTGACCTACACCAATAAGAAAGCGGCTGTACTGGTTAAAAAAGTTCTGGAATCTGCCATTGCTAACGCCGAACACAACGATGGCGCTGACATTGATGATCTGAAAGTGACGAAAATCTTCGTCGACGAAGGCCCAAGCATGAAGCGCATTATGCCGCGTGCAAAAGGTCGTGCAGATCGCATCCTGAAGCGCACCAGCCACATTACTGTGGTTGTGTCCGATCGCTGAGACTCTGGAGACTAGCAATGGGTCAGAAAGTACATCCTAATGGTATTCGCCTGGGTATTGTTAAACCCTGGAACTCTACCTGGTTCGCCAATACCAAAGAATTCGCTGACAACCTGGACAGCGATTTTAAAGTTCGTCAGTACCTGATGAAGGAACTGGCTAAAGCGTCTGTATCTCGTATCGTTATCGAGCGTCCGGCCAAGAGCATCCGTGTAACTGTTTACACCGCTCGTCCGGGTATCGTTATCGGTAAAAAAGGTGAAGACGTAGAAAAACTGCGCAAGGGCGTAGCGGATATCGCTGGTGTTCCTGCACAGATCAATATCGCCGAAGTCCGTAAACCGGAAATGGACTCTAAGTTGGTTGCTGACAGCATCACTTCACAGCTGGAGCGTCGTGTGATGTTCCGTCGTGCAATGAAGCGTGCTGTTCAGAACGCAATGCGTCTGGGCGCTAAAGGGATCAAAGTTGAAGTTAGTGGCCGTCTGGGTGGTGCTGAAATCGCACGTACCGAATGGTATCGCGAAGGCCGTGTGCCGTTGCACACACTGCGTGCTGACATTGACTACAACACCTCAGAAGCGCACACCACTTATGGTGTAATCGGCGTTAAGGTATGGATCTTCAAAGGTGAGATCCTGGGTGGTATGGCTGCTGTTGAACAACCGGAACCGGCTGCTCAACCTAAAAAGCAGCAGCGTAAAGGCCGTAAGTAAGGAGAGTCGCTGATGTTACAACCAAAGCGTACGAAATTCCGTAAAGTGCACAAAGGCCGCAACCGTGGTCTGGCGCAGGGTACGGATGTTAGCTTCGGTACTTTCGGTCTGAAAGCTGTTGGCCGTGGTCGTCTGACTGCTCGTCAGATCGAAGCAGCACGTCGTGCTATGACCCGTGCAGTTAAGCGTCAAGGTAAAATTTGGATCCGTGTATTCCCGGACAAACCAATTACCGAGAAGCCGCTGGAAGTGCGTATGGGTAAAGGTAAAGGTAACGTAGAGTATTGGGTTGCCTTGATCCAGCCTGGTAAAGTCCTGTATGAAATGGACGGTGTTCCGGAAGAGCTGGCCCGTGAAGCATTCAAGCTGGCAGCAGCAAAACTGCCTATCAAAACCACCTTTGTAACTAAGACGGTGATGTAATGAAAGCAAATGAGCTGCGTGAAAAAAGTGTTGAAGAGCTGAACACTGAGCTGCTTAACCTGCTGCGTGAGCAGTTTAATCTGCGCATGCAGGCAGCATCTGGCCAGCTGCAACAGACTCATCTGTTGAAGCAGGTACGCCGTGATGTTGCACGCGTTAAGACTTTACTGACTGAGAAGGCGGGTGCGTAATGACCGATAAAATCCGTACTCTGCAAGGTCGTGTGACCAGCGACAAAATGGAGAAATCCATTGTTGTTGCTATCGAACGTTTCGTTAAACACCCTATTTACGGGAAGTTCATCAAGCGTACGACCAAACTGCACGTACATGACGAGAACAATGAATGTGGAATTGGCGACAAGGTAGAAATCCGTGAATGCCGTCCACTGTCCAGAACGAAGTCCTGGACTCTGGTTCGCGTTGTAGAGAAAGCGATTCTGTAATAAAGAATCTTTTCTCTGTGAAAGCCTCCGCTTGTCGGGGGCTTTTTTATTGCCTGATGGATGCGGTACGCTGTGCGTGTGACCAGTTTCAGGCTCTGATTCCACCATAATCGAACAGGAACTGACTGATAAGACTGATTTTCCAAAACTGGAACTATGTTGTCGTTAATAGAATTGATATCCCCTTTCACGGCGCGTTTTACATATCATTTTTCAGCCCCTCTAAACTCAATGTATTAATTTATCTGATGCTTTTTGCGCTGTCAGGTGTCTTAGTCACAGTGTGTTTGATACGGATCACGTCTGGCTGTTTATCTTAAGAATAAGATTTTCATCGGATTTCAGGACTGCCGCTTTTCACGGGCAGCGAGTTTTAAACATGGATGATTTATATGACTAAAGATACACCCGATCGTACTCGCCGGTTGTTGTTATCTGTTCCTCTACTTGCTGCGTCATCACAATTAATCGCTGCTACTAAGACCTTTGCTCCAGCAACAGATTTATTGGTGCCTGGTCGTACCCTGTTGCTCAAAAACGCGGATGTGATTGTCACTATGGACAGCGAAAAAAGGGAAATCAGGAATGGAAGTATCCTGATCAGAGACAACAAAATTGCGGCCGTTGGAAAAACAGAAGAATTACCGCAAACCGCTGATGAGGTGATTAATCTTAAGGGACATATCGTCATACCCGGCTTAATCAACACTCACCATCACATGTATCAGAGTCTGACACGCGTCATTCCCCCGGCTCAGGATGGTGAATTATTTAAATGGATTAGCAACCTTTATCCCATCTGGCAAAAGATGACCCCGGAGATGATTCGCATTTCAACTAAGATGTCGATGGCCGCACTGATCCTTTCAGGTTGTACCACTACCAGCGATCATCTCTATTTATATCCCGGAGGGTGTCGTCTTGATGACAGTATTGATGCAGCAAAAGAAATGGGAATGCGTTTTCATCCCAGTCGTGGAAGCATGAGCTTAGGGCAGTCACAGGGAGGTTTGCCGCCAGACTCTCTGGTAGAGAAAGAAAGTGACATCCTGGAAGATACCCAGCGTGTTATTGAGCGTTATCATGACGCGAACCACGGCTCAATGCTGCGTCTGGTCGTTGCTCCCTGTTCACCATTTTCCGTCAGCCAGAATTTGATGAAAGAATCAGCCACGCTGGCCCGTCATTATCAGGTTTCAATGCACACACACCTCGCAGAGAATGACAACGATATTCGTTACAGCAGGGAAAGGTTTAACCGTACACCTGCGCAATACGTTGAAGATTTAGGCTGGACAGGGCATGACGTCTGGCATGCACATTGCGTAAAACTTGATGACTATGGCATCGAACTATTCTCACGGACTGGAACGGGAGTAGCACATTGTCCATGCTCGAATATGCGACTGGCTTCAGGTATTGCCCCGGTCCGCAAAATGCTGGACGCTGGTTTGCATGTGGCAATAGGTGTGGATGGCTCAGCTTCAAATGATACCTCGGATATGATAGCGGAAGTTCGCCAGGCAATGCTGTTGCAGCGGGTAGGCTTTGGCCCTGATGCAATGACGGCAAGGCAGGCGCTGGAAATAGCGACACGGGGAGGCGCTAAAGTGCTCAATCGTGATGATGTGGGTGCGCTTGAAGTCGGGATGGTGGCAGATATTGCCGTATTTAATTTAAATAAACCGGGTATGGCTGGCGCTGTTCATGATCCCGTTGCTGCGCTGGTATTCTGTAATCCCGGACAGGTGGCTTACAGCATTATCAATGGCAAAGTTAAGGTAAGAGAAGGCCAGCTAACAGGCATCGATTTACCGGTGTTGATTGAACGACATAATCAGCTGGCTGCCACGCTGTACGATTAACCCACTGTTATTCATCAAAATTGTCATTTAATTTTCGGCCTGGTTACGGTTGCCAGTAAGCTCTCGAGCCCGGCTGAAAAAGTGTGCATATTACGATTGCTACAGGATGAACAATTCCTTAGAATGTCGCGTCCCTCTTCCCGGAGGGACAAATGTCGGTTTAATAATTAGCCGTTTATTTTTTCTACCCATATGCGAGATGCGGTGTTATAATACTGCGCCCTCAATAATGGGGCTTTCATACGACCTGAATCAGGTCCCGAAGTAGTAGTTGACATTAGCGGAGCACTAAAATGATCCAAGAACAGACTATGCTGAACGTCGCCGACAACTCCGGTGCACGTCGCGTAATGTGTATCAAGGTTCTGGGTGGCTCGCACCGTCGCTACGCAGGCGTAGGCGATATCATCAAAATTACCATCAAGGAAGCAATTCCTCGCGGTAAGGTTAAAAAAGGTGATGTGCTGAAAGCGGTAGTGGTGCGCACCAGGAAGGGTGTTCGTCGCCCGGACGGTTCTGTCATTCGCTTCGATGGTAATGCATGCGTTATTTTAAATAATAACAGTGAGCAGCCTATCGGAACGCGTATTTTTGGGCCGGTAACTCGTGAACTTCGTACTGAAAAGTTCATGAAAATTATCTCTCTGGCACCAGAAGTACTCTAAGGAGCGAAAAATGGCAGCTAAAATCCGTCGCGATGACGAAGTTATCGTGCTGACCGGTAAAGATAAAGGTAAGCGCGGTAAAGTTAAAAATGTCCTGTCTTCTGGCAAGGTCATTGTTGAAGGTATCAACCTGGTTAAGAAACATCAGAAGCCGGTTCCGGCCCTGAACCAACCGGGCGGCATCTTTGAAAAAGAAGCTGCTATTCAGGTTTCCAACGTTGCGCTTTACAACAGTGCCACCGGCAAGGCTGACCGTGTAGGCTTTAGATTCGAAGACGGCAAAAAAGTCCGTTTTTTCAAATCTAACAGCGAAACTATCAAGTAATTTGGAGTAGTACGATGGCGAAACTGCATGATTACTACAAAGACGAAGTAGTTAAAAAACTCATGACCGAGTTTAACTACAATTCTGTCATGCAAGTCCCTCGGGTCGAGAAGATCACCCTGAACATGGGTGTTGGTGAAGCGATCGCTGACAAAAAACTGCTGGATAATGCAGCAGCAGACCTGGCAGCAATCTCTGGTCAAAAGCCGTTTATCACCAAAGCACGCAAATCAGTTGCAGGCTTCAAAATCCGTCAGGGCTATCCGATCGGCTGTAAAGTGACTCTGCGTGGCGAACGCATGTGGGAGTTCTTTGAGCGTCTGATCTCTATTGCTGTTCCTCGTATTCGTGACTTCCGTGGCTTGTCCGCTAAGTCATTCGATGGTCGTGGTAATTACAGCATGGGCGTTCGTGAGCAGATCATCTTCCCAGAAATCGACTATGACAAAGTCGATCGCGTTCGTGGTTTGGATATTACCATTACCACTACTGCGAAATCTGATGATGAAGGCCGTGCTCTGCTGACTGCCTTTGACTTCCCGTTCCGCAAGTAAGGCAGGGTTACTGATGGCAAAGCAATCAATGAAAGCACGCGAAGTTGTTCGCGTAAAACTGGCTGAAAAATACCGCGCTAAACGCGAGGAATTGAAGGCTATCATCTCTGGTGTGAACTCTTCCGACGAAGAACGTTGGAATGCTGTTCTCAAGCTGCAAACTCTGCCGCGTGATTCCAGCCCGTCCCGTCAGCGTAAACGCTGCCGCCAAACTGGCCGTCCACATGGTTATGTGGGCAAATTCGGGTTGAGCCGTATTAAGCTGCGTGAAGCCGCCATGCGCGGTGAAGTGCCTGGCTTGAAAAAGGCTAGCTGGTAATTACCAATTGAATCACGGGAGTAAAGACAGATGAGCATGCAAGATCCGATCGCGGATATGCTGACCCGTATCCGTAACGGTCAGGCCGCGAACAAAGTTGCGGTCACCATGCCTTCCTCCAAGCTGAAAGTGGCAATTGCCAACGTGCTGAAGGAAGAAGGTTATATTGAAGAATTTAAAATTGAAGGCGACATCAAGCCAGAACTGGAACTGACTCTTAAGTATTTCCAGGGCAAGGCTGTGGTAGAAAGCATTCAGCGTGTAAGCCGTCCAGGTCTGCGTATCTATAAACGCAAAGACGAACTGCCAAAAGTTATGGCTGGACTGGGTATTGCTGTTATTTCTACCTCTAAAGGTGTTATGACCGATCGTGCAGCGCGCCAGGCTGGTCTTGGTGGCGAAATTATCTGCTACGTAGCTTAACGGAGGAAAGAATGTCTCGTGTTGCTAAAGCACCTGTCGTCATTCCTGCCGGCGTAGAGGTAAAACTCAACGGTCAGGTTATTACGATTAAAGGTAAAAACGGCGAGCTGACTCGTACTATCAATGCTGCTGTAGAAGTTAAGTTTGCTGACAACGTCCTGACTTTCGCTCCTCGCGAAGGCTTCCCGGATGGATGGGCGCAGGCTGGTACTACTCGTGCGCTGTTGAACAGTATGGTTATCGGTGTTACCGAAGGCTTCTCTAAGAAGCTGCAGCTGGTTGGTGTAGGTTATCGTGCAGCAGTAAAAGGCAACTCAGTGAGTCTGGCTCTTGGCTTCTCTCACCCTGTTGACCATGCGCTGCCAGCGGGAATTACTGCTGAATGTCCAACTCAGACTGAAATCGTGCTCAAAGGCGCTGATAAGCAGCTGATTGGTCAGGTTGCAGCTGATTTACGCGCCTACCGTCGTCCTGAGCCTTATAAAGGCAAGGGTGTTCGTTACGCCGACGAAGTCGTGCGTACCAAAGAGGCTAAGAAGAAGTAAGGTAACACTATGGATAAGAAATCTGCTCGTATCCGTCGTGCGACCCGCGCACGCCGCAAGCTCAAGGAGCTGGGTGCAACTCGCCTGGTGGTACATCGTACCCCGCGTCATATTTACGCACAGGTAATTGCACCTAATGGTTCCGAAGTTCTCGTTGCTGCTTCTACAGTAGAGAAAGCAATCAATGAGCAACTGAAGTACACCGGAAACAAAGATGCTGCTGCTGCTGTTGGTAAAGCAGTTGCTCAGCGCGCAATCGAAAAAGGCATCACTGGTGTTTCTTTCGATCGCTCTGGTTTCCAATATCATGGTCGTGTCCAGGCACTGGCAGATGCTGCCCGTGAAGCTGGCCTACAGTTCTAAGGTAGAGGTGTAAGATGGCACACATCGAAAAACAAGCTGGCGAACTGCAGGAAAAGCTGATCGCGGTAAATCGCGTATCGAAAACCGTTAAAGGTGGTCGTATTTTCTCCTTCACTGCACTGACAGTGGTAGGTGATGGTAACGGTCGCATCGGTTTTGGTTACGGTAAAGCGCGTGAAGTTCCAGCAGCGATCCAGAAAGCGATGGAAAAAGCTCGTCGCAATATGATCAATGTTGCGTTGAACAACGGTACCTTGCAGCACCCTGTTAAAGGTGTTCATACAGGATCTCGTGTGTTCATGCAGCCAGCTTCCGAAGGTACCGGTATCATTGCCGGCGGTGCGATGCGCGCCGTACTGGAAGTTGCTGGGGTTCATAACGTTCTGGCTAAAGCCTACGGTTCCACAAACCCAATTAACGTGGTTCGTGCAACTCTGGATGGCCTGGCCAACATGAATTCCCCAGAAATGGTCGCTGCTAAACGTGGCAAATCCGTTGAAGACATTCTGGGGTAATGACCATGGCTAAGACTATTAAAATCACTCAAACCCGTAGTTCCATCGGTCGTTTGCCAAAACACAAGGCAACGCTGCTTGGCCTGGGTCTGCGTCGTATTAACCACACCGTCGAGCGTGAAGATACGCCAGCTGTACGCGGTATGGTTAACGCGATTTCCTATATGGTTAAAGTGGAGGAGTAACAGATGCGTTTAAATACTCTGTCTCCGGCCGAAGGGTCTAAACACGCACCTAAACGTTTGGGTCGTGGTATTGGTTCTGGCCTCGGTAAAACCGGTGGTCGTGGTCACAAAGGTCAGAACTCTCGTTCTGGCGGTGGCGTACGTCGCGGGTTCGAAGGTGGTCAGATGCCTCTGTACCGTCGTCTGCCGAAGTTTGGTTTCACCTCTCGCAAAGCAGCAGTCACCACAGAAGTGCGTCTGTCTGACCTGGCGAAAGTTGAAGGCGGTATTGTCGACCTGAACACGCTGAAAGCAGCCAACATTATCGGTATTCAGATTGAATTCGCTAAAGTTATTCTTTCTGGCGAAGTCTCTGTGCCGGTAACGATTCGCGGCCTGCGTGTCACTAAAGGCGCTCGTGCTGCAATCGAAGCTGCTGGCGGTAAAATTGAGGAATAAGTAGCAGATGGCTAAGCAACCGGGATTAGATTTTCAAAGTGCCAAAGGTGGATTTGGCGAACTGAAACGCAGACTTCTGTTTGTGATTGGTGCGCTGATTGTTTTCCGCATTGGTTCTTTTATTCCAATCCCTGGTATTGATGCCACTGTACTTGCCAAACTGCTTGAGCAACAGCGTGGTACCATCATTGAAATGTTTAACATGTTCTCTGGTGGTGCACTGAGCCGTGCTTCTATCTTTGCCCTGGGAATCATGCCGTATATCTCGGCATCCATCATTATCCAGCTGCTGACTGTGGTTCATCCCGCGTTGGCAGAAATAAAGAAAGAAGGGGAGGCTGGCCGTCGTAAGATCAGTCAGTACACCCGTTACGGTACTCTGGTGCTGGGTATTTTTCAGTCAATTGGTATTGCTACCGGTTTGCCGAATATGCCTGGAATGCAAGGCCTGGTGTTAAATCCAGGCTTTGCCTTCTACTTTACCGCTGTTGTAAGCCTGGTGACCGGAACAATGTTTCTGATGTGGCTGGGTGAACAGATTACTGAGCGGGGTATCGGTAACGGTATCTCAATCATTATCTTCGCGGGTATTGTTGCGGGGTTACCGCCGGCCATTGGCCATACCATCGAGCAAGCACGGCAAGGCGACCTGCACTTCCTCCTGTTACTGTTGGTTGCAGTTCTCGTATTTGCAGTGACCTTCTTCGTTGTTTTCGTTGAGCGTGGTCAACGCCGCATTGTGGTGAACTATGCGAAACGTCAGCAAGGCCGTCGTGTCTATGCTGCACAGAGCACACATTTACCGTTGAAAGTGAATATGGCTGGGGTCATCCCGGCAATCTTCGCCTCGAGCATCATTCTGTTCCCTGCAACCATTGCATCATGGTTTGGGGGCGGAACGGGCTGGAACTGGCTGACAACTATTTCAATGTATTTGCAGCCCGGACAACCGCTTTATGTGTTACTCTATGCGTCTGCAATCATCTTCTTCTGTTTCTTCTATACGGCGTTGGTTTTCAATCCGCGTGAAACAGCAGATAACCTGAAGAAGTCTGGTGCATTTGTACCAGGTATTCGTCCGGGAGAACAGACGGCGAAGTATATTGATAAAGTTATGACCCGCCTGACTTTGGTCGGTGCGCTTTATATAACCTTTATCTGCCTGATCCCGGAGTTCATGCGTGATGCGATGAAAGTTCCGTTCTACTTTGGTGGTACATCACTGCTGATCGTAGTCGTTGTCATCATGGACTTTATGGCTCAAGTGCAAACTCTGATGATGTCCAGTCAGTACGAGTCTGCATTGAAAAAAGCAAACCTGAAAGGCTACGGCCGGTAATCAGGCGCTTGTGAAGTTACGGAGAGTAAAAATGAAAGTTCGTGCTTCCGTCAAGAAATTATGTCGTAACTGCAAAATCGTTCGTCGTGAAGGCGTTGTTCGTGTTATTTGCAGCGCCGAGCCTAAGCACAAACAGCGCCAGGGCTAATATTTTTCTTGCAAAGTCGGGTTGAGCTGGCTAGATTAGCCAGCCAATCTTTTGTATGTCTGTGCGTTTCCATTTGAGTATCCTGAAAACGGGCTTTTCGGCATGGGACGCATTAGTAATTAAATAGGAGTGCATAGTGGCCCGTATAGCAGGCATTAACATTCCTGATCATAAACATACCGTAATTGCATTAACTGCTATTTTCGGTATCGGCAAAACCCGTTCACAGGCTATCTGTGCATCAACGGGTATCGCTGAAAATGTTAAGATCAGTGAGCTGTCTGAAGAACAAATCGACCTTCTGCGTGATGCAGTTGCAAAATTTGTTGTTGAAGGCGATTTGCGTCGTGAAGTCACCCTGAGCATCAAGCGTCTGATGGACCTTGGTTGCTATCGTGGTTTGCGTCATCGTCGTGGTCTTCCAGTGCGCGGTCAGCGTACCAAGACCAACGCACGTACCCGTAAGGGTCCGCGTAAACCGATCAAGAAATAATCGGGGTGATTGAATAATGGCAAAGGCACCAGTTCGTGCACGTAAGCGTGTAAGAAAGCAAGTCTCTGATGGCGTGGCTCATGTCCATGCATCTTTCAACAACACCATCGTAACTATTACCGATCGTCAGGGTAATGCGCTGGGTTGGGCAACAGCCGGTGGTTCCGGTTTCCGTGGTTCTCGTAAGTCCACTCCGTTCGCAGCTCAGGTCGCTGCTGAGCGCTGTGCTGACGCCGTGAAAGAATACGGTATTAAGAATCTGGAAGTTATGGTTAAGGGTCCAGGTCCAGGCCGCGAATCTACGATTCGTGCTCTGAATGCTGCTGGTTTCCGCATCACGAACATTACTGATGTGACTCCGATCCCTCACAACGGTTGTCGTCCGCCGAAAAAACGTCGCGTATAACGCTCGTTTTTTAGGAATGTTGGAGAAAGAAAATGGCAAGATATTTGGGTCCTAAGCTCAAGCTGAGCCGTCGTGAAGGTACAGACCTCTTCCTGAAGTCTGGCGTTCGGGCGATTGATACCAAGTGTAAGATTGAACAAGCTCCTGGTCAGCACGGTGCGCGCAAGCCACGTCTGTCTGACTATGGTGTACAGTTGCGTGAAAAGCAAAAAGTTCGTCGTATCTACGGCGTTCTGGAGCGTCAGTTCCGTAACTATTATAAAGAAGCTGCACGTCTGAAAGGCAACACCGGTGAAAACCTGTTAGCTCTGCTGGAAGGTCGTCTGGATAACGTAGTCTATCGTATGGGCTTTGGTGCCACTCGTGCAGAAGCACGTCAGTTGGTTAGCCATAAATCTATTATGGTAAATGGCCGCGTTGTTAGCATCGCTTCTTATCAGGTAACTCCGAATGACGTTGTTAGCATCCGTGAGAAAGCCAAAAAGCAGTCTCGCGTGAAAGCCGCTCTGGAGCTGGCTGAACAGCGTGAAAAGCCAACCTGGCTGGAAGTTGATGCAACTAAGATGGAAGGTGTGTTCAAGCGTATTCCTGAACGTACCGATCTGTCTGCGGACATTAACGAACACCTGATCGTCGAGCTTTACTCTAAGTAAAGCTTAGTACCAAAGAGAGGACACAATGCAGGGTTCTGTGACAGAGTTTCTAAAACCGCGCCTGGTAGATATCGAGCAAGTGAGTTCGACGCACGCCAAGGTGACCCTTGAGCCTTTAGAGCGTGGCTTTGGCCATACTCTTGGTAACGCACTGCGCCGTATTCTGCTTTCATCAATGCCGGGTTGCGCGGTGACCGAGGTTGAAATTGATGGTGTACTGCATGAGTACAGCACCAAAGAGGGCGTACAGGAAGATATCCTGGAAATCCTGCTCAACCTGAAAGGGCTGGCGGTAAGAGTTCAGGGGAAAGATGAAGTTATTCTTACTCTGAATAAATCTGGCATTGGCCCTGTGACTGCAGCCGACATCACCCATGATGGTGATGTTGAAATCGTCAAGCCTCAGCACGTTATCTGTCACCTGACTGATGAAAACGCAGCTATCAGCATGCGTATCAAAGTTCAGCGTGGTCGTGGTTATGTGCCGGCTTCTGCCCGAATTCATTCGGAAGAAGATGAGCGCCCGATCGGTCGTCTGTTGGTCGACGCCTGCTACAGCCCTGTAGAGCGTATTGCCTACAATGTTGAAGCAGCGCGTGTAGAACAGCGTACTGACCTGGACAAGCTGGTCATCGAAATGGAAACCAACGGCACTATCGATCCTGAAGAAGCGATCCGCCGTGCGGCAACCATCCTGGCAGAACAACTTGAAGCTTTCGTTGATTTACGTGATGTACGTCAGCCGGAAGTGAAAGAAGAGAAACCAGAATTCGCTCCGATCCTGCTGCGCCCTGTTGACGATCTGGAATTGACTGTCCGCTCTGCTAACTGCCTTAAGGCAGAAGCTATCCACTACATCGGTGATCTGGTACAGCGCACAGAGGTTGAGCTACTTAAAACGCCTAACCTTGGTAAAAAATCTCTTACCGAGATTAAAGATGTGTTGGCTTCTCGTGGACTGTCTCTGGGCATGCGCCTGGAAAACTGGCCGCCCGCTAGCATTGCTGATGAATAACCCGATCACAGGTTAAGGTTTCACTGAGAAGGATAAGGTCATGCGCCATCGTAAGAGTGGTCGTCAACTGAATCGCAACAGCAGCCATCGTCAGGCTATGTTCCGCAACATGGCTGGCTCTTTGGTTCGTCATGAGATCATCAAGACGACCCTGCCAAAAGCAAAAGAGCTGCGTCGTGTAGTTGAGCCGCTGATTACTCTTGCCAAGACCGACAGCGTAGCTAATCGTCGTCTGGCATTCGCCCGTACTCGTGATAACGAGATCGTGGCAAAACTGTTTAACGAGCTGGGCCCGCGTTTCGCGAGCCGTGCCGGTGGTTACACTCGCATTCTGAAGTGTGGCTTCCGCGCTGGTGACAACGCTCCGATGGCTTACATCGAGCTGGTTGATCGTCCAGAAGCTCAAGCAGAAGCTGCCGCAGAGTAATTCTGTAGCGCTTTAAAAAAACCGGGCTTGCCCGGTTTTTTTACGTCTGAATTTTCCCTTCTTTTCTCTTCGCGCTATGCTGTTTTCTTCCATTACTTTCCTGAGGTTGCTATGTGGTTGATTGATCAACTGGCAGAGCAGTATATTACCGAGGCTCAGAAAAACGGTGAATTTGATAACCTTGCTGGCAAAGGTAAAAGGCTTAAGCTCGATGATGACAGTCACGTGCCTGTGGAATTACGTGCAGCTTATCGGTTGATGAAAAATTCAGGTTTTCTTCCCCCGGAACTTGAGATGCGCCGGGAAGCAATTAGCCTGAATGAGCTGTTAACACAAGTGGATCCTGGAGATCAACAATACGATCTGCTATCTAAACGTTTAACTCTGCTTAGAATAAAACTCCAGCAGGCGGGTATGAGTACTGATTTTTTACAAAGTGAATACGCCCCCTGTTTTCATCATCGTTTTAATGGAGAAGAGTAATGTACAAAATAGGCCAGTTGGCAAAGCTTGCAGACGTCACGCCCGATACAATTCGTTACTACGAAAAGCAGCAGATGATGGACCACGAAATTCGCTCTGAGGGTGGTTTTCGTCTTTACAGCCAAAACGATCTACAGCGGCTTAAATTCATCCGCTATGGCAGACAACTGGGTTTTAGTCTTGAAGCTATTCGGGAGCTGTTATCAATTCGTGTAGATCCTGAGCATCATACCTGTCAGGAATCCAAAAATATCGTTCAGGCACGACTCCTGGAAGTTGAAAGAAGGATTGCAGAACTACAACATATGCATCGATCGCTTAGCATGTTGAATGATGCTTGTTGTGGCACGGCTCATAGTAGTGTTTCATGTTCGATTCTCGAAGCTCTGGAAAAAGGGGAAATTGCATTACCAACTGATTAATTTTTTGCATTTATTGTAACATTCAGTCAAAGGAATCCATCATGGCAATATATCAACATAAGAAAGGTATTATTCGGGACAATGCGCTGGAGGCACTACTGCATGATCCGTTGTTCAGAAGCCGGGTAGAAGTGAATAAAAAAGGGAAGGGAAGTTATCGACGTAAAGATAAGCACGTCAGTCAGGACAGCCGGGAGGCCAGTGGTAAAGTGTATTAGCTCAGACCTGATCTGACAGTTACCGGTTATTTATACAGGTGTCTGTCAGATTACATCTGGCTTAAGTTTTTCTCAGCCCAGATGTGTTTTCCATCAAGTAACGTTTCCATTGGCGTCCGGCCACAGCACATTTTCCCCTGATGGGTTCGTTCATTATTATAGTGAACCAGCCATTCATCAAGATCCGACTGTAATGTATCGAGTTCGCCATACAGTTTTTTGCGGAATGCTACCTGATAAAACTCCTGCAATATCGTCCTGTGGAACCGTTCGCAGATGCCGTTCGTCTGCGGCGACATCGCTTTGGTCTTCGTGTGGTCGATATCATTTATTGCCAGATAAAGCTGGTAATCATGCTGCTCCACTTTGCCACAGTACTCTGTGCCTCTGTCGGTCAATATTCTCAGCACAGGCAGTCCCTGAGAGGCATAGAACGGCAGCACACGGTCATTCAGCAGATCTGCTGCTGTAATTGGCGTTTTGGTGACATACAGCTTGCAGTGAGCGACCTTCGAGTAGGTATCCACGAACGTCTGCTGATAAAGACGTCCAACACCTTTCAGGTTTCCCACGTAGAACGTGTCCTGAGACCCCAGATAACCCGGATGAGCGGTTTCAATTTCGCCACAGGCCTCGTCATCACTGGCTTTACGTTCCAGTGCGGCGATCTGGCTGTCAGTCAGTTCGATACCCTCACGAGCTACTTTTTCTTCCAGTGCTTTAAGGCGCTTTTTGAAATTCTCAAGGTTGTGGCGCAGCCAGACAGAGCGGACACCACTGCCGGAGATAAAAACGCCCTGTTTACGCAGTTCGTTGCTGGTCCGGTGCTGGCCGTGAGCCGGGAATGCGACAGCATAATCAGCGACAGCTCGTTCAGTGGCCTCATCGGTTCGGTTCTTAAAGTTAGGAGCACGACGGCTGCGATTTATCAGCGCATCCACGCCACCTTCATCGGCCAGCTCACGATACCGGTAAAACGTATCTCGTGAAACGCCCATTATTTTGCAGGCTTTGGAGACGTTGCTGAGTTCTTCTGCCAGATTGAGCAAACCGGCTTTGTGTTTGATAACGGGATTGTTAGTATGGAGCATGAGAGTTACCTCGTGTTTTGTATAAGGATTCGACACCCATATCAAAACCGGTAACTCTCAACCTTTCAAGGCTATATGTCAGATCAAGTCGCGACTAATACAAGTGATGTTACGCCCGGTGTAGTTGTATACGGCTAGTAGGTACGTTAGAAACGCTGTATATATTTTCATCTTCATACATTATCGTCTGTTTACTTAAAACTGGTAATCCTAGTAGGACTGATGCACTTCTGACTCCCGAATATCAAGATAAATCTCTGTGACTTTTATTGAGCTATGGTTCAGCATCTTACTAACTAAGGCAATGTCTCTAGTCTCTTCATAGATGATACGTGCGCGAGTCTTTCTCGCCGAATGCGTTCCTACGTTCAGATCCTTACAGACCCTTTCCCCCGCTGCCTTGAATGCCCTTGAAACGCCCTCACGAGCGACAGGAGAGGCTTGGGCTTTAACCCTGTTTGATTTGCTCTGGAATAGGTAAACGTCTTCAGGGTTTTCCTTACGGCGCTTCTCGATGATTGCACGGGCTGCATCATTAATTGGAAACTGTTTCACTTTGCCTGTTTTTGTTTCGGTGATGCGTAATGTGTTCGCCTGTACATCTTCAAAGGTCAGTGCCAGTAAATCAGAAATCCTTAAAGCCAAATTAAGATTTAGCCTCCAGATTTCTGCGTACGTCTCCTGTTTGCTACGGCGTAGGACCTGTTCAATCTGTGCGGCCTGAACTCTATCGACTGCATTCACCTTCATCATTACATCCTCATTACATCACAATATCAAAGAGTATTGATCAGTATTCATATAATTTACAAGTGATTTTTAGATCATTTTTTCTAATTAAAGAGATATTAAAGCCTATTAAATGTGATTAATTGTCAATTAAATCTGATTAAAAATTGCACATTTAGTAACCAGCTATACAGCCCTTAACACACAAATCAATTTAAAAATTATAAAAATCAATATCTTATAATTTTATGTAGTTTGATTGACGTTCTACTGCCAGGCAATAACCCTCCAATAAAAAAATTATTACACCCCCACCCCATACAACTCAGCCAGCGCCGTGTCATCGCACAAATCAAACGGGAATAAATATCAACCTCCCATAACCGCCCTCACCTTTCAGCCTACTCAACTGGAATGGCGCTTAACGCAACACCATAAGCGATTCTCATTTGCATTTAAAAATGACAAATATCAGAGGTTGCTTTCGCTTTATCGTGGCGGTAACTATGCAAATAAGTGCATAAAGGCTGCATAAATTGGCGATACAGGCTAAACGGTCGTTTGTTAACTGTAACTCAATCGCTAAGTTATTGATTTTAATTAGGTGAGAATACTTAGATCACAATATGATAATTAAGTGATTTAATAACTTTACTGCCAATTTAGTTATCATGCTAATTGTTTTATAAGATATGATTAATTATGTTATGTTTTCATGTGAAACCATATTGCCTTGAGATTTTGTTCAAATTCTGAGAGAAAGAAGAAAATGTTGTTTAGCATACTTAGCATAATAATAATCACATAACAGGCATCTCAGAGTTAAATTAGATTAAATTACTTGAAAACATTATCTATTCTTGTAATTGTCAATAAATTTATTATTAGATTGCTAATTGTTATTATTGTTATCATTTATGTATTAGTAAGGGTTTCATTACATATTTCCTTTGATTTACTTTCTATTTTCAGGTGATTTTAATGTGGATTATTCGCAGACTTAGTTGCCCATATATTTTTCTTTGGAATACATCCAGAGAAAAGCCTTAGCACGTGTTAGATTAAGAGGAATAAGGGAATGACTATGACTGAATAACGATTAATCTTTTACTAAGTGTTAAGCTTGAGCGAATGTAATGAGTGATAAGCTGTTACATTATCAACACGAGTCCAGAAGCTTGCACGGATTGAAAGGTTATGGATAACGAGTGTTAGAGTGGTTATTTTAATGAATGATAATGAATTAAATAATCCTCTTACACATAAGCACGAATCATTAAGCATTGCATATTGAACGAATGTAATGAGTGAGATTGTAATGGTTAATGTTATGAGTGTTATATAGTGACATACCTCATAAAGCCTTGCACATTAAATGAATGATAATGAATTAAATGGGTAATGGTTTATGAATAGGTATGTTATAGGATTATTGATGAGTGAATGTTAATGAGCGATTTATAAGCCTATTACTTATATTATTTCTATTACCTTGAACGTTGCCTGTGTTGGCAATGGTGAAAGGTGATAGCTTTGATTACTGTGGGCGACTGTGGAGTCCCACATTACACATTTACATTAAACCTTTAATCAAAAAGGTATCACTTTCCCATATAAGGGTCTTATATGTAAAAACGATACTTTTTTCACTTAGCCTGCGAGTAGACATCCCACCTACTGTAGACCTCTGAGATTATAAACCACTTACGATAAAACCTAAGATATCATAAATAAACAGATATACATTAGTAAATTACAATAAATCAATTAAAAATTTTTGACAAAATGTAATAAATCGTAGTATTATAGAAATAGGGTAATAAAGATTTAATAGATAGTTATTTCCATTCCTGAGTTATTCTAATTCCCAAATACAAAAACACTGTCGTGCTGAGGCTAATAAAGTCTTCCAGCGTGGCATTTTTCTATCCCAATAAAAAAGGAGAGCAAATGGCCTGGCCAAAATACGACCTGCCGGAACAAGTCTTTAACCTCTTTAAAGAGGGCAAGTTAACTAAGCAAAGAATCCAGACATCCTATTATGATAATCTCAGGCTTAAACGGAAACGTGCAGATTTCTACTGGGAAGTGTTAGAGATGATTAAACAGTATGAGGAAACAAAGAAATGAATATTCGATTAACTCCTGATGTATTCGATTTATTGATGAAGAAATCACGATTAGAAGGTATGGGTGCTGCTGCCCTGATGTGCAAAATTATCACCGATTACCTGAAAGGCAATATCCTAAAAGATGAGGAAATTAATGAAAAAGGAACAACTAAAAGTCGCACCATCGCCTGATGTAAAGCCAGTTCATTTCGTTGATGCGATTCCTTCAAGTGGAAAATCAGTAAAACTTCTCCAGCATATCAAATCGTATCACGGTAATAACAGAATTCTTGTAGCATTGCCTACAGCCGATTTGATCAGACAAACCAGAGACGAACTTAAAGGCATTTCCAAAAGAACTGTACTTTCATCTGAGGGGTCTAATTCAGTTGTAAGAGACCTGAAAGCAGCACTTGCCCCTGATTCGACGGAGAAAGTAATCCTTTGTACGCACGATGGCCTATCACTTTATGCTCAGGCGTCTGTATTTGATGGGTCGATGCAGACAGCATTTAATAATGTTCAGGTATTTATCGACGAGGTGCCAGCAGGTTCATTTGGACAGCAAATCAGAGTCCGGCACAGCGAAATCGGTGAGTTAGAAAACAACTTTCATTTTATGAAGTGGTTATCTGTAGATTCAAAAGGCGGATTTTTTCTTAACCCTGAATATTTTGATGAACTGAAAAAGTATTGGGAAGAAGGCCACGCCCATTCTAATCAGATGAAAGATATTGTTTGGTGTCTTCTGAATAGTAGTGCAATGACTAAATCTACTGATGACTCCGGATTCTGGCTCACAAGTTACTCTGCTAACCCTATCCTGCTGGCTTCACAGTGGTGCGTATCCTTCACGTTATTGGGGTGTGGAGCAAGTGATTCAGAATTTTTATATAGGGCTAAAGAACACCTGAAGTATCCGGTTCTGAAAGCTGACGATAAATTTCAGCCTGATATCTCACGTGCAAAATTTACCAATACCGAAAATATAACGATTCACTACGTATTACAAGAAAAGGCGAGTATGACTAAGTTGTCTTCTGTTTATCTTGAAGCATTGCAATGGGTTAAAAGAAACTATAGAGAAAACTTTTTATATACCACAAATAACGATAAATCCACTTCGGCGCTGAACATTGATTTTACCTCTCTTGCAGATAGTGAATTTTCAGAACTTGGTCAACGGGTATCTATGGCCTCATATGGATTAAATTATTACGCTGGTCATTCTGTGAATCGTTTGACACGAGAGCAGTTAGCGGGGATTGTATCGAATGTTGATGCTGCATACCAAGGATATGCAAAATGCGCTTACCTGGCATCTGTGAATATGGACCCTTTCAGTCTCATCAGACTAAAAGAATATTGTGAGGTGATGGACTGGGATTTCCAAACGCTTTACGATAAATGGTCTGTACAGCAAAATACTGAACGGTGTTTACAAGTTATTTCGAGGACTGTTATTCGAAATCGTGCTAATAAGGAAAAAGTATCCTTTCTGGTTCCCGATAAGTCCACTGCTGAATACCTGAAAAATAAATACTTTTACAACTGCACCCTCACCCATACAGGGATAAAAACCCCAGTTAAAGAAAACAAGGGTAATATTCAATATCAAAAGGTACAGGAGTTGAGATTACAAGGAAAAAGAATTAAAGAGATTTCCCAAACTTTAGGTCTATCTCTTCCACAGGTAAAACGTTATAGTGCAAAATGCAGCAAAGAGGCAGCTTAATGACATATCTAACTATGCTGATTTTGCTATTAGCTATCTATGCTGATTTTAAACTTACATTTCCAAAGGAGAAATATTGCAAGAAAAAGAAGATAAATCGTTAATTGGCTACATAAAATCTAACATAAATCTTTCAAATGAAAAAATTGCATTAGATTTAGGCATATCACCTGAACTTGTATCAAAACTAAGGAAGTATGTAAGATTTAATAGATAGTCAAAGTAAAACAAAGTTAACTTTAAACAATCAAATATTGGAGGTAATATTTACGTTTCAAAATCAAATTATAATACAAATGCACTTTATAAAAACCCAGCGCATTCAGCAAGAAAGAAAACAAACAAATCCCCGCTGATTATTGAAAAGATTTACACCCCATCCCCTAAACTAAGTACTGAAGAGATTATAAATCTCAAAGATATCTTGCAAAGCTGTTCCGGGGTTAGATATAACCCACGCCCGGTTCAAAAAACAGTAATCTCAGGGGGAGATAAATGGGAAATGATTTTTCAAGACAAAGATCATTACGCCGGGTGGCTTCATTACCAAAGGTTAGATAACAGTAATTACTCCGCTGGAGAACTGGATAGTTTATTTAATCAAAATAACTATGGGGAAGAATAATGAATAATAAAGACCTTTAATATTACCGAGGGGTAATTTTTGATATTCGAAATGACCTTGCCGTCCATTGCAGAAGAAATATTTTTAAGTATGGGGATGCTGTTTTATCCTCTATCACTGATTTAATAAATATTCTACAGGAAGTCACAAAAGAAGCCCTCGATAGCCCCTCTCTGAGCCATTCTGACAAGAGTTCTCTGTGGTGTGAGGTAGAGATATTGCTCGAACAATTTAAGAGCGCCAGGGTGCATCTGAGAGCGATTCATGAGCTACAACAAGAACTCAATCCATCCACCAGTTCATATAGTTATGTGACCGACAGATTTTTAAGAGATTAACAGGATAAAAAATGGAAAATAACATTAAGAATGAATTCGAAAATTTTTATAATCAGGTTTCTGATTTGACACTCAATCTAATCGAGGGAGCGTATAAAACGCAGGATACATATCTCCAAAATTACAACTTCGTAAAAGAAAAATTACTGGCTTTTAACGAAAAAACAAATAAAGAAGAAATGAAAATATTAGCGATGGAACATCCAAATCTATTTATTGATTGGACAAACATCTCAACTTGCATCGCCTCAATAGAAAATTGCCTTCAGCACCTTAAATTAAAATAAATATAAATTTATATTGAAAAATGCAACCTTTTAGTTGCAAGTATAATTAATCTCTGATATAATAAAATTATAGACATTGATTATTTAAATATGTTATTGGCATTCCATATTTCCCTGATTAATATCTTGTTTTGGTCATTATATACCAATAAAGGTAACGCCTTTTACCTTCCCTCAAAAAGCGTCTGATTAACGCATAGGCACCTTCCTTATTATTTCCAAAGTGAATTTAAACTCCTTTGTTTTATTTAAGTTAGCTTAAAGCCCTTCCCTGACAGGTGGGGCTTTCTTTTTATGGAAGATAAAAATAATGAAAGAACCGATTTTCAAACAGATGCTACCGGACGGTAGGGTCGCTGTTACATTGCTTGTAAGCGACATTGAGATCGCAAATGAGCTATTCAAGATTGCTAAAAAAAATGCAGTTGAAGTAGTAGAGGCTGAACCTGAAAAGCCCACAGTGAACAAAACAGCAGATAAAACAAATCAAGAAGAAATATTTAAACGCATTTCAGCTATTGCTGATCAAATGACAAAAAAGGCACCAGAAAAGCAAGAAACTCTTGCGGAACGCCTTGCAAATAAAATCAAAAAATAAGGAGTTCAAAATATGGCACTTGTTGGTGTTAAAAATAACCCATACAACATTACAGATGTGGTATCTCACGAAATTATCCCCTTTAGTCGTAAGGTTCTCAAGACCGCCCTTGCACAAGATGTGGTCCCAGGCTCTGTTATTGATGAATCTGGTGCGCTTGTAACAGGCGATTCAAATCAGGCATTTGTTGTACTGGAATATGTAAAGGCTTCATCTGAGCAAGTCTCCGTTCTCGTTGGTGGAACTAACATTTGGTATAAGAAGTTTGCTCTCCAAGCCGCTGATAAGGCAGGTGTAGATAAAGCTGTGCTGCTGCTGTTGCAGAACCCAGCAGTTCGTTTCTCGGACGCACCCGATTTCCAAACAACTTAATAAGGATAATAATAATGGCAACTTTAATTGATTATAGTGCTTTCGGTTTGGTTGATTTGACCCCGGCCTTTACCGTTACTTCCCAGCAGAATTACCTTTTACAGGCTCTTAATATTTTTGAATCTGTTGGCTCAGAAACCATTAAGATTAGTTTTGACCGTATCGTTGAGAGCAATAAGTCACTGCTTAACGATCCTAAGAAACGTTACAGCTTTGAGCACAACTCAACAGCCCGTGGCGATGCAACTAACTTCTTGATTGAATGTCCTTATTTCCTGCGTTCAGATCAGGTTAGTGCCGCAGATTTCCAGCGTGGCAATCGTCGTCCAGGCCGTGATGAGTATGACCAAGTCGCAGATAGTGCAGAAGGTTTGTATAGCAATATGACCCGTGTAATAGTCTTTGCTGGTCGGAATGTGTATAACAAGCTTCGATTCCATCCCAGTATGAAAAGTGCTTTCCAGTATGTCTCACCATTGGATGTCGAAAATATCATTACTAAACGCAGGGAATTGCTGCCAAACGTGCAAACAATGACCGTGCCGGGCCTGAGTCTGGATGTTGTAAGTGTAGCTGACCCCTTGCTCACGCAATATATCGGCGCTGATGAGCTGATTCTGGTGCCTATCTTCCGTGCAGGAACAAACGCCTACAATCATATTTACACTCCCGCAAGTACAAACACTAAACTGGCTCGTACAGGTGTTGCCGCAGAGTATTTCAGTTATATGATTGAAAAGGATTTGGGAGAGACCGATATTTATTTTGAGGCCTCTATTCTCCCAGTGAATAATGTGACCAGTTCGATCCTTAAGGTCAGCGTCAAAATTTAATGAAGCGTTTTAGTATCCTGCTGTTTCTCTTCGTCATTGAAATGGCGGTTTACTTTGGATTAGTGAATGCAGGGTATCATTACATACCCTTTCATTTATTATTCCCTCTATTAAAACAATTTATTGAATAAGGATTAGAATATGAAAATATTATTCAAGAAAGATAATGGCCAGGTCGTTGATTTTAACGTGAGAGAAGATCAATTGTCTTCTGTACTCAATATCGCCGGAATGTGCAGACTGCTTGACTTGCCTTACGAAAGAGTTAAGTCACGTATTAATCGGGGCTGGCATCCGCTTTTAGCGCTGAGCACATCTGAGTCAGAAGAATAAATAAACTGATAAAGTTATCAAGATAACCCCTGTCCCTTTAACCGGGGATGGGGTTTTTTATTATAAAAAATTTAAGGAGTTAATTGTGTCTACAAATATAACGGGTGCCAGGATTATTAACAAGGTTGTTTATGATTCTGATAGAGCTTCATTACGCCGCGTAAGAAAAGAACTACAGGCATTAAAAAACCTTTCAGCTAAACAAAGCGTGGATAGTGCCAAAGCTGAAATCAAAGCTGCAAAAGATGCTGCAAATGCACAAATTGCGCAGACAAAAAGGGTCATTCAGTTTCATCAACAGCAGGAAAGAAAAGGAAAAGGAACTGGGATGGTTGGCACTGCTGCTATGTATGACCCGGCAAAAGTAGCCCGTCAGACCGCTCAGATGAATAATCTTGCACAAAAAAGTGTTTCTGAGCGGATGCGTCAGCAGGAAAGACAACAGAAAGCAGCAGCTAAGCAGAGAAAAGATGCTTTAGACCGGGATATCAACGGAATTATGGGCTTGAGAAAGACAGCATTTGATATCAACAGATTGCAAGGTCTGGATATAGGTAAACGTTATGAGGCTATCCAACAGGCTCGGAAATTAGCTGATGAGTACAAGCGTGGAAATTTAGAGATCGGCGAGATGCGCGAGGGCCTACGTCAAGTAAAAGTGCTTACCTCCGCTACAGCTCGTGAAGCCCGCAAGATGGCTAAACGTGATGGCAGACCAACTAAAAAGGGAAATAGCAACTGGCTAACTTCTGGAGCAGCCTTTGGAGGATTTGTACCTGCATTAAGTCTCGCCGGAGCTACCTATGGCGCGATTCATACAACGAGAAGTAATCTCAGCGATAGCATTGACCGCCAGGCTGGGAGGCGCATGCAAAAGAGTATGGGCCTAGACCCCCTTGAAGGGCAAGCACTCCAGCAGGCCATCTTTCAACAGACAGGCCAGAATTTCTCAGCAGACAAGCTTTCAAATATATCTAAAGACGTACAGGATAAAGTTGGACAGCTATCACAAGGCCAATGGAAGCAAAACAAAAAAGACGGAACCTGGAATTTCTCTGGTGGTGGTGAACTTTCAGATTGGCTAAATATTATGACTACAAGAGGTGGTTATGGTCGAGACGAAGCCGTTCAGACATTAAGAAATGCCAAAGGGCCTGTAGAGTTTGCTTTGATTCTGGAAAATCTTAAAAAACAAGCAAAACTAACAGATACAGAATTCACAGCTTTATCTGAATCCGTTGATGACCTTTCTTATGTAACTAAATCCATAGGACCAGAGGCTGAAAATGTCACAAAGAATCTGAATGAGATTGCACGTAGCGGACTGGCCCTGACTGACCAACAGCAGAAATATATTGAATCTCTTTCAGAATTGTCTACGAAAACAAGAATGGTTAGTGAAAACCTGAGTGATAATTTCTCTGCATCTTTTGCAAAAGGGTTGTCAGATGCAGGTTTAACCGCTGGCAAGCTAACTGATGACTTGTTAGAGCTTCGCCCCATTGTAAAAACGCTGGGGCATGAATTTGGTGAGTTAACAGCGAATATCTTGAGTTTGCTTAGACATATACCCGGCACACAGAGCTACAACAGGCAAGCATACAGTGATGCGCAGGCCAACCAAAAATGGGCCTCTAAGCAAAATGACCCGGTTGTCAGTTGGTTAGTTGAACGCTGGAGTAGCACCAGTACAGCAGGTGCTCAAGGTTGGAATGATGCGGTTCAGCAGAACAGAGATGGTAATCAGAATAATATGTTCACCAATATCAAATCTGATTGGATGTCCCAGGCCACACAGGGGAATCCCTTTGCTATGCAACTTCCAAACCTTCAATTGTCGATGGCTGGAAATGTCAATGTCAACGTCAATGCAGGTGAATTAACCTCTCTCTTTAACGCAGAAATGGACAGCAGGATTACCAACTCCTGGGATGCTGCAACCTTCGATTTGAACCAATCTAATTCATATAATTGATAAATATGTAAGTTTAGGCAGAGCGTTTGTCTATTCTTACTTTTTGTTATTATTAGGCCCCTCATCATCACTTACCCTTATGGCAAATTTCAGAGATTCCAAAACGCTTCAGGTGTTCGTATAGCGTGTACCAAAAACAGGTACACACGGGGTTCATAAAAGGTGGGATACACAAGGAGATACACTGCTGAACTTGTTATTTCAAGTTATTGAATTTATTAAATTTTTTATTTTTATTGACCGCCTTCCCAGGCGTCATGTTGGATGTAAATTTCTTTTATTTTCAATTACTTAAATTTGCGTAACATTATACAGACATTTCACCACAGTGTAACCTTCTTTGTTGCCGCCCGGACAACGTACCTTTCGCGCCCTGTCTGATGAAAAGACTGGCCATCTTCATGAAAGAAGATTACCCGGCGGACCATTCAACTCCCGACCGTGAAGTAATGGTATTACACAATTTTTCGCTGATAAAAGGGCAACTATCAGCTTAATACCCCAAACACTTTCGTTCAGGTCTTATTGTTTCATCTCGCCATAAGCAGATATATCTGACACTACCATCCTGGTTTTAAATTTTATTGGTTTGAATATTTTCGATTCGGGAAAATGACTTAATTCAACTGTGTGACTTCAGGGTGAAATTGCAGCTAAGGAATAATCCTATTATCAATCGGTTAGATTTCGTGTAAACCGTTTAACATAGCTAATGAATGGTTTCAGCTCATCAACCTGAATCCTCCCTGAAACAACAGAGTGTCGGAAATTTATGAAGATTGCGATTAGTGGCACAGGATATCCGGAGCAGAGAAACATTATTGTTGATCCGCAAAATGACTACGTTAATTGCAAAAAGAAAAACATCTATTCTTATATCAATGTGATACGCAGTAAATTTCTCAAGAAAAACAAAACCTTTTTGTTCCAGTGCTTACCGGGCACCCTGCCTGCTGGTACTCAGGTTATTCATCTTTTTAATGAGGTTGCCCGCACCTCGCATCCATGGGTGGCTACTTTTGAGACAGAAATCCCCAGAGTACTGCCTGTCGCGGGTGTGGCTAAGACAGAGAATCCTGAACTGCATCACCTTCTCGGGCTGGCTGCCGATAAATCCTGCATCCGTTTGATTGCCATCTCAGAGTCCACCCTTCAGATTCAGAACAAACTGTTACAGGCTTTTCCGGCCTGGCAAAAAGTAATCAGCGAGAAATTATGTGTGTTACACCCGCCACAACCGGTACTGGCCGGCAATGCACGCCAGGTGCAGAGCGGCAAGGTGAATTTCACTTTTGTGGGCAATGAGTTTTATCGTAAGGGCGGAGCGGAAGTGGTTCTGGCATTCTCGGCGCTGGCAGATGAGGGATTAATTAACAGCGATGACGTACAGGTAAATCTGATTGGTGATTTATCCCGCAAACACAACATTGCCCATCGTGGCTGGCAGGACACAGCAGATTTTCACCGCCATATTGAAAGTCAGCTGGCAAAATACCCTTTTTTCAGACACCACAGCAGCCTGCCTAATGCGCAAGTGATGACGTTGCTGGCTGAGAGTGATGTCGGGTTATTACCCACCTGGCAGGACACCTATGGCTTTTCAGTGCTTGAAATGCAGGCCAGCGGTTGTCCGGTTATCACCACCAATCTGCGCGCGCTACCAGAAATAAATCCGGACGCCGCTGGATGGCTGATTAACTGCCCACTGAACGATATGTATGAATTTGATGTGAACAGTGCGAGCGCTAAAGAAAAGTTAAGGAAATCCATCGTCGGGCAGCTCAAGGCGCATGTTCTTTCCGCCCTGCATAACCGTGATGACATCAGCGCGAAATCTGCCCGTTCGCTGGAAAGGATAAAAGATGAACACGATCCAACCAGATTCAAACAGCAACTGAATAATATCTATTCATCTGCCCGATAACTGCCCCTGATGGTTCAGCGCCACAACCGGCGGCAGTTTTACATTAAAATCCGTCAGCCATAAGGAACAGCACGCCTTATGGCTGGTTGTTTCCCTTCTGCGTTATCACAGAAAAGGCTGAACATCTCCGACACCTTCCCTGACTACAACTGGCGCGTCTTCAGTAAGATCAATCACCGTAGTCGGCTGCTGGCCCAGATAGCCACCATGAATAATCAGGTCTACCAGCTTACCTGTACTGTCCTGAATGGCCTCCGGATCGGATTCGGTGAAATCATTGCCGGGTAGCATCAGGGAGGTCGACATCAGCGGTTCATTCAGTGCTTCAAGCAACGCCAGCGCGATCTGGTTTGAAGGTACGCGCAGGCCAATGGTTTTTCGCTTCTCACTCATCAGCCGCCGGGGCACTTCTTTGGTTGCTTTCAGAATAAACGTGTAATTCCCGGGCGTATTATTTTTGATCAGCCGGAAGGCACTGTTATCGACGTGAGCATAGGTAGAGAGTTCCGAGAGATCGCGACACATCAACGTAAAGTTGTGGTCGCCATCCAACTGCCTGATGCGGCAGATGCGCTCCATGGCATTTTTATCTTCCAGCCGACAGCCAAGCGCATAACCGGAGTCGGTCGGATAGACAATCACTGCGCCTTTAGTCAGCAGTTCCACCGCCTGTTTAATCAGGCGAGGCTGGGGATTTTCCGGGTGAACATAAAAAAACTGACTCATAAAAACCTCTTGTCTGCCGCATCACCGACGGTTCAACGTTTCGCGATGTCGGGAAAACGCTGCCAGACGGCCTCAACACCGCCCGGCAACCATAATTTTTTTCCCAGCTCTATCCACGCACAGGGTTGATGGAAATCAGAACCCTGTGACGCAGCCAGCTGGAAGTCCTGGGCGTAGCGCGCCAGCTGGCTTCGTTCCTGGGGGGGCTGCTGGCACTGCGCCACTTCCATCGCATCGCCTCCGGCTTCACAGAAGCAGGTCAGCAGACGCTTTAACCATTTGGCCGACAATCCGTACCGCCCCGGATGCGCCAGGACGGCGCAGCCGCCAGAATGATGAATCGCATCAACAGCTTGTTTAATTGTACACCACTGGGGTGGCACGTAGCCGGTTTTCCCTCTGGCAAGATATTTTCTGAAAACCTGCGCCATATTCTCCGCCTGACCCTGCGCAATCAGAAAACGGTCGAAGTGACCGCGGGTTACCGCCCCGCCCTCTGCCAGCGCCAGTGCCCCCTCCAGCGCACCGGGAATGTGAGCTTTCTCAAGACGTTCCGCCATCAGCGTTGCACGGGACAGACGTCGTTCACTCTACTCATGCAGAAATACCGTCATCGCCGGGTGGCACTCATCAATACCCAGCCCGACAATATGAATCTCATGATTTTCCCACAGAGAAGAGATTTCCACGCCAGCTATCAGCTTTAGCGGGAGTTGATGGTGGGCAACAGCCTCGCGCGCTGGTTGAATACCGGCAATGGTGTCATGATCGGTGATCGCCAGCACCCCAACACGATGCTCAACGGCTCTCAGCACCAGCTCCTGCGGCGAGAGTAATCCGTCAGAAGCCTTTGTATGGCTGTGGAGATCGTATACAGGCCAGGGATTATCGGTCATTACATCGCTCACAACGACTCCGGATTAAGTGGATTGCACAGCCGCGCATGATACGCAGATTTAATGACGGGGGAAAAAGAGTATTGACTTTTTTTCCCTGAACCAGTTAACTAGTACGCAAGTTCACACGCAGGGGTATCTGGATCATGACAATCACCAATACAACGATGACAGGCTGGTGGCGCACTTTTCCCTGAACGGGCGAAGGATGGATGCACGCAACCAGCGAAATGCAGATACCCGGCCCGCACCAGCGGGCTTTTTTTTTAGCAAATTTCAGAGAGTGTCCTGATGCAAAATGCCAAACCTGTAATGAAACTGATCACCGGTAATGCGCCTTACCGCGCCGATCCGGCCGCTGTTTTTCATCAGCTGTGTGCTGCACGTCCGGCTACACTGCTGCTGGAGTCAGCCGATATAGACAGCAAACGTAATCTCAAAAGCCTGCTGATTGTCGACAGCGCGCTGCGAATTAAAGCATTAGGCAACCAGGTTACCGTACAGGCTCTGTCAGAAAACGGCCGTGCCGTACTGACGCAGCTGACCGCCGCGCTGCCGTCAGCGGTGACCATCAGCTTAAGACCTGACAGCCTTGAGCTGACGTTTCCGGCAGACAGCGAAGTGCAGGATGAGGATTCACGGCTTAAGTCGACCTCGGTGTTTGATGCTCTGCGCCTGATCCCTCAGCTTTTCAGTTGCCCGGAAGACGAGCGGGAGGCGATGCTGTTGGGCGGCCTGTTTGCTTACGATCTGGTGGCTGGCTTCGAAAATCTCCCCGCGCTGGATAATCAGCAGAACTGCCCGGACTATTGCTTCTATCTGGCAGAAACGCTGCTGGTTATCGATCATCAAACCCGGACCGCACGCTTACAGGCCAGCCTGTTTACCTCAGCACCTGCGGAGTTTTTACGCCTGCAAAGTCGTATTGAACAACTGCATACCCAGATGCTGCAACCCGCACATTCCCTGCCGGTTCAGCAGGTTGAAACCATGACCCTGGCGTGCAACCAGAGAGATGAAGAGTACTGCAACATCGTCTCTCAGTTGCAGCAACAGATCCGCGCCGGAGAAATTTTTCAGGTTGTGCCGTCTCGTCGCTTCTCGCTGCCCTGTCCCTCTCCTCTGGCCGCCTACGAGACGCTGAAAAACGCTAATCCCAGTCCGTACATGTTCTTTATGCAGGATCAGGATTTCAGCCTGTTTGGCGCTTCACCAGAAAGCTCACTGAAATACGATGCCACCTCACGGCAAATTGAGATCTACCCGATTGCCGGTACTCGTCCGCGCGGACGCCATGCCGATGGCTCTCTGGACCACGATCTCGACAGCCGTATTGAACTGGAAATGCGAACGGATCATAAAGAGCTGGCAGAACATCTGATGCTGGTTGACCTGGCCCGTAATGATCTGGCACGCATCTGTAAACCAGGCACCCGATACGTAGCGGATCTGACTAAAGTTGACCGTTATTCTTTTGTTATGCATCTGGTGTCCCGGGTGGTAGGCCAGCTGCGCGACGATCTCGACGTGCTCCATGCCTACCGCGCCTGCATGAATATGGGGACGCTCAGCGGTGCACCGAAGGTTCGCGCCATGCAGCTGATTGCCGCCGCAGAAGGCAGCCGACGCGGCAGCTACGGCGGTGCCGTCGGCTACTTCACCGCCAGCGGCGATCTCGACACCTGCATCGTTATCCGTTCGGCTTATGTTGAAGACGGCATTGCCACCGTTCAGGCGGGTGCCGGTGTGGTTCTGGATTCTGTGCCCCAGGCGGAAGCGGATGAAAGCCGTAATAAAGCCAGGGCAGTGCTGCGCGCGATTGCCACGGCTCATCATTGTAAGGAGATTTTCTGATGGCGGATATTCTGCTGCTCGACAACATCGATTCGTTTACCTGGAACCTCGTCGACCAGTTACGCGCCTCGGGCCACAACGTGGTGATATACCGTAACAATGTCCCGGCGGAGGTACTGACTGAACGCCTTCAGGCGATGGAAAACCCGGTGCTGATGCTGTCTCCCGGACCGGGTGCGCCCTCTGAAGCAGGCTGTATGCCTGAACTGCTGGCCCGCCTGCGCGGACGTCTGCCGATTATTGGTATCTGCCTCGGCCATCAGGCGATTGTGGAAGCTTACGGCGGCTATGTCGGCCAGGCAGGGGAAATCCTGCACGGTAAAGCCTCTGCCATTGAACATGACGGTGAAGGCATGTTCGCCGGGCTGAGCAATCCGTTGCCGGTGGCACGCTATCACTCGCTGGTTGGCAGTAAAGTTCCTGCCGGGCTGACGGTGAACGCCACCTTTAACGGCATGGTTATGGCCGTTCGTCATGATGCCGATCGTGTCTGTGGATTCCAGTTTCACCCGGAATCGATCCTCACTACCCACGGCGCTCGCCTGCTGGAACAGACGCTGGCCTGGGCGCTGGCGGGATAATAAGGAGATAACGATGAACAGCATTCTTGAAAAACTTTACCAGGGACAAACCCTGGCCCGTAATGAAAGTCAGCAACTTTTTTCCGCCATCGTTACCGGGCAGCTGGAGCCAACCCAGCTGGCAGCCGCACTGATCGCCATGAAGGTACGCGGTGAGCATCCGGAAGAAATTGCCGGTGCCGCCACCGCCCTGCTGGCCGATGCTCAACCGTTTCCCCGCCCCGATTACAGCTTTGCGGATATCGTCGGTACGGGTGGTGACGGCAGCAACAGCATTAATATCTCGACGGCCAGTGCCTTTGTTGCGGCAAGCTGTGGGCTGAAAGTGGCAAAACACGGTAACCGCAGCGTCTCCAGCAAATCGGGTTCATCCGACCTGCTGGCGGCCTTTGGCATCCGCCTGGATTTACCCGCAGAGCAGGCACGTCAGGCGCTGGACGATCTCAACGTCTGCTTCCTGTTCGCTCCGCAGTATCACACCGGTTTTCGTCATGCCATGTCGGTGCGTAAAGCACTGAAAACCCGCACGCTGTTTAATGTGCTGGGACCACTGATTAACCCTGCCCGTCCGCCGCTGGCGGTGATTGGCGTCTACAGTCCGGAACTGGTATTGCCTGTGGCGCAGACGCTGAAGATCCTGGGCTACCAGCGTGCGGCGGTGGTTCACGGCGGCGGTATGGATGAGGTGGCGTTGCACAGTGCCACTCATGTGGCAGAACTGCGCGACGGTGAGATCACCAGCTATCCGTTGACGCCAGAAGATTTTGGCCTGCACAGCTATCCGCAGCAGGCGCTGGAGGGCGGTACGCCAGAAGAAAACCGTGACATTCTGGCACGATTGCTCCAGGGTAAAGGCGATCGCGCACACGAAGAAGCCGTCGCCGCCAATGTGGCGCTGTTGCTGAAAATTTTCGGCAACGAAGATCTGCGGCAAAATGCCCAACGGGCGCTGGATGCCATTCGTGGCGGCGACGCCTGGCAACGTGTTGTCGCACTGGCAGCAAGAGGATAATCATGCAGGAAACCGTACTGACTCAAATTGTTCAGGATAAAGCCGTCTGGCTGGCAGAAAGACAGCAGCAACAGCCGCTGGCGACCTTTCAGAACGAGATTACACCGTCCACCCGCAGTTTTTATGATGCGTTGCGCGGTGCCCGTACCGTCTTTATCCTGGAGTGCAAAAAGGCGTCACCCTCGAAAGGGTTAATCCGCGAGGATTTCGATCCGGCAGTCATCGCCGGTGTTTACCGGCACTATGCGTCGGCTGTTTCCGTGCTGACCGATGAAAAATATTTTCAGGGAAGCTTCGATTTTCTGCCGGTGGTCAGCGCGGCCATCACTCAGCCAGTGCTGTGTAAAGACTTTATTATCGATCCGTACCAGATCTACCTGGCGCGCTACCACCAGGCTGATGCCATCCTGCTGATGCTTTCAGTGGTGACGGATGAGCAGTATCGCCAGCTTTCTGCGGTCGCGCACAGCCTCAATGTGGGTGTGCTGACTGAAGTCATCAGCGATGACGAGCTGGCGCGCGCCACAGCGCTGGGAGCGAAAGTCGTTGGGATTAACAATCGCGACCTGCGCGATCTGTCAATCGATCTGAACCGAACCCGCCAGCTGGCACCGAAAGTAGCGCACGGGGTCACTGTCATCAGCGAATCCGGCATCAACAGCTACGCGCAGGTGCGTGAGCTGAGCCATTTTGCCAACGGTTTTCTGATTGGTTCTGCACTGATGGCGGAAGACGATCTCACTGCGGCTGTTCGCGGGGTAATCATCGGTGACAACAAAGTATGTGGACTGACCCGTGCGGAAGATGCCCGTAGCGCATTTGAATCGGGTGCCATCTATGGTGGTCTGATTTTTGCCGAAGGTTCTCCGCGCCAGATCACTCAGGATAAAGCCACAGAGGTGATGGCCGGTGCCGCATTAAAGTATGTTGGCGTGTTCCGTAATAACGCCATGAGTGACGTTGTCACTACTGCCACTGCCCTGCAACTCAGTGCGGTGCAGCTGCACGGAGATGAAGACCAGCAATGGGTGACGCTGTTACGCAGCCAGCTGCCAGCGGAAATCCAGATCTGGAAAGCTTTCAGCATCGGCGATACGCTGCCCACCCGCGACTGGCAGGACGTGGACCGCTATGTTTTCGACAATGGTCAGGGTGGCAGCGGCAGGCGTTTTGACTGGAGCCTGTTGCAGGGACAATCGCTGGAGAATGTCCTGCTGGCCGGAGGTCTGGGTGCAGATAACTGCGTTGAGGCGGCTCAACTCGGTTGTGCTGGTCTGGATTTCAATTCCGGCGTGGAAAGCGCGCCAGGAATCAAAGATCCCATGAAAATTGCCTCAGTTTTTCAAACGCTGAAGGCGTACTGACCTTTCAGAGCGGCTGCTCTGCTTAGTGAAAAGAGAAGCGATATGACCTTACTCAATCCCTATTTTGGTGAATTTGGTGGCATGTATGTGCCACAAATCCTGATGCCCGCCCTGCGTCAGCTGGAAGAGGCTTTCGTCAGCGCCCAGCGCGACCCGGAGTTTCAGGCCGAATTTAACGACCTGCTGAAAAACTACGCTGGTCGCCCCACCGCGCTCACCCTGTGTCAGAATCTGACCAGAGGCACCAGAACCCGTCTGTATCTGAAACGTGAAGATCTGCTGCACGGTGGCGCGCATAAAACCAACCAGGTGCTGGGACAGGCTTTGCTGGCTAAGCGGATGGGGAAAAACGAAATCATCGCGGAGACGGGTGCCGGTCAGCATGGCGTGGCTTCGGCGCTCGCCAGTGCCCTGCTGGGGCTTAAGTGCCGCATTTATATGGGCGCGAAAGATATTGAACGCCAGTCTCCCAACGTGTTCAGAATGAAACTGATGGGCGCTGAAGTCATCCCGGTACACAGCGGCTCCTCAACGCTGAAAGATGCCTGTAATGAGGCGCTGCGCGACTGGTCCGGCAGTTATGAAACCGCGCACTATATGCTGGGAACAGCGGCCGGCCCCCATCCGTTTCCAACCATCGTCCGTGAGTTTCAGCGAATGATTGGTGAAGAAACCAAAGCACAGATACAGGAAAAAGAGGGACGTCTTCCGGACGCGGTGATCGCCTGTGTCGGTGGTGGCTCCAATGCTATCGGCATGTTTGCAGACTTTATCGATGAGCCTGCGGTTGGCCTGATCGGCGTTGAGCCTGCCGGACACGGTATCGAAACCGGCGAACATGGTGCACCACTGAAACATGGTCGGGTGGGTATCTACTTTGGTATGAAAGCCCCCATGATGCAGACTGAGGACGGACAGATTGAGGAATCTTATTCGATTTCTGCCGGGCTGGATTTCCCGTCTGTCGGACCACAACACGCTTATCTCAACAGCACCGGCCGTGCCGACTATGTTTCGGTTACCGATGATGAAGCGCTGGATGCATTCAAGCTCCTTTGTCGTAGCGAAGGGATTATTCCGGCGCTGGAGTCCTCCCATGCGCTGGCCCACGCATTGCGGATGATGCGTGAAGCACCGGAAAAAGAGCAGCTGCTGGTGGTGAACCTTTCCGGACGGGGCGACAAAGATATCTTCACCGTCCACGATATTCTGAAAGCGAAGGGAGAAATCTGATGGAGCGTTATGACCAGATGTTTAAACGGCTCAGCGCCAGTAAAGAAGGTGCCTTTGTGCCTTTCGTTACGCTGGGCGATCCGACACCGGAGCTTTCACTGCAAATTATTGATGCGCTGGTTGCGGCGGGTGCCGATGCACTGGAGTTGGGTATCCCGTTCTCTGATCCACTGGCCGATGGCCCGACAATTCAGAACGCCACCCTGCGGGCCTTTGCCGCAGGCGTGACACCGTCACAATGTTTTGAGCTGCTGGCTGCCGTACGTCAGAAATATCCGCAGATCCCCATCGGCCTGTTGATGTACGCCAATCTGGTTTTTTCCAACGGGATTGATAACTTTTATGCCCGTTGCGAACAGGCGGGAGTGGATTCGGTGCTGGTTGCGGATGTGCCGGTTGAAGAGTCAGCGCCCTTTCGTCAGGCCGCGATGCGCCACAATATCGCGCCGATTTTTATCTGCCCGCCTAATGCAGATGACAATCTGCTGCGTGAAATAGCCTCGCATGGCCGTGGTTACACCTACCTGCTCTCGCGGGCAGGCGTCACCGGCGCGGAAAAACGTGGTGAAAGCCATTCGCTGCAACATCTGGTCAACCGGCTGCGGGAATTCAATGCCGCCCCACCGGTACAGGGATTCGGTATCTCTGAACCCGAACAAGTGAAACAGGCCCTCGCGGCAGGCGCAGCCGGAGCCATTTCCGGCTCTGCCATTGTGAAAATTATTGAAAAACATCATGGCAACCCGCCGGTGTTACTGGCCGAGCTGAAGACATTTGTCAGCAGTCTGAAAGCCGCCACCCGCTGATGCGGTCGGGTGCCTTGTCTTTTAAGGTAAGGCACTCTTTTTCAGCCATTTTTACGGCCTGAATATTGCGTATTCTTCCCCCGAGGCTAAGCTTCTTTTACAGAGCAAATCTGTAATCACGGCGAAGGCCAATTCAATGGGCAGGGAGAAAAACCATGAAGTTAATGAAAATTCTGACAAGTCTGGTTGTTGCAGCAGTGGTGGCGCTGTCTGTCAGCGCCTGTGCGCCAACAAAAACGCAGGAAGGAACCGGTGGTTATCTTGATGACACCGTTATCACCACCAAAGTTAAAGCGGAACTGCTGAAAGATGACTCGCTGAAATCCACCGAAATTAATGTCGAAACCTTCAAGGGGCGCGTCCAGCTTAGCGGATTTGTCAGCTCCCCGCAGATGGCTAATCGCGCCGTTTATCTCACCCGTAACGTGAAGGGCGTGACATCGGTCACTAATAAAATGCAAATCAAGTAACAACCGATTACTGCAAAAAGGCGCATCCCTGCGCCTTTTTTTATTCTGCCCCTGAGCTCCCCCCCCCACACGGTATCCCGGGAACCTTTTCCTGAGCGAAACCACTTAACGTCACAGTGCAGATATTGCAGGCGGTCTGCCACAGGATGCCGCAGAGCGATTTTCAGCCGGTGCACAATACCCGTTACCTGAACGTTGATATTGGATTTCACTCATACCGGAACAGCCATGACCAGATTTCTTACGTCCCAAAAACTTTACGACGATTTGCATCACACCGATACCAGCAATACCGGTATCCATGCGGTGAATTCGCCTGACGGCATCACCCTTACGTTATATGTAAACGGCCCGTCGCTGACCTTTCTGGCTGAAATCGTTCCGTTGCAGGCCACTCCCCGGGATGATTTGCTGCTGCGCAAGATGCTGACTTATGCATTTCCCGGGCTGCGGCTACGGGGCGGCGCGTTGACCATCAATCCTGATGAAAAAACGCTGGTGTACTGCTATGAGCAGGCTCTGAACACCTTGAGTAAAACGCAGTTTGAAAGCCTGCTGGCTAATTTTTCCAGCACCGCGCTGGAACTGCGTCAGGCTGCCGAACGGTTAAAATTCAGTTGAGGGATAAGATCAGTGGTAAATGAAATTAATGCGGCCGGTAAAATCGCCCGGTCAACTGCCGTCAGCAATGAGGCTCCGTCGCCGATGCGCATGGATGCCGCACGCGGACAACAGGCGCAACCTCCGCTGGACTCACCCTCCGGATTACGTCTGCGGGCCGCC
>NZ_JFHN01000073.1 GCF_000590885.1 Erwinia mallotivora
GGGCCGCCACTTCAGCTGCGGCAGCCCCTGCTGAACAGGCCGTAGAAAACCGACCTGCTGCTGATGCCCGACGTACCGCGCCCACCTCCGTGAACCCGATCACGCTGTCTGCCAAACTGATGACCGGTGCCCTCGCGCTGTTAGCGGGCCACAGGATAACCAGTTACCCCGGCGACTTTGCCAGAGATCCCGGCGGCACGATATGGGCGGCAATCAATCTGGCTCAGCGCGCCACGCCAGCTCATTTGCAGACGGGCAACCAGTCCGTTCTTAATCATTACGGCAGGTATATTCCGGATAACAGCCCCTGCTTTAATGCCAGAGCAGAGATAGCGCATGACCTTCCCGCCAACGTGCAGGGACGCTGGGTGCCAGATAAATTACTGGTCAAGCTCGACAACAATATTGCCATGCAGACGCCTCCTGCTGACGTCGCGGCGCATGAATTTGTGCACTGCTATACCCATCCTGAATTTCGCGATCGCATTAATAACAATAATAACAACCCTTCATGGCAGGCAATGAATGAGGGCATGACCACCCATCTGACCGAAAAAATACCCAGCACCGGTAAATTCTGGCATTTCGGGAAAGATGCCTATCACGGTTTTAAACTGCCCTCCGGTCGCTCCTGGCCGCAGGCGGCGCAGGACGTTGAAAAGAAAGTCGGTGAAGATACGCTGTTGCGCGCCTTCTTTAGTGGAGACGATGACGCCATCAGAAAAGTTTCCACCGCCGCAGCGCAGGTTTATCCTCAGGCTGCTTCGCAGCAGACCGAGTCACAAATCTGGCTGGCCGGACAGCTGCGCGGCGCTCAGCATCTGGCAGAATGCTACGCCGGGGCGTTGCTGGTTGCGGGACAGTCGTTGCCGGAAAGCTGGACGCGGAACATGCTGCCGGTATTCAGTTACAACGAAATCACTCACCATCAGGCCAGTCAGATAAAGCAGCAGGCGCTGGAGAGCAAACAACGCATGGGCGATGTGTTTGATGCTGCATTTTTCGCCGCCGATCTTAAAACGCAGAAAACCGCACTCGGAATGTTGCGTGAAGATCTGCTGATGCACTGGAAACCGGTGCTTTCATAAAAGCCATCAACGGCCTGCGGGCCTCTGTTCTGTCGGACCGTACGCTTTCCCGGCGTCATGCATAAAAAGGTCTTACAGAACAGTATGTTGTGGCATGTGAACTTTTGGAGCTCAGGAGTTAATAAAATCCGCTTGCAGAAATAAAAGCGCCAGATTATGTTGCTGATCCTGATCAATGTGATTTTGGTTCGAAGCCTCGGGAGGGCGGGCAATCAGATGAGCGACACTCTCAATCCCTGTGTAAGTTGTGGTGCCTGTTGCGCGCATTTTCGCGTTTCCTTCTACTGGTCAGAAGCCGATGATGGTGGCGGAATTGTCCCGGCCAGTCTCACTGAACCTCTGAATCTGTTTATGCGCAACATGCGCGGGACCAACAGCCGTTCGCCACGTTGCGTTGCGCTGGAAGGCGAAATCGGCGGTTGCGTCTCCTGCAACATTTATCAACATCGCCCCACACCCTGCCGTGAATTTTCGCAGTCTGGCGAAAATGGCGAACATAATGAAGCCTGCGACAGGGCGAGAGCACGTTATGGTCTGCCCCCGCTGGGGATGCAGATGGTGCCTTTGTAACAGAAAGTTATGTAAGTCAGGGTGCCAGGTTGCCGCGAGAGCATGTACAATCCCCGGATCGCTAATTTCAGCTTTTCAAGGAGAGTACATGTCTTTCACGGCGGGTTCGTTATACCGTGACACCGGGAATTTTTTCCGCCATCAGCTGATTACCATTGTGCTGATTTCACTGCTGACTTCTTTTATCACCGTACTGATTGGCCATGCGCTGACGCCCGGTGCCGACCAGCTCTCTGTGCTGACCGATGGTCAAAACGGCTCAAGCAGCCTGCTGGAGATGGTGCAGAATATGTCCCCCGATCAGCAGCGTATTTTGTTACGGGCTTCGGCGGCGGGTACTTTTGCTTCGCTGGTGGGGAATACCCTGCTGCTGGGCGCAATGCTGAGTCTGATCCCTCTGGTATCGGCCGGGCAGCGGGTCAGTGCGCTACGTGCCATCGGTACCTCTGCGCCATTGTTGCCGCGGCTGCTGTTGCTGGTATTTCTGATGACGCTGGCGGTTCAGATTGGCTTTATGGTGTTGGTGGTGCCGGGTGTGATCCTGAGCATTGTGCTGGCACTTTCCCCGGTGATCCTCTCTACCGAAAAAACCGGTATTTTTCGGGCGATGCGCATCAGTATCAACCTCGTCTGGCGTCAGATGAAAGTGGTCGCGCCCGCCGTGGCGGTCTGGTTACTGGCTAAAGTCGCGGTGCTGTTGCTGGCATCCTCTCTGACTGTGCTTCCTGCGAATGTCGCCTCCGTGCTGCTCAACGCCGTGAGTAACCTTATTTCGGCCATACTGATTATTTATCTTTATCGCCTCTATATGCTGTTACGTTAATCTGCCGTTGCGTGTCGCCCTGCGGCACGCTGTGCTAACGTAACCTTTTGCATTCGTCTGAAATCTGGAAGCCTTTATGAAGCAGCTATTCGATTTTCTTCCGCTGGTGGTTTTTTTTATTTTCTACAAGTTATATGACATCTATGTCGCTTCCGGCGCACTGATAGTGGCGACCGCGCTGGCGCTGGTCGCCAGCTGGGTGATGTACCGCAAAGTGGAAAAAATGACCATTTTCACCTTTGTGCTGGTTGCCGTTTTTGGCACCCTGACGCTGGTTTTCCACAATGATGAATTTATCAAATGGAAAGTGACGGTGATCTATTCGCTGTTTGCGCTGGCCCTGCTGTTCAGTCAGTTCTGGATGAAGCAGCCGCTGATCCAGAGCATGCTGGGTAAAGAGCTGAAACTGCCTGATTTTGCCTGGCGTAAGCTGAATATCGCCTGGGCCGCTTTTTTCCTTGCCTGTGGTCTGGCTAATATCTACGTCGCGTTTTGGTTATCTCAGGCGTTCTGGGTTAACTTTAAAGTATTCGGTCTGACCGGTCTGACCCTGCTCTTTACGCTTATCAGCGGCCTCTATATTTACCGTCTGATGCCACAAGAAGAAAAATAATCTTTCGCGCCCGGCAGCAGTCGGGCCACCTTCTCCCTTTACTCTCCGGAAGCAAGATCATGAATGATGTTAATAACCGACTCCCTCAGGGAGAGATGGTGCTGCGCACCCTGGCGATGCCTGCGGATACCAATGCCAATGGCGATATTTTTGGTGGCTGGCTGATGTCGCAGATGGATATGGGCGGCGCTATCCTGGCAAAAGAAATTGCCGGTGGCCGGGTGGTGACGGTGCGCGCTGACGGGATGACATTTCTGAAACCTGTTGCCGTGGGTGACGTGGTCAGTTGTCACGCCCGCTGTATCCGTACCGGCAGCAGTTCTATCACCATCAATATTGAGGTATGGATTAAAAAAGTGTCATCGGAACCTATCGGCCAGCGTTACTGCACGACAGAGGCAGTGTTTATCTACGTCGCGGTGGATGATGAAGGAAAACCCCGCCCACTGCCTGCGGACAAAAGCCATTTTGAGGCTGATGGACAAAACTGAAGCGGCAGATCGTCAGGCTGCGGAGCCCTGCACTGCCCTTAAAATCGCCCATTGCAACTGCTGAAGCACAATGGGCAATTTTTCTCTCCCTGACGCTCAGGGGCCATAGCGCATTTTTTAAGTGGACAGGCTAACGCCCTCTGCCCGGATTATTTACCGCAATCTGAGCAGGAGCAACAGGCGCTGTTCAGCTATCAGCCGCAACGCTGGCAGCACAGGGACTATTCAATATTCGATCATTCAATATTCGATCCGCCTTTCAGTTTAAACACGATGTTCATGGTTAAGTCCTTTCCAGGCTTACCGGCCTGGTAACGCCATTTCTTCATCGCCTGGCGCACTTCACGTTCAAAAAGATTGCGCGGCTCGGCGGAGAGAATGCGAATATTAACCACCTGCCCCGAACCGTCGACATCGAATTGCACCCGCACTCGCCCTTCCATGCGTAAAGCCCAGGCACGGCTCGGATATTCAGGCTTACCCACGCTGATGGCTTCAGGGCCGGTTGAAACCGCAGTGGACGGCGCTGGCGACGTTCTGGGTGCGGTGGCAGGTTTGGTCGCCGTTGCCGGTTTGTCATTGTTAAAGGGCGATGCCTGTTGAGGTTCAGTGCGGGGCTTCACCTCTTTTTTCGGCTTCACCACCTCTTTTTTTACCGGTTTGGGCTTTGGCTTCGGTTTGGGTTCCGGTTTTGGCAAAGGCACGGGGACAGGCACCGGCGGCTCTGGTTCCGCAACAGGCTGCGGCTCAACGGGTTCAGGTTCAGGCTGTGCGACGGGTTCAGGCTGTGGCGCAGCCTGGGGTTCTGGCTGCACTTCGGGTGCGACCATTGAAACACTGATCGGCTGAGATGCTTTCGGCACCTGGACGGCCTGATGAAATGAAGCATAAAGTATTGCCCCGATTACCGCCGCGTGCAATCCGACGGAGAAAAGCACAGGCAGGGAAATTCGGCGGGGTAAAGAGTCTTCGGTCAGCGTGGTCATAATCTGTCTGCAAAAAATAGTGAAGCGTCAGTTTAAATGCAAATAGCAATCAGTTTCAACAACACAGCCGTCCGGCCCGCGTTATTTAACCTCAAAGGTCCGGGCGGGATCTGCTTTACTGCCGACCTTATCTTTCGTTTGCAGAAAAACAGACGATCACTTAACGTGAGGGCCAAATCTTATCGACCGGACAGGAGTTGTATCGTGCTCTATGTAATCTACGCAGAAGATAATAGTGATTCTCTGGAAAAACGCACCGCCGTGCGCCCTGCTCATCTCGCGCGCCTTCAGTTGCTACGGGATGAAGGTCGGCTGATTATCGCCGGGCCGATGCCTGCGGTGGACAGTAATGATCCAGGCGCAGCAGGTTTCAGCGGCTCAACAATCATTGCCGAATTTTCCTCACTGGAAGCTGCCCAGTCCTGGGCGCAGGATGATCCCTACATCGCGGCGGGCGTCTATAAGCAGGTCACCGTCCGGCCATTTCGGCGGGTGTTTTAGCCGTCTCTTTTCCCTGTGTCTGATCGGCACAGGGATATCTCATACCAGATCAGAACGTCTGATTGATAAAAAGCACGGACCGCCGCTGCTGCTGACTCAGCTGATGACGAATAGCATGCATACGACCATATCGTCTGGACTGCCCTTCGAGCCAACGCGCCCGACGGCGCTGGATCTGACGCGACATACGCCAGCGCGCCACTTCATTACGGCTTCTTCTCATGCCAACTCCACAGCCTGAAAAACTCGCCGCCGAGTGTACACCCTCCTCTCTGCTTATCCGGTCCGATGACTTCCTTGCGGAAAAGGTTTCGTCAATGCAGATCTGCACGTAAACTCATACTATTCAAGGGTGAACGGAACGTCCGCTGATATGTCGACTTTTTATACTCTGCTCAGTTGGCTGCTGATATTTGGTTACTGGTTGCTGATTGCGGGGGTGACGCTGCGCATTCTGATGAAACGCCGCGCCGTGCCCTCTGCCATGGCCTGGCTGTTGATCATCTATATTCTGCCGCTGGTCGGAATTATCGCCTATCTTTCGTTTGGCGAACTTCATCTGGGAAAGCGACGCGCCGAGCGCGCCCGTACCATGTGGCCTTCTACCGCCCGCTGGTTGAATGAACTGAAATCCTGCCATCAGATTTTCGCTCACGATAACAGCGATGTTGCCCGTTCACTGTTTCAGTTGTGTGAAAATCGTCAGGGCGTGGCGGGCGTCAAGGGAAACCAGCTACAACTGCTTACCTCCACCGATGATACCCTGCACGCGTTGATCCGTGACATCCAGCTGGCGCGCCACAATATCGAGATGGTGTTTTACATCTGGCAACCGGGTGGGCTGGCGGACGAAGTCGCTGAATCGCTAATGGCCGCCTCTCGTCGCGGTGTTCACTGCCGCCTGATGCTCGACTCCGCGGGTAGCGTACAGTTTTTTCGTAGCCCCTGGGTGACGATGATGCGCAATGCCGGTATCGACGTGGTTGAGTCGCTTAAAGTCAGCCTGCTGCGTGTGTTTCTGCGCCGGATGGACTTGCGTCAACACCGTAAGGTCGTACTGATTGATAACTATATTGCGTATACCGGCAGCATGAACCTGGTCGACCTACGTTTCTTTAAGCAGGATGCGGGCGTAGGCCAGTGGATAGATTTGATGGCGAGAATGGAGGGGCCGGTCGCCACCACCATGGGGATTATTTATTCCTGTGACTGGGAAATAGAAACCGGCAAACGCATTTTGCCCCCACCGCCTGATGGCAACATCATGCCGTTTGAGCAGGAGAGCGGCCACACTATTCAGGTCATCGCCTCAGGGCCGGGGTTCCCGGACGACCTGATTCACCAGGCCCTGCTGACCGCGGTCTACTCTGCCCGTCAGCAGTTGATTATGACCACACCTTATTTTGTTCCCAGCGATGATTTACTGCATGCCATTTGTACTGCCGCGCATCGGGGGGTGGACGTCAGCATTATCGTGCCACGCCGTAATGACTCCGTGTTGGTTGGCTGGGCCAGTCGGGCCTTTTTTGCTGAGCTACTGGAAGCAGGCGTCAAAATTTATCAGTTTGAAGACGGGTTACTGCATACCAAAAGCGTTCTGGTTGATGGACAGCTGAGTCTGGTCGGCACGGTTAACCTCGATATGCGCAGCCTGTGGCTGAATTTTGAAATCACCCTGGTCATTGACGATGACGGTTTCGGGGGCGATCTGGCCCGTGTTCAGGACGACTATATCGCCCGCTCGCGGCTGGTGGATGCTAAACGTTGGGCGCGACGTGCTTACTGGCAACGGATTGTTGAACGCCTGTTTTACTTCTTCAGTCCTTTGCTGTAAAACGAGCGGGATTGCACAGCGCCTGCGGGCCTTATGGGAAATGCTATGGATTTGAATAACCGCCTTACTGAAGACGAAACCCTTGAACAGGCCTACGATATTTTTCTTGAGCTGGCAGGAGATAACCTCGACCCGGCTGATATCATCCTGTTCAATCTGCAATTTGAGGAGCGCGGCGGCGCGGAGCTGTTTGACCCCGCTGATGACTGGCAGGAACACGTCGATTTTGATCTGAATCCCGACTTCTTTGCTGAAGTGGTTATCGGGCTGGGTGAAGCCGATGGCGAGCCAATTACTGATGTGTTTGCCCGCGTGCTGTTGTGCCGGGAAAAAGATCACAAGCTCTGCCATATTCTCTGGCGCGAATAACCCTGAAACAAGACGCTTAACAGGCGCGACTCTCCCTCCTCACCCGCACTCCCGCGCCATCACTGGCGCGGGAGTGTTTTTTACCACAATGACGTCACTGCCGGACATTTATAACGGATCGACCTTCAGACAGGAAACCGCATGGCGGAAACTGCCCTCCAGCAATGGACGGGTCTTCGCGCATTCCGGGCCGGCAATCGGGCAGCGGGTGCGGAACACACAGCCAGAAGGCGGATTAATCGGTGAAGGCAGCTCCCCTTCCAGTAACTGGATAACCTTGTTTTTCTCCAGATCCGGGTCGGGAATCGGCACCGCCGACATCAGTGCCCGCGTGTAGGGATGCTGCGGGTTCTGATAAACCTCGTCATAGGTGCCCAGTTCCACGGCATGGCCCAGATACATTACCAGTACCCGATCGGAGATATGCTTCACTACTGCCAGGTCGTGAGCAATAAAGATCAGCGACAGCCCCATTTCACGTTGCAGTTTTTGCAGCAGGTTGACGACCTGTGCCTGAATAGATACATCGAGCGCAGAAACCGGCTCATCACAAATAATCAGCTTAGGCTCAAGGATCAGCGCACGGGCAATACCAATACGCTGGCACTGACCGCCGGAAAACTCATGCGGATAACGGTTGATCAGGTTTGGCAACAACCCGACCTTCATCATCATCGTTTTCACCCGCTCTTTCACTTCCTGACGCGGCATTTTGGGATGATAGGTGCGTAAGGGTTCCGCAATGATGTCACCAATAGTCATGCGCGGATTCAGCGAAGCCAGCGGGTCCTGAAAAATCATCTGGATATCGCTGCGGGCTTTGCGCCACTCTTCTTCACTCTGCCCAAGCAGGTCACGCCCCAGCCAGGCGACACGCCCTTCGGTGGCATTGACCAGACCGATAATGGCGCGTGCGAGGGTGGATTTGCCACAGCCTGACTCACCCACCACGCCGAGGGTTTCTCCCTCGTACAAACGCAGGCTGACGCCATCGACGGCCTTCAGGCTTTTGGGCGGCTGCCAGAACCACTGACGGCCATCCTTGATCGCAAAGTGGACTTTAAGATCGGCAATTTCTAATAACACTTTCTTTTCTGCTACCGCGCTCATACCAGCTCCTCCACGGGTTTAAAGCAGGCACGCTGACGTCCTTCACCAAAAGGTGTCAGCGGTGGCGCCGTTGAACAAATTTCCATCGCATTGGGGCAGCGCGGCTGAAAAGGACAACCCTGCGGCAGACGCAGCAGATTAGGTGGATTACCGGGTATGGTGGTCAGCGATTCGCCTTCTGCATCCAGACGCGGCACGGCATTAAGCAGGCCAATAGAATAAGGATGTGTCGGCTGATAAAACACATCCCTCGCCCCGCCATACTCCATGGTTCTGCCGGCATACATCACCAGAACCCGATCGCAGATCCCGGCCACCACGCCCAGATCATGGGTGATCATAATGATGGCCGTATTGAACTCGCGTTTCAGGTCATTAAGCAGGGTCATAATTTGCGCCTGAACCGTCACATCAAGCGCCGTGGTAGGTTCATCGGCAATCAGCAGTTTTGGCCGGCAGAGCAGCGCCATGGCGATCATCACTCGCTGCCGCATCCCCCCTGAAAACTCATGCGGGAACATCTTCATCCGCTTACGCGCTTCCGGCATTTTTACCGCATCGAGCATACGTACCGACTCTTCAAAAGCCTGCGCACTGCTCATCCCTTTGTGCAGTTTCAGTACTTCCATCAGCTGCTCGCCTACCCGCATGTATGGGTTCAGAGAGGTCATCGGGTCCTGGAAAATCATGGCGATTTGCTCAGCCCGTAGCCGGTTCAGCTGCTTCTCAGGCAGATTAAGAATTTCACTGCCGTTGAACAGCGCCGAGCCGCCAATACGCCCATTGCTGGCCAGTAATCCCATCAGTGCAAAGGCCGTCTGGGACTTACCCGAGCCAGACTCACCCACGATCCCCAGCGTTTCGCCCGCCCGCAGGCTGAAGTTGAGATCGTTAACTGCGGTAACATCACCATCCTGCGTGGCAAACGTAACCCGCAAATCCCTGACGTTAAGCAGAGTGTCGCTTCCCGCTTTTTTCACCATAACTGGCTGTTGTTCAGTCATATTCATCGGGAAACTCCTTAACGATCTTTCGGGTCGAGGGCATCACGCAGGCCGTCACCGATAAAGTTAAAACAGAACAGCGTAATCACCAGAAATCCTGCCGGGAACAGCAGTAACCACGGCGACACTTCCATTGAATTCGCACCATCAATGAGCAGTGCTCCCCAGCTACTGAGTGGCTCTTGTGTACCCAGCCCCAGGAAGCTGAGGAAAGATTCGAACAGGATCATGCTTGGCACCAGCAGCGAGGCGTAGACCACCACCACACCCAGTACGTTTGGCACGATATGCCTGAGGACAATACTGACCGTGGAAACGCCGCCGACATGGGCCGCCTCAATAAACTCTTTACGTTTCAGGCTCAGTGTCTGACCGCGCACAATACGTGCCATATCCAGCCAGGAAACCAGGCCAATAGCGACAAATATCAGCAGTATGTTGCGTCCAAAGAAGGTGACCAACAGGATGACAAAGAACATGAACGGGAAGGAGTTAAGGATTTCCAGCAGGCGCATCATTACCGAATCAGTTTTACCGCCAAGATACCCGGCCAGCGATCCGTACAATGTGCCCACCAGCACGGCGACCATTGCGGAAGCAATGCCAACCATCAGCGAAATTCGCCCACCAATCGCCACGCGCACCAACAGATCGCGGCCGGATGAATCCGTGCCAAAGTAGTGCTTCGACACCATATCCGGCGCGGCAGACATCATGCTCCAGTCGGTATCATCATAGGTGAACGAAGAGAGCATTGGCGCAAACACCACAAACAGGGCGATTATCAGTAAGACTAACAGGCTGGCCAGCGCGGCGCGGTTGTGAATAAAACGACGTCGTGCGTCCTGCCAGAGACTACGGCCTTCCACCTCCAGCTTCTCGCTGAAGGCATCAAGAGCGGCGCTATTTTTTTTACTCAACATCATTGCCAGCTCCGGATCAGTAACGAATTTTGGGATCGATAACCGCATACAGCACGTCAACGATCGCATTAAACAGGATGGTCAACACACCGACCAGAATGGTCAGGCTCAGAACCAGCGAGTAATCGCGGTTGAGTGCACCATTAACAAACAGCTGGCCGATTCCCGGCAGACCATAGATGGTTTCAATCACCATTGAACCGGTGATAATGCCTACAAAGGCCGGGCCCAGGTACGAAAGCACTGGCAGCATGGCTGGTTTCAGCGCATGGCGCAGCACGATGCGGTGCATTGGCAGCCCCTTAGCCCGCGCAGTACGAATAAAGTTGGAGTGCAGCACTTCAATCATCGAACCACGGGTGATACGGGCGATACTGGCAATGTAAGCCAGCGACAACGCGACCATCGGCAGGATCATAAACCGCAGTTCCCCGCCATTCCAGCCACCACCCGGCAACCACTTCAGGGCAATGGCGAAAATGAGTACCAGTAAGGGAGCGACCACGAAACTGGGGATGACCACGCCCGTCATCGCTACACCCATCACCACAAAGTCCCATTTGGTATTTTGCTTCAGCGCCGCAATGACTCCCGCCGCCACGCCAAAAATAATCGCCAGGATAAAGGCGGCAAGACCCAGTTTGGCTGAAACCGGGAAAGCATGGCCTACAAGATAATTCACCGAATAGTCTTTGTATTTAAAGGAAGGCCCGAAATCACCGTGAGCCAGCTGTAACAGATAGTCGGTGTACTGTTTCCAGATCGGATCGTTCAGGTGGTATTTGGCTTCGATGTTTGCCATCACCTCTGGCGACAGTGTGCGCTCGCCGGTAAAAGGGCTTCCCGGTGCCAGTCGCATCATAAAGAAGGAGATGGTGATCAAAATAAGTAACGTCGGAATCGCTTCCAGAATACGACGTAAAATAAACTTTAACATTGCCCGTACCTGCTGGCTTGTGCCTCAGCACTGCTTATAAAACGACACGCAGGGGGAAGGCTGCCCTTCCCCCTGTGGTTGCCATTAATGTTTGATAATATACAGATTTTTATCGTAGACGTTGTCCAGCGCATCCTTACCGGTGTAACCACCCACGTAAGTTTTCACCAGACGGGCGTTTACGTAGTAGTAAACCGGGGCGATAACAGAGTCTTTATCCAGTACCTGTTCAGCTTTGGCGTAGAGATCGCTGCGGCTTTTTTCATCACTGGCCTGTCCTGCGGCGGCCATGACCTTATCGAACTCAGGTGAGGCATAGTGTGAGGTGTTGTTGCTGCTGCCGGTCAGCATGGTATTCAGGAAAGAAGTCGGTTCGTTGTAATCTGCACACCAGGCGGCACGCGCCACATCAAAGGTTCCCTGATGACGGGTATCGAGGAACGTTTTCCACTCCTGGTTATTGAGCTTGATATTGACGCCGAGGTTTTTCTTCCAGATTGAAGAGGCGGCAATCGCCAGTTTTTTATGCAGATCGGAAGTGTTGTACAGCAGTTCAAAGGAGAGCGGTTTCTCTGCCGTGTAACCTGCGGCAGCCAGCAGTTTCTTCGCCTCTGCGTTACGTTTTTCCTGCGACCAGCTGGCCCATTCAGGCTTAATCAGCGCGGCGCCATCGGTCGCTGGTGGCGTATAACTCCAGGCTGGCAGCTGTCCCTGAGCCAGTACCTTATTCACGATAATATCGCGATCGAGGCCCAGTTTCAGAGCAGTGCGGACGCGCACATCGTTAAATGGCGGCTTCTGATTATTAATTTCGTAGTAATAAGTGCAGAGGTAGGGATCAACATGCAGTTCTTTCGGGTTCTCACGTTGCAGTTTTTTAAACAGCTCGATAGGCATGTTGTTGTAAGTCATATCGCTACCGCCATCGCTGAAATAGCGGTTAACATCGCTCACTTCAGATGAGACAGGCAGGAAGGTGACTTTATCCAGTTTGGTATTGGCGTTGTCCCAGTAGTCCGGGTTACGTACCACCACAATACGTTCATTGATGATGTGGGTCTGTAATTTAAATGCGCCGTTGCCTACCCAGTTTTCTGGCTGGGTCCACTTATCACCAAACTTCTCAACAGCCGGCTTGTAGACAGGCGACATAGAAGCATGGATCAGCAATTTATAGAAATAAGGCACCGACTCGGTCAGGGATACCTGTAAGGTATGATCGTCCAGCGCTTTTACACCAAGGGTATCAGGCGATTTCTTTCCGGCGATGATGTCATCAATATTTTCCAGATGGCCATATTGCAGGTAACTGGCATACGGAGAGGCTGTTTTAGGATCGGCCAGTCGTTGCCAGCTGTAGACGAAGTCCTGTGCGGTAACCGGTTCACCATTGGACCATTTGGCATTCTTACGCAGGTGGAATGTCCAGACTTTTCCGTCTTTGTTGTCCCAGCTTTCTGCCACTCCAGGAACAGGATGTCCCTGAATATCACTGATGACTAATCCTTCCAGCAGATCACGGCTGACATTCGATTCCGGCGTACCCTCAATTTTGTGCGGGTCGAGTGACTGGACTTCGCTGCCGTTACCTTTTATCAGTTCCTGCTTTGCCGCCAGTTCCACCCCTGCCGGAACAGTTGCTGCCAGTGCCATATTGCCGGTCAGTGCAGTCATAATGCCCAGAGCAACCAGGCTTTTTTTGGTGATGTTGGTCATGTAGTTATTTACTCCAGTTTTATTTATTGCTGATGAACTCAGAGAGCATCAGCGACCCCCGTTAACCGGGTATCTCAGAAGCCGGAACGATGACAGTCTGAGGTGCTTTGGCTATACCCTTGCTGTTAGTTATCCCGTCTGGCATCCCTGTCTGACGTATGTCCTTCAATGTTGAATAATGTAGTAATAGTGTAATACGGTCTGATCCTGCGGATCGTTGCCGGTGAAACCACCTACCCAGGGTTTCACCAGTCGGGTGCTCACCCGGTAATAAACGGGCACAACAGGAGAATCACTGTCCAGTTGCTGCTCAGCCTGCTGATAATGTTCTGCACGCTGTTGATTGCTGCTGGCGGTGAGTGTTTTCGCCATCAACGCATCGAATTTATCGCTATGGTAAAACGCGGTGTTATTTGAAGAGTGACTTAGCAGGGTATTAAGAAAACTGGACGGCTCATTATAGTCAGCGCACCAAGTGGCACGCGCCACGTCGAAGTTGCCCTGATGACGGGCGTCAAGCATGGTTTTCCATTCCTGATTGTTCAAAGTTACGCTGGCCCCCAGGTTTTTCTTCCACATCGAAGCGGCGGCAATTGCCTGTTTCTGATTCACGTCGGAAGTGTTGTACAACAGCGTGAAGCTGAGTGGGTTATCGGCAGTATACCCTGCCTCCTTCAGCAGTTTTTTTGCCAACTCATTTCGTTGCTGCTGGGTCAGATTCATCCAGTCGGGTTGCTTCAGCTGTGCCCCCTTAATATAAGGCGGTGTAAAGCTGCCTGCCGGGACCTGTCCCTGAGCCATGATCTTTTCTGCAATGATCTGACGATCAAGAGTAAGTTTGACCGCTGTGCGAACCCTGGCGTCATTGAACGGCGGACGTTTATTGTTCAGTTCATAATAGAAAGTGCACAGCAGCGGGCTGACATGAAGCTGAGAACCCAGCGTTTTTTTCAACATCGGGAACTGCTCAGGCGGTAACACGCTGCCGGTAATATCAATCTCTCCACTGCGATAACGATTTACATCGCCAGAGGTGGAGGTAATGGGCAGAAACGTCGCCCTGTCGATGACGGTTTTTGCGTTATTCCAGTATTGCGGGTTGCGTTTAACTTCAATCTTCTCGTTGATAACCCAGCGACTGAGAACATATGCTCCATTACCAACATAATGTTCCGGAAGCGTCCACTTATCGCCCCACTTTTCCAGCGCGCCGCGATTAACTGGCACCAGCGAGCTGTGTGCGACAAGGTCAATAAAATAAGGAACAGACTCGGTGAGGGTCACCTGTAAATGACGGTCATCCAGGGCCTGAACGCCCAGCGTGTCAGCGTTTTTTTTGCCGGCAATAATGGCATCGATGTTTTCAATATGGGCATACTGAAGATAACTGGCATAAGGCGAGGCGGTTTTTGGATCGGCCAGCCGCTGCCAGCTGTAGACAAAATCCGTTGCGGTGACAGGGTCACCGTTACTCCATTTTGCATTTTTTCGTAGGGTAAAGGTCCATATTTTGTCCTGCGCGCTCTGCCAGCTTTCGGCCACGCCGGGAACCAGTGTGCCGTTATTGTCGGTAGTCACCAGCCCTTCCAACAAATTAATAATGACGTTGCTTTCCGGCACCCCTTCTGTTTTGTGGGGATCAAGAGAAGAAACTTCGCTGCTGTTGTTAATCACCACCGATTGCGTTGGCGCAAGGGTAACATTTGCCGGCACGTTTGCAGCTAAGGCAAAGTTATCAGCGGCAAAGGCAGCCATAGCGAACAGTATGAGCTGACGTAACGGACGACTTACATCGTAAGAACTTTTCATCAAAGCTAAGCAACCTGTAGTGATCGTTATCTGACATTGCGAAACAGCAATCGCACTTCCGCATTGCACAAGTGATGCCAGTTTTTTCTTAACGCCTTCGAAAAACTAACAGAACGGCGTTCTGGCAGCTAAGGAAGAACGCCAAAAATGTTAACTCGTTCTCTTTTACCACGAGTTTTTTTACAGGTGAAGTGTTATTTAACAGAGAAAAATAATATTTTTTATTTATATATCAATATATTAGATAAAGTATAACGTTACACATACTTCAGAAGCAGAGGTTTTGCTTATAAAATGAACCAATTACGTTATACAGTCGTTAATTTGGAGCTTTTAGCCTTAAAAAATCAAATTAACGGTTTTTTATTTTCAAATAAAGATATATAAAGATAAATATTTCATAATAAAATTTTTTCAGTGCGCTGTATTTGCTTGCATATTAGCAAGTTGCAGTAATTACACTAATGATAGCGAGAATATGTTAAGCCATACAAATAATTGCACACTTATGGTGCAATAAATCGCTTCGACGCACTTATTTGATGCATTAGTTGATAGCTGGCTAAAAAAAAGCGCATATTATGCGCTTTAATGGGAAGTTTTCAGCGGGTGATTTTTCAGTTAACCAGGCCGGGAAACAGGGCTTTGACTCCCGTCACGACAAATTCAATCCCCAGCGCCATCATTAACAACCCCATGATTCGTGTAATGACGTTGATCCCGGTCTGACCAAGTACACGTACCATCAGCGGGGCCGCGCGGAACAACAACCAACAGCAGCAGGCAAACAGTGCCACTGAAATGCTGAATCCCAGCAGATTCTGCCAACTGTGATAACGTGTACTCCAGACGATAGTTGAACTGATGGCACCCGGACCGGCCATTAAAGGCAATGCCAGCGGTACGACGCCAATACTTTCTCTGATGGCCGTTTCTGATTTTTCCTGCTTATTTTGCTTATCTTCACCCAGCTTGCCGCTGATCATTGACATGGCGATAGTCACCACCAGAATCCCTCCGGCGATGCGGAAAGAATCAATGGAGATCCCAAAAAACTGCAAAATAATGTCCCCAAGAAACAGTGAAATCCACAGGATAATAGCCACCGAAAGGTTAGCTGTCAGGTTAGTTTTGTTACGTGCCGCAGGCACCTGATAGCTGGTCATGCTGATGAAAACCGGAATAATGCCGAACGGATTGACCAGGGCAAAAAGCCCGACGAAAAATTTGATATAGATCGAAAAATCGAAAAGTGCCGGATTCACGCTAAGCTCCTGAGCGAACCAATTTGCCGTGGGCTAATTTAATAGAAAACCATCTTTCTTGCCATGCCCATTGTTAGCTATTTTCATCTACATAACAGGTCATTTCCCGGCAAAAAAATCCTTAATAAAAGTTTTTATTAGCAAATAAACCCACACGATTATTTCAGGAATAATTCACAATAATAAAATGTCGTGAAATGGCTCACAGACTGAAGCCGAAAGGAGTCAGCTTATTATAATTATGACTCAGATCAAAATTACTCCGTTTCATAGTGGGTAAGCTTTATTCCATACCTGTTTCGGTTAACAACCAGAACGCTTTCCAGTCAGGTTGTTAAACCCAGACTCTGTCAGTAAATCAGTGGTCCGGATGGTCAATCATCAGGTTGCAACTGCACCCTTTTGTCGCAACAGATTTACCCCCCAGGGCTATACTGGACAGTTCTCACTTGTTTACTAACAGAGTTTAAACTTCCATCAGGAGAGCATTATGGCCGTTACTAATGTTGCTGAACTTAACGCACTGGTTGAGCGTGTTAAAAAAGCACAGCGTGAATATGCTAATTTCACTCAGGAACAAGTTGATAAAATTTTTCGTGCCGCCGCTCTGGCAGCTGCTGATGCCCGCATTCCACTGGCAAAAATGGCGGTTGCAGAATCAGGCATGGGCATCGTTGAAGACAAAGTCATTAAAAATCATTTCGCCTCTGAATATATCTACAACGCGTATAAGGATGAAAAAACCTGCGGCATCCTCAGTACGGATGAAACATTTGGAACCATCACTATAGCCGAACCCACCGGCCTTATCTGCGGTATCGTGCCAACAACCAACCCCACATCCACCGCCATTTTCAAAGCGCTTATCAGTCTGAAAACCCGTAACGGTATTATCTTCTCTCCTCACCCACGCGCTAAAGATGCCACTAATAAAGCGGCAGACATTGTGCTACAGGCGGCGATTGCCGCAGGCGCGCCTGAAGATATCATCGGCTGGATTGACGTGCCATCCGTTGAATTATACAATCAACTGATGCATCACCCCGATATCAATCTTATTCTGGCAACCGGCGGGCCAGGCATGGTCAAGGCTGCTTACAGTTCTGGCAAACCAGCTATCGGCGTTGGTGCTGGTAATACCCCGGTAGTAATAGATGAAACGGCCGATATTAAACGCGCTGTGGCATCGATTCTTATGTCAAAAACCTTCGACAATGGCGTTATTTGTGCTTCAGAACAGTCAGTGATCGTGGTGGATTCTGTTTACGACGCGGTTCGTGAACGTTTTGCCAGCCACGGTGGGTATCTGTTACAGGGCAAAGAGTTGAAATCCGTTCAGGACGTTATCCTGAAAAACGGTGCACTGAATGCCGCTATTGTTGGCCAGCCAGCGGTGAAAATTGCTGAAATAGCAGGGATTACCGTACCCGCCAATACAAAAATTTTGATTGGTGAGGTAAAACTGGTCGATGAATCAGAACCTTTTGCCCATGAGAAGTTATCTCCCACTCTGGCGATGTACCGTGCAAAAGACTTCGAAGACGCCGTTAACAAAGCAGAAAAACTGGTTGCTATGGGCGGTATCGGTCACACCTCCTGCCTGTATACCGACCAGGACAATGAACGCAAACGCGTTAATTACTTCGGCGATAAAATGAAGACTGCGCGTATTCTGATCAATACCCCTGCCTCGCAAGGAGGAATTGGCGATCTCTACAACTTCAAACTGGCACCGTCTTTAACCCTGGGTTGTGGTTCATGGGGAGGCAATTCCATTTCTGAAAACGTCGGACCAAAACATCTTATTAATAAGAAAACTGTGGCTAAACGGGCAGAAAATATGTTGTGGCATAAACTTCCTAAATCTATCTACTTCCGTCGCGGTTCTCTTCCCATAGCCATGGAGGAAGTCGCGACCGATGGCGCTAAACGCGCTTTCATCGTTACCGACCGTTTCCTGTTCAACAATGGTTATGCCGACCAGATTGTTTCAGTGCTGAAATCGCATGGTATTGAAACAGAAGTGTTCTTTGAAGTAGAAGCAGACCCCACGCTGAGCATCGTGCGTAAAGGGGCTGAGCAGATGAATTCGTTTAAACCGGATGTCATCATCGCACTTGGCGGAGGATCGCCAATGGATGCCGCCAAGATTATGTGGGTCATGTATGAACATCCGGAAACCGCATTTGAAGAGCTGGCATTGCGCTTTATGGATATTCGCAAACGTATTTATAAGTTCCCGAAAATGGGTGTGAAGGCCAAAATGATCGCCATCACCACCACTTCAGGTACGGGGTCTGAAGTCACACCCTTTGCCGTGGTCACTGATGATACCACCGGTCAGAAATATCCACTGGCAGACTATGCACTGACCCCGGATATGGCGATAGTCGATGCGAATCTGGTGATGAATATGCCCAGATCGCTGTGTGCCTTTGGTGGTCTGGATGCCGTGACCCATTCGCTTGAGGCCTATGTCTCCGTACTGGCTAATGAATATTCCGATGGGCAGGCCTTGCAGGCACTGAAACTGTTACAGGAAAATCTGCCTGCCAGCTACCATGAAGGCGCGAAAAACCCGGTTGCTCGTGAGCGTGTTCATAACGCTGCCACTATCGCCGGTATTGCTTTTGCCAATGCCTTCCTTGGGGTGTGTCACTCTATGGCCCACAAACTGGGTTCTGAGTTCCATATACCACACGGTCTGGCTAACGCACTGCTAATCAGCAATGTTATTCGCTACAACGCGAATGATAACCCCACCAAGCAAACCGCATTCAGTCAGTACGATCGTCCTCAGGCTCGCCGTCGCTATGCTGAAGTGGCCGATCATTTACGTCTCAGCGCAGCGGGCGACCGTACAGCGCAGAAAATTGAGAAGCTGCTGTTATGGCTTGAAGGGATGAAAGCTGAATTGGGCATTCCAAAATCGATTCGCGAAGCCGGTGTACAGGAGGCAGATTTCCTCGCAAAAGTCGATAAGCTGGCTGAGGATGCATTCGACGATCAGTGTACCGGTGCAAACCCACGCTATCCATTGATTAGCGAATTAAAACAAATCATGCTGGATTCGTTCTATGGTCGTGAATTTACCGAAACCAGCTCATCAGTAAGTCATATAGCTGAAACCGAGGCGCCGGTCAGAAAAACAGAAAAGAAAGTAAAGAAATAAGCCATTCCGAAAATTGCTCTCCCGTGATGATGTCCTGACCGGATGTTTGATCGGGCGACCCGCCGGGCCTGAGTTTACCACCTCGTTAAACTCAGGCTTTTTTTATACTTTATCTCTGCGGATTAAAGGTTTTCGTTCACTGCCATAATTAATATCCGGTCACCGTAGACGATGGGAAAAATAACTTTCCGTTATCGTATTATCGTTTTTAAGCGTTCCTTTCTCCATGAACCGCACGTAAGCAATTCTGTTCAATTGCTGCCTTGTAATGCTTACGACAAACTGAAACATAACGTTCATTTCCGCCGATGACCACCTGCTCACCCTCTTTAAAAGGCGCACCATTTTCGTCGAGTCTTAATACCATCCCTGCCTTTCTGCCACAGTGGCAAACTGTCTTTAATTCAACCAGCTTATCTGACCATGCCAGCAAATATTGACTGCCACTGAATAATTCACCACGAAAATCTGTTCTCAACCCATAACAAAGAACAGGTATATCCAGCGTATCAACCACATCTGATAAATCTTTAACCTGCTCGCGGGTAAGAAACTGACATTCATCTATTAATACGCAGTGAACCGGTTCCAGGCGATGTCCTTCGTTTATCTCTGAAAAAAGTTTTGTCCCGTTATTATACAATTTTGCTGGAGAAGAAAGGCCAATGCGCGAGCATACCTTGCCGGAGCCAAAACGATTATCAATTTCTGCGGTATACACCAATGTGCGCATGCCACGTTCGAGGTAGTTATATGAAGACTGTAGTAAGGCAGTAGACTTGCCTGCATTCATCGCAGAATAATAAAAATAAAGTTGGGCCATCAGGCTGCACTCCAGGTATAGGTTTAGCACAAACGCGCAGAATTGTAACACAGCACTACATCCGCACGAGACATTAATGACTCTCTGCCAGGCTGCATTTTGCTGATTATATCTGCCATTTTCTCTTCGCGCTCAGTAAAGAAATTGCTACTGTACCCGGCGAGATAATTTTGTTTATGACCTTTTTTTTCACAATGTATGCTTTTAAAAACTCAAATTACCTTGCTAATATTCTCTGACTTTTCTTAAGGTTAGAGTGAGTATCGAATAAAATTTTTCCTTTTTGTTATTATATACTGTCCTTTCAACTTAGTGATAATCGTAATCAAAAACCTTTAGCTGAGTCAGGGCGTGAGAATGTAATTCAGCCAGGACTCACCGTTTTGTATTGTTAATAATCATTCTGCTGAATCACCCATACTTACTTATTCTGAGTCTATTACAAAAATTACTATTGCAGTTCCTATTGCCGCACTCTATTATTATCAGGCAGAACGACCCCACCCATTATAATTTGAGATCAGGAACATGAGCGAAGCACTTAAAATTTTGAATAACATCCGTACCCTGCGTGCGCAGGCACGAGAGTGTTCCCTGGAAACTCTGGAAGAGATGCTGGAGAAACTGGAAGTCGTGGTTACTGAGCGTCGCGATGAAGAGAATCACGCTCAAGCTGAAATCGAAGAGCGCAGCCGTAAATTACAGCAATACCGTGAAATGCTGATTGCCGACGGTATTGATCCTAATGAATTGCTGTCTACGCTGTCCACCGCCAAAACGTCAGGAAAAGCTAAACGTGCGGCACGTCCTGCTAAATACAAGTACGTTGATGAAAATGGCGAAACTAAAACCTGGACAGGTCAGGGCCGTACTCCCGCCGTGATTAAAACAGCAATTGAAGAACAAGGTAAGAAGCTGGAAGATTTCATGCTGTAATTTTTCATTTAATACCCCATCCTTTGCAATGGGGTATTAAATATCAGCACTGATAGAACGAACGATACCAGTCGACAAAGTGTTTAATCCCTTCATCAATACCGGTTTGTGGTTTAAATCCAATCACCTTATATAAAGCTGAGGTATCTGCACTGGTTTCAGGTACATCTCCAGGCTGCATAGGCAACATATTTTTATTTGCCGTGATACCTAAAGATTTCTCCAGCGCTTCAATATAACTCATTAATTTTACCGGGCTGCTGTTACCAATATTGTAAACACGATAAGGCGCTGAACTGCCTGCGGCGCTACCCTCTTCTACCGTCCAGCCTGCATCTGCCTGTGGAATAACATCCTGAAGCCTGAAGATCGCCTCGACGATATCATCAATATAGGTAAAGTCACGTCGCATCTGTCCGTTGTTGTATACATCAATCTGATCTCCAGCGATCATCGCCCTGGTGAATTTGAACAGCGCCATATCCGGGCGTCCCCATGGACCGTAGACGGTGAAAAAACGCAGACCGGTAGTCGGGATACCATAAAGATGTGAATAAGTATGGGACATCAGCTCATTGGCCTTTTTAGTAGCGGCATACAATGAGATTGGGTGGTCGACAGAATCATCGGTAGAGAATGGAAGCTTACGGTTCAGGCCATAAACTGAACTGGATGAAGCATAAAGCAGGTGAGAAATGTTGTGATGACGACACCCTTCAAGGATATTAAGATGTCCGGTCAGATTTGCATCAGCATAGGCCGATGGATTTTCCAGGGAATAGCGCACACCTGCCTGAGCCCCAAGATGAATAACTCGATCAAAGGCGGCTTCACCGAACAGCGAAGCTATTCCTTCCCTGTCAGCAAGGTCAAGTTTAACGAAGGAAAATGCAGAATAAGGCTTGAGTAAATCCAGGCGGGCAAGCTTAAGTTTAACATCATAATAGTCGTTCAGGTTGTCGAGACCGACAACCTGGTGACCGGCGCGAAGCAAGCGTTCTGCAACATGGTAGCCAATAAATCCTGCCGCGCCGGTAACCAGATATTTCATACTGCCCTCGTTAATTATGCAATTTGAATTGAAGCTCCGCGGCCGATTGCATAATAAACAAAACCGCGTTTGCTGACTCTTTCCGGATCATACAGGTTACGACCATCAAAAATCACGGGTTCTTTCAGAGCATTTTTAATAACATCAAAATCAGGAGCGCGGAAACTTTGCCATTCGGTACAAATAACCAGCCCGTCCGCACCCTGCAAAGCCGCCTCTTTGGTGCCCATCAACTTCAGATCGTCGCGGTGACCATAAATGCGCTGTGCTTCATCCATCGCTTCCGGATCGAAAGCCTGCACGCTGGCACCCGCCTGCCACAATGCTTCCATCAGTACCCGGCTGGAAGCCTCACGCATATCATCGGTATTAGGCTTAAAAGACAGTCCCCACAGTGCAAAGGTTTTGCCCTGAAGATTATCGCCGAAGTGGCGTTTAATAAACCCAGGCAGTTTGTTTTTCTGTGAGTCGTTAACATCCTCAACGGCCTGAAGCAGACGCGGCTGATAACCAATTTGCTGCGCCGTGCGGATTAATGCCTGCACATCTTTCGGAAAACAGGAACCACCGTAGCCACAGCCAGGATAAATAAATGAGTAGCCAATACGGGAATCAGAACCAATTCCCTGACGAACTTTTTCAATATCCGCGCCCAGACGCTCAGCCAGATTCGAAATTTCGTTCATAAAACTGATTTTAGTCGCCAGCATGCAGTTGGCTGCGTATTTTGTCAGTTCAGCGCTACGGATATCCATTAAAATCATGCGGTCATGATTGCGATTGAATGGCTCATAAAGTTCACGCAGCAGTTCAACCACGTCATCATTATCCGTGCCAACCACAATACGTTCAGGTCGCATGCAGTCAGCAACGGCCGCGCCTTCTTTAAGAAATTCCGGGTTGGAAACCACATCAAATGTAATATCAACGCCACGTGATTTGAGCGTTTCCTCCATCACAGCGCGGACGCGATCGGCTGTACCTACTGGCACGGTCGATTTATCGATGACAACCTTACTCTCTTCCATGTGCTGTGCGATTGTGCGCGCAACGGCAGTAACATATTTCAGGTCTGCTGAACCATCTTCATCCGGCGGTGTTCCCACAGCAATAAATTGCATCACGCCGTGGCGCACACCCTCTTCTGCGTTGGTAGAAAACCGAAGCCGACCGGCTTCATAGTTTTGCATAACCAAAGGCGTCAGGCCTGGCTCGAAAATAGGAATGATCCCTTTCTTCAGATTGTCGACTTTCTTTTCGTCAACATCGATACAAAGAACGTCATGTCCGACTTCGGCCAGAACAGCAGCCTGAACCAGACCGACATAGCCGATACCAAATACGGTGACTTTCATTGAATTGTCCCGGTTAGAAATTAAACTTACTTTTTATTACCCACGATGGTTTCCAGCCAGGCTTTGAAATCGCTGCCCAGTGTGTTGTGACGCACACCGTATTCAACGAAAGCCTGCATGTAGCCCAGTTTGTTACCACAATCGTGGCTTACACCTTTCAGGTGGTAGGCTTCAACCGTCTCTTTCTCCATCATCATGGCGATAGAGTCAGTCAGCTGAATTTCATCACCTGCGCCCGGAGGCGTTTTAGCCAGCAGAGGCCAGATGTCAGCAGAAAGAACATAGCGTCCTACCACTGCGAGGTTGGATGGCGCTTTATCTGCTTTCGGTTTTTCAACCACACCGACCATTGGCGCGCTGTCGCCAGGGCTCAGTTCTGCGCCCTGGCAGTCAACCACACCATAAGCAGTCACGTCGGCGACAGGTTCAACCATAATCTGACTGTGGCCTGTTTCATCAAAGCGCCGCATCATGTCTGCCAGGTTGTCTTTCTTCAGATCGGATTCATATTCATCGATAATCACGTCTGGCAGAATAACGGCCACAGGTTCATTGCCTACTACCGGATAGGCACACATCACCGCATGGCCCAGACCTTTAGCCAGCCCCTGACGAACCTGCATAATGGTAACGTGTGGTGGGCAGATAGACTGGATTTCTTCCAGCAGCTGGCGCTTCACACGTTTTTCGAGCATGGCTTCCAGCTCAAAACTGGTATCGAAATGGTTCTCAATAGAATTTTTTGATGAGTGCGTAACCAGCACGATCTCATTAATTCCGGCGGCGATACACTCATTAACGACATACTGAATTAACGGCTTATCAACCAGCGGCAGCATCTCTTTCGGAATTGCCTTGGTGGCAGGCAACATGCGCGTTCCCAAACCTGCTACAGGGATAACCGCTTTTTTTACTTTGGACTTATAGGCAGACATCAAAGTACCTCTCTTTAGGCCGTTCAAGTTATTACTTGATATGTCGAGTTAAAAAACGAGATGAGTATACCAGTTGAATCCGGGTGGATTTATCCTGGATAAACAATTTCAGCATAAATTAAGATTATTACCCAAGTGTAAAGCCATTTTCTGGCCCTGCTCTCGGCACCCGGCAATAAATGATTCAGGTTGATCAATTTGTCGACAACATCAGGCGTAGCCTGCCTCCTGCTCCCCATACCTGACACTGCCATGCGTCACAACGCTGGCTGATCTGATTGAGATGTGTGCTGCCAAGAGTACCAAGCGGCATGCCATTACTGAGTTGTATTTGATGAGTATTAATATTGAGCGTGGCATTTAACCCTGCGGAAACCAGGATTAAATTTTTAATTCCCTGATGATAATAACCCACCAGTAATGGAAACTGTCCGGTCAGATTTGCCTGGCGAAGAAGCTGATTGACTTGTTTCAACAATGAACTTAATTCCGGCAGACCTTGCGCATGACCGGATAATTGATCCTGTAAAAGGCCATTGAATAAAGCCCGAAGTAATAATGCAGCCAGAACACCATTATTACCTGCCCTTGTAACGTCCAGGCAGTAAAAGGCCAGTTCATGTCCTGACAATGCCGCGACATCCAGCACCAGGCCTGGCTGTTCAGCCATCGTCAACTGGCGGTAATTCAGGCGGCAGTTAGCAACGACCTGTTGCACCGGCGGTTGCAACTGCTGAAGCAGTTTTGCTGCTGCAGGAGGATCGTTGACCAGCGCATCCCAGTCCTGGAACAGCTGTTCATCTTCTTCAACTTTGGAAGTAAACATTGAGGGATACAGACACTCATAGACGGTATCACGCAAACGCTCGAGGTCTTTCAGGGGTTTCAACAGAATATCCTGTACCCCAAGCCGCAGAACCTGAGCGATATCGGACATGTTTTCAGTTGCGGAGATCACCAGAATGGGCACGTCGTTACCCTGCGTTCTCAGGTGCTCAACCAGTTTGATACCGTTCATTCCGGGCATCTCCAGGTCGCAAATAATCAGCTCGTATGGCTGCTTATCTATTATATCCAGGGCCTGGAGCCCGTTATCTGCAAGCGCGGTATCAGCACCAAGCGCCAGCAGAAAATTATCCAGCAGAGAGCGGAAAACGATTTCGTCTTCAACGATCAGAATCTGTTTCCCGCTTAATGGCTTCTCCATTCTCCCCCCTTGTACACCAGCTAAATCAATAGTGGCTCATAAACCACGATTGCGCCTCTCCGATTTATCAGCAAAAGCGCCATATTTACCCGGCAATTCCTGTTAACGAACCAGTGGGAGTAGTTCATCTGTCTTCTTTTCTACGGCGAGTCTGCCAGCTTCAATAGCTTCTTCAGCACGATGGAAATCGAGTGTTGAAATCTAAGGGCATAAAGGTTGAATCAGTAAATCCGGAGGATCACCCGCCATACGATTACGCTTTACGCGATTTTCCAGCACCTGAATTGACGTTGACATAATTTGCATCGCACCTGGGGTCTGATTCACTTTGCGCTGTGCTCCCCGTGTAAAACTTTGTCGCAGCCTGCCAGTCCAGGTTGTGGCCGCCACGATGGCTTCCTGCTCCTCGGCATGCGTGGTGACCGACAGTAAATCTTGCTGTGTAAGATGCGCATCATGCTGAAGATCGACAGCGATGACAATATCAGCCCCGAGCGCACGAGTCAGGGAGACGGGAACGGGATTGACGACCGCTCCGTCTACCAGCCAGTATCCATTCCATGCAACAGGCGCCAGCAAACCCGGAATGCTACATGAAGCGCGCACCGCCTGATGTATATCCCCCTCAGTCAGCCATAGTTCACGCCCCGTGCTGAGGTTAGTGGTTACCGCACCAAAAGGCATTGCGCACTGTTCAATAAGATCGTGGCCTGTAAGCCTGCGCACATGGTTAAAAACACGCTCACCCCGCAGCAACCCTCCGCGTCGCCAGGATAGATCCATCAGGCGGATAACATCCCAGTAACTGAAAGAACGGACCCAGCTTTCCAGTAAAGGCAGGCGTTTGCTGGCGTAGACAGCACCGACCAGCGCACCCACAGAGCAGCCCGCCACTAAATCCACCTTAATACCGGCTCTTTCCAGCGCATTTATCACACCAATGTGGGCCCATCCACGGGCAGCACCAGAACCCAGTGCCAGTCCTATTTTAACCTGTCTCATTGAACCTCAATGTCCGCTTAACTAACAAATGGCATCACGTGCGCCACTCAGTTACCATGCTGCCAAACGTGTTAAATCTTTTATATTCTCGTGGAGTCAACGTGTCAGACCTTTGCCCATGCTGTAGCGGGTTGCAGTATAGCCTATGTTGCCAGCCCTGGTTGAACGGAGTGGCGCTGCCCTCTACCCCAGAAAAATTAATGCGTTCGCGCTACACCGCCTGGGTTCGCTGCGACACAGACTATTTGTTGAACAGCTGGCATCCATCCTGCCAGGCCGAACGTTTTCGGGCCGGTGTGGAACAAAGCCACCTCAGTACCAAATGGCTTAGTTTACATATTATTGCGTCAGAAGTGGAAAAGGATAATACCGCAGGGTATGTCACTTTTTTTGCTCGTTACTCTGAAAATGGGCAGGAAAGTTTTCTTCACGAGCGTTCGCGCTTTCTTCGGCTGGAACAACGCTGGTACTATATCGACGGGACATACCCTGATACAGGGCGCAATGATCGGTGCCCATGCGGCTCCGGCAAAAAATTCAAAAAATGTTGTGGGTAGTTATCTGCCCCTTTCCAAACAAAGTTGCTTCGACAGGATTACCATCGCAATGCAATCGCAAACACTGCAACGAAAAGTTTTACGGACTATTTGCCCGGACGCAAAAGGTCTGATCGCCAAAATCACCAACATTTGTTACAAACACGAACTGAATATCGTGCAAAACAATGAATTCGTCGATCACCGCACGGGCCGCTTCTTTATGCGGACTGAACTCGAGGGGATTTTTAACGACAGCACGCTGCTGGCCGATCTGGACAGCGCATTGCCGGTCGGTTCAGTACGGGAGCTCAATCCGGCGGGTCGCCGTCGCATCGTTATCCTGGTGACAAAAGAAGCGCACTGCCTGGGTGATTTGCTGATGAAAAGCACTTACGGTGGACTGGACGTGGAAATCGCTGCGGTTATCGGTAATCACGAAACCCTGCGTACCCTGGTTGAACGTTTTGACATTCCCTTTGTTCTTGTCAGCCACGAAGGTCTGACCCGTGAGCAACATGACAACAACATGGCAGCAGAGATCGATCGCTATCAACCCGACTATGTGGTGCTGGCAAAATATATGCGTGTATTAACTCCCGCATTTGTTGAACGCTATCCGAATCAGATTATTAACATTCATCACTCATTTCTTCCGGCCTTTATTGGTGCACGTCCCTATCACCAGGCCTATGAGCGTGGGGTGAAAATTATCGGTGCAACAGCTCACTACGTGAATGACAATCTGGATGAAGGCCCGATTATTATGCAGGACGTCATTCACGTTGATCATACCTACACCGCCGAAGATATGATGCGTGCCGGGCGTGACGTTGAAAAAAATGCGCTGAGTCGCGCGCTGTATCATGTGCTGGCCCAGCGCGTATTTGTATACGGAAACCGTACCATCATTCTGTAGGGTTAATCAGGGTGCTGAATTGTCTATGAAAACAGCACCCTGGGTAAAAAAACGGCAAACGATTTTTTTTCACCGCAGACGGACTTTACTCTCTTATTCCATCTGATATGATGCGCCCCACTTAAACAGCTTGCAGACAGACCAGCAAATTGTTGAGTGCTGATTTTACCCCTGGTGGGGTTCCCGAGCGGCCAAAGGGAGCAGACTGTAAATCTGCCGTCATCGACTTCGAAGGTTCGAATCCTTCCCCCACCACCATTTCGAGTTTACCCGCCAGGCTGATAACACCTTCTTCAATCTCATCAGTAAAAATAGTCACCTTGAGCAGTGAAACAGTGTTTGACCCTCTGCCGTTCGCCCCCGGTCACCTCAGTAAGGCAAACTTTATCTGCACAGACTCACTGAAATATTTTTTCCATAAGAAACAGCCGGTCCCGGTCATTTTTACGGTTATTTACCTCTGACCACACTCTTAACAACGCCCTCCTTAAGGATGACATTGGCTGCGGTATTCTGTTACCATTCCGGCCTGTTTTTCATCGCTAACCGGCAGGCGAAATGAAATTTGTCTCTTTTAATATCAATGGGCTACGCGCTCGCGCTCATCAGTTAGAAGCCATTGTTGAGCAACACCAGCCAGATGTTATTGGTCTTCAGGAAACCAAAGTTCATGACGATATGTTTCCCCTCGAAGAGGTGGCTAAACTGGGCTATCACGTGTTTTATCATGGCCAGAAAGGTCACTACGGCGTGGCATTACTGACCAAAGCGCAGCCTGTTATGGTCCGTCGGGGATTTGCTGACGACGCTGAGGATGCGCAACGTCGTCTGATCATGGCCGATATCCCCAGCTCGCTTGGCAATATCACGGTGATCAACGGCTATTTTCCCCAGGGAGAAAGTCGCGACCACCCGCTCAAGTTTCCGGCAAAAGAGAAGTTTTACCGCGACCTGCAAAACTATCTGGAGCAGGAACAGAAAGCTGACAATCCCCTGCTTATCATGGGCGACATGAATATCAGCACCTCCGATCTGGATATCGGTATTGGCGAGGATAATCGTAAGCGCTGGCTGCGTACCGGCAAATGCTCTTTTCTGCCTGAAGAGAGAGAATGGATGGAACGCTTACTCAACTGGGGGCTGGTCGATACCTGGCGGGCGAAAATTGCCCAGACAAACGACCGCTTTTCCTGGTTCGACTACCGTTCTAAAGGATTTGATGATAACCGGGGTTTACGCATCGATCTGCTGCTGGCCAGTCAACCGCTTGCTGAACGTTGTGTGGCAACTGGCATAGACTACGACATCCGCAGTATGGAAAAACCCTCTGACCATGCGCCAGTCTGGGCAGAGTTCAGTCTGTAATCTCGCCGTCCCGGGGTCCATCCCGGGCAACCCTTATTGCTTCAGTGGTTTCCAGATAAGATTATTGGTGCCGAAGGATTGCTCGTCGCGGGCGCATTGCAATAACACCCCTTCCATCTTCACCACCGACCCTTCTGTGTAGCTGCGGTTCTGCCAGATACAACAACGCTGACAGGGGGGCTGATTGTTATTGCTATTTTGATTCTGTGTCCATACCTGTGGTGGCATATCAATCACCACGCCGGAGCCTCTGCCCATGCTGTTGTCGTAGGCTGATACGCTGTCATCAGCACTATTCTGTTGACCGCCGTACTGCTCCGTTGCCCATGACGGCTGGCTGCACAGCAACAATACGCCCAGTAACGTCGCGCTTTTTTTGATCATTTCCTCTCCTTCGCTTTGCCTGCCTTACGTTTCGGCCTGTTGTTTTCCGCCACGGGCAGGCCACGAAAAGCGTGAGCCGCCGGTTGCTGCCGTGCCTGATTAATTAACTGGTATAACGTCTCCACCAGGGGCTGCATAAACCCCTGATAGCTGCACTGCTTCTCACTGATTTTAGTCAGTGTCGACTCCCAGTGGGCGGTCATATCCGGCCGCGCGGCCATTTCCGGCAATGAGTGGATAAGCGCGCGACCGGCCGGGCTGGAATGGATATAGCGCCCTTTTTTGAACAGGAACGTTCGCTTAAACAGGAGTTCGATAATTCCGGCACGCGTTGCCTCTGTTCCTAAACCATCGGTCGCACGCAGCACTTTCTTTAGATCTTTATCCTGTACAAAGCGTGCGATACCGGTCATGGCTGACAACAATGTGGCATCGGTGAACGGCCTCGGTGGCTGAGTCTGCTTTGCCACCACCTCGCCGCGCTCGCACAGCAGCTCATCACCTTTTGCCACGACAGGCAGCGGCGTGCCGTCATTCTCCTCGTCACGCTCTTTGCTACCCAGCAACGCCCGCCAGCCAGCCTCTGCCAGAAAACGTGCTTTTGCGACAAATTTCCCTCCGGCAATATCCAGTTCAATCACGCATTTCCGATACACCGCATCAGGACAGAACTGCATCAGATACCAGGTAGCGATCAGCTGATAAATATTGTTTTCATTCTCTGTCAGACGAACAGCATTGCTGCGCGCGGTAGGAATAATGGCGTGGTGAGCATCAACTTTTTTATCATCCCAACAGCGATTTTTGCGATCCGCATCAAAATCCTCAGGGGGGATCAGATCAGGCTGATGGACAGAGATGGCATTTAATACCGCCTGTCTCCCGGCGAAATGCTCGTCAGGCAGATAACGGCTGTCAGAACGTGGATAGGTAATCAGTTTGTGGGTTTCGTACAGTTTCTGGCAGGTATCCAGCACTGTCTGTGCACTCAGGCCAAACCGTTTTGCCGCCTCGATTTGCAGAGCGGAGAGCGAAAAAGGCAGCGGTGCCGTGTCATTTTCCCGCTTGTCGTTATAACTGGTAACCCGTGCAGGCTGCCCGCCAATACGCGCCACAACATGTTCAGCGAGCGGACGGTGCAGCAGTCGCCCCTCCTCATCCTGATAAGGCTCACAGGACTCACTTGGCTGCCACAGAGCAACAAATCGCTCATCCTGCGGGGTGACAATATGCGCTCTTACCTCGAAGAAGTCTTTTGCCACAAAGTTTTCAATCTCTTCATCACGTCGCACCACCAGTCCAAGCACCGGTGTCTGGACACGCCCGACCGAAAGCACGCCGTCATATCCCGCATTGCGCCCCAGCAAAGTGTAAGCGCGAGTCATATTAATGCCATACAGCCAGTCCGCCCGAGCGCGTGCCAGCGCGGAGACACAAAGAGGAATAAACTCGCGGTTCTCACGCAGACGCCCCACGGCACGTTCGACCGCCGCAGGATTAAGATCGTTGATTAAGCAACGCATTACTTTTTCACGTTTTTCCGGCGACAGCGCCAGATAATCCAGAACCTCATCGACCAGCAGCTGTCCTTCGCGATCGGGGTCACCGGCGTGAATCACTTCACTGGCCTGTTCAAGCAATCCTTTAATCACGCTCAGCTGTTTTGCAACGGAAGGACGCGGCTGCAACTGCCATTTTTCCGGCACAATGGGTAAATCAGCCAGCGACCAGCGGGCGAAGCGGCTGTTGTAGCTGTCAGGCTGAGCCTGTTCCAACAGATGCCCGACGCACCAGGTGACCGCATCTTCGCTGCCACAGGCAATATAGCCCTCTCCCCGGCGATGAGGTTTTGGCAGTACATCGGCAATAGCGCGGGCAAGGCTGGGCTTTTCGGCAATAAACAAACGCATCTGGCAGTGATGTCCTTCAGAATAAAGCTTCGGTCAGGGTACCCCTGTGGCGGAGAGTCCGTCCTTGCCACTTACAGGTGTAAAGAGAGTTTACTGATGCAGGCCACGATTTACAGGACAGAAGCGTGATTGATACGCGACTGAAAGCCTGCATACGGCAACATGACCGCCAGTATGTTAACGCGTAAGGAGTTCGTGGGTAAGGCCACAGCAGTTCGATTGCTTACAATCAGAGCAATATGCAGGGCTGCTCACAACCCTGCCGGCATCGGTTGTGATTCCTGTCAGAACCGGCTGACAAAAGGTGACGTGTCAGGCGGGACCACCGTGGTGGCAGATTTAAGCTGTGGCGTACCAAGATAAAGGAAGCCGACGATGGCATCCTGCTCGCGGCAATGAAAAGCCTCACGGACCGCCTGATGTTCTGTCCATGCCCCGCTGCGCCAGATACCATTGAAGCCCTGCGCTACTGCGGCCATCTGCATCGCCATCACTGCACATCCTGCGGAAACCAGCTGTTCCCAGTGAGGAACTTTATGATGCGTTTCACAGTGAGCGACCACGGTAATAATCATTGGCGCACGCAAAGGTGCCTGCCTGGCTTTATCGATGGCTTTAGCTTCCATCTGATCCTGACGCGCGACATTCTCAAGAAGAGTACTGAAACGTTGAAGTCCTTCATTCTCAATGATAATGAAGCGCCAGGGCTGCAATGTGCCATGATCGGGCGCCCGCATGGCGGCCCGCAAAATGTTTTCCAGCACTTCTCCTGACGGAGCTGGCTCACTCAAGCGCGATGCGGAGCGACGATTAACCAACAGATCCAGTGCATCCATAATTGTCTCCTGATAATGATTTTTATTCAGCAGAAGCTAGCACAGGATGATGAATTGTTACAGCATCGCGCTTTTTCCTGCTGACAATTTGTTCCCCGCTATTTAGGATGTCACCATCTCAACCCGGTTTACGTCATCCAGCCTTGTGCCTGAATACCCGACCGGCTTTTTAATCGCGATTATGGAGAACCTATGCGGATTTTGTGGCGAGCAATCGCTGGTTTTTTTAAATGGACGTGGCGGCTGCTGAACTTCGTCCGTGAGTTTATTCTCAACCTTTTTCTGGTGTGCCTGATTCTGATTTGTGTCGGAATTTATTTCCAGTATACCAAAGCCAGCGCCCCCGCCGAGGTACAGAAAGGCGCACTGATTGTTGATCTGAGTGGTACGGTCGTCGATAAGCCTTCGGTCAGTAATAAGCTGAGCAGAATTGGTCGCCAGTTGCTGGGAACCAGCAGTGACCGCCTGAAAGAGAATTCACTGTTCGATGTGGTGGATGCCATCCGTCAGGCGAAGGGTGACGCCAACATCACCGGCATAGTGCTGGACCTGCGTGACTTCGCCGGGGCTGACCAGCCATCTCTGCAATATATTGGTAAAGCTTTGCGTGAGTTTCGTGACAGCGGTAAACCCATATTCGCTACTGGCGACAGTTACAGTCAGGCACAGTACTATCTCGCCAGTTTTGCCAACAAAATTTACCTGTCACCACAGGGTACGGTAGATCTTCATGGATTCGCCACCAATGGTCTTTATTACAAAACGTTGCTGGATAAGCTCAAAGTAACCTCGCATGTTTTCCGCGTTGGCACCTATAAATCAGCAGTAGAACCTTATCTGCGGGATGATATGTCCCCGGCAGCCCGCGATGCTGACAGCCGCTGGATTGGAGAACTTTGGCAGAATTATCTCAACACGCTGGCTGCCAATCGTCAGCTGACGCCTGAGCAGGTGTTTCCTGGGGCGCAGGGCGTACTGGACGGACTGAACAAAACTGGTGGTGACACGGCGGTATATGCCAGAGACAACAAGCTGGTCGATCAGCTGGCTTCCCGTGCCGTTGTCGATCAGGAGATGAGTAAAGTCTTTGGTTGGGACAAACAGTCCAACGATTTCAAAGGCACCAGCATCTATGACTATCAGGTGAAAAATAACAGCTCTGCCGACGGTAACATCGCGGTGGTGATGGCCAGTGGCGCAATCCTTGACGGGGATGAAACCCCCGGCAACGTGGGAGGCGACACCACCGCGATGGAGATCCGTCAGGCCCGACTGGATCCCAAAATCAAAGCAATTGTCTTTCGGGTTAACAGTCCCGGCGGCAGCGTGACGGCATCTGAAACTATTCGTGAAGAGCTGGCAGCGGCAAAAGCAGCGGGTAAACCGGTTGTGGTGTCAATGGGTGGCATGGCGGCATCAGGTGGCTACTGGATCTCCACGCCAGCAAATTACATCATTGCCAGCCCGAACACACTTACTGGCTCCATCGGCATTTTCGGCGTGATTAATACCATTGAGAATACGCTGGATTCAATTGGTGTACACACTGATGGCGTGGCAACCTCACCTCTGGCTAATGTGGCAACCACCCGCGCACTCCCCCCTGAAGCCCAGCAGATGATGCAGCTGAGTATCGCTAACGGTTACAGAAACTTTATTGGCCTGGTGGCGGCCGCACGCGGTAAGACGCCAGAACAGGTTGATACTATTGCTCAGGGACATGTCTGGACCGGCAGCGATGCTAAAGCCAATGGGCTTGTCGATGCCATGGGTGATTTTGATGACTCAGTGGCAAAAGCCGCTGAGCTGGCCAGGTTGCCGAAATGGCAACTGAGCTGGTATCAGGATGAGCCTGGCTTCTTCGACCTGTTACTCAGCCAGATGAACGTCTCTGTGCAGGCGGTACTGCCAACAGCGTTCAAAGCCTGGTTGCCGGCTCCGCTGGCAGAGGTCATGGTCAGCATGAAAAATCAGCCCGGCTTGTTTGATAATCTCAACGATCCACAAAATCGCTATGCGATCTGTCTTACCTGCGGCCTGGTAAAATAACTGTTCAGCCCGGCATCTTGTCGGGCTGCTTTTCACGAGTTTTCCCCTTATAATTCGCCTTTTGGCAAGCCTGAGTTAATCCATGCATAAAAAATCCATTTACGTTGCCTATACGGGCGGAACCATCGGTATGCAACGTTCCAGCCACGGCTATGTTCCGGTGTCGGGCCACCTGCAAAACCAGCTGGCTGACATGCCTGAATTCCATCGTCCTGAGATGCCAGACTTTACTATTCATGAATATCAGCCATTGATTGACTCTTCGGATATGACACCGCAGGACTGGCAATCGATTGCGGATGATATCAAGGCCAATTACGATCAATATGATGGTTTTGTCATCCTTCATGGCACCGACACCATGGCATTTACCGCGTCAGCCCTTTCATTTATGCTGGAAAATCTGACTAAACCGGTCATTGTGACAGGGTCACAGATTCCACTTGAAGCGCTGAGATCTGACGGACAGCAAAATCTGCTGAACGCCCTGTTTATCGCGGCGAACTACCCGATCAGTGAAGTCTCGCTGTTTTTCAACAACCACCTGTTTCGCGGCAACCGTACCACTAAAGCGCATGCCGATGGTTTCAACGCTTTTGCATCACCTAATCTGCCCCCGCTGTTGGAAGCCGGAATACATATCCGCCGACTGAATACACCACCCGCCCCGATGGGCAAAGGCCAGCTGATTGTTCATTCGGTTACCCCGCAGCCTGTTGGCGTGGTCACACTCTATCCGGGAATTTCAGCTGATGTGGTAAGTAATTTCCTGCGCCAGCCGGTCAAAGCGTTGATCCTGCGCTCGTACGGCGTGGGCAATGCCCCGCAAAATCCGGCTTTTCTCAACGAACTGAAAGAAGCATCAGCGCGGGGCATTGTGGTCGTTAACCTGACTCAGTGCATGTCCGGCAAGGTCAATATGGGCGGCTATGCCACCGGCAATGCTCTGGCGCTGGCTGGTGTAATCAGCGGTGGCGACCTGACGGTGGAAGCCACCCTGACCAAGTTACATTTTCTGCTTAGTCAGGATTTAACCAGTGAGCAGGTCCGTCAGCAGATGCAGGTTAATCTGCGTGGTGAGCTGACTACCGAAGAATAATCAGGAATAAATTATGACGATTCGCCAGGCGCTGTTACTGATAGATCTACAAAATGATTTTTGTCCCGGCGGCGCGCTGGCTGTCAGCGGAGGCGATCGGGTGATTGCCATCGCTAACCAGTATGCAACGGAGTTTCATCAGCGTGATCAGCCCGTGCTGGCGACCCTGGACTGGCATCCCGCCGAACATGGTAGCTTTGCCTCGACTGCGCGCCAGCCGCCCTGGACCAGCGGAAAACTGGATGGCCTGTCTCAGGTGTGGTGGCCCGATCACTGCGTTCAGGGCTCTTCAGGCGCAGAGCTGCACCCCGCGCTGCATCAGCATCTGATTACTGAGCTTTTTTTTAAAGGCCAGACTGTCAATGTGGACAGCTACAGTGCCTTCTACGATAACGGGCGGCGCAGTAAAACCTTGCTGGACAGCTGGCTGAAAGCGCAACAGATTGTGGCATTGACGGTGATGGGACTGGCAACCGACTACTGCGTAAAATACAGCGTGCTCGATGCACTGGCCTGCGGATACACGACAACCGTTATTTCCGCCGGCTGTCGTGGCGTCGATTTACAACCGGGTGACAGTGCGCGGGCGCTGGAGGAGATGGCCACAGCAGGGGCCATTATCCTGTAGCGATGTTACTGCAAACGGATCGGCATCCGGTGATCGTCAGTAATACCAAACTCTTCTTTCAACTGCTGTTTGCTTTTCACTACCAGCTCGCCGCCCTTTCCCACCGTCATATGCTGCGGCTGGTCGTTATGGCGGGCCTGCCAGAGGAGAACAAGTTGCAGACTGTTCTCTTTTTGCTCGGGGGTCAATGCCACCCCATCCGCCCATTTTCCCGTTTCAACTGCGGTGACCAGACGTTGATATACGTCAGGGGTCATCGCTGCAATTATCTCATCCAGCGGCATAGCGACTATCCTTTAATGTTATTGCCATCATCACTGGTAAAACTCAGCGAGGCGGAATTCACGCAGTAGCGTTCACCGGTTGGCTGAGGTCCGTCAGGAAAAACATGCCCAAGATGGGCATCACAGCTGCCACAACGAATTTCAATACGCTGCATCCCGTGTGAGTCATCCTCAAGATATCTGACCGCGTCATCATTACAGGGCTGGTAAAAGCTGGGCCAGCCGCAACCAGAATCGAACTTACTGGCTGAAAGAAATAGCGGCGCGTTGCAGACCAGACAATGATAAATGCCGTCATCTTTGTTGTGCAACAGCTTGCCGGAAAAAGGCGGTTCAGTGCCCCGCTGCTGTGTAACGTAGCGCTGCATTTCCGTCAGCTCAGTTTCCGGATGCAGTGATTCAGGATGATTAACCATAATGTTATTCTCAGGCGGGCGTTTCAGAAATTATAGCAGCCACTATGCTAACAAATATTTAACATCGCCGGGAGCTTTTTTACCTTGCGCAGAAGTCTGAAACTGATCTCGGGATAAAATTGTGACCATGATCACCCTTTAGCCTTATCACCCCTTTATATTCAGGCAGGATGCCTCAACATTGGGTACTTAGCGGCGTCAGAGGAAGTTGCAAAAGCGCAATAATTCCTGTCGTTCGGTTTGATTTGTCGCAACTATTGAACCGATTCCGCTTGACGCCTGACAAGGTTTTTGTAATTTTACAGCCAACCTTTTATTCACTAACAACAGCTGGTGGAATATATGACTATCAAAGTAGGTATCAACGGTTTTGGCCGTATCGGTCGCATCGTTTTCCGTGCTGCTCAGCAGCGTTCTGACATCGAAATCGTCGGTATCAACGATCTGCTGGACGCCGACTACATGGCTTACATGCTGAAATACGACTCCACCCACGGCCGTTTCGATGGCACCGTTGAAGTCAAGGACGGCCATCTGGTTGTTAATGGCAAAACCATCCGCGTTACCTCTGAGCGTGATCCTGCCAACCTGAAGTGGAATGAAATTGGTGTGGACGTGGTTGCTGAAGCCACCGGTATCTTCCTGACTGACGAAACTGCACGTAAGCACATTGAAGCAGGCGCGAAGAAAGTTGTGCTGACCGGACCATCAAAAGATGACACCCCTATGTTTGTTATGGGCGTGAATCACAAGTCTTATGCCGGTCAGGAAATCGTTTCTAACGCCTCCTGTACCACTAACTGCCTGGCACCGCTGGCGAAAGTCATCAACGATAAGTTTGGCATCGTTGAAGCGCTGATGACCACCGTTCATGCAACGACTGCAACGCAGAAAACTGTTGACGGTCCTTCGCACAAAGACTGGCGTGGTGGTCGTGGCGCATCCCAGAACATCATCCCTTCTTCTACCGGTGCTGCTAAAGCGGTGGGTAAAGTTATCCTTGAGCTGAACGGTAAACTGACCGGTATGGCGTTCCGCGTTCCAACGCCAAACGTTTCTGTGGTTGACCTGACCGCACGTCTGGCTAAACCGGCTTCTTACAAAGAAATTTGTGAAGCAATCAAGTCTGCTGCTGAAGGCGAGCTGAAAGGCGTTCTGGGCTACACTGAAGATGAAGTGGTTTCTACCGATTTCAACGGTGAAAAACTGACTTCCGTATTCGATGCAAAAGCAGGCATCGCCCTGAGCGATACTTTCGTTAAACTGGTTTCCTGGTACGATAATGAAACCGGCTATTCAAACAAAGTACTGGATCTGGTTGCTCATATCGCTAAATAAGCGTCACAAACAGATTCTGAAGGCGACTCCGGTCGCCTTTTTTTATGCCTGTGAGACACGTATTTTAAATCCTTTTCATTCAACTCTATCTCCAGGTCGCCCGTGCAGGATATAAACAACCCAAATGAGACAGACAAACTGTCTCACCGGATTGTCGGATTTGGATAGCTCTGATAAATCAAATACGTCGTCACAAACAGGCAAGACGGACTACTAATGCCATGCAAGCTATAGTCTCTATCCTTAAATGCCAATAATCATGAAAGACATTTTTGATAGCATCCTCGATTTTTCAAAAACATCATCCCTTATTTTTTGGTAACTTATTAATAATATTTTCCCAGTTATTACTTTGTTTTTTCCCTCGTTTTCTCCATCCATAGAACTGAATGATATGATTATCATCTTTATCAAAAACCTCAAGACTGGTTATTGTCTGCCCCTCAGAGAATTTATTTACCACCCAAACCTGAGCAACAGAATCAGGTGATATTTTACACACCGCTTTTTCATTTTCTTCTGTTGTGCCATGAATAATATATTTATTTAAATTAGCGAATCTCCCTGGCTGAATTATTTTGTCAATTTTACCGGTGTAAATTTGAATGGCTGAATCATTACCTACAAAAATCATGAATTTTTCATTTTTAGAATATATGTAATTAAGAAGTTCAGATACACTTTCCTTTTTAACCTGAAAAGCTAAATCCTCAGAAACAGATCTTAATGCGTCTATTTTACTTATTCCTTTCTGTTCGAGCACAGGATAAAAATGATGGACATCAGTCAAACTACGCCATAGTTCTTCAATGGATTTTGTGGTGTCAATATCCATTAGTTTACCAGTCTGCTGATCAACCGGATAATTTTTGATAAGCTCATCCTGAATCATTCTGTCAGAGAAAAAACTTGTCACCTGAACCGACCTTTCTTCATTATTAAATGTGATATTATGACGATAATTATTGTCTGCGTTTTTAGTAATTTTTATATTTACAGACTTTACTTTCCCTGGTAGGAACCGCAAATCAATCCCTTTAGGATTTAAAATTAAATGACCATTTGAATATGAATTTTTGTATTCACCGCTAACATGCAGAGATGCCCCACTGTTGAATGTCCTTGTTTCAACAAAATTTGATATGTTTTTGATATACTTATGAATACTGGAGAGATTATTAGCAATATCGTTGTTCTTCAGACTTATCCCCATCGCACGTTCAGTTGTGTTTATAAGTTTTCTTTCTGATTTAGTTAGCATGTAATATTTCCCTTAATTAAATTTTATTGTAACGTTCTATGTGCCCAGCTTTCGCACAGCTTTGTTTAATATAACTATAAGAGCCTTGTAGATATAATAAAACGACTATTTATAGTTAAAATTTGATCTAAACAGGCAATCAGCAAGAATAAACTAGTCGGCCGGGTATGTTACAGTTATGGCTGGTATAAGAAATTTGATTTTCAGTTAATGTGAGCCCGATGGACTGAATTGCGATTTCCTTATCACTTAATGAGAGCCAGTGGTGTTTTCATTTGCAGTAAATGTGGGAAAAAATTTGCATACATTACCCTTCGAAGAGATATCGATTGCGAACCGCTACAGCCATGACATCGTCTTTGTAGCCATAAACCTCCGCTATCAGGCTGATTGTGATAATTTACCTCTCGCCTTAATATGAATACTGTACAGATAGTTGATGCATGCTATAACCGCGGGCACTGACCAGGGCTGGAAAGTATTAAGAAAAATCCGTGATATGATGAATTCATTGTCTGAAGCGGGCAACAATCTAACAAAATTGTTTGGTGATCACAGAATAAAAAATAAGTCATATTGATATTCCTCCTGTTTCACACTGTTGATTATGAATGATGTACCTCTTCTGGACAGATAAACAGACTGTTGTTGATGACATGGTTCCGACCATTGCTCACGGATCGCTGGTAGCTGATGATGGAAAGATAAAAGTATTTTAAGGTTTAGTTCTGTTTACAGGTTTGATAACCCGGACCGCTTTTGCTTATATTGATAATCCCAAAATGGAAATGGTTTGAGTGTTAGCAAATTGTCTCAATTGCTGCTGTAAGGTGTGGTTTCATCTTGTAGAATGAGATAGCTGTTTATCTGTCATAATAATTATTGCGTTCCAATGTTGAACAGGGGCAACTTCGGTCGCCTTTTTTGATGAATGAAAAGGACTGATTATGAACGAGACGCTTTTTTCACTGCCGGTACTGGAACAAATTACGCCCTGCATTTCCCTCCGTCAGATTGGCGAACTACCGGTATTAATCATTGTGCACCCGGCAGTACGTGCCGCCGTGACTTTACAGGGGGCCCATCTGATTGCCTGGCAACCCGCCGCAGAAAAACCCGTCATCTGGCTGAGTGAGAAAACCGCATGGACCCAGGGTAAAGCCATCAGGGGAGGTGTGCCGGTCTGCTGGCCGTGGTTTGGCCCGGCTGGAGAACCCGCTCATGGTTTTGCACGTACACTCCCCTGGACGCTCTCAGCTCATGATGAGAATGATAAAAGTGTCATGCTGACACTGATGTTAAAAAGCGATCGGCAGACTCTGGAGCTGTGGCCACACGAATTCACGCTTCTGCTGCGCTTTCGTTTCACCGACAGTTGTGAGATTGAACTTGAAGCACACGGTGACTATGAAGCCACTGCGGCACTGCACAGCTATTTCTGTGTCGGTGATATTGCTGACGTTGAGGTCAGCGGCCTAAATAGGTGCGCCTAATACCGCTACACTTTTGCCTGCCCATGTTTCGCCCCGGGGAATGGACTGACGGTTTCCATAAAATGGCTAACCTTCCTCAGCAGTTGCCACATTGTCCGGCACCGATGATTCCGGGTTATTGTGTCGTGCAGTGCCTGCCATAGCCGTTCAACGTGGTTCACCC
>NZ_JFHN01000074.1 GCF_000590885.1 Erwinia mallotivora
GGTGATTTGTTTTGATTTGGCGATTGATCAGATCGCACAATCCGGGCTGAGTTCCCTTAAAGTGATCTACTATTCCGCGCAGCTATTTAGCGGCAGATACCAAAACCCTGCATCCCCAGATGAAAGTGACTGGCATGGGCACGATTGTATTCCGGCCCCAGGGCATTACCATAATAATCGCAACTTCGCCGGAAAACCTCTTGCAACCACTGGCCTTGCGGTGAGGTCTGCGACCACCCTGTCAGCACGCTGATTTTCTGACCATTTTTTAACCTGAATCCGGCAATATCAAGCGCATCAGCAGTCGCATGTTCGCTCAGTCTCCCACTGGCCCGGTGGTACACATTGCGACAGGCATAACTTCCCAGGTGATCGATACGTGCCAACGGTGAGGCCAGCCTCTTAACGGCCATCGGTTCTGCCACCTGTACGACAAACATCGTGGTGCTGACTGCCAGTGGGCAGCTGGCAAGGAAACGGGCACTCAGCTCCACCCTGCCGACTTTTTCCACTTGCACTGGCGACACCAGCGGACAGGTGCCATTTACCTGGTGCAACTGGCGGAAACGGAGATAGCCCTGCTGTTGCGCCGAGGAAAGTACGGCGAGGCAGGCAGCAGGATCGCTTGCCAGTTTTTTTAGCTTGTAGCGGGTAATAAAGGTGGGAGCATCCGTCACCTGCAACGGGCTGAAGGGGTCCCACGCAGAAGGGAGTGGTTTTGCCAGATATGCCGCGATAACAAGCACTGCTGCCAGCATCAGCAAGATAATTACTTTCACCCATGCTCCTCATAACGGACTGGCTCACCGGTCATCTGCAATCCGGATGCAGGTCAGACAAGAAAAATTTAGCACTGTTTTTGTACAACCGATGCAGATGATGCCCATTGAGACGAAAAAGGGGTGGCTGTGCGGCGCACAATTACACTATCTTATGCCCCTGCATATTATGTTTTTACCCATTCTGAATAACAGCCATCAGAGCTGATACAACATCACTTTTAAGGACATGAATTCCGTTATGGTTGACCAATCCAGTAAAATACCGCCGGCTGATGAAGCGCCGGGAGAACTGCGTCGTAACCTGCACAACCGACATATTCAGCTGATTGCCATCGGCGGCGCCATCGGCACCGGGCTGTTTATGGGCTCCGGTAAAACCATCAGTATGGCCGGTCCGTCGATCATCTTCGTCTATATGATCATTGGTTTTATGCTGTTTTTTGTCATGCGGGCAATGGGCGAGCTGTTACTCTCCAACCTGGAGTACAAATCATTCGGTGATTTTGCAGCCGACCTGCTTGGCCCCTGGGCCGGCTATTTCACCGGCTGGACTTACTGGTTTTGCTGGGTGGTTACCGGCATTGCCGACGTGGTTGCTATCAGTTCCTATTTCCAGCTCTGGTTCCCTGACTTTTCCATCTGGATGAGTGCGCTGCTGTGTATCATCGTGTTCCTGACGCTGAATGTTGCCACGGTGAAACTGTTTGGTGAGATGGAGTTCTGGTTTGCCATCATTAAAATTGTCGCTATCGTGGCGTTGATTGCGACAGGTATCGTGCTGGTGGCAATGCACTACCCTTCCACAGGCGGCAGTGTGGCAGCCATCAGTAATATCTGGGACCACGGTGGTATGTTCCCGAAGGGTCTGAGTGGATTCTTTGCCGGATTCCAGATTGCGGTATTTGCCTTTGTCGGTATAGAACTGGTAGGTACGGCAGCGGCGGAGACGCACGATCCGAGGAATGTCCTGCCGCGTGCAATTAACGCCATTCCACTGCGTATCATTATGTTTTATGTGTTTGCCCTGCTGGTAATTATGGCGGTGACGCCCTGGGATCACGTGGTGGCAGATCGCAGCCCGTTTGTGGAGATGTTCGTTCTGATTGGCCTGCCCGCCGCCGCCAGTATTGTCAATTTTGTGGTGTTAACGTCAGCCGCTTCATCAGCCAACAGTGGTATTTTCTCCACCAGCCGCATGTTGTATGGCATGGCGCAGCAGGGCGTGGCACATCGCCGCTTTGGCAGATTGTCCCGGCGTGCGGTCCCCACCACCGGACTGTTCTTCTCCTGTTTTTGTCTGCTGGGCGGCGTGGCGCTGATTTATCTGATCCCCGACGTGATGAAAGTCTTCACCCTGGTGACCACGGTTTCCGCCATTCTGTTTATGTTCGTCTGGACCATCATTGTCTGTTCTTATCTGGCTTATCGTAAAAAACACCCTCAGTTACACCTCGCATCAAACTATAAAATGCCGCTGGGTAAACTGATGTGCTGGGTTTGTATCGCCTTCTTTGCCTTTGTGCTGGTTCTGCTTTCGTTGCAGGAAGATACCCGCCAGGCGCTGATGGTGACGCCACTGTGGTTTATTATGCTGGGTATTGGCTGGTGGTTGCGCCAGCGCAAAGCGGCAAGATAAATACAGAAACGGGCCCTCAGGGCCCGTTTTACTATGCCCGGACGCGGATCCCCTCAATCACCATTCGCTGGACGTTATCGACTGTTTGTTGAAAAAAGCACGGATCATTAAGCGTCTGACCGGTTACCGCCTCTATCTGCGTGGCAAAATCAGCATAGTGCTGAGTGGTCGCCCATAACATAAAGATCAGGTGGTGAGGTTCAACCGCCGCCAGCTTGCCTTCCGCGATCCAGCCCTCAATCACGGCCGATTTCTCATCGACCAGCTCCCGGAGATCCCCTTCCAGTTCCCCTTTCAGCAACGGAGCGCCTTGCAGCATTTCCATGCAAAACAATCTCGAGGCCTGTGGATGGTCGCGCGAGACTTCCAGCTTGAGGCGAATATAGTCACGAATGGCTTCCAGTGGCTGCTGGTCGTTACGCAGCGCTCGCAACGGTGCCAGCCAGACATCCAGAATATCTTTCAGCACCGCAATATAGAGCGCTTCCTTTGAAGGAAAGTAGTAAAGCAGATTGGTTTTTGAAACGTCAGCCCCTTCAGCCACCCTGTCCAGGCTGGTGCCGTGAATACCATAGAGGGAAAACAGCTCCAGCGCGGCGCTGAGTATAGCCGAGCGCTTTGCAGCCACCGCTCTGGAACGGCGGCCAGGCATCTTCGACGTTGTCTTTTCTGATGAATTCACCATAGCTCCACACTTCATAAGGGTAACGGGCAGTATATCAAATGCATTCACGCTGCCCGGTGCACTTTAATTGACCATACCTGCCTGCTTATTGTGCACACTTTTTTTACCAAATGGTCCACTTTGCACCAACTGCTCTACATCAATTTAACATTAATTTTTTCAACAATATGAATTGTTAAGGTTTTTTTACATCTGGCACAACCTTTGCAAAATTACCACCGAGCGCCGCCTGAAAGGAATGGCAGGATGCATCGCAGCGCGGGAAAGATAACCCTGACACTCAGTAAAGGTCCTCCTATGAAAATTGGCGTATTTATCCCGATTGGTAACAATGGCTGGCTGATTTCAACCCATGCCCCGCAATACAAGCCTACTTTTGAGCTGAATAAAGAGATTGTGCTGAAAGCTGAGCACTATCATTTCGATTTCGCCCTGTCGATGATCAAGCTGCGGGGCTTTGGCGGCAAAACTGAATTCTGGGACCATAACCTGGAATCCTTTACCCTGATGGCGGGACTGGCTGCCGTCACGTCACGTATTGAGATCTACGCTACGGCTGCCACCCTTACCCTACCCCCGGCCATCGTGGCACGCATGGCCTCGACGGTGGACTCCATTTCAGGGGGCCGCTTTGGGGTTAATCTGGTGACCGGCTGGCAGAAGCCGGAGTATGACCAGATGGGAATGTGGCCCGGTGATGAGTACTTCTCCCGCCGTTACGATTACCTGACCGAATACGTTACCGTGCTGCGCGATCTGTGGGGCACGGGCAAATCCGATCTCAAAGGCGAGTTCTTCACCATGAACGACTGTCGCCTCAGCCCACAACCGCAAAAACCAATGAAAGTTATTTGTGCCGGACAGAGCGATGCCGGTATGGCCTTCTCGGCAAAACATGCTGATTACAACTTCTGTTTTGGCAAGGGTGTTAACACCCCGACCGCCTTTGCACCCACCGCCTCACGGATGAAAAATGCCGCCGAACAGGCCGGGCGTGACGTCGGTTCTTACGTGCTGTTTATGATTATCGCCGATGAAACCGACGAAGCCGCCCGTGCGAAGTGGGAACATTACAAAGCGGGAGCTGACGAGGAAGCACTGGCCTGGCTGACCACGCAAAGCCAACAGGATACGCGTTCCGGCAGCGATACCAATGTCCGGCAGATGGCGGATCCCACCTCTGCGGTGAATATCAACATGGGTACGCTGGTGGGTTCTTATGCCAGTGTCGCCCGGATGCTGGATGAAGTGGCCACCGTTGAAGGTACGCACGGCGTACTGCTGACTTTCGATGACTTCCTGCAAGGGATTGAGAATTTTGGCGAACGTATTCAACCCTTGATGAAATGCCGGAGCAATATCATGGAAGCCGCAAAGGAGGTGGCCTGATGAACAGTAAAGACACCGTGGTCTGTACCACTGCATCCACTAAAAATACGCTGCAACTGCCAGCACGTCCGGAAGCCATCGCTTTTCCCCCGGAACAGACCGCGTTGATTGTGGTGGATATGCAGAATGCCTATGCCAGCATCGGCGGCTATCTCGATCTGGCCGGATTCGATGTGTCAGCCACCCGCCCGGTCATCGACAAGATTAATATTGCCGTTACGGCGGCGCGTAAAGCGGGCATCCAGATAATCTGGTTTCAGAACGGCTGGGATGAACAATACGTAGAAGCGGGAGGTCCTGGCTCTCCTAACTGGCACAAATCTAATGCGTTGAAAACGATGCGCGCCAGGCCGGAGCTGTCAGGACAGTTACTGGCAAAAGGCGGCTGGGATTATGATCTTGTCGATCAGCTGAAACCTGAGCCAGGGGATATTGTGCTGCCAAAGCCCCGCTACAGCGGCTTCTTCAACACCTCACTCGACAGCATGTTGCGCAGCCGGGGTATTCGTCATCTGATCTTCACCGGTATTGCGACGAATGTCTGCGTGGAATCAACCCTGCGCGATGGCTTCTTTCTTGAATATTTCGGCATTGTGCTGGAAGACGCCACTTACCAGGCCGGTCCTCTTTTTGCGCAACAGGCCGCGATTTTCAACATTGAAACCTTTTTTGGCTGGGTGTCGGATGTCAGTACTTTCTGCTCTGTAGTGGAAAGCAAAACCACACCGCAGCATCAGACGGCCTGAACCGTGGAGATAACCCATGCCTAAAACGATTATTACCCCACCCGGAACCGGCGTTCCGATTGCACCTTTTGTGCCCGGCACGCTGGCTGACGGTGTGGTTTATGTCTCCGGCACCCTGCCCTTCGATAAGGATAACAACGTGGTGCATGTGGGTGACGCTGCTGCGCAAACCCGTCATGTTCTGGAAACGATCAAAAGCGTCATCGAAACCGCCGGCGGCACGATGGAGGATGTGACCTTTAATTCGATTTTTATTACCGACTGGAGCAACTACGCCGCTGTTAATGCGGTTTACGCTGACTATTTTCCCGGCGATAAACCTGCACGATTTTGTATCCAGTGCGGCCTGGTGAAGCCGGACGCGCTGATTGAAATCGCCAGCGTTGCTCATATTGGCCGGTAACGGAGAACGCTATGCATATTGAAGTGTCAGCGTTACCGACACCCACAGCCAGAACCCTGGTTTTGTCTGCCGGGCTGGGTGGTTCTGCCACCTTCTGGCTGCCGCAGCTCAATGAATTGCGCAGCAGATATCGCGTGGTGGTTTACGACCAGCGAGGAACGGGTCGCAGCCCGGACACGTTACCGGAAGGGTACAGCATGAGCGATATGGCTGCTGAACTGGCCACCGCGCTTGCGCAATACGGCATTGAACAGTATGAGGTCATTGGCCATGCGCTGGGCGGGATGGTCGCGATGCAGATGGCACTGGACTACCCGCAACAGGTGACCAGACTGGTCATTATTAACGGCTGGTTACGTCTTAATCCACACACCCGCCGCTGCTTCTCCGTGCGTCAACAGTTGCTGCTGAACGTCGGGGTCGAAGCCTTTGTACAGGCGCAGCCACTGTTTCTCTATCCGGCAGACTGGCTGGCGGAAAACCAGGCGCGGATCGAGGCAGAAGATGCACTGCATGTGGCGCACTTTCAGGGTATGGAGAATCTGCTGCGCCGTCTTAATGCCCTGATGGCCTGTGATTTCACCGCAAAGGCCGATGCTGTTACCCAACCGGTGCTGGTTATCTGTTCGCAGGATGACCTGCTGGTCCCCTGGACCTGCTCTGAAACCCTTTCGGCGGCGCTGCCCAACGCCACATTGCTGAAAATGGCCTGGGGCGGCCATGCCATGAGCGTCACCGACAGCAGCACTTTCAACCGACTGTTACTTGACTGGCTGGAAAATCCTGAGCCACCCATTTACGTTGAATAAACGGAGTTATCATGGCTGAAGCCCTGAACACCCACGCCTTAGAAACCCTGTTCACCGCCGCCCGCACGCATAACGGCTGGCATGACCGCCCGGTTACCGATGAACAGATCAAAACGCTGTATGATTTAGTGAAAATGGCACCGACCTCCGCCAACTGTAGCCCGGCACGCTTCTGTTTTGTTCGCAGCGCGGCGGGCAAAGAGAAACTGAAGCCCACCCTTTCCAGTGGAAATCTGGCGAAAACGATGACCGCCCCCGTTACCGTTATCGTTGCCTGGGACCCGGTATTTTATGACCGCCTGCCTGAGCTGTTCCCCCATGCCGATGCGAAATCCTGGTTTACCAGCAGCGCCGCACTGGCTGAAGAAACCGCATTTCGCAACAGCTCCATGCAGGCGGCCATGCTGATCGCCGCCTGTCGGGCGCTGGGACTGGATACCGGCCCGATGTCAGGCTTCGATCGTGCGGCCGTGGATGCCGCTTTTTTTGCCGACAGCGGATGGAAAAGTAATTTGCTGATCAATATCGGCTATGGCGATGCCACGAAAGTTTATGACCGTTTGCCGAGACTGGCATTTACCGACGCCTGTAAGATTGAATAAGGGGAAAATCATGTCGCTGCAAGCTCTGAAACCCGCTGCTGTCAACAGCGTGGAAAAACAAGATTTTCGCAATGCGATGGCGCAGCTGGGCGCGGCCGTCAACATTATTACCACCGACGGACCGGCTGGCCGGGCTGGTTTTACCGCCTCAGCGGTGTGCAGTGTTACCGATACGCCTCCGACGCTGTTGGTCTGCCTCAACCGTTCCGCATCCGTCTGGCCGGTGTTCAACGCCAATCGGCAGCTGTGTGTCAATACGCTGGCCGCAGGACATGAGTCACTCTCAACGCTTTTTGGCGGCAAAACACCGATGGCTGAACGGTTTATCGCTGCCGGGTGGTCAACGCTGTCAACCGGCTCACCGGTGCTTTCCGGTGCGGTGGCCTCTTTCGACTGTAAGGTGACCCAGGTCATGAGCGTCGGCAGTCATGACATTCTGCTCTGCGAAGTGCAGGCGCTAATCAGTAATGATACCGGCCACGGGCTGATGTGGTTTGATCGCGGTTATCATCATTTAATGCGGCAGGAAGCCAGATAAGACCGCTAATGGTCGCTGCTTTAATCACCTTTCTGGAGAAGACAATGGCAAATTCCTGGTTTCCAAAGTGGCGTAAACAGTCTGCGACGGCTCAGGGCGTGGTTGCGCCTGACGAAATGTTATCGCCAGGACAGACGCTGATTATGGGATTACAACATGCCGTCGCCATGTTTGGCGCGACCGTACTGATGCCGCTTCTGATGGGGCTTGACCCTAACCTGTCGATTCTGATGTCCGGCGTCGGGACCCTGCTGTTTTTCCTGGTAACCGGGGGCGGGTTCCCAGCTATCTGGGCTCCAGCGCAGCCTTTGTCGGCGTGGTTATTGCGGTAACCGGCTTTAACGGTCAGGGACTGAATCCGCATCTCGGTGTCGCACTGGGCGGCATTATTGCCTGTGGCGTGCTGTATACGCTGATTGGTTTTGTGGTGATGAAGGCCGGGACGCGCTGGATCGAAAAGCTGATGCCCCCCGTGGTAACCGGCGCCGTGGTGATGGCAATTGGTCTGAATCTGGCACCCATTGCGGTACACAGTGTGTCAGGCTCGATGTTTGACAGCTGGATGGCGGTCATGACCGTGGTCTGTATCGGGCTGGTGGCGGTGTTTACCCGGGGGATGGTGCAACGTCTGTTGATCCTGGTTGGCCTGATTGCCGCCTGGGCAATATATGCCCTGTTCACTAATGGTTTTGGTCTGGGTAAGCCCGTTGATTTCAGCCTGCTTGCCAGCGCCCCCTGGTTCGGCTTCCCAGGCATCACCCATCCGGTTTTTGACAGCCACGCCATGTTTTTGATTGCCCCTGTAGCGGTGATTCTGGTGGCAGAAAATCTGGGACATATCAAGGCGGTGGCGGGAATGTCGGGCAAAAATCTCGACCCTTATATCGGGCGAGCCTTTGTCGGAGATGGTCTGGCAACCATGCTCTCCGGCAGCCTGGGGGGCAGCGGTGTCACCACCTATGCTGAAAATATTGGCGTGATGGCGGTAACGCGCGTCTACTCAACGCTGGTATTTGTTGCCGCAGCGGCTATTGCTATTCTGTTGGGCTTTTCACCGAAATTTGGCGCACTGATCCATACTATTCCGGGGCCGGTGATTGGCGGGGCGTCCATTGTGGTCTTCGGCCTAATCGCCGTTGCCGGCGCACGTATCTGGGTTCAGAACAAGGTCGATTTAGGGCAGAACAGCAATCTGATCATGGTCGCGGTCACCCTCGTGCTGGGTGCCGGTGACTTTGCCCTACAGATTGGCAGCTTTACGCTGGGTGGCATTGGTACCGCGACCTTTGGTGCCATTATACTCAATGCCATTCTCAGCCGCCGACAGCCAACAGCGCGGGGCGACAGCAGCATTGTCCGTCAGGACGGTTAGTTTATTTCTGCGTCGGGCGAAGGGTTTGCCTTCGCCTTTTTTCTTTTCAACTTCAGCTCGCTGACCAGCACACCCGCCACAATCAGCCCTGCACCGACCAGCGCCAGGGCTGGCATACGTTCGCCCGCTATCCGACCGGCAATTCCGGCCCATACCGGCTCCCCGGCATAGATTACCGTGGCCCGTGTCGGTGACACGCTGCGCTGCGCCCAGTTCATTGTCACCTGAATCACCGCGCTGGCGACGGCCAGACCGATGACGCTGAACAGCAGATAAGGCGAGAATGGCGGAACGGACTCACCGTTTGGCACCATCATGCCAAATGACAATAACGACGCCACAGCGAGCTGAACCACCGTCACCCTTTTCACATCAACCTTTCCGGCACTGGCGCTAATCAGAATGATCTCTGCCGCGATGGCCAGTGTGCTCAACAGCGTCGCCATTTCACCTTCGTTGAAAGCCAGCGTATCTCCGTCGGGACCTGCCAGCATCATCAGTCCGGCAAAGGCCAGCACCACACCAATCCATGCCATCAGACCGGGCAGACGTCCAAGAAACAGCCACTGTAAAAGGGGAACAAGCGGCACATACATTGCGGTAATAAACGCTGATTTGCTGCTGTTAATGGTCTGCATACCGTAAGTCTGCAACCCATAGCCACAGCCGATAGCAAGGCCAATAAATACGCCTGCTTTAATTTCTGCTCTGTTCAGGCCGCGCAGGGATCGCCATGAAATGGCTGCCAGTATGGCCGCCGCCGTGGCAAATCGGGCACCAACAAAGAAAAAGGGGCCACTGACGGTCATTGCATGATGAACGGTCAGAAATGTCCCCCCCCAGACGATGGTGATCAGGACCAGCACCAGTTCCTGCGGGGTAAATGAGAGTTTGTATCGGGATAAGAAGTCAGACATAGCAGGCTCAGAAAAAATTTAGCCGCCAGTGTGCAGGGGGACAGGCTCCGGGTCAACCGGGATATCACCGCCGGGAGAGCCCCGGCGGTACGCAGGGAGTGACAAATGCGTCAGGTTTTTTCCTTGTTGCCACGACTGTTACGTCCCCCTTTCGCGCCAGCCAGCGAAGCGCGTTGCGGATCATTTCTGAAATTACCGCCGCTAACTTTGCCGCCTTTGCGACCTGCTTCTGATGCTCTGTTACGATCTTCAGCGAAATTGCCAGATCCACCACGATGTTCTGCCATTTCATACCTCCGGATAGTTAAGCCATCATATTGCATGGATGTGAAAGCGCCGAAAGCTGCCCGAATACTGAACGCGCCCTTCCGCACGCCTGTCACGCTACTAAGCATAGATTACTGAAGCCAGACGGAAAAATTTTCTGCCTGCCTCAGCTTAAGGCCAACCTGTAACTCACTGAAATGCCGAAGGCTGAATCATTAACCGCTGCGGTATTCAGCCTGGCAGAAAGATGCCGCAGCCCCACAACAGATTGCTGTTCAGCAGTCAGCGGTGGTCTCAACTATACTGAAAACCCCGGCTGTGAACCTCTGTCCGCAGCCATTCATCTCGCATTAACAGGTAAACACCCAATCAGGGAGTGAAAAATGGCTAAAATTTTAGTGCTTTATTATTCAATGTATGGACATATCGAAACGATGGCTGAGGCGGTTGCGGAAGGGGCTCGTCGGGTCAGCGGTGCCAGCGTAACCATCAGGCGCGTGCCTGAAACCATGGATGCAGCCCGTTTTGCAGAGGCGGGAGGAAAAACTGACCAGCAGGCAGCTGAAGCGACGCCGGAAGAGCTGAAAGAGTACGACGCAATCCTGCTCGGCACGCCAACCCGCTTCGGTAATATGGCCGGCCAGATGCGCACTTTTCTTGACCGTACCGGAGGTTTATGGGCATCAGGCGCGCTCTACGGCAAGCTGGCCAGCGTTTTTTCCTCCACAGGTACGGGCGGAGGCCAGGAACAGACCATCACGTCCACCTGGACCACCCTTGCGCATCACGGCATGGTTATTGTGCCCATCGGGTATGGCACCAAAGAGTTGTTTGATATCTCCCAGGTCCGTGGCGGAACGCCCTACGGCGCCACCACTATCGCGGGTGGGGACGGTTCACGCCAGCCCAGTGAAGAAGAGCTGAACATTGCCCGCTATCAGGGGGAATACGTCGCCGGACTGGCGGTCAGACTGAACGGATAATCTCACTTCAGGAGAGCATTATGACTACACAACAATCCAAAGCGCATCGTGTGGGAGAGTGGGCCAGCCTGCGCGCCACTTCTGTCGAGATTGCGGAAGCCATTTTTGAAGTCGCCAATTATGACGAAAGACTGGCTGAAGGGATCTGGCAGCAACAGGGCAGTGATGAAGTGCTGCTGCGTGCTTTTGATAAGACCGATAAAGACATCCTGACCTGGGATAATAAAACCGTTGAGCGAAAGAATGTCTGATCGCTGACAGGATCGGTGGGCGGAATTTTCCGCCCTTTTTTATGGTGTTACGCCGGGAAAATAGTGACCGATCGGCTCAACGGTTGGAAAACAGCCCCTGTGTTAACTACGCTTAACCGACATTAAACTGCCTGACTATCGGGCAGATGACGCCAGAAGGAGAGTCCTGTGTCTTATCAGACAATCAATCCCAGTAACAATAAACTGCTTAAATCCTGGCCTTCACACAGTGAACAGCAGGTTGAACAGGCTCTGAGTGTGGCGGACGATCTCTATCATTCTGACTGGGCAAAAGGCCCAATCCAGCCACGGTTACAGATCCTGAAAAATCTGGCAGATCTTATCGATCAGCGGGTTGATGAGCTGGCAAAAGTCGCCAGTGTGGAGATGGGGAAGCTCATTAACCAGAGCCGTGGCGAAGTGAAAATATGTGCACAGATTGCCCGCTATTATGCTGAAAATGCAGAGCGCTTCCTGGCACCCACTCGCTATCCCAGTGAACTGGGCGAAGCATGGGTAGAAAATCATCCTGTCGGCGTTCTGGTTGCCGTGGAACCGTGGAATTTTCCTTACTATCAGTTGATGCGTGTGCTGGCCCCTGCTCTGGCTGTGGGTAATCCGGTGCTGGCCAAACATGCGGCCAACGTGCCCCACTGCGCCACACTGTTTGCCGAACTGGTCAGCGAAGCAGGCGCACCAGCGGGAGCCTGGACCAATCTTTTTATCAGTAATGATCAGGTTGCCGCGCTGATTGCTGACGACAGAGTGAAAGGTGCCGCACTGACCGGTTCTGAACGTGCTGGCAGCGCGGTGGCGCAGCAGGCAGGTAAATACCTGAAAAAAACCACGCTGGAACTGGGCGGCAATGATGTGTTTGTGGTGCTGGACGACTGCGATCTGGATAAGGCGGTTAAAGCTGGCGCAGGGGCGAGACTGAGTAACTGCGGCCAGGTTTGTACGGCAGCAAAACGTTTCATAGTCCATGAAAAGGTGGCCGACGCCTTTATGGAAAAATTCATTCAGGCCTTTCGCGAGGTAAAAATTGGTGATCCACTGGATGAAGCCACCACGCTGGGCCCTCTTTCTTCTTCTGCCGCCCGCGATACCCTGATCAAACAGGTTGATGATGCCGTCGCCAGAGGGGCGAAATTGCATCTGGGTGGTAGCGCAGTAGACGGTGAGGGCTGTTTCTATCAACCCACCATTCTCTCGGCTATCACCCGTGATAATCCGGCCTATTTTGAAGAGTTCTTTGGCCCGGTGGCACAGGTCTACATCGTTAAAAATGATGATGAGGTGGTGAAGCTGGCCAACGATTCTCATTATGGCCTGGGAGGTTCCGTTTTTACCGGCGATACTGGTCGCGGGAAGAAACTGGCTTCACGGATAGAAACGGGCATGGTGTTTATCAACTCTGCGACAGATACGTCAGCAGAACTGCCTTTCGGCGGCATCAAGCGTTCCGGCTATGGCCGTGAACTCTCCGATCTGGGTATTAAGGAATTTGTGAACCAGAAACTGGTGGTGGTCAGCAGCGACTGATTGCCGCAGATGACATAGTCACCCGCTGTAAAGCAGGATTGATGGCCGCATTACAGAGGGTGACGCTTATGCCGCATTTGTTCAGGGTTTACCGGCCCTGTCAGACATCCTTACAGGGATAAGCATCTTCACCCGTAGTGGTTTAACTGAGCAGTAAAAAAAAGCAGGCCTTGCCTGCTTTTTTTCTGTTCAGGATGTCATCAGGACGCTTTTTCAGCCGCAGGCTGTTGCGCAGCGGAGTCAGCTTTGACAGGTTTGTCATCAGCACCGGATTTAGCTTTGCCAGCTTTATCTTTTGCCGCTTTGTCCGCCGCCGCCTTATCTGCCACATCCTTCTCTTTTGCCGCCTGTTCAGCTGCGGCTTTATCTGCGGCCGCTTTATCTGCCGAAGATTTCGCCTGTGCCGCTTTGTCTGCGGCTGCCTTATCGGCCGCCGCCTTTTCCGCATCCACACCGGCAGTTTGCTTGTCTGCGTCCGGTGCTGCAGCCGCAGGCTGGGCGGCTGCGGCAGGCGTCACCCCGAGAGCTTTATTTAACACCTGAGTGAACTGGTCCCATGGACAGAAACCATTCGCATCGGTTTTACAGCCGTTCATCTCCAACGTGACCCGTTTTGGTGGGGTGTCCAGAGTCAATGGCGTCACGTTGCGTAGCTGATCGCTGCTCTGATAAACATATTCAACTTTAACCAGTTCCTGATTATTTTTTCTGTCGTGCCAGCGCTGGAACTGGATCATCCCACCTATTGGCGTCCGCTCGTTCTGCTCAGGCAGGGTGTAAGGCTTAAAGTCCAGCGCGGTCAACAATGATGCGATATTAGAGTCATGCCCTACCATCAGCGTAACTTTAGGCGCTGTGGTCTTATCTTCGTCGGCTAACATGCTACGAATATAATCCACCAGCGGGGCAGCGACATTACGAGCCACTTCTGGTGAGGTAAACAGCGTATCCTGATAGGCATTTTTAATCGCTGACAACTCTTTCCACTGCTCTGGTGTTTTAATCTGCCCCCAGGCGACCTGCTCAAGTGGCATACCTTCGTAATATTGCAGGGTGAAAGCATCCACCAGAGAATTTCCAATTTTCAGCGGGCCGCTGACCCCTGGCTCCTTGCCTTTCTCGGCAGAGAACTTGTTCTGATTATCACCGGAAAGATCGCACTGCTTCTTGCCGTTACAAATTTCAGCATTTTTATAATCAATAATTTTTTCCAGACGCTGGTAAGCAGGCTTTAACGCCAGCTTATCCGCAGTGCTGTTCATCGCTGCCAGCGCCTGTTTATTAAAGGCATCACTGCCGTCAGTGATGACCGGGTTGAAGACCGGGTCCATGGTTCCCATTTCGTCCTGGTGGGAAACCGGGATGTCACAGCCCGGAAATGCACCGGTAATAAAGAACTGCGCGGTGGCGACGGTGCGTTGCAGACTGTTGGCGTAGGCATAAACCTCATCACCCGCAGGGCACTGCCCCTCTTTCAGAAGCCCCTGCTTTACCAGCCACTCTCGTGTGTAGCGCCCCATGTAGACTTCCAGCACGCCGCCCCTGGTGGTCAGCTGTCCACCCGGTACGTCCCATTGCGGCCAGGCTTTTTTCGTCGATTGCGCCAGCACGCTGCCGTTGTCGGCCAGAGGTGCGCGGAGGTTGTGGCGACTCATCATCAATACTTGTTCAAGCTGCAAATTATCGTCGGCCGCAAACGCTGAAGTTCCGCTCACTGCTGAACAGACCGCTAATGCGCAAAGACTGAACTTTCTAATCATGTGTTTTATCCATTGATTCAGGGGGTAAATCACCCGGCCAGCTTCAAAAGCAACCGTGGTCATAAATTCACTACAGCGCGCAGAATGCCTGCAACACTCCGCCAGAGAAACAGGCTCCGGCGCTGGCTTTTAAGACCTGTACCATCAGGCGCGATTCGTGCAACCAGGCTGGACAAGGACAGCTGGGAGCGTACACGAAGTACGTTATGATTTCGAGTACTGCCAGAACCGGAAATGACAGGTAAGCGAGACCGTGTGGGACAGATTATTAATATTTTGTACAGAGAATATAGCAGACTCTCGCCTTTACAAATCGGGCGCATCAGCAGAGTGAAAGGGATCCGTGCGGAGAAAAAGGAATGACCACCGATGAGCAGCACCGGGCTTTGCGAATGGGAGAAATAAAAAGGGCCAGCTTACGCTGACCCGTCGAATTTGCTGGCGGAGGAGGAGAGATTCGAACTCTCGAACGGTTTCCCGTCGCCGGTTTTCAAGACCGGTGCCTTCAGCCACTCGGCCACCCCTCCGCAATGAGGCGCACTATAAACATCCTCCTCAGCAATGTAAAGTGTGTTTTGATTCAGTTGCCTGAAAAACCGTCTGCCTACGTTTTTTTGTCGTTATTATGAACATTCAGCGCGCATAAACAGCAGGTTATCGCGTAAAGATGGGTAAAACGGCTTCCCCGGCGGCACGTTGCTCCTTATCCTCGATGCTAATTTGATGACCCAGAGAGGCATTTTTATGGATCGCATCGTAACCAGTACCAGGCAAAGCGCCTTAATCTCCACGCATAAAGTTCTGCGTAATACCTACTTTTTGTTAGGTCTGACGCTGGCCTTCTCCGCATTGACCGCCACGCTGAGTACCGTGTTCGCCCTGCCCGCCCCCGGCTTTATTTTGATGTTGGTTGGATTTTATGGACTGATGTTTCTGACTTACCGACTGGCTGACAGTCCGGCAGGCATCCTGGCTGCCTTCGCCTTCACGGGTTTTCTTGGTTATTGTCTCGGTCCGATGTTGAACAGCCTGCTTTCTGCCGGAATGGGCGACGTAATTGGGCTGGCTCTTGGCGGAACGGCGCTGGTGTTTTTCTGCTGTTCAGCCTATGTACTGACCACCCGTAAGGATATGTCTTTCCTTGGCGGGATGATGATGGCGGGTTTTGTGGTCCTGCTGGTCGCGGTGATAGCCAATATGTTCCTGCATATCCCTGCACTGCATCTGGCGATCAGCGTGATGTTTGTTCTTTTCTCTTCAGCAGCAATTCTGTGGGAGACCAGCAACATCATCCACGGCGGTGAAACGAATTACATTCGTGCTACGGTGAGTCTGTATGTCTCTGTTTATAACATTTTTGTCAGTCTGCTCAGCATCCTGGGGATGTCGCGTAATAACTGATAAAGTCGTTTCGGAAGCCTCGCGATGCGGGGCTTTTTTGTGCCCAAAAAATGTCACCGTGCCCGTCGAAGATAATTTTTGTTAAACTTCCTGCCGCATAATTATTTGAGAGGCAACGCCGTGTATTTCGAGGGTAAAAATATTGAACGTGACGCTCAGGGCTACCTGAAATCTGTTACTGACTGGAGTGAGGCCATCGCGCCTTTACTGGCAGAAGAAGAAGGAATTACTCTCAGCGAAGCGCACTGGGAAGTTGTCTGTTTTGTTCGGGAGTTTTATCTGGAATTTAACACCTCTCCTGCCGTGCGTATGCTGGTCAAAGCTATGGCGAAAAAATACGGCGAGGAAAAAGGAAACAGTCGCTATCTGTTTCGCCTGTTTCCTAAGGGACCGGCCAAACAGGCCACTAAAATCGCCGGTTTGCCAAAACCGGTGAAATGCCTGTAGCCGTGTCTTTGCACAGACAAAGGGTGATGTCCGGAACAAATCAGCTGATAGTAAATCCTGTTGGCGGTTCCGCAGGCCGATAAGGCTCAACCAGCACCCTTTCCACCTTAGCACTGCGTGGTCCCCCGGCTTTTAACCACGAAATTAACGCATCCACCTTCTGTGCCTCACCGATAATCAGCACCTCAACGCTGCCATCGGAAAGATTTCGCGCATAGCCGGTCAGCCCCAGATGTCTGGCTTCAGACTGGGTATGGTAACGAAATCCTACCCCCTGAACCACACCATAAACCCACGCCCGCATACCCACCGTAGCCATTCTGCCTCCCTCCTTTACACCTGGATTGCATTTTGCCCTTCGACACCGGACAATGACGCCTGATTTTCTGACTGTAAGCATAGCAAATATGACTGTTCGTTTGATTCTTGCCAAAGGGCGTGAGAAGTCTCTGCTTCGCCGCCATCCCTGGGTTTTTTCAGGAGCCGTCTCCCGCCTTGAGGGCAAAGCCCAGCGCGGGGAAACGGTAGATGTCTGTGACAGCCAGGGTAACTGGCTGGCCCGAGCCTCCTGGTCCCCGGACTCGCAAATTCGTGCCCGTATCTGGAGCTGGCAGCAGGATGAGTCGATTGATATCACCTTCTTTATTAAACGCCTGCAAACTGCCCAACGGTTGCGCGACTGGCTGGCGGTACGTGACGAGCTGGACAGTTACCGTTTGATCGCCGGTGAATCTGACGGCTTACCTGGGATAACCATTGATCGTTTTGGTAATTTCCTGGTGCTGCAACTGCTCTCAGCAGGCGCTGAATACCAGCGCGCAGCACTGATTACCGCCCTGCAACAGTGCTATCCGGAATGTGCTGTTTACGATCGTTCTGATGTCGCAGTAAGGAAGAAAGAAGGTCTGGAGCTGACGCAGGGCGTGGTAACAGGCGAAACGCCGCCAGAGCTGCTGCCGATTACCGAACACGGCATGAAATTGCTGGTAGATATCCGCACCGGGCACAAAACCGGCTACTATCTCGATCAACGTGACAGTCGCCTCGCCACCCGTCGCTATGCCGCAGACGCCCGCGTTCTGAACTGCTTTTCTTACACCGGCGGCTTTGCTGTCTCTGCCCTGATGGGCAACTGCGCAGAGGTTATCAGTGTGGACACGTCGCAGGCTGCGCTGGATGTGGCGAGAAAAAATATCGAGCTCAACAAGCTGGATCTCTCCAGAGCTCAGTTTCTGCGCGACGACGTATTCAAATTACTCCGACGCTACCGGGACAGCGCAGAGAAATTTGATCTGATCGTCATGGACCCACCTAAATTCGTCGAAAACAAAAATCAGCTGGCCGGTGCCTGCCGTGGGTATAAAGACATCAATATGCTGGCGATGCAGTTGCTTAACCCAGGTGGCATTCTGCTGACTTTCTCGTGTTCCGGGCTGATGCCAACGGAGCTGTTTCAAAAAATTATCGCCGATGCCGCACTGGATGCGCAGCGGGAAGTTCAGTTTATCGAGCAGTTCCGTCAGGCTGCGGATCATCCGGTCACAGCCAGCTATCCGGAAGGATTATATCTGAAAGGATTTGCCTGTCGCGTAATCTGACTTGAAAAGGCGTCACTCCGTCCCCATTCTGAAATCAGTCAAGTTTTCAGGAGGTGATTATGATTGCCAGCAAGTTTGGACCCGGCCAGCAAGTACGTCACACACTACTCGGCTTTGCGGGCGTAGTGGTCGATGTTGATGCAGAGTATTCGCTGGACCAGCAGGAAATTGATACGGCAACGGGCAGTGAATCGCTCCGCGCTGCGCCGTGGTATCACGTGGTGATGGAAAATGAACAAGGTGAGACTGTACATACCTACCTGGCTGAGGCCCAGCTTTCATGGGAGTTGCCAGGCGACAGTTCCGAACACTCTTCAATAAACGATCTGGCCGTGTCCATACGCCAGCAGCTCAAGGCTCCTCATCTCAGGAACTGAGCACGGCATTTATCCCTTTTTTTGCAGCCCAAGACGAGGTATTTCAAGTTTTGGGCAGCGATCCATGACCACCTTCAGCCCGGCATCCGTAGCCATTTTCGCCGCCTGCGAATTAATCACACCCAGCTGCAACCAGAGATACTTCGCGTTAATGGCAATGGCTTCCTGTGCAATACCTGGGGTAGCCTCCGCATTACGAAAAACATCTACCATATCGACAGGTTCAGGAATATCAGCAAGTTGGGCATAAACCCTTTGTCCCAGAAGCGTCTGCCCTGCCAGTCTGGGGCTGACCGGTGAAACTTTATACCCCTGTGCCAACAGGTAAGCCATTACACCATAGCTGGGACGGCCAGGTTTTTCACTTGCCCCCACCAGCGCAATATGGCGCGTGTCAGTCAGAATCTCTGCCAGTATTTCATCGTTCACAATCACTTCCTCCATAAATCCGGATTTTGATTAAACATCCTGTAAAGAGCCATAATTCCTTCTCTTATCTCAGATATGCGCTGGAAATTAGCACAAATAAATATGTTAAAATGTTAATATGCTGCCATACTGAAAGACTTTGATACATTCGGCCTTTTCGCGTATCTGCACATCCGGAGAAATAATGAAGCTGCGTCTGGTGATAACAGGACTTTTCACTCTGCTCGCTACAGTCGCCACCCAGGCAACAACCCTGAAGCTGGCACCCGATATTGATCTGCTGGTGCTGGACGGGCGCAAAATTTCTGGCTCATTGCTGAAAGGTGCAGATGGACTGGAGCTGGAGCGTGGACAGCATCAGGTACTTTTTCGTATGGAAAAAAACCTGAAAAACAGTTCGCAGACGCTCATCCCCTGGATTTCAAATCCCCTGATTGTTACTTTTAACGCGCAGGTCCGCTCGATCAGTATTACTTTGCCCGCGTTGACTACTGTGCAGCAAGGGATGGCCTTTAATACGCATCCCGAGTTTCATCTCTACGATGAACATCATCAGCTGATAGAAAGCCAACAGGATCATCTGATGACCGCCAAAGATGAAAATTTTGAGCAGGCTATGGTGGCTTATAATATGCAAGGCAATGTGGCTTCTGTCCCCCGCTTTGCACGGTCTCACACTGCGGGCAGTTCATCAGTGGGTAATCGTGCACTGGACTTTGCTCAGGATACAGGCAGTACAGTGACTTCCGGCAGCCGGGTACTTCAATTGTGGTACGACCAGGTGGATTCAGCGACGCGTCAGCGCCTGGCTATGCTGTTAAGAGCGCTGCGCGCAACCTGATTTTGTATGCTTTGTGCTTACCCGCCAGGCGTATTCAGTTTTATATATTTTTACCCAATACAAGGATGCAGTAATGGAGAACACCACCCGTCAGATTCAGCAAAAAAAACATATTGCACTGGTCGCACATGACCATTGTAAAAAATCTTTGATGGATTGGGTCGATACCCACAAAGATGTTTTAAAGCATCACTCTCTTTATGCTACCGGTACAACGGGGAATCTGATTCAACGGGCCACCGGTTTGTCGGTTACCGCGATGTTAAGCGGACCAATGGGCGGCGATCAGCAGGTGGGCGCGTTGATATCGGAAGGAAAAATTGACGTATTGTTCTTCTTCTGGGATCCGTTGAATGCCGTGCCGCACGATCCCGATGTAAAAGCACTTTTACGTCTGGCCACCGTGTGGAATATCCCGGTTGCGACTAACCGTTCAACCGCCGATTTTATCATCCACTCTCCGCTGTTTTCCACTGAGGTCGCAATTGTCATCCCGGATTATCAGCGTTATTTACAGGAACGTCTTAAGTCATAATCCTGCTTAACTTTACGGTTTACGTAGTACCGGAACGCCGAGTCGTTTGAACTCCTCAACGAATACTGACGGCGCGTCAGCATCAAACAGCATCCACACTTGTTTTCTGGCGCGTGTAATGGCGACATAAGCCAGTCTTCTCTCTTCAGCATCCATAAAATCTTCAGGTTGAGGCAACAACGCTTTCTCCATTACTGATTCGCGGGCAACTGCCGGAAACCCATCACTTCCCGCCTTCAGCCCCAGCAGTAACACGTAATCTGCCTGCTGACCTTTGCTGGCATGGATGGTTGCATGGTCAATTTTCAATTTTGGCCATCGGGTGACCGCTTTTTCCAGCAAATGTGGACGCAGATAATGGTATCGGGTGAGCACTAATATCCGTTCATCCGGCGTGACATAACCGCTCAGTTTATCCAGCAATGCTTCCAGCTGCGCCTCAGGTAACAGCAAGACAGACTTTTTATTTCCTTTACTCACGCTGTTCAGCGGTTTTTTTAACTGATACGGGTTGCTCTGGATAAAATTACTGGCAATCTCGCCAATGCGATCGTTAAAGCGGTAGGTGGTATCAAGAATACAACTTTCACCCTCGCCAAAGTGATGGTGAAAAGCAGTGGTTAGCGTCATTTCCGCACCGCTAAAACGGTATATAGCCTGCCAGTCATCTCCTACGGCAAACAGTGAAGTTTGTTTATTCTGCCTTCTGAGCGCAGCCAGCAGTGCAGCTCGTTGTGGTGAAATATCCTGAAATTCATCCACCAGAATATGTTTCCACGGGGTAATAAAACGGCCTTTATCGAGAATATTGATCGCCTGATGAATCAGCCCTGAAAAATCCACAGCCCCCTCTTCTTTAAGTTCACGTTTCCAGGCTTTCATAATCGGTGCCATCAACTTCACCCGTTTGGCAAACTGCTCACGCATGTCTTCAGGTGCTGACTCAATCATTGCCGCCTGGGCACCACCGTGCATTCGCATCAGCCCAAGCCATTGCTCCAGACGACTCACCAGTCGTTTCGCCAACCGCTCATCATTCCAGAAATCCTCGCCCGGCTGCCAGTCAAGATCACCTTCCAGCCACTGCCGCCAGCCATTGGCATGCGCCTTTTTTTCACTGCATTGCTGACGCCAGATATCAATCAGCAGTTGCTGTCGCAACTTACTGTCCGTCTCCAGTTTGCTAATCTTCGGTGACTTTGTGCTGCCCTGCTGGATGATATGAAGTGCAAGTGAATGAAAGGTTCGCGCCTGAATACCTTCCGTATCCAGACGAGCAGTGATGCGGTCGTTCATCTCTTCCGCTGCTTTACGACCAAACGCCAGCAACAGAATCTGGTCCGGTGTTGCCTGCCTGCGCGTCAATAACCAGCCGACACGAGCGACCAGCACCGATGTCTTTCCACTTCCAGCCCCCGCCAACACCAGCACGGCCTCTTCACCGTTGATTACCGCCCTGGCCTGGGACGTATTGAGCGGGGATGTTTCAACGGTATTAAAATAGTCTGCATACTGTTGCAGCATTTTCTGCGACCACTGCGTATTACGTTCTTTGCGACGTCCATCGCCGTTTTCCAGCCATTGCTGAAGAAACTGATACGCATCACGACAGTTAGTGAACTCCGGCAACCTTGCTACTGGCAGAGGAAGGGAAGCAAAGGCCTGCAACACGGCCTGATCCCATTCAGCGATATCGCTGCGTTTTAACCATTTATCCTGTTGCTCAAGATGTTTGATCCTGGTCACTGCGTCATTGAGAACCTGAGCTGAAATGTTACTCATCTCCGTACTCCAGCTCTGCCACGACTGATTCAGATAATGAAAAAAACGTTGAGTTTCCTGCCATTCCGTTCCATGCAGCCGCACGACTTTTTCATCAGGCAACGTAAATTCAAGCTCTCCCCACACCAGACCACGTTTACATCTGATAGCCAGAAGTTGATTAAAAGGAATCAGATACTCATGTTTTTCACCACTGACCTCGATACCTGCTGACAATAACCTCACCCGATTATAGGGATGTTGTGCCAGATGCTTACCCAGCGACGTCGCTTTCAGTTCCATAATCTTTCTCAGGTGTGGTTATCGTATGTTGGCAACAGTTTAACGGCTGGCACTGTACCGCTCCAGCCTTAAAACGCGGTACAATCAAGCAATTGAATCGCGTTATAAGTAGCAGACATAAGGAACAGTACCAATGCGTGCAGTTTTAAATATTTTGAATTTTATTCTGGGCGGTTTTCTCACCACCTTTTGCTGGCTGATTGCGACGCTAATCAGCATCATTTTCATCTTCACTTTGCCACTAACCCGCTCCTGCTGGGAAATTACCAAACTGTCCCTCTTGCCTTACGGCAATGAAGCAGTACATGTTGATGAGCTTAATCCCGAAAAAAGAAATGTGCTGATGAACTCCGGAGGAACCTTGTTAAATATTTTGTGGTTCATCTTTTTTGGTTGGTAGTTGTGCCTGATGCATATCATGGCGGGTATAACGCAGTGCATCACTCTGATCGGCATTCCGACGGGCATCGCGAACTTTAAAATTGCCGTCATTGCCCTGTGGCCTGTGGGTCGTCGCGTCGTCAGCGTTGAGGTCGCCAGAGCCGCCCGTGAGGCCAACGCCCGCCGTCGTTTTAACTGAGGCATCAATGCGCTTAATGTTAACGCCACACCTGAGACGCTATGCCTGTAACAGCACACTGCTGTATAACCTGCGCATCCTCATTGCCTTATCAGGAAGTGTGGGCCTGCCGTGGTGGCTGGGACAAATTAGCTGGACCATTCCGTTAACATTAGGTGTGGTTGCTGCTGCACTGACCGACCTGGATGACCGACTGAGTGGTCGGCTGCGCAATTTACTGATTACACTGATCTGTTTTTGTGCTGCATCCCTCTCTGTTGAGCTGCTGTCACCGTATCCCTGGCTGTTCACCATTGGACTGGCGCTGTCAACCTGGAGTTTCATCCTGCTTGGGGCGCTGGGACAACGCTACGCCACTATTGCTTTTGGCGCTTTGCTCATTGCCATCTATACGCTGCTGGGCGTCGGCCTGTTTCCACAGTGGTATCTTCAGCCGTCACTGCTGCTGTGCGGTGCCGTCTGGTATAATCTCCTGACGCTGACCGGACACCTGATTTTTCCCATTCGTCCATTACAGGAAAATATCGCCCGATGCTTTGAAGGTTTAGCTGTTTATCTGGAGGCAAAGGCAGGCCTTTTTGATCCTGATATCGAAGAACATGATGATAAGTCTTTGATTGATGTTGCTATGACTAACAGTCAGTTAGTCTCTGTCCTTAATCAGACAAAAATTTCCATTCAGTCGCGCCTACGCGGCGATCGGGGGCAACGAGGAACACGGCGTACACTGCACTACTATTTTGTCGCTCAGGATATTCACGAACGCGCCAGTTCTTCTCATGCTCAGTACCATGCTTTACGCCGTGAGTATCGTTACAGCGATATTCTGTTTCGCTTTCAACGGCTCCTCTCACTTCAGGGTAAAGCCTGTCAACAATTGGCAAATTGCATCCTGATGCGTGAAAGATATCAGCATGATGTCCGTTTTGAGCGCAGTTTTATGCATCTGCATGCGGCGCTGCGGCGTCTGAGCACATCTCATCCGACCAACAGCGATGTGCAGGCAATGACATTTCTGTTACATAACCTTAAAGCCATCGACGCACAGCTGGCGGCTGTCGAATCAGAACAGGATGTAGTTCAGGATTACAATAACCACGATCAGGCACTTTCAAGCGAGGGGTTGACCGGCTGGCAGGATATCAGGTTGAGAATCAGCCGACATCTTACACCTGACTCAGCCCTTTTTCGCCATGCGGTGCGCATGTCGCTGCTGCTGTGTAGTGGATATGCTTTTATTAAACTGACCGGAATGGAGCATGGCTACTGGATCCTCCTGACCAGCTTATTTGTCTGTCAGCCCAATTATAATGCGACCAAACGTCGACTGGCTTTGCGTATTGTCGGCACTCTGGCCGGTATTGTCGTCGGTTTACCCCTGCTGTGGCTGATACCTTCCGTAGAGGGGCAACTCATCCTGATTGTTATTAGTGGGGTGCTGTTTTTTGCCTTTCGTCAGTCACGATATGCCAACGCAACCCTGTTTATCACGCTGCTGGTTTTATGCTGTTTTAATTTGCTGGGTGAAGGTTTTGAGGTTGCACTGCCCCGGATTATCGATACGCTTATTGGCTGTGGCATTGCGTGGCTGGCCGTAGCGTTTATCTGGCCGGACTGGCGTTTTCGCCGTCTCTCTTCGATTATCAGGCAGACTTTGCATACCCATTGTCGCTATCTTGATGCGATTCTTGTGCAATATCATCAGGGTAAAGATAATCGTCTGGATTACCGGATTGCCCGACGTGATGCTCACAACAGCGATGCTGAACTGGCTTCCGTCGTCTCAAATATTTCAGCTGAAAAAAATGTCAGTGCATCACTTCGTGAAAATGCCTTCCGATTCCTGTGCCTGAACCATTCTTTTCTGAGTTATGTTTCAGCACTGGGCGCACACCGGGAAAAACTCACCGATTCTTTAATGCTGCAACTATTGGATGATGCAGTCTGCTATGTTGATGATGTATTACAGATGGAAACGCAGGATGAAGCAAAAGCGCAGCGACTGCTGAGCAATCTGTCGCTGCGTATTAAGGCAATGGAAGCCAGGCCGGAAACAAAAGAGTCGCTGGTTCTGCAACAAACAGGCTTACTGGTTGCACTGCTTCCGGAAATTTCACAGTTAAAGAAGCAGATTATCAACGGGTAGATTTTAGTTTTTCAGCGTAGCGCTTCAGGCGCAGCGTTTCACAGTACCAGTGTCGAAGCTCAGCTTTAATCGCCTGGGGCAATGCCTGATGGTGCCGCCCCAGGATGGCACCCTCGAGGGCAAAGAGGACGTTGATCCCCAGATTTTGATTATGCGCATGCAATTTTAGCCAACACCGCCTGGACCCCTGCTCTTTGAGCATTTTGACTGTGCTGATGCCAACATGACGTAACAGCACCTCAAGACGCATAGTAAGATTGGGCAGATCTTTTAACCGACGGTTCTGCTGGTTCCACGCCCGTTGCTGCATTGCACCTTGTAAACAAAGCTTTGATAAAGCTAATAGCTGCTGTGGTTCCTTCCACAATGGCTCATCTACCCGGTAATACTCCAGGGAGACAGGAATTCCTCTTTTATTCAACGTCAGGGATTTCATCTTTCTCTCTGTGATATAAGGTCTGACCTGCTCACATGCACGAAGATACAGCTCCCCATCTGCAACCACGGCAAAAACGACACGGTCCACAGAAAGACTAAAACCACCAAACTGGCTGCGGCAGGCAATGTCTCCCAGCTGTGCAAGTTTGTCTTTTGTAATCGCAATCATACTCTTAGTGTCTTCCATAATATTTTTTCCTTACTTTGTGTCTGTACAGATACTTTCCGGGGAAAAAGTATGCAATAGCGGTTACAGGTTCAATTAATAATTGCTGTTCCATCCGCTTACATTCCGATTTTGCGATGCGTTTTGAAAAAATAAGATTGATCTTTGCTCATCATACCTATACTGTACATTCATACAGTGATATGCGAGCCACGCCATTATGCAAACACATTTCCTGAAATATCAGTATTCTAATAACAGCTATCGTGCAGCACGCCCGTGTTCTACCCCTCAATCAGGTAAATCTACGGGTTTAATCAGTGAACTGGTCTACAGTGAAAATGAGTTGGGCATGGCCCAATTGCTTCTGGTGCCACTATTGCAGCAGTTAGGTACTGAGTCACGGTGGCAACTTTGGCTGACGCCCGGACAAAAGCTGAGCCGTAGCTGGCTCACACAATCTGGTCTGCCACTGAACAAAGTTATGCAGCTACCTGTTACCACCGTTGAGGCCATGATCAAAGCCTTGCAGACAGGTAATTACAGTGTGGTTTTAGGCTGGTTGCCAGAGGAAATCACAGCAGATGAGCGGGCCAGACTTCAGAAAGCAGCTACCTGCGGTCAGGCTCTTGGGCTGATCATGCGTCCGGATCAAGGAAAAATTGCTCACAAAGGACCACTGAATGGACTTAAAATTCAGTCTGGTTTGTATCATTAAGTAAAAATAAGAAGATTCTTAGACCAGATTCGCGATCCATCCGGGATAAGCCTCTGATTATGTTATGACTTGATGTGACAATGAGTTAGCTGTTTTTTTGCTGCTTCTTTTACAGTTATTCCTCTCTGGCAAATGTGTAAAAATGTGTACGATTCTCTGTTTTTTTACAGACGTATGTCACATCATGCTTGTAAGTTTGCTAGTACGTTGTAGACTTTACGTCGCCAGGGTGCTCAATAATCTTCCTTTTTTGGATGAGACATAATCGAGCGTCTTAACCCGGCGAAGGATTAATCAAAGAGCTAATGAAAGCTCATTGCCTATTTGGATGATAACGAGGCGCAAAAATGAAAAAGACAGCTATCGCAATTGCAGTGGCACTGGCTGGCTTCGCTACCGTAGCGCAGGCCGCCCCTAAAGATAACACCTGGTACACTGGTGCAAAACTGGGCTGGTCTCAGTATCACGACACTGGCTACTATGGTAATGGCTATGTAAACAACGACGGTCCAACTCACGAAAGCCAGCTTGGCGCGGGTGCATTCGGTGGCTATCAGGCTAACCAGTATCTCGGCTTCGAACTGGGTTATGACTGGCTGGGACGTATGCCTTACAAAGGCAACAACGTAAACGGCGCTTTCAAGGCACAAGGTATTCAGCTGGCTGCTAAGCTGAGCTACCCAATCATGGACGATCTGGACGTGTATACCCGTCTGGGTGGCATGGTATGGCGTGCTGATTCTACTCAGAATAACAATGGTACTCGCATCAGCGACCACGACACCGGTGTTTCTCCACTGGCAGCCGTTGGTGTTGAATATGCTCTGACCAAAAACTGGGCAACCCGTCTGGATTACCAGTGGGTTAACAACATCGGTGATGCTAACACCGTGGGTACTCGCCCTGACAACGGTATGCTGAGCCTTGGCGTATCTTACCGCTTTGGTCAGGATGATGTTGTTGCTCCGGCACCAGCACCAGCCCCGGCTCCAGCACCTGTTGTTGAAACCAAACGTTTCACCCTGCGTTCTGACGTTCTGTTCACCTTCAACAAGGCGACTCTGAAACCAGAAGGCCAGCAGGCTCTGGATCAGCTGTACACCCAGCTGAGCTCTCTGGATCCTAAAGATGGTTCTGTAGTCGTTCTGGGCTACACTGACCGTATCGGTTCAGAGCAGTACAACCAGAAGCTGTCTGAAAAACGTGCTCAGTCCGTTGTTGACTATTTCGTTTCTAAAGGTATCCCTTCTAACAAGATCTCTGCACGTGGCATGGGTAAATCTAACCCAGTTACCGGCAATACCTGTGACAGCGTGAAAGGCCGTAACGCCCTGATCGATTGCCTGGCACCGGATCGTCGTGTAGAAATCCAGGTTAAAGGTATCAAAGACGTGGTAACTCAGCCTCAGGGTTGATCGCTTTGATATAGTGCCGCTCAGATATTGTGGATAGCCCGATAATGAGCGGTAAAAAATACAGGCACAGAGAATGTTATTTGCTTAAGTAGTAACATATCCTCTGTGCCTGTATCTGTTACGGATTTACCTGAAACAGTTATATACTTTTTCCCCAGTTACACCTTGCCGAAAAATTTACTGCTCATACTCTCAGCTGAAGTATCTATACCCATTTCTCACCACGGCCTTGTTTCCTGTGTTTCCTGTTATAAATTCTCTGGTCGCTTGTTTGCCAGGCAATTTTTGCATCAGTAGTGATTTTGTCAGCCGGGCTGGTCAGGTTTGCCAAGAATGGCTTTCAAATCCTGTTTAAGAGAGTCCATCTGACTGGCATATTTTTCTTTATATTCAGCATCTTCTATCAACTGCACTATGGTTTCCGATAAGGTGCTGTTGCGACGTTGAGCCAGCCCAGCCAGGCGCTGCCACACCAGATACTCCAGATCGATTGACTTCTTTCGCGTGTGCTGATGCTCCGCATTAAAATGGCGTTTACGCCGGGCGCGAATGGTTTGTTTCATCCGGTTCTCGAGTGCCGGATTAATATGGCAAGCGATCCATTGCAACACATCGACCGGACGATTCTCCATGGCCAGAAGTTCATCCACCGCCACCTGTGCGGCACTGAATTCCAGATAGCGGGTAATCATTTCTCCCTCCCGGTGTTTTTTAACCAGGTATTTCCACTTCCATCCGCTCTCAAGATTTTCCAGTTGCTGATATTTCATCGCAATCTCATGTGGTTAACTAATTTGCTTAGAATAACAGCTTTTTTTAACGCTGCCGCCCAGAAAACCAGACCGTGTCTTGCCATAAATGTAAATGCATCTCTGCGATGCTTAACAGAGTGGAATCCAGTATAATGGTGGTTTTAATCAATTCAGAGAAAATACGATAACTTTGACCAACAATCGACTGGAATGGCGCGCCTTACAGCCCGATACTGATGATGTTCAGTCCTTTTTCTCGCAGATACCTGAAGACAATTCCAGTTGTTTTGCCTCGGTTCAGCCCCGTCTTTTTAACGGGCTGAGTTTGCTGCTGCAAACGACAGCAAGATTGCCACTGATGCTGATCAAATCAGCGGAGAACGCTGAATATACCGCCCTGCTTACGGAAGTGATGGCTGATATTACAGCTGAGGATGGCACAGAACTGTACGGTGGTCATTATCAGATTGATGGCGTATCAGTAAGCTGGCGTCCTGTGGAATCAGAACAGGACAATTTTGCCAGCCAGGGCGGTATCCACTACGCCGACTGGATCGAAGCTGAACAGCTTTTCGGCTGTGTTCGTCAGCATAACCAGACGCTGACTTTACAGCCAGGGTTACTTCATCAAGCCAACGGCGGCACTCTGTTGCTGTCCTTACGAACTTTGCTGGCTCAACCGTTATTGTGGCTGAGGCTCAGGAAAATCCTGACAACTCAACAGTTTGACTGGTATTCCCCTGATGAAAGCCGCCCCCTGCCGGTGGTCATACCGTCGATGCCGATGCAATTCCGCCTGGTGTTGACTGGTGAACGTGATGTGCTTGCCGAATTTCAGGAGATGGAGCCCGATCTCTCAATGCAGGCACTCTACGCTGAATTTGAGGAAAATCTTCAAATCACTGATGAAGAAGCGTTCAGCCAGTGGATAAAGTGGGTAAGGATGCTGGCGTCTGGTGAAGAAATAACCACCCTTTCAGATGACTTCTGGCCAGTATTGATTCGGGAAGCCGCACGCTTTACCGGCGACCAAGAGACTTTGCCGCTGTCTCCGGCGTGGATAACCCGCCAGTTGCAGGAAGCACTGATGTACAGTCCCGACAATGCTCTCTGTAGCGAACATATGCTGAGTGCGCTGGAAACTCGTGAATGGCGGGAAGGTTTTCTCGCCGAGCGGATGCGTGATGAAATATTGTATGACCAGATCCTGATCGAAACAGAAGGAGAAATGGTTGGTCAAATCAATGCACTTTCGGTGATTGAGTTTCCCGGTCATCCTCGTGCCTTTGGAGAACCTTCCCGTCTCAGTTGTGTCGTACATGCCGGTGATGGCGAGTTCACCGATGTGGAACGTAAAGCCGAGTTGGGTGGCAATATCCATGCAAAAGGGATGATGATCATGCAGGCCTGGCTAATCGCCGAGCTGGAGCTGGAGCAACAATTACCCTTTTCTGCATCACTGGTGTTTGAACAGTCCTATTCCGAATTAGATGGTGACAGTGCCTCACTTGCCGGCTTGTGCGCGTTGATCAGCGCCCTTGCCTGTCAGCCCATCAATCAGCAGATTGCCGTTACCGGGTCTGTCGATCAATTTGGTCGTGTGCAACCAGTGGGCGGGCTTAACGAAAAAATAGAAGGCTTTTTTCACATTTGTCACCAGCGGACCCTCAACGGTAAACAGGGGGTAATTATCCCCCTTGCTAATGTCCGTCATCTCTCGTTACAGCAGCAAGTCGTGGATGCGGTCAGAGAGGAAAAATTCCATATCTGGGCGGTAAGTAGTGTTGATGAAGCGCTGCCTTTGTTAACTGGGGTTGAGTGGGAGAAAGAGGATGCCCCCTGTCTGCTGAAATCGATTCAGGAACGCATCGCTCAATTAAATCAACAAGACAGACGCCAGGGCGGCTGGCCATTCCGCTGGCTGAACTGGTTTAACCAGAATTAACCAGGCTTGTCCGGCTTAAACCTGCAAGTTAAAATTTGCGATTCACTAATTAAGGCTTACTGAGAACATGGTAGATAAACGCGAATCCTACACAAAAGAAGATCTTATTGCCTCTGGACGGGGTGAACTGTTCGGTGCTGAAGGCCCACCATTGCCAGCCGGAAACATGCTGATGATGGACCGTGTGGTTAAAATGACCGAAGACGGTGGTAATTACGGCAAAGGTTTTGTGGAAGCAGAACTGGATATCAACCCCGACCTGTGGTTCTTTGGATGCCACTTTATAGGCGACCCGGTGATGCCGGGCTGTCTGGGTCTGGATGCTATGTGGCAGCTGGTCGGTTTCTATCTGGGCTGGTTGGGTGCCGAAGGTAAAGGACGCGCACTGGGGGTTGGTGAAGTGAAGTTTACCGGTCAGGTGCTGCCAACCGCTAAAAAAGTCTCTTACCGTATTCACTTCAAGCGTGTAATTAATCGCAAACTGGTGATGGGTGTGGCAGACGGTGAAGTGCTGGTAGATGGTCAGGTTATTTATACCGCGACCGATCTCAAAGTAGGTCTGTTTAAAGACACGACTGCATTTTAACGGCTTATTACATATTAACCTCCGCATAAGCGGAGGTTATTCCTTTATGACCTGCCTGTCAGCATCAGTACAAATCAGGTCATTTCGTATGAACATTCCGGTTACGCGGTAACCGTCCTGTCCTCCATGGCTTGTCGCCAACCTCCCAACCAGTGAGACCTCGCGTCTATCATTTGATAGGGACACATTTCTTTGGAGCGCCCGGTAATTCCGGCCTGGTAGCCTCTGGAGTGTGCCCGTTCGAGTCGATCTCGTTTCTGTCTCTTCATCATGCCTGTAATCCCCTCTTCAGGTCAGGTGGAATCTGGTGGAAAGAAATCAGTATCTGCATTAATTGCCGACACCTTTCAATTTCTAACGCCATCACGAGCAAAAATCAATGCGCAAATTTCACGCCAATGTCACATTTTCATGGGAAAATTCAGGCACCGGCCCCGCCATAACTTTAAGAAAGGTAATAACTCCCGGTTAAGAAACAAAAAAATTCTCAGACTGAGAAAAATCCTGTTTTTTGGCTAAGTAAATAACATTTTTCACCGCTGTAGCATTGCGGGCAGCGTTGTTGATTGAGCCAGAATCCGCAAAAACGGTAGCAGATGAGAAACTGACGTGGGTGAGAGTATTTGATGGGCAGTTCTGGTTGTAAAACAGAAAGAGCCAGGGGCCTAGCTCTTTCTGTTGTTTTTAATGGCTGATTAAAGGCTTTTCGTCTTTGCGAATGGCATCTGCCATTTGCTGCGCAACCTGTTGCCATCCCCCGGCAAGGGCCCTGACTAAAGCATCATAACCATCTTCCGTCTGCGGTATGCTTAGTGCAAAAGAACGTTTAAAAATCTGCCCCTGATGCTCCAGTAACCAGTCGCCACTGATGATGGCATGACCATCATAGCGGCCATGAAAACCGGTGATGTTGACATTCAGTATGTCCTGCTGCTGACCTGATGGTGAACCTGAGACCAGCCAGCCTGGTAACGCATAACTGAGATTAGCGACCAGTGTTTGCTGTAATTGCTGATCAAGTGGACTGGCCCACAGATTGTTGCTGGCAATGACATATTTCACATCACTGCTCTGATAAACCAACCCGTTACCCGCAAGATAATCAGGAACCGAAACATGCTGAACAAATACGGTCGGGCGAAGCACATCACTGCCGCTGGCAGCTATAACCTTACCTTTGCCTGTTGCAGGCAGCTGATACCAGGTCGTTTCTGGCGTGCTGGAACAGGCTGTCAGGCTAAGAGCCAGTGCGACCGGAAGCCATCTCATCATTATTTCGCCCTCTTTGGCTGCGGATCTTGTCCGGGTTTCGCTTCAAATATCAGCGCATTACTTTTACTGTTCAGCGTTTTCAGCACAGGTTGCAATTCACGTAATACCTGATCAAGCCGCTGCATGTCGCCAACCATTTTGCTGTAAGCGGGTGAGCCAGGCTGGAAAGCCTTCATACTGCTGTTCAGCTCACGCAGGGTTTTCTGCATGTCTTCAGGCAGTTGTTTCATTGACGGGCTACTGGTGATCTGATTGATATTGTCCAACGTTTTCTGCAATTCACGCAGCGTTGCCTTACTCTCTCTCAACGTACCGGTTGCCTCACCAATCATTGGGTTAAGCGGCAGATTGTTGATCTTATCCAGGGTGGCCATCAGTTTCTGCTGAATCTGCGCCAGGCCACCGCTGGTGGTTGGGATCAGTTCGTAACCTGCAAAAGCAGCCGGTCCTTTGTAAGGTTTGACGTTGTCATAAAAGTCCAGGTCGATGTACAGCGAGCCGGTCAACAGGTTTGCTGATTTCAGTGAGGCGCGCAGACCCGATTTGATACCGTCTTTCAGATGCTGCTCCATATCAAAGTCTTTCCCGAGCATGCTGGTGAAACGATCGGGCTCAATACGGATCAAAACCGGAATGCGGTATTCATTATTCAGGTTCTGGGCCACCTCTTTAGACTGATACGGGACTTCAGCAACCGTACCCAAACGGATGCCGCGGAATTCTACCGGTGCACCGGGTTGCAAACCACGAATTGAATCGCTGAAGAACATCAGGAAATCTTTGTGGACGGTATATAACGAATCCTGGATGCTACGTTGATCGTCAAATAACTTATATTCAGCCTGATTATCGGCTGCGTGGCCGAGGTCCCACCCTTCCGGCACATCAAAACTGACGCCACCACTAAAGAGCGTGGTAAGCGATCCCATTTCAACCCGCATTCCCGAAGCTGACATATCGACAGCAATGCCGCTGTCTTTCCAGAAACGCACATTGGTGGTCACCAGACGATCGTATGGCGCAGCGATAAACAGCTGGTAAGTCATCAGGCGTTTATCCGGATCAAAATGACTGGTTTCAACCGATCCAACGCGATAACCACGAAACAGCACGGGATCACCGGCATTGAGTTGTCCGGCTCTGGCGCTGTCGAGGATAATACGGATTCCCTTTGCATCCGGCGGAGCAAGCGGCGGCGCATCCAGCAGCTTATAATGCTCTGGCTGATCGCCTTTATTTCCGGGTTGCAACTCAATATAAGCGCCTGAAAGCAGAGTACCCAGACCCGTAACCCCTTCCCGACCAATAGCAGGCTTTACCACCCAGAAGGCGCTGTCACCCTTCAGCAATTTTTCCATTCCGGAATTCAAACGGGCTTTAATTTCCACATGATGCAGGTCATCGGTCAGTACCGCGCTTTCAACCACACCGACGTCCACACTGCGGCTTTTGATGGTTGTTTTACCGCCCTCGATTCCTTCAGCATTGGTGGTGATTAAGGTGACTTCAGGCCCCTGATGGCTGAAGTGATAAAACAGGATCCATGCGCCAATCAGTAACGTAACAAGGGGAATGATCCATACAGGTGACCAGCGTTTAATTTGATCAACCGTGGCCATGCCATGATTATTTTCCTTCAATGCTCGGCTCCTCAGGGCTTTTTTCTCGTATACGATCCCAGCTCAGACGCGGGTCAAATGTCATCGCAGCAAACATAGTCAGAATGACCACGATGGCAAACAGTAAAGCACCCATCGCAGGATAAATACTCATTAACCTTCCCATACGTACCAGCGCAGACAGGACGGCAATAACAAAAACATCAATCATCGACCAGCGCCCGACAAATTCAACGACTTCATAAATTTTATGCATCTTATCACTGTCCTGATGCATTTTGCCGTTGCCGTTTGCGTCCCAGCACAACCAGCCAATAGCCAGCATTTTGAGGGAAGGCACCATGATACTGGCAATAAAAATCACCAGAGCGACCGGATAAGAGCCCTCACTCCATAACAGAATTACTCCGGCCATGATGGTTGAAGTAATTTTACTGCCCAGCGCCTCAGTGACCATAATTGGCATCAGGTTCGCCGGGATATACAGCAACAAAGAGGTTAGCAGCAACGCCAGCGTCCATTGCAGACTGTGCATGCGTCGGGCATGACCGCCGGTTTTACAACGAGGGCAGGTGAACTGTTCAGCAGCCAACACAGCGGTACAGCAGCGACATGAGCGCAGTCCCTGTTGCAGCCCGCCAACCGCCGGAACTGGTTGCACAGGTAATGCCGGTACTGGTGCAATCCGCGCCCACAAAGCACGACGATCAACACACTGAAAAGCGCGCACCTGTAACAGACAAAACAGACACCAGGGAATAAAACTGGTGCCAATGCCGATTTCGCCATAGGCCATCAGTTTTACAAAGCTCACCAGCACGCCGGCGAGGAAGATTTCGGCCATTCCCCAGCTCTTAATATGGAACAGTATTCGCGCCATGATACGTTTAAGCGGCAAAGGCAGGCGGACAGGGTTAACCAGTAGCAGAATTATCACCATGCACAGAGCGGGGACAGCCTGTACAAACAACATAAAGAGTGTCGCCAGGCTGCTGTAGTCCTCAGAGACCATCACCTGTGGGATGCGCATCAATGTGATTTCACTACTCAGACCAGCCACTTTCATACTGACAAATGGAAACAGATTAGCCAGCACCAGCATAAACAACGCCGCCAGCGCGTAGGCGCTGGGACGCTTTTGCGGCTCATGCCAGCTGGCGGAAAGCGTGGTATGACAACGCGGGCAACTGGCCTTGCTGCCTGTTGGCAATGGCGGCAGCTGCGTCATCAGATCACACTGTGGGCAAAGTATCCAATTGTCGGCCTGATGCGATGAGCACATAAAAAAACCTCTGCTAACTGACCTTTGCCTTAACCGTTTTTCAGCGATTCCAGATATTCCCAGCGCTCAAATGCCGCTTCCAGCTGCTGTTCTGCCTCGGACAGTGCATCCAGTACAGGTTGTGTCACCTCATGCGGCTGGCTGAAAAACGTATTCTCTGCCACTTTAGCCTGAAGGGAAGCCAGCTGAGTCTCCAGCGCCTCCATCTTTTCCGGCAGCTGTTCCAGCTCCCGTTGCAGGTTGTAGCTCATCTTGCCAGTTGAACGTCTGACCGGCTCACTTTTTTCGCTATCCTTACCTGATGTCTTACTTTCCGCTTTTACCACCGTCCGGCTCTGCTTGTATGCCGCACGCTGGCGTTGCGCATCGTGATAGCCCCCGACAAAAGCACCGATCTCGCCCGTTCCTTCAAATATCCAGCATTCGGTAACGGTGTTATCAACAAACTGGCGGTCATGGCTGACCAGCAGCACCGTGCCCTGGTAGCCATCAATCAACTCTTCCAGCAGCTCCAGCGTTTCAACATCCAGATCGTTGGTGGGTTCATCAAGGATCAGCAGATTGCTGGGCTTGAGGAACAAACGAGCCAGCAGCAGCCGGTTACGCTCACCGCCCGACAGCGCGCGGACAGGCGTCATTGCACGTTTGGGGTGGAACAGAAACTCCTGCAAATAGCCCAACACATGGCGGGGTTTACCATTGACCATCACCTCCTGTTTGCCTTCAGCGAGGTTATCCATGACCGTGCGATCCGGGTCAAGTTCTGCGCGATGCTGGTCAAAATAGGCCACTTCCAGCTTTGTCCCGATATGCACCCGCCCACTGTCAGGCTTGAGCTGATCAAGCATCAGCTTCAGCAATGTCGTTTTACCACAGCCGTTAGGGCCAATCAGGGCTATCTTGTCACCCCGCTGCACCTGCACGGTAAAATCACGCACCAGTTGCCTGTCGCCGACAGCGTAGCTGACATTTTCCAGTTCAAAAACAATCTTGCCGGAGCGACTGGCTTCCTCGACCTGCATATTTGCCTTGCCCATCACTTCCCGACGCTCTGACCGCTCGCGACGCAGGGCTTTCAGGGCACGGACGCGCCCTTCATTGCGGGTGCGACGGGCTTTGATCCCCTGACGGATCCACACTTCTTCCTGGGCCAGCTTGCGGTCAAATTCGGCATTCTGCATCTCTTCCACCCGCAACGCTTCTTCCTTACCCAGCAGATACTGATCGTAATCACCAGGCCAGGAAACCAGCTTGCCGCGATCGAGATCGACAATGCGTGTCGCCATGTTGCGAATAAATGAGCGGTCATGGGAAATAAAGATGATGCTGCCCTGGAAGGTTTTTAAAAAGCTTTCCAGCCAGTCAATGGTTTCAATATCAAGATGGTTGGTTGGCTCATCCAGCATCAGCACACGTGGGTTGCTGACCAGCGCCCTGCCCAACGCGGCTTTGCGCAGCCAGCCACCGGAAAGCGATGAAAGCGACACATCGCCATCAAGACCGATTTGCTTCAGCACATCCTGAATGCGGCTCTCCAGCTGCCAGAGGTTCTGGTGGTCAAGAATGGATTGCAACCGCGCCATTTCATTGAGATTTTTATCGCTGGGATCCTCCATAACCTGGTGAGAGATCGCATGATAAGCTTTGAGGTATTCGGCCTGTTCTTCGACCCCTTCTGCCACAAAATCATACACTGAACCCGCGATATTCCGTGGCGGATCCTGTTGCAGACGGGACACCACCAGATCCTGCTCATAAATAATGCGGCCATCGTCCAGCGGCTGTTCGCGGTTGATGATTTTCATCAGTGTGGACTTACCGGCACCATTACGGCCCACCAGACAGACACGCTCGTTTTCTTCAATATGCAGCTCAGTGTTATCCAACAGCGGTGCATCGCTGAATGACAGCCAGGCCCCATGAATACTGATCAGTGACATGCTACTTATTCCTTACCAGCGTGAGTAATCAGCCAGCAGTTGTGAATTTGACGATTACGGGCAAAATCCTGCGACTGAGTGCTGGCGGTGATTTCCTGCGCAGTAAGATGCAGGCCGCTTAATCCGTCGTGGTCCATTTTGAAACCGCGTTTGTTATTGGAGAACATAATGGTGCCGCCTTTACGCAGCAGCCTTTTCAGATTTTTAAGCAGCAGCAAATGGTCACGCTGTACGTCGAAACTCTCTTCCATTCTTTTCGAATTGGAAAAGGTAGGTGGATCGATAAAGATCAGATCGTACTGCTCGTCAGATTCGCTCAGCCAGCTAAGACAATCTGCCTGGATCAGCCGATGCTGCCGCCCCGTCAAACCGTTAAGCCTCAGATTGCGTTCGGCCCACTCCAGATAAGTGCGTGACATATCTACCGTGGTGGTACTACGCGCTCCGCCCAGTCCGGCGTGAACGCTGGCGCTGCCGGTATAGGCAAACAGGTTGAGAAAGTCTTTGCCCTGACTCATCTGCCCCAGCATTTTTCGGGCGATACGGTGGTCCAGAAACAGGCCGGTATCCAGATAATCGGTCAGGTTGACCCACAGTTTTGCGTTAAATTCGCTGACTTCAAAGAAATCGCCTTTCTCGCCCATTTTCTGATACTGATTTTTGCCCTTCTGACGCTCACGCGTTTTCAACACCAGGCGATTAGCGGGCAACTCAAGCACACTGAGCGTAGCCGCCAGCACATCAAACAGACGCTGACGGGCCTTAGTCGCATCGATGGTTTTTGGTGGGGCGTATTCCTGTACCACCACCCACTCGGCATAGCGATCCACCGCAACGTTATATTCAGGCAGATCGGCATCGTAGATGCGATAGCACTCAATCCCTTCCTGCTTCGCCCATTTCTCCAGCTTTTTAAGATTCTTGCGCAGACGATTGGCATAGTCTTCAGCTATCTGCGCATTCCCCTGTGGCGCTGCACCGGTGGCGGCCAGCTGATAATTTTTCTGCACACAGTCCAGCGGACCATTTTTAGCCTTAAACTGCCGTTCAGCACGCAGTTGCAGGCAACTGAGCAGTTCAGGAGAGGCACTGAACAATGACAGATTCCAGCCGGCAAAATGCTGTTTCATGATACGCCCCGTCTGGCTGTACAAGGCGATCAATGCCGGTTCACTCTCCAGACGCTCGCCATACGGCGGGTTACTCAGTACCGTTCCAGCCGTGCCGTCCGTCAGCGGATTGGTCAGTTTCAACACATCCTGAACGTTAAAGCCGATAAGATCGGCCAGCCCGGCCTTACGCGCATTGACGCGGGCGCGCTCAATAACGCGCTGATCGTTATCGTAACCATAAAAACGCGACGTCGTCGCTCGCAGCCCGCGACTGGCGCGGGCCTGTGCTTCACTTTTCAGTTCACGCCATAAGGTGGCATCAAACTGGCTCCAGGCGTTGAAGCCCCAGTGATTGCGGTGCAAACCAGGCGCACGATCGCTGGCAATCATTGCCGCTTCAATCAGCAAGGTGCCCGAACCACACATCGGATCAACCATAGCGATGCCGGGCTTCCAGCCGGATCGCAGCACGATAGCCGCCGCCAGGTTTTCTTTTAGCGGTGCCGCTCCGGTCTGCTGGCGGTAGCCACGCTGATGCAATCCGTCGCCACTCAGATCGAGGGCAATACTGGCTTTATCATGATTTAACCAGACGTTAATACGAATATCTGGCTGCTCACGGTCGACATCCGGGCGGGGTAAGTTTTTGCGGGTAAAGCTGTCAACAATGGCATCTTTAACCTTCAGCGCACCGTACTGGCTGTTGCGGATCACCTCATTCAGTCCACTGAAATGCACAGCAAAAGTTTTATCGCTGCCAAATATCGCGGGCCAGTCAACGGCCTGAACACCGAGGTAGAGATCAACATCGCTGTAAACGCCACATTCTGTCAGCGGCAGCAGAATGCGCGATGCCAGCCGACTCCACAGCAGGCTCTGATACATCAGACGATCGTCACCTTCATAATGCACGCCGCCCTGAACCACCTTGCAGGCCGTAGCCCCCAACGCTTCCAGTTCACTTTTTAACAGCTCTTCAAGCCCACGTGCCGTACTGGCAAACAGAGAATTCATAACGTCACTTATCGTCTTCAGAAAATTGCTGCGCATTATAGCTAATCACAGACGCATGTCATAAAGTTAGCTTCTTTTCGTCAGCAATCTGACTGTTTGTCATTGCCACCGTCACGCTTCAGTCCGGAGTTCGCATGCTCACCCTGTCACGCCTGTTCATCCATCCGGTAAAATCGATGCGAGGGATGCAGATTTCCCATGCACAAACGCTGGCAAGTGGTCTGGCCTTTGACCGGATATTTATGCTCACCGATGTCAATGGCACCTTTATTACCGCCCGTCAGTATCCGGAAATGGTGATGTTCACCCCAGCACTGCTTCCTGATGGCCTGCTGCTGAGCGCGCCGGATAACAGTTGCGCCAGCGTTCGCTATGCTGACTTCAGTCCGGAGGCCGCAGCAACCGAAGTTTGGGGAAACCAGTTCACCGCGTTGATTGCCCCTGATTCAGTCAATGCATGGCTGAGTCAGTTTTTCCCACATCCGGTCCAGTTACGCTGGGTTGGCAACAACATGAGTCGCCGGGTCAAACGCTTTCAACAGGTTCCATTAGGGTTTGCCGATGGCTTTCCCTTTCTGTTAATTAACGAAGCCTCGTTACACGATTTACGCCAGCGTTGCCCGGCCGGGATCCGGCTGGAACAGTTTCGCCCTAATCTGGTGGTAGCCGGTGGTCGCGCCTGGGAGGAGGACAGCTGGTCAGTTGTGCGTGTGGGTAATCAGCTGTTCGATGTGGCCAAACCCTGCAACCGCTGTGTATTGAGCACGGTCAGTCCGGATAAAGGACGCAGACATCCCACAGGTGAACCATTAAGCACGTTACAAACCTTCCGTACCGCCAGCGATAAACAGACTGATGTCGATTTCGGACTGAACCTGACAGCCCGCACCACAGGAATTATCCGGGCAGGTGATGACGTTGAGGTGATAAGCCATCACTCTCCACGCCGCTACGGTGTCGGTCAGTCAGCAGAGTCACCGGGATCCCACGACCAGACGTCCGGAGAGCTTAATATTAGCTGGCAGGGTGAAACGTTCCGGGGAAATAATCAGCAGGTGTTGTTAGAACAGCTGGAGTTACAGGGCTACCGTATCCCTTACTCCTGCCGCGCCGGGATTTGTGGTAGCTGTAGGATAAGACTGCTTTCTGGTCAGGTACATGCACTGAAAAAGGTGGGGCAACGTGAGGATGGCACCATCCTCAGCTGCTGCTGTATTCCGGCGGGGGATCTGCAACTGACCAGCAGTTAAAATGTTTTTAACCTGGCCGCTCAGATTCGGTATTAACATCCCGGCGAACAACGAAGAGATGAGTAAATAGCAGGATGTTGTTATTTCCGGCCAGTCTTACCGCACCGTAGAAATCAAAGATTTCAGCGATACGGCTTGACATTAAACCGCACGGGCAAGAGAGAGGTTCTGTGACTGAGCGTAAGGCTTGAGACGATCGTGCATTATTTTAATCGCATCACCCAGCACCATACTTTTTCCGGCAAGCGTCAGACCAGGTTGTGCCAGCAAACATAACGCCGCATTATCTCCCGCTTCCACCACCAGCAGAACCGCTTCTTCACTCTTATCGCAAAGCCGCACCACCACCAACTCCCCTTCTGAGGGCTGCCAGCCTCGCGGGTTGCCCGCCTCAAAATACCAGCTTTTCGGCATCAGCGGCTTCAGAAAACGACAGGCGACCAGCGCATTTAGCACCAACTCAGCACGCTGATCGGTACTCAACTCACAGTCGCGGCAGCGTTCTTCAAAGGTGAAAAACATCGCGGCATCATCAACACAAAACCCTGAATTTTCAAAGGCATCAGGGGTTAACATCTTACGGGGAAAGCGCGACCGAAACAGCATCCCGTCAGCCAGATCCAGCATCATGCGATCGTGTTCAGCATCAAAAAACCAGCGCCAGCTGTCGTCAGGTTTAATCCTCATGATCTGTCCTGTAAGATAAAAAAGGAGAACTGCTATTCAAAACATAATTGGCTGAATAAGAATGTCTGTAGCCAAATCAGGATGAATAATGTTTAAACAGGACAAAATATAAACGAGCCAGAGACGGAAATAAAGCCCCCGGCACGGTTATCTTAAGAAATGAGTCAGAGGTGAGTCACAATCTCTTTTATCAGCGGCGGACCTTTATAAATAAAACCTGAATATATTTGTAGCAGTGACGCGCCGGCGGCGACTTTTTCCCGCGCAGAGATCAGTGAATCTATTCCACCGACACCGATAATGGGCAGACGCTGTTTCAGCTCCAGTGACAGACGGCGGATAACTTCCGTACTGCGCAACTGCACAGGACGACCACTCAGGCCACCCGCTTCATTACTGTGTTTTAAACCTGAAATGAGCGCACGATCGAGCGTGGTGTTTGTGGCAATGACGCCGTCTATATTATGACGAACTAAGCTGTCAGCAATCTGGATCAATTCCTCTTCACAGAGATCCGGTGCGATCTTCACTGCCAGCGGAACATATTTATGATGAAGTATTTCAAGATCTTTCTGTTTTTGTTTTACCGCCAGTAAAAGATCATCCAGCGCTTCACCATATTGCAGCGTGCGTAAACCAGGGGTATTGGGTGAGGAAATATTGATCGCAATATAACCTGCATAAGGATAAATTTTATCCATGCAGGTTAAATAATCATTCTTACCCAGCTCGACAGAGGTATCTTTATTTTTGCCGATATTGATCCCTAACACACCATCGAAATGTGATTTTTTGACATTCTCAATCAGATTATCGACGCCCAGATTATTAAATCCCATCCGGTTGATAATGCCTTCGGCTTCCCGTACGCGAAACATTCTCGGTTTATCATTTCCCGGCTGTGGGCGCGGCGTGACGGTGCCAATTTCGATAAAGCCAAAGCCCATCGCGCCAAAAGCATCTATACATTCACCGTTCTTATCAAGACCCGCGGCCAGACCCAGCGCATTTTTAAAATTCAGTCCCATACAGGTAACCGGTTTATCAGGAAGTCTCTGACGCAGCAGATTAATCAGCGGTGTGCCACTTAAGCGGTGTAATTGCTGAAGGGTAAGTTCATGCGCACGCTCGGCATCAAGCTGAAACAGCGCGTTACGAACCAGGTTGTACATGAATCGCTCCTGAATACCCGGCTATCCGGGCGGGAAAAGAGTAATGGTCACTGTTCGCAGACAGTACCCCTGAAAATGACGTTATCCGTCAGCAAAGGTTCCTTCCCACTTTTCATGTTGATAAGTGGTGTGAGAAAGCAGCCGGTCAGGCCGGACTGGCAGACAGGAAACGCAGTGACGGTGCAGGCGCGGAGGGAAATGGTAAAGTCCTTTTACCGCAAAGTAAAACGTTTAAGCATCCGTCACCCGGACAACGCCGTTTCTCTCCTGCCCCGCTTCTTTATTCAGAAACTGACTTAGTTCTGCCAGATAAATCATTTAAGCCTCACCTTTCCCTCTGTCAGGATAGTCTCAAATTTTCGCAAATAAGTTTAATCAATAACTTTTAGCTATAAGGAGTGGTTATGCGCGTTATTACACTGGCGGGAAGCCCCCGTTATCCTTCACGCTCCACTGCGCTACTGACCCTCTGCCAGCAAACGCTGGAACACCATGACATTGAGGTTATTCCATGGAATCTGCACAATTTTCATCCTGAGGATCTTATCTGTGCCCGTTTTGATTCCCCGGCGGTGCTGGCACTGACAGAAGATCTTGCCAGCGCTGATGGACTGATCGTTGCCACGCCGGTATATAAAGCCTCTTTTTCCGGCGCGTTAAAAACCCTGCTGGACCTGCTGCCTGAACGCGCGCTGGAACACAAAGTGGTGCTGCCGCTGGCAACTGGCGGCACCCTTGCTCATATGCTGGCCGTCGATTATGCCCTCAAACCCGTGCTGAATGCGTTAAAGGCACAAGAGGTGCTGCATGGCGTGTTTGCTGATGATTCGCAAATTACCCATTACGATCGCCAGCCACAGTTCTCATCTCTTCTGGCTTCACGCATTGCTGAGTCGGTTGAAACCTTCCGCCATGCTCTGGCTCGCCGTCATCACCCGCTCGCCGCAGCGGTTTAAGGAAAGCACCATGACCCTATTTTCACGTTTTGCTTCAGCACTGCTTATTGGCGGCCTGATGGTGACCAGCTCATTTGCTGCGGATACCAGCGCACCCAAAACTTTTCGTATTGGCTATCAGAAAGGCTCGGTAAGTATGGTGCTGGCCCGTGCCCATCATTTGCTGGAAAAGCGTTTTCCGGCAACTCAGATTAAATGGGTGGAATTTCCGGCAGGTCCACAGATGCTTGAGGCGCTCAATGTTAACAGTATTGATCTGGGCAGCACCGGCGATATTCCCCCCATTTTTGCGCAGGCCGCCGGGGCCGATCTGCTTTACGTGGGTGCTGAACCACCGAAGCCGAAAGCTGAAGTGATTCTGGTGGCTAAAAACAGCCCGATTAAAACCGTCGCTGACCTGAAAGGTCATAAAGTGGCCTTCCAGAAAGGATCCAGCTCGCACAATCTGCTGCTGCGCGCACTGGAAAAAGCCGGTCTGAAGTTCAGCGACATTCAGCCCACTTACCTCACCCCGGCGGATGCCCGCGCGGCCTTTCAGCAGGGTAATGTCGATGCCTGGGCAATCTGGGATCCCTATTATTCAGCGGCGCTGTTGCAGGGTGATGTAAGGGTTCTGACCGATGGCAGCCAGTTGAACCAGACCGGCTCGTTTTATCTCGCCACCCGCCCCTTCACTGAAGCAAATGGCGCCTTTATCCGCCAGGTACTGCAAACCTTCAGCGAAGCAGATGCGCTGACCATCAGCGATCGCAACAACAGCATCGACCTGCTGGCTCAGGCTATGGGGCTGCCGAAACCGGTTATTGCCAGCTACCTCGATCATCGTCCTCCCACCAGTATTGCCCCGGTGAGTGACAAAACGCTGAAACTTCAGCAACAAACTGCTGACCTGTTTTATGCCAACCATCTGATGCCGGTCAAGGTCGATATTGCCAGCCGTATCTGGCATCCCACGCCGTCCACAGAACAAGGAGTGAAATAATGAGCCTTTCCGTTTTCTGGTTTCTGCCCACCCACGGTGATGGTCACTATCTTGGTACCGCCGAGGGCGCTCGTCCGGTTGATTACGGCTATTTACAACAGGTTGCCCAGGCCGTGGACAGGATGGGATTTGGCGGTGTGCTGATACCAACAGGTCGTTCCTGCGAAGATGCCTGGCTGGTGGCCGCGTCACTGATTCCGGTCACTCAGCGCCTGCGTTTTCTGGTCGCCCTGCGTCCCGGTGTTATTTCTCCCACCCAGGCAGCCCGACAGGCCGCAACCCTGGACCGCCTTTCCAACGGTCGCACGCTGTTTAACCTGGTGACGGGCGGCGACGCAGAAGAACTGGCGGGAGATGGCGTGTTTCTCGATCATCGCGAACGCTACGTTGAATCAGCGGAATTCACCCGCGTCTGGCGTCGGGTACTGGAAGGTGAAACCGTCGATTACGAGGGCAAGTATGTCCATGTTCGCGGTGCGCGCCTGATGTTCAAACCCGTTCAGAAGCCCCGCCCACCGTTATGGTTTGGCGGTTCATCTGAACCCGCTCAGGACCTGGCCGCAGAGCAGGTGGATGTCTATCTGACCTGGGGTGAACCTCCTGCGCTGGTAAAAGAAAAGATTGAGCAGGTACGGGCTAAGGCAGCAGCACAGGGCCGCCAGGTAAAATTTGGCATTCGCCTGCATGTTATTGTCCGCGAAACCACGGAAGAAGCCTGGCGCGCGGCTGACCGCCTGATCTCTCATCTGGACGATGCCACCATTGCTAAAGCGCAGTCAGCGCTGGCGCGAACGGATTCCGTCGGTCAGCACCGCATGGCCGCCCTGCATGGGGGACGCCGTGACAAGCTGGAAGTCAGCCCGAATCTGTGGGCTGGCGTGGGTCTGGTACGTGGCGGTGCCGGTACGGCGCTGGTGGGTGACGGTGAAACGGTCGCGGCAAGAATGCAGGAGTATGCGGACCTGGGGATCGAAACCTTTATTCTTTCCGGCTATCCACATCTGGAAGAAGCGTACCGCGTCGGGGAACTGCTTTTTCCCCATCTCGATTTGAAGGTCCCTGAAATTCCGCAACCAGGCAAAATCAGTGCTCATGGTGAAGCCGTGGCCCATGACTTCGCGCCACAAAAAGTGTCACAGAGTTAGAGGTCACGATGACGAATAATCTCAACCGTTTCGCGCAACCGTTTTTGCCGTGGATATTACCCGTGGTGTTGGTCGCCTTCTGGCAAACGGCATCCAGCACCGGCTGGCTCTCCACCCGTATCCTGCCCTCACCCGAGGCGGTCGTGGTCACCTTCTGGAAGCTCTCTGCCAGTGGGGAGCTATGGCAGCATCTCGCCATCAGCAGCTGGCGTGCCGTGGTGGGGTTCACCATTGGTGGTTCGGCTGGCCTGCTGCTGGGGTTGATCACCGGAATGTCCCGCACCGGTGAGCGTCTGCTTGATACCTCAGTGCAGATGTTGCGCAATATCCCCCATCTGGCACTGATTCCACTGGTTATTTTATGGTTTGGTACTGATGAGTCAGCCAAAATTTTTCTGGTCGCTCTGGGTACGCTGTTTCCCATCTATCTCAATACTTATCATGGTATCCGCAACGTTGATCGCGGCCTGGTTGAGATGGCGCGCAGCTACGGTCTTTCCGGCTGGAGTCTGTTTTTGCAGGTGGTTCTGCCAGGCGCGCTGCCTTCGATAATGGTCGGGGTGCGCTTTGCACTGGGCCTGATGTGGCTGACGCTTATCGTCGCAGAAACCATTTCAGCGAATGCCGGTATAGGTTACCTGGCAATGAATGCCCGTGAATTTTTGCAGACGGATGTGGTCGTGGTAGCGATCATTCTCTATGCCCTGCTCGGTAAACTGGCTGACGTCAGTGCGCAGCTTCTGGAGCGCGTCTGGCTGCGCTGGCATCCGGCATATCAACTGAAAGAGGAACACCTATGAGCGAATTAATGTCATCACCGGCGCGCCTCAATGTCGGTACGCCACTGGTGATCAGTGGTGTCAGCAAACAGTACCAACACCGAACTGTGCTGAATGATATCGACCTGCACATCCCCTCCGGCCAGTTCGTTGCCGTGGTCGGACGAAGCGGCTGCGGCAAGAGCACGTTGCTACGCCTGCTGGCCGGACTGGAGAAAACCACCACGGGTGAACTCCTCGCCGGCAACACACCTCTGAGCGAGTCGCGTGATGATACCCGGTTGATGTTTCAGGACGCCCGGCTGCTACCGTGGAAAAGTGTGATTGATAACGTCGGGCTGGGATTAAAAGGACGCGCCTGGAAACAATCTGCTCTGGACGCACTGTCCGCTGTTGGGCTGGCAGAGAGAGCCAAAGAGTGGCCCGCCGCCCTTTCCGGAGGACAGAAGCAGCGCGTTGCGCTGGCCCGGGCATTGATCCATCGTCCCGGCCTGCTGCTGCTGGATGAACCCCTGGGTGCACTGGATGCCCTGACCCGCATTGAAATGCAGGATCTTATTGAGACGCTATGGCAGCAACACCACTTTACCGTGCTGCTGGTAACTCATGATGTCAGTGAAGCGGTGGCGTTGGCCGACCGGGTTTTACTGATAGAAGAAGGTCATATCGGACTGGATTTGATGGTGAATCTGCCACGACCACGACGTAAAGGTTCGGCGCGCCTGGCTGAACTGGAAGCAGAAGTACTGGAGAGAGTGATGAAGCGTTCGCCGCCTGAAGACCATAAGCACGTGGCACGACGGTAATCAATCAGGCCGGAACACCCTTAAGACACTGTTCCGGCCGGGTATCAACTTATCAGGAGCGTAACGTTTTCTCACTACGGGAAAACTGTTCTGTCCTGGCTAGGTTTTTCCACTTAATTTTGATTCAGGCTTGCCGCCATGGTTGCTGCTATGGTGCTGAGCTCATCAAGACGGTTCTGATTAGATGCCAATCCCCATATGTTAGCGGCCAGTTGTTTGACCGTAGCATCGGAAATTTCACCCCCACTCACCAGTACCTGGTACATATAATTCAGGACATCATGCATTACGCCTGAGGTTATGCCGGGAATGCCGGCATTAACCAGCTGCTGGTAAAATCCACTGCCACCCACCGAGGCATTCCATGTCCAGAAATCGTTGCTATCGGTGAGGTCAACCGAGGGAAGTGATGCATCAGCAATATCACTCGCTGACTGATCGTCACTGTCAGGTACAAGGGTGTCACCATTATCTGGCTGCGAAGCGCCACCCTGAGCTTCCGGTGGATTGTTCCAGGTGGTGGTCATAATATCTGCAATCTTACTGATATTGCTGATATTTTCCTCAGTGTAACCATAGCCCCAGCTCAACAGAGCCAGTTGCTTAATCATCTCACTACTGATTTCATTACCGCTTGCGAGAATTTTATACATATAAGTCATGACTTCTGGCAGAGCCGATATCTTTGGAAAAGAACTCAAAATCTGCATGTAGACATTATTCACGGAGGCATTCCATGCCCAGAAGGCTGAATCATCACTCACGTCAATGACAGGTGCAGAAGTCCCATCGTAGTTGATATCCACGCCACCAACCGAAATCAGACCATTATCGTTCTGCGAATCCTTGACCGACATATCCAGTTTGGTATTTGCCGCAACAGTACCCGATTCATTTTTCAGCACATCGCTGGTTAGCGTAATAACATCACCATTGAGGTCGCCACTTTGGTTATTAATTTCATCCGCTTTCAGGGTCAGTGAACTTCCCGCTGCGACTACTCCCATAGTGTTGTCAATGGTGCTGGCTGTAATACTGACATCCTGCCCCGCCACTGTGCCATATTTATTACTGAACGTGTCGGCATTAATATCCGTTGAGCTTTCTCCCCGAATACTTCCATTTTCATTGTTTATTTCAGCGCCTGACAATGAGGCTTTATCCCAGGCATAAATCATGCCATTCTGGTTGTTGATATCGCCACTTTTAACATCAATAGTCTGGCCAGACACCCGACCATTCTGATTATTAAAAGCTTTACCATTAGTATTAATGGATAACATATTTGCAGATTCAAGCTGGCCTGATTCGTTGTTCAATGACTGAGAGTCTGACACCAAACTTTCATAGCCAATGATGCTTCCCTGCTGATTGTTCAGCTCAGCCGTTTTAATCGTGATATCACGGCCAGAGATGCTGCCCTGCTGGTTATTCATGCCAGTACTGACTATGTTGATATTTTGCTCAGCTGCAATAACGGCAGCGCTGGTGTCAAGATTTCCGTTCCCTGCGCCAAGGTTAATATCCATAGCCGTCAGTTGGCTGCCACTGAGATCGAGCTCTTCCCCTTGCAGGGTCAGCGTACCGTATCCATAAAGATTAGCCGAACCATTAGCGATCAGTTTGCCGGTTGTATTAAGAGAAAGGTGGTTGTTGCCACTGTAGTCAAACATGCCGGCAAGCATGGTACTCTCCGCGCTGCTGTTCAAACTCGCAGCATTTACGCTGAGATCTTTTCCTGCGAAAAGGTTGCCGCTATGGCTGATGTGGCCTGTACTGTTGAGAGCAAGATTTTCATTAGCATTAATATCCCCTTCGTTGGTAACAGACGCCGCGTTGACAGTCACCTGATTTCCCTGGAGCAACCCGCTATTGTTAACCATGCCTGCGGCGTTTATTTCCGCCTTAGCTGATGAATAAATGTTACCCATTTCATCATTAATAACATCACTGTCACTATTGATGGTTATATTTCCTGTACCGTAGATATAACCCGCTGTGTTAACCACCGCTTTACTGGCTGTGATGTTGATATCACCATTACTGGCAATATTACCGCTGGTATTTTTTATTTTACTGGCAGTCAGATTAATACTACCAGAACTGTCCATTACGCCTTCTGAATTATCAAGATCACCTGTATCAATGGTGATATTTTCAGCACGCATAAAACCTTGCTGATTATTGACACTGTTACTGGTGAGCGTCAGTTTCTCAACTGCATTGATGGTTGCACCGCTGCTGTCAATTGCTCCCTTACTGGCATTCAGCGTGACGTTTCTGCCATTTATCTCACTACCGTTAATTGCCAGTTCAGAACCTTTGAGAGTCACATCACCACCCGCACTGATTGCGCTGTTACTCTGACTGTGAAGAGTGGCCGCAGTAAGTTGGATGTTGCCATCTGCACTCAAATTACCTGTATTCGTGAGTGTTTGATTGGTGGTAAAGACAGCGTTGCTGGTGGCAACAATATCGCCACTGTTGCTGATATTACCGTCAGTATTAATCACCACATCGCCCGCTGAACTGTAAACTGAACCCGCGTTGTTAACACCTACGCCTTTCTCAGTGCCAATCAGGGTAATTTTTCCGGCATACATGCCGCCCAGGCTTGAAACATCCAGAGCCAGCGTATCACTATCGGCACTACTACTATCCAGTTTGGTTATCTGTTGATTCGCCGCATCCACCTGATTAAGCCCGGTAGTAATCCTTAAATCATTAGCCTGGATATAACCATTCACCTTAACCGTGCGGGCAATAATATCGGTGAAATCCTGAGATGAGCTGTCCATACCCTTACCCTGTACGACAATCTCACCTCCCTGCACTTTGTAGCCGGTCAGTGCCCCATTTTCCAACTGGGCCTGCCCGGTTGTCAGCGTGGCCCGATTAGCATTGATAAATCCACAGCCATCACAGGTTATACCTGAAGGGTTGGCGATGATGACCTGCGCATTTTGTCCGGCAACTTCAACATAGCCATTTAACTGGCTGGCATTAGCTGAATTAACTTCATTCAGAATGATTTTTGCTGCCCCCTGGGCCAGAGCAGCATTCCCCTGAATCTCACCGCCCAACTGAGTCCAGGCTCCATTTTGTGAATTATTCAGAATGACCCCTTGCTGACCCACATCAAATTGGCTGTATACGTTACGAGAAACGCCTGCCGCACTCGGTGCCTGAATATCTACCTGGGTTGCGCCATAAGGCGTATTACTGATGCCCGGTTGCAGCCCCGCCGATGCTGAAGCATCCGCCACCACATTAGCCTGGGCTGTTTGAACCGCGCCCATCGCCAGCAGAAGGCCAAAGCTAACCGCGCTGAGCTGCCCAATCTTTTTCACTGTCACTTTTTTTACGCTGCCAGAAGAAGAATCCGCGCGATGCGAATGGGCAAATTCGGCAACCGCCACCAGCATGCCGCGGGTTTTACTGAAAACAAGCCGGAAGAATTTACTGTTCATTGCTATTTCCTTATAAATTACGTTTTTTAATAACTCCAGGACACACTGAACCCCAGCGTTAATTTGCTGGTTTCAAAAGCGTCTGGTTTGGAGAGAGGTGCAGCAGCAAACATGTCGTAACTGACGTTGAAGGCATTGCCGCGTATACCCAGCTGACTACCCGCCAGATGGGTTCCCGTTAAATACTGGCTGCCATAGCCACTGACTTTGCCGTAATCAAGGCCCAGATACAGCTCCTGACCCGGAACCGGCGTGCGCCAGGCGATGTCATTACGTAAAAACCAGCCCCGGCTGGCAATTAAGGTCCGTTCACCATCAAATCCCCTCACCGTCCAGCGGTTACCAATTGATAATTGCTCTGGAGAGGTCAGAGGCGTCTTGCTGATTTGTTGGAAATATCGCGCGTTATAACGAAATTGCTGGGTGCTTAACGCAAAGGGTACGTTTAGCTGAACATTCACGATGCCCGTTTTACTCAATGCGGTAGCCGTTCCCGCACTTTCCTCAGGCGCCGGTAAAGCACCAAACCATCGTGTTCCCTGCTGATAACTGAGCGAAGTATCCAGCACGGCGCGATCAATAAATTGCCGGTGATTCAGCCCTAATCGCCAGGCCGTCGTCCGGCGTCGTTGCCAGCTTAATTCGGTATCTTCAAGGTAATTATGTGATTCGCGTGCAATCAGTTCATAACTAAAGCTGGTTTTATGACTACGCCCACGATGAATAAACCGGCTGATCTGCGCATTGAGGTTTTTAATTTCCCCGCTGTAACTGAAATCCTGATAGCGACCAGAAATAGTCTGAAGATAGCGATAATCATAAGCAGTTACGCCAAACATCCAGTAACCAAAGGGGACAGAATAGTGTCCGGTTATATTTTTGCTTTGCTTTTTCCCGGTATCGTGAAGATCATGCGAGCCAGATATGTAGATTAAATCACCTAAAGAAAAAGGATTATCCAGCGAAACCGTCATCCCTCCCTGATAACGACCGGTGCTTTTGCTACCAGCATCATCAACAGACAATCCCAGCCGCCAGATCTTTTTTTGCTTCCAGCTGACTTCGATATCACTTTCCCCCAGCTGTTCAGCCGGAATAATCTTCATACTGGCCTGTGTACCCGGCAGACGTTGTAAATTTTCCAGTCCCTGCTCTATGTCCCGGACAAAAAGAAGATCGCCTGAACGCGGCGGAAAAAGAGTATAAAGCTGAATATAGCTGTCACTGTTTTCACTGAGCCTGACCTTATTAATATTGCCAGGGAGTAATTTAAGCTTCAGCAGGCCACTTTTTAAATTTTGCTGAGGCGCAACCACGCGTGTGGTGATATATCCTTTTGCCACTATGCTGTTTTGCAGGCCTTTCATTAGCAGATTAATGCCCTGTCCTCCCAGACAGTGCCCGATAGCCTGGTGAGCATAAGATTTTAATCGTAAACTGCCTGGTAATTCCTCTGCGCCTTCCAGCAACACCGCCTTTATCAAATAACAACTTTCCTCTGCTGGAAATTTAATTTTTCCATCAACCAAAGCTGGAGGAAGAGAAAAGCGCACATCTTTTGCTGATGGATTTAGCTGACTTTCCAGAACCTGCTGTCTTTGTTGTTGTGTTATTGAAGGATCAACGCTGGTTGTTAATTGAGGCATCTGTTCTGTCGGCGCACTCTGAACACTCCTTAGGGAAAATAAAAGGAGTAAAGCGCCCCATGAAAAGCAATTTTTATTCAAAGTAATAAACATTGAGTCCGTCTCTTTTTTCCAGACCAGCCCTGGCTTTTAATAGTTATAGTTACGTCAAAAATACTATTTAAGGATGATTAAAATTATAGTAATGAAAAGATAAAAACAATAATTTGAAAATTAATTAAGCAAAATCCGAGTTTTGCACAAATGAAACTGTTAAATAACATGGTCATTCAAAAATAAATTAATCAAAAAATTAAAAAACTAAATCACACACCATTAACAGCATTAGGAGAAAGATTAATAATTATTTTTATCACTCTGAATAATATGACAATTAAAATTTTAAAATCAAAAAAAAAGGTTCAGTTCTTTACAAGAAGAATTCAGTTCGCTCTGTGTACAACTTAACGATTAAAATCACGTAAAAGTATCGACCGGGTTGCACAGTGAAGTTTAATTTCAAAAATAAGGTTAATAATTTTTCATAATCGAAAAATAAGCATGTGCCATAGCCGTACCCGATCTGATAATTTCCCATAAAATGTTTAAGTGCAGATTCAGGAAAAAATGAAATCACGCGCAGGTATTTATTAAAGGTGATAGTGCAAAAAGCATATTGCAGGATGATATCAAATAACGGATGTACGAGGTCAGAACGAATATTTCTGATATTCCGTACGATGTCCGGAGCCATCAGCATGCAGATGGCTCCGGATAGCAGCTTTAGTGACTCAGCGCTTTGCTGATTTTTTCGTAGAGATCGCCAGACAGATTGTCCAGTCCCTTTAACTGCTCCAGCGCCGCACGCATCAGTTTCTGGCGGTCGCTGTTGTAGCGTCTGAAACGAATAAGCGGCTCAATCAGCCGTGAAGCAACCTGAGGATTGCGCGTATTCAGATCGGTCAGAATCTCCACCAGGAAACGATAGCCGCTACCATCCGCAGCATGGAACGCGGAAGGGTTTAACGACGCAAATGCGCCGATAAGCGAACGAATACGGTTTGGATTACCCAGATTAAATGAGCGATGGTGAAGCAACGAACGAACACGTTCCAGTGCCTCCGCAGCAGGGCTGGTTGCCTGTAGGGTAAACCATTTATCCATCACCAGACCATCCTGATACCAGCGTTGGTCGAACGCCTCCAGCAGAGCCACCCGACAGGGCAATTGAGCTGCAACCGCCGCCGTCATTGCCGCCAGCGAATCGGTCATGTTATCCGCCTGTTGAAACTGGTCAGTGACCAGTTTTTCTGCCAGCGCGCCATCACCAAAGGCCAGGTAGCCGAGACAGACATTTTTCAGCGTCCTTTTACCAATGTCATCATGCTCAACCCGATAAGCAGAAGTGTGAATGGCGCGCCAGACGGCCAGCCACTCATCAGCGAGTTCAACGGCAAGCATACGCATCAACGCTTCGCGCACCTCTGCAATTGCCTGTGGATCAATGGTGTCAAAAAGTTCGGCAATTTCATTTTCTCCGGGCAGGGAGAGGATCTGTGCCATCAATGCCGGATCACCCTTTTCTTCCAGCAGTACCGCACGGAAGGCATCCACGACATGAAGTGGCACAGAAAGCGGTTGTCCCTGCTGGCTGCGGGCGACATTTAATTTAATGTGCGTGGCCAGCAGGCTTTGCGCGGCATCCCAACGGGAGAAATCATTACGAGCATGACGCATCAGGAACGTTAACTGTGCATCACTCCAGTTATAATTAAGTCTGACCGGAGCAGAGAACTCACGCAGTAGTGATGGCACCGGGTGGCAGGGAACGTTATCAAAGATGAAACTCTGGAATTCATCGGTCACATTCAGCACGTGGTGAACAGGATGTCCGTTGCGCTCAAGTGCGATGACCTCCCCTTCGTTGTCATACAGTTCAATATCCAGTGGAATATGAAGCGGCTGTTTATCTTTCTGGTCGGCCGTGGGTGGCGTGCTCTGAGTAACGTGCAGGCTGTACTGTTTCAGTTCAGGGTTGTAATCATCTCTGACCGTAATAACTGGCGTACCGGACTGGCTGTACCAGCGACGAAATTGTGTCAGATCGACATCTGAAGCATCTTCCATAGCCTGCACAAAATCGTCACAGGTCGCTGCGCTGCCATCGTGCCGCTCGAAGTACAGTTGCATTCCCTTCTGAAAACTTTCCTCCCCCAGCAGCGTATGCATCATGCGAATAACTTCCGACCCTTTTTCATACACCGTTAATGTGTAGAAGTTATTCATTTCAATAACCTGCTCAGGCCGGATAGGGTGAGCCATCGGGCTGGCGTCCTCAGCGAACTGTAAACCACGCATTTTACGCACGTTATCAATACGATTTACGGCTCTGGAACCCAAATCGGAGCTGAATTCCTGATCGCGGAACACCGTCAGTCCTTCTTTCAGACTGAGCTGAAACCAGTCGCGGCATGTAACACGATTACCTGTCCAGTTATGGAAGTATTCATGACCAATAACCGCCTCAATACCCAGATAATCTTTATCGGTGGCCGTTTCTGCTTTAGCCAGAACATATTTCGAATTAAAGATGTTCAGACCTTTATTTTCCATTGCGCCCATGTTGAAGAAATCGACGGCAACGATCATAAAGATGTCCAGGTCGTACTCCAGTCCGAAACGCTCCTCATCCCATTTCATACTGTTTTTTAGTGAGGTCATGGCCCAGTCGGCGCGGTCCAGATTGCCACGATCGACAAAAATCTCCAGCGCCACATCGCGCCCGGAGCGCGTTCTGAAACTGTCACGCAGTACATCAAAATCACCGGCCACCAGTGCAAATAAATAGCAGGGTTTGGGAAAGGGATCATGCCACTTCATCCAGTGGCGACCATCCTCCATTTGCCCACTATCAACACGGTTACCGTTCGACAGCAGGTAGGGATAAAGCGTCTGCTCAGCAATAATAGTCGTGGTAAAACGCGCCAGAATATCCGGACGATCCAGATACCAGGTAATATGTCGAAAACCTTCCGCCTCGCACTGTGTGCACAAGGCCTCACCCGATTTATACAGCCCCTCCAGCGCAGTATTTTTATCCGGATGAATGTCATTGACGATTTTTAAAGTAAATGTCTGCGGCAGCTCTCTGAGAATGAGCAACTGTCCATCCAACTGGTACTGCGACCAGGGCTTGCCATCAATCTCAAGAGAGATCAGAGTTAAATCTTCACCATCAAGATGCAGTTCGGCCCCTGCCGCCCCGAGACGACTGACCTGGCTGACAGCAGTAACTCTGGTCGTACTGGCATCGAGATTAAATGTCAGATCGATGTCGGTAATGGTGTAATCCGGAGCACGATAATCGTGGCGATTTTTAGCTTGCGGCAATGGTGTCATAAGTCACTCTTACGTCGATAATTAGTTAACCTTTTCCAGTCTATTCCTGTTGGCAGGATGTTGCCACGTAGAATGATTACCGGCGCACTTTAGCTGGAAATAAACATTTCATTAACAAGCGCACAGATTGTCCTCGACCCGGGCACCGGAATTATGCTGTGATCGGGTTCAATAAATGACTATTCAAGTTATACTCCTGCAACTTTTCCATTTTTTAATCCAGGGATAACGCTCTTCGCCAGAGGATGCTGAAACGCACCATGACACGACATGCCTCCCCGATACTGACCACTTTGCTGGATACGGATGCCTATAAGCTGCATATGCAACAGGCCGTGTTTCATCGTTATCAGACCGTTTCTGTCGTCGCGGAATTTCGTTGCAGAGGTGACGAGCAGCTGGGCATTTATGCTGATGATATTCTCCAGCAAATCAAACATATGCCATCACTGGCGCTGACCAGTGAAGAGGCCAGCTATCTCTCTGGCTTGCCCTTCTTCAGCAAGGATTATCTCACCTGGCTCAGCCAGTTCCGCTATGACCCGAACCAGGTTTGTGTCCGCAATGTGCAGGGCCGGCTGGATATTCGCATCTCCGGCCCCTGGCTGGATGTCATCATGTGGGAAGTGCCACTTCTCGCACTTATCAGCGAAGTGGTACATCGTCATCGCACCCCTTTGATTCAGCCAGAACAGGCCGTTGAGCATTTACAGGATAAGCTAACAGCATTCCGCAATATGACGGCAGAACTGGATATGTCGCGCTTCAGGTTGATGGACTTTGGCACCCGCCGCCGTTTCTCCCGCGACGTGCAGACAGCGATTGTCAGCACACTCCAACAGGAATTTCCGTGGCTGATCGGCTCCAGTAATTATGATATCGCCCGTCGGTTGAATATCGCTCCGGTAGGTACACAGGCACACGAATGGTTTCAGGCTCACCAGCAGATCAGTCCGGTACTGGCAAACAGCCAGCGGGCAGCACTGCAAGCCTGGCTGGATGAATACCCTGCCAGTCTGGGTATCGCCCTCACCGATTGCATTACCATGGATGCCTTTCTGCGTGATTTCGGTCAGCATTTTGCCCATCGCTATCAGGGATTGCGTCATGACTCTGGCGATCCGGTTGAGTGGGGTGAAAAAGCCATCGCCCACTATCAAAAGCTGGATATCGATCCACGCAGCAAGACGCTGGTTTTTTCCGATAATCTGGATCTGGATAAAGCGCTGGCGTTATATCGTCACTTCGGTCAGCGCGCCGACGTCATTTTTGGCATCGGAACACGGCTGACCTGCGATATTCCTCATGTCAGGCCGCTGAATATTGTGATCAAGCTGGTGGAATGTAACGGGAAACCTGTGGCAAAACTCTCCGACAGTCCGGGCAAAACCATTTGTCAGGACAAAGCTTTTGTCCGGGCATTAAGAAAAGCGTTTTCACTCCCGCTGGTAAAAAAAGCCAGCTGATTCTCAAAAGAGGGCAAACGCCCTCTTTTCTTTTATCTTCTCGTGGCTTGCCTGAATAAATCTCCGGCCAGTGGACGAATTCTTCTTGTGTCTCGCCTGCTGGCAAGTAACATAGCAGCTGGCCCAGATGGGCTACACATTTTAATTTCTGATGAAAAGAGAGACTTTTATGAGCGTTGTGCCTGTAGCGGATGTACTGCATGGCCGGGTCGCGGTTGACAGCGAAGTCACCGTACGCGGCTGGGTACGTACACGAAGAGATTCAAAAGCCGGTATTTCCTTTATCGCCGTCTATGACGGTTCCTGCTTTAATCCCGTCCAGGCCGTCGTTAATAATTCACTGAATAATTATCAGAATGAAGTACTGCGCCTGACCACCGGTTGCTCGGTGATCGTCACCGGGAAAGTCGTGGAGTCACCGGGTGAAGGTCAGAGTTTTGAAATCCAGGCCAGTGCTGTTGAAGTCGTGGGTTGGGTGGACGATCCGGACACCTATCCGATGGCCGCCAAGCGTCACAGCATTGAGTATCTGCGGGAAGTGGCTCATCTGCGGCCGCGCACCAATCTGATTGGTGCAGTGGCGCGCGTCCGTCATACCCTGGCACAGGCGCTGCACCGCTTTTTTGATGAGCAGGGTTTCTTCTGGGTTTCCACCCCGCTGATTACCGCATCTGATACTGAAGGTGCTGGTGAAATGTTCCGTGTCTCCACGCTGGATTTGGCCAACCTGCCCCGTACACCGGAAGGCAAGGTGAATTTCGAAGAAGATTTCTTTGGTAAAGAAGCTTTCCTCACCGTTTCAGGACAGCTGAACGGCGAAACCTACGCCAGCGCTATTTCGAAAATTTATACTTTCGGCCCTACCTTCCGTGCTGAGAATTCCAATACCAGCCGCCACCTCGCCGAATTCTGGATGCTTGAACCGGAAATTGCTTTTGCCGATTTGGAAGACAATGCTGCACTGGCTGAGGCAATGCTGAAATATGTTTTCAAAGCGGTTCTTGCTGAACGAGCTGATGACATGGCGTTCTTTGCTGAGCGCGTAGACAAAGATGCGATTTCCCGCCTTGAACGTTTTGTAACGACAGATTTTGCCCAGGTGGATTACACCGATGCTGTCGATATTCTGATCAACTGCGGCGAGAAATTCGAAAATGCCGTTTCATGGGGTATCGATCTCTCTTCCGAGCACGAACGTTATCTGGCAGAGAAGCACTTCAAAGCACCGGTTGTGGTAAAAAATTATCCAAAAGATATCAAAGCGTTCTATATGCGCCTTAATGATGATGGAAAAACCGTCGCCGCAATGGATGTTCTGGCTCCAGGCATTGGGGAAATCATCGGTGGATCACAGCGCGAAGAGCGTCTCGACGTACTGGATATGCGCCTGAATGAGATGGGGCTGAATAAAGAAGATTACTGGTGGTATCGGGACTTACGTCGTTACGGAACCGTTCCTCATTCTGGTTTCGGCTTAGGTTTCGAAAGGTTAATTGCCTATGTCACTGGTGTACAAAATGTAAGAGATGTTATCGCCTTCCCTCGTACGCCGCGCAATGCCAGTTTCTGATAATCTGCATTATATATAAGAAATTCATATACATATTAAAGGTCAGCTTCGCTGGCCTTTTTTTATTTTTGTAAATTATGAGTTGGTTCACAAAGTTCCGTAAAAATTACACTTTGCAATACATTTTTTCATCCAGAAACCAGAATAGGGTATTGGTAGCATTTTCGGGCTAGATTAACCGCTCAGCGAATGGAAAGATGCGTGCAGACACAGAATGACACCAAACTCGCTTCAGAGTTCTGTAAAGAATTATTGACGGCAGTGGCAGGTGTCCGAATAACTCCAATGAGGGTAATAAAAAATGATGAAGCGCAACATTCTGGCACTGGTGATCCCTGCCCTGTTAGCAGCAGGCGCAGCAAATGCCGCCGAAGTTTACAATAAAAATGGCAACAAACTGGATCTCTATGGCAAGGCTGTAGGTCTGCACTATTTTTCAGACAATGATGGCAACAATGGCGATCAGTCTTATGTGCGTTTCGGTTTTAAAGGTGAAACCCAAATTAACGATCAGTTAACTGGTTATGGTCAGTGGGAATACAACTTTAATACCGCTAACTCTGAAGGCGGCGATGCTCAAAATGACAACAAAACCCGCCTGGGTTTTGCAGGTCTGAAATTTAAAGACTTTGGTTCAATTGATTACGGTCGTAACTACGGCGTAGCTTATGATGCCCTGTCATGGACAGATATGCTGCCAGAATTTGGTGGCGACTTCGGTCAGTCAGATACGCTGACCAGCCGCACCACCGGTGTTGCAACTTACCGTAACAGCAACTTCTTCGGCCTGGTTGATGGCTGGGACTTCGCTCTGCAATATCAGGGCAAAAATGACTCCAACTCTGCTAACGGTCGTTCTGATGCTCTGCGTCAGAATGGTGATGGCTACGGTGTTTCAACGACTTACACTTCACCTGTTGGTGTAGGTATCGTTGCTGCATACAGCACCTACGACCGTACTACCGGTCAGAACCAGCTGGCGCTGGGTAACGGTGACCGTGCTGAATTCTGGGGCACAGGCCTGAAATATGATGCCAACAGCGTTTACCTGGCAGCAACTTATGCAGAAGGCCGCAACGCAACCCGTATTGCTCAGACGACCGACATCAACGGTAACATCGTTTCTGGTTTTGCTAACAAAACTCAGGATATCGAATTTGTTGCCCAGTACCAGTTCGACTTCGGCCTGCGTCCTTCACTCGGCTACGTGCAGATTAAAGGCAAGGACATTGAGAACTATGGCGATGTTGACCTGAAGAAATATGCTGAAGTGGGCGCAACCTACTACTTCAACAAAAACATGTCCACCTACGTTGACTATCAGATCAACCTGCTTAATGACAACAATGCACTGGGTCTGAACACTGACGACACTGTTGCTGTAGGTCTGGTATACCAGTTCTAAGTTTTTCAGACGGGAGCACTCTCCTGAGCTGATTTCAAACGGGGCCTCTGGTCCCGTTTTTATTTTCTTTGATTTACTCCCCGCTTTTGCATCCCTTTATTTAGCGCAAACGGTTGGCAATTTGTGCGCCGTGGCGGTAACCTGAGTGCTCATTTCGCTTCAGTTTAAGTTAACGGACTTCGACTATGTTTGAACGCATTGCAGCTGCCCCCGCAGATCCTATTCTTGGTTTAGCCGATCTCTTCCGCGCCGATGACCGCCCAAATAAAATTAACCTTGGTATTGGCGTCTATAAAGATGAAACTGGCAAAACCCCGGTGCTGACCAGCGTGAAAAAAGCTGAACAGTATCTGCTGGAAAACGAGAACACAAAAAACTATCTGAGCATTGACGGTCTGGCCGATTTTGCCCGCTGCACGCAGGCCTTATTGTTTGGTGCAGAAAGCCCGCTTATTAAATCTGAACGCGCTCGCACGGCACAAACGCCAGGTGGTACAGGAGCTTTGCGCGTCGCCGCTGATTTTATTGCCACACAGACCAGTGCCAGACGCATCTGGGTCAGTAACCCCAGCTGGCCAAACCACAAAAATGTCTTCGAATCTGCCGGTCTGGAAGTTTGCGAATACCAGTATTACGATGCAGCCAGCCACTCGCTGGATTTCACTGGCATGTTGAATGCCCTCTCAGCCGCCGACGCCGGTGATATTGTGGTGTTTCATGGCTGCTGCCATAACCCCACCGGCATTGATCCTGATGCAGAGCAGTGGTCACAGCTGGCCGAGATGTCTTTGAACAAAGGCTGGTTGCCTTTATTTGATTTTGCTTACCAGGGCTTTGCCCGCGGTCTGGAAGAGGATGCAGAAGGCCTGCGCATTTTCGCTGCCAGCCATCAGGAGCTGCTTGTTGCCAGCTCTTACTCAAAAAATTTCGGTCTGTACAACGAGCGTGTCGGGGCATTCACGCTTGTCGCCAGCGAATCAAGCATTGCTGATACCGCCTTCAGTCAGGTAAAAGCGACTATTCGCGCCAACTACTCTAATCCTCCGGCTCATGGTGCAGCAGTGGTAGCGACCATTCTCAGCAATCCTGCTCTGCGTGCTATCTGGGAACAGGAACTCACTGACATGCGCCAGCGTATTCATCGTATGCGCCAGCTGTTTGTAAACACGCTCCAGGAGAAGGGCGCAAAAGGCGACTTCAGTTTTATTATTAATCAGAACGGCATGTTTTCATTCAGCGGATTAACCAAAGACCAGGTGGTGCGACTGCGGGAAGATTACGGTGTGTACGCGGTGAATTCAGGTCGTGTTAACGTAGCAGGTATGACGCCGGATAATATGGCCCCGCTTTGTGAGGCGATTGTCGCCGTTCTGTAATATCCTTTTCAGTCATCGCTGAAAGGAAGCGCCCGGTTGAATAAAGCCTGACGGTGTTCTTCAAACGTTACCCCTCTGATTAACAGAGTGGGTAACCAGCAATAAAAAAGCCTGCTGATTAGCAGGCTTTTTTATTGCCACCGCTTACTGCAAAAATGGATTAGAGATCCTTTCACGCCCGAGAGTGGAAACGGGACCATGCCCCGGCACAAAAGTAACATCATCACCTAGCGGCAATAATTTTTCTTTAATCGCAGCAATAAGATCGCTGTGGCTTCCCTGAAGAAAATCGGTTCGGCCCACACCGCCGTTGAAAATCACATCGCCAGAAATCAGCAGGCGATCAGCCCGATCAAAAAAAACTATGTGACCCGGGGTATGGCCAGGGCAGAGAAAAGTTTCCAGACAGGTATGGCCAATCTGCACAATATCCCCCTCTTCCAGCCAGCGATCGGGCTTAACCGGCGTGCACTGCGGTAAGCCAAACATCTGGCTTTGTACAGGCAAGGCGTCAAGCCAGAAAGCATCAGCACGATGTGGCCCCACCACCGGAACCTGATAAAACGTTGCCACATCAGTGGCAGCACCAACGTGGTCCAGATGGCCATGTGTCAGCAAAATCTGCACCACGGAAACCCCCTGTTTTGCAACCGCAGCCTGGATTTTGTCCATATCACCGCCAGGATCAACCACCGCAGCCTGTAAGGTTGTAGTGCACCAGATCAAAGAGCAGTTCTGCGAAAAAGCTGTAACAGGGATAATTTGATAGTCCATAATTTTCCATAGCGCCAGGCCGGGTTTTCCGTTACCAGTGCCGCACCGGCCCGGTATCAATATGTACAAAATTGCTGCTCGGGTAATACCCCACCCCTCCGGCCTTCATTGACAACGCCGCCTTGCGGACATTGCTCAGTGAGATCCCTTCAATGTGAAAATCCATTGCCTGACCCAGCGTATGATAGCTGTGTTTTGCCACGCCTCTGGTACGTTCACGCATTAGATTATTGGTTGCCACCGAACGATAGCCCGAAATCAGCTGAACCGGTTTACGGGTGTCAAGCAATGCCTGTAGACGATAAAGCTGATCGAAGAGATGAGGATCGATATTGCGGGTCTGATTTGCCCGATAATCACGAAAAAAATGGTTAAGCCGCGACAGCTCTTTTTTATCGTAACTTTTTCCGTTAAAAAATTCGGTCTTAAGGCTCTCACCCGTATTGAGGTTATTCAGCGTTAAAACACGGGGACGGGAGGTAGAAAGTGAAGCGAATGCCTGAGCTGGAAGCAACGTCAAACCTAACGCAGCACCGCCCAGAGCCAGTATTTTACGGCGTTGAGGGTTGAAATTATCCATCAGTCAGTATTGCCCGGTATTAATGTTCAGAAAGGATGAAAAACAGTCACAATTCCGAACCATAACCGGGGGAAATTGCTGAGTCAACCTCTGACGCCTGAAGGGTGCGACAATTTACACAATCAGTGTCGCACCCGGTCGTCAGATCGCCAGTGCCGGAGAAAATTAAACCCTGAGTAATCAGGGTCACAGCATTAATTGCCCCGCTGCCGCCAGCACCTGCACACCCGAACGTGCCGTCATATCATAATTGTAAATATCTGTACGATATTGCGGCTTACCGTCATCAGCAACCCAGGCAGTAAGATAATAGAGATTAACCGGAATACGGTGCCTGATCGGAATATAACGGGTATTGCCCTCTTTCAACGTGCTGGAAATGCGGGTGTCGTTCCAACCTGCATCCTGCAACAGCAGATTAGCCAGATCGGAAGCCTTATTCACTCTGACGCAACCCGAACTCAGCGCACGTATGTCTTTTTGAAACAGATTATGGTTCGGGGTGTCGTGCAGATAAATGGCATCCGAACTGGGCATATTGAATTTATACCGGCCCAGCGAGTTCGTTGCGCCAGGAGCCTGACGAACACGATAAGGAAAAGACGCCGCAGACACCATTTGCCAGTCTATCATCGTGGGATCGATCACCTCTGCGTCACTGCTCCAGCCAGACAGCAGAGTGTAGTTGTGCTTGTAGAGGTAGGCAGGGTCCTGTTTCACTTTTGGAATAATATCCTGGCGAACCAGCGTGGTTGGCACATTCCATGGTGGATTCAGCACCACGTTATTAAGCGCACTACGCATCAACGGTGTTTTACGATCCGGTCGGCCAACAATTACTCGCGAAGCGAGGATTTGATTGCCATTGAGGTAGTAAATCAACGAATAGTTCGGAATGTTAACCATAATGCCGTTGTGCATGTCGTCCGGCAGTAAACGCAGACGCTGAATATTCAGCGCTAACAAGGAGGCGCGGACCTGCGGCGAAGCATTCAGCCATTCGCGGGTGCGAGCGCCAATCGCCGCATCTGCTTCCAGTCCCTGCCAGCGCTGAAAGCGTTTTACTGCGTCAACCAGATCGCTGGAATAGATATGGGTGGGGTCGGCAGGCACAGAAGTACCCTCTACCAGGCCAGCAGGTTGTGGTGTGTTGGCACTGTCATTTTCAGCAACCGCCGCCGCAGACGGACTGACCACCGCGTCTTCATCAACTACAGCAGCCGGCACGCTGGTAGTGGGTACAGCATCATCAATGGGACGTGGCGCATCGCTGCCTGGGGTCATCATCCCGGTACGCTGGAGGATCTCCCTCAATGCGGGAACATCATCACTCAACTGGCCCGGACGCAGCGTTTTGCCTGCTTTCAGTTGCGGCCAGGGACGATTATCAGCCAGCAGGGCTTTTAAAGCCTGATGCATCAACGCATATTGCGGATGTTGTGGTGCCAGTGAATTAATAAAAGCACCACTGCTACCCTGTTCAACGGCACGCTGCCATTGATTAACTACCGCCACTGAGGGCAGCTCCAGTTTGTAGGGCACATTGCTGTACAGCCAGGTTTCACCTTTCGCCGGGACTGAAGAAACAAATTGCAGATAGCCGAGCATCGCATCGGAAAGCACCACATCACGGGCCAGACCGGTAACCGCAGGATCGGTCAGCATTTTTATCCATTGTCTGAATTGCGGCTGTACACCGGACATCGCCACTTCGGCCAGTTGCTGCTGAAACTGCTGCACAGCCTGACGATCCTGCCACATGGGTTGCATATCATGCGAAGCATACAGCGATGCCAGTCCATTAAGAAAAAAAGGCCGGTAGCCGTTATGAAAAGCAGAAAGCAGCTGGTTTTGCGCCTGCGAAACCGTATACGTCGGGTTAGCGGGGGCAGATACCGGAGGAATACCGGCAACTGCGGGTAATATCTGTCCTGGGATCAGCGCCAGGCAACTGCCTGTCAGTATTAATCTTACAAGTCGTGATTTTGTCAGCAACATCCCTTGCCTCCTGTGAAATGTCTTAAGAGACGATAACCATCTGGTCATTAGCCATAGTTATAAGTATAGAAAAAAGAAAACGGCATTTGTTATAAAAAGCGCAAATGCCGTTGCTAAGATTAATGCGCTGACATCTTTTTTACTATATCTGCCAGCGTATTATTTCAATCATAACATTCAACCCGCAACACTCTGGCCGTCTGCTATGTCATCAGAACTGATGGTTGAAGGTTCAGCCGCAAAACCACGCAGGCCAACAACATGCACATGCTCGGTATTATTAATGACCTTACGTACCAGCTTATAGGTAGTACCTTTTTCCGGACTGATATTTTCTGGCGCAGCAATAATCAGCTGCATCTCCAGCCTGTCGCAAAGCTCAAACAACGTGGCGATAGATTTCGCATCCAGACGGGCAGCTTCATCAAGAAACAACAAACGACAGGGAGAAATATCCTTGCCCCGCAGACGGCGTGACTCTTCTTCCCAGCTTTGCACCACCATCACCAGAATCGACATTCCGGTACCTATCGCTTCACCGGTCGACAGCGCGCCGCTCTCCGCCCGCAGCCAGCCATCAGAACCACGGTTGACCTCTACTTCCATATCGAGATAGTTGCGATAATCCAGCAGTTCCTCACCGATGGTTTGCGGCATCCGCTGGCCCATATCGATCTGCGGATTAAGGCGCTGATAGAGTTTCGCCAGCGCTTCCGAGAAGGTCAGCCGGTTACTGTTGAACAGATCCTGATGCTGCTCATGCTGTTCAGATAAGACATCCAGCAGCATGGCATGAGATTCGCGCACGTTAACATTGAGACGCACACTGTGCACCTGACCAAAGCTGACGCTTTGCAGACCCTGATTCAACTGCCGGATACGATTCTGCTCACGCTGGATAGTTTTGCGAATAATATTTGAAACGCTGCGTGAACTGATAGCGAGCATCTGTTCGCGGGCGGTCAGCTCCTCGGTGAGACGCCCCAGTTCAATTTCCATCTGCTCAATGGCTTCGACCGGATCGTCAGTGCGAATAATATCCTGGCGGATACGCTCACGCAGGTGCTGATAAACCGCAATAAAGAACTGGATCTTGCGTTCCGGGCGCTTTGGATCTTCTGACAGGCGCAGCACATCACGCAGATGCTCGTTATCCGCCACCGCCAGACGCAATGCGCCAAGCGCTTTATCCGACATCGAACGCAGTTCGTCGCCCCCCAGATAGGCGAGTTCACGACGATGCAATCGCCGCTCGACGCCATTATCTTTCACCATCCGTAATACAGCGACCCAGCCCGCTTTAGCACTGACTACCTGCTCACGGTTCTGATGATAATCCCGCTCCACACGTTTCAGTTTTTTCTGCAACGCATCCATTTCAGCTTCACAGAAGGTCAGCTGTTTCTCCAGCTGATTACGGCGGGCGCGGTTGTTACTCAATGCGCTGTACAGCTCGTCGCGACGCAGACGGGCGCGTTCTTCCGCACTGGCATCGGCCTGTACGCCAATGTCCTGCATCTCCTGCTGTAACTCTTTCAGCATGTCCTGCTTCGCATCGAAAGAGCTTTTCAGCGATGCCAGCACCTGTGAATACTGCGTTAGCTGTGCCTGATGAGTTCGCAGCTGTTCCCGCGCCCGGGCGCGCTCAGACTCCACCTGCTCAAGACGGTGGCGCAGTTTCTCATTCAGATCGCTGTTGCCATCCAGCATGCCGGCTGAATCGACGTAACTGAAATGCGCACGACGCTGCACCACTTCGGTGACGGCAAAAGCCTGCTGACGTGCATCACGCTGAATAAGCTGTGCCTGCTGATAATCCTGTTTCAACTGGTCGTGCTGCTCCGGATCGTTCTGCAAAACCGCGACTATCGGTTCCAGCTTCGCCAGATGCTGACCATGCTGTTGCAGAAAACGTGCGGCTTCCTGCGCTTCATCCAACCGCTCCAGGATCTCTTCGTAGCGATCCTGTAACGTTTCATCCAGCAACAGACTGACGCGCGGCATCAGCCGGTTAAGTTGTGCGACACCCTCTTTTGCCTGGTCAAATTGCTGACGCTGCTGCTGATTTTCACTTTCGTGCGCGCTGAGCGCCCGCTCCAGCTCTCCACGACGGCTGTTAAGGATGCGAATTTGTGCTTCCGGATCCGGCTCAAAAGCCACAGCCAGATGGCTGCCAATAAAGCGGCTGAACGACTGATGAAGGCGCTGCGTTTTCTGTACGTCGAATGACAGCGTGGCAAAACGTTCTGCCAGGGTTTCCCGTTCAGCATGCAGCCGTTCAAGCTGGTTTTCACGGGCGGCGCGACCAAACAGCGGTACTTTGGGAAAACGGGAATAGCGCCACTGGCGATCGCCTGCTTTTACCACCACCGCTTTTTGCAGTTCTTCAACGCTAAACACACTGTCATCGAATGACTGAGGATCGCCCTCAATCAGATAGAGATCTTCCGGACAGTCTTCCAGACCGTCCAGCAGGTCACGCACCAACGACAAATCCGGCACCACAATAGCATAGCGGGCTGGGCCATAGAGGGCTGAGAAATAGGGCGCATCGTCAATGGTGACATCATCATAGATTTCAGACAGCAGCACGCCGCCAAAACGCTCAGCCAGATTATTCAGTCGGCCATCTTCCGCCCCGCCGGGCTGGCTGAGGCGTTCAATCTGTTTTTCAACGTCCCGCTTACGGCTGGAGACTTCATCGCGCTCGACGGTAGTTTCACGCTCGCGCTCCAACAGTTGCTGCATAAATTCGGTAACCTGCTGGCTGCTTTCCAGCGACTGCCCGGTTTGCTCACTGAGCTGGGTAAGAATATCCTGCGCGGCCAGCCATTGTGGTGCCAGCCTGGTCAGACGGGCAATCTGCTCGCGAACCTGATCCAGCTCCTGACGCAGGTTCATGCGTTTCTCACCGGCTTCAGAGACACTCTCAGAGAGCAGTTCGATTTGCGCTTCCAGTTCGTGTTGCAGCGCTTCCAGTTCCTGAGGATGGTACTGCTGACCATGACGTTTACTGAACTCATTCAGCAGACGTTCAGCGTCCTGTTGCTCACGCAGACGCTGTTCCAGCTCGGACAATCGTGCCCGCAACGATTGCAATTGCTCCGCATGGTAGCGTTGATTACTGGCATCACGCAGCAGGTCACGGCCTGTCTGCCAGGCGTCGCTACGGCTGACCGGCCCGGCTATGCGGGTAACCAGATCGAAAGCCTGAGCGAACTGACCGTGTGCGGCATCCGCCACGCTCATTTTCTGCTCCAGCATCAGCAGTTTGTCCGTTGCCTCCTGCTCTTTCGCGCGGAAAGTTTCCTGCCAGCTTTCCGCATTATCCACGTTCAAATCGGGGATCTGACATACCTGTTGCGCGCGCTGTAAGGCAGCAAGCGCCTGCTGATACTGGATAGCACGGGTTTGCTGCACGTCCAGCGCCTGCTGGTAATCTGCCAGCTGGCTTTTTAATTCATCAACTTCCAGTTCGGCTGCTTCAGCACGGGCCTCGTTCTCCTCCTGCACTTCCCGCGCTTCGGCCACCACCTCATTCTGCTCTTCCAGTCGATAAGTCAGCTCATCGATGTCGCCTTCATAACGTTCGATTTTTTCCTGCTGCCGCATCGCTGTCTGCACCAGATTCAGGTGGTCACTGGCGCTTTGATAATCCGTTTCCAGATCGCTTTCGGCACCGTTATGTTCACCCAGCTCACGCGCCATTTCCACATGTCGGTACTGCTCGGTAGCCAGCTGACGTCGGCTGCCAAACAGCTCGCCCCGCTGTTGCAACGCGCCATCAAGATGAATGCGTCGCTCATTGGCATGGCGCATGTAGTCAGCGGCAACGTAGCTGGTGGCTTCAGAAATTAAATGTTTAAACAGATCGCGGTCGGACTGGGTGACGCGAATAGCTTCCAGCGTCATGCGGTTTTCACGCAGCGCGGCTTCCATATCCTGAAAGGCTTTGCGCACGCCGCTATTTTCCGGCAGCAGATAATCACGCAGCGAACGGGTAATGGCGCTGGAAATACCACCATACAGTGAGGCCTCGATCAGCCGGTAATATTTGCTACGGTCAGCCGCAGAACGCAGCCGACGGGCCACGATGCCCAGATCAAACATCAGCGAATGGTAATCGGTGATCGAGTTAAACTGTCTGAACTGCACGCTTTCCATCGCTTCAAACTTTTCTTTCAGTTCACTGAGCGGCAGCACGCGAGCCTGGCGGGCGTTGACGGTTTCAGTCAGCACTTCTGTCGGATTGAGCGAAGTGGGCAGACCATGAATACTAAAGGGTTTGATATCGACTTTGCGATCGCGGCCCGCAACCTGTTGCAGACGCACGCCAACGATAACGCGCTGGTGCACAGAGTTGATGACATCCAGCGCCGCATAGCAGACGCCGGGACGCAATTTACCGTGCAGGCCCTTGTCACGCGAGCCCGATGTGGCACCGGCTTCCGTTGTGTTACGAAAATGCAGCAATGTGAGGTCGGGAATTAATGCCGTGATAAACGCCGCCATGGTGGTGGACTTACCGGCTCCATTCCCCCCTGACAGCGTGGTGACCAGCTCATCAAGGTCAAAGGTGCGGGCAAAGAAGCCGTTCCAGTTAATCAGCGTCAGAGAGCGAAATTTACCACGTTCAATCATTGTCATTCTCCGCGTTGTCGGACGTTGCACCGTCCTCATCGCTTTCATCATTCAGGGCCAGACCACCGTCTATCGGCATGGCTTCGCCATCTCTGATCATTCTCAACTGGGCTTCGCGGGCATCATCACCGCTGCGCACATCCGCACCAAAGCGGAACACCGACTCCGTAATGCGAAATTTGCTGCTGTCATTACCCATAAACCACACCATCCCCAGACGACGCAGGCGATTTAATGACGCGCGCATTTTCTCCTGCAATTTCTGGCGATCGAGATCCGAACCGGTAGAGCGCTGATTAACCAGCTTCAGCAGCTTACTTTCATCCGCCAGCGACAACAGTTCGTCATAGAGCTCCTGCTGAGTGAAAATCCCCTCATTGGCCAGCCTTTCCGGACTGAGATAGAGATAGCAGAGGATTTTTCCAACCATCATATCCAGTTCAGAGAGGACTGAACGTGGGATCAGCGTGGTGGATCGGGGGCGCAGGTAGAAGAATCCCTCTGGCGCACGGATCAGTTCAACGTTGTAGCGCGCGTAGAACTCTTCCAGATACTCCTGGTAATCCATCAGAAAAGCGTGATTATCCAGCTCTTCAATACCAATATGACGGCCAGCGCGTAGCTGGCTGTCCAGCGCAGGAAAAAGCGAATTTGCCAACGCCTGGGCCAGTTTAACCGGCATCACTTGTTCAATATTTATCGATGACATGCGCCTGTACCTTGGCTCCGTAATCATTAATGGTCTGCCACTCTGCGGGCAGGCCGGAGAAATCAGCTTCAGCCACACCTAAACGTACAGCCTGGTCGACCACAATTCTTGCCACATCAAAATGACGGGCGCGGGGATACTGCGTCAGGTATTCGCGCATCACCACCCCCAGATTGAGTGGCTTCTGCTGCGCTTTATAAAATGCCAGCGCTTCTTCAATCATCGCTGCCAGCTGTTCACGAATTTCATTGAATTCTTCGTATTCAAGCTCGGAGGGAAGCTCTCCGGTCACTTCTTCGTTACGCAACGTCAGTTCTTCATCGCGCACATCGAACAGGCGGTCAGCATTGGCAAACGTTAACGCCCAGGGCGCATCGAAATAGCTTTGTACCGACTGACGCAGACGCTGAGCAAACACGCGGTTTTTATCCATATCAATGGCGGTACGGATAAACTTATGTACGTGGCGGTCATAGCCAATCCACAGATCAATCGCCTGCTGGCCCCAGCTGATAATACGGTCAAGTTTGTTTTGCAGGTCAAAGACCAGTTTGTCGATAAATCCGAGGTCCGGGCTGCTCAGGGTGGCATCCTGGATACGCAGCAGATTAGCCTGTAATTTATCTCCCGCCGCTTCCAGCGTGTCCTGTAATTCGCGCAGCGTGCCCGATGTTTCACTCAGCAACAGTTCACAACTGGAGATGGCCGCCCGCCAGTCTTTGTTCAGCAGTTGAGCAATATCGTCTTTCACCGACTGCTGCTGCTCATCCATGATGCGCTGGGAAATATCGATACTGTCGAAGATTTCAGCCACGGAATATTTGAGCGGCGCAAAGACGTTACGGTGCCAGTGAAACTCATCGCCATCCTCATCTGCCGCATCGGCAGCACGCTTGAGTTCACCCGCGACTATGGACAGCTGCATAGAGAGCCGCAGCGTGGAAAATTCACGCTGACGGATGTAGTAGTCAGTGATACCAATCGCCAGCGGCGTCAGGCGATAGATGGCGTTGCCTTCTGCCTGCTCACTGGTAAATCGGTTGAGCAACCGCTGCCGCACCATATCGTTGATAGCATTATTGGCCCGCACGGCAATGGTTTCACTGGTTTGTTCAAAGCCTTCACTGACATGACGAAACGCGTCGGTCAGTTCACCTTCGCTCATTTCACCATCCATGCGCTCCCCGTTGAGGGTGGCTATTGCCAGTAAAAACGCCAGACGTTCGGTGGGCAAAGTGACGGAAAAATCATTTTTTCGCGCCCAGGCAACCAGTTCCGGTACCGTCTGGGAAAATTCGCTCATGGTTGTTCCTGTAATAATGGTTTCCGTGCTGTAACGTGGATATAACGGCCCAGGCTCAGGAATGGCTCCTGACGGCAAAAGCGCTTTTCCAGCGCCAGAATTTCGTCAAAACGTTCGGTCTGCTTGTGCCTGTCGCGCATGTAGTCGTGGAAAACGCGAATACCGGTTTTGCTTTCAAGGTGGAATCCCGCCTCTTCCAGCCAGTGATAAACCTGCTGCGGGTCGCGCGGATAGTCTGGCGATAAGGTTTTTCGCTTTCTTTTACGCAAACCGGCCTGCATATAGCCAAAATTGCCCAATACCAGCGTCTGCATCATCAACCCGTTGATGTTGTAAAACATCAACGATAAGACACCTCCGGGAGCCAGCGTGTCATGTAAGGCTGCCAGCACCGCTTCAGGTTCAGCCACCCATTCAAGCACAGCGTGAAACAATACCAGATCGGCGGGTTTATCCAAATGTTGACCAACCTGTTGAGCGCTAATTTGTTTAAATTGCATGTTATCGCTCACACCTTTCTCTGCGGCATGAACCCGGGCACGCTGCAACATCTCTTCAGATAAATCGCAGAGCAGAACCTGATGCCCTCTGGCCGCAAGCTGACAACTGTTTTGTCCTTCGCCGCCACCGGCATCCAGCACCTGTAAAGGCCGGTCAGGCAAGGTGGTGAGGATCTCTTCCAGCGCCTGCCAGACGATAGCCTGGCGGATACGGCCTTTGGTGGTACCGTAGATGTTTTGCGAAAATTTCTCCGCGATATCATCAAAGTTGCGATCCTGCATGGTCAGGCTCCGGCTGTGCGATGGATGAATCTGCGGCCTATTCTGGCATACACTGGCAGATAATGAACCTTTCAGTCACTGCTTCGCTTTCGGGTGGTGTTTTTTCGGACAAAAGGAGTCTGTTTTCATGCTTTTTGCACTTAAAAAAGTGATCGGCAGCCTGCTGTTACCCCTGCCGCTGCTGCTGCTGATCATGGCAGCTGGCCTTTTATTGCTCTGGTCTGGTCGCTGGCAGAAAACAGGCAAAATTATCCTCTGCTGCGCATGGCTGCTGCTGGTGCTGCTCAGCCTGCAACCGGTTGCCGACAGCCTGCTGAGGCCGACAGAAACCCGCTATGCCACCTGGCATCAGCAGCAGAAAGTGGATTATGTGGTAGTGCTGGGCGGCGGTTATACCTGGGATGCAAACTGGGCTCCCAGCTCGAATATGCTGAATAACAGCCTGCCGCGCCTGACAGAAGGCATCCGGTTATGGCGCGACAATCCTGGTGCGAAGATGATCTTTACCGGGGCGAAAGCACAAAATAATCCGCTCAGTTCAGCAGAAGTCACCTCACGCGTGGCACAGTCTCTGGGGGTGCCTGCGGGCGCAATCATTACGCTGGACAGGCCCCGGGATACCCGCCAGGAAGCAGAGGAAGTGGCAAAGGTGGTGGGCGAAAAACCTTTCCTGCTGGTAACCTCAGCCTCACATCTGCCGAGAGCGATGGTCTTTTTCCACCAGCAGGGGCTGAATCCTCTTCCTGCACCCGCTAACCAGTTGGCCGTCGCTTCTCCACTAAATGTGTGGGAAAAAGCCATTCCCTCTTCTTTGTGGCTGAGTCACAGCGAGCGGGCGTTGTATGAAATGCTTGGCCGTAGCTGGCAAAAAATCTCATCTCAAGGGTCAGCTAAGCCAGGGCAGGAGTGAATGGGCAGCGCGGTCAAAACGAGGCCGGTTAAAGCGACCGGTTTGAATTAATTGCTCCATCTCATGCCACAGCGTGTAAAACCAGCGACGGGCGATAAAACCGTCATTGACCGGTGCCTGCCGGAGATAGTGGAATAACACCGTTTCCGACAGCCCTTCTTCCCCCAGACGGAAGAGTTCATATTCCCGCGGTGCCCAAAGCAGGGTTCCGGGGTTGATAAATGTCAGAAGCTCATCGCTGCCAGCGTCTTTCAGCATATTACTCAGTGAAAGATTTCCGTGGATCAGCACGCAGCGATCGTCGAAATCCTCAAACAACGAGGCCAGATTTTGTCGACTGCGAAACAGCATCCGCCATTCTTCCATGGTCAACCCCTGCGGACGCATAAAGCTCAGCGTCGCCCACAGCGTTTCTACCCGCTGAGCATACCAGGCAGGCCAGCGGTTTTCCTGGGTGCTGTCAACGTTCCCCGCCAGACCGTGACTGTCGGTACGGTGCCAGGCCAGCAGAGCGTCGACAATCTGTTGCTGTAACTGTAGCCAGCGTGCTGGCGTGCGGGTGGGCGCTTCTACCGGCACCCCTGGCATACGCTGAATTAACAATATTTCATGCTGAGGCTGCTGCTGGCTGACGACCAGGCCAAACACCGTTGGGATACGGACCGTGCTGCCACGCGCCAGCATCGACAATTTATAAGCTTCCTGGGTCGCTATCCCTTTAATGTTAAAGTATTTTGCTACCAGAGGCAGTGGATGCCCCTGACCATCGTAAAGCGACCAGAGACTCCAGGGGGATTGTTCACTGATGCATTCAAGACGGCTTAGCGTCTCGCCCAATACCAGCGACAGTTCTGAACGAAGTTGTTTCATCTGCGACTCCTGACCACCCCGACTACGGGTTGCATTGTTATTCCTGGAGCAAAAAGTGCAGAGCAAAACAGGGCCTTTCCGGCCCCAAACGGCTACAGCATGGCAGCACGGACCCTGATCAGGTCTTCTGGCGTATCGACACCAACACCAGGAATGGTTTTGGCGACGTCCACATGTATTTTCTCGCCGTACCACAGCACACGCAGCTGCTCCAGCAACTCTGTCTGTTCCAGCGGGCTGGGCTGCCAGGTGACATAACGGCGAATAAAACCGGCACGATAAGCATAGATGCCAATGTGGCGCAGAAAATGATCGCCAATTGCATCGCGCGAGACGGCGAAGCGCTCACGGTCCCAGGGGATGGTTGCCCGGGAGAAATAAAGCGCATAGCCCTGTGCATCCCGGACGACTTTCACCGCATTAGGGTTGAATGCCTCTTCTGCCGAAGAAATCGGCACGGCCAGCGTCGCCATACCTGCGGTGCTGTTTGCCAGATTGTCAGCGACCTGCCTGATGATAACCGGAGGGATCATCGGTTCGTCACCCTGTACGTTGACGATTACCCTATCATCAGCAAACTGATAGTGCCCAATCACTTCAGCCAGGCGTTCAGTGCCGGACTGATGATCGGCACGGGTCATACACACTTCGCCTCCGGCATTTTCCACCGCGCGCGCCACGTCCTGGTTGTCCGTAGCAACAATCACCCGCTCAGCACCCGATTCACGCGCACGTTCCATCACATGCACTACCATCGGCTTGCCATGAATATCAACCAGGGGTTTTCCAGGAAGTCGCGTGGATGCAAAACGAGCAGGAATGATGGCAACAAAACTCATGGATGAATCTCTTCAATACGGAGTGAGCGGGCTTCAGTTTCAAGCAGCACGGGAATGCCTTCACGTACCGGGTAAGCCAGCGCGTCTGACTTACAGATAAGCTCCTGCTGATCTTTAATGTAGTTCAGTTTGCCGTGACAAACCGGGCAGGCAACGATTTCAAGTAAGCGGTGATCCATAGTGTCTCCCTTGTGGAACCGATCCGACAGGCCAGCAGAATAACATAGCTCGGCAGTGGGGAGTTACTCTGCACCATCAAGTGTTACAGCGGCCAGTTTTTTTTCCATGCTTCCAGCATTTCGTGCGGTAACTTTTCCAGGCGCACGGATTCAGCACCCTGCCAGCGGGCAAAACGCAAAACAGCCAGACGAAGGTCATCCAGCAGTCTCTGCGTAATCTTCACGCCTTTCTCCAGCCAGAACTGTTTAACCAGCAGCGTTTTTTCTTTACGTAACATTTTTGCATCCAGTCGTCCTTTCAGCTCGCCCCTGTGCAGCACAGGCAGGACAAAGTAGCCGTACTGGCGTCTCTGCTCCGGCGTGTAACATTCCAGCCGGTAATCAAAAGCAAACAGTTCCCGCAGACGTCTGCGATCCCAGACCAGTGGGTCGAAGGGAGAAAGTAGCGTGCTGTGAGTAGCAACGGGCATCACCTCCAGTTCCGATATCAGAGATTGATGCAGATAACATTGCCCCAGCGTTTCAACATTAACCGGAACAACCTCCCCTGATATCACCCACTCAGCCAGCAGTTCCTTTACAGGTGCCTGCTTTAACCGGTAATAATCAGCCAGCCAGGCGGGACGAAAAACCCCGAGGCTCCTTGCACTGTTACGCAGCATCTGCCGCACGGCCTCCGTTTCATTAACGGCATCACGCGCATCATCCCAGTCCGGCATGACGTTCTGGCGCAGATCGTAGACGCGATGGAAATTCCTGCGCTCCCTTACCATTAACTCACCTGCACTGAACAAATTTTCCAGATGCCGCTTGTGCGGTTTCCATGCCCACCAGCCTGGCTTATTTCCACCGGGCGCAGCAAAATCTGCCGATCTTACCGGTCCATTTTTTGCGATATACCCCAGTAACTCGCTGATTTCATGCTGCCAGGTTGCCATCCATTCGTGGTCATATTTCCAGTCAGGATATTGTGGATTCAGCATACGGTGGCGAAACAGCGCATAGTCCATGATGGGAATAAAACAGGCTTCATGCGCCCAGTACTCAAACAGCTGACCTGCCGCCAGAGCGTCTTCCAGCCAGCGCTGAGGGTAATCACCCAGTCTGCTGAACAGCACAATATAAGGACTACGAGCGACCACATGGATGGTATCAATCTGCAATAAAGACATTCGGTCAATAGCATTGAGGAGATCATCAAACTGCGCTTTTTTCCGGGCAGGACGCAGTAGCCCCTGAGCTGCTAGCTGAAGATGACGAGCATGACGGAGTGAGAGGGAAACAACAGGCATAGTGCACCTTCAGAAAAAAGATGCATTAAGTTTAACGGGTTTATTTGAGGCGTAAAAACTATCTGCTCCGCAGCGCCATAATCCTCTCCAGCAGGGCACGGCTTTCAGATACCGGCAACTGTGCGTCAACCGGCAGATACCACCAGTTAGTCGCAGCACAGGAACGAAGTTTCACCGCATCTTTTTCTGTCATCAGCAGCACCTGGTCCTCCGTCACCAGCGAAGCCAACTGCGCCTGAGAATAGTCATGATGGTCGGCAAACGGCAGCTCCTTAACAGGTATCAGCCCCTGCTGTCGCAGTGTGGCAAAAAAACGCGGAGGATGACCAATGCCCGCCATCGCTACGACATTTTTCAGCGCGTGTAATGGACAAATCTCACCGCTTTGCAGATTCACAGCGTTGCCCGGCACCAACTGCATTGGCAGTTCACCTGGCTGAGGTGTTCCGCCATTAGTAATAATGGCATCCACGCTTTGCAGACGTGAGGCACGTTCACGCATCGGTCCTGCCGGCAACCACCAGCCATTGCCAAATCGCCGCTGGCCATCCACCACCACAATTTCGAAATCCCGTGCCAGCGCATAGTGCTGTAAGCCATCGTCAGTGATGATCACATCAATTTCACCACTCTCCAACAATGCCTGCACCGCATCCTTTCTCCGTGGTGAAACAGCGACGGCAGCACCGGTGCGCTGATAAATCAGTACAGGCTCATCACCGGCCTCGCGGGTGGAAGTCTGCGCGTCCAGTAACAGGGGATAGCGTGCAGCCTTACCGCCGTAACCCCTGGACACCACACCGGGACGCAAACCCCGCTGTTGCAGCGCCTGTACCAGCCAGATAACCACAGGCGTCTTACCATTGCCGCCTGCGGTCAGGTTACCCACCACCACCACCGGGACCGGTGCCCGCCATGAGCTGCGCCATCCCGACGAATAACTGAGACGGATCAGATTAGCAATCAGCCCGTACAACCAGCTAAATGGCAGCAATAACCGCCAGAGACCTGAGCGACCACTCCACAATTTCTCAATCATTGCCAAATTGCATTTTGTGCAGCTGGGCATAAGCGCCTCTCTGCGCCAGTAGCTCAGCATGGCTGCCGCGTTCAACGATATGGCCGTCCTCAACCACAACAATCTCGTCTGCATTCTCAATAGTAGAAAGACGATGGGCAATGACCAGAGAGGTTCGGTTCTTTTGCAGTTCATCCAGCGCGGCCTGGATTGCCCGCTCTGATTCAGTATCCAGCGCCGATGTCGCTTCATCCAGAATCAGGATTGGGCAGTCACGCAGCAATGCGCGCGCAATAGCAATACGTTGACGTTGACCACCTGACAGTAACACGCCATTTTCACCAATAACGGTGTCCAGCCCATTATCCATTTTTTGGATAAAGTCCATGGCATGAGCCATCACCGCTGCTTTCTCAATGTCTTCGCGGCTGTAGTGCTCCGCACGGGCGTAAGCAATGTTATTGGCAACGGTGTCATTAAACAGATGGACATTCTGCGAAACCAGCGCCACCTGATTTCGCAGTGAACTGAGGGTGTATTCGCGCAGGTCGTGCCCGTCCATCAAAATTTCACCCTGCTGAATATCGTAAAAACGGGTCATCAGGCTGGCAATAGTCGATTTTCCTGAACCCGAACGCCCCACCAGCGCCACCGTTTTGCCTTCAGGAATAGACAGGCTGATATTATGCAACGCTGGCACATCACGGCCAGGATAGGTAAAGGTGACATTGCGAAATTCCACATCACCTTTTGCTCGCTCAATCACCCGGCTGCCTGTGTCTGTTTCCTGCTCACTGTCCAGAATAGAAAACAACGTCTGACAGGCTGCCATACCGCGCTGGAATTGAGCATTTACGTTGGTCAGGGATTTAAGTGGACGCATCAGAGCAATCATTGATGAGAAAACTACGGTAATAGTACCGGCGGTTAATGTCTGCATCACGCTGGGGAAACTGGCCGCATACAACACAAATGCCAGAGCCAGTGAAGCAATAAGCTGGATGATAGGGTCAGAAATGGAGGATGCAGAAACCAGTTTCATGCCTTGCTGGCGCATGCGGTTGCTGACCCGATTAAAACGCTCGCTTTCAATTTTCTGACCACCGAAGATCAGCACCTCTTTGTGACCTTTCAGCATCTGCTCAGCGCTGGTGGTTACCTGCCCCATCGTATTTTGCATATTTTTGCTGATATTACGAAAGCGCTTCGAGACATACCGTATGGCGAAAGAGACAACCGGTGCCAGCACAATCAGAATGAGTGATAACTGCCAGCTGTAGTAAAACATCATGATAAACAGGCCGGCGATCGATGCCCCTTCACGAACCACCGTCACCAGTGCACTGGAAGAAGACGAAGCAACCTGCTCAGAATCATAGGTGATGCGCGAAAGCAGTGTTCCGGTGGACTGCTGATCGAAAAAGGCTACCGGCATGCCCATCATGTGGCTGAAAAGACGGCGGCGCATAGCCATCACCACGTTTCCGGAAACCCACGAGATACAATAGCTTGAAATATAGCTTGTTACACCACGTACCAGCATCAGCCCGATCACTGCAAGTGGCATCCACAGCAGCACAGACGAGTTTGCCTTACCAAAACCATCATCCAGCAGCGGCTTAAGCAATGACATCATTAATACATCACCCGCTGCGTTTATCACCAGAGCCACGGAAGATACGATTATCCCTGTCTTAAATGGCTTAATCATCGGCCAGAGACGGCGGAATGTCTGCCAGGTGGAGAGGTCTTTATCCTGATGCATTATTTAACCAGTTCAATTGAAATAGCCGCTCATTCTACCTGGAATAACGTGGTACGCCAAACCACTGATGATACCAACGGGGCAATATTTGCTCTCTTAAACCAGACACCCGCCAGTAATTGGAGAAAAATTGTACGCTAATCTGTCCATCCCTCGCGGTATCAAACCAGCGATAGTGATTATCGTAATAGCGTTTAATAATTCGTTCAGATGGTAATTTCCACGCACTGTAACGAGCCGCTGAAGCCAGCGCCACCTCGCCTGCCACCGATCTCAAAAATGGCGGCGAAGATGAGGTTCCACTTCCATGGTGAGGGACCTGCAACACTTCGGCTTTCAGACTGCTGCGATAGCGACTGACCATTTTCAGTTCTGCCGGTGATTCAATATCGCCAGTCAACAACACGCGCCACTTTCCATCGCTCACAGCGATAACACAGGATTGATTGTTACCAGACTCTGTGGTGCCTCGTTCTGGCCAGATTACATCGAATGTCAACGACTGCCATTGCCACGTTACGCCACGATGGCAGGGCAAATGCCCTTCCCTGCCCGTTTCACTACGTAACAAAGCGTGTGGAAAAACCACCTGCAAACTTTCCAGACCACCGGTGTGATCAAGATGGTTATGGCTGTGGATAATCTGCTCAACCTCAAGCCCCTGCCAGCTGAGCCACGGCAGAATCTGTCGTGTGGCAGCATCGCCCCCTTCCCAACGATTTCCGGTATCATAAACAACCGCTTTGCCATCACGGGAGATCACCACTGACAGACCATGGCCGATATCCAGCATATCAAGCCGCCATTCAGGTACGCGAAGAGCAGAGCGCCAGAGAAAAATAGCCAGACACAGGCTCCATATTGTTACCGGAGAACTTTTCCACCATCCCAGACGCACAATCAAGACCAGTAACCAGGCCAGTGTACTGAACCAGAGCACCGGATGACTTACCTTTAACCAGCCACCAGGCAAGGCGGCCAGAGGAACAAAAACCCATTCAAGGCTTCTGTCGACCAGCCACCATAACAATTGGCTGACGGGAGTGAATGCATTACTTATCACGGCACAAAGGATTAACGGCACGGTAATAAAAGTGACCAGCGGCACCGCCCAGATATTAGCAACAAGCGCACTGAGACTGATTCCGTGAAAAATCACTATTTGTAATGGCATTAATAAAAGAAACATACCCAGCTGTAAATGGAAGAGCTGTAATGGCAACCAGCGTTTTTTCTTCATGAAACGTCTGGCAAGTGGAAACCATTGATACCAGAACAGCAGCCCGGCAACCGCTGTCGCTGACAACCACAAACTGTCAGAAAGGACACTTAGCGGATCAACGAACAAAATTGTGCCAAGACAAACTCGCCATACCTGCCAGTTACTACAACACATGCCCCATAACCGCAAAATACTCCATATGCCCAACGCCAGCATGGCACGCACAGCGGGTAAACTGCCTCCTGAAAGCCAGCTATACGCCACAGCCACTGCCAGGCCAGAGATCAATGGAAAGCGGTAGCCAATCCATTGAGCAGGCAATAAGAACTGGCTGAGACGGGCCAGCAACCAGCCGAAACTGGCGGCCAGACTGATGTGCATTCCTGAAATCGCCATCAAATGCGCCGTACCCGTCTCTCGCAATAATTGATTTACTTCAACACTGACGTCATGTCGGTCGCCAAAAGCCAGTGCAGAAATTATTGCCCGCCAGGGCAGGCTGGCATAATTTTGCTGGCTGCGTTCGATAATCTGCTGACGCCAACTGCATTCTTTTTTAACAGGTTGCAAAGCAAGCACCTTTCCTGTCAGAGGTGCACTGTTGGCTGAAACATATTTCTGAGAATCAAAACCGCCTTCATTCAGGTTGGCATGCACAGCTTTAAGCCTCAGCTTCATATTCCAGCGCTGACCGATACAAAATGAGGGGCTTTTCTCTGGCATTTTAACGCTGGCATAAACTGGTGGAAAAACCAGTCTGTCTGCCACACGAAGAATACGGATTTTTATCCGCTCAGATTGCAGCTGTTCGATTTGTATAAGGGCCTGCTGCGGACTGACAGTCAGGTTTTTTGTTTGTTGTAGCAATGTCCTTGCTGGCGAGATTGCCCAGAGAAACAGCAGCAGCACTATGGCTGTTTCCTGACATGCCTTAATTCGGCTACTGCTAAGAAGTAAAGCGCTCGCCGTAATAAACGGGTCATATCTCTCCACCGGCAGGTTGGGAAGAAAGCAGAGAGGCAGCGTAGCGATGATTGTCCACATCGCCAGTCGGCTGAGACTGTAGGGCATCACAAACACTCCTGTTTTTCATTAAACAGAGTGTGCGATATTTATCCTTCAGAGACAGCCGGATGATATTGCTCTCCAGAGAGCGCTCGCAAAAAGATTGATCCATGAAACAGAAAAAAACTTATTTATGCGTATCGGGTCCAGATTTGCCTCTCACCAGCGTTATCACTGTTGAAATACTTCAGAACTCGATAGCAGGCAAAAAAAAAACGACACCGGAGTGTCGTTTTTTGCTCGTAATGCGAAAGCTTTAGCCGTAAATATTTGCGCGATCACGCAGCTCTTTACCTGGTTTAAAGTGGGGAACATACTTTCCTTCCAGTTCCACTTTGTCACCCGTTTTAGGGTTACGACCGGTGCGGGGCGCACGGTAGTGCAAAGAAAAGCTGCCGAAACCCCGGATTTCGATGCGTTCGCCCTGCGCCAAAGTGGTCGCCATGTGCTCCAGCATCTCTTTAACCGCATCCTCAACGACTTTCGCCGGAATATGAGAGTGCTGTCCAGCAAGTCTTTCAATCAGTTCTGACTTGGTCATGAATCCTCCGGTTAATTCCTGATGGAAAAAGCTCTGACAGTAACGACTGTTTCAGGGCAGCTAACACTGCCCTGATGCAAGCGCAATTACTCGCCTTTCGCTGCTTTAAATGCTTCAGCCATAGCGTTAGAGAAATTACCGTCTTCCTGTTTAGTGTTAACAGTATTGATAGCTTCTTTCTCGTCAGCTTCGTCTTTTGCACGGACGGACAGGCTCACAACGCGGTTTTTACGGTCAACGCCGGTGAATTTAGCTTCAACGTCGTCACCCACATTCAGAACCAGAGTTGCATCTTCAACGCGGTCACGTGAAGCTTCAGAAGCACGCAGATAACCTTCAACGCCGTCAGCCAGTTCAACTGTAGCACCTTTAGCATCAACTGCGGTTACTTTACCGTTAACGATAGCACCTTTCTTATTCAGAGAGATGTAGTTGTTAAACGGATCTTCTGCCAGCTGCTTAACGCCCAGTGAAATACGCTCACGTTCTGCGTCTACCTGCAAGACAACGGCTGCAATTTCGTCGCCTTTCTTGTATTCACGAACCGCTTCTTCTCCGGTAGCGTTCCAGGAGATATCAGACAGGTGAACCAGACCATCGATGCCACCGTCCAGGCCGATGAAGATACCGAAGTCAGTGATTGACTTGATTTTACCTTCAACACGGTCGCCCTTGTTGTGGGTTTCAGCAAACTGCTGCCATGGGTTGGATTTGCACTGCTTCAGACCCAGGGAGATACGACGACGTTCTTCGTCGATATCCAGAACCATAACTTCAACAACATCGCCAACGTTAACAACTTTAGACGGATGAATGTTTTTGTTAGTCCAGTCCATTTCAGATACGTGTACCAGACCTTCAACGCCTTCTTCAATTTCAACGAAGCAGCCGTAATCAGTCAGATTCGTCACACGACCAGTCAGTCTGGTACCCTCAGGGTAACGCTTAGCAATAGCCACCCATGGATCTTCGCCCAGCTGTTTCAGGCCCAGAGAAACACGGGTACGTTCGCGGTCGAATTTCAGCACTTTTACAGTGATTTCGTCGCCAACGTTCACGATTTCGCTTGGGTGTTTAACGCGTTTCCACGCCATGTCAGTGATGTGCAGCAAGCCATCAACGCCACCCAGATCAACGAATGCACCGTAGTCAGTAAGGTTTTTAACGATACCTTTAACTTCCATGCCTTCCTGGAGGTTTTCCAGCAGCTGATCGCGCTCTGCGCTGTTTTCGGATTCGATAACCGCACGACGTGAAACCACCACGTTGTTACGTTTCTGATCCAGCTTGATTACTTTGAATTCAAGCTCTTTGCCTTCAAGGTGCAGAGTGTCACGCACCGGACGCACATCAACCAGTGAACCTGGCAGGAACGCACGAATACCGTTCAGCTCAACAGTGAAGCCGCCCTTGACTTTGCCGTTGATAACGCCAGTAACAGTTTCAGCATCTTCGTACGCTTTTTCCAGCGTGATCCAAGCTTCATGACGTTTAGCTTTCTCACGGGACAGCAGAGTTTCACCGAAGCCGTCTTCAACTGCATCCAGCGCTACGTCAACTTCGTCGCCAACCTGGATTTCCAGTTCGCCAGCCGCGTTTTTGAACTGCTCTGCCGGGATGGCAGATTCAGACTTCAGACCCGCATCAACCAGAACGACGTCTTTGTCGATAGCGACAACAACACCACGAACAATGGAACCCGGACGGGTTTCGATTTCTTTCAGGGACTCTTCAAAGAGTTGAGCAAAAGATTCAGTCATATTGATAATCTTATGATTCTTCAATTTAACGTCCACCTGACATCCTGCCGGGTGGGGTTGTTTCACATGCCCCATGACGTCCATGTCACAGGGTTAAAAATTCTTACTGCGCCAGACCAAGCTTGTTACGGGCGTAATTGAGCGTGGTTTCAATAACCTGCTCAACGGACATACTGGTTGAATCCAATATCAGCGCATCACTTGCCGGGCGCAGTGGTGCGACGGCGCGGTTACGGTCACGCTCATCGCGCTCTTTTATCTCGGATAAAAGGCGTTCAAAGTTAACACTAAAGCCCTTCTCCTGCAACTGCCGCATACGACGATGGGCGCGTTCCTCAGAGCTGGCATCAAGAAAAACTTTTACCGGCGCGTCAGGAAAAACCACCGTACCCATATCCCGACCATCAGCAATCAGACCCGGCAAATCGCGAAACGCTCTTTGACGACGCAGTAGTGCCTCCCGGACGCGAGGAAATGCAGCAACTTTTGAGGCAGTATTACTGACATCCTGTGTGCGAATTTCACCTGATACATTTTCGCCCTCCAGGATCACTTCCATCTCACCATCCGTCGAGACAAAGCGAACGTCCAGGTGAGCAGCAATAGGTACCAATGCCTCTTCTGAAGTGATATCAACCTGATGGTGTAAAGCCGCCAGCGCCAGAACGCGGTAAATTGCGCCTGAGTCAAGCAGGTGCCATTGTAATGCCTCAGCTATTGCTCTGCATAAGGTCCCTTTACCAGCACCGCTGGGGCCATCAATGGTGATCACCGGGGCTAAAGCCGTCATGTCATTCTCCTGTCGCTGAGGATGTCTGATTAGCCTGCTCAGACAAATATCGAGGCGCATTATACGCTGCAACAGCCACAATCGTTACCCTTTAAGCATAGACACAGTTAAATTAATCGGTTTTTCAGAGCAGTTGGAGGGACACATTTAATTGAGAAGAGAAAGTCATTCAGCACGCCACCGCGCGATTGTGCAGTGGCGTAGTTCAGGACATTCAGGCCATTTTGCTTAAGCCAGCCAGTCGCTCAAAGTAATCAGGAAAGGTTTTTGCGGTGCATTTTGGATCTAAGATCGTGACCGGCGTGGAAGAAAGCGCAACCAGTGAAAAACACATTGCCATGCGGTGATCGTTGTACGTGCCAATCTCTGCACTATGAAGCGTTTGGGGTGGCGTTATACGAATATAATCGTGTCCCTCTTCAACTTCTGCACCCACTTTTCGCAGTTCGGTTGCCATCGCAGCGAGACGATCGGTTTCCTTAACCCGCCAGTTATAAATATTGCGCATTATGGTGGTGCCTTCAGCGAACAACGCGGTGGTGGCAATGGTCATGGCGGCATCAGGAATATGGTTCATATCCAGATCGATGCCGTGAAGTTCTCCCCGCGTGCAGGCGATATAATCATCACCCCATTCTATGCTGGCCCCCATTTTCTCCAGCACGTCTGCAAAGCGAATGTCCCCTTGCATGCTGTTGCGCCCAATGCCCGTGACTTTTACCGTACCGCCTTTGATTGCCGCCGCCGCAAGGAAATAAGATGCAGATGACGCATCCCCTTCAACCAGATATTCGTCCGGAGAAAGATATTGCTGATTTCCTGCAACATGGAACTCCTGGTAATTTTGGTTGCTGACCGTTACTCCGAAGCTCTTCATCAGGTTAAGGGTAATGTCGATGTAAGGTTTTGAAACTAAATCGCCCTTAATCACAATATTTGTATCGTTCGGGGCCAATGGCGCTGCCATCAATAAAGCTGTCAGAAACTGACTGGATACGCTGCCATCGACCGAAACCTCACCGCCAGTAAAACCTCCATGAATACGCAGCGGCGGGTAATCCTGCATTTCCAGGTAATCTACTTTTGCTCCGCCCTGACGCAATGCATCAACAAGATGTCCAATCGGCCGCTCTTTCATTCTCGGCTCGCCGGTCAGAACAAGATCATTATCGCCAAGGCACAAGGCAGCAGTGAGCGGACGCATTGCCGTACCGGCATTGCCTAAAAAAAGTTCAAGTGGTTTGTCCGCATGCAGCGAACCGCCCTGACCAATTACTTCACATACCGTGCGATTAGCAGATAGCGTAAAGCTGACACCTAACGCCTGCAATGCGTTAAGCATGTAACGCACATCATCACTGTCCAGGAGATTGGTAAGGCGGGTGGTGCCTTTTGCCAGTGCTGCCAGTAACAGAGCACGGTTAGAAACGCTTTTGGAACCAGGCAAATTGACAGTGCCCTCAACCAGAGCAACAGGTTGTAACGTCAGGGATTCCTGCATGTATTACTTATTCTCCAAATAAAATGCACTTAAACCCCGCAAGGCTGTGAGGTTTACGTTTTTTCAGGTTACAGCTTACATTTAACCATGACGACGCTCAAAATCGACCATAAAATCGGTCAGCGCCTGCACACCTTCCAGCGGCATAGCGTTATAGACAGAAGCGCGCATACCACCCACAACACGGTGACCTTTAAGCGCATGCAATCCTGCTGCAAGAGACTCTTCCAAAAAAACCTTATCCAAAGCTGAATCTGCAAGTTGGAAAGGCACATTCATCCGCGATCGGTTCGGGCTTGCCACATCATTGCGGTAAAAATCACTCTGGTCGATAACGCCGTAAAGCAGATCTGCTTTCGCCTGATTACGTTTATCCAGCTCAGCCACACCACCTTGCTGTTTCAGCCACTTGAATACCAGACCAGAGAGATACCAGGCAAAAGTCGGAGGTGTATTAAACATCGAATCGTTATCGCTCAGCACCTGATAATCAAGGATCGAGGGTAATGATTTAGTGGCCTGTCCGAGTAAGTCTTCACGCACCACCACCAGAGTCAGACCGGCAGGACCAATGTTCTTCTGTGCGCCAGCATAAATTACACCATAGCGATTGATATCAATAGGTTGAGAAAGTATGGTTGATGACAAATCAGCCACTACCACTTTGTCACCAAAATCAGGCTCTTCGTGAATAGCAATACCATCGATTGTCTCGTTGGGACAATAATGAACATATGCGGCATCATCTGACAGTGCCCACTGACTCATTGGGGTAATGGCACGCAGACCATCCACTGTGGTTTTAGCATCAATAACATTTGGTTTGCAGTATTTGGATGCTTCTTTAATTGCGCTGTGCGCCCAGTAACCACCATCAACATAGTCCGCTGATGAGCGGCCACCTAAAAGATTCATGGGAACAGCTGCAAATTGCGCACGGGCCCCGCCATGACAGAACAATACTTTGTAGTTTTCCGGAATTTTGAGTAAATCGCGAAAATCTTTCTCTGCTTCTTCCGCAACATGAATGAACTCTTTACTACGGTGGCTAATCTCCATTACCGACGTTCCAAGCCCCTGCCAGTTGCAGAGTTCATGTTCAGCGCGTCTTAATACTTCCACCGGCAGCATGGCCGGTCCGGAGCTAAAATTGAAAACCTGACTCATTTCCCCTCACCACCTTCATATCAATCGTTTTTGATTCTGCTATCGGTTTTATCACTGCCAACAAGGAGCTGCAATGTTTAATCCGGTAAGCCGACCAGTTCTTCGTGCTGTTACGCAACACGTTGTAAAGCTATGCATGACCTTAGCGATATTTTGTGAGGCTGCTCCAGTAAGACAAATCAGTCCCATACTCAATGACAGGAAAACTGCCAGAATAACGGTAATCAACTTCTCAGCCGCATAGCGCATCAGGCTTAAACCCCGTATTATTGCGCGCTTTCGATACATATCAAACGAGTGGGCACTATGACGCAAACGTATATCCCAGGCAAAGATGCCGCGTTGGAAGACTCCATCGCACGCTTTCAGCAAAAACTACAGGATTTGGGCTTTCATATAGAAGAAGCGTCCTGGCTAAACCCGGTTCCTAATGTCTGGTCGGTTCATATTCGCGATCGCGACTGCCCGCTGTGTTTCACCAACGGTAAAGGAGCCAGTAAAAAAGCTGCGCTTGCCTCAGCACTGGGAGAATATTTCGAACGCCTGTCAACCAACTACTTTTTCGCTGATTTCTGGCTGGGTAAATCCGTTGCCAGTAGTGACTTTGTTCACTACCCGAATGAAAAATGGTTCCCTTTGCCAGACGATAACACCGTGCCGCAAGGTATTCTTGATACAGCCCTCAGAGCATTTTACGATCCCGAGCAGGAACTTAGGGCCAGCGATCTGATTGACTTGCAATCGGGCAATACAGAGCGTGGCATCTGTGCCCTGCCGTTCACCCGTCAGTCCGATCAACAAGTCGTCTATATTCCGATGAATATCATCGGTAACCTGTATGTATCTAACGGCATGTCTGCCGGCAACACGCGCAATGAAGCACGCGTTCAGGGATTATCTGAAGTTTTTGAGCGCTATATCAAAAACCGTATTATTGCTGAGTCCATCAGCCTGCCGTCAATTCCCGATGAAGTGCTGAACCGTTATCCTGCCGTTATCGAAGCCATTACCAGACTGGAAAAAGAAGGTTTCCCAATCCTTTCTTACGATGCCTCACTCGGCGGTAAATACCCGGTTATTTGCGTGGTGTTGTTCAACCCGGCTAATGGAACCTGCTTTGCTTCTTTCGGCGCTCACCCGGATTTTGGCGTCGCTCTCGAGCGCACCGTGACAGAATTATTGCAGGGGCGCAGTCTGAAAGATCTGGATGTATTTACCCCACCAACTTTTGATGATGAAGAAGTGGCGGAGCATGCCAATCTGGAAACCCACTTTATCGATTCGAGCGGGCTGATCTCGTGGGACTTGTTTAAGGATGATGCTGACTATCCATTTGTAGACTGGAGCTTTAAAGGAAGTACGGAAGAAGAATTCGCAACTTTAATGGCAATTTTCCGTACAGAAGAGCATGAGGTTTATATTGCGGATTATCAACATCTGGACGTTTATGCCTGCCGCATTATCGTGCCGGGCATGTCAGATATTTATCCGGTCGATGATTTGCTGCTGGCAAATAACAATATGGGGGCATATCTGCGTGAAACCTTGCTTTCTCTGCCCGAGAGTTGCTGGGAAAAAGAAGATTATCTGGCGCTGATTGAGCGTCTGGATGAAGATGGTCACGATGATTTTACCCGCGTGCGTGAACTCCTCGGCCTGGCTACGGGTAAAGATAACGGCTGGTACACTCTGCGCATTGGTGAACTTAAAGCTATGCTGGCACTGGCCGGTGGGGATATTGATCAGGCATTGATCTGGACCGAGTGGACCATAGAGTTTAACGCTTCTGTTTTCACTCCAGCCCGGGCTAACTACTACCGTTGTCTCCAGACGTTACTCCAGTTAAGTCAGGAAGACGAAAGAGAGCCCTTAAAGTATCATCACGCCTTTGTACGTATGTATGGCGATGAAGCGGTTGAAGCCGCCTCAGCAGCGCTCAGCGGTGAAGCACCATTTTATGGCTTGCAGGCGATTGATGAGCAGCTTTTAGCACTCCCGGCACATCAGTCTTTATTGGCCGCTTACGAAAAACTTCAGCAAGCTAAGCGCCAAAACTGGCAATAATAAGTATTCAGGTGGCCTGTAATAAATTAAACAGTCCACCTGCTATTTCAGCGCCACTTGATAATTTATTTTTCCAAACATATTAATTGAGTTCTTCTGAAATAAGATCCACTAATATGAAAAAATAACAATTCATTTATATTCACCTCTAATTTTTTACATTATTTTTTGTCAAATTCAGAGCACCTCAACTTTTTTTAAGTGGATTAAAAAATTTTTTATTCATATTTATCATAAAGTTAACACGAAAAACCACAACAAAAACAGGGTGTTAAATATTTCCGGATTTGCGTTATATGATCTGAATCAATTTCTAACCTATACTCCTTTGCTAGTATTTTAGCGTTGATTAATTCAGGGAGTAGTTAGTGTGAAAGCTGGCAACCCGTTCGATTTACTTTTACCGTCTGAAATGGCTAAGGTCGCTGAAGAAGCCGGTGTATATAAAGCGACAAAACGACCCTTCACGACTTTTTTCCTGGCTATTACTGCCGGGGTTTTTATTTCCATCGCTTTTGTTTTTTACATCACCGCCACTACCGGTACTGAAGGTGTTCCCTATGGACTGGCTAAGTTAGTCGGCGGAATATGCTTCTCACTTGGATTAATGTTAGTGGTGGTTTGCGGGGCCGATCTGTTCACCTCGACCGTGTTGACTATGGTAGCAAAAGCCAGTGGTCGCATCTCATGGGGTCAACTCAGCCGCAACTGGCTCAACGTTTATATTGGTAATTTCTTCGGCGCGATCTTTTTTGTCGGGCTGATCTGGTTTGCTGGCCAGTATATGGCGGCAAATGGTGCATGGGGGTTAAATGTTCTGCAAACGGCTGACCATAAAATGCACCATACTTTTATCGAAGCAATCTGTCTTGGCACTCTGGCGAATCTGATGGTTTGTATGGCCGTATGGATGAGCTATTCCGGTCGAAGTCTGACTGACAAGATGTTAGCAATGGTCCTGCCAGTAGCCATGTTTGTCGCCAGTGGATTTGAGCACAGCATCGCAAACATGTTTCTTATCCCAATGGCTATCGTAATCAAAGATTTCGCCTCACCTGAGTTCTGGCAGGCTACCGGCACCACTGCGGCTCATTTTTCCAGCCTGACAGTCCGTAACTTTGTGATGGACAATCTCATCCCGGTCACTATTGGCAATATTATTGGTGGTGGATTGCTGGTAGGTCTGACGTACTGGGTCATTTATCTGCGTGACGGCGATCACCACTGAAAAAGACAGATTTGGCATCCGTCGCCTGCCTGTTAACGGTGGCGGAAACGCAGGAACTCAATGTAATTAAGGTAGGTTCAAATGAGCGAGCAAAATGAAAAACAGGCTGCTGCCTGGGCAGGCTTTGCACAAGGTGAATGGCAGAACAGCGTAAACGTTCGTGACTTTATTCAGAAGAACTACACTCCCTATGAAGGCGATGAAGCCTTTCTGAGTGGCGCTACTGAAGCAACGACTGCGCTGTGGGATCAGGTAATGGAAGGCATTAAGCTGGAGAACCGCACCCATGCACCTGTTGATTTCGATACCGACCTTGCAGCCACTATCACCTCTCATGATGCGGGCTATATTAACAAAAAGCTGGAAACTATCGTCGGGTTGCAGACTGAAGCCCCTCTGAAACGCGCATTGATACCGTTTGGCGGCATCAAAATGGTTGAAGGTTCTTGTAAAGTCTATGGTCGTGAGCTGGATCCTGGCCTGAAAAAAATCTTCACTGAATACCGTAAAACTCATAATCAGGGTGTGTTTGATGTTTACACGCCTGATATTCTGCGCTGCCGTAAATCAGGCGTGTTGACCGGTCTGCCAGATGCCTATGGCCGTGGCCGTATCATCGGGGATTACCGTCGTGTCGCACTTTACGGTATCGACTTCCTGATGAAAGACAAATTTGCTCAATTCACTTCATTACAAGGCGACATGGAAAATGGTGTGAATCTGGAATCGACCATTCGCCTGCGTGAAGAAATTGCTGACCAGCATCATGCTTTACAGCAGATTAAAGAGATGGCAGCAAAATACGGTTGTGATATCTCTGCGCCAGCAGCAACCGCTCAGGAAGCAGTGCAATGGACCTATTTTGGTTATCTCGCGGCGGTTAAGTCACAGAATGGCGCAGCGATGTCCTTTGGACGCGTCTCCACCTTCCTTGACGTTTATATAGAGCGAGACCTCAAAGCAGGTAAAATCACAGAGCAGCAGGCGCAGGAATTAATTGACCATCTGGTGATGAAACTGCGTATGGTGCGTTTTCTGCGTACTCCGGAATATGACGAGCTGTTCTCTGGTGACCCCATCTGGGCAACGGAGTCCCTCGCCGGAATGGGTGTTGATGGCCGCACTCTGGTAACTAAAAACAGCTTCCGCTTCCTTAACACGCTTTACACCATGGGCCCGTCCCCTGAACCCAATATGACTATTCTGTGGTCTGAAAAACTGCCACAGAACTTCAAAAAATATGCCGCAAAAGTCTCAATTGACACCTCATCTGTTCAGTATGAAAACGATGATTTGATGCGCCCTGACTTCAATAACGATGACTATGCAATTGCATGCTGCGTCAGTCCAATGATTGTCGGTAAGCAGATGCAGTTCTTCGGTGCCCGTGCCAACCTCGCCAAAACCATGCTGTATGCTATCAATGGCGGCGTGGATGAAAAACTGAAAATGCAGGTGGGTCCGAAAGAAGCACCGATGATGGATGAAGTGCTGGACTATGACAAAGTAATGGATCGCATGGATCACTTTATGGACTGGCTGGCGAAACAGTACGTCACCGCTCTGAACATCATCCACTATATGCACGACAAGTACAGCTATGAAGCTTCGCTGATGGCACTTCACGATCGAGATGTCTATCGCACCATGGCCTGCGGTATAGCCGGACTGTCAGTTGCGGCAGATTCTCTTTCAGCGATTAAGTATGCAAAAGTTTCCACCATCCGCGATGAAGATGGTCTGGCCATCGACTTTAAAATCGAAGGGGAATATCCACAGTTTGGTAATAACGATGCCCGCGTAGATGATATTGCCTGCGATTTGGTTGAACGTTTCATGAAGAAAATTCAGAAACTGCAAACTTATCGTAACGCGGTACCAACCCAGTCTGTCCTGACCATTACATCTAACGTGGTGTATGGTAAGAAAACAGGTAACACGCCGGATGGACGTCGGGCGGGTGCACCGTTCGGGCCTGGAGCTAATCCAATGCATGGTCGCGATCAAAAAGGTGCTGTTGCCTCATTAACTTCCGTCGCTAAACTGCCATTTGCCTATGCGAAAGATGGTATCTCCTATACCTTCTCTATCGTGCCAAATGCGTTAGGTAAAGATGATGACGTGCGCAAAACTAACCTTGCAGGTCTTATGGATGGCTATTTCCATCATGAAGCCAGCATTGAAGGCGGTCAGCATCTGAACGTAAACGTGATGAACCGTGAAATGCTGTTGGATGCCATGGATAATCCTGAGAAATATCCTCAGTTGACTATTCGCGTTTCTGGTTATGCTGTTCGTTTTAACTCGTTAACCAAAGAGCAGCAGAAGGATGTCATTACCCGCACCTTCACTAAGACTATGTAAACGCTGTTTGATCTGAGTTCAAAAGGCTCCTTACAGGAGCCTTTTTTCCAGTCTCGTTTGTCAGCACTCTGAATCACCTCCAGGTTGCTGACAAAACAGACTTAACGCAGCTTAAGACTGCGTATCTGCCACCCGGCGGATTATCACCGTGGAGAATTCATCGCAATGTCAGTAAAAGGCCGCATCCATTCATTTGAATCCTGCGGGACCGTAGACGGCCCCGGTATCCGTTTCATTACCTTCTTTCAGGGCTGCCTGATGCGCTGTCTCTATTGCCACAACCGTGATACCTGGGATACACACGGCGGTAAAGAGATTACCGTTGAAGAATTGATGAAAGATGTGGTTTCTTACCGCCATTTTATGAATGCTTCCGGCGGCGGTGTTACCGCATCGGGTGGCGAGGCTATTTTGCAGGCTGAGTTTGTTCGTGACTGGTTTCGCGCCTGCCACGCGGAAGGAATTAATACCTGCCTCGACACCAATGGTTTTGTTCGCCGTTACGATCCGGTTATTGATGAGTTACTTGAGGTGACTGATTTAGTGATGCTGGATCTGAAACAAATAAATGACGACGTTCATCAGATTCTGGTAGGTGTTTCCAATCATCGCACACTTGATTTTGCCAGATACCTTGCCAAAAAAAATGTAAGAACGTGGATCCGTTATGTAGTTGTTCCCGGCTATTCCGACGATGATGAATCAGCGCACCGTCTCGGTGAATTCACCAGAGACATGGGCAACGTTGAAAAAATCGAACTGCTTCCCTATCACGAGCTGGGTAAACACAAATGGCTGGCAATGGGAGAGGAGTATAAGCTTGGAGACGTGCATCCCCCCAGGGCTGAGACAATGGAACGGGTAAAAAATATTCTTGCCAGTTATGGTCACAAAGTCATGTATTAATGAAAAAGAGCGAGCTGTCTGGCTCTTGTTCATGCATGTGCAATTGGCGTTGCATGCTGGTCCACTTTACGTAGCAACATCATCAGATAAACGACCGCCACTGCCGCTATCATCACAAACAAAACCCGGTCGGAATAATTCTGCATCAGCATGGATGTCATGGCCGGACCCGCAAGGCTGCCGATGGTATAGCTGAGTAACAGCGCCTGATTCATTGCCACCAACTCATGGTGATTAACTTTTTCACAGGCCCAGGACATGGCTACCGGATAAAGTGTGAATCCCGCAGCCCCAAGAACAAACAGTGCAGGTGCCATTGCAGCGTTACTCAACATGGCCAGCGCGCCAAGAATGATCCCAAAGACCTGCACACGCAATACCAGCAGACGGCCATAGCGATCGGCCAGACGTCCGACCGGCCACTGGCCGACAATTCCCGAACTGACCAGAAGAGCCATCCAGTAACCAACCGTGGCATCACTCATCCCCTGATGTGACAGATACAACGGCATCAGTCCATACAGTGACCCCAACAAAATACCGGAAATGATGCAGCCACTGATGCCCGGTCTGGCGCTACGCAGACGGAGCATTGGCAATAGTCTGCCCGGCGTCGTCTCTTCATTATTGTCTTTGGATGTCACTTTGGTGAAAACCAGGGGAAGGATTGCTGCTATGACCAAACCTGTAACCCACGGTAGCACATGGAGTAACTCGGTTGACACTTTGCTGACCAGCAATTGTCCGGTTACGGTCGCAAGATAGTAAACAATCATATAAGCAGCAAGCAACTGGCCACGGTTACGTATTGTACCGCTACAAAGCAAGGCACTTTCCACAATAACCCAGATTAATGCACAACCGATGCCGGCAAAAAAACGTGAGGCTGACCACGCCCACATACCGTTCTGCAAGCCAAGCGCTATAGTGCCAAGTGCAAAAATAACCGAAGCAATGTAATAGCTGCGGTTAAAACCAAAACGTTTAATGACCCAACCAGCCAGTAAGGTACCCACCAGATTGCCGCTGTACCAGGCAGAACTGACCACCCCAACCTGCCAGGTTGGCAATAATTCATGGGTGAGCCATAACGGCACCAACGTATTAAGAACAGCAATAGAAATTGTCAGCAGTAAAAGGCCGCTCAGCAGCACAATAACAGGGCGGGACCAGGTTGACATTGTCAATAAACACCAAAACGGCGGGGAGAGTGAACGCATAATGCCAGTTAACAAACTATTGTCAACGGAGACAGATTCACCAACGCACAATTTGCCAGCCAGCAATTTAATTTGCTTATCCGAAAGCGATTAAATCTGTGCCCGTTTCACTTAATTATTAGTTTAATCATATATAAAACAGAAAATTAAAAATTTCAGCGTGGCAATTTTCGATAAAGTATATTACTGGAAAGGTTTCTTTGTTTAAGCAGAATTTCTGAAGGAAGAGAGCGGTTTTTAATTTCCCTGAAAACAAACCTGCCGGCTACAGCCGGCAGATTCAGACAAAATCAGCCAATAAATTCCAAATTTTTCATGTATGGCCGCAATACATCCGGTACGGCGATGCGACCGTCAGCCTGCTGGTAGTTTTCCAGTACCGCAACCAGGGTACGGCCTACTGCAAGTCCTGAACCATTTAATGTATGCACAAGGCGTGGTTTCTTTTCGGTTTTGCTACGGCAACGAGCCTGCATCCGACGTGCCTGGAAATCGCCCATATTTGAACAGGAAGAGATTTCACGATAAGTATCCTGTGCAGGAAGCCACACTTCGAGATCATAGGTTTTAGTTGAGCCAAAACCCATATCTCCGGTACACAGCAGTACTTTACGGTACGGTAATTGCAGCAATTGCAGCACTTTTTCCGCATGTCCGACCAGCTCTTCCAGAGCCTGCATTGAGTCTTCAGGCCGGGTGATATGCACCATTTCAACTTTATCAAACTGGTGCATACGGATCAGGCCACGGGTATCGCGCCCGTAAGCACCTGCTTCAGAACGGAAACAGGGTGTGTGTGCAGTAAATTTGAGTGGCAGCGACTCTTCTTCAAGAATTTCATCGCGGACCATATTGGTCAGAGGGACTTCAGACGTTGGTATTAACGCGTAATCACTGGCTGACGCTTCCTCTTCCAGGGGGCGGGTATGGAACAAATCTTCGCCAAATTTCGGTAGCTGCCCTGTACCATATAATGATGCGTGATTTACCAGGTAAGGCACGTACGTTTCCAGATAGCCATGCTGCTCGCTGTGCAGATCCAGCATAAACTGACTCAAAGCACGGTGCATCAGGGCAATCTGTCCCTGCATAACCACGAAGCGAGAACCTGTAAGTTTGGCCCCCATAGCGAAATCCAGTCCACCCGCCATTTCACCCAGTTCAACATGGTCACGGACCGCAAAATCAAATTTTTGTGGTTCTCCCCAGCGTGAAATTTCCAGGTTTTCGCTGTCATCTTTACCTGACGGCACTTCGTCAGCGGGAATATTAGGAATGGCCAACGCTGCATCACGAATTTCATTCTGCAACTTGTCCAGTTCCGTTTTGGCCGCCTCAAGCCGCTCGCCGAGTGCGTTCACTTCCTCACGTAACGGCTCGATATCTTCCCCACGCGCTTTGGCCTGCCCGATAGTTTTGGATCGGGAATTACGTTCCGCCTGAAGCGTTTCCGTTTCGACCTGCAAAACTTTACGGCGTTCTTCTTGTGAACGCAGTGTTTCAACATCCAGTTTAAAGCCCCGGCGTGCCAGTTTTTCAGCGACTGCGTCTGGCTCATTACGCAGCAGATTGGGATCGAGCATGCTTATCCTGTGATTAATATATTGAAGTAAAGAGAGGGATGCATACGGTGTGCGAATGCGTTGAATTTATTGCTAACCTTACCGCAACGACCGTGTCAACGATAGCGTTTTGTCGGGCTATTTTTATCCTGTTCATTAAGCCAGGCCAGCTTTTCACCAATCTTTCCTTCCAGCCCGCGAGAGGTAGGCTGATAGTAACGCGTCTGCGCCATCTGTGGCGGAAAGTAATTTTCTCCGGCTGCATAGGCATTGACTTCGTCATGTGCATAACGATACTCAGCACCCAGCCCCATTTCCTTCATCAAGCGGGTTGGTGCATTGCGCAGATGCTCCGGCACATCATAGTCAGGGCTTTCACGTGCATCGCGCATCGCAGCCTTAAAAGCGGTATACACAGCATTACTTTTCGGCGCACAGGCAAGATAAACAATCGCCTGAGCAATGGCTCTCTCCCCTTCTGCTGGCCCCACTCTGGTGAAACAGTCCCATGCCGCAATGGCTACCTGCATACCACGAGGATCGGCGTTGCCAACATCCTCAGAAGCAATCGCCAGCAATCGACGCGCCACATAGAGAGGATCGCCGCCCGCAGTAATAATCCGGGCGTACCAGTACAAGGCTGCGTCCGGCGCAGAGCCGCGAACCGATTTATGCAATGCGGAAATCAAGTCATAATAGCGGTCGCCCTTGTTATCGAACCTGGCGCTGCGTTCTCCTGATACTTCGTTTAACAGTTGGAGACTGAGTTCACGCTGCCCTTCAGCGTTCACTTCCGCCATATCGGCCATCATTTCCAGCGTATTCAGAGCCCTTCGGGCATCGCCGTTGACAAGGCCAGCCACCATTTTCCGGGTTTGATCTGGCAGCACGATATTTTCATTACCATAGCCGCGATCGCTGTCTCTCATTGCCTGAAGCAGAACCGTTTCGATATCGTCATCGGTGAGGGATTTCAGCAAATAAACGCGCGCTCGTGATAACAGGGCGGAATTAAGTTCGAATGAGGGATTTTCGGTGGTGGCACCAATAAACGTAATGGTGCCATCTTCGATATGGGGCAGGAAAGCGTCCTGCTGACTTTTGTTAAAGCGATGCACCTCATCAACAAACAGGATAGTCCGGTGCCCGGCATTACGGTTTTGTCGCGCACGTTCAATGGCTTCACGGATCTCCTTCACACCGGAAGTCACAGCAGAGATCCTTTCCACATCGGCCTGACCATAATGGGCAATGATTTCGGCAAGAGTGGTTTTGCCTGTTCCCGGTGGGCCCCACAGGATCATAGAGTGCAACTGTCCGGCTTCAATCGCTCGCGGCAATGGTTTACCGGCCGCCAGAAGATGCTGCTGCCCGATATATTCTGCCAGAGTGCGAGGCCGCATCCGGGCGGCCAGCGGCTGAAAATTATTGTGGGAGAAATCCAGTGACAGATTACTCACGTGCTGACCTCACTGACGTTGATCGTCAACCGTTACCCCTTTCGGTGGCGTAAACGTAAACCTGTCGCTGCTGACTGCGCCATTTTGCTGGCTTTTCAGCGCATAGCTACTGCGCTGACCATCCTGCTCTACCGCACTGAACTGATGAATAGTGCCGTTCGTTGAGACGTTAATGGTGAACTGCTTGAGATTACCATCAGCCGATTTTGGCGTCAGTTCAAAGCTGTCACCCTGCTGGCGGATGTTGTACTGCTTCCAGTCACTGCTTTGATTGCGGGCAATCAGCATAAAGGGCGTATTGCTGGTGGCATCTTTCAGCCAGGTGGCACTGGCCTGCTCGACAAAGGGATTGTAAAACCATAGCGTTTTGCCGTCTGAGATAAGAATGCTTTCATCTGGTGCTGTCATGTGCCAGTTAAACAGGTCAGGACGCTTAACCCACAGTTCACCTTCACCCTCCTGGACAGACTGACCACTGCCGTCAGTCACTTTCTGAGTAAAACTGGCGTGGAAGCTGCTCACTTTATTCAGACGCTGTTGCAGATCGGAAGAGGCATCGGCGAGCACAGTGGCCGAACTGAAAAGCGCCATCAGACAGCAGGTAAGCAATACTTTTTTCATCACGACATCCTTATTGAAACTGTTTATCCCCCCTGCCGACAGGGAAGTTTGAGTGAATAACTGTAGCCAGCCAGAGAAATCATCAACAGCAGATTAACCTGAATACAACCGTCACATGAGATGTGATATGGGGGTTAAGCCCGAAAACTCAACGGGCCGGATCATCCCGGCCCGTCTGAACGGAAAAATCATCTGTTTGTTAAATTTCGTGCGGTGGCGGTGACAAGACTTCACGGTTGCCATTATGACCAGGTGAAGAAACGATGCCCTGTGCTTCCATCTGCTCAATAATACGTGCCGCACGGTTATAACCAATACGGAACTGACGCTGTACGCCCGATATAGATGCCCGACGTTTTTCAACCACAAAGGCTACCGCCTGGTCGAACAGCGGGTCCAGTTCTTCATCACCATCCAGTCCTGCTGCGCCACCTTCACTCTCTTCACCAGCAGTAATGCTGTCTATGTATTGCGGACGTCCACGCGCCTTCCAGTCCTGCACCACTGCATGAACTTCCTGATCGCGCACAAAAGCACCATGAACGCGCACCGGCATAGAAGAGTTTGGCGGCATATAAAGCATATCCCCCATACCCAACAGCGACTCAGCTCCCCCCTGATCCAGAATGGTCCGGGAGTCGATTTTACTTGATACGGTAAAGGCAATACGGGTTGGAATATTGGCTTTAATCAGGCCGGTTATCACGTCAACCGATGGCCGCTGAGTAGCCAGAACAAGGTGAATACCTGCTGCACGTGCTTTCTGTGCCAGGCGGGCAATCAGCTCTTCAACTTTTTTACCCACCGCCATCATCAGATCGGCAAATTCATCGACCAGCACAACAATATAGGGCAGTTTTTCCAGCACCGGCGGCGTGGTATCCATACTGTCGCCCGGTTTCCAGAATGGATCCGGGATGGGGCGTCCCATCGCATCTGCCTGGGCGACTTTTTCGTTATAGCCAGCGAGATTGCGCACGCCAAGAGCTGACATCAGCTTATAACGACGCTCCATTTCACCCACACTCCAGCGCAGCGCATTGGCCGCATCTTTCATATCGGTAACTACTTCTGTCAGCAGATGCGGAATACCCTCATACACCGAAAGTTCAAGCATTTTAGGATCGATCATAATAAAGCGCACATCTTCCGGCGTGGCTTTATATAACATGCTGATGATCATCGCATTGACGCCGACTGACTTACCAGAGCCGGTAGTACCCGCCACCAGTAAATGCGGCATTTTGGCCAAATCAGCAACGACAGGCTGACCGGCAATATCCTTGCCCAACACGACAGAAAGTGGCGAAGGATTATCGCGGAATTTGTCACACTCCAGGACTTCCCGCATATAGACTGTCTGGCGGTGTTTGTTAGGCAATTCCAGGCCGACATAGGGTTTACCAGGTATCACTTCAACCACACGCACAGCCACAGCGGAAAGTGAACGGGCAAGGTCACGCGATAAATTAGAAATACGCGCAGCCTTCACACCGGGTGCCAGATCCAGTTCGAAACGCGTGATGACCGGGCCAGGAGAGATACCAACAACCTCGGCTTTCACCCGGTAATCAGCCAGCCGCGCTTCTACCAGGCGGGCCGTCTGCTCCAGCGAAAACATATCGACGGGTTCCGCTTCAGCAGGCGGGGCAGTAAGCAAATCCAGCGTCGGCAACGGCGTTGTCGGTTTTTCCAGAGGCTGCTCATGGCGAACCAGGAAAGGATGGAACAGGCTGTCCGCAACCGGCGAAGCAGGCTCTTCCTTCTCCACAACAACAGGCGTGGATTGTTGAACCGGTGGTTGCTGCCATGCAGGGGCGGTCGGTTGTTGCGGAGCAGCCATGGATTGCGAGACAGGTGCCGCAGTTTGCTGCTGCCAGTGAAGGTCATCCTCCTGCCCTTTTTCACCAGCCACAGGCAGCGTAAACAACGGCTCCGCAGGCCCCTCGTCGATCAGATCGTTGACCGGTAAAAAATCGAAGGCCCCTGCCGTATCAGGATGAATGACCGCGCTGTTATCCTGATCAGACGCGTGAGCATATCGTTGGTTCTGCTGCGTGGCGAACTGACGGGCAAGCGCAGCCTGTTGCAGAGCTTCTTCATCCTCGTCACTGAAGTCTTCGCCATAACGCACCTGCTGCTGTGCAAAAAATGCCTCGCGCAGTTGCGCCTGCTCTTGCGCATCACTCTCATCACCAGAAGAGGGGGTTGGCTGAGGCTCAGCACTTTGCTGCAACAGCTCCTGCTCCCTGGCTTTCTCTTCTGCCATTCGTTGTGAAGGTAATTTAATCCCCCAGGATGCCAGCTCCCGCCGGGTGGGCAATTTAACCGGATTAGGACGCGGTAACTCTGGCCCAATCCCCTGCTTAACCTGAGAATTAGCCGGATCGCTGGTTGCAGTAAAACCTGGCATAAATGGTGCCGCGGCGGCTGTTTTAGCTGCATCAACAACGCCAGGCTGAACATTTTCAGGTTGAGAAACCGATGGCGATGAAAAATCAAACGGTGAAGAAGCAACGTCGCGCCAGTTGCCCATCTTTGGACCGTCGTCGTCTTCTTCTGACGCCACGACAGCCGCAGGCATCTCATCCGGCACGGAAAAACGATAAAGCGTTGGCGGGACTTCTTCTGAAGGCGTCTGAGCAGTTGTGTTTCTCTGAACCTGTTGGGCTCCGCCCGGAGACTGAGAAGAATCTTCAGCAGAAGAGAATCCGGTCTGGGCGGCAGGAGGAACCGTTGTAAATTGGCTGGCAGAAGCAAGCGCAGGCGGTGAGAGAGGTGCAGAAGCTACAGCTCCAGCTTTTGCAGCTGCCACCGGGCTGTTCAGCAGTGGATCGTTCTCATCGTCATACTCTGCCCGCTGGGGTTTTTCAGGTGCAGAAAGTAACACGTCATCTTCATCAGAACGTTGAGCCGTTGCAGCTGATGAACCGGCAGGCTTTTCATGCGGTTCGTCATCATATTCGTCCTCATCATCCTGCCAGCGTTCATCCTTACGCGAACGATTGCTGGCAAAAGTGAGTACGCCCATGACCACAGCACCGATTTTTTCAGCAATCGTCAGCCAGGACCATCCCGTGTAGAGCGTGAGGCCTGCCGCCCAGATACAGAGCAGTGTCAGGGTTCCAACTGCGCCACTGAACCACGGTGACATGGCATTGCTCAGCAGGCTGCCAATTACGCCACCCGAGGCAAAATACCAGATATCATCTGCATTCAGCGCAGCCAGACCGCAGGTCGTCACCACCAGAGCCAGTACGCCGATGAGGCGCAGTGCCACAGCAAAATAATCGATGTAATCCTGCGCATTACGCTGCCGGAAAGCAATCCAGCAAAGACCACCAATGACGGGAGGAATGGCATACGCCATCACACCAAAAATAAAAAACAGGGTATCGGCTAACCAGGCACCGGGTCTGCCACCCAGGTTATGGATAGGTTCGTGCCAGGCGGTTTGAGACCAACTGGGATCGGATGGATTGAAGCTTACCAACGCCGCCATCAGATAAATGGCGAACAGAGCAACAATAATCAGTAATGCTTCCAGCAGACGTCGTCCGCTGCTCAGCGGTTGTAACGAAACTTCTTTATCTTCTGTGTATTCCTGGCTCAAGCGCATCTCCAGGTGCCTGTAAACAATGAAGGCAACAGCGCCGGGATTAACCGACGCTGGACCTGTATGAATTCACAGGAGTGTACCGAAATCTTCCAGGTTTTGCACCTGCTCTGTGTTACCGGGTTTTAATGACCAGACGGTTGCTTTGTTTCACCTCTTCCATCACCACATAGGTGCGCGTATCGTTCACACCCGGCAGTCGCAGCAAGGTTTCACCCAGCAACTTACGATAAGCTGACATATCTGGCACACGCGTTTTCAGCAAATAGTCAAAATCGCCTGAAACAAGATGACACTCCTGAGTTTCCTCAAGTTTTTGTACCGCAGCATTGAATTGTTCAAACACATCCGGCGCGCCACGATTCAGAGTAATCTCAACAAACACCAGCAGCGAAGCATCCAGATAGTGCGGATTTAACTGCGCAGTATAGCCGAGAATAAATCCCTGTCTTTCAAGACGGCGGACGCGTTCAAGACAAGGTGTCGGTGATAAACCTACTCGCTTGGATAACTCGACATTGGAGATACGCCCATCCTTTTGCAGTTCGTTGAGGATATTGCGATCAATTCTGTCAAGATCTTTACCGGGCCGTTTTTTATTGTCTACCATTATTATTGTCTCTCTTAATACCTTCCCTTTACCTGCCATGCCCTGATCACATTCATTATCACAGGGATGTTCTAAGTGAAGTCTGGAGCCTGCTGCGATATTTCACGCACATCCGTATGAAGCATGTTGTCTGTCCACACCATGCTTCATGACCAATGACAGACCGGGTGTATCCGACCGGAAGCACAAAATCAGTCGGTTAAACCGATCTGCCAGTCGAAAAACCCTTTGCTTCCTACACTGTTTTCGCAAAAGCACAGCTGATTGTCAAAGTAAAACAACTAAAATCAGTACAACATGCCAGACGTGTCGCTGGATGACTGTTTTTTAATGGATATTTGAGCTACCCTGCACCATCTGAACTCATTTCCCGCGCTGTTTTTGCCCATCATTCCCCATTCTGGTTCAATGTAACATTGGTTAAACCTTTTGCAGCCATTGTTAACAAAATTGCTGAATGCTTTTTTTGCCTTCTCAAATTCCCTACAATCAGCAGCAGGGTAGAGAGTAAACACAGTTGAGGGTCTGATGAGCACCGCCAAACATAGCAAGTTACTGATTCTGGGCTCTGGTCCAGCTGGTTATACCGCTGCCGTTTATGCTGCACGCGCCAATCTGGAGCCGGTCCTGATCACTGGTCTGGAAAAAGGGGGACAGCTGACCACCACCACTGAAGTGGAAAACTGGCCGGGCGACCCGCACGATCTTACCGGGCCCCTGTTAATGGAGCGTATGCAGGAGCACGCCGAGAAATTTAATACTGAGATAATTTTTGACCATATTCACAGCGTCGATTTGCAACATCGTCCGTTCCGACTGACGGGCGACAGCGGCGAATACACCGCTGACGCCTTAATTATCGCTACAGGCGCTTCCGCACGTTACCTTGGGCTGCCTTCGGAAGAAGCGTTCAAAGGAAGAGGCGTATCGGCCTGTGCTACCTGTGACGGATTCTTTTACCGTAATCAGAAAGTGGCGGTCATTGGCGGCGGTAATACCGCCGTTGAAGAAGCACTTTATCTGGCAAATATCGCCGCTGAAGTCCATCTTATTCACCGGCGAGACAGTTTTCGGGCAGAAAAAATCCTCATTGATCGTCTGATGGAAAAAGTCAGCAACGGCAATATTGTGCTGCATACTCATCGCACGCTGGACGAAGTCACCGGCGACCAGATGGGCGTCAGTGGACTGCGCCTGCGTTCAGTGCTTGATGATACCCAGACCGAAGAACTGGACGTCGCCGGGCTGTTTGTTGCCATTGGACACAGCCCGAACACCGCCATCTTTAAAGATCAGCTTGAACTGGAAAATGGCTATATCAGAGTACAGTCTGGTTTGCAGGGCAATGCCACACAGACCAGTATCCCCGGCGTATTTGCAGCCGGCGATGTGATGGATCACACCTATCGGCAGGCGATCACCTCTGCCGGCACGGGCTGTATGGCCGCACTCGATGCTGAACGCTATCTGGATGGATTAGTTAAAAATTCTCAGTAAGTTGTTAAAATCCTGCATCAATTTTTCTAAAGGCGACCGCCAGCGTTCGCCTTTTTCCCTTCTGCGTTGTAACATCGTCCATCCTCTTTCCCGATAAATTACGGGTCGTTGCAGTGACCCTGACACTTAGCATCTGGCTCACCTGGTCATGAATAAATCACGACAGCAACAGTTATTACGCTGGCTAAAAAGCCAGAGCGCCCACAACACACGCTGGTTGCGCCTTTCACAACTTCTGGGCCTTTTCAGTGCGTTATTAATTCTCGTGCAGGCCTGGCTGCTGGCAGGACTATTACACTCGTTGATAGTCAGCCATCTCCCCCGCTCAGCTCTCCTGTCGCAGTTTATTCTGCTGGGTGGCTGCTTTGCTCTGCGAGCTGTGCTGCTTTGGCTACGTGAAAAAGCCGGATTTGAATATGGCAGAGTTATCCGACAACGTTTGCGCCAGACCGTTCTGGAACGGCTGGAGTCGCTTGGGCCAGCCTGGATCCAGGGTAAACCCGCAGGGAGTTGGGCGACTTTATTGTTGGAACAGATTGAGGATATGCAGGATTACTATTCCCGCTACCGACCGCAAATGTTGCTGGCAACGCTTGTCCCCTGCTTTATTCTGCTGACACTACTCCCGGTCAACTGGGCCGCAGCGCTAATCCTGCTGGTAACAGCACCCTTAATCCCCCTTTTTATGATCCTGGTTGGCATGGGCGCGGCCGATGCCAACCGTCGAAATTTTCAGGCACTGTCCCGACTCAGCGGTCATTTTCTTGACCGGCTGCGCGGGCTGGACACGCTGCGACTGTTCTACCGTGGTGAAGCGGAAACACATCATATTCGCCAGGCCTCAACGGATTTTCGTCAGCGGACAATGGACGTTTTGCGTATTGCTTTTCTTTCCTCAGCAGTACTGGAGTTTTTCGCCTCCATTTCTATTGCCGTGGTGGCGGTTTATTTTGGCTTCTCCTACCTGGGCGAACTTAACTTCGGTCATTACAATGCGGGTGTCACGCTGTTTGCCGGCTTTCTTTCGTTGATCCTCGCACCGGAATTTTTCCTGCCGCTGAGAGATTTAGGCACTTTTTACCATGCTAAGGCCCAGGCAACCGGCGCAGCAGACTCGCTTGAAGCTTTCCTGACGACAACAGCAGAATATCCGCGCAGGCAAGGTAACCAGCAGCCCGATTTCAGTGCCGGACTGACCCTTGTGGCTGAGGGACTGATGATACTTTCACCACAAAATACGCTGCTGGCAGGCCCGCTGGATTTCACCGTCACTCCCGGACAACGCATTGTCATTATTGGTCAAAGTGGAGCCGGAAAAACCTCCCTGCTGAATGTGCTGTTGGGTAACCTTCCCTATCAGGGGTCGCTGCGAGTTAATGAGGTGGAATTGCGTGACATCCTGCAAGAACACTGGCATCGACAACTGGCCTGGGTTGGACAGAATCCTCTTCTGCCAGCCAGTACGCTGGCGGGGAATATCGCGCTGGATGGAAGCAATCATCCGGCAACACTCCGGCAGGTTTGCGACGCCGCTGGCGTCACAGAATTTCTCCCTTTGATGGCAGATGGCCTGTCAAGTGAAACCGGCGAGCAGGCAGCAAACCTCTCTGTCGGGCAGGCCCAGCGTATCGCCGTGGCGCGGGCGCTGTATAAGCCCTGCAAACTTCTGCTGCTGGACGAACCCGCTGCCAGTCTGGACAGTCACAGCGAAAACCATGTCAGTCAGGCTTTGCTGGCAGCCTCCCGACAGCAAAGTACGTTGTTAGTCACCCATCAGTTACATCAGTTGCACCTGTGGGATGAAATCTGGCTGATGCGTGAAGGAAAGCTTATTCAGCAGGGTAGCTTCCGGCAGTTATCGCAGCAAGGCAGCGCATTTGCCGAACTTATTTCACGACGTCAGGAAGCGGAATAATGAAAACGTTACGCCCATTCTTAGCGCTTTACCGCCGTCATTTCTGGCGTTTGTCCCTCGGAGTAATACTGGCCGTTGTCACTTTGCTGGCGAGCATTGGTTTGCTTACCCTGTCCGGTTGGTTTCTCGCGGCCTCTTCCCTTGCCGGGTGGGCTGGTTTGTACAGTTTCAACTACATGTTACCCGCCGCCGGTGTGCGGTGTGCCGCTATCAGTCGCACTGCTGCACGCTATTTTGAGCGACTGGTAAGCCATGATGGCACCTTCAGAGTGCTTGAACATCTGCGGGTTTTTACTTACAGCAAAATACTGCCTCTTTCTCCTGGCGGTCTGGCAGGTTTTCGTCGTGCCGATTTGTTGAACCGGCTGGTTGCCGACGTTGATACGCTTGATCACCTTTATCTGCGCATTATCTCACCGTTGTTGGGTGCACTGGTCGTCATTCTGGTGGTATCTGTAGGTTTGAGCTGGCTGGACTGGCAGCTGGCGCTGATGACAGGCGTGATACTGCTGCTGACCCTGTTGATCCTGCCGCCGCTTTTTTACCAACTGGGAAGCCCTGCTGGCCACGCTTTAACCCGCTTGCGGGCACAGTATCGCGCTCAACTTACCGACTGGTTGCTGAGCCAGAATGAGCTGAAACTGTATGGTGCTGCGACGCGTTTTCGAGAGGAACTTAAGACAACAGAGGCACAGTGGCAGGATGCCCAACGATCCCAGGCCTCGCTGGGCGGACTTTCCCAGGCTTTGTTGCTGACCATAATGGGATTCACCGTGGTACTTATCCTGTGGCTGAGTGCTGGCGGCGTGGGTAGCGAAACTCAACCCGGCGCTCTGATTGCTCTGTTTGTGTTTTGTACGCTTGCCGCTTTTGAAGCGCTGGCTCCCGTTGGTAGTGCATTCCTGCATCTGGGCCAGGTTATCGCCTCAGCCAGACGAGTGACAGAGATAATCAATCAGCAGCCTGCGGTCATTTTTACCGGCGGCCAACAGAGCATCAGCGATCGTGCGCAACTGCAACTCGCAAAAGTAAGCTTTACCTGGCCCGGCGGCAGAAAAGCGCTGGATGGGTTTTCGCTGGATATCGCCGCCGGTGAGCATATTGCCCTGCTGGGAGGAAGCGGGTGTGGTAAATCGACACTGTTACAACTCCTCACCCGCGCGTGGGACGCGGACAGCGGTGAAATTCTGTTAAACGGATTGCCGCTGAAGAATTGGGACGAGGCCACACTGCGTGGGATGACCAGCGTGGTTACGCAGCGCGTTCATCTGTTTAACGGGACATTGCGGGAAAACCTGCTGGTGGCTTCACCCGACAGCAATGATCAACAGTTAACTGCGGTGCTGCATCAGGTTGGACTGCAAGGATTATTACACGACAGTCAGGGGCTGAACGGCTGGCTGGGAGAAGGCGGACGCCAGCTTTCCGGTGGTGAGCTGCGCAGGCTGGGGCTGGCCCGCGCACTTTTGCATGGCGGTACGTTGCTGCTGCTGGATGAGCCAACTGAAGGATTGGATGCTGAAACCGAGCAGCAGATTCTTATGCTGCTACGCCAGGTAGCACGTAACAGGACGATGGTGATGGTGACTCACAGATTGCAGGGCCTGATGCATTTCGACAGAATTTGCGTTATGGAAAATGGCAGTCTGATTGAGCAGGGTGAGCATCGCGAATTAATCGCAAAACGCGGCCGTTACTGGTATTTTCATCAGCGATATACGCTATAGTCACAGGCTCTCGTTCGACAGAGATTATCACCATGCGTCTGATCCAACTTTCCAGGGAATCAATCAATTTTCCTCCGCCAGAGATGGCGCTGCGGGAGCCTAACGGTTTGCTGGCAATGGGAGGTGATCTCAGCCCAGCGCGTCTGCTTCATGCTTATCACCGTGGAATCTTCCCCTGGTTCTCCGTTGGTGACCCCATTCTGTGGTGGTCACCCGATCCCCGCGCCGTGCTCTATCCTGAAAAATTTCATCTCAGCAGAAGCATGAAGCGGTTTCACCAGCGCTCCCCCTATCGCGTAACCATTAATCAAAACTTTTATGGTGTGCTCGAAGGATGCGCCAGCGATCGTGCAGAAGGCACCTGGATTACTAACGAAGTTAAACGTGCCTGGTTGAAACTGTCGGAAGCCGGTCATGCACAATCGGTTGAAGTATGGCTTGATAATGAGCTGGTTGGCGGTATGTACGGGCTCTCGCTTGGAAAAATTTTCTGTGGTGAATCCATGTTCAGTTACAGAGAAAATGCCTCAAAAACAGCCCTGCTGGTATTCAGTCAGTATTTTATACAGCAGGGAGGAAAACTGATTGATTGTCAGGTGCTGAATCCTCATACCGCTTCACTGGGCGCACAGGAGATTGCCAGAGCAGACTATCTGCAACAGGTGCATACCCTGGCTCACCAGCCGCTGGCGGAAAACTGCTGGCAGCAGCAAACTCTTTTTTGATGTGAAGCCGCGATGTTTTCCACGCAAGACTGGATAACAATGATATACTGCGCGCGTTTGATATGTCGTCCGCCCTTCGCTTCCTGTATGTAGCGAGCCGGGTCTGGCCTGGCTGGGAATATTAACGCATCTCGTCTTACGGTTTTCATTACGCGCAGAAGCGAATGCAGACCCACTCTTAGCCCGCAATTCTCCGCGCTGACGTCATCACTCTCTCAGTTTTTTATTTGTACGCTTCTCTGCCTGACCCTTTGCAGAGGGGCTGATGCTGGTGAAATCACCAACAATTCTTTACATAATACCTGAAATTCGGCATTATCTTGCCGGTTAAAAAACGAAGGTTGTAACCCTCAGAGGATTCGATGGCCAAAGAAGACAATATTGAAATGCAGGGTACCGTACTGGATACGTTACCTAACACCATGTTCCGCGTTGAATTAGAAAACGGACACGTGGTTACCGCTCATATCTCCGGTAAAATGCGCAAAAACTATATCCGCATCCTGACGGGCGACAAAGTCACTGTTGAGCTGACCCCGTACGACCTGAGCAAAGGCCGCATTGTCTTCCGTAGTCGCTAACCGCTCTCTCTGCCGCTAACCCGCGCTGAAAAGTAAAAAGGCCGCACATTGTGCGGCCTTGATCTCAGGCGTTATTCATCAGGATTAGTGAACGGTTCCTTCAGCTTTACGCTTCTCTGAACTGAGGAAATGGTAAGTCAGCTCATTTTTTGCTTTATCCAGCGCAACTGACACTGAGCCGCCGTCCACCAGCGAACCAAACAGCAGTTCATTTGCCAGCGGTTTTTTCAGGCTTTCCTGCACGGTACGCGCCATTGGACGGGCACCCATCGCCTTGTCATACCCTTTCTCGGCAAGCCAGTCCCGGGCTTCATCGCTGACCTCCAGCGACACCCCTTTCGCATCCAGCTGCGCCTGCAACTCAACGATAAACTTATCCACCACCTGATGAATAACTTCAGTATCCAGGTGTTTAAACCAGATAATGTTATCGAGGCGGTTGCGGAACTCTGGCGTAAAGATTTTTTTGATCTCTTCCATAGCGTCGGTACTGTTGTCCTGCTGAATCAGGCCAATAGATTTGCGCTCAGTTTCCCGCACACCGGCATTGGTGGTCATCACCACGACCACGTTTCGGAAGTCGGCTTTACGGCCGTTATTATCCGTTAACATACCGTTATCCATCACCTGCAACAGCAGATTGAATACGTCGGGATGGGCTTTCTCAATCTCATCAAGCAGCACCACGGCGTGGGGATGTTTAATCACTGCATCTGTCAGCAGTCCCCCCTGATCAAAGCCGACATAGCCCGGAGGCGCACCGATCAAACGGCTGACGGTGTGTCGTTCCATGTATTCAGACATGTCGAAACGCAGCAGTTCAATGCCCAATGCTTTCGCCAGCTGGACAGTGACCTCCGTTTTTCCGACGCCGGTAGGACCAGCAAACAGGAATGAACCGACAGGTTTGCGATCCTGTCCGAGGCCCGCACGGCTCATCTTAATCGCCTCGGTCAACGCCTCAATTGCGTTGTCCTGTCCAAATACCAGCATTTTGAGGCGATCGCCCAGCGTTTTGAGCGTATCGCGGTCGGTTGCAGAAACGCTTTTTTCTGGAATGCGGGCGATACGGGCTACGACAGATTCAATATCCGATACGTTAACCGTTTTTTTACGCTTGCTTGCCGGCATCAGGCGGGCGCGAGCGCCTGCTTCGTCAATCACATCAATCGCTTTGTCAGGCAGATGACGGTCGTTGATATATTTCACCGCCAGCTCTACCGCTGCCCGGACCGCTTTCGCGGTATAACGTACGTCGTGATGCGCCTCGTACTTGGGTTTCAGACCATTGAGGATCTGCACCGTTTCCTCAACGGAAGGTTCGGTGATATCGATTTTCTGGAAACGACGGGCCAGCGCACGATCTTTCTCAAAAATGTTACTGAACTCCTGATAAGTGGTGGAGCCCATTACGCGGATTTTTCCGCCAGAGAGAAGTGGCTTAATCAGATTGGCTGCGTCAACCTGGCCACCAGAAGCTGCACCCGCACCAATAATCGTATGAATTTCATCGATAAACAGAATACTGCTGCTATCCTGTTCAAGCTGTTTTAACAACGCTTTGAAACGTTTTTCAAAATCACCACGGTACTTGGTTCCGGCGAGTAAAGAGCCGATATCCAGTGAATAGATGGTGGCATCTTTCATCACTTCCGGCACATCACCCTGCACGATACGCCAGGCCAGGCCTTCAGCAATAGCGGTTTTACCCACGCCGGACTCACCCACCAACAGGGGATTATTTTTACGACGACGGCAGAGGACCTGAATTGCCCGCTCAAGCTCTTTATCACGGCCAATCAGCGGGTCAATGCCGCCTACACGAGCAAGCTGGTTCAAATTGGTGGTGAAGTTTTCCATACGTTCCTCCCCGCCTGCCTGCTCTTCGTTAACTGGATTTTCCGCACCGGAAGAGGGACCAGCGTCGTCCTTCCGCGTGCCATGAGAAATAAAATTCACCACATCAAGGCGGCTGATTTCATGTTTGCGCAGCAGATAAGCGGCCTGGGATTCCTGCTCACTAAAAATAGCGACCAGCACGTTGGCCCCGGCCACTTCACTGCGTCCGGATGATTGCACGTGGAAGACAGCGCGTTGTAGTACACGTTGGAAACTGAGCGTTGGCTGAGTGTCACGCTCTTCTGTACTGACCGGCAAGACCGGGGTGGTTTGTTCGATGAAGGCTTCAAGCTCCTGTCGCAGAGCCACGATATCAACGGTACAGGCTTCCAGTGCCTCTCTGGCCGACGGGTTACTAAGCAGAGCCAGTAACAGATGCTCGACGGTCATAAACTCATGACGGTGCTCGCGCGCTCTGGCGAAAGCCATGTTTAAACTGAGTTCCAGTTCTTGATTGAGCATAGGCACCTCCCCCAATAGATCGCCTTATTCAGGCTTTTTCCAGCGTACACAGCAACGGATGCTCATTCTCCCTGGCGTACTTATTTACATGAGCGACTTTGGTTTCTGCCACTTCGGCAGTGAAAACACCACAAATCGCCTTTCCCTGGTAGTGGACCGCAAGCATCAGTTGCGTTGCACGTTCAACATCATAAGAAAAGAACTTTTGCAGTACGTCAATAACAAATTCCATAGGTGTATAATCGTCATTATTGAGAATAACTTTATACATCGAAGGCGGCTTGAGTCCCTCGCGAAGTTTGTCATCTGCAAGATGTTCAAAGTTAAGCCAGTCGTTAGTATTCCCCATACGTATCCACAATAAGATCGTTATCTGGTTACGCCAGACTCATTTCGTTCAGTGGTAAGTTTAACACACACTGCAAGCGGGTCAGCGCCGATGATTTTTCTGCCACGCGCTTTCACTTCGCGACCTTCATCACAAAATTTGCAATAGCGTTAACTGCTTCAAATTTTGATGATTTTTTCCCAGTCCTGAAGTTCCAATTGCTTGACGCTTTGTTCTATTTCTCTACAGTACAGCCTTAAGCTGAGTGTGTTTTAACCAGCCCAGAGGCGGCAGCCTCTTCACCTCATACAATTGAACTTCTTGCGAGGGATCCAGAAGTATGGAGACGGGTACTGTTAAATGGTTCAATAATGCCAAGGGTTTTGGCTTTATCTGTCCGGTCGGCGGTGGCGATGACATCTTCGCCCACTACTCCACTATCCAGATGGATGGCTACAGAACGCTGAAGGCCGGGCAGCAGGTCCAGTTTGATGTGCATCAGGGACCAAAGGGCAATCATGCCAGCCTCATCGTTCCAGTGGAATCAGTGATGGCAGTCAGTGCATGACCCTGTCCTTACTCATTCTGACCAACCCTTGTGTAAAATGCCAGCCACCCCAGCTGGCATTTTTTACCGCTGTATTTCAATATCAGGCCGTCCCACTGATTTTCAAGCCCGCTGTCGTTGAAATACCCCATCCGCTGGTAAATCTGATAATAACCGCCTGCAAGTCGAACGCTGTGCGGTAAATGCCCTTTATCCGGTGCGGGTAATCAGATAAAGGGCCTGCGGGTGACGCCAGTCGCTCAGCTTTACTCAGCATGAAAACTTCGTCAGGATAGTGTTTTAATTCTGTCAGGGATGAATTTTTTCATGTATTCCGGTTTGTTGATCATTCTGTTGCCGCTGGTTATCGGCTACCTGTTGCCATTCAAAAGTATTTCCCTGCAAAAACTGGTCAATAAGCTGCTGGGCTGGATGGTGTATATCATCCTGTTTATGATGGGCGTCAGCCTGGCCTTTCTCGATAATCTGAGTAATAACCTGCTGACGGTGTTTCACTACTCCCTGGTGAGCGCGGTTTGTATCCTGCTTTGCAATCTGCTGGCATTGCGCCTGCTGGAGTGGCATCATCCGTGGCAGCACCGCCATCACAGAGGCCCCCTGGCCTCACGGCTGCACATGATGCTTGACTCTCTTTCTCTCTGCGGCGTGGTGGCAGGAGGATTTCTTGTCGGACTCACTCACTGGGCGGTGTTAAAAAATGCCTCCGCAGCCAGTGAGTATGCCCTGCTGTTTCTCCTGTTACTCGTCGGCCTGCAACTTCGCGGCAGCGGGATGACGCTCAGGCAAATCATGCTGAACCGCCGTGGGCTGCTGGTGGCATCAGTGGTGTTTATCAGTGCATTAGCGGGTGGGATGATAGCCGCGATACTGCTTGGGCTTTCCCTGCGCACCGGCCTTGCTCTGGCATCAGGATTCGGCTGGTACTCACTTTCCGGCATTCTTATGACGGAATCTTTCGGCCCGGTAATTGGCAGCGCAGCCTTTTTTAACGATCTGTTGCGTGAACTGCTGGCAATAACGTTGATTCCGGCGCTAATCGCCCGCCATCGCTCGACCGCTTTGGGTCTGTGCGGTGCCACGTCGATGGATTTTACCCTGCCGGTATTACAACGCAGCGGCGGGACAGAGCTGGTTCCCGCAGCCATCGTGCATGGCTTTATCCTCAGCCTGGCGGCACCGGTTCTTATTGCCCTGTTCTCTTCCTGATTGATCTTATTGCGCCAAATCAATCCATCTGCGCTTAGCAAAGACACCGGCCTGAATCGCGACTTAAAGTTGCATTTTAAATGCAACTAAGGAGTCAGCGATGTTCTGCATTCAGTGTGAGCAAACTTTGCGTTCCCGGGCCGGTGCCGGCTGCGCTTACGCCAGAGGAGTATGTGGCAAAACGGCAGAAACTTCAGATTTACAGGATTTACTGATCGCCGTATTACAGGGACTCTCTGCCTGGGCAGTGGCGGCCCGGCAACAAGGCATTACTGACCACGCCATTGACAGCTTTGTGCCACGGGCATTTTTCGCCACCCTGACCAATGTCAATTTTGATTCTGCACGAATTATCAGTTACGCCCATCAGGCGGTTCACTACCGCCAGCAGCTAAAAACGCAGCTGGCCTGTGTAACCTCTCATCCTCACCATCCGGCGGCAGAGATCATACTCAACAGCGAAGACCCATTGCAGCTGCAACAGCAGGCAGCAGACCGGGCATTAACCCGGCGGGATGCCAGCGAAGATATTCACGGACTTCGCCTGCTGTGTTTGTATGGCCTGAAAGGCGCGGCCGCGTATATGGAACACGCCCACACGCACGGTTACTACCAGGAAAAAATTTACCAGCAATTTCATCAGATGCTGCCGTGGCTGGGAACCTTACCTGACAGCATGGATGAACTTCTCCAGGCCGCACTGGAAGTGGGTAAAATGAACTACGCGATTATGGCAATGCTGGATGAAGCGCAAACCAGCGCGTGGGGCCATCCCCAGCCGGTCAGGGTCAATACCCGTCCCCTGAGCGGAAAAGCCATTTTAATTTCCGGCCACGATTTAAAAGATCTGCAACGGCTGCTGGATCAGACGGCTGGCAGGGGTATTCATATTTACACCCACGGTGAAATGCTGCCCGCACATGGTTATCCCGGTCTGAAAAAGTATCCGCATCTGGCAGGAAACTACGGCGGTGGCTGGCAGGATCAACAGCAGGAATTTGCCCACTTTCCGGGACCAATAATTATGACCTCCAACTGCCTTATTGATCCTTTCGCCCGGCACTATCAACAGCGACTCTGGACCCGAAATGTGGTTGGCTGGCCGGGTGTCAGCCATCTTACCGGGGACGATTTTTCCGCCGTCATCGAGCAGGCACTCTCCCTGCCCGGTTTTCCCGACAGCCAACCGCCTGAAGAAATTACGGTGGGCTTTGGCCGTCAGCAATTATTACGTACCGTCGATACCCTGACTGAACTGCTGGCGCAAAATAAACTGCGCCATCTGTTTCTGATTGGCGGTTGTGATGGCAGCCGCAGCCAGCGCAGCTATTTTACCGAGCTGGCAATAAGCATTCCGCAGGATTGCCTGATCCTGACGCTGGGCTGCGGTAAATATCGTTTTAATCAGTTCGATTTTGGCACACTGTGCAGCCTGCCTCGCCTGCTGGATATTGGCCAGTGTAACGACAGCTACGCCGCCATCGTGCTGGCTGTCTCGCTGGCGGAAAAACTGGACTGTCAGGTCAACGATCTGCCGCTTACCCTGGTGCTGTCGTGGTTTGAGCAAAAAGCCATTGCGGTGTTGCTGACCCTGCTGGCGCTGGGGGTGAAAAATATCCGCACCGGCCCGACGCCCCCGGCCTTTCTCAGTGACAACCTGCTGGCATTGCTGCACAACAAATTTGGCCTGCAATCGATCGCCACCCCCGGGGAGGACCTGAAGGCGTTTCTCGGGCAATGAAACCCGCCATCAGCTGCTTTGCTCTCACATTCCGTTTGCCTCGACTATGCTTTTTCCTGCCGTTTTAAAACGGGACTGAAGCAGATCAGGAGCAGACATGAAACAAACCGTAGCCGCGCTGGTGGCAAAAACGTTAGAAAATGCCGGGGTTGAGCGCATCTGGGGAGTCACCGGAGACTCACTTAATGGTCTCAGCGACAGCCTGAACCGCATGGGCACCATTGAATGGATGCCAACCCGCCATGAGGAAGTCGCCGCATTTGCCGCCGGAGCAGAGGCACAAATCAGCGGTAAACTGGCGGTATGTGCCGGTTCCTGCGGGCCGGGCAACCTTCACCTGATCAACGGCCTGTTTGACTGTCACCGCAACAATGTGCCGGTGCTGGCGATTGCCGCCCATATTCCCTCAGCCGAGATCGGCAGCGGTTATTTCCAGGAGACGCATCCGCAGGAGCTGTTCAGGGAGTGCAGCCACTATTGTGAAATGGTGTCCAATCCGGAACAGTTACCTCAGGTTCTCGGCATTGCCATGCGCAAAGCGATTCTCAATCGCGGGGTATCGGTAGTGGTACTCCCCGGTGATGTGGCACTGCAAGCCGCGCCGGAAGGTGCTTCCGCTGCGTGGTATACACCGCAATTGCCGGTGGTCCAACCCTCTTCCGGAGAGCTGGCAAAACTGGCCTCGCTGTTGAATGAATCGCAGAAGATCACCCTGATGTGCGGCAGCGGCTGTGCCGGTGCCCATGATGAAGTGGTGCAACTGGCGCAAACGTTGAAAGCCCCTGTGGTTCATGCCCTGCGCGGCAAAGAGCATATCGAATACGACAACCCTTACGACGTGGGCATGACCGGGCTGATTGGCTTCTCATCGGGTTACCACGCCATGATGAATGCCAGCACGTTGGTGCTGCTGGGTACGCGCTTTCCTTACCGGGCGTTTTATCCGGCCGACGCCAGAATTATTCAGATCGATCTCGATCCCGGCAGCTTCGGTGCACATTGCCATGTGGATATGGCGCTGACGGGTGACATCCGGGCCACGCTGACGGCGCTGTTGCCTCTGCTGGAGGTCAAACAAGACCGGGATTTTCTCGATAAAGCGCTGGAAAATTATGTTGATGCGCGCAAAGGTCTGGATGAACTGGCTACCGCTAACGACAGGCAGGCGATTCATCCGCAATATCTGGCTCAGCAACTCAGTCACCACGCTGACGCCGACGCGATTTTCACCTGCGATGTTGGTACGCCAACGGTGTGGGCCGCGCGTTATCTGAAAATGAACGGCAAACGACGCCTGCTGGGTTCGTTTAACCACGGGTCGATGGCAAATGCCATGCCACAGGCGTTAGGCGCTCAGTCAACTGACCGCGCGCGTCAGGTGATTGCGATGTGTGGTGACGGCGGCTTCACTATGCTGATGGGCGACTTCCTCTCTGTCGCGCAGCTGAAACTGCCGGTAAAACTGGTGGTATTCAACAACAGCGTGCTGGGCTTTGTGGCGATGGAGATGAAAGCAGGGGGCTATCTTACCGACGGCACCGCGCTGGAAAATCCGAACTTTGCTGAAATAGCCACCGCCTGTGGCGTCAGAGGATTCCGCGTGGAGAAAGCGTCAGAGCTTGACGATGTCATCCGCCAGGCGCTGGATTATGACGGCCCGGCGCTGATTGATGTGGTCACCGCCAGTGAAGAACTGGTGATGCCGCCACAGATTAAAATGGAACAGGCCAAAGGGTTCAGCCTCTATATGCTGCGCGCCATTATCAATGGACGAGGCGACGAGGTGGTCGAGCTGGCAAAAACAAACTGGCTACGGTAAAACGGTCAGAGGTCTTACTTCAGGGCGCTTCGGCGTCCGTTTTCATCACAGGAGCGCCGCAGTGATCGATTTACGTAGTGACACAGTGACCCAACCCGGAGCGGCTATGCGCTCTGCAATGATGGCGGCAGAAACCGGCGATGATGTCTACGGTGATGATCCCACGGTAAACGCACTGGAGGCGAAAGCCGCCAGCCTCAGTGGTAAAGAAGCCGCCCTGTTTTTACCTACCGGCACCCAGGCTAACCTGGTTGCTCTGCTCTGTCACTGCCAACGGGGCGAAGAATATATCGTTGGCCAGCTGGCGCATAACTATAAATATGAAGCGGGTGGCGCGGCGGTACTGGGAAGTATTCAGCCGCAGCCGATTCTGGCTGCCGCTGACGGCACGCTGCCGCTGGATGTGGTGGCGCAGTTTATCAAGCCTGATGATTTTCACTTTGCCATCACCCGGCTGCTGAGCCTGGAAAATACACATAACGGCAAAGTGTTGCCGCTGAACTATCTGCAACAGGCGTGGGCGTTCACCCGTGAGCACAAACTGGCGCTGCATGTCGACGGTGCGCGTATTTTCAATGCCGCCGTGGCGCTGGGTGTCAGTCTGGAGGCGCTGGCGCGCTACTGCGATACCCTGACCATCTGTCTGTCAAAAGGCCTCGGTACGCCGGTAGGTTCACTGTTGTGCGGCAGCCACGACTATATTCAGCGCGCCCGCCGCTGGCGCAAAATGACCGGTGGCGCAATGCGTCAGTCCGGCATCCTGGCCGCTGCCGGGCTTTATGCTCTGGAGAATAATGTGGCCCGCTTGCAGGAGGATCACGATAACGCTGCCTGGCTGGCACAGCAGCTAAAGGCCAGCGGGGTGGATGTTTCACGTCAGGACACCAATATGGTGTTCGTTCGCCTGCCCGAAAACCAGGTGACACCGCTGAAAAACTGGATGCAGGCGAAGGGGATTCGGCTCAGCACCGGGGCGGTGACGCGGCTGGTCACCCATCTGGATGTCCCTCGCCCGGCTCTGGAAACCTTAGTAGCCGAATGGCAGGCTTTCCTCGCCACACAGCCATAACAATTCCGGGCTGCCAGATTACCCGGCCGTTGCCGGGTTTTTGATCGTCAGACAGCAGGTGTTACGCCGCCGTATTTCTCCAGCAGCGCCCTGGCGATGGCCTCGGTTTCTGCATCCGCCAGCCCCCGGTAATCTGCCGGTCGGAAATGCATCTGGAATGCGGCAATCACTTTTTGTTGCTGTGCAGGGGCCATCTCTGACGACACCTGGTAACCATAACGGGCCAGCAAATCCACTAACAGATTGCTGTCGGTCAGCTGTTGCGGCGCTCTGCCTGCGAGAAAAAAGTGAACGCGCGGCGCATCAGGCCAGGCCCCAATCCCCTGCTCTGCCAGCCACTGCCAGGGAAACAACGGGCCGGGATCCTGCTTGCGTTGCGGCGCAATGTCACTGTGTGCCACCACATTCTGCGGCGGGATGTGATAGCGGTTGACGATATCACGAGCCAGCGGCAGCAGCGCAGCCATCTGACCGGCGGGGAACGGAAACCAGACAACCCCATGCCGGGTACGCTGATATCCCTGATTTTCCAGCTCAATGCCAACAGACGTATCATTCAGTCGGGTTGCCCCACGCCAGAAGCTGCTGCCAGCATGCCACGCCAGCTGCGATTCCGGCACCAGACCGAACACCACCGGCTGACGTGCCTTCTCCGCCGGTCGCGCCGGGATAAGATAATGAGCGCTGACCTCGCGGTCAGTCAGTGTCGCCAGCGCAGAGGGAAAATCTTCGGCGGTATAGTGCAAAACCAGCATGCTAATCCGGGGCCTAGCACCATATGCCGGATGGCGGGTATCAACCAGATAGCCATCATGTTTCTCAACGCCGGAAGTGGCGCAGGCACTTAGCAGAAGCACTGACAGCACGGCAAGCAGCAGGCGCATCAGCGACGGGTTTTCACGGCGGTGCCGCTGACGCTGACCATCAGCATGCTGCTGTCCTTGCCGACCGTTTCATAATCAATATCAATGCCCACGACCGCATCAGCCCCCAGCGCGCTGGCCTGCGCTTCCAGTTCGGCAAAGGCAATCAGCCGCGCCTTGCGCAGCTCTTTCTCGTATGCGCCAGAACGCCCGCCAACGATGTCGCGTATACCGGCAAAAAAATCGCGAAAAATATTGGCTCCCAGAATCGCCTCGCCAGTGACCACGCCACAATATTCAATAATCGGCTGGCCTTCGAGGCCCGGAGTGGTTGAAAATTGCATTACGCTTTCTCCTCAATATCGTGCAGATGAAACCCGCCCTTACGGTCAAGCAGAACGGCTATACTCTATGCTAAAAAATGCCTTCCAGAAACAATAAGGAAATCAAGATGAAATTCCAGGCCATCGTCGCCCTGACTCCGCTGGCGCTGCTGCTGAGCGCCTGTACCACGGTTCAACCCGCTTATAAGGATATCGGTACCCGAATGGGTCCCTGCGCTGATGGCGGTCCGGATTCTGTCGCGCAGCAGTTCTATGATTTGCGCACAGAGCAACCCACGGCCGGTCTGCCAGACGCACAACAACTGGCGAAATACCGCCCTTATCTGAGTGACAGGCTGTATCAAACGCTGCTTAAAGCCGGAAGCGAACCGAAAAAAGAAGCCGCCCTGTCTCAGGGTGACCTGTTTTCCAGCGTGGCAGCAGGCCCAACCTCGGCCAGCGTCGCGGATGCTTCCAGTATTCCCAACCACGATGCGCGCAATATCCCGCTGCGCGTCACTCTGAGCCGTGACGGCAACAATAAGCAGGAATGGCAGGATGAAGTGCTGATGGTTCGTGAAGGCACCTGCTGGGCAGTAGACGATGTGCGCTACCTCAGCCCGAATCCCCATCTTGATGGCGGCTCGCTCAGCCAGCGTCTGCTGAAATAATTCACCGGCTGATGCCTGCCACACGGGCCTCAGCCGCTTCTCCCTGCTGTTTCCAGCGTCAATCCTTACGATTTTGTGCTGATATTTTGCTTTTCAGCCATGCAATTGCTAATTTTTGAGACGATGATTGCATAACCATGCCGTCAACGATAAGATTCGCAGCATCAATTGCTATTCACCTTTTGCGCATGAGTATTCAACTTAACGCTGTCAACTGCTTTTATGGTGCCCATCAGGCGCTGTTCGATATCCAGCTGGCGTGTCCCGAAGGGGAGACGCTGGTTCTGCTTGGCCCAAGCGGTGCCGGAAAAAGTTCACTGCTGCGCGTGCTTAACCTGCTGGAGATGCCGCGTTCCGGCACGCTGGCGATTGCCGGTCACCATTTTGATTTTAGTAAGCCCCCCTCTGACGCCACCATCCGTGAGCTGCGGCAGAATGTTGGCATGGTCTTTCAGCAATATCATCTCTGGCCACATCTGACCGTGAAGCAAAACCTGATCGAAGCACCCTGTCGCGTGCTTGGATTAGACAAAGAACAGGCCCATGCAAGGGCTGACAAACTGCTCGATCGCCTGCGCCTGAGCAAATTTGCCGATCGCTTCCCGCTTCACCTTTCTGGTGGTCAGCAACAGCGCGTCGCCATCGCCAGGGCGCTGATGATGGAACCGGCGGTCCTGCTGTTTGATGAACCGACCGCCGCGCTGGACCCCGAGATCACCGCTCAAATCGTTGCAATTATTCAGGAGCTTGCCCACACGCGCATTACCCAGGTTATTGTCACCCACGAGGTCGAAGTCGCGCGTAAAACCGCCAGTCGCGTGGTGTATATGGAAAACGGGTATATCGTCGAACAGGGTGATGCCAGCTGCTTTACACAGCCGCAAACCGATGCGTTTGCCCATTATCTGTCACATTGATGCAGGACATCATGATGAAAAAAGTTGTATTAGCCGTACTGCTGGCCGGTTTAAGCCTGAGCGCAACTGCTGCACAGACCCTTCGTTTTGCCACCGAAGCCTCCTACCCTCCGTTTGAATTTGTTGACGCAAACAACAAGATTCAGGGCTTTGATGTGGATCTGGCTAACGCGCTGTGCCGTGAAATGAATGCAACCTGCACTTTCACCAACCAGGCCTTTGACAGCCTGATCCCCAGCCTGAAATTTCGTCGCTTTGATGCGGTAATGGCCGGTATGGACATCACCCCTGAGCGGGAAAAGCAGGTGCTGTTCAGCAAAGCCTATTACGACAACTCCGCCCTGTTTATCGCGCAGAAAGGTAAAATTACCTCAACAGACGCGCTGAAAGGCAAAAGCGTGGGCGTGCAAAACGGCACCACTCACCAGAAATACCTGACCGAGAAAATGACCGGCATTAAAACCGTGCCCTACGACAGCTATCAGAATGCCATCCTCGATCTGAAAAATGGCCGTATTGATGCGGTATTTGGTGACACCGCCGTGGTGAATGAGTGGCTGAAACAGAACGCAAATCTGGCAGCGGTAGGCGAAAAAGTGACAGATAAAGCCTATTTCGGCACCGGCCTGGGCATTGCCGTTCGCCAGGGCAACAGCGAGCTGCAAAACCAGTTCAACACCGCGCTGGATAAAGTCAAAGCCGATGGCACCTGGAAGAAAATCTATGACAAATGGTTCCAGCAGTAATCTCTGAATGAACGAACTTTATCCTCTTGCAAGCGCCGCCGGGATGACCGTCGGCCTTGCCATTTCTGCCCTTACGGTCGGACTGGTGCTGGCGATGATTTTTGCTGCCTGGGAATCGGCGCGCTGGCGACCGCTGGCCTGGATAGCCACCGGCCTGGTAACTCTGTTTCGTGGTCTGCCGGAAATTCTGGTGGTGCTGTTTGTCTATTTTGGTGCCTCGCAGCTGCTGCTGACGCTCTCAGATGGTTTCACTATCAATCTGGCCGTGGTGAAAATTCCGGTACAGCTGGCTATTCAGAACTTTGACGTCAGTCCGTTTCTCTGCGGCGTGATTGCCCTGTCAATTCTCTACGCTTCCTACGCCTCACAGACGCTGCGTGGCGCACTGAAAGCGGTGCCTGGTGGTCAGTGGGAGTCAGGCCAGGCGCTGGGCATGAAGAAGAGCACGATTTTCTTTCGCCTGATCATGCCGCAAATGTGGCGTCATGCCTTACCGGGACTGGGCAACCAGTGGCTGGTGCTGCTGAAAGATACGGCACTGGTCTCTCTGATTAGCGTCAATGACATTATGCTTCAGACTAAAAGCATTGCCACGCGCACTCAGGAACCCTTCACCTGGTACATGATTGCCGCCGCCATCTATTTGCTGATTACGCTGCTGAGCCAGCAAATTCTGCAACGGATTGATGCCAGAGCCACACGATTTGAGCGGGGAAGCGACTGATGCTGGCTTATTTACCCGATCTGTTAAAAGGGCTTCACACCAGCCTGACGCTGACCGCCGCCGCGCTGGTTCTGGCCTTGCTGTTATCACTGCTGCTCACGGTGATCCTCTCCCTGAAGCTGCCGGTGCTCAGCCTGCTGGTGCGCGGTTATATCACGCTGTTCACCGGCACACCGCTGCTGGTGCAGATCTTTTTAATTTATTATGGCCCCGGGCAGTTTCCCGCCATTCAGTCAGTGCCGTGGCTGTGGAATCTGCTTTCCCAGCCCTGGCTGTGCGCACTGCTGGCGCTGTCACTGAACAGCGCGGCCTATACCACCCTGCTTTTTCATGGTGCGGTACGGGCAATTCCGTCCGGGCAGTGGCAATCCTGCGCAGCACTGGGGATGAACCGCAAAGACACGCTGCGCATCCTGCTTCCCTACGCCCTGAGACGCGCGCTCTCCTCCTGGTCCAATGAGGTAGTGTTGGTGTTCAAAGGCACCTCGCTGGCCTACACCATTACCCTGATGGAGGTGATGGGCAACAGTCAGCTGCTGTATGGCAGAACCTATGATGTCACGGTGTTTGCCGCCGCAGGGCTGATATATCTCTGTGTTAACGGCCTGCTGACGCTGTTGATGCGTCTGATTGAGCACCGCGCTCTGGCGTTCGAACGTCGTCACTGATCGACACCGGTAGTGCCTGTCATTACCGGTATCTTTCGGAAACAGCCCTTCTTTGGCGGTTAATCAACGGATAGCTCACTGCTGCCGACCGGCATAATAGCCTGTCTGTTAACCGCAAGGACGGTAAGTAATGCACAAGCTTTTCCTGGCCCTGTTACTCGCCATTCTCAGTATGAGCGCGCTGGCGAACGGTTCATTACGCTTTGCCACCACCGCCGCCAATCCCCCCTTCGAATACCTCAACAACGATAACCAGATGGTGGGATTTGATATAGATGTGGCAAAAGGATTGTGTAAGCGTATGCAGGTCGAATGTATTTTCACCAACACCGCTTTTGATCTGCTGCTGCCATCCCTCAGATTTCGTCGCTACGATGCGGTGATTGCCGGTATGGATATTACCGATGAACGCCTGAAACAGGTGGACTTTACCCGCCCCTACCTGGCTAACTCCGGCACCATTATCGCGATGAAAAACCGCTACAGCGATCTTACCCAACTAAAAGGTAAACGTGTGGGTGTGGGAGGGGACACCACGCAGCAGGCCTATCTGCAATCGGCGTGGCCGGAAATTATTCCGGTGGTGTATGACGACTACCAGAATGCGCTACTGGATATGCGCAGTAACAGACTGGATGCCATTTTTGGTGACACCCCTGCGGTACAGCAAATGCTGAAAGCCAATTCGCAGCTTGCCTCGGTGGGTAAGCCAGTTACCGACGAACGTTATTTTGGCTCGGGGCTGGGCATTGCGGTCCGCAAAGGCGACGCTCAGCTACTGGAACAGCTGAACAGCGCATTGCAGAGCCTGAAAGATGACGGCACGCTGCGCCAGCTCACCCAGCACTGGCTGGGTGTGGCGAACTGACCCTCAGCGACGTACCAACAGGGTCAGCACTTCGCTGTGCGCCGTGTGCGGAAACATATCAAACAGCTGCACTTTTTCCAGCCGGTAATCATTCAGCAAGGCAATATCACAGGCCAGACTTTGCGCGTTGCAGCTGGAATAGAGGATCCACTGTGGCGACATCGTGCTCAGCCAGCGGCAAAGCTCCGCGCCAATTCCACGACGCGGCGGATTCACCAGCACCAGCTCGGGAGCGGCCTGTTCAGAGGTGGCAAACGCGGTGGAATCCAGCGCGGCAAAACGCATCTGCTCCCTGCCCATCGCCGCCGCTGAACGCTGCGCACAGGCAATGGCTTCAGCGCTGATTTCAATACCGGTCAGGCGCACTTCCTGACTGGCGCAATGCAGGCCAAAACCCCCGACACCGCAGAAGAGATCCCACATACTGCTGACATCCAGCGCCCTCACCCACTGGCGGGCAGTGGCATAAAGTGAGGCCGCAACCTGTGGATTGGTTTGAAAAAAACTTCGTGGACGTATCCACAGCGGCACATCGTTCAACTGTTCGGCCAGTGCCTGATTCTCCGTCAGCGGAATCTCCTCTTCGCCTTCAAGAATGGCCATATGGACCGGCTGGATATTGGCGGAAACCACAGTGATACGGGGCAGCTGCTGTTGCAGACCCGGCAGCGCACGGGTCAACTGCGCCAGTTTTTCTTTTGAGCGCAAAACGAAACGCAGCATCAGCTCACCGCTGTGGCTGCTTTCAGTCAGCAGAATAAACTTCAGCTCGCCGCGTCTGCGCGCCACGTTATACGGCGTCAGTCCGGCCCTGGCGATAAACGGCTTAAGTTGGGCAAACACGTGGGCAAAACTTTCCGGATAGAGTGGGCAGTCACAGAGATCGACCGGTTGCCCGTCACGGTGCATCAGGCCGAGAACAGGCCGTTCAACGCTACCGCTGACCACCATCTTTGCTTTATAGCGGAACTGCTGTTGTGCAGAGGTCACCGGTGGCAGCCACTGCGCAGCCGGATGCCCGGCCAGCAGCTGGCGCAACGTATGCTGCTTCTCATCAAGCTGCCGGGGATAAGGCACAGCCAGCCACTGGCAGGAGCGACAGCGGTCAGTTTCGTAAAGGGAGCAATGCATGTGGAGGTCCGTGGTTGGTACAGCGGGCCAGGATTGTACCATTGTGTCTTCAGCGATGGCGAAAAAATTCCCGACTGCTGGCAGGAATAAACAGCAGACACAGCACCAGTAAATCGGGCAGCATAGCGGAAATCAGCCGGGGAAGAAGCATCCCCTGACCGCTACCGCTGATATTGAACAGTTCCGGATAGATCCAACCCATTGAAGCGACAGAGAGGTAAAACATCACCACCAGCTGTGCCAGCGCATAACCCCAGCGCGCCCAGTTGCGGCCATGCATTACCGCCAGCGCACAGCGTAACTGAATGAAAAACAGCAGCTGGCTGGCGATAAAAATCAGCGTGGAATCCCAGGCCTGAGCGCTGCGATGCACAAAGCGCAACAGCTCATTGATGCCCAGCTCGTGCACCTGAAGCGCAACGCCCACGCAGCGGATAGCAATGATGCTGACGCCTGCCACCAGCACCGGCACCGGAACAGATAAGGTTGATGACAGAACCGCTTTACCTTCTCTCAACACCTCTGACATGGTTTACTCCTGCCTGACCTGCTTTTGCTCCGGCATGGTGCAACTGCGCCAGCCTGTGGTTGTCTTGTCCATTTTCCGCCACAGCGGAAAAAAAACAGGATAGTTAATTATCACTGAGTTGAAATGATATTTTTTATTTCATTACTGAAACAGCAGATGGTGGTTTTTTGCTTTTTTCCACAGCACGTTCGCTTAATTTTTCTTCCCTGGCATGATATCTGCTAATCTCACCACGGAATAGCAGCATGCTATTTTTAGCGCAATTCGGGAAATATTTCCACTTTATGGAAACCTTTCCTCAACAATATTACCTTTCGGCATTATTCAGGGAGTTTTATATGATTGAAAAAGAGCGCGCGGCGGATGCCGGACATCACGCCACCGGACCGGGAGCTTATATTGCACTGATAATGGCTGTCCTGTTTTTTTCCGGCCTGTTTTATAACCCTGGCGGTCTTTCATGGCTGGGGGCTTTTGACTTTACCACTCTTGCCGGAAAATTTGGCAGCATGAAAGATGCCGCCAGCAGTACCTTTGTCGGTGCGGGTGGCGTCGGGGCAAAAGCCGGATTTTTATTTGCCCTGTCGCTGGTACCAACGGTGATGCTGGCACTGGGCGTACTGGAAATTTTCACCCATTACGGTGCCATTCGTGCAGCACATAAATTACTGACGCCATTACTCAGACCTTTATTAGGCATTCCGGGGCGTACCGGTCTGGCATTAATAACCGATTTGCAAAGTACTGACGCAGGCGCGGCATTAACTAAAGAGCTGTACGATGAAAAACAGGTCAGCAAAAAAGATGTGATTATTATGGCCGCCTGGCAATATTCCGGCGCAGGGCTAATCAATAACTATTTTTCCATCGGCTCTGCGCTGTTTGTTTCCCTTTCGCTGCCGGTGCTGGTGCCATTACTGCTGATGTTTGTACTTAAATTTGTCGGCGCAGCGCTGGTCCGCCTGATACTGAATACCGTTTATAAAGGAGATTTCCGTGATGCAGAATAAATCGCAGGCGGTGCTGTCCCGCAATCCTTTCGATATTTTTGTTACTGGTGCCCGTAAAGGTTTCCACATTGCGATTTATAACCTGATGCCTAATGTGCTGATGGCTTATGTCATTGCAGAGATGTTGAATTTGCTTGGCGTGATGGCTTTTATCGGCAAAATTTTCGCCCCGGTTATGGGTCTGTTCGGTCTGCCGGGCGAGGCCATCACCGTGCTACTCACCTCATGGCTGTCAGCCTCGGCGGGTACTGGCGTCGCGGTCAGTCTACTGGCAAAAGGTGTTCTGAACGGTGAATACATTACCATACTCGCCCCGGCGATCTTTCTGATGGGTTCCCAGTTACAGTACATGGGGCGACTGCTAGGCGTGGCAGACGTGCCCAAAAAATACTGGCCGCTGCTGATGCTGACCAGCATTTTTAACGCGATCATCGCCATGCTGGTGATGCGCTTTATTGCCTGATAAGAGTGGAAGGGAGAATTTAACGTGTCAAAAGTTTTGCAACATTACGCTTATCTGCATCAGATACCGGAACTGGGTTTTCAGGAATTCAAGACCTCGGCATACATCAGCCAGCAGCTTCTCGCCGCCGGTTATCAGGTGCAGGAGGGGGTAAATGACACCACCGGAATGGTTGCCATACTGGACAGTGGCGTTCCGGGACCGACGCTGGCATTGCGTGCAGATATGGATGCGCTGGGCCATGTGATTAATGGTGAAGCCTGCGCACGTCACACGTGCGGCCACGATGCGCACTCTTCGGTAGTGCTGACGGCAGCCGAAGAGTTGATTGCTGAAGGTGCGGTAAAGAAAGGATGCCTGAAGCTGATTTTTCAGCCCGCTGAAGAGTTAGGTACTGGCGCGCTGGCAATGACTGCCGGTGGGGCAATTGACGACGTTGATATGCTGCTTGGCTTCCACCTGCGCCCGGCAGAAGAGTGCGCGGTCGGCACCGCCATTCCTGCCGTTTACTATTCAGCCTGCGTCACCCTTGAAGCAACGGTACGGGGACAGACCGCGCACGCTGCCCGTCCCCATCTTGGGATCAATGCGCTGGATGCCGCCGCCAGCGCCGTCCAGGCGGTCAATGCGATACACATGGCCCCCGGAAAAAGCTGGAGTGCGAAAGCCACCCGCTTTCTGTGTGATGCCGGAGTAACTAATTCGGTGCCGGATGAAGCACGGGTGGTCTTCGATCTTCGCGCGGCGGAAAACGAAGATATGCTGGTGTTACAGCAAAAAGTCGAGCGCGCCATCCTCAATAGCGTGGCGGCTTATGGCGCAACGGCGGATATCAGCCAGCTGAAAGCGATGCCCGCCGCCGAAATCAGTGATGAGATGACCACACTGATTAGCGAGGCGATCAAAGAGGTACAGGGAGAAGATGCGGTGATGCCAGTGCGAACCACGCCGGGTAGTGAAGATTTTTTTCACTACGTGGTGCAACGTCCGACAATCAAAGCCGGTTTCTGGGGCTTGGGTACCGGCCTGCTACCGGGCCTGCATCACCCTGATATGCATTTTGATCTCAACTCGCTGCCGGTCGCGGTGCGTATTTTTAAAAGCTGCGTGATGAAAGTACTGGGCTGAAGCCTCAGCCTGGGTAAACCGGGAGGCTGGCAACGCCATGCGTGGTTGCAGCCGCCCTGGCGGGCGGGTCTGATTTGTTTTATCACCCGAGCAAATCAGCCCCCGCTTCAGATAGTTGACCGCCCGGGATATCCCCGCTCATCCCTCAGTGTCCGCCCCGCGCCTTCTGTATATCTTTCAGACGCTGCTTCTCTTCATGCGCCATCAACCGCCAGGCGATAAACCCGACGATACCGACCACGAACAGAATCAGTGACGCCAGCGCGTTAATCTCCGGATTGACGCCACGCCGCACGGTAGCAAAAATCTGCATCGGCAGCGTGGTGGCGCCCGGTCCGGTGACAAAGCTGGCAATCACCAGGTCATCCAGCGACAGGGTAAAGGCCAGCAGCCAACCGGTGACAATCGCCGGGGCAATCATCGGCACGGTAATAACAAAGAACACTTTCAGCGGGGTCGCCCCCAGGTCCATCGCCGCTTCTTCAATTGAGCGGTCCAGCTCCCTCAGTCTTGCATTGATCACCACCGCCACATAAGCGGTACAAAAGGTCACATGGGCCAGCCAGATGGTTAACATGCCACGATCGGCAGGCCAGCCAAAGGCATTGCCCATCGCCACAAACAGCAACAGCAGCGACAGGCCGGTGATCACATCCGGCATGACCAGCGGCGCGGTGAGCATAAAAGCGAAGCCGGTCGAGCCTTTAAAACGACCAAATCGCACGATTACCACCGCCGCAATGGTGCCCAGCACCACGGCCGCCGTTGCCGCCAGCGCGGCAATACTCAGGCTGAGGGTGACCGCCCCGATCATCGCCCCATCATGGAACAACACCCTGTACCAGTGCAGGGAGAAACTCTCCCACGCGGCCAGCTGTGATGAGTTAAAGGAGTACACCACCAGCAACGCCATCGGCGCGTACAGAAAGAAAAAGCAGACCACCAGGATGGCGATGCGCCACGGCGAACGCACAACGGGTAACGAGGTCATTCCTTCTCCCCCATTTCTTTATTCTGATGTTTATGAAACCAGATGATCGGCAGGATCAGGATCAACAAAATAATCACCGCCAGCGCCGAGGCCACCGGCCAGTCACGGTTGTTAAAGAATTCCTGCCACAGCACGCGGCCAATCATGATGCTGTCGGGGCCACCGAGCAGCTCCGGGATAACATACTCGCCAACCGCCGGGATAAACACCAGCATGGAACCGGCAATAATGCCGCCTTTGGTCAGCGGCACGATCACGCTGAAGAAGGTTTTTAATGGCCGCGCGCCCAGGTCCAGCGAGGCTTCCACCAGCGAATAGTCAATGCGGGTCAGCGCGGTGTAGATTGGCAGCACCATAAAAGGCAGATAGCAGTACACAATGCCGATATAGACCGCCACGTTGGTATAGAGGATGGTCAACGGATGATCGACAACGCCGGTCCATAACAGAAAACGGTTTAGGATACCGTTATCGTTCAGGATCCCCATCCAGGCGTAAACCCGCACCAGAAAGGAGGTCCAGGAAGGAAGTATTACCAGCAAAAGCAGAATGTTGCGGGTAGAGGGGGAACTGTGCGCCACCGCCCACGCCAGCGGATAACCAATCAGCAGGCAAATCACCGTGGAAATGGCCGCCACCTGCAATGAGTGCAGATAGGCATCGATATACAACGGATCGTCGGTGAGCGTCAGATAGTTGCCGAGATTAACCACCATCGTCAGTTGCCCATCGGCCCAGCTGAGCAAATCGGTGTACGGTGGGATCGCGCGGGCAATATCCGCCAGGCTGATTTTCAGCACGATCAAAAAGGGCAGCAGGAACAGCAGTACCAGCCACAGATAAGGTAAGGCAATCACCATTTTGCGGCCCGACTTCATTTGCAGTCGCCGGATGCAGGCCTGCAACACACCGGCCGTCGCGCCGGGTGGTTTGCGGGTCTTTAAAGAATGCTGGCTCATAACTCCCCCACTACACCGTCAATACCACACAGCTGTCCGCATCCCAGCAGAGACGCACTTCGTCTCCCCAGGTGGGCGTCCCATTGCGAAAGCGATGACCATTTTGTAACTGCGCGCTGATCATCTGCCCGCTGTGCAGCCGCACATGATAAATCGACAGATCGCCGAGGTAGGCAATGTGCGCGACTTCCCCGACGGCAAAATTACACCCGTCAGCCGGGATCTCTTCACACAGCATCACTTTTTCCGGGCGCAGCGCCACGTGAACCGGAACGCCCTCCGTCACCGAGGCATCGGAATCCACTTTCAGCGGGTGAACAAGTCCCGGACTGTCCACAATCAGGCCATCCGACTGACGTTCGCGCAGTAACCCTTCGAAAAGATTCACCGAGCCGATAAATTCTGCGCTGTAGCGCGTGGTCGGATGTTCGTAAATCTCTTCCGGCTCGCCAATCTGCACAAACTTGCCGCGATTCATAATGGCGATGCGTCCTGCCATGGTCATCGCTTCCTCCTGGTCATGGGTGACCATCACACAGGTCGCGCCAACGCGCTCCAGAATATCGACCACTTCAAGCTGCATCCGGTCGCGCAACTTTTTATCCAGCGCGCCCATCGGCTCATCCAGCAACAGCAGCTTGGGCCGCTTGGCCAGGCTGCGGGCCAGCGCTACCCGCTGACGCTGACCGCCGGAAAGCTGGTGCGGCTTGCGTCTGGCGTATTCCTGCATATAGACCAGCGTCAACATTTCTGCCACGCGACTGGCGATTTCGTCTTTTGGCAGTCGGTCCTGCTTCAGTCCAAAGGCGATATTCTGCTCCACCGTCATGTGTGGGAACAGGGCATAGGACTGGAACATCATATTGATGGGGCGCTGATAGGGTGGCACGTTGGAAAGATCCTGACCATCCAGCATAATCTGTCCTGAGGTTGGCGTTTCAAAGCCGGCCAGCATCCGCAGCAGTGTCGATTTGCCGCAGCCCGAAGCCCCCAGCAGCGCAAAAATTTCACCTTTATAGATAGTCAGATTGACGTCATCAACCGCGTGCTGCCCGTCAAACGATCGGGTCAGATTACGGATTTCCAACAGCGGCGTTAATGCCTTGCCCACTTTTGTCTGAGGGCGGGGGATTGCATCTTTCACGTCCATAATTCTCCGGCACGTAACAGCAGGCTTTGCCGTAAAAAGTAAAAATCCAGCTTCACAGAACGCGGCGCTGACTCTCTTCGCCGCCCGGTGAGAGGCTGGCAGAATGAATCATTGCCCACTCTGTCACATATCAGGCCGGCCCTCTCCCGAAACCGTCGCCACCGGACAGGGTGTTCAGCAGGCAAGAAAACAGAGGCCTGGCGGCCTCTGTTTTCTTGCGCTCAGGAGAAGATCCGTTCAGCTATTTGCCACTTTTAACTTTAGTCCATGCACGGGTACGCACACGATCCAGTTTTGGATCCTGGACTTTCAGCACAAACAGTTTTGCCATGGTATCTGGCGTCGGGAAAATAGCCGGATTGTTGCGAATGTCAGCGTTAATCAAAGGCACGGAAGCCTTGTTACCGTTGGCATAGAACATTTTGTTGGAAACGTCAGCAATCACCTTCGGCTCCATCAGATAGTTGAGGAACTGATAGGCTTCATCGACATTTTTGGCATCTTTCGGGATCGCCAGCATATCAAAGAACGCCAGGGCCCCCTCTTTCGGGATGCTGTAGGCAATGTTCACGCCATTTTTAGCCTGTAATGCACGGTTCTTCGCCTGCAATACATCTCCCGCCCAGCCAATCGCCACGCAGGTGTTACCGTTAGCCAGATCGTTAATGTACTGCGATGAATGGAAGTAACGAATAGAAGGACGCAGTTTCAACAGCAGGTCGGTGGCCGCGCCAGAGTAATCTTTTGCGTCACTGCTGTTAGGATCTTTGCCGAGATAATTGAGCACGGTGGCAAAAATCTCTTCTGGCGCATCAAGGAAGGAAACACCGCAGCTTTTCAGTTTTTCGAGGTTTTCTGGTTTCAGCACCAGATCCCAGCTGTTAACCGGCGCATCTTTACCCAGTGCCGCTTTGACTTTATCGACGTTGTAGCCAATGCCGGTGGTCGCCCACAGGTAAGGGATGGCATATTTGTTGCCCGGATCGTGCTGTTCCAGCTTTTTCAGCAGGTCAGGATCGAGGTTTTTGTAGTTAGGCAGCTTGCTTTTATCCAGCGGCTGGAAGACACCGGACTGCAACTGACGGGCAAGAAAGCTGGAGGACGGCACCACCACATCATAACCGGTGCTCCCTGCCATCAGCTTGCCTTCCAGCACTTCGTTCGAATCAAAGACGTCATAAACGACCTTGATACCCGACTGTTTTTCGAAATTCGGCACCGTGTCCGGCGAAATATAATCAGACCAGTTATAAACGTGCAGCGTCTTATCAGCAGCCGTTGAACCAGCGGAAACCGCCATCAGCACCCCAGCCACCACAGCTGACAACCATTTTTTACGTTGGTTGAACATGTTTTCCATCCTCGCGAAAAGAGATATACACAGCATCCACAGGCTCCGGTTTTTTCCACACTGGCCCTGTTATGGCTATAACAATGAATGATTATTCATCATGCTGTTAATAGAAAAAACCTATACCCACGGCGACGTTGCACGCAAAATGCAGCCACGCAAGCATAGCCGCACTCTTAACCTCAGGCCAGCCTTGACCGTAAAAAACGCCTTTTATCGATTTTTAATGCACTTTGCCTCTGGGTGATACGCCTCAGATAAGGTAAATGCCGCTGAAAATCCGGCAAAAAGCGCTTAACAGCAGCAGAAAAACGGGTGATGACACCATAAAATGCGGGGAAAAAGACAATCTTCAGGGTAACAGCAAGGGAGTGTCGCGCGTTGCGGGATAAACCAGGTCGGCAGCAGGCCAACCCGGAGGCTTCAGCAGAAAAAATTAGTGCAGCATGGAATGAGGGAAAGCGTAGTCATTACGTTCGTCATCTTCACCCATCATCAACAGGTGGTTGGCGAAGGCTTCCATCACCACCATCGAAACCTGCTCTTCGCTCTGCTTAAGAAAATGAACGAACTGCCCATAAGTCACGCCTGCCGCCACACTCAGTGACTGCATGACGATCAGTTTCGGCAGATTATCATCCTGAATATCGACAAAGGCTTTAACCGTCAGAGAGCTGGCGTTGATTTGCGACAGGTCACCCACCAGAGGGATCAGTGCGGTAGGTTTAACTTCTGCCAGTGCGGAGAACAGAATAACGTTGTCTACCAGATCGAGTTTGGCATCGAATACGCCATCGAAGTTTTGCATGTGTGGCAGGTGGAGTGCCTGACAGGTGTCACACTCAAACCAGGTGACACTTTGCAGATCCAGCCAGCGTCGAATCAGGTCGATGTCCGGGATGACGAGTGAATCCATGTGATGTTCTCATACTGCCTTAAAATTGCGCCTTAGCTTACGGAAAAACGCTGCGAAACACCATGACTGCGACATAAATATGACATCAACCAGACCTTTTCAGACAGAGTCCCGGCAACAACGGCTGATTCAGCACTGAGGGCGGTATCGACCCGCTTCAGCCTGAGAGCGGGTCTGAACCTCGTCAGAGCGGGTCGTCTGGCGTCAATATCAGTCAGACGACCGCGTTGCCCGATGGTGAATCGCCGCTCAGGTAAGAGGCTTTAGCGCGTTGCCCATCCCTGCTTATGCAGATAGTCGAGCATGAAGGGCCGACTCTCTTTGATAATGGTTTTCCGGATGTGCTCACTCCAGCTTTCGCGACGCGGGTTGCTGTCACGCGTCAGATAATACTCTTCCTGCTGGCGGTCGTAATCGTCCAGCACCTGCTGATTAACTGGCTGATAGCGATTTTCATGCATCATCATGGCCGCAGGCATACGGGGTTTTTGTTGCGGTGACTGCGCGGGCCAGCCCAGACAAAGGCCAAACAGCGGCAGGACAAATTTTGGCAATGCCAGCAGTTCTGTCACCCCGGCGATACCGTTGCGGATACCACCAATAAATACGCCGCCAAGCCCCAGGGACTCGGCGGCGATCATGGCGTTCTGGCCCATCAGTGCGGTATCAACACAGCCCAGCAGCAGTTGTTCTGCCAGCCCCAGCTGAGCCTGTGGGCAAATGTGCAGATGACGATTAAAGTCGGCACAGAACACCCAGAATTCCGCCGCCTGAGCAACATAGTGCTGGCCACCGCTCAGTTCAGCCAGCTTATCGCGCAGCGCCCGGTCAGTAATACGGATCACCGAAGAGCATTGCAAAAAGCTGGAACTGGAGGCGGACTGCGCGGCGGCAAGGATCGCCTGTCGTTGGGCATCGCTGATCGGCTGGTCGGTAAAGGCGCGAATCGAACGGTGTGAGCAAAGTAAATCGATGGTTGGGGTCATGCTTATCTCCCGAAAAAAATTTGTCGCCGCAGGCAAAAAAATCCGGCGGCATCAGTGACGCTATCTGCCACTTACTGCGGGCAGCATCAGGGCCGCAGTAAAAAGCATCAGGGTCATCAGCGCTGTGCCGGAAATGTCGTTGGCAAGGGTAGCATCTGGTGCAGCAGGCGGTAAGAAAGTTTCACAATAGCGCCGGGGGCGGCCTGTGCAGGGCATGCTGCTTAATACCGCTCTCTCACCTGTTCTCTGAAGCCCAGCCCGTGGCCCGTGCCATGTGGCATGTGGCATGTGGCATGTGGCATGTGGCACAATAATTCGGCTGCGGCGATAAGGTATAGCATGAACAAATCGTATCAACAGGTAAATCCTTCTTCCCATCACCCGGTGAAGCGGGCATGATGAGCGCCAGTAGCACTTTTTTGTGATTCGAATCACATATTTTGACCATTAAGGGGAAACGTATGTTTGCAGTCATTTTCGGACGCCCGGGTTGTCCTTACTGTGTTCGCGCCAAAGAGCTGGCTGAAAAGCTGGCCGAAGATCGTGACGATTTCAACTTCCGTTATGTTGATATTCACGCAGAAGGCATCACCAAGGCCGATCTGGAGAAAACCGTTGGTAAACCGGTTGAAACCGTGCCACAGATTTTCCTTGATCAAAACCATATTGGCGGCTGCACCGATTTTGAAGCCTACGCCAAAGAAAACCTGGGGCTGTTTCAGTAGTCAATGGCCGAACACCGGGGCTTTACGGGCCAGTAACAGTCGGGAGTCCTGTGTTGCTGGCTGAGTCTGGTCCAGTGATTAAGCGTGCTGTTGGTTATTAAACAGCACGCTTTTTAGTCTCTGTCAGCTATCTCTTATGGGCCGCCGGTTAAGCAGCCGCCAGGCATCCGGTTCAAGCAAGCAATCCGTCCTGACTCAACAACCACGCAGCAACCAATGCCGTCCGGCCTGCGCCATTCCGTGTCAGCGCCAGTGGCTAATCTCCTTTTCAGTCAGCCCCGGCCCGCATCATCCTTTGCTTATGACTGTTTTACCTTTACAGCCTCTGCCAGCCGCACCTTTCCGCGATGCCTTTCCGTTAACACCACCAGTATCCCGGCTGCGGCAATAATTGATGCGCCAGTTAGCGTTGAGGCCGTCGGCAGACTGTTAAGAAAAACAAACCCAATGATCATCGACCACACCAGCGAGGTGTAGTCGAACGGGGCCAGCAGCGAGGCATCGGCATAACGCAGGCTCATGGTAATCAGGATTTGCGCCATGCCGCCAAAAAAACCACAGCCCGTCAGCAGTAAAAGCTGCCGGGTATCGGGAATTTTCCAGCCCAGCAAGAGGGTTGCCAGGCCAATCAGCATGGTCATCAGTGAGAAGTAAAAAACAATTGCCCCCGGTCTTTCGATACCGTTAAGAAAGCGGATCTGCACCGATGATACCGCCGTACAAAGAGCCGCCAGCAGCGCCAGCAGGACACCCGCTCCCGCCGAGGCCTGAGCAACACCGCCTGAAAGCAGTGAACCGCTGTCGCTCAGATGCGCCCACAGCATCACAATAATCCCGCTGAACCCCACTACCACCCCCAGCCAGCGGGCAGCATGCACATGTTCACGCAACAGAACAGCGGCCATGATCACCGTAAAAAGCGGCGCGGCATAACTGATTGCAGTGGCGTCCGCCAGCGAGATATAGACCAGCGCCAGATAGTTGAAATACATGCCGCCCGTCCCGGAAAATCCGCGAATTAAGTGGCCAAAGATATTCCTGGTTTTGATCTGGGGATATATCCTGCCCTGCATTTTTAACCAGATCAGCAAGGGCAACAGAGCAACAAAAGAGCGAAAAAATATCACTTCTCCGGTAGGAATATTTCCGCCCAACCCTTTCACGCAGGCCAGCATTAAAGTGGCACACAGGGCTGACAATATTTTCAGCGAAACACCCATTCTGGCGTTCATCATTGACCTTCGTTATCGGTAAGTAGTGCTCTGAAAGTGAACACTATTCTGTCAGAGCCGCCTTTTCATCGGTCATATAAAAAGCGTATTGCCATACAGGGTTTACTTCTTATACAACGCCAGACGGCGCTTATATAGTCGGGCTGTCGTAACGAAAAACTGCCGCCGGTTCTGGCAACATTGTCGTCACAGAAAGCGCATTAAAAGACCCCGGAGAATGAATGATGAAGCTGAAATTCCTGTCCTGTTCCCTGCTGGCACTCCCGCTGATGGCGGCCCTTTCCCCTGCCAGAGCCGACGGACTGGCCGATATTCAGGCTCGTGGCGCACTCAACTGTGCGGTCTATTCCGATGTGCCGCCGTTCTCGTCGCCGGATGCGAAAACGCGCCAGCTGGCGGGGATGGACGTGGATTTATGCTCGGCGTTAGCCAGACAGATGGGGGTAAAACTCAATCTGGTGCCCACGTCGATTGAAGCACGTATCGCGGTGATCGCCACCGGGCGCGCTGACGTGCTGATTGCCAATCTGGCCTACACCAAAACCCGCGCCCGGCAGATTCAGTTCAGCGACCCTTACTACGTGGCGAAAGAGATGCTGGTGGTGAAAAAACCGAACGTTGATAAAACCCGCGCGGATTTTAAAGGCAAGCGCATCAGCGCCACCAAAGGCACCACCTCTGAACAGTCCATTCATCTGGCCGGGGCAAAAGCCGTGACCTTCCAGGATGCCGCATCGGCCTTTCTGGCACTGGAGCAGAACAAAGTGGTCGGTTTTGTGACCAACACCATGACGGCGGTGAAGATGATTTCGCAGGCCGGTAAAGATGGCATCGAACTGGGCATGATCAAAGATCCCATGGCGCTGGAACCGATTGGCGTTGGCATGAAAAAGGATGAACCGGCGCTGCTGGCAAAAGTGAACGGCAGCCTGAAAGCCATGGAGGACGATGGCACCCTCGGCAAAATCTGGGACAGCTGGCTTGGCCCCAATACCGAATACAAAATGGTGCGCGAAGACAAAGTTCAACCGCTCTCCAGCCTGAAATTTGAACCTCTGGAATAGCCAATGAGCACGGTGTCACACCATGCGCCCTCCCCCGGCGGTTTTATGCTGGCGGGACAGGGCGAAAAAATCAAAATCTCCACCATTGGCAGCCGCGCATGGCTGATTGAAGCACCGGGAGATTTCGATCTCCCCGCCCAGCGCCGTATCTGGTCGCTGGCGGCCACGCTGCGCAGGCACGAAGAGGTCGAATCCCTGATCCCAGGCGTCACCAATTTGCTGGTGCTGTTTCGCCAGACGCCGGAGGATTACGATGCGGCTTTCACCCTGCTGAGCACCGCGTGGGAACGAGCGCAGGCCATCCATCCACAGGGAAAAGTGATCGAAATTCCGGTGATTTACGGTGGCGAACAGGCCAGCGATCTGGATGCGGTTTGCCGCCATACCGGACTGTCGCCGCGTCAGGTTATTCAGCGCCATTCCCAGGGCTGCTACACGGTATTTTCACTGGGTAGCGCGCCCGGTTTTGGCTATCTGCACGGGCTGGACCCCACTCTCGCCACGCCGCGCAAAAAAGTCCCCTCGTTGAGTATGCCTAAAGGCACCGTGACTATCGGCGGCGCACAGACCGGGGTTTCCGCGCTGACCGGGCCAAACGGCTGGAACGCCATTGGCTATGCCGGATTGACACTGTTTGATCCTTACGCCGATCCTCCGGCGCTGATGGCACCGGGTGACCGCGTACGGTTTCTGCCAGAGAGGACTGAATGGTGAGTGAAGCGGTGATTGAAATTATAAAAACCGGCCCATTGAATACCGTGCAGGACGCCGGACGCACAGGTTTCCGCGATATCGGCGTGTCCGTCAGCGGTGTGATGGATCCGCTGGCGTTCCGGGCAGGCAATATCATGCTGGGCAATGACGAAAACGCCGCCTGTATCGAGGTACAGATGTTTCCGTTTAAGGTGCGCTTTCTCAAAGACGCCAACATTGCGGTCACCGGCGCGGACTGCCGCACAATGCTGGACGGCACGCCGCTGCCCCCGTGGTGGGCATGTTCTGTCCACGCCGGACAGGTGCTGGAAATGCAGTTTCCGCGCAGCGGGGCGCGCAGCTATCTGTGCCTCGCCGGCGGCATTGATGTTCCACTGGTGATGGGGTCACGCAGTACCGCACTGCGCGGCGGCTTTGGTGGTTTCGACGGGCGACCGCTGGCGCAAAACGATCGCCTCAGCGCCGGTAAAACATCAACCTCGCCGCTGCCCGCGGAAGGGATGGGTATCGAACCCCCAGATATCGCGCTGGCAACGCTGTTGCCCACCAGCCCTGAAGGTGTGGTGCAACTGCGGGCGATCCCCGCCGGGGAGTATGCCCTGTTTGAAGCCTGTCTGCCCCGCTTCTGGTCGCAGCCGTGGACGGTCTCCATGCACAGCAATCGTACCGGTTATCGTCTGTCGGGGACGCCGCTCATCCCCTCGAAAGTTGTCGAAATGCGCTCCTACGGACTGATACCCGGCATCGTTCAGGTGCCCCCGGCGGGTGAGCCGATTATTCAGCTGGCCGATGCCAATACCGCCGGCGGCTATCCGAAAATTGCCGGTATCATTGAAGAGGATTTGTGGCGTCTGGCACAGGTGCAGCCCGGTCAGCGCATCCAGCTGATTAAAAGCGATGCCCGCGAAGCTGTCCATGTTGCTGAGCAGACCAACCACTGGCTGACCCGCCTGCGCGACAGCTTTATGCCGGTGAAAAAAGTGATGGGATATTGATATCCGCGCTTAACCGCCAAAAAAAGCACTGCCCGCCAACATTAATCATGCTGGCGGGCAGTTTTCCTCGTCGGGCCGGGGGGGGTTATTTCAGGGCCGCACAAAATTCCGTAATCCTGTCACAGCCCTCTTCCAGCATTGCCATGCTGGTGGCGTAGGAAAGGCGGAAGTACGGACTCATGCCATAGGCTGCGCCCTGCACGGTGACCACGTGTTGTTCTTCGATCAGCGCCATGACAAAATCCGCATCGTTACTGATATAACGCCCGCCTGCGGTGGTTTTACCGATGCAGCCGGCGATATTGACGAACAAATAAAATGCCCCCTGCGGTTTGTGGCAGCGTAGCGTCGGGACGGCAGACAGACGCTCCAGCACGTAATCCCGCCGCTGACAATAGATGGCGGCGCGTTCTTTCAACAACCCCTGCGGGCCATTCAGCACGGCAACGGCCGCCGCCTGGGTCAGCGTGGTGACGCCGCCGCTGTTTTGCGTATTGACGTTGCTCATGGCGTTGATCAAATCCTGCGGGCCGCCGCAAAAACCTAAGCGCCAGCCGGTCATGGCCCAGGCTTTCGACACGCCGTTGACCGTCAGCACGCGGTCCTGCAAAGGTGGCTCAACTTATGCCAGCGTGTGAAAAGTCACGCCGTCATAAATCAGATGTTCATAAATATCATCGCTCAGGATCCATATCTGCGGATAGCGCAGCATCACCTCGCCAATCGCCTGCAACTCCTGCTGCGTTGCCACAGAGCCGGTCGGGTTGCTCGGGTAGTTCAGCAGCAGCCATTTGGTTGCGGGGGTTATCGCTGCGGCAATATCCTGCGGATACGGCTTGAAATTATTCTCTTCCGGACAGGCCACCGGCACCGGAATGCCGCCCGCGAATTTAACGATGTCTGCGTAGCTGATCCACGACGGCGTCGGGATCACCACTTCGTCACCCGGATTGATGGTGGCGAGCATCGCATTGAAGATAATCTGCTTCGCCCCGCCAGCGGTCAGGATCTGGCTCGGCTTAAAATTCAGGTGGTTATCACGCTGAAATTTAGCGGCGATGGCCGCACGCAGCGCCGGGGTGCCATCGACAGGAGGATAACGGGTGTCGCCAGCCAACGCTGCGGCGTGGGCCGCTTCGGTGGCATGGGACGGCGTCGGAAAATCGGGTTCTCCGGTGGAAAGTGCGATAACGTTCACGCCTGCCGCCGCGAGATCGCGGGCCTTTTGCGTCATGGCGACAGAGGCAGAAACAGAGACATTTTTTAAGCGATCGGCGATATCAGGCATGGGGCTGGGGTTCCAATTTTTTATCGAAGGTGAAAGACGGACAGTGATAAGGCATTACCCGAAAAAGAGTAATAAGGAAGCGTCCCCCCGGACCAATAGCGCTTTAGTGTGGTGACATAACACAAAGCAATGGCTGAACGCAGGAAAATAGGATTTTGCACCAGCGCAGTGCAGGGAGAGCTGATTTCTTTTCCGCCAGCCGCTGATAATGCACGGCAGTGCCGGAGAGGCATGGAGGTGAAATCAGCAGAACCAGCAGCAGGCGGGGAATAAATTGGCTGCTGAGGACGTGTTGGCACTCATCTTGCTGTGTCCTGATAACTGCTATCAACGCCTGTTTCTGCCATGAGGACGCCATCGTGAATCTCCGCCGCCTGAAATATTTTATCAAGATTGTCGATGTCGGGAGCCTCACTCAGGCCGCAGATATCCTGCACATTGCACAGCCTGCGCTCAGCCAGCAGCTGGCAACGCTGGAAGGCGAAGTGAATCAGCAGTTGCTGATCCGCACCAAACGTGGCGTTACGCCAACCGAGGCAGGCAAGATTTTGTATATCCACGCCCAGACCATTTTACGCCAGTGCGATCAGGCGCAGAGCGCCATCGACCGCTCGGCGCTGGCCCTGTCCGGCAGCGTCTCCGTTGGTCTGGCGCCCGGCACCGCAGCCCAGCAGCTGGCGTTGCCGCTGATGGAGGAAGTTCACCGGCAGTATCCCGGCATCGTTTTGTATTTTAATGAAAATTTCGGCACCACCCTCAGCGAACTGATTATGAATGGCCGGATGGATATGGCGGTGATTTACGGTAACCGCGAAATTCATGGTTTGCGTTTTATGCCGCTGATGAAAGAAGAGTTGTACTTTGTCTGCCCGCACACCCTGAGCAAGCCGCTGAAATCAGTCAGTCTGGCGCAGGTGGCAAACTACGATCTGTTCCTGCCACGCATCTACAACATCATGCGCAAAGCCATTGATGATGCCTTTGTTCATCAGGGACTGACTTACCGGGTGAAATGCGAAATCGAATCGCAAACCACCCTCAATGCCGCGCTGGCGGCAGGTTCCGGCTGTACCATCATGCCGGAGTCCGCTGCCCGTGCCATGCTCAGCGCCGCCGGTTCGTGGATGGCGAAAATTGATAATCCTGATATTCAGGTCGCGCTCTCATTTTGTATGTCCGACCATCTGCCTCTTTCCCAGCCCGCAGAAGCGGTGAAGGCAATTCTGCTCTCCCTGATGGCTAACCGCACGGTGGATAACCGCCCCCTGACGCTGGTCGGGTAATAAGCCTGTCTTATTGCCGTAAAGCGAAATCCTCTTTCCTGACGGTCGGCGTGCCACGTTAGAGTGCGTTTTCTGCCCGTACGGCGGGCCGTTTTTTCGTCGCCAGCCTCGGGAACACTCGCTGTCTGACGGGAGAGACATGGAAAAAAAAGCACCAGAATTCAGAGCACTACGCGATATTGCCCGCAAGATGCGTCAGTCCGGTCTGAGCGAGATTGCACTCACCGGCAGCGGCTTTCGCATCAGCATGAAATGTGCACCCGGTTGCCCCGTCGTCTCCTTACCCTCGCTGCCGGAAACGGTGCCTGACCTTCCCGCAGCGGAAAAGCTTTGTGCGCCGTTTCCCGGCATCGTGCTGCTACAGCATCCCCTGAACAACCTGCCATTTACTCAGCCAGGTGCAAAAGTCGAAAAAAATACCCTGCTCGGATTGTTGAAAGTGGGGGGGATTTATCTGCCGCTGCGCAGTCCGGTGCGGGGTACGGTTGAATCTATGACGGTGCAAAACGGTGACGGCGTGGAGTATGGCGCAGAAATTTTTACCTTACGTCAGGAGGCGCTGGCCGCATGAAATTTATCGATCTCAACGCCGATATTGGTGAAGGCTTTGGCGATTACACCATAGCTGATGACGCCGCACTGATGCCGCTGATTACCTCTGCCAATGTTGCCTGCGGTTTCCACGCCGGAGACGCGGTCATTATGGCGAATACCGTCGCGCTGGCGAAAAAGTACCAGGTGGATCTCGGCGCGCACGTTGGTTTTCCCGATCTGGCCGGATTTGGCCGTCGCCGGATGCATATCGAACCGGAGGTGATGGCCCATTACGTCACCTATCAGCTGGGTGCTCTTTCTGCGTTTGCCAGAGCGGCCGATTATCCGCTGACGCATATGAGTTTTCACGGCGCGCTGGGCAATATGGTTTCGGAAGACGCCGCACTGGCACAGGTGCTGTTGCAGGCCGTCAGCAACTTCGATGCAAAAATGATCGTCAGCACCCTGCCCGGTAACGCCGTCGAGTCTGCGGCGCGGGCGCTGAACCTGCCGGTGGTCTGCACCTTTCTCGCCGACCGGGCTTATGAGAGCAACGGCCTGCTGGTCAGCCGGTCGAAACCGGGTGCGGTAATTCATGATAAAGAGCAGGTGCGCACGCGCGTGCGCCAGTTGCTGCGGGAAGGCACGGTAGAAAGCATCGACGGCATCACCCTGCCGGTCAATGCCACCTCGATCCTGGTCCACGGTGATACGCCGGAATCTCTCGGCATGGTGCATACCCTGCGGGAAATTATTGCCGAAATGGGCATCGTGCTGATGCCGCCAGGCCAGCAACAGCGCCAGCTGACAGAGGAAAAAGCGCGGTTATAAGTCGCGCTTATCGCCTCACAGGGTTTATGTCTTATCCCCTCAGAGCATTACTGGATAGAGTCAGAAAACACGCCACCGGCAGAAGACGATGTCACCGGGGGTTTAACAGGAGAGTCAGATGCCATTTTCAGATTACAAAACTGCGCTGGTCACCGGCGCATCCGCCGGAATGGGTGAAGCCATTGTCGAACGCCTTTGCCAGGAAGGGCTGACGGTTCATGCCGTGGCACGCCGCGCCAGTGAGCTGGAAGCCCTCGCCGCCCGCACCGGCTGTATTCCTCATGCGCTGGATGTCAGCGATCTTGCGGCGGTAACGCGCCTGTGCAGCGAAATCAGCGTGGACATCCTGGTCAACAATGCCGGTGTTTCCCGCCCCGGCTCGATCCTCAGCGCCGATGAAGAATCAATTGATACCCAGGTGGATGTCAATCTGCGCGCCGTTTTGCATCTCTGCCGCCTGCTGGTGCCGGGAATGATGGCGCGCGATCGTGGGCACATCATCAACATCACCTCGATTGCGGCGATTTATAACTTCGGCGGCAACTCGATTTATCACGCCACCAAAGCGGGCGTTCATGCCCTTTCGCGCCAGCTGCGCGTTGACTGCTACGGCAAACGCGTGCGGGTTACCGAGATCTGTCCGGGTCGGGTGGCGACCGATATTTTCGGCAATGTGTCCGGCGACCATGAAGAGGCCCGCCGCCGTTTCATTGATGGTTTTGAGCTGCCCACCGCCAGAGATATCGCCGACTGCGTGGCCTTCGCCGTTTCAGCGCCGATTGCCGTCAATATCGGCAATATCGAAATCACCCCGACGTTGCAGGTGCCGGGGGGACTTTCCACCATGCGTCCCGGTGAAGGCGTGTGATCCACAAAGCGTTAAAAACAGGAGGGTGAAAAGACGATGACGCTCGATTTCAGCAGGATCCTGACCGGTCAGTTTGGCCAGATGATCGTCGATGGTATGGCTGTCACCCTCGAGCTGGCGCTGGGGGCCTGGCTGCTGGCAATGTTGATTGCCCTGCTGCTGGTGGTGATTCGCTTAACGCACCAGCGCTTCGCTGAATATTTTGTCCGCATTTACGTCTCGTATCATCGCAACGTGCCGACGCTTATTCAGTTAATGATGTGGTATTTCGCTATTCCGACCCTGCTGCCGGAATCTGTGCAGATGTGGATTAACGATTTAAACGCCGAGTTTCTGTTTTCGATGCTGGCGCTGGGATTGTGTCAGGCGGCGTATTTTTCTGAAGATATCCGCAGCGGATTGCGTGCCATCCCGGAAGGACAAACTGAGGCGTCCCGCGCCCTGGGCATGAGCTATACCCGCTCGCTGCGTTCGGTCATTTTGCCGCAGGGTATCCGTAACGCGCTGCCGTCGCTGCTCAATCACACCGTTTTACTGTTTAAAAACACCAGCCTGGCGATGGTGATTGGGGTGACCGAACTGACTTATGTCACCCGTGATATTGAGAACCAGACATTCCGTACTTTCGAATCGTATCTGGTGGCTTCTGCCGGTTATCTGTTCTTCTCTCTGCTGCTGATGGGGGCTGGTGCGCTGCTGGCCCGCCGTTTCCAGCGGGTTTATGCGAGGTAATCCCATGCCCGACATATTTACGATTTTGCATGACAACGGGATGCTGTTCCTGATGGGACAATACCCGCAGGGGCCCCTTGGCGGCATACTCTGCACGCTGCTGATTTCGGTGCTGGCGATCCTGTTGGCATTACCGGTGGGCACGCTGCTCGGACTGGCGCGATTGTCGCCTTTTCGCTGGCTGAGCTGGCCCGCCGCCTGCTGGGTTTACTGTTTGCGGGGCATTCCGCTGCTGATGGTGGTGTTCTGGACTTACTTTTGCGTCCCGCTGCTGATTGGTCACAACATCAGCGGATTCAGTACCATGCTGTGCACGCTGGTGATTTATGAAAGTGCCTACATTGCTGAGATCGTGCGCGGCGGCATTCAGGCGCTGCCGGGCGGCCAGTATGAAGCGGCCAGAGCGCTGGGGATGAGTTATTGCAAGACGCTGCGCCTGATTATTCTGCCGCAGGCGTTATATAACTCGCTGCCCAGTCTGGTCAGCCAGCTGGTTTCCATTATCAAAGACAGCACGCTGGGCTACGTGATCAACGTGCCGGAGCTGACCTTCGCCGCCAACCAGGTCAATAACCAGCTGTTGACTAAACCTTTTCAGGTCTTCGCGATTGTTGCGGCGGGCTATTACCTCATCTGTTTCAGCCTGACCTGGCTGGCCAACAGGCTGGAAGCGCGTATCACGCGTAAAAGGCAAAACCGGATGCCGGAAGCCGACAGCATGGCGCAAGCCCTGCTGCTCTCCCGGACTCAATCACAATAAGGAGCGACGATGCGACCAATGATCTTATTTAATCAGGTCAATAAGTGGTATGGCGAATACCAGGCGCTGACCGATCTGAGTGCTGAAATCAAACCTGGCGAAGTGGTGGTGGTCTGCGGCCCGTCCGGCTCAGGGAAATCAACGTTAATCCGCACCGTTAACCGGCTGGAGCCAATTGAAGAAGGTCAGATTCTGTTTGATGGTATCGACATTCACGGCACCAGCACGCGCCTGAATCAGTTGCGCACCCGGATAGGTTTTGTGTTCCAGAACTTTAACCTGTTCCCACACGTTTCGGTGCTGGAGAACATCATGATGTCGCCAGTGAAAGTCCTCGGGGTGAAGCGTCATGAGGCCCGCCAGCAGGCGGGTGAACTGCTGGAGCGCGTCGGGTTATCGCACAAAGCCAACGCCTATCCGGCACAGCTTTCCGGTGGTCAGCAGCAGCGGGTGGCTATTGCCCGGGCGTTAGCGATGAAACCGCCGGTCATGCTGTTCGATGAACCGACGTCGGCGCTGGATCCGGAAATGGTAGGCGAAGTCTTAAACGTGATGCGCGGCCTGGCCCGCGAAGGTATGACCATGATGTGCGTCACCCATGAGATGAATTTTGCCCGGGAAGTGGCGGATACCATCTGGTTTATGGACCAGGGGAAGATTCTGGAGCAATCCACACCGGAGAACTTCTTTGCCCGCCCGCAACACGCCAGAGCACAGAAGTTTCTGAGCGACCTGCATTACAACTGATAACCGGCTCAGCCCCTTTAGCCGCGAATAACAGGGCTGAGCGGCGCAATACTGTGCCGACAATTCACAGATTCACCAATTTTTTTCCGCCTGCTGATGGCGCACTGGTTAACCCGCGACAATCACCCGTCTCCTCTCTTTGCTATCTGTTTAACCCTGATTGCATTTCACTGCGCTAAGGTAGCGCCCTGGTATCCTGATTAACCGTGTGAAGGCCAGAATACGGTTCTGATCAGCATGACTAACAGCGCCCCCGAGCCACACCAGAATATGGCGCTGGCATCAAAGGCCAGTTCCTGCATGGGGTCGTAACAGAGGACAGCGTAAAAATTCAGAATGACGACCGACAGAAAGGTTCCGAATAATGCAGACAGGAGTGACACCGTGAGCGGTGCCTCTTTTGATGTCATCGCCGCTACCGCGCCGGGTACAACCAACATCAACAAGCCAGGACGCGCCTGCATGACCGCCGCACCTTCGATGAACATGTCATAGCGCACCACCAGAAAAACGATGCAGTACAGGACAAAACTGATTATTCCAGCGGTCCACGACACACCCCTTAACATCATAAGCTTTTCTCTCGGTAATTGATCCAGTCACCGGGCCAGAGACACTCCGTACCCTTTTTCCTGCTGGCGAAAAGCAAAAAACCGTTACAAATGCACACGGCTTTTACTGGCTGAAAAAGAATGAAACGTTTAAAATGGCCGCCGTTTTTAACTGGCCTGGGCTGTATTTGCTAAAACCCTCTGAGCCTGCTCCATCAGGCTGTTTTATTTTTCACTCTGTCACCGACACTATTTGACATTCCCCGGGCTGCATCTGTTGTCCGTATTAAGACGGCCTGCAACTGTTATGTCGGGTGAGACAGAGGTTAAATATTGCCACTGCTCTGTTGGCTGTGCGAAAAATTTAGCGCAAAACACCCATTATTTCAATGCGTTACTCGTAAACAAGAAGTTAAACCGTGAATATAAACGTCGCAGATTTGTTAAGTAGAAATGACATTCTGTTATTATTTGTCGTGCTCGCGCTGGGATTATGTCTGGGTAAATTACGCCTTGGCTCGGTACAACTGGGTAATTCTATTGGTGTTTTAGTCGTCTCGCTGTTACTTGGTCAGCAGCATTTTGGTATTAATCCCGACGCGCTGAATCTGGGCTTTATGTTATTTATTTTTTGCGTTGGTGTTGAAGCCGGACCTAACTTTTTTTCTATTTTCTTTCGTGATGGCAAGAATTATCTGATGCTCGCTGCGGTAATGGTGGTCAGCGCCATGGTCATTGCATTGATTCTGGGCAAGCTGTTCAACTGGGATATTGGCCTGACCGCGGGCATGTTGGCAGGTTCGATGACCTCAACCCCCGTTCTGGTGGGTGCCGGAGACACCCTGCGACAAACCTGGCCGACAGGAAATGCACTGAGCACCGCCCAGTCTAATCTCAGCCTGGGCTATGCGTTGACCTATCTGATCGGCCTGGTCAGCCTGATTTTTGGTGCGCGGTATCTGCCAAAATTGCAGCGCCAGGACCTCTCCACCAGCGCGCTGACCATCGCCCGGGAACGGGGGCTGGATCCCGACAGCCAGCGTAAGGTTTATCTGCCGGTTATCCGTGCCTATCGCGTGGGTCCGGAGCTGGTTGCCTGGACCGATGGCAAAAACCTGCGCGAGCTGGGGATCTATCGTCAGACCGGCTGTTACATTGAGCGCATTCGGCGCAACGGCATTCTCGCCAGTCCGGATGGCGATGCGGTGCTGCAACAGGGTGATGAGATTTCGCTGGTCGGCTATCCGGATGCCCATTCACGTCTCGATCCCAGCTTTCGTAACGGAAAAGAAGTGTTCGATCGCGATTTACTGGATATGCGGATCATTAATGAAGAGATCGTGGTTAAAAATAACAATGCGGTAAATAAACGTCTCAGTCATCTTAAACTGACCGACCACGGCTGTTTTCTCAACCGGGTTATCCGCAGTCAGATTGAAATGCCCATAGACGACAGCATCATTCTTAATAAAGGTGATGTTCTGCAAATCAGTGGCGAGGCGCGTCGCGTTAAATCGGTTGCCGATCGCATCGGATTTATCTCAATTCACAGTCAGCTTACCGACCTTCTCGCTTTTTGTGCCTTCTTTATTATCGGACTGATGACCGGGATGATCACCCTGCAATTCAGCAACTTTAATTTCAGCATCGGCAATGCGGCAGGCTTATTGTTTTCCGGCATTATGCTCGGCTTTCTGCGCGCCAATCACCCAACTTTCGGCTACATTCCGCAGGGGGCTCTGACCATGTTAAAAGAGTTCGGTCTGATGATTTTTATGGTCGGGGTTGGTCTGAGCGCCGGAACGGGTCTGTCGCACGGGCTGGGGGATACCGGCATCCTGATGCTGGCGGCCGGACTGGCCGTCAGTCTGCTGCCGGTCGTACTCTGCTTTCTGTTTGGCGCTTATGTGCTGAAAATGAATCGCGCCTTATTGTTTGGGGCCATTATGGGCGCACGCACCTGTGCTCCGGCGATGGAGATCATCAGCGATACTGCACGCAGTAATATCCCCGCGCTGGGTTATGCCGGAACCTATGCGATTGCTAACGTTCTGCTGACCCTGGCAGGAACGTTAATCGTGATAGTCTGGCCAATGTTTGGTAATTGAAATTAATTTCAAAAGAGTTGAGAACTTTTGTATCTGCCGCTGGTCATAATAAGTGCCACTGCTTTTCTTTGAAATCCTCAAATTGTGGAGCCCGCTAAGAATATACTTAGCGGGTTTTTTATTTTCCGTATCCCCCCAACTTCTGCGGCGATATTCTGTCGGCGATTATTCTTATTTATTTCATAAAAGATTAAAACCCCGGCAATTCTTAACGAAAGTACAACCACGCATGTAATCAGGAACATACCTGTTTATCTTCTCTGTTGTTGCTTCTATGCTTTGCCCCCACATTACCGGAGCAGCCATGGCTGAGTCGGATTTTACCTGCGGACACCTTTTGTTTCTGCTGAACAAGACGAGGAGATAAGTATGATGGAAGAGTTGAACCGGATTTTATTTCTCTGGATCAACGCCACGCCGGAATCGCCCCACTGGATGATTACCACGGCAACCTTTATCGCCAGGGACCTGATTGCCATCGTACCGCTGCTGATTGTTGCACTGTGGTTATGGGGGCCCAGAAGCCAGGTCGCGTCGCAACGGCAACTGGTGCTGAAGACCGCTATTGCGCTGGTCTACGCACTGACCATCTCCTGGTGCACCGGCAATTTACTGCCACACCCGCGCCCCTTTGTTATCGGTCTGGGCCACCAGTTTTTACCGCATGCGGCGGATGACTCTTATCCCAGCGATCACGGCACCGCCATCTTTACTTTTGCTATCGCGTTTCTCTGCTGGCACCGTATCTGGTCGGGTGCCGTGCTGATGGTGGTGGCCTCAGCCATTGCCTGGTCACGGATCTATCTGGGTGTCCACTGGCCGATGGATATGCTCGGTGGATTGCTGGTCGGCATGCTCTCCTGCCTGTTTGCTCAGGTCGCCTGGCACTTTTGCGGCAGACGTCTGTTACAGAACACGTCATCGCTTTACCGGCTGCTGTTTGCCATTCCTATTCGTAAAGGCTGGGTACGCAACTGAACGGCCACGGCTTATCCGTCACTGCGAGGCCAGTGGCGGATGCCGTTAACTTTACCGGGTGAACGCATTGTTTAATTGACGAGGTGCGCTGGCGCAAACGGCCAGTACCTTTAATGGAACCACTTACCAAACCAGCCGTTAAGCTTCAGCATGACAAAATCCATCACTCTGCTGAACCATCCCCCCTCTTTTACCTCTTCCATGACCACCAGTGGCCGTTGCTCAATGATTTTGCCATCCAGTTGAAAATCAATGGTTCCCACTACCTGATTTTTTTTCAGCGGTGCCAGCAGTTCCGGCTGTGACAACGTGAAGCTGGCCCTGAGATTTTTCATCTGCCCTCTGGGCAGCGTCACTGAAGCATCACCGGCGACACCAAGCAGGATCGCTTTCCTGTCGCCATACCAGACGCGATGGGTGGTAAAGGGTTTGTCTGCTTTAACCGGGGTCACCGTTTCATAAAAACGAAATCCCCAGGTGAGCAGTTTTTCGCTTTCACGAAAACGTACCGCATCGGTGGCAGCACCGAGCACCACAGAAATAAGCCGTTGATTGCCCTCAGTGGCCGATGCCACCAGGCTGTTGCCTGCCCCGCTGGTGTAGCCGGTTTTGATACCATCAACATGCAGATTACTGCTCCACAGCAGGCGATTGCGGTTGTATTGTTTGATGTTGTTAAAGGTAAATTCCTTTTCCTTGTGCAGCGCATATTCCTCCGGTACATCGCGGATCAGCGCCTGACTTAACAACGCCATATCGCGAGCGGTGCTGTACTGCCCCTCTGAATCCAGCCCGTGTACCGTTTTAAAATGGGTATTTTTCAGTTCAAGCGCACGGGCATAGTTGTTCATCAGGCTGACAAAGGAATCCTGACTGCCGGCGACATAATCTGCCAGCGCAATGCTGGCATCATTGCCTGACTGAATAACGATACCTTTGTTTAACTCCGACACCGGAATGCGGTCGCCGGGCTTAAGGAACATCAGTGACGATCCCTGCAACAGCGGATTGCCGGTCGCCCAGGCGTCTTTCCCGACGGTGACCATGTCGTCACTGGTGATTTTTCCGGCTTTAATGGCCTGGCCAATAACATAGCTGGCCATAATTTTAGTCAGGCTGGCGGGATCGAGGCGGTCATCGGCATGTGACTCTGTCAGCACTTTTCCACTGTGGTAATCCATCAGTATCCAGGCTCTGGCATCAATCTGCGGGGGAGCCGGAGCCTGTTCAGCACGGGTAGCAAAACTCAGAACCAACAGCAGCGACCAGGAAAAAGTTAGCGACACTTTGGGGAAGGGCAAACCTGTTCTCTTCATGACAAAATCCGGATATCCATTTGAAAGATAAATATTTTCAGCCTTCAGACCGAGCGGTGAGTTACGCTATCCTGTCTGCCAGGCAAAATGAACAGCATTACCGTAAAGTTTCTTAGACTTTATTAGATAAATCCTGGAGATAACGCACTATATGGCAGCTTCTGACGATTTATGGCGACAGGCTCCAGGTGTAATTCCGATTTTTCGCAGAACAGTTAAGTTGGTCACAAAATTCCGCTACCCTGTGTAAAGTTTTCAGAGGAGTAATGACAATGGATTTAGCCCTGTTCGATCTTGATGAAACACTGATCTGTGAAGACAGTACCGGCCTGTGGTTACGCTGGCTGGTCTCTCAGGGCTATGCCCCGGCTGCGCTTCTTGAACATGAACGCGCGTTAATGACCCAGTATTATCAGGGAACGCTGGCTATTGAAGAGTATATGCATACCATCCTTTCGCCGCTGACGGGCATGAGCACACTCACCGTGGCAGGCTGGATCAGGCGCTTTATTCATCGCGATATCATGCCAAGGGTTTATCCTGCTGCGCGGGAAAAACTGGCCTGGCATAAGCAGCGCGGCGACCAGATTCTGGTGATCTCCGCCAGCGGTGAACATCTGGTGGCACCCATTGCTGAACAGCTGGATGCCAATGGCGCACTGGCGATTGGGGTGGAGATTGTCGATGAACGTTACAGCGGTCAGATATACGGCACCATGACCTATAAAGCAGGCAAAGTGACGCGGCTGAATGAGTGGTTAGCACAGCAGGGCCTGGCGTTCGATAATATCTGGGCGTACAGCGACTCAATGAACGATCTGCCCATGCTGGAACATGCCGATCATCCGCATGTCATCAATCCGGCTGAGCCTTTAAAGCAGTTAGCTGATGAGCGCGGCTGGCAGGTCTGCCAGTGGCAGCGTTAAGCAGCCTGCCGGGCTGTTTTACTGCCAGTTTGCGGCACCCTGACGGGTGCTTTTTTTTTAGCCACCCGTTGGCTGCTGTTTCAGCAGGTTATCCAGTTCTTACCCACGCTCAGAGCAGCTTTTTCCTGCTGTTCCGGGTACAAAGAAGTAGGATTTTGCCTGCTCCCTCTGTAGAATCTCGCGCCATTCCTGCTCAGAACCGGAAACAAGCAATGTCCTGCAACGAAACACCTGACAATATCGTGATACAACCTAAAAACGCGTCTCCTAAAGTGGGATTTATCTCTTTAGGCTGCCCAAAAAATCTTGTCGATTCTGAACGGATCCTCACCGAACTGCGTACTGAGGGCTACGAAGTGGTCCCGCGTTACGATGACGCCGAGATTGTCATCGTCAACACCTGCGGCTTTATCGACAGCGCGGTGCAGGAGTCGCTGGAAGCGATTGGCGAAGCACTGAATGAAAATGGCAAAGTGATTGTCACCGGCTGCCTGGGCGCAAAAGAGAACCAGATCCGCGAGGTCCATCCCCGCGTGCTGGAAATCACCGGGCCGCACAGCTATGAACAGGTGCTTTCACATGTCCATCAGTATGTGCCGAAGCCACAGCACAATCCGTTTCTCAGCCTGGTGCCTGAGCAGGGCGTAAAACTGACGCCACGCCACTATGCATACCTGAAAATTTCCGAAGGCTGTAACCACCGTTGTACCTTCTGCATTATTCCGTCGATGCGCGGCGACCTGGACAGCCGGGCGATTGGCTCCGTGCTGGATGAGGCGAAACGTCTGGTGGAATCCGGGGTGAAAGAACTGCTGGTTATCTCCCAGGATACTTCCGCCTACGGGGTGGATGTTAAACACCGCACCGGTTTCTGGAACGGCTCCCCGGTTAAGACCAGCATGGTCAGCCTGTGCGAACAGCTGGCTAAACTCGGCGTGTGGGTGCGCCTGCACTACGTTTACCCTTATCCGCATGTGGATGAGGTGATCCCACTGATGGCTGAAGGGAAGATCCTGCCGTACCTGGATATTCCGCTGCAACACGCCAGCCCACGCATCCTCAAGCTGATGAAACGTCCTGGCGCGGTTGAGCGCACGCTGGAGCGGATCAAACGCTGGCGTGAAATCTGTCCACAGCTGACGCTGCGCTCCACTTTCATTGTTGGCTTCCCCGGCGAGACGGAAGAAGATTTCCAGATGCTGCTCGACTTTATTAAAGAAGCCAGACTGGACAGAGTGGGCTGCTTTAAATACAGCCCGGTGGAAGGGGCGACCGCCAACCAGCTGCCAGATCCGGTGGCGGAAGAGGTGAAAGAAGAGCGCTATGACCGCTTTATGCAACTGCAACAGGCTATTTCTGCCAGCCGTCTTCAGGAAAAAGTGGGCAGCGAGATTCTGGTGATCGTTGATGAAGTGGATGAGGAAGGGGCTATTGGTCGCAGTATGGCTGATGCGCCGGAAATTGACGGCGCGGTTTATCTCAACGGTGAGAAAAACGTCAAGCCCGGCGATGTGATCCGTGTACGTGTCGATAACGCCGACGAATACGATCTCTGGGCCACCCGGCTTTAACGCCCTGACCAGCCCGCTTGCGCTCTGCCAGCGGGCCATGCCTCACTGCCGTTGCTCCTCTGACGCTGGTTTCATTTTACTGGCCCGGACACGCCCTGCCCGTTTTAAATATCCGCTTTGGCCGGTCAGCCATAGCGTGCCTGATGCTGTTTGCGTCGTTGCAGATAATCGTCATCAGCGCGGATGCCGTCCCAGCAGGCTTTAAAAATCGCCGCGGCTGCGGCTTTTTCAGCATTAAGCGTCCGCGGCAACAGCTCACCGTCAGCAGCATATTTTTTACCGCCCTGATGATTAGCGTAACGCCGCGCGCGGGTATAACCCATCTGAATAAATTTTCTCGCCATGTCCATACCAACAAAATCATCGGCTGCGCGATACGCTTCGAAAAGCTGCATGATTTTGTCTGCGGATGCCTGCGCCAGCGCCGGCGTTTTAAAGCGCCAGTGCGGCAGGATCTCACTTTTATAGGGCTCCACCTTCAGCACGCCCTGCTCACCCCGCCCCACCTGATAACGTTCAGGATGCTGGCGGAAGTCGGTATTTTCGAAATCCTGCTGATAATCGAAGGGTTTCATCACATCAGGTCTTCAGGCGTGGATCGAGCGCATCACGCAGGCCGTCGCCCAGCAGGTTAAATGCCAGCACGGTAAGAAAAATCGCCAGGCTGGGGAAAACAGCAACATGCGGAGCCATCACCATATCTGCGCGCGCCTCATTCAGCATCGCCCCCCATTCCGGCGTGGGTGGCTGCGCGCCTAATCCGAGAAACGACAGACTGGCTGCGCTGATAATCGAGGTGCCAATTCGCATGGTGAAATAGACCACGATGGACGAGAGGGTTCCCGGCAGGATATGACGCAGAATAATGGTCAGGTCAGATGCACCAATACTGCGGGCTGACTCGATATAGGTCAGATGCTTCAGCACCAGCGTGTTGCCGCGAACCAGCCTGGCGAACGCCGGGATGCTGAAAATGGCCACCGCAATAACCACATTTGACATGCCGCTGCCCATGATCGCCACCACCGCTATCGCCAGCAGGATGCCGGGAAAAGCAAACAGCACGTCGCTGATACGCATAATAATCCGGTCCCACCAGCCTTCATAATAGCCAGCCAGCAGGCCCAGAAAGGTGCCGATTGCCGCGCCAAGAGCCACCGAAAAAAAGCCCGAAACCAGTGACAGCCGGGTACCCACCAGCACGCGACTGAAAATATCACGCCCCAGCGAATCAACGCCGAACCAGTGCATCATCGACGGCCCTTCGGTCAACCTGTCGTAGTCAAAGTAATTTTCCGCATCAAACGGCGCAAGCCAGGGCGCGAGCACCGCCAGCAAAATCAGCAGTACCACGAAGGCTGCTGATACCAGCGCAACCGGCTGGCGCTGAAACCGTCGCCAGAATTCCCGCCACGGGGTACGCACTCGATGCTGAGTCAGGGTTGGCATCGCGGACAGGGCCGCATCACGTCGCCAGTTTTTCATCACCGATCCTTATTTGTAGCGTATCGCCGGATTGATCGCGGCATACAACATATCAACAATCAAATTGATCAAGATAAACTCCAGCGAGAACAGCAGCACTTCCGCCTGAACCACCGGGTAATCGCGCATCGCCACCGAGTCCACCAGCAGACGACCCAGCCCCGGCCAGTTGAAAACCACCTCCACCACAATCGAGCCGCCCAGCAGGAAACCAAATTGCAGGCCCATCATGGTCACTACCGGGATCATCGCGTTACGCAGACCATGTTTGATGATCACCACCGTCTCACGTACGCCTTTCGCCCGCGCGGTGCGCATGTAATCTTCCTGCATCACCTCCACAAAAGAGGCGCGGGTGAAGCGAGCCATCACGGCGGCGACGGCCGCGCCCAGGGTGATGGAGGGCAAAATGTAGTGCTGCCAGCTGTCAGCGCCAACCGTCGGTAGCCAGCCCAGCTCGACGGAGAATACCTGCATCAACAACATTCCCAGCGCAAAGGCGGGAAAAGAGATGCCCGATACCGCCAGCGTCATGCCGATACGGTCCGGCCAGCGGTTGCGCCATACCGCCGAGACAATGCCCAGCGCCATACCAAATATCACCGACCATCCCATACTGCTGAGCGTCAGCCACAGGGTGGGAAAAAAGCGTTGTGCAATTTCGGATGAAACGGGCCGTTTTGACACCATCGACTGACCAAAGTCACCCTGCACAGCCTGACTGATAAAATGCCAGAACTGCACCCAGATGGGTTGGTCCAGCCCAAGCTGCTGACGCACCATCGCTACCACGGTGGCGTCCGCTTCCGGACCGGCGACCAGCCTGGCCGGATCGCCCGGCAGCATATGAACAAACAGGAACACCAGCACCGCCACAATCAGCAGCGTGGGGATCAGTCCCAGTAAGCGTTTAATAAAATAGTTGAACATAGGTTTTCCTGCGCCGGAGACAGCCGCGCCCTGATGCTGCGCGGCGGGTTTTCAGCGGGGGTTACTGCAAATCGGCATCATCAAAATTGAACGAGGTGTCAGGCATCACATAGAAACCACTGAGGCTTTTGGTTCTGGCGGAAACCAGCTTTTCCACCACCAGAGGCACCCAGGGTTTGTCCTGCCAGATTTTATCCTGAGCATCCTTGTAGAGCGCCGCTTTTTTCGCGCTGTCGGTAGTTTTCAGCGCGTCGGCCAGATCGTTATCCACCTGAGGGTTGCTGTAAAACGCCGTATTGAAAATGGTTGGCGGCCAGGACTGAGTGGCAAACAGCGGCGTCAACGCCCAGTTAGCTTCACCGGTAGAAGCAGACCAGCCGGTGTAGAACAGACGCACGCCGCTCTCCTTCTGCCCTTTTCCTTCCACCTCAGCCGAGCGCTGTCCGGCATCCATTGCGGTGACCGTGGCTTTGATCCCCACCTGCGCCAGCTGCTGTTGAGTGAACTGCAACACTTTCTGCGCGGTGCTGTGGTTGTGAGACGACCACAGGGTAGTGGTGAAGCCATTCGGGAAACCGGCCTCTTTCAACAGCTGGCGCGCTTTCGCCGGATTGTATTCGGCTGCCGGGTAGCTTTGTGAATACTGAATGGCCTGTGGCACCACCCCCGTTGCTGGCGTGGCGTAACCGGCAAAGGCCACTTTCACCAGCGCCTGGCGGTTGATGGCATAGTTGAGCGCCTCACGAACTTTGACATTATCAAACGGCTTCTGCGTGACGTTAATGCTGAGATAGCGCTGCATAATGGATGGCGAAACATCCAGCGCCAGCTTACTGTTTTTTGCCAGCAGGCCAGCCTGCTCATAAGGAACCGGGAAAGCCAGGTTGGCTTCGCCCGTCTGCAACATCGCCGCACGGGTGTTGTTATCAACCACCGGACGCCAGGTAAGGGTATCCAGTTTTGGGTAGCCCTTCTTCCAGTAGCCGTCGAATTTTTTTACTTTAACAAAATCGGTCTGATTCCAGGTGTCCAGCACATACGGGCCGGTGCCCACCGGATGGAAGCCGATTTCCTTACCGTATTTCTTCAGCGCGGTAGGAGAAATCATCACCGCCGCCGGGCTGGCAAGGGTGTTGATAAAGGCGGAGAAGGGCTGCTTCAGGGTGATTTTCACCGTGGAAGGATCGACCACCTCAGTGGTGGCGATTGATTTAAACAGGTTGTAACGCTTGAGATGATTGTCAGGGTTGCTGGCACGATCCAGGTTCACTTTCACCGCTTCAGCATTGAAGTCGCTGCCATCCTGGAATTTCACGCCGCTTTTCAGTTTGATGGTCCAGGTCAGGCCATCTTTACTGACGTCGTAGCCTTCGGCCAGCACGTTAGTGACTTTCATATCCTTATCAAAGCCGAACAGCCCCTGATAGAAGGATTTAGCCACCGCCTGTGACAGCGTATCGTTGGCATCGTAAGGATCGAGGGTGGTGAAATTAGAACCAACAGCAATCACCACATCTTTTGTTGCGTAAGCAGGCAGCGCAGCAAAACTGCTCAGTAAGCCCGCCGCTAACAGTGTGCGTTTAGAAATTATCATGTTGCGTGTTTCTCCTGTCGTTCCTTGTTGTTTTACAGCCAATTCAGACGCCGCCAATAGTATGGCGGGCAACGTAATGTCCTGCGCTGACTTCCACCAGCGGTGCGACTTCCGGGTAATCATCCAGGGCGCGAATGGGGCTTGGGATCTCATCCGCCAGTAGCGCTCTCTCCCGCCGGGGATGATCGGGATCGGCCACCGGGACGGCAGACAACAGTTTGCGGGTGTAAGAGTGTTGCGGGTGCTCAAAAACCGACTGTCGCGGGCCAATTTCGACGATTTGCCCGAGATACATCACCGCCACCCGGTGGCTGATCCGCTCCACCACTGCCATATCATGCGAGATAAACAGAAAGGCGATGCCAAATTCGCGCTGTAAATCCAGCATCAGATTGACAATCTGCGCACGGATTGACACGTCCAGCGCGGAAACCGACTCATCGGCAATCACCACTTTGGGATTGAGGGCCAGCGCCCTGGCAATGCAGATGCGCTGGCGCTGACCACCAGAAAACTCATGGGGATAGCGTCTGGCGTATTCCGGCAGCAGGCCCACTTTTTCCAACAGCCAGGCGACGCGCTCTTCAGCCTCTTTGCCCTTAGCAATGCCATGAACCAACAACGGTTCCATGATCGAGAACCCGACGGTCAGTCGCGGATCGAGCGAGGCGTAAGGGTCCTGAAAGATAAACTGAATATCCCGTCGCAAATGAGAAAGCGCCGGGCCGCTCAGTTGATCGATACGCTGGCCGTTGAAAGTAATGGTGCCGCCCTGGCTTTCCACCAGCCGCAGCAGCGCCCGTCCGGTAGTGGATTTGCCGCAGCCGGATTCCCCCACCAGCGCCAGAGTTTCACCCGGCCACAAATCGAAGCTGACCTTTTCAACCGCGTGAACCCGCCGGGTCACGCGGTTGAAAATGCCGCTGCGGATATCAAAACGCGCAACCAGATCGCGCACCTGTAAAACCGGTCCCTTGTCGGTAATCACCGTGTCCTGCAAAGAGCCGTCCAGTTGGTTCCCCTCAGGGTTAAACACCGGGAAATGCATCGGGAAGGCCCGGTCGGTCATTTCACCCAGTCGGGGCACGGCGGCCAGCAGCGCTTTGGTATAGTCCCGCTGTGGATGACGGAAGATACTTTCTGTCGAACCGGTTTCCACCACATCACCGCGGTACATCACCTGCACACGGTCAGCCATTTCGGCGACCACGCCCATGTCATGGGTAATGAAAATCACCCCCATCTGCATCTCTTTTTGCAATACGCGGATCAGTTGCAGGATCTGCGCCTGAATGGTGACATCAAGCGCGGTGGTGGGTTCATCGGCAATCAGCAGGGCTGGTCGGCAGGAGAGCGCCATGGCAATCATCACCCGCTGGCGCATACCGCCCGACAGCTGGTGGGGAAAGCGAGTCAGCACATCTTTTGCCACCGGAATGCGCACCAGATCCAGCATACGTAACGCCTCCTGCAACGCGTCCCGATGGCTTTTTCCCTGATGCAGGCGGATGGATTCCGCAATCTGCTCGCCAATGGTGAATACCGGGTTCAGCGAGGTCATCGGCTCCTGAAAGATCATCGCCATGTCGGCACCGCGAATGGTGCGCAACGCTGATTGCCGGGCGGTAGCCAGGTCAATCACCTGACTGTTGCGCCGTCGCAGCAGCATCTGGCCGCTGTCAATACTGCCTCCCCCCTGCTCTACCAGCCGCATTAACGCCAGTGAGGTGACCGATTTTCCTGAGCCGGATTCACCGACAATCGCCAGCGTTTCGCCACGATTAACCTCCAGCGACAGATTGTTCACCGCCCGCACCACTTCGCCCTGCTGGCTGAAGCTGACGCTCAGGTTGTTGATGGCTAATACCTGTCCGGCCGACAACGCGGCTTCGCGGTTCCCTGTCATCCCGCCCCCTGGTCTTCACGATAGATACTGACGTTTGGCGCATCCCCGGCATAGCCATAGCCACGGTACATCCCCTCACTGTTAAAGGGCAGCGCCACATTGCCTTCGCGATCGACGGCAATAATGCCGCCACTGCCGCCCAGCACCTTGATTTTTTCCATCACCACCCGCTCGCTGGCTTCTTTCAGTGACAGGCCCGCGTATTCCATCAGCGCCGCAATGTCATAGGCGGCCAGCGTGCGCATAAAGACCTCGCCAGTGCCGGTACAGGAGACGGCCACGTTGGCATTGCTGGCATAGCAGCCCGCACCGATTAACGGCGAATCCCCGACCCGGCCCACCTGCTTATTGGTCATTCCCCCGGTGGAGGTCGCCGCCGCCAGATTGCCATGCCTGTCCAGTGCCACCGCGCCGACGGTGCCAAATTTGCGGTCGGCATCCAGCGGTGCGCCATCACTGTCTACCGCAACATCGTGATCGAGCGCCAGGGTGTCCGCAGACAACGCCCGCTGTAACTGTTCATGACGGAAAGGGGTGGAAAAGAAATCGGTTGCTACCTCTTCCAGTCCCTGTCTGAAGGCAAACGCTTCGGCACCCTCACCGATCAACAGCACATACGGGCTGTGTTCCAGCACGGCACGCGCCGCCAGTACAGGATTACGTACCCGTTTTATCCCGGCCACCGCACCGGCTTCCAGCATGCGTCCATCCATAATGCTGGCATCCAGTTCGTGCGTACCCTCATGGGTGAAGACGGCACCTTTACCGGCGTTGAACAGCGGGCACTCCTCCAGCAGCCGAACCGCTTCGGTGACCGCATCCAGCGCGCTACCGCCAGCTTGCAGAATATCCTGTCCGCTGGCAACAATCGCTGAAAGCGCCTGAATATAGTGCTGCTCTTTTTCTGCACTCATGCTGGCGCGGGCAATCGCGCCCGCACCACCGTGAATGGCAATCACTGCTCTGACCATAATCCGGTTACCCTGCGTGGTAAATCAGCATGAAAAACACCAGGTTAGAATGATTTTTCTGGAAATGAACTGGTTTTCGACTATAGGCAGGCTGTAAAGTGATGTAAAGCAGAATGTTCAGTGGCCGGTAATAACAAAATGTTCTATCTCATAGCTGGCGGGGTTTGTTCGCCAGAGTGAATCATTTCTGCCTCAGAGTGCTGAAATTAACCTGCACCAATGAGTGGCCTGAAACAGCATTTTGCTGTTATCGGGCGGTAAGGCGATTGGTATGGATAGATCATGGGAAATACGTTGAACATCATCAGTGCTTAAGAAGCATTTGCAATCAAAATTTCCTCGTTCAGTGATAAACGCTCAACCACAAACGTGGCGAAAAAAGTTAGTCTTTAACTGTTACCGCAGTTATCAGGATGCGCTTTTCTGGTCAACAAATGGAAGATAAATGAAAATATTACCTGTTTCGATACTGCTTACTTTTATCGGATCTGCATCTTCAGCAACAAGCCAGACAAAAGCGCTTGATATGAAATCATTCAAAGAGAGCGCTGACAACTGTGAATTTTTCTCGGGTGAGTGGGACAGTAATCTCGTCAAAGCGCGCCAGCCTGAAACAGAAAGGCAGGCTGATAAATATTGCACTGAGGCTAAAAAGAAAAAGCAGGAGCTGAGCGTTAAATACAGGAATGACCCTGAGTTATTAAATGAGCTGGCTAATTATGATTTCGAATAGCACAAAGGCCTGTGATTTATGATCGGTTATTTGATCAGCCCTGATGCAACAGGCGCCTGAGACCCACAAATGCTGGCGCAACAACCCGCAGAACCAGAACGCATCCATCAGGCATTATATTATCGAGTGGTACATTTTCAGTTCTTTCACCGTCAGGTTTAAACCCTGCTTTTTCAGTGCCTCAAGATATTCTTCGACGGATACCCCAGGTTTTAGATTACGTTGCCATTCATCCTGAATGATGGCCGTCCATTTAGGTTGATATAAGCCCTTTAATCCTGAGTAAATTAATACATCCCGTAGTAATGACGGATAAATAACACAGGCATCCAGAACCACGGGATAAGGTGAATGAATCATAAGTAAAGCCGGAGATCCTGACTGAGGTCTGCCAGTTCCTGCATCGCGTTGTTGCTTTCATTATCCCGATGATTTTTATAAGCCATCAAATCGGCAAACAGCACTCGGCGGTGGCGACCCGTTTTATGAAAAGGAAGCTTACCCTCTTCCAGAAGTTTCACCATATGAGGGCGTGAAACATTCAGAATATTGGCCGCTTCCTGCGTGGTTAATTCAGCATGTACAGGGACAACCTGAACCGCATTACCCATTGCCAGCTCACCCAAAATTGTCATCAACAGAGTGAGTGAAGAGGTAGGTAATTCAATCTGATGCGTATTGTCGTCAGCATCCTGAATCGATATCTTTTGTGTTTCCAGTTTTGTGGACAGGTAAGCTGCAAGTTCTCTCTGACCACGTACAGCGGCCTCAATTTCTCCTGGAGCAGGCAGGCTCACGTTATCAAGAATTGAGTTTGTCATAAGTGTTTTCCGGTTTATCAAGTTCGTATGTTCGTAGATCAGTAGTACTCTTTTCTGAAGCCAACAACGCAAGCCCGATTAAGATATACCATCAACGAATTTATACGAAATAAACGAAAAAACGCAATAAACGAAACGAACGACTGATGATAAATCCCTTACACGCGCACAGCCCTGTCACCCTGCCCGTAGCCAGAGCCTGCGGGTTTTCGTGACCCTGTCTGCAAATCACGCCATAATGCCCGCTATTGACAGTATGACCGCCCGATTATTCAGGCGCGCCGGAGATTTTATGGAAGCTTTTACTGCGGGACTTATCTCGCTTGATGATGCTCTGTCTGCCATGTTGACACGCATCCACCCGCTCACTGAAACAGAAACCCTGCCGCTCGCCGCCGCTGCCGGACGCGTTACGGCGGAGTCAGTTACCTCACCTGTCTGCGTGCCGCCATTCGATAACTCAGCAATGGACGGCTATGCCGTGCGCATGGCAGATCTGCAAACCGGCCAGCCATTACCTGTTGCCGGGAAAGCCTTTGCCGGGGCCCCCTGGCAGGGCCAGTGGCCCGCCGGCAGTTGTATCCGCATCATGACCGGGGCCCCGGTGCCCGAAGGCACAGAGGCCGTGGTGATGCAGGAGGAAACGCGCCAGCTCGGTGATGCGGTGGAAATTATCGCAGAGGTCCTTCCGCGTCAGAATATCCGTCTGGCCGGTGATGATATCGTGCAGGGTGCCAGCGTGCTGCAACCCGGCGTACGTCTCGGCGCGGCTGAACTGCCATTGCTGGCTTCTCTGGGCATTGCAGAGGTTAAGGTGATGCGCAAAGTGCGGGTGGCGATTTTCTCCACCGGCGATGAGTTGCAACCGGTCGGTCAGCCGCTGGCCGCCGGTCAGATTTACGATACCAATCGCTTTGCGGTGCAGCTGATGCTGAATAAACTGGGGTGCGAGGTTATCGATCTCGGCATCATTGCTGACCATCAGCAGGCGCTGCGCAACGCCTTTATCCGGGCAGACAGTCAGGCTGATGTGGTAATCAGCAGCGGCGGCGTTTCGGTGGGAGAAGCAGACTACACCAAAGCGATGCTGGAGGAGCTGGGTGAGATCGCCTTCTGGAAACTGGCCATCAAACCGGGTAAACCCTTTGCCTTTGGCCGTTTAGATCGCAGCTGGTTCTGTGGCCTGCCCGGTAATCCGGTATCAGCGGCACTGACCTTCTATCAGCTGGTGCAACCGCTGCTGGTGAAACTGTCCGGACAGCAGGCGGCGGCCCTGCCCCCACGCCAGCGGGTCAGAGCCGCCGATGCCCTGAAAAAAACGCCGGGACGGGTGGATTTCCAGCGCGGTGTGCTGCTGCGTAATCCGTCAGGGGAACTGGAAGTTCGTAGCACCGGTCCACAGGGATCCCATGTGTTCAGCTCATTCGCCCAGGCCAACTGTTTTATTGTGCTGGAGCGGGATCGCGGTCATGTCGCCGCGGGTGAGTGGGTGGATGTTGAACCGTTTAATGCGCTGCTGGTTGGATAAGATGCATCCCGAACTGAGTAACGACGAAGCGCTACGCTACAATCGCCAGATTGTGCTGCGGGGTTTTGACTTTGACGGGCAGGAAAAGCTCAAAGCGGCGAAGGTGTTGATTGTCGGACTTGGCGGGCTGGGCTGCGCAGCCAGTGCTTATCTGGCCTCCGCCGGCGTGGGCCAACTGACGCTGCTGGATTTTGACACCGTTTCGCTCTCTAACCTGCAACGGCAGATCCTGCATCGCGATGCGCTGATTGGTCAGCCGAAAGTCGTCTCTGCCTGCCAACAGTTACAGGCCATCAATCCGCATATCAGCGTGCAAACGGTGAATGCTCAGCTCAGTGATATGGCGCTGGCAGAACTGATAAGCACTCAGGATGTGGTGGTCGACTGCTGTGATAATGTCGCCACCCGTGAGCAACTTAATCGCCTGTGCTTTGCCAGTAAAACGGCGCTGATATCCGGGGCAGCCATTCGCATGGAAGGCCAAATCAGCGTTTTTCGCTGGCAAAAGGATGCCCCCTGTTACCGCTGTATCAGCAGGCTGTTTGGCGATACCACACTAAGCTGCGTGGAGGCAGGGGTTATGGCTCCGCTGGTGGGGGTGATCGGCTCACTTCAGGCGATGGAAGCGATACGTCTGCTGGCCGGTTACGGTGAGGATGTGACAGGAAAACTGTTGCTGTACGATGCGCTGACCTTACAGTTCCGCGAAATGCGAGTCGCGAAAGATCCGTCCTGCGAGGTCTGTGGGCAGTGACATGGTGGCCGTCTCTGGCGCAGTAAAAAGGGGACACTGCGGTCCCCTGTTATTACTCCATCGGCGGAAAAGCGCTGTCGTCAGACAATACCCTGACTGCGCAGATAATCTTCGTAATTACCGGTGAAGTCATGCAGTTTTGTCGGGGTCATTTCAATCACCCGGGTAGCCAGCGAGCTGACAAACTCGCGGTCGTGGGAGACGAAAATCAACGTACCTTCGTACATTTCCAGCGCCATATTCAGCGCCTCGATCGATTCCATATCCAGGTGGTTGGTGGGTTCATCCATAATCAGTACATTCGGCTTTTGCATCATCAGCTTACCGAACAGCATCCGCCCTTTCTCACCACCCGACAGCACCTTAGCCGGTTTTTTAATGTCATCCTGGCTGAACAGCAGACGCCCGAGAATACTGCGCACCGCCTGCTCGTCATCGCCTTCCTGCTTCCACTGACTCATCCAGTCAAAAACCGTCAGGTCGTTGGCAAAGTCGTGGGCGTGATCCTGCGCATAGTAGCCAATTCGCGCATTCTCCGACCATTTTACCGCGCCGTTATCAGGTTGCAGGTCAGCCACCAGCGTTTTCAACAGCGTGGTTTTACCGATACCATTTGGCCCGAGGATCGCCAGCTTTTCACCAACTTCCAGCAGCAGGTTGAGGTTTTTGAACAGCGGCCCCTGATCGAAGCCTTTGGTCAGGGCTTCCAGTTCCAGCGCGTTGCGGAACAGTTTTTTATCCTGTTCAAAGCGGATAAACGGATTCTGGCGGCTGGAGGCTTTCACCTCCTCCAGTTTGATTTTATCGATTTGCTTCGCACGGGACGTAGCCTGACGCGATTTGGAGGCGTTAGCGCTGAAGCGGCTGACAAAGGATTGCAACTCGTTGATTTGCGCCTTTTTCTTCGCGTTATCGGCCAGCAGACGTTCACGCGCCTGGGTCGCGGCGGTCATATATTCATCATAGTTGCCGGGATAAACGCGCAGTTCGCCATAATCCAGATCGGCCATATGAGTACAGACCATGTTCAGGAAGTGACGGTCGTGGGAAATAATGATCATGGTGCTGTTACGTTCATTCAGCACCTGCTCCAGCCAGCGAATCGTGTCGATGTCGAGGTTGTTGGTCGGTTCATCCAGCAGCAGGATTTCCGGATTAGAGAACAGCGCCTGCGCCAGCAACACACGCAACTTCCAGCCCGGAGCCACTTCGCTCATCGGGCCATAATGCTGTTCCTGCGGGATACCCACGCCCAGCAACAGTTCTCCGGCGCGGGCTTCGGCGGTGTAGCCATCCATTTCACCGTATGTCACTTCCAGATCGGCCACCCGGTAACCGTCTTCTTCACTCATTTCCGGCAGCGCGTAGATGCGATCGCGCTCTTCCTTCACCTGCCACAGCTCAGCATGGCCCATAACCACCGTATCCAGCACGCTGAACTGCTCAAAAGCGAACTGATCCTGGCGCAGTTTACCGATACGCTCATTCGGGTCTGTTGAGACATTTCCGGCGCTGGGCATCAGATCGCCACCCAGAATTTTCATAAAGGTAGACTTGCCGCTGCCGTTGGCACCGATCAGGCCATAGCGGTTGCCTCCGCCAAACTTGACAGAGATGTTTTCAAACAGCGGCTTACTGCCAAACTGCATGGTGACGTTGCTGGAAACTAGCACAGGATTGCCTTACTTTTTTGACAGGGGAATGTGAACCAGCGCGCATTATGCCAAAAAAATGGAGAGGCGGATATACCAGCTCCGCGTAGCCGCTGGCGGGCATGGCGATATCAGCCACTCACAGCCTGGCCTACCAGGCGTTATTGTCGCAGCCAGTCTGCACACCAACAGCGCGCAGAAACCGGCGCGTACACCGAGTACGTGAGGATTTCGGGCACTACTCAGGTTCAGAATGACAAGTAAACCAGCCCTGATGGGCCAGGCTATCAACCTGGACTGCGATCAACCCACAGCTGATACTGGCAGCATCTGACGTGACGGTCGGTATCATTGTCTGCATCACGAGAGTATTAACTTTGGTGTCGCGCCAGACCATAGTCATCACTGACAGCAGATTGCTGGTTAACTTCATCTCTCAATGAAGTTTAATTACCGGGGCAATTGCCGCATCACCAAAAGGCGGCAGGAGAAAGATTTTCAGATCGAAGCAGGCAGAGTTAATCAGATTTAATTTCCACTATTTTCCCTTCTTTTACCCGATAGATTCCCTCATCCAGAATAAAATAAAGCCCGGTATTTTTACTGTTTCGCACCATAAGAACAGCGTCTTTATCGATACAATTAAGTGGCGGCGGCATATCCACAAAACAGAGCCTGTCATAACCATCGGTTTCCTTATAACCTTCACCGAAATTCCAAAAAGTAACGACAAAGGAGCCATCAAAATCGCGAGAGGGTATTTTATACTTATCTTCCAAAATATCCTTATTTTTCAACCACCACTTTATTCTCCCTTTCTCGGTAAAAGGAAATTTTTTTACCAGAACATAACTGTGACTACCATCTTTGTGAATAGCTATAATATCTACCGTTCGTAACGATAACCAAGCAGCAATAGCAACCAGTAGACACATTAGACTTAAAAACATCGTCGTGACTTTTTTCTTTTTAAATTTCATTGCGGCTTCCGGTAATTTCCACACTGGCCTCCATATTGGTCATAAATGGCTTAAAGCCGAATTTATTGTATCGTTGAAGCACAAACCAGATACGGAAAAAGTTAAAATTTCTGAATACATTATTAAAAATATCTTCATCATCCAGACCAAAATGATCCTGTACTTTGTAATGGACTACTGCACGGTAACGGTCATTATCAATCTGGAGCGATTTTATAGTAATATGGGTCGCCCAGGTATCGTGAACGGTGATACCCATACCGTTAAATTTATCCTGAAACCGGTCAAATTCAGGCAATTTCCCTTCAAAAATGGCTTTAAGTAGCTCATCTTTTTTATTCAGAGGGTAAAACTTATTTTCCCAATCTATTTTGTCTTTGAATGTTTTTTCCAGTAAAAGACGGGTGCTATTTTTTTTAGAACGATCATTCAGAATTTGCTCCTTCAGTGCCCTGTCCAGTGACATATCCCGGAACGCTTTACCCTTGCCGTACTGCATATGGTTGATCATTTTTTCGATAAGATGCCGGTACGGCCACCGAGTGAGAACTGACGGGACAGCTGGCGAAATTCATCAAACAGTATTGCGGCACATTGCTCCAGGGCTACCTTCTCGCCGGTCGGGCGCATATTACAACAGTATCGGCTACGGCGGCTGTCCAGCGCCGAGCGGCGCGTCAGCGTCCAGGGATCAACCCGATCAGAGAGATAATTCAGTCCGTAGTGCGTTTTTAACTGTGATGCAGATAAATCCCCGCAACGCATATCTTTCGCATTGTCATCGTCCATCCGGTTTTGCGTTTTAAAAATGGTACAGGGAAAGGGTAATGCGCTCATGGTGATACACTCCTTGTGTTATCGTTCGTTGTGATCAGCACATAAAATATTACTCGCTGAGCGCCGAAAATAACAATTCAGCACGATCAAATGTCCGCAATTTTAGTGTTACAGGAAGAAGGTGCCAAAAATGCTTCCAGTTCACTTGCGTTCTGATAAAAGGTTGAGGCCACTATCAAAGAACTACCCTTTTCCTTCGGAAAATCTCTCAGGATTTATCTGCCACCCTATGACAGAAAAATCCTGAGAGATTTTTAAATAAATAAGAATTTGCCAGGCTAATTTTTCCTTTTTACTATATTTCTTTTTTTATCCATTCGATATACCGCATCACCTGAAGTAAATAATATATTGCCGTTCCTGCCTGTTTCTACAGAAAAAACCCTCCTTTTTTCAATGCAATTTTTTGGCACATTCATGTCGTTAAAACATAAGCTATCGTATCCATCAGACTCTATATACCCATCACCAAAAAGCCAGAAAACCACCATAAATGTACCATTCGAATCTGGCCTGGGAATATTATATTTTTCTTTGAGAATACTTTTATTTTCCAGCCACCATTTTATTTTTCCCTGGTCGATAAAAGGGAAGTTCCTTACCAGAATATCACTGCAATGATGGTCCACATGAACTGCCACAATTTTTACCGGGCGAAATGCCATCCAGAGAGAGAAAAAAAGAATCACACCTCCAAGAATGAACAGAAAAAAAAGAGAAGCCCTGTATTTAATCATCATCGCATCCTCCGGTGATTTCTACTGTTGCTTCAATATTCGTCATAAATGGCCTGAAATTGAACTGATTATATCGTTGCAGTACAAACCAGATGCGAAAGAAGTTAAAATTTCTGAATATCTTATTAAAAATATCTTCATCATCCAGACCAAAATGATCCTGTACTTTGTAATGCACTACTGCACGGTAACGTTTATTATCAATATGTAGTGATTTCATAGTGATATGGGTGGCCCAGGTATCATGAACGGTGATACCCATACCGTTAAAAGTATCTCCATATCTGTCGAATTTAGGGAGTTTCCCTCTGAGAATAGCTGCTCTCAATACATCTTTTTTATCGGCTGCAAGGCATTGCTTTTCCCAGTCAATATTTATGCTCAGGGATTTTCTCAGAAGTAAACGCGTACTGTTTTCCTCAGAGCTGTCTTGCAGAATTTGCTCCTTCAGTGCCCTGTCCAGTGACATATCCCGGAACGCTTTCCCCTTGCCGTACTGCATATGGTTGATCATTTTTTCGATAAGATGCCGGTACGGGCCACCGAGTGAGAACTGACGGGACAGCTGGCGAAATTCATC
>NZ_JFHN01000075.1 GCF_000590885.1 Erwinia mallotivora
CCTTCTCGCCGGTCGGGCGCATATTACAACAGTATCGGCTACGGGGGCTGTCCAGCGCCGAGCGGCGCGTCAGCGTCCAGGGATCAACCCGATCAGAGAGGTAATTCAGTCCGTAATGCGTTTTTAACTGTGATGCGGATAAATCCCCGCAACGCATATCTTTCGCATTGTCATCGTCCATCCGGTTTTGCGTTTTAAAAATGGTACAGGGAAAGGGTAATGCGCTCATGGTGATACACTCCTTGTGTTATCGTCCGTTGTGGTCAGCACATAAAATATTAACCGTTGAGCGCCGAAAATAATCATTCAGCACGATCAAATGTCCGTAATTTTAGCGGTTATATATGGGCATCGTAATAATAAGGTGAAGGCCTGAGCAACAACCTTCACCAAAAAAACACCCTGCCGGCGTGTTGCTTGCAGGGTGGTTGAAAACAGATTTTTAAACGCCGCCCCCTACGAAGAAGGCGGGTTTTAGCCCGGTGATAAGAACCAGTAAGTCAATCAGCCAGACGGGGTATCGCCGCTTTCAGCCGGGCCAAACACCGAATAGTCCGGGAGCTTCACATTCTGATACAGCTCCCAGCCGCCGCCCAACGCTTTATACAACGCCACCAGATCCAGACTACTCTGCATCCTCGCGGAAATAGCCTGCTGTTGTGCCTGGCTCAGCTGCCGCTGGGCATCCAGTGCGTCGATAAACGATGACAGTCCTTTGGAGTAGCTGTCATTCGCCAGGTTGAAGGCATTCTGAAACGCCTCCACCGACTGGTCCAGTGCTTCAACCTGCTGTTGATCGCTACGATAGCTGACCAGCGCATTTTCCACATCCTGCAACGCGGTCAGCACTGTCTGACGATAGTTCAGTGCCGCGCTCGCCTGCTCAGCACGCGCCATCTTCACCCCCGATACCAGACGGCCTCCCTGAAATATCGGGATGGAGACGGACGGGCCAAAGCTGTAGAAATGACTGCTCCAGTTATCCAGATAACTGATATCAGTATTGCGCATCCCGAACTGGCCGGTGAGCGACAGGTCCGGAAACAGCTGAGCCACGGAAACACCAATATTGGCCGTCGCCTCATGCAGTTTAGCTTCCGCCTGACGCACATCAGGGCGGCGTCGCGCCAGGGTAGAGGGCAGGCCGACCGGCACGGCTTTTGGCAGAGCAGGCATCGCTCTGACCGTCATCAACTCGGCATCCAGCGCGCCCGGTGCTTTGCCCGTTAATACTGCCAGCCCGTTCATCGCCTGGTGGATCTGCGCCTGATATTGCGGCAGTTGCGCGCGCAAAGAACTGAGCTGGGCACGGGCATTTTCCACATCCATCAGCGGTGCCAGACCGTTTTTCTGCTGGCTTTGCGTCAGATCCAGCGTCTGCTGCGCTACCGAAATCTGCGTTTCCAGCGTCTGAACAATCGCCTGCGCGCCGCGCAGCTGTAGCCAGGTGCGCGCCACTTCCGCTTCCAGCGACACCAGCGCATCATTGCGGCTCTCCAGCGACTCCTGCTGCTGGGCATCCGCTGCTTCAACCTGGCGGCGAACCTTGCCCCATAAATCCAGCTCCCAGGAGGCATCAAAACTGCCCTGGTAGAGGCCGACAGGCTTGGTCAGCCCATCCAGCGTTGAACTGAGCTGAGGGTTGGTCTGATCGACCTGCTGGTAAACGCCTTTCGACTCCAGCTCACCCTGTAAACCAAGCTGCTGACGTTGGGCGGAAACTTTACCATTAACCGACGGATACCATGCTCCCCGCGCCTGATTAAGTTGCTGACGCGATGCGGCGATACGCAGCACCGCCTGTTGCAGGCTCAGATTTCCGGCGATGGCACGCGTGATCAGACTGTCAAGCTGCGGATCGTTAAACGATTTCCACCAGGCCGGGCTGGTCGCCGTGGCCTGGGGCTTTGAGTCACGGTCCGACGACAGACTGTTAAAAGCAGCGGGCGTGGCGGGTTTTGGCGCCTGATAGTCCGGGCCGACCGAGCAGGCTGAGAGCGCCAGCGTGGCGACCAGCAGCACGCTGAATCGCGAACGCGCAGAAGAAGGGAAAACGTTCATGTCAGTGTGCTCCAGCACTGCCTTCGCTCTTAATTGGCGCAAGCAGTAAACAAAAAGGGATCAGGATCAGCGCAATAACGCTGAGGCCCATAAAAACGTCGATATAAGCGAGGAAACGTGCCTGCACGATCATTTGTTTATAGATCTGGCCGGTTGCCAGGGTGACAGGATCGCCCACCGCCGAGGTAAAGTCCCGAATACCCTGTGCCCAGCGTTCTACCGTCAGATTAAAAGGCTCGTTTAACGGCGTCATGTTATGCACCATGTTTGCGCTGCGCGCCTGCTCCCGTTCGGTGATCATCGCAGTGGAGAGAGAAATCCCAATCGATCCCGCAACGTTACGGCACATGGTAAACAGCGCCGACGCATCGGCATTCAGTCGCTGTGGGATGGTGACAAAAGCGATAGTGGTCAGCGGCACGAACAGGAATCCCAGCCCGATGGTTTGCGCACTGCGCATCAGCACCAGCGTGGTGAAATCCACATCCGGCGTCAGCGTCGCAGAATAGATAAACGACAAAAACAGGCAGGTAAAGCCAAAGGCAATAATCAGGCGGGTCTGCACCAGTGGCATCAGTTTCAGTACCAACGGAATCGACAGCACAATCAGCACTGCGCCCGGCGACAGCACCAGCCCCGACCAGGTGGCGGTATAACCCAGGTCCTGTTGTGCCAGCTGCGGGATCACCACTGAACTGCCGTAAAGGATCATCGCCATTCCTGCCATTAACAGACTGGCAACCCAGAAGTTGCGGTCCTTCAGCACATGCAAATCGACCACCGGTTTTCTGGCGTACATCAGCCAGTAGACTGCGCCTACCAGGCCAATCGCCGTCAGTACGGCAAAGGTGATAATGAAATTTGAATGGAACCAGTCATCATCTTCACCACGATCCAACATTACCTGCAGACAGCCAAGACCGAGCGTAATCAGACCGATGCCAATATAGTCAATGTTCAGTTTGCCTTTTGCCCATTTGCGCTCCCAGGGCGGATCTTCCAGCAGCTGGTAGATGGCCAGCACGCTGATAATGCCAACCGGAATATTGATAAAGAAAATCCAGCGCCAGCTGTAGTTATCCGTGATCCAGCCGCCCAGCGTCGGACCAAGGACCGGTGCAACAATGATGGCAATCGAAGAGAGGCCAAAGGCTTTGCCCCGATCTTCCGGTTTAAAATAGTCCAGTAGCACCGACTGCTGTACCGGCTGCAATCCGCCACCGAAAAAGCCCTGTAGCACCCGAAACAGAATGATCTGCCACAGTTCCGTCGCGATACCACAGAGAAAAGAGCAGATGGTAAACATCACAATGCAGATCAGGAAGAACTGCTTGCGGCCAAAGAGGCGGCTGAAAAACGCCGAGATAGGCAGCACGATGCCGTTAGCCACCAGGTAAGAGGTCAGCACCCAGGTGGACTCGTCATAGCTGGAAGAGAGCGAACCGGCAACGTGTGGCAGCGCCACGTTAACAATGGTGGTATCGAGGATCTCCATAATTACCGCCAGCGTGACCGTCATCGCAACCAGCCAGGGATTGCTGGCCGGTTGCCAGTTTTCGCTGTGACTCATTCCACCGTCACCTCAGGCTCGACCGACAGCCCCAGCGGCAGAGGCTTGTTGGGATCCAGCCCTTCGTCGATAACAATTTTTACCGGCACGCGCTGCACGATCTTCACGAAGTTACCGGTGGCATTCTCCGCCGGGAACGTGGAGAAGCGAGAGCCCGATCCCATCTGAATACTGTCCACATGTCCATGCAGCTTTCTGTCAGGCCATGCATCAATGGTGATTTCAGCTTTGTCGCCGGGTTTCATGCGTCTTAGCTGTGACTCTTTGAAATTAGCGGTTATCCAGACATCCGGGGAAACCAGTGAGAACAACGCGCTACCGGCCTGTACCAGGGTGCCCACCTGCACATTACGTTTGGTGACAAAACCATCGTAAGGCGCACGCACTTCGGTATAGGAGAGATTCAGGCTGGCAGTGTTGAGCTGCGCCTGTGCCTGTTGCACCTGCGACTGACGGGCTTCCACATTGGTTTTCTGCTGACGGATTTGCAGCGCAATTTGCGAGGCGACCTCCACCTGTGCTTTTGCACTTTCCAGTTCGGCTTTTGCGCTTCTCAGCTGTGCGCTGGCCGCATCGATATTGCGCTGGGAGGTGGCACGGGGGTCCACGCCGCGCTGGCGCTTATAATCTTCCTGCGCGTTGAGCATGTTAGCTTCTGCTTTCGCCTGCTGAGCCAGCGCCTGGTCTTTTTGTGCCGGATACTGCACTTCGGACAGCGCCAGCTGGGCCTGAGCCTGATGCAACTGCGCCACCGCCAGCCCAAGCTGCGCCTGAGCCTGATCGCGCTGTGCGGTGTTGTCACGCGGATCGATCACCACCAGCAAATCGCCCTTTTTCACCCGTTGGTTATCACGCACCAGTAATTGCGTCACATAGCCGGAAGCTTTTGGCGCAATGGTGACCGCATCGGCTTCGGTGAAGGCATCATCGGTGGATTCGATATTGCGGGTAGTGAGCCAGAACCACAGTGCAACAACCAACGCAATGACCACCACTATCGCCAGGATAATCAGTGGCTTTTTGCCGGGGCGTTGACGTTCAGATTGTTGGGGATTGTCCTGTTGCTGGGTGTGATGCTGCTGATCATCAGGCTGAGAAGTTGATTGGTTGTCCATAGGTCTCATCGGTTCGCTGTGGACCTCTGTCAGGCCCGCAAAATTTATGCAGCTATAACAATAAGACGTAAAATGACAAAAGTCAGCGTTTCTTTACTTACCAGCCTGATAATGCGTCTATGCCGCATTCAAAGCTAAAAGCAGGCCCCAGCCGACCAGTATGGCCCAGCCCAGCATCGGCACAGAATAGAGATGAAAACGCCACCAGATGCTGCGATCTTCCGCCATCCGCAGGGCAATAAGATTGGCCAGCGATCCGGGAAGTAATCCAAAACCACCAATATTCACCGCCCAGGCCAGTAAGGTACTGGCGGGCAGGCTGTGCAGCAGCAGGATAGTCGCGGGAACGTTACTGATCACCTGCGACAAACCTGCCGCCACCAGATAATGCCCGCCCGCCGGTAACCGGGTTACCTGATGCAGAAGATGCTGAAGTTCCGGTATCTTTGTCAGCAGGAACACATCAATAAACATGGCGATAAACACCGCCAGCAGGCTCCAGTCGATGGTTAACAAAATACGACGGGCAGTTAACAGCAAGACCGCAAACACCACCACCAGTCCCCAACCGGCAAAGTTCAATTCCAGCAGGACGATAAACAGCAGATAAAGCAGCACAGCGGTTATCAGTAACGGGCGCTGCCACTCCTGTTCCTGTTGATGGGATGAGCGTTCAATCTGGCGGCGGGGAAAGCAAAAAAACGTCAGCACCAGCAGGCTGACCATCAGCACCAAAGCCAGCGGCAGCATTTGCCAGACAAACTGGCCGAAATCCATTGCGCCATGTCGCCACAGCAAAATATTTTGCGGATTACCGATTGGCGTCAGCATAGAACCGGCGTTGACCGCCAGCGCTTCAAAGATAATCAGTCGGGAAAGAGGCAGCGCGGAGTACTGCCGCAACGACAGGGTCAGCGGCACCAGAATAAACAGCGCCACATCGTTGGTCAGAAAGGTGGAAAGTAACGCGGCAGCGGCGACAAAAAACAGCGCCAGCGATCGCTGATAACGAAAGCGTTGTATCAGACGCCGTCCCAGCACATCAAAGTAGCCACTGGCTTCAATCGCCTTCGTCAGCATCAGCAGACCACAAAGAGTAATCATGGTCTGCCAGTCTATCGCAGCCGGAAGCTCAGCCAGTGAAAAGGGTGCCAGGCAGGCCAGCAGCAGACCAAGCAACACCAGCAGATGCAGAAAGCGATCGTGCAGAAACGGCCTGAGCAAGGTTGTCATAGAGTCTCACTGAGAGGGATTATTGTCGGCTTTCATAAAATTGCTGGAAAATCGCCAGCGTTTCATCACTCACGTGATGTTCCAGTCCTTCCGCATCCCGGCGGGCAGTGTCGGGACTGATCCCCAACGCCAGAAGAAACGTTTCGACAATGTGATGGCGTTTGCGACTCTCTTCAGCCAGCGCCTCACCTTCTGCGGTAAGAAACACGCCACGGTAGGGGATCTGTTCAATAAGCCCACCACCAGCCAGTCTTTTCAACATCTTCGCTACGGTCGGTTGTGAAACACCCAGACGAGCGGCCATATCCACCTGACGCGCTTCCCCAAATTCACGGATTAAATCGGAAATCAGCTCAACATAATCATCAATAAGTTCACGGCGGTGAGCTTCGCGCACCTGACGAAAACCTTCTACATGCTCTTCAATATCTTTTAATGGCGTGGATACTGCCGTTTTTGCGCGACGACTCATTCAGCTTCCTCATTATTATCACTGACGCACAGACACAGCCGCATCAACCTGGTAGTGCCACATTGTAAACGAAGCTCAAAGAAGCACAAATTTTCACGCAACAGCACTGGCTATGAAATATAGCCTGTGCTATACCTGTGGATAATGTGAACGGAGGAATTCACCATGAATAAACCACTTCTGTTGCAGCTGCTTTGTCGGTCGCCATTTACTCTGCGGCTCCAGCTACTGGAAATGTTAACTGCCAGGCCAGATACGCCAGAATTCAGCCATAAAAAAATCCGCCACTGAGAGCGGATTTTTTTTGCCAGCCGGAGCTGGCAAAGCGGAGACAACTTAGAAGCTGTAACCTACGCCAGCAATCCAGGTGCCAACGTCAACGCTACGGATACGGCTCTGCTCGTAACCAACATCCAGGGCAACGTTTTCGATACCTGGGTTGAACTGCATACCTGCACCGTAAGAGAAGCCAACATCGCTGGAGTCAGATTTGTTACGATCCGGGCCGTTAGCCTGGAATTTACCGTAACCGATACCTACAACACCGTAGATGCTTGCCCAGTCGTTCAGACGGAAAGCAGGACCACCGGTCACACCGTAATACTGAGCTTTGTTGTAAACGCCAGCATCGGTGTTATTTTTAGCAGTGTAAGTCAATGAACCAATCCAACCCAGTGGGTTGCTACCGTCTTCGTAACGGTATTTCAGGTTGAAACCGTTGGCTTTATTCATCACGCCCTGCATATCGCTCTGAGCGTAACCACCGGAAACAGTGCTTTGTGCCATTGCAGAACCAGCAGTTACAGCCAGCACACAAGCTAATGCGGAAAGACATGCAATTTTTTTCATAACCACCTCAAATGTGAAAATACTTATCTCCTGACAACCCTGAAAATATAACAAAACTCAGAAAGAAACTCTGCCCCGATTTTGTTGTCCAAGACAAAGTTTGGTGTAACAGGACGTTAATGAAGTTTCATATGTCATTCTTTTTTCTTATAATTTAAGAGTTCCCTCAGGCTTTTAACCACTGTGTAAAAAAATGTTCATCCGGTTAATTCTTAATTGATTTTGACGCTTCTTTACTGAAAAAAAGCTTCTGCTGACAGGTTACAGACTTTTTTATGTCAGATATTGAAGGTTTGTCTCCGCTGTCCGTTACACTGTAAGCACTCTCCCCTGCATGGACAAAAAAGGTTGGTCTACAGGATGTTTTCTTCATCTTCTTCACGTTCCCCACTCTGGCTGCCTGTTCTGGTTTTGTTAATCGCCATGACCTCCATTCAGGGGGGAGCCGCTCTGGCTAAAACCCTGTTCCCACTGGTTGGAGCGCCAGGTATTACCGCCCTGCGCCTGGGGCTGGGCACGGCAATCTTATGTATTATTTTCAAACCCTGGCGTCTGCGATTTACCCGTCAACAGCTCATCCCTCTGCTGATGTATGGCCTGGCGCTGGGGGGAATGAATTACTCTTTTTATCTGGCGCTTCGCACTATTCCACTGGGCATTGCCGTCGCCCTGGAATTTACCGGGCCACTGGCGCTGGCGCTGGCTGGTTCACGAAGACCCCTCGATTTTGTCTGGGTGCTGCTGGCACTGTTGGGCCTGTGGCTTCTGTTGCCGCTCGGTCAGGATATTGCCAGCATAGACCTGCATGGCGCATTGCTGGCGGTACTGGCCGGTGCATTCTGGGCAATTTATATTTTGTGTGGACAGCGGGCAGGCGCGCAGCACGGTCCGGCAACGGTAGCAATGGGGTCTTTGATTGCCTCACTGGTTTTTGTTCCTCTCGGTCTGACCTTTGCCAGCAGTGGGATCTGGAATCTTTCCCTGTTACCCATTGCCCTGGCTATTGCGGTCCTGTCCAGCGCTCTGCCCTACTCTCTTGAGATGGTGGCATTAACCCGCCTGCCGGCCAGGATTTTTGGCACGCTGATGAGCATGGAACCCGCTATGGCAGCACTTTCAGGAATGTTGTTTTTGGGTGAAATGCTCACCATGATGCAGTGGCTGGGGCTGCTGGCCGTGGTGCTGGCATCGGTGGGTTCAACGCTGACCATGCGACCAGCAAAATCGAAAATTACCCCAGTCAGTGAACGGCGAGAGTAATCCCGCCGTTTTATTTATCAGGCAGAACCGGCCAGAAAGGAATTACCGGCGAATGAGGGTTATTAATTAAACCAATGACATAGCACCAGCATTTATCTGACAGAATAACTGTAAACAAATTTTATAAAAATAGCGTCATCTCATAAACAAAAAACCAAAAATATCAATACATTATATAATTTTTTTAACTGATAATCTTTATCATTATTATTCAGGGAGAGAATAACCCTCATTTATTTCCCCCGACATAACCTGAGGAAAATACAATTTAACCGATAGGCATTAACTTTCCGGCAGAGTTAAAAACTGGTGCTATAATGATTGCTTAGCTTTAAGGTCAACGCCTATTAAGAGGATATTAATGATGAGTACCGCTAAACTGGTTAAAACGAAATCTTCTGATTTGATTTACACCCGTAACAACGTGGCCGACGATGAAAAAAGAGCCACCATTGAGGTGCTTAATCGTCTGGTAACAGAGTTTATTGATTTATCGCTGATCACCAAGCAGGCCCACTGGAATATGCGTGGTGCAAACTTTATTGGTGTTCATGAAATGCTGGACGGGTTCCGTACTGCTATTACCGATCATCAGGATACTATCGCCGAGCGTGTGGTTCAGCTGGGCGGCGTGGCGCTGGGTACAACTCAGGTCGTTAACGACAGAACGCCACTGAAGAGCTACCCACTAAATATTCATACTGTGCAGGACCATCTTAAAGCCCTGGCTGAACGTTATGCGGTCGTTGCTAACGATACCCGCAAGGCGATCGGTGAAGTTGAAGATGAAGACACGGCGGATATCTTCACCGCCGCATCCCGCGATCTGGATAAATTCCTGTGGTTTATCGAATCAAACATTGAATAATTGTCACAGGCCGCTCGCGGCCTGTTAGCGTAACAATTAACGGGCAGATGAATAATTCATCTGCCTTTTTCTTTTCCAATGCCGCTCCTTCCTGTCGCTTCCCGCCATTCGTCTCTCCATGAAGTTGGTATTTATTTCCAGTCTGGTTACAGACTCTTTGCACAGTAATAAAAATTACTAACTATTTTAAATAAAATTAACAGTATTATTAACCAAAAAAACAGAATTTAGTCGATGATTTGACTTAAAATGCTGCATTAAATATATTCCGTAAAGGTGGCATATTTTTTTCATATGGATGCTGGCATTTAATCGGGTACGCATTCCGCCTGACGCATAAGGAACACAGAATGAAGTCAATTGTTAAATTCTCACTGGCTGCGCTAACGTTGGCGTTTGCTTTCTCTTCTGCTGCTGAAAAAAAACTGGTGGTGGCAACGGATACCGCTTTCGTCCCCTTTGAGTTCAGGCAGGGCAACAAATATGTCGGCTTTGACGTTGAGCTGTGGGATGCCATTGCCAGTCAGTTGAACATTGATTACACCCTCAAGCCGATGGATTTCAGCGGCATTATTCCCGCCCTACAAACGCGCAATATTGATGTGGCAATGGCGGGCATTACCATCACTGAAGCGCGTAAACAGGCTGTCGATTTCTCCGATGGCTACTATAAAAGTGGCCTGCAAGTCATGGTCAAAGCCAGTAACGATCAGATTAAAAACCTCGACGATCTGAACGGTAAAGTGGTGGCGGTGAAGAGTGGGACGGGTTCGGTGGAATACGCCAAACAACATATCAGGACCAAAGACCTGCGCCAGTTTCCTAACATAGATAATGCTTACATGGAGCTGGCTACTGGCCGGGCAGATGCCGTGCTGCATGATACGCCAAACATCCTCTACTTTATCCACACGGCAGGCAAAGGCCAGTTCAAAGCTGTCGGCAGCTCACTTGAAGCACAGCAATATGGTATTGCCTTTCCAAAAGGTAGCGATACGTTGCGCGAACAGGTTAACAGTGCACTGAAGACGTTGCGCGAAAATGGCACCTGGAACACCCTCTACAAAAAATGGTTCGGCACCGAACCTGAATAATTTCTTTGTCAGACTTTTGCAGGCCCTCGCGTCTGCCTTTCCCCCCGCTACGGGGTATTGAACCGGAGAAAGAATAATACAGTTTGACTGGAGTGCTATCTGGCCTTCAATTCCTGCCCTGCTTGAGGGGGCAAGGCTGACCCTGTGGATATCGGTACTGGGCCTGGCAGGCGGCCTGATTATTGGCCTGCTGGCCGGTTTTGCCCGCGCTTATGGTGGCTGGGCTTCACGTAATATCGCCCTGGTATTTATCGAACTGATTCGTGGTACGCCGATCGTGGTGCAGGTGATGTTTATTTACTTCGCCCTGCCGATGGCATTCAGTGACCTGAGAATCGATCCTTTCAGCGCGGCAGTGATTACCATTGTCATTAACTCCGGTGCCTATATTGCAGAAATCACCCGCGGTGCGGTGCTTTCTGTTAACAGAGGGTTTCGCGAAGCCGGGCTGGCGCTGGGCCTTTCGCACCGTGAAACCCTGCGCTATGCCATCATGCCGCTGGCGCTTCGCCGTATGTTGCCACCGCTGGGCAACCAGTGGATCGTCAGCATCAAAGATACCTCACTGTTTATCGTTATCGGCGTTGCTGAGCTGACCCGTCAGGGGCAGGAAATTATTGCCGGCAATTTTCGCGCGCTGGAAATCTGGAGCGCCGTGGCCGTTATTTATCTGATTATTACCCTGGTGCTGAGCTTTGTTCTGCGTCGCATTGAAAGAAGGATGAAAATCCTGTGATTGAATTTAAGAACGTCTCAAAACATTTTGGTGCAACGCAGGTGCTGCACAATATCGATCTGACCATCAATAAAGGAGAAGTGGTGGTCATTATTGGCCCGTCCGGCTCGGGTAAGTCCACCCTGCTACGCTGCATTAACAAGCTGGAAGAAATAACCAGCGGTGAGCTGATTGTCGATGGTCTGATGGTCAACGATCCTAAAGTCGATGAGCGGCTGATCCGTCAGGAAGCCGGTATGGTTTTCCAGCAATTTCACCTTTTTCCACAGATGAGCGCGCTGGATAATGTGGCATTTGGTCCAATCCGCGTGCGCGGGATGAAAAAAGAGCCCGCTCACCAGCTTGCCAGAGAGCTGCTTGGCAAAGTCGGTCTTGCGGAGCGCGCCCACCATTTTCCTTCAGAATTATCGGGAGGCCAGCAGCAGCGAGTGGCGATTGCCCGCGCACTGGCCGTCAGGCCAAAGATGATGTTGTTTGACGAGCCGACCTCGGCGCTGGACCCGGAGCTACGCCATGAAGTGCTGAAAGTCATGCAGGATCTGGCAGAAGAAGGGATGACAATGGTGATTGTGACGCATGAAGTCGGCTTTGCGAAAAAAGTCGCCTCAAGGCTGATCTTTATCGATAAGGGGCATATTGCTGAAGATGGCCATCCGGACCAGCTGATTGATAACCCTCCCAGCCCGCGACTTCGTGAGTTTTTGCAACACGTATCCTAAGAAAATGACCGCTGAGAAAAGTTGACGGGCTGCCCCGCTCCCGTCACTTTTCTTCCCGATTAAACGCGGGACATCAGCCGCTCCCGCTGCGGTTTTTCCTGGAAGGTCCAGGCGACAAAGCGACTTTGCTTCTGCCCCTGGGCCATATTAATCGTGCGTACCGCCGTGGCCCCCACCTGTTCCAGCGCCCGCCATATTTCCGGCAGGTTTTCTTTGCGCGAGACCAGCGAGGTAAACCAGATGCACTGACGGGCAAAAAGAACGCTTTCGGTAATCATCCGGCTGATAAACGCCTTTTCACCCCCGTCACACCAGAGTTCAGCCTGTTGACCGCCAAAATTAAGCGGCGCACGGCTGTCGAGCCCGAGGTTGCGCACCTTACGCCGGCTGCCCTGCTGTGCCTCATCGGCAGAGGCGTGAAAAGGGGGATTGCAAATCACCGCCTGATAATAATCGTTCTTGTGAATGATGCCGTTAAAAATTGCCTGGGGATCTTTCTGCCTGCGCAGGCGCACCGTCCGGTTCAGACCTGCATTAGCAGCAACAATCGCACTGGCGGATCGCATCGCCTCTTCATTGACTTCACTGCCGGTGAAACGCCAGCCATACTCATTCTGACCAATCAGCGGATAGATGCAGTTGGCCCCGCAGCCAATATCCAGCACATTAATATTGCGCGGTGGCACGGCTTTGTTATCTTCCGCCAGTAAATCCGCCAGATAGTGCAGATAATCAGCCCGACCGGGTATCGGCGGACAGAGAAAACCAGCCGGAATTGTCCAGTGCGCAATCTGGTAAAAATGGTGCAACAGCGCCTGATTCAGCATCCTGACCGCTGCCGGATTGGCAAAATCCACCGATTCATCGCCATACTGATTCACTGCCACAAACTCTGCCAGCGCAGGATGCGTGGCGATAAGTGCAGCAAAGTCATAGCGGCCCCGATGACGATTGCGGGGATGCAGTGGGTTCTTTTCGGCGGTGTTTTTCATGGGCGGCTCTCTTGTCTGAAGGCGCGTAAGATACCTGCTGCCACGGCAATCGTAAACCATTGTCGCTTATTTCCGCCCCGTCACGCTGAGGGGTAAACATAGTAACCAGGGAGTTCTGATGACCCGTTCCCGCCACTATTATCAACCCCGGCTTGGCCACGGTCTGCCACACGATCCACTCAACGCCATCATTGGCCCCCGGCCGATAGGCTGGATCAGTTCACAAAGCAGCCAGGGTGAACGCAATCTTGCACCCTACAGTTTTTTTAACTGTTTTAATTATCAGCCGCCGGTAATCGGTTTTGCCAGCCAGGGCTGGAAAGACAGCGTGGCGAATATCCACCAGACGGGTGAATTCGTCTGGAACCTGGCAACGCGCGATCTGGCCGTGGCGATGAACGAAAGCTCCGCAACGGTGCCACCGGGTGAGGATGAGTTTATGCTGGCTGGTGTCAGCGCCCTGCCCGCTCGACTGGTCAACGTCAGCATGGTGGCCGAAAGTCCGGTGAATTTCGAGTGCAGGCTCACTCAGCTGATTCAGTTGCAGGATGCAGCGGGCAACCAGTTGGATCAGTGGCTGGTACTGGGAGAAGTGGTGGCGGTACATATCGACAGCAGCCTGCTGGAGGATGGCGTCTACCAGACGGCAAAAGCCCGGCCCATTCTGCGCGCTGGCGGGCCAACGGCTTACTACGGTATCAGCGAGGATTTGCGCTTTGATCTGCTCCGCCCCGATGCGCGAAAATCCTGAGCCTGATGCCATCATCGCCGCTGCTTTTTGCTATGATGCGCACTCTTTTTTACCGTCATGGAGCGATCAATGAAAAGAATAGCCATCGACATGGATGAGGTTATTGCCGATTTTCATCCCAAAATGGTACGGACAGTTAACCAGCATTTTGCCACCCCCCTCAGCCTCCAGGATCTCAATCTGTTCAGCCTGCACCGGGAAAAACCGGAACTCCTGCAACAGATTATGCTGCTGCTCAGCGATGCCGATTTTTTTGCCGATCTGGAGGTGATTGCTGACAGTCAGCAGGTGATCGCCGCCCTGAGCCAGCACTATGAGGTGTTTATCACCACTGCCGCCATGGCAATGCCCAGCTCGTTCAACGCGAAATTTCAGTGGTTAAAGCAGCACTTTCCGGCGATAAAACCCAGCCATATTGTTTTCTGTGGCGATAAAAGTATTATCCGTGCCGACTATATGATTGATGACAACGCCTTCAATTTTGAGAATTTTTGTGGCGAGGGCATCCTTTACTCTGCACCACATAACCAGCATGTGACGGGCTACAAACGGGTGAATAACTGGCAGGAAATAGCCAGTCTCTTGCTGCCAGACTCACGCCTCTGACCTGGCCGGTCAGGGCCGGAGCAAGGCGTCGATAATGCTCTTCAGCACCGGCTGCAATCTGACGGCCTGCTGCTGCTGCCAGGCATATGGCGGCAGTTCATTCATATAGTTCAGTTGGGCCAGCTCAAGTTGTAACGCATGAATATTCTCTGCGGGCCTGCCCCATGCTCGGGTGATGTGGCCGCCCTTAAAGCGACCATTCACCACCCAGCTGAACGCTGACTGGGCGGCAAACAGATCTTCCAGTCTGGCAGTGAAGCGCGGATCACAGCTCAGCCCACCGTTGGTGCCAAGGTTCAGATCCGGCAACCTGCCGTCGAACAACCGGGGGATGACGGAGGCGATAGAGTGCGCATCAAACAGCAGCGCATAGCCAAACTGTTGTCTGATGCGCCTGAGTTCCTCACCGATTTTGTGATGATACGGTGTCCAGATATTTTCCAGATACCCCTGACGCTGAGCCGCCGTCGGGGCCATGGCGGGCCTGAAGGTAGGCGTGCCATCGAACAGGGTTTCCGGATAAAGCCCGGTGGTGGCGGTGGTGTAGAGCGCAGCATTGTCTGCCGGACGGTTCAGGTCGATAACCAGGCGGGAATAGTTTGCCACCAGCACGCTGGCACCCATTTCATACACAAAATCGTACAGCTGTGGCAAATGCCAGTCGGTATCCGGCAGGCCCTGCGCAGCTGCACTCAGCCCCTGTGCCACTTCATCGGTCAACGCCGTACCGGCGTGAGGAATACTGATCAGCAGGGGTAATCTTCCCTGGATAAATTCATACGGTTTCATCGCACTCTTTCTCCCCTGAACACCACCTGACAGGGCAGCTGCCCTCCCAGCCAGTAAGCCAGTTCTGCCGGACGTTGCAGCGGCCAGTGAACAAAGTCGGCAAATTTTCCCACCTCCAGCGACCCGTGCGTCGTTGCCAGCCCAAGCGCTCTGGCACCGTGCAGGGTGACCCCTGCCAGTGCTTCTTCCGGGGTGATACCGAACAGAGTACAGGCCATATTCAGCATCAACCTGAGCGACAGCGCAGGAGACGTACCGGGATTGGCATCACTGCCCAGCGCCATGGGTACACCATAGCGGCGAAACAGTTCGATCGGCGGGCGCTGCCGTTCGCGCAGCAGATAAAATGCGCCGGGCAGCAACACCGCCACCGTGCCGCTGGCTGCCATTGCCGCCACATCACTCTCGGTGGCGTATTCCAGATGATCGGCGGAAAGCGCATTAAATCCCGCCGCCAGCGCACTGCCTCCGAGTGATGAGAGCTGTTCAGCATGCAGTTTGACCGGCAGTCCCAGACGCCTGGCGGCGTCAAACACCCGTTCCACCTGTGACGGTGAAAACGCCAGATGCTCACAGAATGCATCCACCGCATCGGCCAGCTGCTGTTGCGCCACCTGCGGCAGCAGCTGCTCACAAATCAGGGTGATCCAGCCGTCCGGATCGCGGAGAAACTCGGGGGGGATGGCGTGAGCAGCCAGACAGGTGGCGCGCAGCTGCGCCGGGACCTGCTGTTCCAGCTGACGGATCGCCCGCAACATCCGCAGCTCCGTCTGCTGATCCAGACCGTAACCGGATTTAATTTCCACGGTGGTCACGCCCTCTGCCAGCAGATGCTCCAGTCGCCAGGCCGCGCTGCTGACCAGTTGCTCCAGACTGGCGCGTCGGGTGGCATCGACTGTCGAAAGAATACCGCCACCCCGTGCCGCAATGTCACTGTAACTCACGCCATTGAGACGCTGCTCAAACTCATCGCTACGGTCGCCGCCAAATACCAGGTGAGTGTGGCAATCGACCAGCCCCGGCGTGATGATCCCGCCATCAAAACGGCTACGGACTTCGGCTTTAATCTGCTTTGCGCCCTCTCGCGGCCCAATCCAGACGATCTTATCGCCGGAAACGGCCAGCGCGCCGTCGTTGATGATGCTGTATTTCCCGCCCTGCATGGTGACAATATCCGCGCCATACCACAGGTGGTCACAGCGAAGTTCTTCGCTCATTGTCTCTCCCGGCTTTACTGCTGACCTATAAGTATGTATATGTATATACAAGCACATTATCCGGGAAACAACCACCATGAGTCACTTTTTTGCGCCCCGCGCCCTGCTGGCCGATGGCTGGCATCGTCACGTATTGATTGAGGTTAACGCCGACGGCAGCCTGCACAAGCTGACCCCCAACGCCTCAGCCGGAAACGCGCAATACCTGCATGGCACGGTGATCCCGGCAATGGCAAATCTGCACTCTCATGCTTTCCAGCGAGTGATGGCCGGGCTGGCTGAAGTGGCGGCTGACCCGCAGGACAGCTTCTGGAGCTGGCGCGACCTGATGTATCGCATAGTGGCACGCCTGACGCCGGAGCAGGTTGGCATCATCGCCAGCCACCTCTACGTGGAGATGCTGAAAGGCGGTTACACCCAGGTGGCTGAGTTTCACTATCTGCACCATGACCCGCACGGCCAGCCTTACCCGGCTGATGAGATGCTGACGGCGCTGACTGCCGCCGCTGAGCAGGCCGGAATCGGACAGACCCTGCTGCCGGTGCTTTACAGCTATGCCGGATTTGGTGCACAACCGCCGCAGCCTGCACAGCAACGTTTTATCCAGGACAGCGACCGCTATCTGCAACAACAGCAACGTCTGCAACAGCTGATTGCCGGTAAGCCACTGCATCAGCGCGGGATCTGTTTCCATTCGCTGCGGGCGGTCAGTGAAGTGCAGATGCGTGAGGTGCTGGCCGCCAGCCCCACCGATCTGCCCGTGCACATTCACGTTGCCGAGCAGGAAAAAGAGGTGAGTGACTGTCTGGCCTGGAGCGGTGAACGGCCGGTAAGCTGGTTGTTTAATCGCTTTCATCCTGATGCCCGCTGGTGCCTGATCCATGCCACGCATCTCGATAAAGAGGAAATTTCCCGTCTGGCTGCCAGCCAGGCGGTAGCCGGACTTTGCCCAACCACCGAAGCCAATCTGGGGGACGGAATTTTCCCGGCCACGGACTATATCAGCCAGGGAGGACGCTGGGGCATCGGGTCTGACAGCCATGTCTCGCTGGATGTGGTGGAGGAGCTGCGCTGGCTGGAATATGGTCAACGTCTGCGGGATCGTCGACGTAATCGCCTGACCTCACAACAGCATACCGCGACGGGGGACCTGCTTTATCAGCAGGCACTGGCAGGTGGTGCGCAGGCCTGCGGCGTGAAGATGGGATGTCTGGCACCGGGTTACCGCGCCGACTGGCTGGTGCTGGCTGACGATGCGCTGCTGGGGGGCACCGATGACAGCGCGCTGCTCAGCCGCTGGCTGTTTGCCGGGCATCGAGGTCAGATCCAGGATGTGTATGTCGCGGGCAACGCGGTGATCTGCCAGGGACAACATCCACGACAGCAGCAGATTGCAACGGCTTTCCGCCAGGTGCTGGAGGCGCTGAAATGATCCATTTCTTTGACACTCAGACGTTACCGCTCAGCCGCTGGCGTAACGGCGGAGGTGAAACGCGGGAGATTATCCGCATTCCGCCTGATGCGGAAAACTTCAGCTGGCGGGCCAGTGTTGCGACCATCACCGCCGACGGAGACTTTTCATTCTGGCCAGGTATTGACCGGGTGATTGTGCTGTTAACCGGTGACGGTATCGCATTGCACAGCGACACGGCTCACAGTCTGATACTGCGCCAGTATCAGCCCTGGGCTTTTGCTGGTGAAGAGTCGATAAAGGCAAAACTGACCGCAGGCACCAGCACCGACTTCAACCTGATGGTCCGCCGGGCAACCCATCAGGCGCAGGTCAGGCGGATGAGCGAGGCTTTCACGCCTGAGCCTTCTGGCGATGGGCTGGTGTATGTGCTTTCCGGGACGTGGCAGGCGGGTGATCGTTTGCTCCACCAGGGCCAGGGCGTCTGGTGGCAGCCGGACGATAATGGGTTGTTTGCCAGCAATAAAGATCTTTGGCTGCACCCGGCGAGCGACGGAGCCCTGCTGCTGCTGGCAGAGATTGTTGCCAGCTGAAGCCGTCTCAGGCCGCGGGCAAACCGCCGACCGGCCTTTCAGCCGTGCCCTTTAAATCTGCCGAGCAGCTTGTATCTGGAGCCGGGATAGAGCAGCCGGGCGGCGGTGACCACCTTTGCTTCGCTCCAGGTCTGACGATGGATAAGCAGGCAGGGCTCGGTGGCGTCCAGCGCCAGCAGGCTGCACTGCTGAGCATCCGGCAATACCGCTTCCACGATATGCTCACCGGCCGTGAGTGGGGCGACGCGCATCAGATAGATGTAAGGCGTCTGTTGAAGATAATCCTGACGCAGATAATCGGGGGCCGCCTGCGGATTGACCAGGCGGTCTTCCAGCTGCACTGGCAGGTCGTTTTCATAATGAACAATCAGCGAATGAAACGCCGCACTGCCCAGGGACAACCCCAGTAAGGCCGCCTGCTCTGCATCGCAGCGAATCTCACCCAACGCAGCAATCTCACAGCGGTGGCGATGCCCACGCTGCGCAATCTCTTCCGCAATATTGTGGACCTCAAGCATCGCGGTATAGCCTTTCGACTCGGCGACAAAAGTGCCAACGCCCTGCATCCGGATCAGGTAGCCCTCGCTGGTCAGTTCGCGCAACGCCCGGTTAATCGTCATCCGGCTGACGCCCAGTTCAGCGACCAGCTCACTTTCGGAAGGGACGCGCTGATTCGGCTGCCAGACGCCTTCCGCAATCTGACTGATAATTGCCTGTTTGACCCGTTGATAGATGGGCGCTGGCTGATCGCTCATGGCAGCGGAGAGTTGTGAAACGGCAGTCTGTGCGGCCATCACGGTATCCTTACTGAAAATTATGGCGGCAGTGTAGCGAGCGGAAGCTTAAATGTATAGACATCTGTAGTCAGCACGCCGAATTGTATAGACAAGATTATACATATCTGGTTCACTGCGAAACATGCTCTGTTTTTTTCAATAACCCATTGCCGCTGATCCTCAGGGGACAGGCGCAAAAGAACTTGTCTATACAGGAGTATACCATGTCAGTCACCCCACATAATTGTCAGCTGGCACCAGGTGAAGTCGGGCTGACCACACTGAAACGCATCTGGCAGGGCAACGTGCGCCTGTCACTTGATGAGGATGCCCTTGCGCGTACAGATGCCGCCCGCAGGACGGTGGACGCTATCGTCAACGCAGGAAAAGTGACCTACGGCATCAACACCGGCTTTGGCAAGCTGGCGCAGACCACTATTCCGGCACAGCGTCTGGCGGAGCTGCAACGCAACCTGGTACTGTCTCACAGCGTGGGGATTGGCGAACTGCTGCCCGATGATGTGGTTCGGGTGATTATGGCCTGCAAAATTATCAGTCTGGCCAGGGGTCACTCCGGCGTGCGTATCGAACTGATTGAGGCCTTGTTGGCCCTGTTTAATGCCGGAGTCATGCCCTGTATTCCGGAGAAAGGCTCGGTAGGGGCATCGGGCGATCTCGCGCCGCTGGCGCATCTCTCGCTGATGCTGCTGGGCGAAGGCGAGGTCCGGGTGGCGGGCAAACTGATCCCGGCCGTCGAGGGGCTGGCGCTGGCCGGGTTGCAGCCTTTCGTACTGTCCCCGAAAGAGGGACTGGCGCTGCTGAACGGCACCCAGGTTTCCACCGCACTGGCGCTGCGCGGCCTGTTTGAAGCCGAAAATGTGTTTGCGGCCGGGCTGGTGGCGGGTGCGCTGTCGCTGGAAGCGATAAAAGGCTCGATTAAACCGTTCGACAGACGTATTCATGAAGCCCGTGGTCAACAGGGACAAATCGCGGTGGCGGCGGCGGTCAGCACCTTGCTGGATGGCAGCGAGATTCTCCACTCTCATGCGGAGTGTGGGCGCGTACAGGATCCCTACTCCGTGCGCTGTGTGCCACAGGTGATGGGCGCCTGCCTCGATAACCTCAGCCACGCCGCCCGCATTCTGCAAATTGAAGCCAATGCCGCTTCAGATAATCCACTGGTGTTCAGTGACAGCGGTGAGGTGATTTCCGGCGGCAACTTCCACGCCGAGCCGGTGGCGTTTGCCGCCGATATTATCGCCCTGGCGGTGGCCGAAATCGGGGCCATCTCTGAACGGCGCATGGCCCTGCTGCTGGACAGTGCGCTCTCCGGCCTGCCGCCCTTTCTGGTCAACGATGGCGGCGTCAACTCCGGGTTTATGATCGCCCAGGTGACGGCCGCCGCGCTGGCCTCCGAGAACAAATCACTGGCCCATCCGGGCAGCGTTGACAGCCTGCCGACCTCGGCCAATCAGGAAGATCACGTATCGATGGCGACCTGGGCCGCACGTCGGCTGGGCTCTATGTGTTTTAACACTGCGGCGGTGGTGGGCATTGAAGCAATGGCTGCCGCTCAGGGCATTGAATTCCATCGCCCGCTACAGAGTTCAGCCCCTCTTGAACGCGAACTGGCCGCCCTGCGCCAGCGCGTGGCATTTCTTGCAAAGGATCGCCTGATGGCACCCGATATTGAACAGATGCGTTTATGGGCCAGCGGCGACAGCTGGCCTGCTCCGGTTGCGGCACTGCTGCCCAGCCGGGCGCTCGCTTCCGCTACCCTGAGGAATCAATGATGAGTGAGAGATTAAGCAACGCCGTGGCCCGCGTGATCCGTGCGCCGCATGGCAATCAGTTGCACTGTGCCAACTGGTTGATTGAGGCCGCCTTTCGCATGATCCAGAACAACCTCGATCCCGATGTGGCCGAGCGCCCGGACGATCTGGTGGTCTACGGTGGCATCGGCAAAGCAGCCCGCAACTGGCCCTGCTTTGAGCAGATCCTGCGCACATTGCAGCTGCTGCAACCGGACGAAACCCTGCTGGTGCAGTCCGGCAAGCCGGTCGGCGTGTTTCGCACCCATGCCGATGCCCCACGCGTATTAATCGCCAACTCCAACCTGGTGCCCCACTGGGCCAACTGGGACCATTTTAACCAGCTGGATAAAGCCGGTCTGATGATGTACGGCCAGATGACCGCCGGTTCCTGGATCTACATTGGTGCGCAGGGCATTGTGCAGGGCACCTGGGAAACCTTCGTCGAGGCGGGCCGCCAGCATTATAACGGTGACCTGCGCGGCAAATGGATCCTCACTGCCGGACTGGGCGGAATGGGCGGTGCGCAGCCGCTGGCGGGCGTGCTGGCGGGCGCATCGGTGCTGGCGGTTGAGTGTTAGGAATCGCGCATTGATTTTCGACTGCGCACCCGCTACCTCGACTATAAGGCGCATAGCCTTGATGAAGCGCTGGCGATGATTACCCGGGCGAATCAGGAACAACAGGCCATTTCTGTCGGTCTGTTGGGCAACGCGGCAGAGATCCTGCCGGAACTGGTTGAACGCGCCCGCAAAGGTGGCATGAAGCCGGATATCGTCACCGACCAGACTTCGGCTCATGACCCGCTCAACGGTTATCTGCCCGCGGGCTGGAGCCTGGAACAGTGGCATGACGCGCGCCAGCAGCATCCCAAATCGGTGGAAAAAGCCGCACGGGCGTCGATGGCGGTTCACGTGCAGGCGATGCTCGATTTTTATCATATGGGCATCCCCACCGTTGATTATGGCAACAACATCCGTCAGGTGGCGCTGGATGAAGGGGTGAAAAACGCCTTTGACTTCCCCGGTTTTGTCCCCGCCTACATTCGCCCGCTGTTCTGTGAAGGCAAGGGCCCGTTCCGCTGGGTGGCGCTCTCCGGTGACCCGCAGGATATCTTTAAAACCGATGCCAGACTGAAACAGCTGTTCCCGGATAATAAAAATCTGCACCGCTGGCTGGATATGGCGCAGGAGCGCATCGCCTTTCAGGGGCTGCCCGCCCGTATCTGCTGGCTGGGCCTGGGTGAGCGTCATCTTGCCGGGCTGGCGTTTAATGAAATGGTGCGCAATGGCGAACTGAAAGCTCCGGTGGTGATTGGTCGCGATCATCTGGATTGTGGTTCGGTGGCATCGCCAAACCGCGAAACAGAAGCCATGCAGGATGGTTCTGATGCCGTTTCCGACTGGCCGCTGCTCAATGCTCTGCTGAACACCGCCGGGGGGGCCAGTTGGGTCAGCCTGCATCATGGCGGCGGCGTGGGGATGGGCTTCTCACAACATGCCGGGATGGTGATTGTCTGCGATGGCAGTCGGGAAGCTGACCAGCGTCTGCAACGGGTGTTATGGAACGATCCGGCAACCGGCGTGATGCGCCATGCTGATGCAGGCTACGAACTGGCGCAACAGTGCGCTATCCGGCATCAGCTTAATCTGCCCATGATTGACTGACGATGACGGACTGGCCTGTTGCGGCCGGTCCGGCGTGTCATCCCCCATCCTCCTGCCTTTTTATGCTACTTTAAGTCAGCCCGTTGCCAGAAACGGTCACCTGAAAAGGAGAGGATATGACTATTCCCGCATCGCTGATTGAAGAGGCCATCGGCTGGCGCAGAGCGTTTCACGCCACACCGGAACTGGGCTACCAGGAACATATCACCTCACGCCGGGTGGCGGAACTGCTGCAAACCTTCGGACTTCAGGTTCACACCGGCCTGGCCGGCACGGGCGTGGTGGGTACGCTGGAAAACGGCCCCGGCGACGCCATTGGCTTTCGTGCCGATATGGATGCCCTGCCCCTCAGCGAACTGGGCGATGCGCCCTGGCGTTCCACCCGCGCCGGGGTGATGCACGCCTGTGGTCACGATGGTCACACGGCGATGCTGCTGGCAGCGGCGCGTCACCTCAGCACCACCCGCAACTTCAGCGGCACCCTCCATTTTGTCTTTCAGCCCGCCGAGGAGAACCTTGGCGGCGCACGCAAAATGGTGGCCGACGGACTGTTTGAACGCTTTCCAATGGCGGCTATTTACGGAATGCACAACTGGCCGGGGCTGCCGGTGGGACATCTGGCGGTCAACAGCGGTGCGATGATGGCCTCGCTTGATGCCTTTTCCATTACGCTGCAAGGAAAAAGCTGCCATGCGGCGATGCCGGAAAACGGTGCCGATCCGATTGTGGCTGCCGCCCAGTTGATTCTGGCACTGCAAACCATTCCTGCGCGCCGCCTGTCACCGCTGGCGTCGGCGGTGGTGAGCATCACGCAAATCAACGCGGGTGATGCAATTAATGTCATCCCGGAGGAGGTGGTACTGCGCGGCACCCTGCGCTGCCTGCAAAGCGAAGTGCGGCAAAACGTGCGCAGGATGATCGAAGAGTTTGTCACTACCCTGACCGCCCCGCTGGGTATTGCCGGTCGCATCAGCTGGCTGACCGATTATCCTGTCACCTGTAATCACGCCGCCGAAGCGGAAAAAGTGCGTGACTGCGCGCTGTCACTGCTGCCCGCAGAGCAGGTGCACTGGGAGATTAACCCCTCGATGGCCTCGGAAGACTTTGCCTGTATGCTGGAAGCCTGTCCGGGAGCCTACTTCTGGATCGGTGCCGATGGGCCAACCCCCTCCAGGCCGCTGCACAATGCCCACTATGATTTTAACGACCAAATCATCGCTGAGGGTGTCACCCTGTGGACCACGCTGGCTGAACGACGCCTTCCGGTTGACAGGGCCCGGCACGATACAGCATAAAAGCGCGACGAAACCCTCAGTAAGGAAACATCAATGGACACCATTGCACCGGTTGAACTGGATAAAGCTTATCGTTTAATCAATCACGGCCCGACGATCCTGCTGTCTGCGCGACATCATGGCTGTGACGACGTGATGGCGGCGGCCTGGGCTTGCGGGCTGGACTTTTCGCCGCCAAAACTCACCGTGGTGATTGATAAAATCGCCAGAACCCGCCAGCTGGTTGAAGCCAGCGGAACCTTTGTCATTCAGGTTCCCTGTGTGGCACAGATTAAACTGACCCACGCCGTTGGCACCCGCAGCCTGTTTACCGAGCCGGACAAACTGGCGACATGCGGCGTGGAACTGTTCAGTTTTGACGGTTTTGATCTGCCCTTCGTCCGTGGTTGTACAGCATGGCTGGCCTGCCGACTGATAGCCGAACCGCACAATCAGCAGGCACACGATCTGTTTATTGGCGAAGTGACCGGGGCCTGGGCAGACACCCGCGTATTCCGCGACGGTCACTGGCATTTCGACAGCGCCGACCCGTCGCTTCGCAGCCTGCATTATGTGGCAGGCGGACAGTTCTGGGCCACCGGTGAATCGCTGAATGTCACCCAGAGCGGCGGGGAGAGTGCGTGAAAATGATGGCTCACCAGCACCGCCTTATCCTGCCCGGCTGAGCCACAGACCCGCACACAACAACCGGGCAGTTTCAGACAACGCTTCAGCGCCCGAAATGCTTTCCGGCGCTGACCGAGGCCATCGTTCAGTACCCCAGCTTCTCCAGCAGCATCAGCCCCTCATCGACGGTGGCTGCCCGTCCGGTTGCCACATAGCAACAGGCTATCTGCAGACGTAGCGACTGCGGAACAGCGACTTCACGTCGCAGGCAGCGGGCGATCCATTCGGCCGTGGTAACGGCATCTTTTGCCTGCGGCAACCCGTCGTGAGGAATATCGAACGCCTGCTGACGGGGCAGTAACAGTTGAGGCTCGGCACCGGCAATCAGGCTGATGGACGGGCAACGCAGCGGGCTGGCGTAGACTTCCCCTTCTGTACCATTCAGCAACAGCGCACGCCCGGCAATGGTCTGGAAGAATTTCCCCACGCGGGGAATATATTCCGGATGGGAGACGCTGGAGAGACGCAACGCGGCCTGTTCTGCAAAAGGCGTCAGCAATTTAGCCAGCGTGTGGGCGCTGTTACGCACCCCCATCCGCCAGCGCAGCGCCAGCTGTTTTTCCAGTGGCGGGCAGAGCGCCCCGACCGGCATAAATACCGCTTTACCCTGCCCGAGCCTGGCCTGCGCTTCGGCGGCGGTGGTGACCGGCGGCATATCCAGCGCGGCGAAGATGGCTTCGCTGGTGACCCGTGTCGGATCGTCACTGACGCCGTGAACCACCACCGGAAAGCCGGCGGCATTGAGCAGCAGCGCCAGCAGGGGCGTCAGGTTGCCCTGCTTACGTGCGCCGTTATAACTGGGGATCACCACCGGCATCGGCAGACCGGCAGGCGGCGTCAGCTTCAGCACCCGCTCCTGCATCGCCTGATAAAATCCCGGCATCTCCTCTTCGCCTTCGCCTTTGATGCGCAGGGCAATCAGGATGCTGCCCAACTCAAGATCCGGCACCTCGCCGTCCAGCAGGCGGCAATAGAGCTGATATGCGGTGGTAAAATCGAGATCGCGGGCGTGATTTTTACCGCGCCCCACTTCTTTGATGATTTTTTTGTATTCCATAACCTTACTCAGTCAGAAAATTGGCGGCCACGGATACTGGCCCTGGCTGTCAGTGGTGTGAACCCGGGCAGTTCAGCGACGTCGGCGTCGGTTTATCTTCATCTCTGCGGGAGCGGTTGTTACTTTCGGCAGTTCACCCTCCGGCACCGGCGGCTGCTCAATCGGAAACACCGGCAGTGCTCCCAGCAGCCTGGCACCGTAACGCTTACTCAGTAGCCGCCGGTCATAAATCACAATTTCACCGTAGCATTCATGGCTGCGGATCAGCCTGCCCACCTGCTGGATCAGGTTGAAGGATGCGCTGGGCAGGCTCTGTACCTCAAACGGATAGCGCTTCAGGCTTTTCAGCCACTCACCTTCGGTCAAAATAACCGGGCTGTCCACGGGAGGAAATGCAATTTTATGAATATGCACCTGCGACAGCAGTTCACCTTTTAAATCCAGCCCCTCGGCAAAAGATTGCAGGCCAATCAGAATACTGGTTTTACCCTGTTCCACCGTCTTGCGGTGCAGGGCGATCAATGCCGGACGGGGTTTGTCCCCCTGCACCAGCATCATCAGCCGCAGTTCGGGCAGATAAGCAATAAACTGCTGCATCGCCCGGCCACTGGCAAACAGCACCAGAATGCCTTTGTGCTCAGCCTGTTTAATCTGCTGGCGAAAAAAATGCGCCATCTCCGCCAGATGCTCGCTTTCACTGGCCAGCGCCGGTTCATAGCGCATCTGCGGAATAATCAGCCTGCCCTGTTCAATGTGATTAAAGGGTGAATCCAGCGCCACAAAGCGATCGTCCGCTTTCTCACTCAGTCCGGACAGCTCCTGCAAACGCTGGAAGCTGCTTAAAGAACGCAGGGTGGCGGAAGTCAGTACCACATGGGGAATTTTGCGCCACAGCAGCTTTTCCAGCTGCTCACTGACGCGAATACCGGCGCAGTGAAAGCTGAGGTGCGCACTGCCCTCACGGATATCCCGCGTGGCCCATTTCGAGACGGGCGCGCCGGAAGCCTGTTCCAGCGCGGCCAGCCGCCACAGCTTGCTGCTGGCTTCAAACCAGCCCAGCGCACGGTTCATCTGCAACAACGCACGATGCAGCCTGACCACGTCAAACTGCCCGGTTTTGTCGCTCAGATCGTTGACGAAGGCTTCCGCCAGCCCACGCAGACCATCGCTGAGTCTGAACAGTCGGGCGCACAACTGTTGCACCTCTTCGGGCAGGCGTCCCATCTCGAAACGATACTCCCCTTCCTGATTGTCTGGTGGTAGCCACTGCACCAGTATCTGCGACAGCTGCTGCAACTGCTCACGCAGCTCATCGCAGTGCCCTTTCAGCCGCTCCGGCACGCTCAGCGCCGGAGGCCTTTTTGGCCGGAACTGAGCCATACACTGCTCCACCAGCCGACAGAACAGATCAAGCTGAACGCCGTACCAGCCCGGCGTGATTTCGCCACTCATCTCCAGCGCATCACGGGCCACGTCCGGCAGATGATGCCCCTCATCCAGCACCAGCAGCAGATTTTTGGCCGGCGGCAGCACCGATTCCGTCTCCAGCGCCGCCATCACCAGCGAATGATTAGCCACCACCACATCCGCCTGTTCAATTTCCCGCCGCGCCACGTAAAACGGACATTCGCGAAACCAGTGGCAGCTACTGCCGAGACAGTTGGCCTTATCGGTGCTGAGGCGCTGCCAGAGCGAATCCTCAATCGACTCGTCACAGTGATCGCGCAGGCCGTCCCACTGATACCGTTTCAGCTCGCTCTCCAGCTGTGTGCACCGCGCCCGCTCATCCTTGCTGGCGGTCATCGCATCATCCAGAAACAGCAGCAAATCGCCCTGTTTTTCCTCGTCGGTTGCCAGCGCCGACAGATTGCGCGGGCAAACATAGCGCCCACGACCAAAGGCAGCGGTAAAGCGCAGATCGGGAATGATTTTCCTCAGCAGCGGCAGGTCTTTACTGTAGATCTGATCCTGTAACGCCACATTGGCGGTGCTGACCACCAGCGGCTTTTCCTGTTCGCGGCTGACCGCAATACCCGGTATCAGATAGGAGAGGGTTTTGCCCACGCCGGTGGGTGCCTCAATCGCCAGATGACGGCCCTCTTCTCCGGCCAGCGTCCTGGCCACCGCCGCAATCATCTGCCGTTGCGGGGCGCGGGGGATAAAATCCGGGATCTGCTGCTGGAGGGCTTTGTACCATCCGGCAATTTGCGCTTTTAACGCGGTATTCAGCGCCATAACAACCACTTTTCACCAAAACAGACTGTATTTTTACACAGTATTTCTTCGGCGTCAGCCAGTTCCGACTATTCCTTCGGCCCGGCTCGCAATTTAACCTGGTCACGAAAGGCGCGGATCAGCGTTTCGCGGCTGCGGCCACGGCGAAAAATCAGTGAAAACGGTGCCCGATAGCTGAACTGCTGCGGCAAGAGTGTCCGCAGCTGTCCCTGTTCTACCCAGCAGCGGGCATAATGCTCCGGCAGGTAGCCGATATAACGACCGGAGAGGATCAGAATCAGCTGCGCCTCCATGCTTTCGACCGAGGCGGCGCTGGCCTTAAAGCCACGGCGTGACAGCTCCGCAGCATTCCAGTAGCTGCGGGTGACAAATCCACAATCCGCCAGGTCTTCGATCTTTTCATCACTTACGGCATACAGCGGGTGGCGGTTGCTACAGTAGAGCCAGTGCTGCTCATCATGCAGCGGCAGGCTCAGCAGATTACTGACATTAACCGGAAAGTGACCCATTGCCAGATCCAGCCGATTATCCAGCACCTGCTGTTGCAATTCGTTCGGGCTGCTGACCGTGAGATTCAGATAGATAGCAGGAAAGCGTTCGCTGAACTGGCTGATTATCCCGGCTAATGCCAGCTCTCGGTCGGTGGTGGTCGAATCCACCACGCCAACAGAAAATACGCCACCCTGCTCCGCCTTCAGGCCGTCAACCTGGCTGGCAAAGTCTGTCAGCGTTGCCAGTAACTGGTGACAGTAGTGCAGAAACTGCTCACCTTTGGGCGTCAGCGCAAATCCGCTGCGCCCACGCTGACAAAGAATGAAGCCCAGCTGATGTTCCAGTTCACTCATATAGCCGCTGATAGCAGGGGTGGTCATGTTCAGCGCCTGCTGGGCGCGGGAATAGCCCTGACAGCGCACCACGGTGGTAAATATGGTCAGAAGTTTCAGGTTGGGCAGACGACCAGCATTCACGGCATTTTCCTTCGGGGTAAAAAAGACAGTTAAGTAATCTCTGAACTGATTATTTGCTGTCAATGATTTTTCTGTGACGGCTGCCGCCCGACAATGGGTTCTGTTCAGCAGATATCCGGAACGTCAGATGACAGATAACCAGCGCGATGATGTTTTTTTTCAGCCACAAAGCGGTAATGAGATGCCGCGTTTTGCCGGGCGCGGCACCATGATGCGCCTGCCCGCCGTCGAACATCCGCACGGTCTGGACGCGGCTTTTATAGGTGTGCCGCTGGATACCGGCACCTCACAGCGCGCCGGGACGCGTTACGGTCCCAGAGCGATTCGTGCGGATTCGGTGATGATCCGCCCTTACAATATGGCGACCGGCGCAGCGCCTTTTGATTCCCTCCAGGTCGCCGATCTGGGGGATGTGCCGATCAATCCTTACAGTCTGCATAAGTCTGTGCAGATTATTGAGGATTACTACAGCCGTCTGAATGATTTTCCGCTGATCCCTCTCACCCTGGGGGGCGACCATACGCTGACGCTGCCGGTGTTGCGGGCGTTGGTGAAAAAACATGGACCGCTGGGATTGATTCATGTGGATGCCCATACCGACACCAATGATGAAATGTTCGGGGAAAAAATCGCGCACGGCACTCCGTTTCGCCGTGCGGTCGAAGAGGGTTTGCTGGATGTTAATCGCGTGGTGCAGATTGGTCAGCGTGCCCAGGGCTATGACGCCGGGGACTTTCAGTGGGGCATTGATCAGGGCTTCGAGCTGATCCCAGCCGAAAAATGCTGGTATCAGTCGTTAGCACCGTTGATGGCAAGGGTGCGACAGCGGATGGGCAGCCAGCCGGTGTATCTCTCTTATGATATTGACAGCTTTGACCCCGCCTGGGCACCGGGGACCGGCACGCCGGAAGTCGGCGGCCTGACGTCGGTTCAGGGGTTGGAGATCGTGCGTGGCTGCCGTGGGCTGAATCTGATCGGTGCCGATCTGGTTGAAGTCTCACCGCCGTATGATATCAGTGGCACCACCTCGCAACTGGCGGCGAATATGCTCTATGAGATGCTTTGTATCTTACCCGGCGTGAAATATAACGGGTGACGCAAGGTGGCAGCGCGCCGAACAGGTTACCGCTGCCGCCAGCCGTTGGCTCAGAAAGCGTACCCCATCCCCACGTTGAAACCGCTCATGGTATATCTGCGGCCTTCAATACTTTTACGACTGCCTTCGTAGCCCAGATCGAGCACCAGATAATGGGTAGGATTAATTTGCAGACCGCCGCCCCAGGCAAAGCCGGTGGCGTGTTTCAGGCTGTGGAGAGTATCGTCACCCTCATACAGGCGCGCACCGCTACGATCGCGAAGCGGAGAGTAGCTGACCTGCGCATTATTGACCCCGGCCAGGGCGTACAGGCTGACATGGCGGTTGATGCGATAAGTCGGCCCGACCAGTAAGCTGGTGGTTTTTACCCGCAGATTGTTTTTCACCGTGTTGCCGGTGCTGCTCAGCGCGTCGTATGCATCACTGCCTGAGACAAAACTGAAGGAGCCGATCAGGCCGTAGCGTTCAGTGAATTCGTAGCGGTATTTCAGGTTGATACCGGCGAAGTGGTTGAAATGCTTCACTTCCTGATAAGCGTATCCGGCGGAAAGAGAGTGTGTTTCAGCCTGTGCGGTCCCCATCAAAAAAATGGCAGCCACGGCTGCCGATGAAAGCCTCTTCAACATGTGCAATATCCTTATCATTGAGTCCATTTAACCGGGCGGAATAAGCTCACCCGCTTCTCTCCGGAACAGATCCACAGCCAGAGAATAAACCACAGGGAAAACCCGTCAGGGCCTGTTCTGGTGCGGCAACTTTAGGGAATATGCCCTGCTGACGCAATGGTTTCTGGATATTTTTCAGACAATTGCCCGCCGTTACGGCATCGGTGCCGTCGCACTAACCAGCCTCACCGTGCTACAGCATCAGCGCGCCGCCTGCCCGCCCGCCATTTTGTACATCACCGTGGTGCCCTCCAGCTCTCCACTGGTCGACAGCGCAAAGTCAGGTATTCTGCCGCTGATTTGCCACCCTTCGCGCAGGTAGAGCTGCTCTGCCACGTCTCCGCTGCGTGTATCCAGCACCAGCAGGGTTTTGCCTGCCTCTGCCGCCCGCCGTTCTGCCTGGCGTAACAGCTCACGGGCAATTCCCTGCCGACGAGCTTCCGGATGCACCAGCAATTTGGCAATTTCCGCCCGGTGTTCACCGTTAGGCATCATCCCCAGCACCAGAATCACCGTGCCGACGATACGGCCATGATGCCGGGCAACCAGCAACTGTTTATCCCCATCGGTCAGGCTGGCAACCACCCCCTGCCAGAACCTTTTCATCGGCTGTTGATCGATGCTGATAAAGCCGACGCTGGCACCCTCTGCCACGCAACCACTCAGGACATGCAGCAGCGAGGGCAGCTCGGCTGCGGCCTCGTCACTGTTCAGATATTGATAGCTCACATCACGCATTATTCCGCCTCAGACTTGTGGGTATGATAACTTTCCGAAAAAAATTAACCCGCCTGACGACAGGATGTACAGGGAAAAAAGCAGCCCGGCTAACTTGTACAGATAAATAATAGTTGTACAACCTGGCTAAGTCCGCTACGGTTTAATCAGTCAGGTCAGTAAAGAGGACGTTTATGGCACTGTACAGTATTGGTGACGTTGCCGAACGCTGTGGAATTAACCCGGTCACCCTTCGGGCGTGGCAACGTCGTTACGGGTTATTAAAACCGCAGCGTACCGAAGGCGGTCACCGTCAGTTTGACGATGAGGATATTCAGCGCATTGAGGACATTAAGCGCTGGATTGAAAGCGGTGTTCCCGTCGGGAAAGTAAAAGCCCTGATTGAGGGCCAAATCATTAATGAAAATGATGAATGGTCGGCGACACAGGAAGAGCTTATCAGCCTGCTTCGCCTGGCCAGACCGGCTAAGCTGAGAGCCAGAATCGCGGCTCTGGGGCGAGAAACCCCCGTAGATCTGCTTATTGACCGCGTTTTCATTCCGCTAAGACAGCGACTGGGACTGGATCAAAATACCGCAAGAACTATGTGCAGTTTACTGGATGGTGCTTTAATTGGTTATGTCGCCTTCTGTTTAACCGGATGCAGGAAGAAAGCCGGTCACGATGCACTGATTATGGGTTGGGGAGCAGAAGACCGGACGCGCATCTGGCTGGAAGCCTGGCGGCTTTCGCAGCAGGGGTGGCGCATGGATGTTCTGGCTGAACCGCTGGAACTCCCCCGGCCTGACCTCTTTCCCGGCCAGCATGTTTTTCTTTTTACCGGCAAGCCACTGACCCGACGTCAGCAGGAGCAGCTAAGCCTCTGGCAGGAGCAGGGATTACTGGTAGCCTCTCAGGGCAACTGAGGAGGAGTATGACTCAGCAGGCGACGTTAGAAAGACTGGTGACCCTTTATCAGCAGCTGGACAAAATCGATTTAAGCCAACTGGCAGAGATTTATCACGACGATATCTGCCTTATCGATCCTGTTGCTGAACACATCCGTCTGCACGTGGTGGAAAACTACTTCGCCTCCCTGCTTAACAACCTGCATTACTGCCGGTTTGAGGTGAGTGAATGCCACCTTTTTAACGGCACTGCATTACTGATCTGGCAAATGATCTATGCCCATCCGGCTCTGCAACGCGGTAGTGAACAGCATCTGTCTGGTAGCAGCCACCTGCGCTTTCGCGATGAAAAAATCATTTTTCAGCGGGACTACTACGACATGGGGGCCATGTTGTATGAAAAAATTCCCGTGCTGGGATCGGTAATCAGGCAGCTCAAAAAGAGGTTACAACCATGAAACGCGTTCTGATTACCGGCGCAAGCTCCGGGATTGGCTATCAGCTGGCGCTGGATTATGCCAGCGAAGGCTGGCATGTCACGGCTTGCGGCCGTAGCACCAGCAAATTAGAGACGCTGCATGAGAAGTTCAGCAGCATCAGGTTATGTGAATTTGACATCACTGATCTTGCGCAAACCCGCCAGGCACTGGACGGCAAAAGCGCCGACCTGGTCATCTTATGTGCCGGAACCTGTGAATACCTGAATGATGGCGAAGTCGAAGCAGAGAAAGTCCATCGGGTAATGAACGCCAATTTTAACGGCCCGGTTAACTGTCTTGATGCGTTGCTGCCACAGCTGGCACCGGGCAGTCGTGTGGCGCTGGTCGGTTCAACCGCCTGCCTGGTCCCTCTGCCGCGGGCCGAAGCCTATGGGGCATCCAAAGCGGCGCTGGCTTATTTTGCGCGCAGTCTGGCACAGGATCTGAAAGCCAGACAAATTGCTATCAGTCTGGTGCTGCCCGGTTTTGTCGATACGCCCCTGACCCGACGCAACGATTTTGCCATGCCGATGATCGTCAACGTCGAACAGGCCTCGCGCTACATCCGTCGGGGTCTGGCAAAAGGTAAAGCAGAATTCGCCTTCCCGCGCCTGTTCTCCATTATTCTGCGCGTCACTTCCCGGCTGCCCTATGCATTACAACGTCTTCTTACTCAACAGATAGCGAGGTAAAAGTTGAAAACAGCCATTATCGGCAGTGGTATTGCCGGGCTCAGCTGTGCGTGGAAACTGGCCTCACGGGCCGATGTTCACCTGTTTGAAGCCGGTAAAACGCTGGGCGGTCACACTGCGACGGTGGATGTTGAAGTAAATGGTCAACACTGGGCGGTTGATACCGGCTTCATTGTTTTTAACGATCGTACCTACCCGCAATTTAATGCACTGCTGGCGGAGCTGGGGCTGGAAGGTCAGCCCACTGAGATGAGTTTTTCCGTACGTAATCTTCACAGCGGGCTGGAGTATAACGGTCATTCACTCAGCAGCCTGTTTGCCCAGCGTCGTAACCTGCTACGCCCCTCTTTCTGGCGATTTCTCAGCGAAATCGTCCGTTTCAACCGCAGTGGTAAGCAGTGGCTGACGACGCATCAGCAGACAGTCGGGCATCAGGATACGCTGGAGAATTTCCTGCAACAGGAGAATTTCAGCCCATTTTTTATCGGCCACTATATTCTGCCGATGGGCGCGGCTATCTGGTCCTGCTCAGTCGGTGAAGTGCGCCAGATGCCGCTGAGCCTGTTTCTGCACTTTTTCAATCATCACGGTCTGCTCGACTTAACCCGTCGCCCGCAATGGTACGTTATCCCCGGCGGCTCACGTGAATATATCCGCAGGCTGATGGCGTTGATCGGTGACCAGCTTACCGTCCACCTCGATACGCCGGTGCTGCGGGTTGAACGTCATGCTGAAGGGGTGACGTTGCACAGCGCGGCGGGCAGCGAGGCATTTGACCAGGTCATTTTCGCCTGTCACAGCGACCAGACGCTGAACCTGCTCAGCGACGCGACTGCCGAAGAGCAGCAGATGCTGGCAGGTGTTCCTTACAGCGCCAGTGAAGTGGTGCTGCATACTGACACCCGCCTGTTGCCGGAAAACCGTCGCGCCTGGGCCAGCTGGAATTATCGTCTGGATACGGCACAGCGTGAGGATGACCACCGGGGGGCGACGGTGACTTACAATATGAACCGCTTGCAGGGCCTGCAGGCGCCGGTCACCTTCTGCGTCACGCTGAATGCCGCAGAACAGATCGATGCCGGTAAAATCCTTGGCCGCTATGTTTATCACCATCCTCAGTTTGGCCTGCAAAGTCTGCTGACCCAGCAATCCCGCCTGTTGCTGAATGGCGTAAATCGTAGCTGGTACTGTGGTGCCTGGAGCTATAACGGTTTTCATGAAGATGGCATTCGCAGTGGCCTTGATGTGGTTGCCGCAATGGAACGGGCAGGCCTGCTGTGAACAGCGCACTTTATCGCGGTCATGTCCGCCATCGCCGCTTTATGCCGGTTGAACATCAGTTCAGCTACCGCCTGTTTATGCTGCTTATTGACCCCGACGAACTGCCGAAGTTACGCAGCGTCGGCATCCGCGAGGGTAAATTTTCAGCGGCGTCGTTCTGCGCCGCTGACTATCTGGGCGGTGGCAATATCAGAGAGCAGGCACAGGCGCGCATTGCCGAATTAACCGGCGAACGGCTGACCGGGCGGGTGATGTTGCTGACCCAGCTACGCTATTTTGGCTGCTCGTTTAATCCGGTGAATTTTTACTATCTCTATGATGAGCAGGAGCAGCTGCGCTGGATGCTGGCCGAAGTGCGTAACACGCCGTGGAATGAACGACACACCTATGCGGTTAACCCTGACGGGCGTGAAACCACGCAGAAGACCTTTCACGTCTCGCCCTTTAACCCACTGGATATGCTTTATCACTGGCGGCTGTCGGCACCGGGAAAATCGCTGTCAGTGCACATTGAAAATCATCGGGCGGGCAAAGCATTTGATGCCACCCTGCATCTTCGCCATCAACCGCTGAACCGAAAAACGCTGCGTTATCATCTCTGGCGGTTTCCACTTATCACCCTGCGCAATGCGCTGGCAATCTACTGGCAGGCATGGAAACTGTGGCGTAAAGGCGCACCGGTTTATCCCCATCCCGGATCGGAGAAATAACTGATGTATCCACCTGAGCTCACCTGCACCTCTCGCGCCGATTCGGGCAAACGGTTATCCACCTCGCGGCGGTTAATTTTCTCGCTGCTACAGCACATTAAGGGAGCCGGTCTGCATCTGCGCGATCCCCATCTCGGCAGCCGTTTTTTTGGCGAACCGGGGGCAACGTTACAGGCTGAAGTCAGCGTGCATCACTCCCGCGTTTATCGTCGGATCCTCGGCGGTGGCAGCATCGCCGCAGCGGAAACCTTTATGGATGGTGACTGGGACTCGCCCGACCTCACGGCGGTGATTCAGGTGCTGGCAACCAATATCAGCGTGGTCGATAAGCTGGGTTCACGCTTCAGCCTGCTACCCGCGTTGATAAATAAAACCCGCCATCTGTTGCGTCACAACAGCGTCCGTCAGGCGCAGCGTAATATCGCCGCGCACTATGATTTGGGTAACGATTTTTACCGCACGTTTCTCGACCCGTCGATGCTTTACTCCAGCGCCTGGTATCAACAACCAGAGATGTCACTGGAACAGGCGCAGCAGGCGAAGATGCGCCGCTTATGCGACCAGCTGGCGCTGACCTGTGACGATCATTTGCTGGAAATCGGCACCGGCTGGGGCGCGCTGGCAGAATTCGCCGCACGGGAGTATGGCTGTCGCGTCACCACCACCACCATTTCACAGGAGCAGTATGATTTCAGCTGTCGACGTATCGCTGAGGCGGGGCTGAGTGAGCGGGTGACAATCCTGAAGGAAGATTATCGCCATCTGCGTGGTCAGTATGACAAGCTGGTGTCGGTAGAGATGATTGAAGCGGTCGGTCAGCACTATATTCCGTTGTTCTTTGCCCGCTGCAACCAGCTTCTGAAGCCTGGCGGACGGCTGGCATTACAGGCCATTACCATCAGCGAGGCGCGCTATGCCAGCTATGCCCGCAACGTCGATTTTATCCAACGCTATATCTTCCCCGGTGGGTTTCTTCCTGCGCTGAGTCTGCTGGAAAAAAACCTCGCCGAAAACCGGTTCGAGCTGCACTGCCGCCTGGATATCGGAGCGGACTATGCCCGCACCTTACAGGCCTGGCGGGAGCGCTTCGAGGCGGCCTGGCACCCGTTGCAGAACGGACGTCTTGATGCGCATTTCCGCCGAATGTGGCTGTTTTACTTATGCTATTGCGAAGCCGGGTTTCTTGCGGAAACCATAGGCACGGTGCAACTGACCGCCACGCGGAAATAATGCGGCTTAACCGGAGGTGAATAATGTGGAAATCCCTGTTACTGGCCGCCAGTCTGCTGCTGAGCGGCTGCGGTGTGGAGGTCGAAAATTATCAGCAGGCGTTGCCAAAAATCGATATTTTCAGCTGGTTCAGCGGTGACTCCCGCGCCTGGGGAATGGTGCAGGATTACCGGGGCAGACAGATTCGCCGTTTCGAGGTTGCTATCCATGGCACCGTGAGCGGCGATACGCTGACGCTGGACGAACACTTTGTTTATGACGATGGCGAAAAACAGACCCGTCGCTGGCAGATCCGCAAACAGGCCGATGGCAGCTACACCGGCACCGCCGGGGATATTATCGGCACGGCCACCGGCAAAACCGCAGGCAACGCCTTTAACTGGCGCTATACCATGACGGTAAAAACCGCCTCCGGCAGCCACACGCTCAATTTCGATGACTGGATTTTTCAACAGGACGCTCAGCACCTGATGAATGTCACCTCAATGAAAAAATTTGGTATTGAAGTGGCCCGCGTCACGCTGTTTTTTAACAAAGCGCACGATGCAGGGTAATAAAAAGTCGGCAAAGGCTTAACCCTGCATCAGCAATGGCGCTATAATTCGCGCTCTTTTCGCTTCAGCTTAAACGGGCAACGGCATGAACTGGCAAAAAATAGCAGTGATCTCTCTCTTCCTGATGATGGCCCTTGGCGGCATCGGCGGCGTGATGCTTACCGGTTATACCATTCTGATCCGCTCTTAGGCTCCCCGGGGCCGGAAAATAAGGCCACGTACAGGCCAGACAAAACAGCCGCCAGGCTCCCTTCGCTCAGCCTGCCAGCCGCTGTGCGGTAAAACGTTGCAGTTCCGCCGGGATACGCGGGAAGGTATATAAAAACCAGGGCGTAAAACGCTCAGGATGCCGTTCCGTTTCCTGTTGAATCTCCGCCAGTGACGACCAGCGCCACCCGTCTGCTTCTTCAGGATTGGGTACAGGCTGCTCATCGCTGTGGGCAAAAAAGACATGACCGTATTCGTGTTCAGTCAGGCCGTTGTTTAACTTAAGGTTATAGCTCAGTTCAAACACCGGGCAGAGGGGGATTTGCAGCCCCATCTCCTCACGCAAACGACGCTCTGCCGCATGTTGAGCAGATTCATGGGGATAAGGATGACCGCAGGTGGTATTACTCCATAATCCGCCGCAGTGGTATTTACCGGTGGCGCGCTGTTGCAATAACAGCTGATGGCGTGAATTGAACACATAAACGGTGACGGCGCGATGCAGTAACCCTTTCTGGTGCACTTCGAGCTTTTCCATTCTGCCAATGGCACGATCGTTACCATCAACCAGAACCACTTCAATCGCAGACATGCAGACTCCTCTAAACGTCGTCCGCATAGTGTGGCATATCCTGCAACAGGCCGACGGGAAAATTCGTGCAATTTTGTGACAAAACGGCAGGCTGAAACAGCACCGCGGGGAGATTCAGCCCGACCTGCCGCTGGCAGGCCGGGCCGGAGGTCAGAGTTTAAAGCTGCTGACTACACGCTCAAGTTGAACACTCTGCTCTTCCATCGCCTGGGCGGCGGCAGAAACCTGCTCCACCAGCGAGGCGTTCTGCTGGGTGCTGCTGTCGAGCTGGTTGATGGCGGTGTTGATCTGATCGATGCCCATACTTTGTTCACGGCTGGCTGACATGATTTCGGCCATCAGCGTGGTCACGCTGCTGACGCCGTTCATCAGTTCATCCATGGTGCTGCCCGCTTCCTGCACCAACAGGCTGCCGTGGTCGATATTGGCAACCGACTCTTCAATCAGCTTTTTAATCTCACGGGCGGAGTTTGCTGAACGCTGAGCGAGGTTACGCACTTCAGAAGCCACCACGGCAAAACCACGCCCCTGTTCACCCGCACGGGCGGCTTCCACCGCAGCGTTAAGGGCAAGGATGTTGGTCTGGAAGGCAATGCTGTCGATAACGCCGATGATATCAACCACTTTGCGTGAAGAGGTATTGATTTCGCCCATGGTGGTAACCACCTGTTTCACCACGTTGGAGCCACGCTCTGCCACGCGGGACGCGTCTCCGGCCAGCTGGTTTGCATGGGTGGCGTTATCCGCATTCTGCCGCACGGTGCCGGTCAGCTGCTCCATTGAAGCGGCAGTTTCCACAATTGAACTGGACTGGTCTTCGGTACGGGCAGAGAGATCGAGGTTACCACTGGCAATTTCTTTCGAGGCCGAGGTGATCGCCAGCGCACTGTCACCCACCTGACGCAACAGGCCCTGAAGGTAACTGATAAAGTTGTTAAAACTCTGCGCCACCGCGTCAAATTCCGGGCTGCCGCTGGCAGGCAGACGACGGGTTAAATCAGCACCGCCGGAAGAGAGCGCGATAATGTTGTCATTCAGTCCGCTGAGGCGTTTCATCATTGCGCGCACAGAGCCCAGCACCACCAGCAGCAGCAGAATTGCCAGCGGGATTTGCACCAGCCCCAGCCGGGTCAGGATAGCGTTGCTCTGTTTTGACAACAGCGCGGTGGGCACATCACTGGCGATATACCAGGGGCTGCCGCTGATTTGCTGAACAAACAGCGTGTGGTCGCCGTCTTTACCTTCGTAGTTGCTTTGCACCGGGCCTGATGCCGCCTGCCCTAACAGGGCGCGCAGCGGCGTGGCCATCGGCACAGAAAGCTCGCTCAGATTACGCAGGGTTGGCGTGGCATCCACCAGGCTGGCATCCCCCACCACTTTCCCGTCGGCTTCCACAATCAGCACCTGCCCCTGCACCGCGCTGCTCATCTCTTTCGCCAGATGGTTAAAGAAACCCAGCGTCACGTCGATGGTCGCCACGCCCCATGCGCTGCCATTGCGATAAATGCCCATTGCACAGTTGGTACGGGGCTGCGGGCTGGCGGCGTCCTGATAGGCTTTCGCCCAGGCACACTGCCCTTTTGCCGCTGCCATACCATCTTTATACCAGGGCTGTTCGTAATAATTCGGCGCTTCGGCGGAGTTCCAGAAGGTGTTGACCTGCAACGTATTGCTGCTGTCGCGCGCGAAGAAAGTACTGAATTTATCTTTTGCCGGGTCACGCAGTTTTGGCAGAGGCCAGATACCGCCACCAAAGACGTTGACGTCCTGGTACTGGTTAACCAGCGCCGGTAAAACTTTATCAATGGTGTCGCTGTCCAGCACGGCTACGGTTTCGGTAATGCTGCGCTGCTGCGCCTGAATACGGTTCATCATATCGGTGATACGTGAGCCAATCGTATCGACTTCATAACGCACCAGCCGACTCTCACTGGTCGTGAGCTGAGGCGCTACAAATATTTTTATCACCACTACCGTGATCAACAGCAGCAACACGAAGAAGCTGATGATCAGGAGGGTAAATCTGCCCTGGGTAGTTTTTAACATGGAGAGCCTCGTTAAACTCAATAAGGCATAATTGCCTGATCGAATTAACGGCGCGCCGATGGCTTTCTTGAGGTGATCCTGCTCACAAACCGCAGATTTTACGCTGGCTGTCCAACAGGCTGCATCGCCCGGTGTGCCGCCGGGAAACGGCGGGTTTCCGCCACGCGCATCCAGCGCCGGGCCGCTGGCCGCACAGGGCATGACTGGAGGCTATCCCGCAGCAAAAACATCGCGGTTGCGGGTTAGCGGTTCTGGATAAAAAAGGGGACGAAGCCTTCGTCCCCTGTGGCGGCACCCAGCGAGTGGGTGCCTGAAGATGAGTTCTGCACGGCGTGACGTTCAGAAAGCCGCAGTAGCCACTTGTTCTACTGCGCTTCTGGCCGCAAACAGCCAGAGGGTGCACCTCACAGATAGTCAAATTCCGCGCTGTTGGTGCGGGCGGAATCCAGCCCAATCATCACCCTGAATTTGCCCGGTTCAGCCACCTGCTGCATCTTCGCGTTCCAGAACATCAGCGCCTGCACATCAATCGGGAAGGTCACCGTCTGCGTTTCACCGGCCTTCAGCATAATACGCTTAAAGCCTTTCAGCTCTTTCACCGGACGGCTGATGCTGGCCACTTCATCGTTAAGATAGAGCTGCACCACGGTGGCACCGTCGCGTTTGCCGGTGTTGGTAACCGTGACGCTGGCGTTGAGCGTGCCGTTGCGCGGCATCGTTTTGGCCGACAGCGTCACCGGCGATACCCGGAAGGTGGTATAGCTCAGACCGTAGCCGAACGGGAACAGCGGACCGTTGGCGGCATCATAGTAGTGCGAGGTGTATTTGTTCGGTTTTTCCGCGTCATAAGGACGACCGGTGTTGAGATGGTTGTAGTAAATCGGAATTTGCCCGACAGAGCGTGGGAATGACATCGGCAGCTTGCCTGACGGGTTGTAGTCACCAAACAGCACATCGGCAATGGCATTACCGCCTTCCGTGCCGCTGAACCAGGTCTCCAGCAGCGCATCTGCCTGCATATTTTCCTTCACCAGCGCCAGCGGACGCCCGTTCATCAGCACCAGAACCAGCGGTTTCCCGGTGGCTTTCAGCGCGTCAATCAGCGCCAGCTGGCTCGGAGGGATGGTGATATCACTGCGGCTGGACGCCTCATGCGCCATACCCTGCGCCTCACCGACCACCGCCACCACCACATCGGATTTTTTCGCCGTCGCCACCGCCTCATCCAGCATAGCCTGCGGCGAACGGGGATCGACAACCACCGCTTTTTCGTAAAGGTTAAGGAAGTCCTGTATGCCTTTATTGTCCGTTACGTTGGCCCCTTTGGCATACAGCACGGTGGCTTTGCCGGCGGTGGCATTTTTCAGCCCCTGCAACACGCTGACCGACTGTGAGGCGACGCCTGCCGCTGACCAGCTGCCCATGATGTCACGCTGGCTGTCGGCCAGCGGGCCAATCAACGCAATGGTGCCGGACTTTTTCAGCGGCAGCGTATCCAGCCGGTTTTTCAGCAGCACCATACTTTTGCGCGCCACGTCGCGTGCTTCCTCACGATGCAGACGGCTCTCGGCATTGGTATCCTTTGGATCGCTCTCTTTCGGCCCCAGATGGCTGTAGGGATCGTTAAACAGGCCCATATCATACTTGACGTTCAGCACATGGCGGGTGGCGTCATCAATTTCCTGTTCACTGACTGCGCCACTCTTCACCAGGTCCGGCAGATATTTGCTGTAGTATTCATCGCTCATGCTCATGTTGACGCCGGACTGAATGGCAATGCGCACCGCCTCTTTCGGATCGCTGGCCACGCCATGTTTGATCAGCTCTTTGATCGCGCCGTGATCGCTGATGGTAATGCCTTTGAATTTCCAGTCATGACGCAGCAGATCTTTCAGCAGCCAGCTGTCTGCGGTTGCCGGCACGCCATTCAGTGAATTAAGCGCCACCATCACCCCGCCACTGCCCGCATCCAGTGCGGCTTTATAGGGTGGCAGATAATCCTGCGCCAGTCGTTGTGGGCTCATGTCAACGGTGTTGTAATCGCGCCCGCCTTCCACCGCGCCGTATGCGGCAAAGTGCTTAACGCTGGTCATCACCGAATAACGGTCGGCCGGGCTTTTACCCTGCATTGACATCACCAGCGCACGGCCCATCTGTGACGTCAGGTACGTGTCCTCGCCCAGTCCTTCCGAAACCCGGCCCCAACGCGGCTCACGGGTGACATCCACCATCGGCGCCCAGGTCATATTCAGTCCGTCGTCTGCCGCTTCATAAGCAGAAATCCGTCCCACCTGTGATACTGCATCCAGATCCCAGCTGGCAGCCAGCGCCAGCGGAATAGGAAATACGGTGCGATGACCATGGACCACGTCATAGGCAAAGAACAGCGGGATCTTCAGGCGGCTGAGCTGCATCACCTGATCCTGCATGGCACGGATATCCTCCCGGGTGACGGTATTGAAAATGGCACCGACCTGCTCGTGCTTAATCATCTCGCGGATCGCTTCTTTCGGGTTATCCGGCCCTACGCTGATTAACCGCAGCTGGCCGATTTTTTCGTCCAGGGTCATTTTTTTCAGCAGGTCCGTGACGAAGGCATCGCGGGCTTCCGGGGTCAGGGCGTGGGGGGCAGGCCGTTCTTCAGCAAAAGCCGGCTGCATAATGAGGGCGGCAGCAAGGCTGACAGAGCAAATCCATTTCATCAGATTGGTTTCTCTCAAATAGCGGCAAAAACAGGGAGTTATTGTGTTACAGGATTGTAAGGCGCTCAGTGTGCCATAAGTTGAGGATAGCAGATAGTTTTCCGCACACGGCTGCGAGACGGATCTGATTTTCAGGAGAAAGTCTTGTCCACGGATTACACATCTACCAGCAGCAATGATTAATCCTGGTTGTAAATGGCTGCTCCATCGCTTTCACCCAATCAGGCTTCAGCAAGGCTGACCAGGAAAGCACAGGGTGGCTCATGTTAACCGGGTTCCCCTCAAAGCGAACTTCCGCTTCACACGCAGGCGGTGTGAAAACGCACACCATGAACGGAGGTGGGTGAATTTATGGAAAATCCTCAACAGAAGGTCTGGCTGGTAAGATTCAAATTTTACTCAGCGACGCGGTTTAATCTCCATTTTTCGCTTTAACTACCTACAGAACACGTTTTCACACAGCCTGCACTCAACGCAGGCTTGCAGATTTTATTTTTACTGGTGAAAACTTTCAGCTCATTGGTGAGCTGATATAAAAATCAATATAACAACCTTATCGTTAGTTTCTGATTTTACAATTACAGAATTTATTGCACCCTTATTGATTCAGGACCGTTGAGGTTTTTTTGAATTGTCATCAATATGTTTTTATCAATGCAATTTGCATCTTCTTTAAGAGATGTAAAGCATAAAAGATCGGACGTTTCAGTGCTGAGTCGGTTGTCATTATCAGGTATTTTTTTATAGACCCCGTCAAATGACCATATTGTAATGATATATCTTCCCTCATTGTCTTTTTTAGGGAAATTAAATTTATTTTGTATTTCATCTCTGTTTTTTTTCCACCACTCCCTCTTACCATATTCACTGAGCGGGAAGTTTTTCACCAAAATAAATGTAGAAATCTTATCCTGGTAAACCGCAACAACCTGGACAGGTAAAAGGAATCTATATAACAATACAACCAACAAAGTAAAAGTCGAAACGAACAAAAGTTTTTTAACCAGCTTCATTTCCGCTCTCCAGAGATTTCTATTGTCGTTTTCATATTAGTGAAGAACGGCTGAAAACCTAAACCATTCCATCGCTGAAGAACAAACCATATACGAAATGCACGTAAATAGTGAAACTTACGATTCATAATGTCTTTTTTATCCAAGCCGAAGTGGTCCTGACCTTTATATAGCAGTTTCGCATGGTAAGTATTATTATCTATCTTAATCTCTGAAATCTGGATATTGGTAGCATATACATCATGGACAGACATCCCCATACCATTAAAAAAATCTTTCCAGCGGTTAAATTTTGGCAAAACAGAGACACTTAACGCCTCCCTTATTACCTCCACGCCAGAACTATCCAGACACCCCTTGTCCCAGTTTATATTTTCCTTCAGGCTTTCTTCAATTATATAAAGAGAACTACTTTTATTTTTACGGGCAGAAATAATTTTCTCCCTGTAGGCCATATCAAGAAGTAGACTGGAAAATGCTTTTCCCCGCCCACTGTAGAAATGCTTCACCAAACCAGTAAACAACTGTCGCTGCCCGAAATAGTATGCTGGTATGGACAGGCGTAAAAACTCCTGAAAGAGCAATGTGGCTGTTTCTGCTTTAGATTTAGGACGAGACTTTCTGAAAGCACTGAAAAGCGAAACCTCTTCACCTGTCCACGGATTGACGACATCTGACACGTCATCCAGTCCAAAATCCTGCCTGAGCTGCTTTGCGGTCAGGTCACCATAGCGCATGTCATCTGCGCTGTAATCGTTAAACCTGTGCTGTGTCTGATAAATTGTATAAGGAAACTGCAATGCTGACATAACCAATCCTTGTAATGACAGTACTGTTGATTTTGCGGTTAAAAAACCGATGTACTTTAAACGAGAGGAAAATGAAATAAAACATTGGCAGGTAAAAATAGGAGTCTGCCCGGATTTAAGCAGTATATTTCCTGAGATATATATCGCAGGGTGATCATGGTCACGTAATATGGACACGGCCCTGAGCGAAGTTCTGGATTTAACATTGTTCAGGACTAAGACCACCGCATGCGCCGCAGCAACGCCAGCGATGGTAATCACACTCAATATAATTAATCCGAAGCGAGTCAGGCATGACGAATAACCCGCCAGACGGTAAGGCATCCTTGCCACGCTGCCGGTTAACGCAAGGCACAAACCCTCTCAAGGCGTTGCGCTGTCGTCCATCACCACTTTCTGACCGTTGCGCCGCTCGACAATCATCGTCTGTGGCGATGACAGCACCACGCCCTCTTTGCGCAAGCGGGTAAGAATATCAAACAGCAGATCGCTTTTGGCACCGGAAACCTGACGCGGGCTGGCAACGTTGCCGGTCACCGACAGCACAATCCCCGCCGGGATCAGATCCTTGAACGTCACCGAAGGTTCCGGCGTCTCCAGAATGCGCTCATTTTCAATATAGACATCCAGCAGCAGCTGACGTACCCGTACCGGATCGATATCCAGAGGGAAAGTCAGGGTGATGGTCGCCACCCCCTGGGCATTGCCCATCGTGGCGTTGCGGACGTTCTGCGAAATAAATTGCGAATTAGGCACGATGACCGTCGAACGATCGCCCAGCTGGATTTCCGTGGCGCGCACGTTAATGCGGCGAATATCCCCTTCAATACCGCTGATGCTGACCAGATCCCCCACTTTGACCGGACGCTCGGTGAGCAGGATCAGACCGGAGATAAAGTTCTTCACAATTTCCTGTAGGCCAAAACCGATACCGACCGACAGGGCGCTGACGATCCATGCCAGTTTGTTCCATTGCAGGCCCATGATCGACAGCGCCAGCAGGAACACCAGCACATAGCCGAGGTTGCTGAACAGGGTGACCAGTGAAACCCGCATCCCCGCGTCCATGGTGGTTTTTGGCAGGAAATCCTGATCGAGCCAGCGTCTGGCGGAGCGCAGTACGTAGATGCCGACAATCAGACACAGCAGCGCATTCAGGACATGCGCAGGGACGATGTTCAGCGTTTCCAGCCCTTTACCACCCCAGAACTCAATGGCTTTCTGCACCAGTTCAATCGGCGTTGCGCTGCCAAAAGTGCCATTGAGCAGCGCCATCGCCGCCACCAGCACCAGAATCGTTTTACCCGCCGCGCCCAGCAGGGTTGCCACCTGCCCCAGGTGGCGTGCATCGATATTTAGCGAGCGCTGGATACTTTTACCGGAGGCGTTATTGACTGAAAACAGGCTTTCGCAGGCGTCAGCCACCAGCTGGCTGAGAATGTAGAACGATCCAAACACAATCCCGGCCCAGATCAGCTCGTAAGCGAGGAAGCGTGCGAGTGTGACATAGCCAATCAGCAGCGACAGCAGGATGGCCACGCCAGCGAGGGTGATTGCCATCTGGATAAGCCCTACCAGGGTCGATTTGGCTTCCGGATGCCCGCCTTCCAGCGCCATTTTGCGTCGGGCGCGATTGGTGCGGAAGCTGATGGACAGTGCAGTGCTGCCGATCAGCAGCGCGGTGATACCGTTTGCCAGCACGGTGGTGGCGACGCTGGTATTGGCGCTGTTGTTAAGAATTTCCAGCATCTGGAAGATAAACACCAGCGAGGCCAGCAGCGGAGGGAATGGCTTCAGCGCCAGCGCGACCTGATTGGAGATATTCGGTAAGCGCCAGGAGGGACGACGGGTGGAGAGGAACGCCCTGCCAAGACCGGCAATCAATCCGCAAAAAATGCTCAGGCCCACCAGCTTGTCAGCAAAGGTGCGCACATCGTCCACGACCTCGTCATGCCGGGTGAAGGCCAGATTCAGAAAGTTAAACGCCAGCACCACCGCCACCAGCGTGGTCAGGGCGGTGGCCGCCGCGAGGAAACTGCGGCGCAGACGCCCTTCCGGCAGCAGGTGAATGCCAACCCAGGCCAGAAACTCTTCCAGATAACGGCGTCCCTGAGTGGCGACCAGCAGGGCCAGCATCACCCAGATTATCGTGCCCAGACGCCAGCCGGGTTGCCAGGAGAGCAAAGCGGTATTGCCCAGCTCGCTGACAAAATCACTGACTTTAGCGCCGTCATCGCTCTGGGTATTGAACATCGGTGACCAGAAGCGCGGGCCAAAAATACTGCCTGCATTCAGTGCCAGCTGGGTTTTCAGTCCTTCGCGACGCAGGTTAACAATCTGTGCAGAGAGGTTAATTGCCCCGCTTTTGATCGCTTCTGTTTGCTGAACCTGGTCATCCATTTTTGCCTTCTGGTTTTCCAGATTCTTACGCTTACTGGTCACTTCAGCGGTTTCTTTTACGCCACTTTCCGCCTTTGGTGCCGGTCCTAATACCGCCAGCTGCGCCTGCAACTGGGCGCGCTGAGGAATGATCCCCTGCATCAGGGTGTCGGCATCACCTGAAAGCTCCAGGGCCATATCATTCAGCGCTGACAGGCGGCTGTCGTTGGTTTCACCTGAAACCTGCTGCTTAATTTTATCCAGCACTTTCTGCATCTTCGGCAGCTCAACTGCCGCGTTGACTTTAACCGGCGCTTCACCGGTTTGCTGGCTGGTTTCATCGCTGGCGGCCTGGCCGACGACCGGCAGCAGGGTAATCAGCACCAACAGAAAATAGCGAAAGAAGAGGCGTAAATGAGACATGAAAAATTCCGGATAAAAAACAAGACCGTTAAATGCCATCCCGAAAAATCGGGATGCGTTTATTCCGCCTGAAAAGGTCGGACGGGTTGATTACTCGACCACATCGGGCGCGCCGTCATTGCTGACCATCTCGGCCGCCTTCTGCTTTTTGTAACTCAGCGCGGCAGGCGGCACCGGAGAAATCTTGCCGGTTTCCAGCCAGTTCCGCAGCCGGTTAGCGTCCGCAAAATGGGTGTATTTACCAAATGCATCCAGTACCACCAGCGCCACCGGACGGTGATTAAACACCGTACGCATCACCAGGCAATGCCCTGCCTGATTGGTGAAGCCGGTTTTGGTCAGCTGAATATCCCAGTCAGGCCGGTACACCAGGTGGTTGGTGTTGCGAAAAGGCAGAGTGTAGTTCGGACTTCTGAAGGTCGCCATCTGCTCATGGGTGGTACTAAGCTGGCCAATTAATGGGTAGCGTTTGGTGGCAATCAGCAACTTCGTCAGATCGCGCGCGGTGGAGACATTGAGGATCGACAGCCCGGTCGGCTCGACGTAGCGGGTATGGGTCATTCCCAGCGCATGCGCTTTGGCGTTCATCGCGCGGATAAAGGCGTCATATCCCCCCGGATAGTGGTGGGCCAGGCTGGCCGCCGCACGGTTTTCAGAAGACATTAACGCCAGCAACATCATGTTTCTACGGCTGATTTCACTGTTGAGCCGCACGCGGGAATAAACGCCGCGCATCTCTGCGGTGTGGCTGATATCCACACTCAGCATCTCATCCATCGGCAGGTGCGCATCCAGCACCACCATGACCGTCATCAGTTTGGTGATCGAGGCCATCGGCCGCACCAGGTCAGGGTGGCTTTCGTAGATCACCTTATTGGTGTTCAGATCGACAATCATCGCGCTGCCAGAAGCAATCTCCGGCTGGGCAGCCAGTTGCGGCTGACGGGGACTGGCAGAAACCTGATGCAGAAAGGCCGGTGTGGAAAAAAGCAGAGCCAGAGTGAGAAGCGATAAGCGAATTTTTGCAGGCATTTTATAAAACTTAACCGGATGATGATTCAGATGCAGCCAGGCTGCACGCTGCCACCGTGCCATAAGGTCTTAACGGGGGCTGGCTTGCGCATCATACAGCGGGTATTCAGTTATTTCCTAAAGGTTATTCGTTTCCGGGCGTTAATAAACTATTAACAGTTTTACGACAGATGATGACAGCCAGGGTGGGTGGTAGGCGAGTGTTGCAGCTTACCGCGCCCGGCAGCATGATGTGCTGAGATAATGCTTCCGGGCGCTGTCGGGCAAAAGGCTGTCACTGACCGGTCGATCAAACCAGTTGATAACCATAACCCCAGAGTAATACCGTCAGCGCCAGCAATACTTCAAGCACCAGGATGCCCGTTGCCAGGATGGAGCCAGAAAAGCGCAGGCTCTCCTGCCGGTCAATATTCAGAAATGTCGGAATGCCGACACTGAGCAAATACCCGGTATAAAGCAGTGCCAGTGCGCCAGTCAGCACACAAAGCCAGACCAGTGGATAAAGCGCCACCACGCCACTGATAAACAGCGGGGTGGCAACATATCCGGCAAAGATTGTACAACGCGCCAGAGCAGGACGTTGTGGATAGTCACGCGCCATCCAGAAAATGACCCGCCCCATCACCGCTACTCCCATTAGCATCAGGCCATAAAACAACGCCGCCAGTGACAGAGCGGTAACAGGCGACAGCAAAATTCTCTGCTGTGCGCCAACATCCCAGCCAACCCGGGTGGTACCGATAAAAGCGCAGATCACCGGGATCAGCGCCATCAGCAAAACATGATGTGTGTAATGATGAGAGACGGTTTCATTTTCCTGCCGGATATCGTGCATCTCGCGATCAGGATGCGCCAGAAGTCCCCATACATGGTTCATTTCTTCACTCCTCTGCTGCCGACGGATGGCCGCCATCGGGCTGATGGCGGGTCACTTCAAGTATAATGCGGGCTGAAATGTTTATTTTTTAAACCGCCACATTTAAAACTAATTCGTTCAATTTCCGGTTAAAAAATTGCTTTTCAGCGCGTTTTAAGCACCAGCGTATAGACTGAATGTTTTCGCGCCGCGTCTGACTGACGGCAGAAATGGCTCTGCTGGCTGATTAAATCGTCGCCCGCCATTCGCCGCCGTTGTCGCAACATGACCGCGCCACACCCGCAGGAGGAAAGGCATATGGATGTTAATCATCTGATCACAGAATACGGTTATCTGGCGCTGTTTGTTGGCTGCCTCGCGGAAGGAGAAACCTTTACCCTGCTGGGCGGCGTGGCGGCACATCAGGGGCTGCTCAACTATGGGCTGGTGGTGCTGACTGCAACTCTGGGTGGCATTCTGGGTGACACCGCGCTGTTTTTTATCGGCCGTTATTATGGCCCGGCCGTGCTGGAGCGGTTTAAAAAACATCAGCAGCACATCGCGCGCGCCAGGCGGCTGATCCGCAAACGTCCGGTGCTGTTTGTCATCGGCGTGCGCTTTATGTACGGACTGCGCATCGTCGGCCCGGTGATTATTGGTGCCAGCCGGATAAAACCACAAAAATTTCTGCTGTTTAACGTTATCGGGGCGGTGCTCTGGGCGCTGATCTTTGTCTCACTGGGCTATGCGGGCGGCCGGGTTATCGCCCCCTGGCTACACAGTCTGGACCAGCACCTTAAACCTTTGTTCTGGGTGGGGTTGATGGTGCTGCTGGTCTGGCTGGTCCGGCTTTATATTAAGCATCGCTCACAGCACGAAAATCATGCAGAGGACAAGGGCAATACGGACTGAGGCCGCGCTGTCGTTATCACGGGACGACATCTTATTGCGTTAACCACGGGGGAAAGAATGAGTGAGATAAAACGCCGGATTGAAGATCATGGGGTGATAGGCGATTTACAGACCTGCGCGCTGGTTGCCAACGATGGCAGCATTGATTATTTCTGCTGGCCAAATCTGGACAGCCCGTCGGTATTTACTGCCCTGCTGGACAGCGATAAGGCCGGACTTTTTTCTCTTTCGCCTGACTGGCAGGACGCTAAGCGCCAGCAGATCTATCTGCCGGATACCGCCATGCTACAAACCCGCTGGCTGGCAAAACAGGGCGTGGCGGAAATGACCGATTACATGCCGGTTTGCCCGCAGGAAGCGCAGTCGCCACGCATTATCCGCCGGATAAAAATGGTCAAGGGGGAAGCCACCTTCAGCCTGCGCTGCGCGCCGGTACATGACTATGCCAGAGCCAGCACCACCGCCCGTTTGCAACAAAACAGCGTGCTGTTCAGCGCCAGTGAGCAGCCCGACCTGCGGCTTTGCGGCGATCTGGACTTTACGCTGGATGAGGCAGCCGCCGTGGCGACGTTCACCTTAAAAGCTGGTGAATACCGCGAATTTACCTTCGGTGCCGCCGATGATAAGCGGCTTGATCAACTGAGCAGCGAAAAGTGCTTTCAGGAGACGCTGAGCTTCTGGCGGAACTGGCGCGCGCAAAGCACCTATAACGGGCGCTGGCGGGAGATGGTCAACCGCTCAGCCCTGACCTTAAAACTGTTAACCTCACGTCAGCACGGTTCCATCGCGGCAGCGGCAACCTTTGGCCTGCCGGAGGAGCCAGGCGGTGAGCGTAACTGGGACTACCGCGCCTCCTGGATCCGCGACGCCTCATTCAGCATGTATGCGCTGATGCGTCTTGGCTACGTTGATGAAGCGCGCCACTTTACCCGCTGGGTCGGGCGCTGCGTCGAAAACAGCCATGATGAGGTGGAAAAATTGCAGGTGATGTACCGGCTGGACAGCGGCACCGAACTTCAGGAAAGCGAGTTGCCAAATCTCTCCGGCTATGCCGGTTCCACGCCGGTCAGGATTGGCAACGCGGCCTGGCGACAGACGCAGTTGGATATATACGGCGAACTGATGGATGCCGTCTATCTGGCGAACAAATACGGTGAAGCCATCTCGCACCGTGGCTGGATGCATGTCAGTAAAATGATCGATTACGTCAGCGAAAACTGGAATCAGGCCGATGCCGGGATCTGGGAGATGCGTGGCGAACCTCAGCATTTTCTGCACTCCCGTCTGATGTGCTGGGTGGCGCTGGATCGCGCCATCCGGCTGGCGAATAAACGCTCCCTCGCCTTCCCCTGCGCCCGCTGGTGCGCGGCGCGTGACCAGATCCGTGAAGATATCTGGCAGAATTTCTGGAATCCGGAACGCGGCCATTTTACCGCCACCCGCCACGGCGACTTTGTCGATGCCTCGATGCTGCTGATGCCGCTGGTGCGTTTTGTCGGCGCTACCGATCCTGACTGGCTGGCCACGCTGGACACCATCAAGCTACAGCTGGTCAGTGATGGTCTGGTAAGACGCTATAATTTAGCGCAAACCCCGGCTGACGGGCTGTCAGGTGAAGAAGGTGCCTTTGCCGCCTGTTCGTTCTGGTATGTTGAATGTCTCGCCAGAGCAGGCCGGATGGATGAAGCCCATTTTGAATTTGAAAAGCTGCTCAGCTATGCCAGCCCACTTGGGCTGTATGCCGAAGAGTTTGACCATCAGGGCGATGCGCTGGGTAATACCCCACAGGCGCTCACCCATCTGGCGCTGATCAGCGCCGCTTTTTTTCTCAATCGTAAACTTGATGGTGACGATCCACAGTGGCAACCCTGAGGGCAAAATGCGGTTTAATCCCGGCAGAGCCAGGCTTTACAGATAATTCCGGGTAAATTTAGTTAAGGAACCACAAATCCAGGTTTATCCTGGCGAATTATGACCATATAATGTGCAGCCGGTCACATCTGCCGGTACAGGTTTATTTATCCACTGATTACATGGCGCTTTACCTGAAAAATATGAAAAAGAGCATCCGCGCATTAGCCGCTTTAGCCCTGGCCGTAACGGCATACAGCCAATCCGCCTCAGCCGTTGTTTACTCCCTGCCTGCGGCAAACAGTCGTCTGATTGGTCAGAACCTTGAAATCACCCTGCCTCAGGACAGTAAGCTGCCGCTTGAAGCCTTTGCCGCACAGTACCAGATGGGCCTGAGCAACATGCTGGAAGCCAATCCAGGGGTGGATGTCTACCTGCCGAAAGGCGGTTCGAAGCTGATTATTCCTCAGCAACTGCTGCTGCCTGATGCCCCGCGTGAAGGTATTGTGATCAACAGCGCTGAAATGCGCCTGTATTACTATCCGAAAGGCACCAAAACCGTGGTGGTACTGCCAATCGGTGTCGGTGAGCTGGGTAAAGACACGCCAATCAGCTGGACTACCAAGGTCGAACGTAAAAAAGATGGCCCGACCTGGACACCCACTAAAAAGATGCATGAAGATGCCGCCGCAGCGGGCGCACCATTGCCTGCCTACTTCCCTGCCGGACCGGATAACCCGATGGGACTGTATGCGCTGTACATCGGTCGCCTGTACGCCATCCACGGGACTAACGCCAACTTTGGTATTGGCCTGCGCGTCAGCCACGGCTGCGTTCGTCTGCGGGCGGACGACATCAAGTGGCTGTTCGACAACGTGCCGGCAGGTACGCGCGTGCAGTTTATCGATCAGCCAATTAAAGCCTCGGTTGAGCCGGATGGTTCACGGCTGGTGGAAGTGCACAATCCTCTGTCACAGACCCAGGAGCAGTTCAACTCTCGCGAGCCGGTTCCGCTGACTATTACCCCGGCAGTCAATAAAGTGGTGGGTGATGCCAGCATTGACAGCGCGGCGCTGGATAATGCGATGAAAGCCCGTAGCGGGATGCCGGTTAAAGTGAACGCCGGCGCGGACAACAGCTTTGCCACACCGGTCGCCGTTCCACAGTCGGAGGGCGCGATGCCCAAAGAGGAGCCGATGACGCCGGTCACCAGCCAGGGTGCCAACGTGGTTGATCAGAATGCCGCCCCCGCGCAAAACCCGCAGGCGGCTGCTCAGGATCAGTCCGCTGCGGCCCAGGCTGCGCCTGCCAGCGGCCAGCCCGCGGCGACCAATACCGATGGCAGCTTTGTGGTGCCCAGCCAGCCCGGCCCGGTTTACGAAGATAAATCCACGGCGGATGCAGCAAAAAACAGCAGCGGGACGGCCAGTCAGTAACCAGTCACGCCTGGTCAATATACGGGCCGTAATGGCCCGTTTTTTATTGCCCGTCATCAGCCAGCTACAGTAAACATCGCACCGTGCATTACATTCTGTCCCGCTGACGCAACGCCAGCCAGCCTGCCACACAGGTAAAAAGCGTGACCAGTAGCACCAGCATGATAAAACCGTGTGGATTAGCAGAAAACGGTATCCCTCCGACATTCATGCCAAAAAAGCCCGCCACGATATTAATCGGCAGAGCCAGCACGGTGATCACCGTCAGCGTGTAAAGCGTGCGGTTGCTCTGCTCCATTTGCCGCGAGGCGATCTCCTCCTGCAACAGCCGGATGCGTTCTGTCAGGCTGGTCAGGTCATTCAGCACCACCGTAAATTCCTCGGTGAACTGCCGCAGATCCTGTACGACCTGCCGATCGAGCCAACCCGGTGGACGGTTGATCAAGCGAAACAGCGCCGCCGGTTCCGGGGCCAGCAGACGCTGAAAACGTAGCAACGTCCGACGCAGCCTGCCCAGATCGCTGCGGTTGTTCTTGATATGGTGGGTCAGCAGGCGCTCTTCGATTTGATCAACACAGAGATTGGCATGACGGACTATCTGCTCCAGTAATGTTTCCTGCTCCACCAGCAGCTGCGCCAACAGTTCGGTGGAAGATTGCAATGCCAGATCGTCCAGCTTGCTGACCAGCCGCTCGATCAACCGCACCGGTTTGTAGCGGGCGCTGACCACCAGCCCTGCCCGACACCAGATCCACAAGGTGGCATTCTCGTTAACGGTTTCCGTAGGATCAAAAATGACGTCGTTGAGTACCGCCATCAACGCCTCATTTTGCCTCTCAATCCGGGTGGTAGGAGAACCATGGCGAATTTCATCAAAGAAGGTGTCATCAACACTGAAGTTATTTTTCAGCCAGCGGGCGGCGGTGGCGTGGCTGAGATTAATATGCAGCCAGAGAAAATGATGGTTGCTCTCAGACTGCTGCCAGCGATCGCAGGCCTGCTGTGCAGAGAGACGTTGCGGGCCTGTACTGTCGCAAAACCAGTAGCCATAAATCAGACCGGCCACCTCATCACTGAAATCAGGGTGTTGCAAAGTTAATGGCTGGCGATGGGTCATGAAAATCCCGTCTGTCAGTAAAATGTCACCAGACTGTAACGCAACTCTGTGACAGAGAATTGACGGTCTGTTCAGTGAAGAGGTGACATTTTTCGGCTTGTTATCGCCGTGCCTGCTGCCGCAGGATGGCGACCCTGTAGAACAGCATGGACCACCACCCTGACACGGCTAACTTTTACAGCTGATTTGCAGCCGCAGAATAATCATAAATGCGAACAATACGATCAGCGCGGCGGCCAGGTAGATGGAATCCACGCCCTGCCAGCCAATCAGCAGCCCCGCCAGCGGGCCGGTGATGCCCAGCCCGAAGTCAAGGAAAGCGGAATAAAGGCCCAGCGCCGACCCCTGATTCTGTGGCGTCACCTGTTTGATGGCTTCGACGCCCAGTGCCGGGAACACCAGCGAAAAACCCGAGCCGGTAAGAAAAGCCCCGATATCCACCATCAGCGGCGAGTTGCCCTGCCAGATCATCAGCAGGCCAGCACTTTCAATGGCAAACGAAACCAGCGAGACGCGAATGCCGCCGAAGCGACCAATCGCGTTGCTGAACACCAGCCGCATGGCCACAAAACCCAGGCTGAACAACGTGAGCGAAAAGGCGGCTCCCTGCCAGTTGTGACTGGAGAAATAGAGGGTGATAAAGGTGGCAATAGTGCCAAAGCCCACGGTGCCCAGTCCAAGGCACAGGCCATACAGCCAGATACGTGAGAAAACTTTATGAAACGGAATGCGCTGTCCCACCGCCACCACCACGGCGGGACGCTGCGTCGCCAGCCAGAAGCCCAGAACTGCCATCAGCATAATCAGTACCGCAAAACCGGGGATACCGAAGGCGCTGTTGAGCATCACCCCCAACGGTGCCCCGAGCGCCATCGCCAGATAGGTTGCCACACCATTCCAGGAAATCACTCTGGCGCTCTGCACCGTCCCCACCAGGTTAATTCCCCACAGCGTCGAGCCGGTCGCCGTCAGGCTTTCTCCGATACCCAGCACCACGCGCCCTGCCGCCAGCAGCAGCAGGCTGGTTAACGGCGTGCCTGCGGCCAGTACCGCCAGCAGGCTGAATAATCCGCTGGCACCACAAAACAGTAAGCCCACCAGCACCACTTTTTTTGGGCCAAGCAAATCAGCATAGCGCCCGGCCTGCGGGCGACTGACCAGGGTGGAGAAGTATTGCAGACTGATAATCAGACCGGCAATAAACGAGCTGTACCCCAGATGATGCTGGACGTAGCCGGGCAGTACCGCCAGCGGCAGGCCGATCGACAGGTAGCAAAAGAAGGTAAAAATCACCACTGAGATAATACGTTTGTTCAGCTGTGAGCCGGACAGTGCGGGAGCAGAAGACATGTCAGAACCAGAAAATTAATGCGATGTGATTTATATCATACGCGTAGCAGGCTAAGAGATCGCGGCCGCAGCAGGAAAAAATGTCTCAGCCTGCAACAGAGAGTAAAAGATCCCGCTTAAAATGCGGCTTCAGCTGGCGGGGTAGCGGCTTTTTCCGCCAGGGTACGCCTCAGGGATGTGCCGTGGGCTTCAGCCCAATCAGACCAGTGCCTGCACATTAACGTCGATAGCTGCCGCAATCTCTGCGGAATTTTTCATTGCCCGGATCAGACTGAACAGATCGCTGGCCTGCGGGTACTGTTTCCGCAGATAGCCAAGCCACTGTTTGATCCTCGCCACGTGGTACAGCCCGGTATCACCCTGTTTTTCCAGCTGAATGTAGCGGTATAACAACAGCAGCACTTCCGGCCACGGCATCGGTGGCGCGTTCTCTTTTATTACCCGGCTCAGATTGGGGATGCACAATGCACCGCGTCCGATCATCACGGCATCGCAACCGGTTACCTGCATACAGGCCTGCGCGCTTTGCCAGTCCCAGATTTCACCGTTGGCTATCACCGGAATGTTCAGTCGCTGCCGGATGTCCGCAATCGCCTGCCAGTTTATTCGCTCAGCCCGGTAGCCATCCTCTTTGGTACGGCCATGCACCACCAGCTCGGTGGCACCCGCCTGCTCCACCGCATCAGCGATTTCAAACTGCCGCTCGCCGGACTCCCATCCCAGCCGGACTTTTACCGTCACCGGCAATGAAGCCGGCACCGCCTGACGCATGGCGCTGGCGGCCTGAAAAATCAGTTCGGGATCTTTCAGCAAGGTGGCCCCGCCCCCGCTGCCATTCACCGTTTTAGACGGGCAGCCACAGTTAAGATCAACGCCCCAGGAACCCAGCGACACCGCACGTGCGGCATTTTCCGCCAGCCATGAAGGATGCTGTCCCAGCAGCTGAACACGCACCCGGGTGCCGGAGGGTGTGCGGCTGGCATGGTGAAGTTCAGGGCAGAGACGGTAAAAGGATTTGACCGGCAGCAGCTGGTTAACCACCCGCAGGAATTCGGTAATGCAGAGATCGTAGTCGTTGACGCCGGTAAGCAGTTCACGCACCAGTGAGTCCAGCACGCCCTCCATCGGGGCCAGTAAAACGCGCATATCACAAGCCGTCCACAATAAAAGACAGGGAGTCTGACAGGCTGAGTTTTCCCGGCGGCATCAGCCGCAGAACAGCAGAGTGCAATGCCTGCCGGGATCTGTATATGTCAGCCCGCAACCGCAGGGAGAGCTGACCTCCCCCTGCAAAAGCCGTTATGCCGGATCAGAGCGGCGCTGGCGGGGTTTGTTACGCGCAGCACCGTTGCCGCCAGCGGCAGGTTTTGCCCCTGAGCCAGAGCCCTGACGGCGTTGACCACCATTCTGGTTACGCTCACCGCCCGACCAGGGACCGCGCTCTCCGCCGCCACTGCTGTTGCTTTTGCCGCCGCCCTGACGACCTCCGCCGCGATGCCCCTGAGGCGCGCCCCGTCCACCGCCGCCGCCGCGCTGCTGACGCCCATTCTGGATCGGCTCGGCTTTAATCGACGGGTCTGGTTCAAATCCGTCTAAAGCAATACGTGGGATCTCACGTTTCAGCAGACGTTCAATATCACGCAGCAGTTTATGCTCATCGACACAAACCAGCGACAGCGCCTCGCCGGTTGCCGCCGCGCGACCGGTACGCCCTATGCGGTGAACATAGTCTTCCGGCACGTTTGGCAACTCATAGTTCACCACATGAGGCAGCTCAGAAATATCAATGCCACGCGCGGCAATATCGGTGGCAACCAGCACGCGAATTTTATTCTCTTTAAAATCGCTCAGCGCGCGGGTGCGGGCACCCTGGCTCTTGTTACCGTGGATCGCCGCGGCGGTGATACCGTCTTTATTCAGCTGTTCCGCCAGATGGTTAGCACCGTGCTTGGTCCGGGTGAACACCAGCACCTGCTGCCAGTTATCACGGCCAATCATCAGTGACAGCAGCTCCCGCTTACGCTTCTTATCAACAAAATGCACATGCTGAGTGACCTGTTCAGATGCGGTATTGCGACGCGCAACCTCAACCTGTTCCGGATTGTGCAGCAGCTTCTCTGCCAGCCCTTTAATTTCATCGGAGAAGGTGGCGGAAAACAGAAGGTTCTGACGTCTGGCGGGCAGTTTTGCCAGCACGCGGCGGATATCGTGAATAAAGCCCATGTCCAACATGCGATCGGCTTCGTCCAGTACCAGGATTTCCACTTTCGACAGATCCAGCGCGTTCTGATGTTCGAGATCGAGCAGGCGGCCGGGGGTGGCAATCAGCACGTCAACGCCACCACGCAGCTTCATCATCTGCGGATTAATGCTGACGCCGCCGAACACCACCAGCGAACGCAGATTGAGGTATTTGCTGTAATCATGCACATTTTCACCCACCTGTGCCGCCAGCTCGCGGGTGGGGGTGAGGATCAGGGCACGAACCGGACGCCGCCCTTTCGGGTTCGGCTCCGCACTGCTGAGTCGTTGTAACAAAGGCAGGGTAAAACCGGCGGTTTTACCGGTACCGGTCTGAGCGCTGGCCATCAGGTCACGGCCCGCCAGTACCACAGGAATCGCCTGACGCTGAATGGGCGTTGGCTCGTTATAGCCCTGTTCAGCAACAGCGCGCAAAATATCGGCATTCAGGCCGAGAGAATCGAATGACATAAAATTGACAGACTCCGGATCCGCCCTGACCGCGCCAGGCGGTGTAGTTTCCAGGGGGAAAATATGACGCCAGGCACTGCCTGACGTTTGAAAGGGGGCACAAACCACGGTGCGTAAGGCGCAGATTATACCAGAGATTATCCTGACACAGAGAGTATTTCTTTTGGCCTCATCCCCCACGGGGAGCAGAGAGAGCTCATTGCGCAACAGTTAACCGGGTTTTGACTCAGGAGAAATCAGAGGGAGAACGGACCACCAGTCTGTGGTCCGTTGTGGCTCAGCGCTGACGCTGGCGGGCGCGGGCCGTCTCTTTCGCCAGCAGCGAAACCACTGCGGGTCCGGTAAGCATCAACACCCCGGCAATACCAAGCAGCAGATTGTTGTGGATAACCTGCGAAAGCAGGTAAAGCACCAACATGGCGGCCCCAAAATAGTAAGTGGTGGTGACGTCTTCAAGAAAGTCACCTGTCCGGCGGAAACCGCTCAGACGCTGGGTCAGTAACATGGCGGCGAATACGCTGGCGTAAAGCGCAAGTAACACCACGCTGACCTGCAACAGTGCCTGGTGCTTCCAGCCCAACACCAGCGCGGCAATCAACATCAGGTGCAGCGTAATATGTACCCAGGTTTGTCCGGTGACAATCTGCACACGATTAGACCATTTCATGATTTTCTCCTGGCAGACCCAACCGGGGTCGCCCAGCTTTGTTAACACGACAGGTGATAACGAATCTCCTCAGACTAACGCAGTTTTCAGATAATGCCGCAAAGATCGCGGCCCGGTGCCACTCTTTTGTGACAAAGACTACACTTTACTCTTCACTTTTCGAAAAGGAGAGCGCGCATAGTATGCCACAGGAGCCGCAAGGATTTTCATTAAAAGTCCTGACGATCAATACACATAAAGGTTTTAACGCCTCAAATCGTCGTTTTATCCTGCCTGAGCTGCGTGATGCAGTCAGAGCAACGGCGGCGGATATTGTTTTTTTACAGGAAGTTATGGGAGCGCACAAGGTCCATCAACTTCAGGTTGCTAACTGGCCCGATACGCCTCACTACGAATTTCTGGCTGATACCATGTGGAATGATTTTGCCTATGGCCGTAATGCCGTCTACCCGGAAGGGGATCACGGTAATGCCGTGCTCTCCCGCTTGCCAATTGTGCAATATGAGAACCGGGACATTTCGGTAGAAGGCACCGAAAAGCGGGGATTGCTGCACTGTCAGATTACCCTTCCCCATGCCCCGGGTACTCTGCATGTGGTCTGTGTGCACCTCGGCCTGCGCGATGCGCATCGGGCACGCCAGCTGTCGTTATTGTGTGAGCTGGTCAACAGCCTGCCAACAGATGCGCCGGTTGTGGTGGCGGGCGACTTTAACGACTGGCAGCAAAAAGCCAATGCCATCCTGCATCACGAAGCCGGGATGGAAGAAGTATTCAGCCGTCAGTCAGGCCGCCCGGCACGCACCTTCCCTGCCCGCTTTCCCCTGCTGCGCCTCGACCGTATCTACGTGCGCAACGCCCGCGTCAGCCATCCGCAAACCATCCCCCTGCGGCCCTGGTCACATCTTTCCGATCACGCCCCTCTGGCAGTGGAGATTCATCTGTGAATATGCAATGGCGTGACGGTAACCGGCTGCGGCTGCTGATCAACGGCGAGGACTATTTTCCCCGCGTGTTTGAAGCTATCCGACGGGCCAGAGAAACGGTGCTGCTGGAAACCTTCATTCTGTTTGAAGATGAGGTGGGAAACCAGCTGCATCAGGTATTGCTGGCAGCCGCCCGACGCGGTGTGAAGGTTGAAGTGATGGTCGATGGTTACGGTTCGCACGAACTGTCTGAAGATTACATCAGCAGCCTCACTTCAGCGGGCGTGCGCTTTATCTGGTACGACCCGCGACCGCGGGTGTTTGGTATGCGAACCAATATTTTTCGTCGTCTGCACCGCAAAACCGTGGTCTGCGACGGCGTGATTGCCTTTGTCGGCGGGATTAACTTTTCTGCCGAGCACAACGTCAGTTTTGGCCCCGAGGCTAAACAGGATTATGCCGTGGAGGTGCGTGGCCCGGTGGTGGATGATATCAGTCGCTATGTGCTTCAGGCGTTCAGCCAGCAAACGCCCGGGCGCTGGCGACGCGCGCGCTCAGGTCGGCCCTCGCGTCACGCCGCGCCGGGTAAGACTCAGGTGCTGTTTGTCTGGCGGGATAACGAAGACCATCGCGACGATATCGAGCAGCATTATCTTGCCATGCTGCGTGAGGCAAAGCAGGAAGTGATCATCGCCAACGCCTACTTTTTTCCGGGTTACCATCTGTTGCGCGAGATGCGTCACGCAGCAAAGCGTGGCGTCAGGGTAAAGCTGATTGTGCAGGGCGAACCCGATATGCCGATTGTTAAGGTGGGTGCTGAGCTGCTCTATAACTATCTGGTGGGCGGGGGGGTGGAAGTTTATGAATATATCCGCCGCCCGCTGCATGCCAAGATTGCCGTACAGGATGAGGCCTGGTCCACCGTGGGCTCCAGCAATCTCGACCCACTGAGCCTGTCGCTTAATCTCGAAGCCAACCTGATGATCGACGATCCTGCTTTCACCCAGATATTACGTCACGAACTTAACAGGCTGCTGAAGGACGAGTGCCGACAGGTGATGGCAGATGAACTGCCGCCGCAAAACGCCTGGCAGATGGTTAAAAACGTGGTGGTGTTCCATTTTTTACGCCACTTCCCGGCCATCGCAGGCTGGCTGCCTGCCCATACCCCAAAACTTGCCCAGGTGCCCCCGCCGGTGCAGCCTGAAATGGAAACGCAGGATCGCGTGGACGCTGAAGAGAGGATGAAATCCTGATGACCCGCCGGAAATGGTTCAAAAAAGTGCTGACGTGGCTGTTTTTTATTGCGGTCACGGTGCTGCTGGTGCTTTACGCCAGCAAAGTGGACTGGCAGGAAGTGATGGAGGTCATTCTCCACTACAACCGGGTGGCTGTTCTGGTTTCGGTGGCGCTGGTGGCAATAAGCTACCTGACCTATGGCGTCTACGATCTGATTGGCCAGGCGTATTGTGGACATAAGCTGCAAAAGCGCCAGGTGATGCTGGTGTCGTTTATCTGCTATGCCTTTAATCTGACCCTCAGCACCTGGGTTGGCGGCGTGGCAATGCGCTATCGACTCTACTCCAGGCTGGGACTGGACAGCAGGACCATCACCCGCATTTTTTCGCTCAGTATTGCCACTAACTGGCTGGGCTATGTGCTGGTTTCCGGCGTGGTGTTCAGTGCGGGTTGGGTGCCGGTGCCTGCCGGCTGGTTTATCGGCGCAGGGACGTTACGGGTAATCGGCGTGGCGCTGCTGGCTTTTGTGGTGGTGTGGCTGGCATTTTGTGCCTTCTCCCCGCGCCGCCGCTGGGCGGTAAAGGGCCATCAGCTGGCACTGCCCTCATTTCGCATGGCGATGTTGCAGTTTGCGGTATCCGGGGCTAACTGGCTGGTGATGGGTGCCATTATCTGGCTGCTGCTGGCGCAGAAGGTGGACTATCCGCAGGTGCTGGGGGTGTTGTTGATCAGCAGTATTGCCGGGGTGATTATTCATATTCCGGCAGGCATCGGCGTGCTGGAAGCGGTGTTTCTGGCGTTGCTCAGCGGCGAACACCTCTCCCACGGCGCAATTATTGCGGCGCTGCTGGCGTATCGGGTGCTCTATTTTATCGCGCCGCTGTTGCTGGCGCTGGTGCTCTATCTGGGGCTGGAGAGTCAGGCGAAAAGCCTGCGGCGAAAAAATCAGCAGGCGATCAACCGGTGAAGGGCGGAGCCTGTTGACGCCAGCAATAAAAAGGGCGTTATTAAACGCCCGTTGGTGTCTGGCGGGGGCCGCCCCGCCACGCCGGTTAACGCCGGTTGCCAAAAATACGTAACAACATCAGGAACAGGTTGATAAAGTCCAGATAGAGGGTCAGCGCGCCCAAAATGGAGTAACGGCGCAGGTTCTCTTTGTCGTTGACGTTGATCTCCTCACCGATATTTTTCAGTTTTTGCGTGTCATAGGCGGTCAGCCCGACAAACACCAGCACTCCGATGTAAGTCACAGCCCACATCAGCGCGGTGCTTTTCAGCCAGATATTGACCAGGGATGCCAGCACAATACCAATCAGCGCCATAAACAACATGCTGCCAAAACCACTGAGGTCGCGTTTGGTGGTGTATCCCCAGAAACTCATTACGCCAAACATACCGCCGGTCACCACAAAAGTACTGGCGATTGAGGAGTAGGTGTAGACGAGGAAAATGCTGGCCAGCGTCAGGCCGGTCAGCGCCGAGTAGAGCATAAACAGCCCGGTCGCCGCCGCGCCACTGAGTTTATGCACCATGCCGGACAGGACAAACACCAGCCCCAACTGGACAATAATCAGGCCAAAGAAGGTGATGCGGTTGGCAAAAACCAGCTCCATCACCGCCGGGGTGTTGGCCGCAAACCACGAAACGAAGGCGGTCAGCAGCAGACCGCAGGTCATCCAGCCATAGACCTGGGCCATATAGGTTTGTAGCCCGGTACTGGCAGGCGAAACAATGGAACCGCCATTGCGTGGATATCTGTCCATGATGCTCCCCTTTAAAGAACGTGAAGGTAATTGTATGCCCCAGATAATTCAGGTTGCAGCAAGGCAGCCAGCAACTCAGGTCAGTGACCGGGATGCGCTTGTGCAGCCAACGCACCTGCAACCTGAAATATGAAGGATATAAAACGATAAGCAGTGAGTCTGGCACAGTCATACCAGGTCAGGCCAGCCCCCACCGCGCTTTTTTTCAACAGAAAAAACCGTTCAGCACGATCAGCGGGCAGCGCCGCCACGGCTGAGGCAGCTCTGATAGCGGCCATCCACCCGTTGAGCAAACCACGCCGTGGTCAGATTACGGGTGATTTTCGGGCTTTCCAGTTTAATGCCCGGCAGCATCTCACGCGGCAGGCGTTTTCCGGCCTCTTTATCCGCCAGCGTAAACACCTGCTGCCATAAAGTCGTCTTCTCAAATGCCTGCGTCTGGCTCTTTTCCAGCGCACGTCGTATAGCGCTGTTGCTCATATCCAGACGTTTCCCCAGCGTGCGTACCGCCAGTTCGGTTGAACCGGCCGCATCGGAATCGTACTGGATCAGATCGCCGTCGAGCGCCAGCCGGATCCCACTCAGGCGGGTGACCGCCGCCTGGAAAGCCGCATTGCGGCTGGCATACCAACCGGCGTTGAAATCAGCGAAGCGATACAACGGTTTGCTGTAATCGGCCGGGTAGCCCAGCAGGTGCTGAGTGCCAAACCAGACGCCGCCACGGCGGGTAAACACTTCCTGACGCAGGGTGCCGTTAATCGGGTATGGATAGCCGCTGGCATGAGCCTCGGCAAAGGCAATGCTCACCTGCATCGGTCCGCCGGTATGGACGGGATTAAGGTTGCCGAACAGCTTCTGTCCCATTGGCACCATATTGATGAAATCGTCAAAAATGGCGCTCAGCTCTTTTTCGTTTTTAACCTTGTCCAGCCGTTCGGCGTAACTTTTGCCGTTGGATGAGTTAATCATCAGCGCGGTGCGCACGAGGATAGCGGGGATGTGCAACTTTGCCGCGCGACGGTCAATCTCTCCCCAGGCAATTTTCGGCAGGCCGGGCACGCTGGCATCAGCATTAAAACCGGACTCCTGGTCGGCAACGGCAATTACCGAGCACAGGTTGCTGACGGAAGGGTCAATTCCCTGGCTGGTTATGGCGACCATAATGTCGTCACTCCAGCCCTGGCGGTCGGTGACTTTCGGGGGGAGCAGCTGGTTAATCTGCGCCTTAATATCGGCCGGACGTCGTTCCGGCCCCTGCGACGTCGGCTTGCTGCTACAGCCTGCCAGCACCAGCAGGGCCAACAGCGCAACACGCTTAATGGAGGAGTGATTCATTATTTTCCTTGTCACGGCCGGTTCCGTCAGGCCATTTATTTTTCTGTCAGTATGCGGAGGTACGGATATCGGTTCTGCCGCGCGCTGCATCAGAGCAGCGGTCGTCTCAGGATTATTTCCAGCGAGCGGCCGCCTGCTGGTCACTGTCCCGGGCGGCCACCCAGCGCTCGCCCTCTGTCGTGGCTTCGCGTTTCCAGAAAGGGGCGCGGGTTTTCAGTTGATCCATAATAAACTCCGCTGCGGCAAATGCGCCTGAACGGTGAGCCGCGCTGACGCCAACCAGCACAATCTCTTCGCCCGGAAACAGCTCACCCGTGCGGTGGATAACCATAACGCGCTGCACTGTCCAACGCTGGCGGGCTTCCGCGACAATCGCCGCCAGCGCTTTTTCCGTCATCCCCGGATAGTGCTCCAGCGTCAGGGCGGCCACTTTATCGCCGAGATTATGATTGCGAACCTTACCGGTGAAGGTAACGACCGCGCCATCTTCATCGCTGGCCGACAACCAGCGATACGCTTCATCCACGCTGAAAGGGGCGGCGTCGACAACAATACGGGTTTCCATTTTTATCCCCCGGTAACCGGAGGAAAGAACGCCACCTCATCGCCGGAATGCAGCGGATGCTGTGGTGAAACCAGCGTCTGATTGACCGCCGCCAGCAGCCTGCCGGATTCCAGCGCCAGCGTCCAGCGCTCACCTTTCGCCGCCAGCGCCGCACGCAGGGCTTCCACCGTCGCATACTCCCCGTCCACGGTAAGGCCTGCGCTACCAACCAGCTCGCGCACCTGCGCAAAAAACAGTACGTTAATCATCATCTTCCACCTGAAAATCTCCTGATTTCCCCCCGCGTTTGCTCAGCAGGCGACAGCACTCAATGCGGATATCTTTCTGCACCGCTTTGCACATGTCATAGATGGTGAGCGCCGCGACCGAGGCCGCCGTCAGCGCCTCCATTTCCACCCCGGTTTTGCCGGTCAGGCGGCAGAGGGATTCGATCCTTACCCGGCTGTTTTCTTCGTCCGCACTCAGGCTGACTTCGACTTTACTCAGCAGCAGCGGATGGCACAGCGGGATCAGCTCCCAGGTGCGTTTTGCCGCCTGAATACCGGCAATGCGCGCCGTGGCAAACACATCACCCTTATGGTGACTGCCGTCGATGATCATCCGCAGGGTGTCGGGATGCATCACCACGAAGGCCTCTGCACGGGCTTCACGGACGGTCTCTTTTTTTGCCGAGACATCCACCATATGGGCTTCACCTGCGGCGTTAATGTGGGTCAGGTCAGACATGGTTCAGCACTTCTTCAGATGAGAAACAAAGTTGCAGGGGCGCGTGCGGGCATCGAGTTGCTGGCAGATGATCCTTTCCCAGGCACTCTGGCAGGCCCCGGTCGAACCGGGAACGGCGCAAATCAGCGTCTGGTTTGCCATCCCGGCCAGCGCGCGGGACTGAAGGGTCGCGCTGGCAATCTCCTCCCAGGAGATCATCCGGAACAGCTCGCCAAATCCCTCGATTTCCCGATCAAACAGCGGCAGCAATGCTTCTGGCGTGCTGTTTTTGCTGTGAAAACCGGTGCCGCCATTGATGATTACCACCTGCACATTTTCGCTGGCGATCCAGCCAGAGACCACGGCGCGGATCGCGTAGCGGTTATCGGCCACCAACGCCCTGTCTGCCAGCCGGTGTCCCTCTTCACTTACTGCCTGTTGCAACCAGTCACCAGAGGTGTCACTGGCCGTATCGCGGCTGTCCGAAACGGTGAGCAGAGCAATATTAAGCGGGATAAATTCAGCCGTGGATTTTGCCATTATTGATCTCCTTAAGGTTAGCCACCGAGATAAGAGAGATTTTGCGTGATGCCGGTATCTCCCTGGTGCAAAAAATGGGTCTGCTTTTTCCCCTGCAAAGCCTCAGTTATCCGTGCCTGCAACTGGTCGAGTTGATTATCTTCTGCCAGTAAATCACGCAGCGAAATGCCCCCATCGCCAAACAGGCAGAGATGCAGTTTCCCGGTGGCCGACACGCGCAGGCGGTTACAACTGGCGCAGAAGTCTTTTTCGTAGGGCATGATCAGCCCCACTTCACCAAGGTAATCCGGATGACGAAACACCTGTGCCGGACCATCACTGCGCCCGCGAGGCTGGCAAACCCAGCCTTCCCGCAGCAGATGGTCACGGATAACGGTGCCGGCAACATGCTGCTTGCGGAACAGTTCGCCGCCGTCGCCGGTTTCCATCAGTTCGATAAAGCGCAGCTGAATGGCCCGGCGACGGATCCAGTCAAGAAAGGTTTGCAGGCTGTGAAGATTAATGTGACGCATCAGCACGGCGTTGACTTTTACCTTGCTGAACCCGGCATCAAACGCCGCATCAATACCGTTCATCACCTGCTGAAATTTATCCTGTCCGGTAATGGCATGAAACTGTCGCGCGTCGAGGCTGTCGATGCTGACATTCAGTGCCGTCAGCCCGGCAGCGCGCCACTTTGCCACATCACGCGCCAGGCGGTAACCGTTGGTCGTCACCGCCAGCTGACGAATTTCAGAATTTTCGCGCACGGCGGCGATGATATCGGTAAAATCACGACGCAGTGAGGGTTCCCCGCCGGTGAGGCGAACTTTTTCCGTGCCCGCTGCCGCAAAAGCACGGGTTACCCGCCGGATTTCATCCAGTGAAAGGAAACTTTTGTTGGCTGTGCCCTGCGGTTTGTAACCATCAGGCAGGCAGTAGCTGCAACGAAAATTGCAGACATCAGTAATCGACAGACGCAGATAATAAAACCGGCGGTCGAAGCTATCGGTAAATTGTGGCACCAGTACACCTTTCCAGAGACGGGAGATGCAGGCATTTCTTTCTGCACCCTGGCAACAACAGTTGCGGCCGGGGCACCCTATCCGCAGACTTAGGTGCCAGGGCTAAGTGTGACTTACCGCAGGCCGGTAAGTCTTGGTGGCGAAATAGTACCGCTAATAGAGCACGCTTACCAGTTCGGCATTACGCTATGCATTTTGATATATAACGATTTTTTACCCCGTTTTTACCTCATGTCAGCGTAATATAAGAAAATAATGCCGTATATTTTCCAGTAAATTCTTAACATTTGGACAAAATTCTATGCGTAATCGCACCTTAGCCGACCTTGACCGCGTGGTGGCACTGGGAGGCGGCCACGGCCTTGGTCGTGTGATGTCTGCCCTTTCTCCTCTGGGATCACGTCTGACCGGCATTGTTACCACCACGGATAATGGGGGTTCCACCGGGCGTATCCGGCGTTCGGAAGGTGGCATCGCCTGGGGCGATATGCGTAACTGTCTGAACCAGATGATCACTGAACCGGGTATTGCTTCCGCCATGTTCGAGTACCGTTTTTCCGGCAATGGTGAGCTGGCAGGGCATAATCTGGGCAATCTGATGCTGAAGGCACTGGATCATCTCAGCGTGCGGCCTCTGGAGGCGATCAATCTGATCCGTAATTTGCTGAAGGTGGATGCGTTTCTGATCCCCATGTCAGAACAGCCGGTTGACCTGGTCGCCATCGACCACGATGGTCATCAGATTTATGGCGAAACAGAGATTGATCAGATGCAGCAACCGCCGCAGGAGCTGATGTTATCGCCAACGGTCAACGCCACGCGGGAAGCCATTGAGGCCGTGGGCGAAGCGGATTTGATCCTGATAGGGCCCGGCAGCTTTTATACCAGCCTGATGCCGGTTCTGCTGATGCCGGAGATGGCGCAGGCATTGCGCCGTACGCCTGCGACTATGGTGTTTATTGGCAATCTTGGCAAAGAGTTAAGCCCGGCGGCCGCGCAGCTGACACTGTCAGACAAACTGGCAATGATGGAAAAATACATTGGCAAAAAAGTCATTGATGCAGTGGTGATTGGACCAGCGGTAAATGCCAGCAATGTCACCGATCGCCTGATTATTCAGCAACCACTGGAAGCGGCAGATATTCAGTACCGCCACGATCGTCAGTTACTTCACAGCGCGCTGGAACGCGCCGTTCAGTCGTTTGGCTGAATCATTTCGACCCTGTTGTCCGCTGAGCTTTATGGAGTGAGACGCCCGGCCCTGCTGTCAGGTAGCGCCGGAACGGCAAAACCAGGCAGAAAAAATGGCTTGCTGGTTGGTGCGCTTTGTTGACCAGAACCCGGTGGCCGTCCAGCCGGGGCTACGGCCAGAAACTGAAGTACCCGACCGGCAGCATCAGGAAGCCGTAATAAACAATTCACGCATCTGATGCAGCTGATCACGAACCTGCGCCGCTTCTTCAAACTCCAGATTCTGCGCATGCTCCTGCATTTTTGCCTCCAGCTCGTGGATTTTCTTTTGCAATCCTTTTGGCGACATATCCAGCGCCACCGCATCCTCTTCAACGATGCTGCGGGAAGATTTGCCCCGGGATCGGGTTTTGTTCTTATTAATCCCCTGCCCCAGCTCCAGAATATCGGCAATTTTTTTGTTAAGCCCCTGCGGAACAATACCGTTCTGCTGATTATAAAGTTCCTGCTTTTCACGGCGACGCTCCGTCTCGCCAATGGCTTTGCTCATCGATGGGGTGATCCGATCGCCGTAAAGAATGGCTTTGCCGTTCACATTACGCGCGGCGCGCCCGATAGTCTGAATCAACGAGCGTTCAGAACGCAGGAAGCCCTCTTTATCAGCATCCAGAATCGCCACCAGCGAGACTTCCGGCATATCCAGCCCTTCTCTCAGCAGGTTGATCCCCACCAGAACATCAAATTTACCCAGTCTGAGGTCACGGATAATTTCCACTCGCTCGACGGTATCAATATCCGAATGCAGATAGCGCACCCGTTCGCCGTGCTCTTCAAGATATTCGGTCAAATCTTCCGCCATCCGTTTGGTCAGCACAGTGACCAGCACGCGTTCGTTAATCGCCACCCTTTTGCGAATTTCCGATAGCAGGTCGTCTACCTGAGTCGCAACGGGCCGGACTTCAACCAGTGGATCAAGCAGCCCGGTTGGACGCACCACCTGATCGATGATTTCACCACCGGACTTCTCAAGTTCATAATTGCCGGGTGTGGCAGAGACATAAATGGTTTGCGGTGCCAGCGCTTCAAACTCTTCAAATTTCATGGGTCGGTTGTCCAGCGCAGAGGGCAGCCGAAAACCATACTCCACCAGCGTCTCCTTACGCGCCCTGTCCCCACGATACATGCCGCCAATCTGCGGGATGGTGACGTGCGACTCATCAATCACCAGTAAACCGTCAGCGGGAAGATAGTCAAACAGCGTCGGCGGGGGTTCGCCAGGCCCGCGGCCCGACAGATAGCGTGAGTAATTTTCAATGCCCGAGCAGTAACCCAGCTCATTCATCATTTCGAGATCAAACTGGGTCCGCTGAGACAGACGCTGTTCTTCCAGCAGTTTATTGTTTGCCAGCAGGTTTTTACGCCTGTCGGACAGTTCCACTTTGATCTCTTCCATCGCCTGAAGAATACGCTCGCGCGGGGTAACATAGTGCGTTTTGGGATAAATGGTATAACGCGGGATCACCGAATCAACCTGCCCGGTCAGTGGATCAAAGATTGACAGCCGTTCAACCTCTTCATCAAACAGCTCCACCCGCAGCGCGTAGTCATCAGACTCTGCCGGGAAAATATCAATCACCTCACCGCGCACACGAAAGGTGCCGCGCTGAAAAGCCTGATCGTTACGGGTATATTGCAGTTCCGCCAGTCTGCGCAGGATGGCGCGTTGATCGATGACCATTCCACGCGTCAGGTGCAGCATCATCTTCAGATAAAGATCGGGGTCGCCCAGACCGTAAATTGCCGATACGGAGGCCACCACGATGACATCGCGGCGCTCCAGCAGTGCTTTGGTGGCGGAAAGGCGCATCTGCTCGATATGTTCATTAACTGATGCATCTTTTTCAATGAAGGTATCAGAACTGGGCACATAAGCCTCAGGCTGATAATAGTCGTAGTAAGAAACAAAATACTCCACGGCGTTATCCGGAAAAAATTCCTTCATCTCACCGTAAAGCTGAGCTGCTAAGGTTTTATTGGGTGCCAGTACCATAGTGGGACGGTTAAGATCGGCAATCACATTGGCGACGGTAAAGGTTTTACCTGAGCCGGTTACGCCAAGCAGCGTCTGATGAGCCAGACCGTCCTCCAGTCCCTCTTCAAGGCGGCGGATGGCTTCAGGCTGGTCGCCGGAAGGTTTGAATTCGGAGTTGAGTTTAAAAACTTTGCTCATTACAAGGCTACCCGCATAAAGATTACATCCACCGGATTCTGATTTTACTCTGCCCTGACATTTTTGCCAGCAAAAAATACTGGATATAATTACAGTTGTATTGCATGATGTTTATCCGCTGTTGAGAAAATGATTTTTGAAAATGCGCGCAATGTTTCTCCCTTCCCCTGCACGGCATTTTATCCCCAGGGGGGGCCATGCTTTAACATTTGTCAAGATGTGCTGACAAAATGCCTGAGTTTGTATCAGGTGGCGTTTTCTGTCGCTTGCTTTTATCCAATATATTGAAATATAACAACTTTATATTTTAGTTAAGTTTCGCACCAACTTAAGCGCAGCCCGCACCCGCTCTCGTTTCTCGCAGGTTTTAAGCCGTTCATGCACAAGTTTATCCACAGGAATAGTGGATAACTGATTACAGCGCCTGAGCCGTCTGATGTGAATAAATTGTCCCTGCGCCATAAAGCAGGCGGCAAATATTTTTTTTTGAATTTTTTTTTCCGGCTCGTAAGTATCAGCGGGACTGAACTGCATATTTACAGCACAAGTACTACCTTTTTTTTCAGTTTTTTGCTGGCCTTTTTTACCACCTGTCTCTTTCCGTCGTGCTGGAGAAGAAGTGGCAGGCACCACAAAAGTGCAGATGAAAATTACCTGGGGCAATTGTTTAACAATTCTGACCATTAACGCGGCTGATTATTTACTTTATTACCCTGTTTCGGTGTTTTTGAAAACTGGCCCGTTAGTTGCCTGTTTACCACAACCGCCCTGTGCAGAGACGCGGGAAACAACAACCGCAGGCCATGCGCAGCTAAGACCGTTAGCCAGACAGCGGAAAGTGGATGCAATCAGGTGCGATCTAAAACTGTATGAAGGAGAGTGTCAGATGCTCAGCTTACGTTCAATCAACCAGTTCTACGGGCAAAATCACATTCTCTGGGATGTAGATCTGGATTTGCCTCCTGGCACCTGTACCGGCGTGCTGGGGCAGTCAGGAATGGGTAAAACCACCCTGGTTAACTGCATCATGGGCCATCTGCCCATTAACAGCGGCTCGATGATCTGGCAGGAGGCAAATCTGCCACCGCAGAATTTGCTGCTACAACCGATGGAACAGCGTGCAGCGTTAGGCATTGGCTATGTGCCGCAGGGACGGCAGATTTTCTCGCAGTTAAGCGTGGAAGAAAACCTGCAAATTGCTCTTCTGGCAGGCGCGGGCCATGAACGTCATCGCGCCATTCCTCAGATGGTTTATGACCTGTTTCCCGCACTCTATTCCCTGCGACACCAGCGCAGCGGTGAGTTAATGCCTGACCAGCAGCAGCAGCTGGCGCTGGCCAGAGCGCTGGTGTTAAAGCCAAAGTTGTTAATTCTCGATGAGCCAACGGAGGGGATGTCGCCCTGGCTGGAAGAAGAAATGGGTAATCTGATCCACCGGCTGAACCACGATTTTGGTCTGACTATCCTGCTGCTCGAACAACGGATTTCATTTATTCGCCGCGTGGCCGACTATTTTTTACTGCTGCACCGTGGGCGCAATGTTGCTCATGGCAGGGTTGCCCAGTTGGATGAACGCATTATTAATACCTGGCTTACGGTGACATGATTGTTTTCAGCCAGCCACCTGTATGGATGCGCAGATCCGCTGCCAGTTTGTTCCCGAAACAACCGGACTGAATGTCAGACAATATTCAGTCCGGAAACCTGTTGCTGCATGACTTTTCCGCAGAATGAGCCTCAGCCACTTCGGGATCAGCAGGATTAATATCGGTAACAATAAACCAGATCCCGTATCTCTTGCTCAGAGCCGTACTCTGCCTGTGTTTACCCTTACCGAGGGAGCCGGGAACTAAAATATATTCAGCTAAGCGGATTTATTAATATTAAGATATTTCTGTTATCTGGCGGTCATCATATTAAAGGGAACATTTTCCCTGCCCGAGAACGCCATCCTTCACAGAATAATTTTTCTAAAAATATTTTTTTTCAAAAGAGACATTTTTTTAAAAAATTTTTCGATTTATTCTTTTCTGCTCCAATTTATTAGAAAGAGCAAGATTTTAAATATCGATTTTATCACCACTTCAATCTACACGATCATTGTCATCTTTATATCCGCTGCTATATTCGCTGTCATAGCCATTTCCATATTCGCTGTCATAGTCATTTCCATCTCCACTCCCGGACAGCTCAGCGTCATCAGAACCGAATTTCACTACAGGAGTGTTGGAATATTCAGATTTCCAGCCGGAATAAGCTTGTGAAACACCTTTTTCCAGCCCTTCGATTGTGCTCATATCACTGGAGTTATCAGGTTTCAGGCCATCAGGCAGCCCTTCATCATGACTGCTATTTTCACCAGACAACATCTCACGGGAAAAATACCCCAGGCCTAAAATGGCAGCTACTGCTGCTGAATACACAATAATTTTTTTTACAGATGAATTATTTTTCCCTGCCCAAGAATTATTGGTTTTTTTAGTCTTTTCCTGCTCCAGAATCATTTTATGGGTTCTACCATCTTTAAGGAAAATTTCTTTCTCTACATCGCCATCTGATGCATAAGCCTGCCGGTTGGTTGAGATACCAAAAACCGACTTTATCTTTGCAGTAAATAGAGTTAACAGTGTATCGGATGTTTTTGGGGAGGATGAAACCAGTAACTCTGGCTTTGTAAGAATGGGCTTATCTTCACTAATATTAATCACCGATGATAAATTTTTTGAGAATCCTTCCGGATTCTTTTTCTCTCCATTTTTATACCCTGAAGATAAATCAGAGTAAATTTTTTGTGAATCGATACTTCCTTCCGTCTTTAAAGGTCCCATACTAAATCCCCATTATAAAAATCAATCTGATAAAAAACCGAGACAAAAAAGCGTGAAAATAATACATTATCCCCGAAGAGAAAAATGTCAAAAAACGCATTTAACAGCTACTACTGCATCGTGGAAGCAACGTTGTTAACAACAGGATTGCCTGATTGGATCAACGCAATTATTAATAACAGGCTGACGGTAAAATGATTTTTCTATCAGCCTTAAACTATCAAATAATTCGCAACGGCTTACCGTAACCGGCCTGAAAGGAGCACAGCCATTGCCTGCTCCTTTATGCCCCATTACTCATTTATTTTGTGCCGGATAGGTATCAGCATACAGCTTTCTGAACCTTGTCAGGGTCCCTATTACTTTGTCACTGAACTCGATCGGAAAACCTCTTTTTTCCATTTCATGCCCCAGAACTCTCAATGTTTCAACCCCGCTTTCAATCTCGCTTCTGGTCAGGGTGTTGCCGTCTTTTTCCAGTTTGCTCAGCATTTCCCTTGCGGTTTCCAGAGCCTGTGCGAAATGTCTGTTATTTGTACCCGATATATCTTTTGTTTTCTTATGCGCGGATTTAATTGATGCATCGAACATTTTTTTTGCTTTTCCGTTTTTAATCCCTTTGTGCAATTCATCAAGATAATCAGATATATTTGAATAGCTTTCATCAATTTCAATTGATGGATGCATTACCAGATCTTCCCTTGGCAGATAGGGAACAGGTGCAGCAATCGCGGTTTCGTCTTCAGTGCTGATGATAAATGATTTATTTCTGATACCAGGAAATTCCCTTGTTAAATCAGCCTCATACTGTAAAGACATGTTACTGGTTTCAGCAGAAATTTTGCCGGGAATACCTAATTTGTCAGCAAGCCTTTCCATTTTCCGCAAAACTTTTTTACCTTCTTTATTTTCCTCTGTTGATAACGTTCTTTTATTTTCAGACAGAAATTTTTTCATTTCAACTCTCATCTCAAGAAACTTACGGTAGTTCTGAGAGTCTGCTTCACTTTCGATGGTGAATTTTTTATTAATAGATACTCTTTCTACAATATTTGTGAAAAGAGATTTTATTTTTTCATTTTTAATATCACCTTCGAAATATTGAATTATTAAAGATAAATTTTCATAAGTTGCTGTTTGTGAAGATGTATCTTCCTTTACAAGAACCGAAGTGCCCTTTGATTCCGGGCCTGTTTTTTCTCCGACAGAAGGAGACTCGCAAGTCAACAGGGAAACTTTTTTTTCAACGGCCTGAAATCTGCTCTGATATTTCTCAGGAACCGCCAGATTTGTGAAAATTTTGTTAATGTGAGTCAATACCTTTTTTCTGTCACTTAGCTCTTCTTCTGGTAGGGTCCGAGCTTCAGCGTAGGTAGCATCGGCAAAGTATTCCACAGCATGATATAAATTCAGAAAATCCTTCTCATCATTATTCTCTGGTGGCTCGATATTAATATTTTCATTTTTATTCGCCACAGCCCGGTCAAGTAGTCTTTTACTACTTCCTTGCGGAAGTCTGTCAACGTAATTCAGAAAGCTGTCGTAATTATAGGCTATTCTTTTACTTCAGGTTCCTTGCGCCTGCGTTACCAACTCCTCATGTTGTTCAGCTTGATAAGCAGAATAAGGAAGTGATGTATCACTTTCCTGAAAAAACACATTATTCAGATCGCTGCTAATATCTGGATTAAGGTTACCTGGCTGCGCTTTACCGTTATTATCACCAGAGCGTATTTCACTGATAAAATAACTTCCTGCAAAACCTAAAATTGTTAAAGCCGTCATTGGCACGGCGACGGCTTTTTTTCTGTTAAAATTCAACAAGGGCTGCTGCCGACAGGTGATATAATGACTGTCTTTCTGTTCCTGGGCCATCTTATCCAATCCCCACCAACAGAACGTATTTCCTCTAACTCCACAGCATATGGTGTCTCTGCCTGTTGCGGCATAATCATTGCTGAAACTGATTCCGTTAAGGTAGTAATACCACCGCTCAATGCATCATATAATTTCGAAGAGAAAAAGTTGAATGAATTTTGATTTTTAATTGATGTTTTATCTTCGTTTGAATTAACAACAGATGATACATTGTTCGAAAAGCCCCCCTTTCCACTCTCACTGCCATTCCCGTTTATATTGTCTGATGGTAATTCACTATAGCTTGCTCGTACATTTCCATCTCTTACAATAGCGGCTAATCCCATTTTTAAAATCCTTTTTCCAGAAAATATATTCAATAAATCACAAATACAACGCAACGCAACGCAACGCAACGCAAGAAAATAGTACATTATCCCTGATGAGAAAAATGTCAAAAAAACGCATTTAATACTAAGCAGGATCATTCCGAGTGAATGATCACTCAGATGAAAAACGGGTAATATTGTTTTTTTAATAGCCTGTGCGAGAAAAAATGCCAGACGGCTATTTAATCTGATAAAACGGCAAAGAATAAGGGGCAGTTTCAGGCCCCCCCTCTTTTGCTGATTTAATTTCCGATAAAAAATAAGAGCGCAGGCCTGTTTACCCGACCTTCAAATTACTCCGGCAGCCGGACGAAATCCGCAAGGCTGTTAAACTGATTGCTATTGGTCAGATAAGGGATCTCGCCGAGCATGGGAACGGGAATACGGTGTTGTAGCGTTGCCAGATACTCAGCATGTCGTCTGCCGGGAGGGTGAATGCCATTAGCAATCCAGCCTGCCAGCCGTAGCCCGCTGCTCTCAATTGCCTGCGCGGTCAGCATCGCATGATTAATACACCCCAGCTTAATTCCTACCACCAGCACGACCGGTAACTGCTCCTGCTTTACCCAGTCGGCAAAGGTCGTTTCAGCTGAAAGCGGCGTATACCAGCCACCGGCACCTTCGGTTAATACCCAGTCAGCCTGACTGGACAACTTTGCCAGCCCGGCTGACAGTTGTGAAAACAGAATGGGCCGCTGCTCTTCTGCGCTGACAATATGGGGAGAAGTCGGCTCCAGAAACGCCATGGGATTAATATCATCATAAGGCAGTGATACCGCGCTGTTGCGCTTCAGCGCCAGTGCATCTTCGTTACGAATGCCGTCAGGCGTCTGCTCGCAGCCCGACGCCACCGGCTTGTAACCAACACAACGATAGCCTGCCGCCTTCGCCGCCTGTAACAGAGCGGTGCTGGCAACCGTTTTGCCCACTTCGGTATCTGTCCCGGTAATAAACCAACGTTTAGTCACAATCAATCACTCCATACACCAGATGGTAACTGAGCAGAAATCCGCGTCTGTCCTGCGGCCAGTAACGCGTCAACAGCGGTAAATGCCGACGGCTGAACAGGGTCGTCTGTCGCCCCTGATGCAAATGGGTCACCCCGGTGCCTTTCAGAGAGCGCAGGGCACTGAGTACATCTGGAAAGGCCAGCGTCAACGTCTGCTGTTGAAAACGTGCCGCCAGTGGCTGACCTGCCCGCTGTATCGCATCAACAGTCAGAAAGCGATTGACAGGTGCCGATAAATCAAGCTGCTGCCAGGCAATATTCAGTTCGCTCAGGCTGCCGGCGGCGAGCGTTGAGAACAGCACCTGGCCGCCTGGCCGGGTCACCCGATGCATTTCACACAGGGCCACCCTTAAGTCACTGCACCATTGCACGACAAGGTTGCTCCAGCAAAGGTCAAAGCTCGCCTCCGCAAACGGCAGAGCTTCGATGTCACCTGACTGATAACCATCGGCAACCTGCTGTGATCGCGCATGAAGCAACATATCGGCTGATAAATCCAGCGCGGTGACATGATTCCCGGCCCGACGCCAGCGCTGACTGAACCAGCCGGTTCCGCATCCCGCATCAAGTATTTTCTGGCCCTGCTGTTGCCGCGCAAAGGTGACCAGATAGTCACCACTTTGTCGTTGCAGTTCCGCGTGCTGATCATAGCCGGTGGCGGCCCGACCAAAAGCCTGTGCAATGGCAGGTTTATTGACGGTTTGCATTTTGCAACGCCTCCAGTAAGCGATGAATATCTTCTGTCTGGTGCTGCGCGGTCAGAGTTATTCTCAGCCGTGCCGTACCCGGCGGGACCGTCGGTGGACGAATAGCGGTCAGCCAGCAGCCCTGTTCTCTCAGCGCCTGCGCCCGTTGTATCGCCAGATGTTCATCACCCACGATCAGCGGCTGTATCGCCGTGTCGGACGGCAATATATTCAGCCCCTGCTGCGCTGCCCCCTGACGAAAAAGGGCAATATTTCTGTGCAATCGATGGCGTAATTCATCCCCCTGCTGAATGCAGGAAAGGGATGCCTGCAATGCGCAGACCTGCGCGGGAGGCATGGCGGTGCTGTAAATCAGATGACGGGCAAATTGCAGCAGGTAGTCAGCCGTGTCATCGCTGCACAGCACCGCTGCACCGCTGATGCCAAACGCTTTCCCAAAGGTCACCACCAGCAGTTCGGGTTTTACCTGCTGCTGCCAGCAGCTTCCCCTGCCCTGCTCGCCAGCTATGCCGATACCGTGGGCATCGTCCACCATCAGCCAGCCCTCGTGAAGCCGGGTCAGCCGGTGCAGTTCTGCCAGCGGCGCACTGTCGCCGTCCATACTGAATACGCCTTCGGTCACCACCAGCGTCTCACCTGTTGTATGTGGTTGACGCAGTAGCTGTGCCAGTGATTCAGGCTGATTGTGGGTAAAGCGCCGCAGGCTGGCAGGACTGAGGGCCGCCGCTTCCAGCAACGAGGCGTGGGCCAGCCGGTCAGCGAAGATGCGGTCATTTTTAGCCAGCATTGCGGTAATCACCGCCTGATTGGCCGCGAAACCGGAGATAAACAGCAGCGCACAGGGATAGCCAAGCCACTCTGCCAGCTGCTGCTCAAACTGCTGGTGCCGATAGCCATATCCGCTGACATGCCCGGAAGCGCCCGCGCCAACGCCATACTCTTCCGCCGCCTGCTGCCAGGCCGCAACGATCTGTGGATGCCGACTCAATCCCAGATAGTCATTGGAGGAAAAGTTGAGGTAGCGACGCCCGCCAGTGTGCAGCGTTCGCGCATCGGCGTGGTGATTCACGCTGCGCTGGCGAAAGAGTCCTTTTTCCCGGCGCTGCGCCAGCGCCAGGCTGATACGTTCTGACCAGCTCATTTACAGCGCCGCGTTATAGAACAGGTCAGTATCGGCATGAAGAAGCTGCCCCGCCAGCGCCTGCTGCTGCTCGTTATCCCCGGCATCCGTGGTGGTTTGCTGCGGGTTCAGCCCCAGCTTGCGGAACAGTTGCAGATCTTTGTCTTCTTCCGGGTTCGGTGTGGTCAGCAGTTTACAACCGTAGAAAATGGAGTTTGCTCCGGCCATAAAGCACATCGCCTGGGTCTGTTCACTCATCGTCTCGCGCCCCGCAGACAGACGGACGTGAGAGGCAGGCATCATAATGCGGGCAACGGCAATGGTGCGAATAAAATCAAAAGGATCGACATCCTCGTTGTCTGCCAGCGGGGTGCCTTTTACCTTCACCAGCATATTGATTGGCACACTTTCCGGTGGGACAGGCAGATTAGCCAGTTGCACCAGCAGACCGGCACGGTCGTTGACCGTTTCTCCCAGGCCGACGATGCCACCGGAACAGACTTTGATCCCGGCATCACGGACTTTACCCAGGGTATCGAGACGCTCCTGATAGCTGCGGGTGGTGATAATGCTGCCATAAAATTCCGGCGAGGTATCGAGATTGTGATTGTAGAAATCCAGCCCGGCACTGGCGAGACGTGCTGCCTGGTCGCCGCTCAGCGTCCCGAGTGTCATGCAGGTTTCCAGCCCCATGGCTTTTACCCCTTTCACCATCTGTTCCAGATAAGGCATGTCACGCTCATGGGGATTTTTCCAGGCCGCGCCCATGCAAAAACGGTCAGATCCGGCGGCTTTGGCTTTACGGGCAGAGGTTAGCACTTCTTCCACTTCCATCAGCCGTTCGGATTCCAGTCCGGTCTTGTAACGCGCACTCTGCGGGCAATATTTGCAGTCTTCCGGGCAGGCACCGGTTTTAATCGACAGCAGGGTGCTGACCTGAACCTGACGGGGATCAAAGTGCTGGCGATGAACCTGCTGTGCCTCGAACATCAGCTCTAAAAAAGGCTTGTCAAACAGGGCCTGAGCCTGTGGGATTGTCCAGCGATTTGCCATTGCTTGCTCCAAAAAAGTCGGTCGTTTATGGTTTTTGACTGCTTGTGGCTGTAAACTAAATTTTTTGAAATTGGTTTACAAGACATTTATGACTCCTTCCGACCTGGCGTTTGACCGTGACCACATCTGGCATCCCTATACCTCCATGAGTCATCCCCTGCCGGTATACCCGGTGGTTGCCGCACGCGGAACGTCGCTTTTTCTGGATGACGGACGCGAGCTGGTTGACGGTATGTCTTCCTGGTGGGCCGCTATTCACGGCTATAACCATCCCCGTCTCAACCAGGCGATGACCACACAGATTGAACAGATGTCACATGTGATGTTTGGCGGCATTACGCATCCGGCGGCGGTGGCCTTGTGTCGTAAGCTGGTAGCGATGACGCCAGCGGGGCTGGACTGTGTTTTTCTGGCAGATTCCGGGTCAGTGGCGGTTGAAGTGGCGATGAAGATGGCCCTGCAATACTGGCAGGCCCGTGGTCAACGCCGCCAGCGTTTTCTCACGCTGCGCAACGGTTATCATGGCGACACCTTTGCAGCCATGTCGGTATGCGATCCGCAAAACTCAATGCACAGCCTGTATCAGGGCTATCTTGCTGACCATCTGTTTGCCCGCGCGCCACGATGCCGTTTTGGTGCAGAGTGGCAGCAGAACGATATTGATGATTTTGCCCGTCTGATTGCCCTGCACGCCGATGAGCTGGCCGCCGTGATCCTTGAGCCGGTGGTACAGGGCGCAGGCGGCATGCGCTTTTACCATCCCCGCTATCTGCAACAGGTCCGCGAGCTGTGCGACCGCCATCATCTGCTGCTGATTGCCGACGAGATCGCCACCGGCTTTGGTCGTACCGGCAAGCTGTTTGCCTGTGAGCATGCGGAAATTGCGCCGGATATTCTTTGTGTAGGCAAAGCGCTGACCGGCGGCACCATGACGCTCTCCGCCACGCTCACCACGCGCGATGTCGCCAGCACCATCAGCAACGGAGAAGCAGGCTGCTTTATGCATGGTCCCACCTTTATGGCTAATCCGCTGGCCTGCGCGGTCGCCTCGGAAAGCCTGGCAATATTGCAGGAGAACCACTGGCAGCAGCAGGTTGCTGACATTGAAGTTGCGCTGCGTGCGGCCCTGTTGCCGTTGAAGAAGAAGCCGGTGGTTGCTGATGCCAGAGTGCTGGGGGCCATCGGAGTGATTGAAACCCACCAGCCGGTTGATATGGCACGTATCCAGGCCTTCTTCGTGGCGCAGGGTGTCTGGCTACGCCCATTCGGCAAACTGATTTATCTGATGCCACCTTATGTGATCGCACCCGAAGCCCTGTTAAAGCTGACTCAGGCTATAGCCGATGCGCTGGATGATCCTTCGCTGTTCAGCCACTGACCTCGGCCCGGCTAGTCATAGTCAAACCACAGCGTGGCGGTGGCGATCACCGTTCCCGGACTGAGCGCTGCGGCGTCGAAGATTTTATAAGCCGCGTAGAGTTCAATGGTCGGATCGACGATGGCCGCGCCTCTGGCGAGGCTGAACAGTGACGTTGCCCCGTCAGCACCGGCAGTGGTGGATAGCGTCACCGGATCCCCTGTGGCGGTGGTCAGTGCCACTCCCACGCCGGATGAGCCCGAGGAAGCGTTGCGCATGATTTGCTGGTTACTGTCAATCAGGTCGGTACTGGAAAGCCGGGCATTAACCGAACGGCTTGCAACGCCCCCCAGCGTGTTGCTACAGCTGACCGGCAGGGTGAAAGCGGTGCGGCCATCAGTCAGACCAGTGCGCAACATGTCCAGCGACACCGAAGGTAATGTTATCGTCTGGTCGGGCATCTGGCAGGTGGTTTCCGCCGGATTGAAGGTTATCGTCAGCGACTGGTAACCCAGATAGTTATTAGTCCAGCTGCCCGCTGCCACGACTTGTGCAACTTCATCTACCGTCGGGACCTTTCCGGTAAAATCAAGATTGGCATTATTCAGCGCCATGGTCACCACCGTGGCGCTGTTGCCTGTGGCAATGGTGTAATAATTGCGGTCAGTGATCCCCGGATCCTCCGTCAGTAATGTCACCGTCAGCGTATAGAGGTAAGTAGAACCATTCAGTATCCAGTCACCATTGGTATGGTTTTCCGGGCTGAGATAATTGCTGGTACTCAGTTTAAGCCAGCGGTCGGCACCTGATGCATCGCTGAATTTTATCCAGTAACCGTTTGCCAGGGGGCTGATGTAATGCACGTTATTCGAATTAATAAATAAAGCGTAACAGGTTATCGGGATCATCCAGCTTCCTGCCCGTGTCTCCGTATAGCTGTCCTGACTGGTCAGCAAATCGGAAAGATTAATAGCATCTGTGGCCTGCACCGTGGAGCCACTTTTCAGCGCACATCCTGCCCAGGCAGCAGATGAACACAGCAGCAGCAAGCTGGCGCAAAGCCGTAATCGAATGTTCATCATCACTGTTCCTTTCTGTCAGCTGCCCGTTGCCAGCCCGCATCGTCTGACGGCAGGCAACGGTTATGAGTGTTGATTTGCGGATTCGCTATCCGGCAGCTTTTGCGTGTGGTCCCTTCTGTCAGTCTGATAATCAGGGATTCCGGCAGCCTCGAGGATTTAATGTAGAGCTGGCTTCCCTGGGCAACATAGCCCAGCGGATTGCCATCAGCATCGGTAATATCAGCTCCGAAAGGCAGAGGTTCGTCGTTCGCTAATCCGGCCGTAAGGGTATAAACCTTGCGGGTGTCGGTCTGATATCTGATGTAGCTGATACTGCCCGCCCAGGGGGCGACATAACCGATATTGCCTTTCAGTTCACCATCATCCTGCCGGTCATTCCTCTCCAGCAGCCGGAAACTGTTCATTTTGTAGGGCGTTACTGAGGTGACCAGCACCAGCCCGTTACGATTGGTGCTGGCATTGGCATTGCCATTCACCGTTGCGTCAGCAATCCCCGGCGCATCGAGAATGGTGAAGGTATTTCCACTGGAGCCGGAGGCCAGCACACCGCCCTGCCAGAGTACCGCGCTGCCACTGACGCCCGCCCCCACCTGGCGGTAACGGGATGCCTGGCTTAAATTGCCGCTGAGTCGCGCATAAGGTGTACGCCAGGCACTCCACAGCCCGGCTACCGACGAATGGTCAGCACGGTCTTCACTGTAATTGAGATGGTAATCGAGGTGCGATGTTGAACCGGCGATCCCGGTCTGAATGCCGTTGTATTTACCGTTTTTCAGGGTGCTGCGCAGCGTGGCACTGGTGCTGTTGCCAGACCAGTTAAAAGGCAGGGTAACGGTAAAATCGATGCGGTTTTCATCATAGCGTTTACGATTAACGTCACTCGGCTGCTGATAGTCGTCGCTGCCGTCATGACTGTCGTACTGATAAAAGCTGCGTCCGATCGCCAGGCTCCAGTTTGCCTGACGAAACATATTGCTCCAGCTCAGGCTGAACTGGCGGGATGACTGTTCACTGTTCCAGTATTGCCGCCACAGCCCGGTCATGGCGACACGTCCCCACCCCGGCGGAAGCGTCTGGTCAAGATTGATGCTGAAACTCTGCCGACTTCTTTTCCAAGTCTGGCTGCCAGATTTATTCAGCCTGATGGCGTTAATCTGGACAGCATCATAAAAGGAGTAATAGTCCGGAGTGCGGTAATACCAGCCTGCCAGCGAAAGATTAAGATTACCGGGAAAATAGCGACTCCAGGATAATTTCCAGCGTTGTCCCTGCCTGACTGCGCCATCGTTAAAACGTGCAGAAGCAAGATCCATCGAGCTGGAAAATGATCCCAGTATCGGTACGCTGATGGCACTTCCCAGCAGCAAAGAGTGGTAGTCTCTGGCCAGTGTGGTGCCCCCGTAGCCGGTCAGATAATTGTTGAGGCCATAAGAGGCGCTTCCCTGAACAAAGTCCGGATGGTATTCCACCCCACGAATCTGCACACTGCCCGCATTCAGCATCCATTCAGCTGAGCCGGTTCGTAGCATGTCGCTGACGGTTGACCAGGGAACAATAAAACGTTCCGTGGTGCCATCGGCATTCGCCACCTCAACGGTCAGATCGTTGCGCGCCCCTGATGGCATCAAATCGGCAATTTCAAACGGACCAGGCGGCACAGTAAGCTGATAAATAAGCGTATTATTCTGATACACCCTGACCAGCGCGTTAGCGGTGGCGATGCCGCGAATCACCGGCATGTAAGTGCGATAAGCATCCGGAAACATTCTCTGTTCCTGCCTGAGCGTAACGCCCCGAAAACGCAGGTTTTCGAACCAGGGCGAATGGGTATAGCTGTCTCCAAAACGGACCAGCGAACGATAAGATGGCAGTGCGCGCTCAACATAGCGGGACTGGGTGGTCCATAACCCCTGATGACGTCGGTTACGGAGATAAGTACTGTTATCCAGCAGTTGCCAGCCGCCCATATTCAGCCCGTTATTCAGAGTAAGAAAAATATTATCAATATTGCTTTAGCCGTCTTTACGCTGAGAATTGTAATAGTTGAGATTGTAATTAGTGAAAGCACCATTGATGCCGCTGTCCCACAATTCAGGCGCGATCCAGCGGCGATCCCGGGTGATGATATACGCCTGAGGAATGGTCAGATTCAGTCTTAATAAACCCGAATTCAGATTTGCATTACCACCATGAAGCAGTTCCGACACGTTAATCCATTCGGCATTATCAGCCGGGTTATTATTTTTATAGCGAACTGAAAGCAGCTTAATCGTGTCTGGCTGGACTAAAAATGTTTTGCTGTCGGCAATTTTTACAGGAAGATTGCCCCGCCATTCACCATTAACATAAATATCCAGGGAGTAAAGGCCTGCTGACAGCGTCTTACCGGCATCATTCCATTCCGCCTTTGCAGAGTCTCCCACCATCAGGCTGGTATTAAAACTGGCTGAGGCCTGTACCTCGCAACATAACAAAGTGATGACTGCACCAGAAAATAACGCTTTCAACATGTCATGGGAGAGCAAAGTGCTCAGTGCTTTCATAGCATCCCCGATAAAATCCGTTTTTTATTATTTCAGCACCGCAATAACAGGAACGCGGCTGCCATAATCATCAATGTATACCAACTGGTATTTGCCTGAAGCCGGCCTGAATGATTTATCTGCCGGTGCAAGACAACTGAAAGGAGGAATAAAGAGGGTTTTATCGATCAGATTATCCTGCTTTTTTCCCTGCTGTATGCGATGACTTTTACCATCCCATTTCATCAGTTGAACGATGGTCAGATAATAGGGCGTGGCATTATCAACACAGGCCTTGTGTGAATCAGTTATTATCGATAAATGCTGCGGTATATCCCGGGGTGACAAATTTAATCTTTCCGGACGCCAGAATAATTTTATTCGATTACGAATAGCAACCTGCATATAATTTCGACCTGCATCCAGACTCTCAGGCGTGGGCGGAATATCCAGTACGTTAAGCCAGAAAACCGACTCGCGGTCATCAGGTAGTGCAGTCACCTGATGGTTATGATTTATTTTTAAAATCTGCCCGTCATTGCCATTTATTTTTACCACCGGCGGAATAATCATGAAAGGCGTAGAGATATTCTCCGGTTTTTCATTTTGCCGCCCATCATCCAGCCAGGTCTGAATAAGATGTTGCTCCTTACTTTTGTTGATAAGCTGCACCGATACGCTTTTGCTGCCAGCAGGAAAGATGACGCGTGTTGCATTGATAATTACATTCGCTCTGAGCGGAAAAATAAAAAGAGTGCAAATGGAGAGGAGAATAATTTTTCTCACCGAACCTCCTGAAATAAAATTCGTAAACCAGGAAGGCAAATGCCTTCCTGTCAGCAGATTATTCGTAGCTGAATGTATAGGTGGCGGTGCTCACAACCGAACCTGTTTTAGCGCCGATACCGCCATAATTATAATAATTGGCGTAAAAAGTCATGTTTCCCTGCGCCCCGGTATCAAACGAACCAGTAGTGGTAAATTTAGTGGTCTTAAGGCCGGTATCAATGGCTTTATTCATTTTCAGCAATGTGGAACCGTCGCTGGTGATGGCAATCCCTACCCCCTCTGCCGAACCTGACTCATTTTTCAGATAATTCATATCGTCAGAAACATTAGATCCTGTGAAAACAATATTCAGTGCCTGGGCAGCCGCGCTGGTATTGTCAAAGCCGGTACAACCTGAAACATTAATGGTAAAAGGCGTTGCGCTGGCGCTGACTACGCCAACCGCCGTGCCTAATGCATCTCTGGTGACAGGCGAAACGTCAACGGTGAAATCAGATCCGTTATTCGTTGTCACATCACAGGTTGTGTCACTGACCGCGCCACTGAAGGTAATCACGCCACCTGCAACCGCATTATCTGTTGCAGCAACGGTATTACCGGCAAACATCGTTGCCATTAGTGCACCAATGGCACAAATCAAATTTTTTTTATTCATTTTTGTCCCTCTAAACTCCGCAATATTACGGTGTGTAATCTCCTGAAAAAAACAGCAGAAATAAGACAATACCGATTTACTCATCAGCAAAGTTAATTTCCGAAAAACATTTTCTATCTTTTTACAGCAAGAAGTAAATAGCATCACTTCAAATTACAGCCTGTTAAAAAGCAATAACAGGCTAATTATTCAATTGATATAATATTTTACTTCAGGAGGTAACCGGAATTTTTTAACAAATCACAGCAAGATATCTGGCTGCAACATCAGGTGCAAAATAAAAGGCCCCTGCAAGAATCTCTGCCGCTGATTACCCGAAAAAAAACAGCAGCCGTCTTTCCGGTAATTTATTCATTTCTGGTTTGCTAACAACTGACTGTTAACATATTAATAAAAATCATTCACCATCAGGAATCCGCTTTACCATAAATTCAGAAATAACACATCAATAAACACTTCTGATATTAACGGTAAACAGAGCAGTCATAATACATAACCGTAAAAACATTCAGTTCTGCTGAATAATATTTTTTTCAGTCAGTGACGCTCTCCCTGTCCAGTCCGGGCACAACTGACACAGATGCACTACCCTTTCAGCTGGCAATATCATGTCATAAAGGAGGGAAAATATGCCGCAAGATAAACAGACCAACCGTCGCATCCTGCTTGCCTCACGCCCACAGGGTGCACCAGGCGCTGCCAACTTCCGCATGGAAACCGAACACCGTCCCAACCCTGCTCAAGGGCAGGTGTTACTCCGCACCGTATGGCTGTCATTAGATCCTTATATGCGCGGTCGGATGAGCGATGCGCCTTCCTATGTTGCCCCGGTGCAAATCAATGAGGTAATGGGTGCCGGTACGGTTGCCGTCGTCGAACAGTCCAGGCATGAGGGTTACCAGGTGGGTGACTGGGTGGTCAGCCAGAACGGCTGGCAGGACTTTGCGCTGTCCGACGGCCAGGGCTTATTCAAACTTAGTGGCCCGGTGTTGAAACATCCCTCCTGGGCGCTGGGCATGTTGGGGATGACCGGTTTCACCGCCTATATGGGACTGCTGGATATCGGTAATCCGCAGCCGGGAGAAACCGTGGTGGTGGCAGCGGCTACCGGTGCAGTCGGCTCGATAGTCGGCCAGATCGCCAAACTGAAAGGCTGCTATGTGGTCGGCATTGCCGGTGGTGCGGATAAATGCCGCTACGCCGAAGAGGTGCTGGGTTTTGACCGCTGTCTCGATCATCGCAGTGAGGGACTGGCCGGGTCGCTTAAGCGTTATTGTCGCGACGGCATTGATGTCTACTTTGAAAGCGTAGGCGGCAAAGTTTTCAATGCGGTGCTGCCGTTAATGAACACCAAAGGACGCATTCCGGTGTGTGGCCTGATTGCGGACTATAACAGCACTGAAAAAAGTGGGATGGCCGGAGAGCTTGCGCAATTTCAGAGCGCGATCCTGCGCAAACGCCTTCGCGTTCAGGGTTTTATTATCAATCAGGACTACGGCCATCGCTTCGACGAGTTTTTCCGTCAGATGAGCCAGTGGGTGGCGGAAGAGCGCTTCATCTTTCGCGAAGACATCATTGACGGACTGGATAACGCCCCGGAAACTTTCATCGGTATGCTGGAGGGTAAAAACTTCGGCAAGGTACTGATCAAAGTGGCAGGCGACCACCCCTGAGGAGAGCGTGATGAAAATATTGATGGTGCTGACGTCTCACGATCAGCTGGGTGATACCGGCAAAAAAACCGGCTTCTGGCTGGAGGAATTTGTCGCGCCCTGGTATGTCTTTCGCGATGCGGGTGCAACTGTGGTACTGGCCTCTCCGGCCGGAGGCCAGCCGCCGCTGGACCCGGTCAGTGACCAGCCGGCAGCACAAACATCTGATACCGAACGTTTCCGTAAGGATATCGCCGCCCAGCAGGCTCTGGCTAACACGCAACAACTGGCCACTATCGACAGCAGCAGGTTCGATGCGGTGTTTTACCCGGGGGGTCATGGTCCACTCTGGGATCTGGCGGAAGATCAGCACAGTATTGAACTGATTGAAAATTTTTATGCCAACGGTAAACCCGTAGGCGCAGTTTGCCATGCACCCGGCGTGCTGCGTCATGTCAAAAAGCCGGATGGCAACATGCTGGTGACGGGAAAACGCGTGACCGGCTTCAGCAACAGTGAAGAACACGCCGTTGGATTGACGGATGTGGTACCTTTTCTGGTCGAAGATGCGTTGACTGCGCTCGGGGCCCACTATGAAAAGACTGCGGACTGGGGCGTTTATACCCTGACCGACGGGCATCTGGTCACCGGGCAGAACCCTGCATCTTCCGCTGCGGCAGCCGAAGCGTTGCTGAAACTGTTACATCAATAAACACCAGGAGGTGGAATGAAACTGTTAAGCCAGGATTTTAACGATGGCGCGAAGCTGCCTGAACGTCAGGTGTTCAACGGCATGGGCTATAGCGGTGATAATCTGTCGCCGCATCTGGCCTGGGACGAGGTTCCGCCCGGCACCAAAAGTTTTGCCATCACCTGCTATGATCCCGACGCGCCTACCGGTTCCGGCTGGTGGCACTGGGGCGTCGCCAATCTGCCGGCGGATACCCGCGTGTTGCCACAGGGGGCCGGTTCTGGCGTGGCTGAACTGCCATCCGGTGCGGTACAGACCCGTACCGATTTTGGCAAGGCCGGTTACGGCGGCGCAGCACCGCCAAAAGGTGAAAGTCACCGCTATATTTTCACCGTGTATGCGTTAGACGTGGAAAAACTGGAGGTGGATGAGAATGCCAGTGGCGCTTATCTGGGCTTCAATATTCATTTCCATCAGCTTGGCAGTGCGTCGATTACGGCGATCTACAGCTGAGCATGTCGCGACGTCTGCGGCAAAGTGAGGGGCGAAAATTCGCCCCTTTATTTTACCTGTATGCCATTGCTGACTGCTCAGATTTCAGTAATAACCACCCACATCGGTCCCTGGCCAACGGCATAACGCGCCAGCGGTTGCAGCGTCCCCTGCTCAGGACTGATTTTACTGACTTCAATGTGGTGTGACTTCTGCCCGGCGGCCACCAGGTAGTTGCCGCTGTTATCAATATTAAAGCCACGCGGCTGCGTTTCGGTAGGATGATAGCCGATGACGGACAACTGTCCCCCGTCTTCACTGACACTGAACGCGGTCAGAATGCTGCCGGTACGATCACAGCTGTACAGATGACGACCATCTGGTGTCAGATGGATATCTGCTGCCCAACGTGTGCCGATAAAATCCGCAGGCATCATATCCAGACTTTGTACCCGCTCGACTTCTTCACTGGCATTATTCAGCTGCCAGACATCCACGGTGCTGTTCAGCTCATTAATGCAGTAAGCATATTGCCCGCCCGGATGGAACACCATATGCCGCGGGCCCGCGCCTGCCACCGTATTCACCTGAGGCTGTCGGTGTGGCTGTAGCTCGCCGTTTTCCTGCAAATCAAACAGGCAAATGCGATCCTGCTTCAGCGCCGGGACATAGAGGATCTTATTATCCGGATCAATGTTTGCTGAATGACACCCTTCCAGGCCATTGATCACCTGAAGCGGCGCTCCCGGTAGGCCATCTTCTCCGATCGGAGAAACGCTGACACAGGCATCATTGTAAGACCCGACGAAGATAAAGCGTCCCCGACGATCGGTAGAGATATGCGTCGGGCTGCCAGGTAGCGCAGCGTGACCGGCCTCGGCCAGCTTACCGTCAGCGCTAATTTTAAAGGCGACAATACGAAACGCCGGACGTACCCCCACGTAAAGGAAACGTTTATCCGGACTGACCACCATTGGCTGTACCTGCCCGGGCGCATCCACAACCTGTAACAGCGTCAGTGCGCCCTCATCGTCAAGCTGCCAGACATAGATCTGCTGGCTTTCCGGGCTGGCGGTATACACGATTTGTTTCATCAGTTCTCCTTTCTCGGCATCATCTTTTCAGCAAAGCGTAGCGCGTTTTTTCTGCCGACGAGGCAGCTTTTATCGCGGCTGATTTTGTTAAGCCGCTCACACGGTGTACACTTGACCGTTCCTGTTCAGTTACTTCCGGAACTGTTTATGAGTTATCGCATCATTGCGTTGGACCTCGATGGCACCCTGTTAACACCCCGTAAAACTATTCTTCCTGAGTCACTGACCGCACTGAAAAAGGCCCGTGAGGCTGGCGTTAAGGTGATTATTGTCACCGGCCGCCATCATGTTGCTATCCATCCTTTTTATCAGGCACTGGCGCTGGATACACCTGCAATCTGCTGTAATGGCACCTATTTGTATGATTATCATGCAAAAAAGGTACTAAAGTCCGATCCCCTGCCCAAAGAGCAGGCTCAGCAGGTTATTACCCTGCTGGATGAATCAGCTATTCACGGGCTGCTGTACGTGGACAACGCCATGCTCTGGCAGACCGAAACCGGACATGTCACCCGCACCATGCAATGGGGACTGACGCTGCCAGAACATCAGCGTCCGGTCTTTATTCAGGTAGAGGACCTGGCAGAGGCCGCGCGCCAGGCTGACAATATCTGGAAATTTGCCCTCTCCCACCCGGACACCGTTGCCCTGCAACAGTTTGTCGATAAGGTGGAAAGCACCCTCGGTCTGGCCTGTGAATGGTCCTGGCATGACCAGGTGGATATTGCCAGAGCGGGTAACAGTAAAGGAAAACGGCTGGCAGAGTGGGTGGCCTCACAAGGATTGCAGATGAGTGACGTACTGGCTTTTGGCGATAATTATAACGATCTCAGTATGCTGGAAACGGTGGGACTGGGGGTGGCGATGGGAAATGCCGACGACGCCATCAAGGCCCGCGCGGGCCGCACCATCGGCAGCAATCTTGAAACAGGCATCGCCGACACGATTTATCGCGAAATACTCTGAGACTGTTCAGGGGGTGATGGCGACGCTTTTAATCTGCGCATACAACCACATTCCCGGTTTGATCATCAGTTCATCTCTGGCCCACGGCGTGATCCGTGCCCAGATTTCGCTCAGTCCAACCAGCAGTTTCACCTCAACCTGCTGGTCCGTATCCAGCAGTTCTGCCACCTGAGCCGGGATAACGTTGCGAATGCTGCTGTTAACCGGCGGTTGTAACACCAGCGAAACATCGTCTGACTGGATACGGATGCGCATCGGCGTTTTCGCTGGCGCATCGATCCGACTGACCCAGATATGCTGGTCGCCCAGCGACAGCGCCGTCATCGCGTAGTGCGGATGCTGTTCCAGCACCTGCACCCGCAGTACGCTGCTGAGCTCTGAACGGGGCAACCACGGTCGCATTGCGCTGCTGCCCCAGACTTTCTCCAGCGTATCCAGCGCCTTCACCTCGCCGTTATCCAGTATCATGACGTTATCCGCCAGATGCAGAATTTCATCAAGGCTGTGGCTGACATACAGGACAGGAATTTCCACCTGCTTCGCCAGCGATTGCAGATACGGCATCAGCTCACGTTTACGTGGCAAATCCAGTGACGCCAGCGGCTCGTCCATCAGCAAAATTTCCGGGGCCGTCAGTAACGCCCGGCCAATAGCCACGCGCTGTTTTTCTCCGCCGGACAGCTCTGCCGGAAAACGCTCCAGCAGGTGCGCTATGCCCAACAAGGTGATCAGTGAGTCAAACTGCGGCCGCATCGACTTCGCCATGCCATAGCTGAGATTGCCCCGCACACGATAGTGCGGAAACAGCCGCGCATCCTGAAAGACATAACCAATACGGCGTTTTTCCGGCGGCAGGTTCAGCCGTCTGGCCACATCGAACAGCGGTCTGCCGTTCAGCATAATATGCCCTTCCTGCGGCTGCGACAGCCCGCCGATGGCATTAATCAATGAGGTTTTCCCCGCCCCTGAGACGCCAAAAATGGCGGTAATTCCCTTCGCGGGTAGGCGGGCATTAATTTTCAGCTGGTGTTCACCAAGACGCTGAGTAAAGTTCAGCTCTAACATTTGCCCCCCAGACGCTTACGCCCCCAACGGGACAACCACTCCGACAACCACAGAGAAACCAGTGCCAGCACAATCGCCATGATACAAAGTCGCGCAGCGGCGTTTTCAGCACCCGGCGTTTCAATCAGCGTGTACATCGCGGAAGGCAGGGTCCGGGTTTCGCCGGGAATATTGGAAACAAAGGTGATGGTCGCACCGAATTCCCCCAGCGAGCGGGCAAAAGCCAGCACCATCCCGGTGATGATCCCCGGAAAAATCAGCGGCAGGGTGATGGTAAAAAACACCCGGCAGCGGCCAGCGCCCAGGGTTCGGGCCGCCAGCTCGATTTTGCTATCCACGCCTTCTAACGCCAGACGAATAGCCCTGACCATCAGCGGAAAAGCTATCACCGCTGAAGCCAGCGCCGCGCCGCGCCAGCTGAAAGCAAAGGTGAAGCCAAACCAGTCGTAAAGATATTCACCAATCAGGCCGCGACGGCCAAATCCTGTCAGCAACAGATACCCCACGACTACCGGCGGCAGTACCAGCGGCAGATGGACGAGGCTGTCAAGCAGGGTTTTACCCGGAAAACGACACCGCACCAGCAGCCAGGCAACCAGTACCCCGAAAGGCAGACTGCACAGCACCGCCACGGTGGAGACTTTCAGGCTGAGGGCAACAGCCTGCCATTCGGGCTCGGTCAGGATCATGATTTTGGTGTGAATCCGTAACGTTTGAATACCGCAGCCGCCTGCGGCCCTTTCAGATATTGATAAAAGCCGGATACGGCAGCCGGGTGACGTTCGCCAACCATTGCCATCGGGTATTCCACCGGCCGGTGGCTGTTTTCAGGAAACAATCCCACCACGGTGACTTTTTTACTGGCCACCGCATCCGAACCATAAACAATGCCATAAGGCGTTTCATTGCGCTCTACCAGTGCCAGTGCGGCACGCACGCTGTTACCTCTGGCAAGTTGGGGCTCAAGTTCAGACCAGACGCCGAGATGTTGCAATGCGTCCCTGGCATAAATACCTGCCGGTACGTGGTCCGGATCGCCGACAGAGAGCCGTTGTCCCTTCAGCAAGCTTTTCCAGTCAGTGGAGGTCGATAGCCGGACCTGCTGCGTCTGACTCGCCGCCGGGGCCACCAGCACCAGATCGTTGCCCAGCAGAGTGACACGGCTTGCGGAATCAATGGCTTTTTTCTGAGCGACGTAGTCCATCCATTGCTGGTCGGCAGAGATAAAGATATCGGCAGGTGCCCCCTGCTCAATCTGGCGAGCCAGCGTGGAAGAGGAAGCAAACGAGCTGACCACCTGTACCGCATTATCTTTCTGATATTGCGCGGCGATTTCCTGCAAGGCATTGGTCAATGAGGCCGCAGCAAAAACGGTCACGTTATCTGCCGCAACGGCATAGCCGTTAACGCCGATACTGATAGCCGCAACGGCAAAAAAACAGCGTAATTTCACAGACATGGTGTTCTCCAGAGGGTGTCGTTATGTACGGGATACTATAACGAGACAAAAAACACTGTCATTGGGATTATCGGCAGAAATAGCAGGAAGTTGAGCCAGAACAATAAAAACAGACGCCCGGCAGAAGCCGGGCGTGAAGGGAAATTGCGTTACTGCCGGTTTTTGGCAGGCTGGTCGTCGCGGTGACCAATTTTAGAGATGATATTAAAGACTTCACCCAGTCCGTAAATCAGGCCCAGGATGATCGCCATCACCACGGGAACCATCAGGATCGCTTCACCCAGACCAATCAGTAATTCCAGCATGATGTCTCCACTGTCTGATATAAAAAAGCTATTGTATCGACAGCCCAAAAAAGTGCACTGACCTTTTGTGCGTTTCAGCCATTTTTACTGTCCGGCGTTCAGGCGTGTAAAATTCAGGACACTGACCTTTTCCAGGAGCCATTATGCAGGCCGAACTTACCCTGATCCTGAAACTGCAACAGCGGTTGTTTGCCGACCCCCGCCGGATTGAATTGCTGAAACAAATTCGCCACACCGGCTCAATCAGCCAGGCTGGCGGGCATCAGCTATAAAAGCGCCTGGGACGCCGTTAATGAGATGAACCAGTTAGCTGAACGTCCACTGGTTGACCGCTCAACCGGGGGCAAAGGCGGCGGCGGCGCACAGCTTACCGCTTATGGCGAGCGATTAATCCAGCTGTTTGCGCTGATGGAACAGATCCAGCAAAAAGCATTTGACGTTTTGCAGGACGATGCCCCTCCCGTCAGCCTGCTGGGGGCTATCGCCCGGCTTTCCCTTCAGACCAGCGCCCGAAACCAGTGGCACGGCACCGTGGTGGCACGCCGAATGCAATCGGTACAGCAACAGGTAGATATTTTACTGAAAGACGGCACGACGCGAATTACCGCTGCGCTGACGGAGCAAAGCGCTAACCGACTGGCGCTGGAAAACGGTAAAGAGGTTCTGGTTCTGATTAAAGCGCCGTGGATTGATGTCACCCAGGCCTGTTCGACAGCCGATAACCAGCTGAGCGGCATCCTCACGCATATTGAGCACGGCACCACCCACAGCGAAGTGCTGATTACCCTGCCCGGCAACGAAACCTTGTGCGCCACACTGACCCGGCAACATGTGGCGCAGCAAAAACTTCAACAGGGTATGGAGGTCATCGCGCATTTTGATGCAGACCGGGTGATTGTCGCTACGCTGCTCTGAACGCTGAGCCGTAATTTGACAGCATCGCCAGCGATTATTCATAGTGGGCTGGTCATGCACTAAATGGAATAAAGAATGTCAACGTTGCACATTTCGCAAGGCCAGTTTTACCCCGGCGGCAATCAGACGCTCTCTCTGGGCGATTTCAGCCTGCGAGCCGGAGAAGCCTGGGCCTTTGTCGGCGCTAACGGCAGCGGGAAATCATCGCTGGCCCGGGTACTTTCCGGCGAGCTACCTGTCGGAAAAGGCCAACTGGAAAGTACTTTTCTGCGACCATTTCGCCTGTCACTGGAGCAGTTACAAAAACTGGTCGCGGATGAATGGCAACGCAACAACACCGATATGCTCGGTGTTGATGAAGAGGATAGCGGACGCACCACCGCCGAAATTATTCAGGATGAGGTGAAAGATCCCCTTCGCTGTCAGCAGCTTGCCAGCCAGTTTGCCATCACCCCACTGCTGCCGCGCCGTTTTAAATATCTCTCTACCGGTGAAACCCGTAAAACGCTGCTGTGCCAGGCACTGATGTCCCGACCAGACCTGCTTATTCTTGATGAGCCTTTTGACGGGCTGGATGTGGCTTCGCGTGCCAGTCTGACGCAGGTCCTGGCGGAGCTGCATCAGCACGGCCACACTCTGGTGCTGATTTTAAATCGCTTTGAAGACATTCCCGATTTTATTGACAACGTGGGTGTACTGGCGGAGTGCTCACTGGTTGAGGTTGGTCCTCGCCAGACGATCCTGGCCCAGGCCCTGATTGCGCAGCTGGCTCACAGTGAGAATTTACAGGGCATGGCGCTGCCAGAGTCCGACAATGACCAGCAACCGGCACTGGCGGCAGATACGCCTCTTATCATCCTGCGTAACGGCGTGGTCAGCTGGAACGACCGGCCAGTTATCAATCAGCTGAGCTGGCAGGTGAATCCGGGGGAACACTGGCAAATTGTTGGCCCCAATGGCGCAGGAAAATCCACGCTTCTGAGCCTGGTCACCGGCGATCATCCACAGGGTTACAGCAACGATCTGACCCTGTTTGGCCGTCGTCGCGGCAGCGGCGAGACTATCTGGGATATTAAAAAGCACATCGGCTACGTCAGCAGCGCGCTGCATCTGGATTACCGCATCAGCAGCAGCGTTCGCAATGTGATTATCTCCGGCTTTTTTGACTCGATTGGCATTTACCAGGCGGTTTCCGATCGCCAGCGTTTTCTTGCCGGGCAGTGGCTGCACCTGCTTGGCATGGATACGCCAGTGGCCGATGCCCCGTTTAACACCCTGTCATGGGGACAGCAACGGCTGGTGCTGATTGTCCGTGCGCTGGTGAAACATCCCACGCTGTTGATTCTGGATGAACCCTTGCAGGGGCTGGACGCGATCAATCGCCAGCTGGTGCGCCGTTTTGTTGATGTGCTGATTGGCGAAGGCAAAACTCAGCTGCTGTTCGTCTCTCATCACGCTGCGGATGCGCCCCGGTGTATCACCCATCGCCTGACCTTTATCCCCGATGGAGACAGCTGGCGCTATCACCAGCAAAAGACAGAATGTTGAGCGATGCCAGCAATGCAAAGCCCCTGCCGGTAGCAAGAATGCCCACCGCAGCCCGCGTATCTGGACAAAACTGAACCAGGATCTTCCGCGCGGTTCAACCTCCTGTGGCCAGTGTGCGCTGGCCATAAGCCCCGTATCATTTCAGTGTAACCGTTACCAATATATTGCACTTTGAGTTTCATCTGCATGAATGATTAGGGCATAACACCTTATAATCAGGATTTTTCACCTTGTGTAAACGATTCCATTTATCCAGACTCGATCACGCTTTATTACCCGGCTTTGTGCTATTTTTTTTTAATCACCCGAGGCATTAGAAGGCTATCAGGATTTAACATGCAAAAATTCAACCCGGTCGACCACCCGCATCGCCGTTACAACCCGCTGTCCGACCAGTGGATTCTGGTTTCACCTCATCGGGCGAAGCGTCCCTGGCAGGGTGCGCAGGAGACGGCATCATCACAACAGCTTCCCGCTCACGATCCTGACTGCTTTCTCTGTCCAGGCAACAGTCGCGTTACGGGTGATAAAAATCCTGATTACACCAGCACCTGGGTTTTTACCAATGATTTTGCCGCGCTGATGACCGACACGCCGGATGCCGCAGAGAGTGACGATCCGCTGATGCGATGTGAAAGTGCGCGAGGAACCAGCCGGGTGATCTGCTTTTCACCCGATCACAGCAAAACGCTGCCGGAACTTTCTCTTACCGCGCTGGAGCAGATAGTACGCACCTGGCAGGAGCAGACGGCCGACCTTGGGCAACACTATCCCTGGGTGCAGGTATTTGAGAATAAAGGGGCGGCGATGGGCTGCTCAAATCCCCATCCGCACGGCCAGATCTGGGCGAACAGTTTTCTGCCAAATGAAGCAAAACGTGAAGACGATTTGCAGCGCACTTATTTCCAACAGCATCAGTCACCGATGTTGCTGGATTACACCACCCGCGAGCTGAAAGATGGCAGCCGGACGGTAGTGGAAACCGAACACTGGCTGGCAGTGGTTCCGTGGTGGGCAGCCTGGCCATTTGAAACCTTGCTGTTACCTAAAGCGCATATCAAACGCCTGGTTGATCTGACCGATGCCCAGCGCCGGGACTTAGCGCTGGCGCTGAAAAAACTGACCAGCCGCTATGACAATCTGTTCCAGTGCTCTTTCCCCTACTCAATGGGCTGGCATGGCGCACCGTTCAATGGCGAAGCCAATGAACACTGGCAGTTACACGCCCATTTCTACCCGCCGTTATTGCGCTCTGCCACAGTGCGCAAGTTTATGGTGGGCTATGAAATGCTGGCAGAAACGCAACGCGATTTAACGGCGGAGCAGGCAGCAGAGCGTCTGCGTTCCGTCAGTGATATTCATTTCCGCGAGACGGGAGCATAACAATGACTTTAAAGACCTCTGCCCACCAGATTTTTGCCGATCAATTTGGCTATCAGGCCAGCCACACCATCCAGGCACCAGGTCGGGTGAATCTTATTGGTGAACACACTGATTACAATGATGGCTTTGTTCTGCCCTGCGCCATTGATTACCAGACGGTGATTGCCTGCGCGAAACGTGACGACCGGCAAATTCGGGTGATCGCGGCGGATTACGATAATCAGCAGGATATTTTTTCTCTCGATCAACCGATTCTCAGCCATCCGGATCAGATGTGGGCAAACTATGTGCGCGGCGTGGTGAAACATCTGCAAAAACGCGATGCCAGCTTTGGCGGCATGGATATGGTGATTAGCGGGGACGTGCCACAGGGGGCAGGTCTCAGCTCTTCAGCCTCTCTTGAGGTCGCGGTCGGTACGGTTTTCCAGCAAATCTATCATCTGTCGCTGGACGGGGCCGGGATTGCGCTGAACGGACAGGAAGCAGAAAATCAGTTCGTCGGCTGTAACTGCGGCATTATGGATCAGCTGATTTCCGCCCTGGGCAAAAAAGATCATGCCATGCTACTGGATTGCCGGACGCTGGGCACCCGCCCTGTGCCGATGCCGGAAGATATTGCCGTGGTAATCATTAATTCAAACTTCCGCCGCAGTCTGGTGGGAAGTGAATACAATACCCGCCGTCAGCAGTGTGAAACCGGCGCACGCTTCTTCAGCCAGACGTCACTGCGCGATGTGGATCTGAACCAGTTTAAAGCGGTCGAACAGCAGCTGGATCCTGTGGTGGCAAAACGCGTTCGCCATGTACTGACCGAGAATGCCCGCACGCTGGAAGCCGCCGATGCGCTGGCAAAAGGCGATCTTTCGCGGATGGCCGTGCTGATGGCAGAATCTCATGCTTCGATGCGCGATGACTTCGAAATTACCGTACCGCCGATCGATATGCTGGTTGAGATTGTCAAAGCCACGCTGGGTGAACGCGGTGGCGTGCGTATGACCGGCGGGGGTTTTGGTGGCTGCGTGGTGGCGTTGATGCCACAGGCGCTGGTCGATACCGTGAGAACCGCCGTGGCAGAACAGTACGAAGCGAAATCCGGGATTAAAGAAACCTTTTATGTCTGCAAAGCGTCGGCAGGAGCAGGACAATGCTGAACGAACAAACTTCTCATGCCCCGGATGGTCAGCCGTGGCATATCACCACCTTGCGAAATGCCGGGGGAATGGTAGCAACCTTTATGGACTGGGGGGCCACCTGGCTCTCCGCCCGCGTACCAATGCATGACGACACGGTGCGTGAGGCGCTGCTGGGCTGCGCCACACCCTCCGATTATCTGCATCAGTCAGCCTATCTGGGCGCAGCGATAGGCCGGTACGCCAATCGCATTGCCCACTCGACCTTCAGCAGAGAGGGTAAAAGCTGGCAACTGGTGGCAAATCAGGGCGCACATCAGTTGCATGGCGGCCCGACCGGCTTTCATTATCGCCGGTGGCAGATAGTGCGTCAGGCAGAGCAGGAAGTGGAATATCAGCTGGTTTCTGCCGATGGCGATCAGGGCTATCCCGGAAATTTACGGGTCACGCTGCTTTACCGGCTGGATGATGATAATACGGTGTCAGTCAGTTTCGGGGCAGAAGTTGACCAACCCTGCCCGGTCAATCTGACCAACCACGCCTACTTTAATCTGGACGCCGAACATGGTGATGCCCGCCATCATCGCCTGCAACTTAATGCCACACATTATCTGCCGGTTGACGGTGAAGGCATTCCGAACGGCGATTTAAAACAAGTGACAGGCACCAGCTTCGACTTCAGCCAGCCAAAACTCGTGGCAAAGGACTTTTTACAGGATGACGACCAGCGTGCGGTGAAGGGCTACGATCATGCTTTCCTGTTGAATAAAGAGAGCGCCTCGCAGCCCGCTGCCCGGCTGTGGTCAGCGGACGGTAAGCTTGAGCTGAGCGTGTTCACCACCGCCCCCGCTTTGCAATTTTATTCTGGCAACTATCTGCAAGGCACGCCGGCTCGCGAACAGGGTGTTTATGGTGCGTTTCAGGGGATCGCGCTGGAAAGTGAGTTTCTCCCCGACTCGCCAAATCATCCGGAGTGGCCACAACCTGACTGCTGGTTGCAGCCAGGTGAATCGTATCAGTCAGTGACCCGCTATCGTCTGACAGCATTTGACTGAGCGCATGAAAATCGCGCATGGTGTACGCTACAGGCTTACTTGCCGTGAAGATTTCAGCTATGGTATTGACCAGCAAAAATTGCGACGGCTGCATCAGGCAATTTTCGGTTTACCATTATCTCAGAAACGTCAGATTATTAAGGAGTTAAGCAATGGCTGTAACCAAGCTGGTTCTGGTACGTCACGGCGAAAGCCAGTGGAATAACGAAAACCGCTTTACCGGATGGTACGATGTGGACCTTTCCGATAAAGGGCGTACCGAAGCGAAAGCAGCGGGTCAGCTGCTGAAAAAAGAAGGATTTACCTTCGATTTCGCTTACACCTCCGTGCTGAAACGTGCCATCCACACGCTGTGGAACATTCTGGATGAAGTGGACCAGGTATGGTTACCTGTGGAGAAATCCTGGCGTCTGAATGAGCGCCATTACGGTGCACTTCAGGGTCTGGACAAAGCGGAAACGGCCCAGAAATACGGTGACGAGCAGGTTAAACAGTGGCGTCGTGGCTTTGCGGTAACACCACCAGAGCTGGATCGTGCTGATGAGCGTTTTCCCGGCCATGACCCGCGTTATGCGTCGCTGACTGCTGAGCAGCTCCCTACCACCGAAAGCCTGGCGCTGACCATCGATCGCGTATTGCCATACTGGAATGAATCCATTCTGCCACGCATGAAAAAAGGCGAGAAAGTGATCATCGCTGCTCACGGTAACTCGCTGCGTGCGCTGGTGAAATATCTCGACAATATGAGTGAAGAAGAGATCCTCGAACTGAACATCCCTACCGGTGTGCCACTGGTGTATGAATTTGACGAAAACTTCAAACCAGTCAAACACTACTATCTGGGTGATGCCGACGAGATTGCAGCCAAAGCGGCTGCCGTGGCTAATCAGGGTAAAGCGAAGTAATTTTTCGATCCTGTATAACGTCAAACCCCACCACCGGTGGGGTTGTTATTCAGACACCGGAGCCAGTTTTACGACGCCTTACGGCTTCAGCCAGTTGGCGTAACACGTTCTCCGTATCTTCCCAACCGATGCAGGCATCCGTCACGCTTTTGCCATACACCAGCGCTTCACCGCTTTCCAGACTCTGATTACCCTCAACCAGATGGCTCTCAATCATCACCCCGATAATTGCCTTTTCACCGCCAGCAATCTGCTGTGCAACATTTTCAGCGACGGTCAGCTGTTTCTGAAATTGTTTGCTGCTGTTGGCATGGCTGAAGTCAATCATGACCTGCGGGTCGAGACCCGATTTCTCCAGCCCGGCTTTAACCTGACTGACATGGTGTGCGCTGTAATTAGGTTCCTTACCACCGCGCAGGATAATGTGGCAGTCGCTGTTGCCGGCGGTTTCAACGATGGCAGAATGTCCATATTTGGTCACTGAGAGGAAACAGTGTGGTGCGCTGGCAGCATTGATGGCATCAATTGCCACTTTGATCGTGCCATCCGTACCGTTTTTAAAACCAACCGGACAGGATAATCCGGATGACAGCTCACGATGAACCTGTGACTCCGTGGTACGCGCACCAATCGCTCCCCAGCTCATCAGGTCAGCGACATATTGCGGAGAGATCATATCCAGGAACTCTCCCGCAGTGGGCAGCCCGGTATCGTTAATCTCCAGCAGCAATTTACGGGCAATGCGCAGACCATCGTTGATCTGAAAACTGCCATCCATATGCGGATCGTTGATCAACCCTTTCCAGCCTACCGTCGTACGGGGTTTTTCAAAGTAAACCCGCATCACTACTTCCAGCGAATCACTGAGTTCTTCACGCAGCTTCAGCAGACGCCCGGCATACTCTTTTGCCGCAACGGTATCGTGAATTGAGCAGGGACCAATGACCACTAACAGCCGATCGTCACTCTTTTTCAGAATATGATGAATAGCCTGGCGGGCGCTGGCAACGGTTTGCGCCGCCTTTTCAGTAGCCGGAAACTTTTCTAATAAAGCAACAGGAGGAAGTAATTCTTTTATCTCTTTGATTCTTAAGTCATCGTTCTGATAATTCATAGTCTTTCCAGGTATTTTCTAAACCGTAACTTGCAACGGGCGTATCTCCTCCAATTTATCGTGTGGGCCGGATGCTGTAAATCAACTTTGCGCAAATTCCTTTCACACTGGTTTGCTGTTTTGGGGTTCTTAACTACACTTTATTATCAACATTTTAAAACAATTCCTTGTTACAAATCTGGCTCAGGTAACTTCTTACGGAGATTGCCTCAGATGAAAGACCTTTATCCAGCCTCCTGCAATTGGGCCTGGTTCTGCAAAGTGCAAATAGTGATGGAGAATGATGATGAATAAGTTTGCAATTGTATTTCTGACAGCAGCAATGACTCTGACTGGTGGCGCAGCAATGGCCGAAGACAGCAACAATGGCACAGCTAACCAGGCTGCGGCGGCTGGTGCCGTGTCTGGTGGCGCCGCTCAGAAACTGGCTCCTAACGGGGTTGATAACAGTAAAATTAATAATACGGGTGATGCCACTACCCATCATAAAAAAACCAAACACCATACTAAAAAGATGACGGCTACCCAGGTTCACAAAAACAGTGAGTGTAAAGACGGTAAATGTCCGGACGTGAATAAGAAAGTTGGTCCGGATGCGAATACTAAAACTGACGGCACCACCCAGTAATCCATTTCACTCGTTGTCATCGGGGAGAGCTTCGGCTCTCCTTTTTTATTTCAACTCCTCCCTGCCGCACTACTGATGAATAAGGGCGGATAATCTGAAAATCTCCCTTAGCCGTTGGAGAAAAGGGTCAGCTGTCAGCGCCCGCAGCCACTGACCTGCCCGAAATGAGTGGCGAACGGAGGATATTTCACCTGGTGCTTAAGGTCGTTCTGAACTCAGACCTTACGGGGTATCCCACGACATCGCTCTCCTGCTGCCCTGAATTAGTTGATATCATTGAACCAGGCAAATTTAGAAAACGGAAATCTATGGCACACACCCACTCTGAATCCAACAGCAATCGCAGCCGACTGTTGGCTGCTTTTCTGGTGACCGCCGTTTTTATGGTGGCAGAAGTCGTCGGGGGTTTACTGTCCGGCTCGCTTGCTTTGCTGGCTGACGCCGGGCATATGCTCACCGATACCGCAGCCTTGTTGATGGCCCTGCTGGCGGTGCAGTTTGCCAGGCGTAAACCCAATGCCCGCCATACTTTTGGCCTTTTACGGCTGACCACGCTGGCCGCTTTTGTCAACGCTATTGCTCTGGTTGCGATCACTGCACTGATCGTCTGGGAAGCCGTGCAACGCTTTCTGCACCCGGCCCCGGTAATGGGGAGCTTCATGTTGGGTATTGCCGTAGCCGGACTGCTGGCGAATCTGCTGTCCTTCTGGCTGCTGCATCAGGGAAATGAGGAGAAAAACCTCAATGTGCGCGCCGCCGCGTTGCATGTGATGGGCGATCTGCTGGGTTCGGTTGGAGCCATTGTCGCTGCGCTGATCATCATTTTTACCGGCTGGACCCCCATTGACCCTCTGCTGTCGGTACTGGTTTCAATGCTGGTATTGCGCAGTGCCTGGACCTTGCTGAAAGAGAGCCTGCATGAGCTGCTGGAAGGCGCACCTGCCTCACTGGACGTGGAAAAAGTACAGCGGGCATTAACCCGTGGGATTGCTGAAGTGCGCAATGTTCATCATCTGCATCTATGGCAGGTGGGCGAAAAACCGGTAATGACGCTGCATGTGCAGGTTGTCCCGCCTCATGACCACGATGCCCTGCTGCGGCGTATTCATGACTTTTTGCATAACAATTATCAGATCGAACACGCCACGGTGCAGATGGAATATCAGCGCTGTGAAGACAGTGACTGCGGGTTGAGTCTGAACAAGCACGCCCACCATCATCACTGAGCGCCCTGACGGGCGCTTTTAATCCACAGCCAGCAGCCGTTCAGAGCAATCAGGGTTAAGACAGCGTACTCGAGGGACATGGCATAGACACCCTGGCGAGCAAAAATCATCACACTGATAATATTGACCACTACCCACAGCAGCCAGTTTTCAACATATTTCCGCGTCATCAGGACCATCGCCACCACCGACAGCACCAGCAGGCAGGCATCCCAGAACGGGAAAGCATCCGGTTGCAACACAGGCATCACCACTGAGATACCCAGCGCCTGCATCAACGATACTGCCACCCTGGTCAGCCAGCCAAAAACCGGATTGATATACAGCGTCATTAATGCAATCGCCACAATGCATGCTATGGTCCATCCCAACCTTTTTGGCAGACTCATCCAGCGGATCTGCAACAGGTTCTGATTGTCTGCCGTCTGTCGGCTCCACGCATACCAGCCATAAATATTGGCGACGAAGAAAAAGATCTGTAACAGCAGGCTGGCATAGAGCTGAATCTGAAAGAAGATCACGGCGAAGAGCGTGACGTTGATCAGCCCGAAAGCATAGTTGGTGATTTTTTCCAGGCTGGCCAGCCAGATGCAGAGAAGCCCCGCCACGGTGCCAATCGCCTCGATCCATGAGAGATCGTATCCCCCGGTGCCCAGAGGAATATGAACCAGAATGTTATGCGTACTAAAAAAATCCATATCAACACCGTTGTCCTGAGCAGCAAGGGGCCAGGGTTACCCTTTTAAACGTGCAGCAAAGGTTAGCATACGATTCAGTGGCAACAACGCGCTTTCACGCAGTTGCTCATCCACTGCAATCTCGTGCGCCTTGCCGCCTTTCTCCAGCCCTTCAGCAATGGCTTTCAGACCATTCATCGCCATCCAGGGACAGTGTGCGCAGCTACGACAGGTTGCCCCCTCTCCTGCCGTGGGTGCCACCAGCAGCTCTTTATCCGGGCAAGCCTGCTGCATTTTGTAAAAAATACCCCGGTCGGTCGCAACAATCATTCGGGAGTGCGGTAAGGTTTTAGCCGCCTGGATTAGCTGGCTGGTCGACCCCACCGTATCGGCCAGCTCAACGATGGATTGTGGTGATTCCGGGTGTACCAGCACCGCCGCATCGGGAAACATCGTTTTCATCTGGTGCAGTGCCTGGGTTTTAAACTCGTCATGAACGATGCAGGCTCCCTGCCAGCACAGGATATCCGCACCGGTCTGCCGCATGACGTAGCGGCCCAGATGCTGGTCCGGCGCCCAGATAATTTTTTCCCCCAGGCCGTCAAGATGTTCAATCAGCTCGACCGCGATGCTGGAAGTGACCACCCAGTCAGCACGCGCTTTTACCGCCGCTGAGGTATTGGCATAAACCACTACGGTGCGCTCAGGATGCATGTCGCAAAACTGACTGAACTGTTCAACCGGGCAGCCCAGATCGAGCGAGCATTCCGCCTGTAAAGTGGGCATCAGAATGGTTTTTTCGGGGCTGAGGATCTTAGCGGTTTCCCCCATAAAACGCACACCCGCAACCAGTAAGGTTGATGCACTATGCTGACTGCCGAAACGCGCCATCTCCAGTGAGTCGGCTACACAGCCGCCGGTTTCTTCAGCCAGCGCCTGGATTTCAGGATCGGTGTAGTAGTGAGCGACAATGACGGCATTGCGCTCTTTAAGTAATTTTTTGATTTTATTACGGTAAAACTGTTTGTCATCCGCAGTAAGCGGTGCTGGCTTAGGCGGGAACGGATAAACAGCGGTGTCGGGATCGAACATCAGGCTCATAGCACTACTCACGTTTTCCTGACTGAACAAACAAGCGGAAAACTGCCTTTATCCACCGCCTGCAAGGTCATTATTGTTTTATATGCTAAACAAGATAACCTTAATCACGACCCATGTCGCTCAGTTTTTTACACGCCTTCGGCACCAGCAAGCGTCGGAAGCTGAACAAATTCTCCACATGGCCTGTTTTCCATTTCCAGCAGAAAGGCTTTCACTGCCAGCCCTCCGGCAAAACCCGTCAGCTTACCATTTGCACCAATTACCCGATGACAGGGAGCAATAACAGAAAGGGGATTTCTGCCATTGGCTGCGCCAACAGCTCTGACCGCTTTTGGATGACCAATTTCCTGTGCAATTTCCCGGTAACTGCGGGTTTCACCGAAGGGAATGGCCAGCAAAGCATGCCAGACTTTTTTCTGAAATTCCGTTCCCCGAAAGTCGAGGGCTAATGTAAAGCGCCGACGACTGCCGTTAAAATATTCACTGAGTTGCTTTTCCGTTTCCAACAGCAGTGGATGTTGAGCATCCTCCAGCTGATCCGGCAGCCGTACGCGACCGGGTGGGTCATTCTCCCACAACACGGCCATTAAGCCTTTTTCGCTGGCGACTAATTTCAGTTCGCCCACGGGCGAAGACATTGTTTTGAAAAAACAGCTCATTACGTTTCTCCCCTGTCACCTGTATCGCTCACACTGCACTTATTATCCGCGAATCTCTTCTGTGCGCCAGCCGTTTTCGGACAGCAAAAAACTTTTATATCGTTGTCCGAAAACGGCTGGTACAGCTGACAAAATAGACTTAACCTGCCAGAAAACCGTATGCAGGAACTGACTATGATTGATGGAAAAGTCGCTTACCGTGCCTTAACTTCCCGCGATAATCGCTTTGATGGCGTCTTTTATGTCGGCGTGACCTCTACCGGGATTTATTGTCGGCCTGTCTGCCCGGCCAGATCACCTCGTGAGGAAAACTGCCAGTTTTTCTCCAGCGCCGAAGCCGCTGAAAAAGCCGCCTTTCGTCCCTGCCTGCGCTGCCGCCCGGAACTGGCACCCGGTAATGCGCCGGTAGATAACAGCAAGCGTTTAGCCCATCTGTTACTGCAAAAAATTGAGCAGGGACTGAGTGAAGAGGTTATTACGCTTGATCAAATAGCCAGAGAGCTTGCAATCAGCTCCCGGCAGTTACGGCGTATCGTGCAGAAAGAACTGGGGGTATCACCGCTTGAACTGAGACAAACCCGCCGCCTTCTGCTGGCAAAGCAACTGCTGACGGAAACGTCGTTGCCGGTAACCGAGGTGGCCTATGCCAGTGGCTTTGGCAGCCTGCGACGCTTCAATGATGTTTTCAGTGCACAGTACCGACTCTCCCCCAGTCGTCTGCGTAAAGAAAGCGGCAATGTAAGGAGTGCGGCTGGGGTGGATCAGAGCTCAACCTTATTGCTCAGCTATCGCCCACCTTATGACTGGGCGGCGATGCTCGCCTTTCTGCGCCTGCGCGCGCTGAAGGGGGTGGAGTGGGTTGATGCTGACAGCTATTCCCGCACGGTATGCCTTGGGGAACACAAAGGCTGGATTCGGGTTGCAGAGGCTCGTCGGGATGCATTGCAGGTAGAGTTCAGCCATTCCCTCACGCCGGCACTGCCTGTCTTACTTCGCCGCTTGCGTAATTTGTTCGATCTGGATGCACATCCCCAGCTGATTGCCAGTCATCTGCAAAAAGATGCATTGTTGCGGCAGAGTGTAATTGATAATCCGGGTTTACGCGTTCCTGGCGTTTTTGATGGCTTCGAAATGGTGATCAGAGCGGTACTGGGTCAGCAGATCACCGTTAAAGCCGCCACCACTCTTGGGGGGCGCTTCACAGCTGCTTTTGGAGAACCTTTCACTACGCCTTTTGCTGAACTGACTTCGCTTTCACCGCAGTCGTGCCGCGTGGCAGAGAGTACGGTGGATCAGATTGCCAGCCTGGGTATCGTCAGCGCCCGATCCAGAACGCTGATCGGCCTCGCTGAAGCCTTTGCCCGCGGCGTCTTGCCCGTTGAACCTGTGTTACATCCCCAGCAGGCGATTGCGCAGTTGATCGCTCAGCCCGGTATCGGTGAATGGACGGCACATTATATCGCGATGCGTGCTTTGCGCTGGCCGGACGCGTTCCCCTGCGGAGATGTGGTGATCAGAAAAAATCTGGGTGGCGTTACCGCCCGGCAGGCAGAAGAGATTTCCCAGGCGTGGCGCCCGTGGCGAAGTTATGCGGTGATGCATATCTGGAAAAATCTGACGCCAGAGAAAACCCTTTAGCGGCAGGTTCGAACCCTGCACGATTTTTCAAAAGCAAAAAGGCACCTTTAGGGTGCCTTTCTACACTGGTGGGTCGTGCAGGATGACTCGGCTTACGCCTCGCCCTGCGGGTCGTTGCCGCTGGCAACGCTGTCTCACTGCGTTCGACTCGAACTGCGGCAGGTTCGAACCCTGCACGATTTTTCAAAAGCAAAAAGGCACCTTTAGGGTGCCTTTCTACACTGGTGGGTCGTGCAGGATTCGAACCTGCGACCAATTGATTAAAAGTCAACTGCTCTACCAACTGAGCTAACGACCCGCTCTGAATAAATTATTTTTACTGCTTTATGTCGTGCGGGTAACAGATACCATCGTGCTTTAAGTGGTGGGTCGTGCAGGATTCGAACCTGCGACCAATTGATTAAAAGTCAACTGCTCTACCAACTGAGCTAACGACCCGCCGTGCGATGTACTACCCTTACTACCTGCCATGCCGTTGACGATAACTGCATTATTATCGCTTAAAGTGGTGGGTCGTGCAGGATTCGAACCTGCGACCAATTGATTAAAAGTCAACTGCTCTACCAACTGAGCTAACGACCCACTTTTACACTGTCAGAACGTTTTAACATATGTCCCGGCAACGGCGGCATATATTACTGATTTGACGTCACAGCGCAACCACTATTTTCAGATAAGCCGTTCAACTGCCTGACTTTCATCCGTGCAGGGTAGAAAACATCCAGTTAACGAAGAAAGGCTGTCAGTTAAAGGGCCGCAGCACGCTTTTGCGCCTGTTTTGCCACATCGCTGTTGGGATACTGTTTTATCACCTGCTGGAAAACGGCTTTCGCTTTCGCACTGTCGCCTTTCTCCTGCATGATCACCCCAACCTTGTACAAAGCGTCGGCACTTTTGGGCGATTTGGGATAATTTTTTACTACCGTTGCAAAATAGTATGCCGCGTCGTCTTTTTTACCTTTGTTGTAATTCAACTGACCAAGCCAGTAGTTAGCGTTAGGCTGATAAGTCGAATCCGGGTATTTCTTCACAAAGGCCTGAAAAGCCGCAATAGCCTGTTCATTCTGTTTTTTCTCCAGCACCAGTGCCACAGCCGCATTGTAATCGGTATTGGCATCCCCGCTCTGCACCGGGGCGGCGTTACTGCTGCTGTCCTGCGCAGGCGTTCCGGCGCTGCTCGCTGCTGAACCTGTGGCAGCGTCACTGGCGGCAGGTGAGGCCGCACTGCTGCTGTTACTGCTGCTGAGCGTATCAAGTTGCTGGTAGATATTTTTCTGACGTTCAGTGACCTGACTCAGTTGATACTGATTTTCCTGAATCTGTCCACGGAGAGAGTCGATGTCGCGTTGTGTGTCGGAGAGCTGCTGCTGGAGTTGCTGAACAAGTTGTCCCTGAGCATTAGAAATACGCTCAAGGGTAGTGACACGGTCCTCGACCGAGCCAGAGCCAACGTTACTGATTGACGCCTGGGCATTAGCGGCCCAGGGAGCCGCTACGCCAACCAGTAACGACAGACTCAACAAGTGAAGTCTGAAGTTACTAATCATATGATTCTCTTAGTATACCAGTACGGCACGACGGTTTTTGGCGTAAGCCGCTTCGTCATGACCCAGTACAGCTGGCTTCTCTTTACCGTAAGAAACGATAGAGATCTGGTCAGCAGACACACCTTTACCTTGCAGGTACATTTTCACCGCGGTCGCACGACGTTCGCCCAGGGCGATGTTGTACTCAGGCGTACCACGCTCATCCGCATGACCTTCTACAGTCACTTTGTAAGACGGGTTGCTACGCAGGAAGGTCGCGTGCGCATCCAGCATCTGAGCGAACTCTGACTGGATGTCGAACTTATCCAGACCAAAGTAAACGATGTTGTTTTTTTGCAGTTCCTGCATTTGCAGACGAGCCTGCTCATCAGAGGACATATTACCGCCGTTCATGCCGCTGTTTGCAGAGCCATCGCCCATACCGTTGGTCTGGTCGTTGTTGTTATTTTTGTGTGAGCTACATGCAGCCACTGCGATTACTGGCAGTGCCAGCATTAAGCCTTTCAGCACTTTATTCAGTTGCATTTCTACAATCCTATTATTGTTTGCCATACATATTTACACATGCATCACAGATACGGCGACCAGGCAGGAAATTTGACCTGTCCATCGGTTGCCGGAAGACGCGCTTTGAAACGCCCGTCCGTCGATACCAACTGCAATACAGAACCCATGCCCTGAGTAGAGCTGTAGATTACCATTGTACCGTTTGGTGCGAGGCTTGGCGTTTCATCCAGGAACGTGTCCGTTAATTGTTGAACGGCTCCCGTTTCCAGATCCTGTCTGGCGACGTGTTGTGCGCCGCCATTGGTGCTAATCATCACCAGAGATTTTCCATCAAAGCTGACATCGGCGTCCTGATTCTGAGAACCTTCCCAGGTCAGGCGCTGCGGCGCACCGCCGTTAGCACTGATTTTATAAATTTGCGGACGACCCGCCTGGTCGGAGGTGTAAGCCAGACTCTGGCTGTCCGGGAACCAGGTAGGTTCAGTACTGTTAAAACGCCCGTCGGTGATCTGATTGATCTGACCTGATGCCAGGTCCATCACGTAGAGGTTCAGACTGCCGCTTTTGGAGAGGGCAAAAGCCAGCTTGCTACCATCAGGGGAGAAAGATGGCGCGCCATTATGACGAGGGAATGAAGCGACCTGCCGGATAGCGCCGTTCGCCAGCGTCTGTACTACCAGCGCAGACTTACCGCTCTCAAAGGTAACGTAAGCCAGTTTGCTGCCATCTTTCGACCAGGCTGGCGACATCAGTGGCTGCGGTGAACGATGCACGACGAACTGGTTGTAACCATCATAGTCTGATACGCGCAGTTCATACGGGAACTGGCCGCCGTTGGTCTGCACCACGTAAGCGATACGGGTACGGAAAGCACCTTTAATGCCGGTCAGCTTCTCAAAGGATTCATCACTGGCGGTATGTGCGGCATAGCGCAACCACTGTTTGGTCACTTTGTACTGGTTCTGGGCCAGAACGGTGCCGGGATTGCCCGAGGTATCCACCAGCTGGTAAGAAACCAGATAGCTGCCGTCAGCCCCTGGCTGGACCTGTCCGACTACCACGGCATCAATACCGAGAGCGGTCCAGGCCGCAGGCTGCACTTCAGCGGCTGAAGTCGGCTGTTGTGGCAGACGCGCCCGATCCAGTGGATTAAATTTTCCGCTGTTACGCAGGTCGGCAGCGATGATACCGCCAATATCTTCTGGTGCAGCGCCAGGGCCATCCCATTTGAAAGGCAAAACCCCGATAGGACGTGCGGTGTTGACACCCTGGGTAATTTCAATGCGAACTTCTGCCTTCGCCACGGCGACGAACAGCAGTAAGAAACTCAGTGCTACGCGAAATGCCTGCTTCATCTTTTCTCCCTTATCTGAACGTAACGTCCACGATAATTAGCAGTGTTCAACCAACAAATAGTCAATCTGTAGAGTACGGCATGTTGACCTTAGTTCAACATACCGTTTATTGCCGGATTCTTAAGGTTTGAAAACCAGCGTTGCATCTTTAACTGCCTGATAAACTTCAGCACTGGGCGGCTTTGGCATTCTTGCCATGCGCGCGGCATTAATTGCTGCCTGACAAAGTGCGGCATCGCCACCTGCCGGCGTGGCCGAAATTAACAAACCATCCGGGGCAAGTTTAATATGCACATCACAGGTTCGGCCTTTGAAGGTCTCAGCGTCATAAAACTTACTCTCAATTGCACCTTTAACCTGCCCCAGGTAGCTGTCAACCGCTGCGCCAGATGCACCGGCCTTCTTCTGATTTCCCTGCCCTGCGGCTCCGCCGCCAGCTTTACCTTCTTTCGGCGCATTTTTGCCGGAAGAGAGACCGCCCAGTAAATCGTCCACGTCGCTACTTTGCTTCGCGGCGTCCGCCGCCGCCTTAGCTTTAGCAGTTGCGGCTGCTTTCGCTTTTGCCGCCGCTTCGGCTTTCGCTTTTGCGGCAGCTTCAGCTTTTTCTTTCGCTTCAGCTGCGGCCTGTTCCTTAGCCTCTTTAGCTTCCTGGGCGGCCTTTGCTTTCGCGGCCTGAGCTGCTTTGGCCTGCTCCTCTGCCGCTTTCGCTTTTGCTTCCTGAGCGGCTTTTACTTTAGCGGCTTCTGCTGCGGCCTGTTTCGCCTCTGCCTCAGCCTGTTTTTTTGCCTCTGCTGCGGCTTTTTTGGCCTCAGCCTGCGCTTTTTTCTGCGCATCGGCTGCGGCTTTCGCCTGAGCATCGGCCTGTGCTTTCGCATCAGCTTGCGCTTTCGCCTTAGCGTCTGCCTGAGCTTTTAACTGAGCATCCGCCTCTGCCTTCGCGTCGGCTTTTGCTTTTGCCGCTGCGGCCTCAGCCTGCTTTTGCTGTTCCTCTGCCTGTTTCTGCTGTGCGGCCTGCTCTGCCGCCTGCTCTTTGGCTTCCTGCTGGGCCTGTAAGCGCTCTTTCTCCAGCGCTTTCAACCGCTGCTGCTCAGCTGCCTGTTTCTGTTGTAATTCCTCAGCCTGCTGTTGCGCCTGCTTCTGCCGTTGTTGTTCGGCACGCTTGCTGTCGCTCTGCTGGTTTTGTTGTCGGTTGTACTGCTCGACGACCGCGCCGGGATCGACCATTACGGCATCAATATCGCCACCGCCACCGCCGCTGCTGGCGTCGATGTGTTCGTCAAACGAGCTCCAGATCAGCAATGCAATCAGGATGATATGCAAAATTACTGAAATGATGATGGCACGCTTTAACTTATCGTTTTGCTCGGCTACCTTCGACACTCTCGGTTCCCAAAAACGGTTCGAAAAATTTAAATTGGCTGCGTCATTAAACCGACAGACTTCACACCTGCCTGATGCAGCAGGTTCAGCGCCTTAATGATCTCATCGTAAGGCACATCTTTCGCACCACCGATCAGGAATACCGTCTTAGGATTCGCCTCAATTCGGCGCTGCGCTTCAGCAACAACCTGCTCTGGCGGCAACTGCGACATTCGATCATGATCAACCACCAGGCTGTACTGCCCCACGCCTGCCACTTCAACGATCACCGGAGGGTTATCATCGCTGGAGACGGTTTTTGAATCCGTTGCGTCCGGCAGATCCACTTCCACGCTCTGGGTGATAATCGGCGCTGTTGCCATAAAAATCAGCAGCAGCACCAGCAGCACATCCAGTAAGGGAACGATATTGATTTCTGACTTCAGTTCGCGGCGACCGCGACCACGTTTTCTGGCCATGCTGCCCCCTACCTTGATTCGCTGGAGAAGGCCTGACGATGGAGAATAGCCGTGAACTCTTCCATAAAGTTATCGTAATTCTGCTCAAGCTTATTCACCCGCTGGTTGAGCCGGTTGTAGGCCATCACTGCCGGAATCGCAGCAAACAGACCGATAGCGGTAGCAATCAGCGCTTCTGCAATACCCGGTGCCACCATCTGCAACGTAGCTTGTTTCACCGCACCCAGTGCAATAAAGGCATGCATAATCCCCCAGACCGTGCCAAACAGGCCGATGTAAGGGCTGATTGAGCCGACCGTACCTAAAAAAGGAATGTGTGTTTCCAGGGTTTCCAGTTCACGATTGAGGGAAATACGCATTGCCCTGGTCGCCCCTTCAACCGCAGCCTCAGGCGCATGGTGATTGGCCCGATGCAGGCGAGCAAACTCTTTAAAACCCGCATAGAAAATTTGCTCAGAGCCGGCAAGTTCATCACGGCGTGCCTGGCTTTCCTGATACAACCGCGACAGTTCGATCCCGGACCAGAATTTGTCTTCAAACGCATCTGCTTCGCGCCCCGCCGTATTCAGAATACGGGTACGCTGAATAATGACAGCCCAGGAGGCGATTGAAAAACCAATCAAAATCAGCATGATAAGTTTAACCAGAAGGCTGGCCTTCAGGAACAAATCAAGAATGTTCATGTCAGTCACTGCTTGAACTCCGCGACAATAGACTTGGGAAGCGCAATGGGCTTCATCAGATGTGGATTGATGCAGGCGATCAGGACTTCTGCTTCGTTCAGCGTCCGGCCTTCTGCATTAACAATACGTTGTGCGAACGTCATCGTCGTTCTGGTCACTTTGCTCACCTCACACTGCACCTCGAGAAGATCGTCAAGGCGGGCGGCGGCGAGGTAGTCAACCGTTATCCGACGAACGACAAACGCAACCTGCTGTTCCAGCAGCGCCTGTTGATTGAAATGGTGCTGGCGCAGCATCTCAGTCCGTGCCCGTTCATAAAAAGCAACATAGCTGGCGTGGTAAACCACCCCACCGGCATCGGTGTCTTCGTAATAGACGCGAACCGGCCATCGAAACAGCGTTGTACTCACTCTACATCCCGGCAATGCTTTTAAACGTTGCTACTATACGCAAGAGAATACGCCTTTGGAATGGATTGCCAGACGTGGAAGTAAATAATTATCGTTTGGTAACAATAATGATCACTTACGGATAATTCTTAAACATTTCCTGACCGGAGAAGAACAAATCTGCAAGGAAATCCAGCTCAGCTATCGCCTCATTCCAACGCCTGAACATTTATCGTCAGGTTAACAGCAGCCAAAGAGCACAGAGCACAGAGCACAGAGCACAGAGCACAGAGCACAGCACAGCACAGCACTCAGCATATCGTTCGCCCCTCTGCATAACTTTTCTGATCTCCGGTATTACACCCGCAGGCAAACTGCTCAGCAGAAGATTGGTAACAACTGAAAACCGTTCACCCTTAAGCGTTTTTTTAAAGAAATCTACCCTGCATTGCTGTAGATACAACAAATCATCATTAACCAGAGATAGCATTATGGAAATACGGGGCAGCAGGGTAAACGCACATATCAGCTTATCGGAAATAGACAGGATCCAGAAGGCAACAAATAAAAATGACGTACCCAGCCTGTGGGGAAAAATCAAAGACTGGTTTTGTGGCACAAAAACGGAAAAAGCTAAAATATGTCTTTATGAGATCTATAACGAGGCTACCGACAATAAACAAAAATTAAACGCATTTTTCACACTCATCAATCTGGTTTCACCAGCTTATAAAAACAGATTCAAATTTAGCTTAGATGATAATTCGATAAAAATTAAAATTGATGATGTGGATGGAAGTGAACGTGAAATTGAACTGCCTGAAGATCAACACGGTCTTTTGGATTCGATTAATGAGCGTTTTGGTCACTATTCCAGCGAAGAAAGCATCAGGGGGTTGAAACAGGATATAAACAGGGCGGACTATAAGTTTTCATTTTACGATAAGGAATATGATTTTGATCACCGGGACAAGAGCAAATATCAAGAGCTGTATAATCTGGAATCTAAAGAGCAACTAATTAACGAATTAACTCTCGGCGATCATCAGAAAAAATATCTTGGCATTCTGGCATCCCAGGCGTTACCCCTGGCTATGTTGAGTTTAAGATCAGATTACAGAACGCTTGGTAGTAAACATGATTTGTCGTTTTCTGTCACAACCTTTGCGATAAAAAACAGCCTGCATTATGACAAGCATCTGAAAATAGATATGCAGTTCTCAAATAAGATACCCGAGGTTATGCGCGAATTTGATGAGTCACAAGGTCTGTATCCTGAAGTGAAGTGCACTGCATCATTTCTGATCAATTCTGAGAAAACCTGCCTTCTGTCATGCGAATGGCAAGGGATCGGCGATCGCATTTAAGACACTGTTTTAAAATAAGAGAGTTTGCAACAACACGGCTCCTTGTTATTGCTCCTCTCGTACAGGCTTCAGACCCCAGCTTAAAATATTAACGGATCGGTTGCCCGATCCGTTTTCTCGCGTTATGAACACTATCTTTATGAAGACTTATCCAGATGCTCAATCGCCAGTGCGGTAATAACACCAATTGCACAGGCCAGCAACGTGCCGAGGATCCAGGCAAAATACCACATAGTCAGCTCCTCAATCAGTAGAGAGAATGGGTGTTGGCTTCAATTTGTTCTTTGGTCAGACGACCGAACATTTTGTAGTAACACCAGGTTGTATACGCCAGGATGATCGGCACAAATATTATCGCCGCCACGGTCATAATTTTCAGCGTCAGGAAGCTGGAAGTCGCATCCCACATGGTCAGGCTGATATCCGGCACCGTACTGGATGGCATAATGAACGGAAACATCGCCACACCCGCTGTCAGGATCACGCAGGCCAGAGTCAGGGAAGAGAAAACAAATGCCCAGGCTCCTTTCTCAAAGCGTGAACAAAGCACCGTCAGCAACGGCAGCACCACACCCAGTGCCGGAATAACCCACAGCAGAGGAATCTGCCGGAAATTAATCAGCCAGGCCCCGGCTTCGCGAGTGACGTGCTTGTTCAGTGGATCTGACGCAGCATTATGGTCGAGCGTGGAAGTCAGCAGGTATCCGTCGATACCATACATCACCCAGATGCCCGCCAGTACAAAACAGACCATCATAATCAGCGCCGAAATCTGTGCCGCGGCACGGGAACGAAGATGAAGTTCGCCAACGGTGCGCATCTGCAAATAGGTCGCTCCCTGCGTCAGGATCATCGTGAGGCTGACAAACCCCGCGAGCAGTGCAAAAGGATTGAGTAACTGAAAGAAGCTGCCGGTATAGAACAGACGCAGATACTGGTCGGCGTGGAAAGGCACACCCTGTAACAGATTGCCAAAAGCCACGCCAATCACCAGTGGCGGCACAAAGCTGCCGATAAAAATGCCCCAGTCCCACATACCACGCCAGCGCATATCCTCAATTTTCGAACGATAGTCAAAACCGACAGGGCGGAAAAAGAGCGAGGCCAGCACGAGGATCATCGCCACATAAAAGCCAGAAAAAGCGGCGGCGTAGACCATTGGCCAGGCGGCAAATAAGGCACCGCCAGCGGTAATAAGCCACACCTGATTGCCGTCCCAGTGTGGCGCGATGCTGTTGATCATCACGCGGCGTTCGCTGTCGGTCCGACCCAGAATCCGGCTCAGCATCCCCACGCCCATATCAAAGCCGTCAGCCACAGCAAAGCCAATCAGCAGGACGCCTACCAGCACCCACCAGACGAAGCGTAACAGTTCATAAGTGATCATTTTCAGGTTCCTTTCTCAGCGTGCCGGTTGGCTGGCGATATCAGACTGTTCAAAGTGATAACGACCGGTTTTCAGGCTGCTGGGTCCCAGCCGGGCAAATTTGAACATCAGATACATTTCCGCAATCAGGAACAGCGTGTAGAGGCCGCATATCAGCGCCATTGAGAACAAAAGATCGCCCACGGTCAGTGAGGAGTTTGCCACAGCAGTTGGCAGCACCTCACCAATCGCCCAGGGCTGACGGCCATATTCAGCCACAAACCAGCCTGCCTCCACCGCAATCCACGGCAGCGGAATGCCATACAGCGCGCATTTAAGCAGGAAACGATTTTTGCCAATGCGGTTGCGAATCACCGTCCAGAAAGAACACGCGATAATCAGCAGCATCAGACCACCGGCCGCCACCATGATGCGGAAAGAGAAATAGAGCGGTGCCACACGTGGCACTGAGTCTTTTGTTGCCTGACGAATTTGCGCCTCACTGGCATCGGCGACATTGGGCGTGTAGCGTTTCAGCAGCAAGCCATAACCCAGATCTTTTTTCGTCTCGTTGAAAGCCACGCGTACGGCGGGATCTTCAGAACCAGAACGCAACTCTTCAAGCAGCTGCCAGGCTTTCATCCCGTTACGAATGCGTACTTCATGCTCAGTCATCAGCTCTTTCAGACCGGTCACTGGTTTATCAACAGAACGGGTGGCAATCAATCCCAGCAGCCAGGGGATCTGTACAGCGTAATGATTTTGCTGACGATCCTGATCCGGAATGCCAAACAGGGTAAATGCCGCCGGTGCAGGCTGCGTTTCCCATTCAGCCTCAATAGCTGCCAGTTTGGTTTTTTGTACGTCGCCCATTTCATAGCCGGATTCATCACCCAACACGATAACCGACAGCACTGCCGCCATGCCAAAGCTTGCCGCAATAGCAAAAGAGCGTTTGGCAAAAGCCACATCGCGCCCACGCAGCAGATAATAAGCACTGATGCCAAGAATAAACATCGCACCGGTGGTGTACCCCGCCGCAACGGTATGGACAAATTTAACCTGAGCAACCGGGTTGAAGATCAGTTCGGAGAAGCTGACCATTTCCATACGCATCGTTTCAAAATTGAATTCCGATGCTACCGGATTTTGCATCCAGCCATTGGCAACCAGGATCCATAACGCGGAGAGATTAGACCCGAGAGCAACCAGCCAGGTCACAGCCAGGTGCTGGACCTTACTCAGCCGGTCCCAACCAAAAAAGAACAGGCCGACAAAAGTGGATTCGAGGAAAAAAGCCATCAGACCTTCAATGGCCAGCGGGGCACCAAAAATATCACCAACGTAATGTGAGTAATATGACCAGTTGGTGCCAAACTGAAACTCCATAGTCAGCCCGGTTGCCACACCCAGCGCAAAGTTAATACCAAATAACTTGCCCCAGAATTTAGTCATATCTTTGTAGATTTGTTTGCCGGACAGCACGTACACCGTTTCCATGATCGCCAGTAAAAACGCCATGCCCAGCGTTAACGGGACAAACAGGAAATGATACATAGCCGTCAGAGCAAACTGTAAGCGCGACAGTTCGACGATATCAAACATCTTGACTCCTTGCTCCTCGCCTGAGGGAGATAACACAGTGCCATAGCCCATCAGGCCTGCACCGGTCAGTACCAGTAATTTTAAGAAGAAAAATCCTGTCATGGCATTAAGGAAATGAAATTTGATATCACCTTAATAACCAAAATTTAACAAAACAAATCAAAATCACAGTGGAAATTGCAGCTGTGGCCCACACGATAATCCTCTCTTTATAAACGAGAGTCCGTGACGGATAAACTATTTTATCAAATCATATGAATTTATTATTAATGCGCTGAAAGCCATTTTTTGATGCGGAACAATTTAATCGAAAAACCAATTTTTAATCCAGCAATAACAATTGATTTAGCTCTGTTTTTCTTGATCCTGATTAATGTCGGAAAGCGGTTAAATGTGCTTTGGAAATGGCAATGTTAAATAATTATATTTAAAAATCAGAAATACACTCATTTGAATAACAATGACATAATATTTTTAACCATGCTTTTATTTAAGCAGCAATGCGCATTACGGATTCATGCGCAACGGCAGCGTTAATCCGCCAGTCACGCTACAAAAGCGTAGTCCGATTTTCATATTTTGCCTGATAGCGGATTTTATCGCCGCAAGAGAAAAAAAAGGCCACCCGAAGGTGGCCTGAGGTATCCATCCAGGTAATCAGTTCGGTGCAAGAACCGCTTTCACCGCATCACCGATATCGGCAAGGCTACGCACAGTTTTGACGCCAGCCGCCTCCAGAGCAGCAAACTTCTCATCTGCCGTACCTTTACCGCCGGCAATAATGGCTCCGGCGTGACCCATACGCTTGCCTTTTGGCGCAGTGACGCCCGCGATATAACCGACCACTGGCTTGGTAACATGCTCTTTGATAAAGGCTGCGGCTTCTTCTTCTGCACTCCCGCCGATTTCACCGATCATGACAATCGCTTCGGTTTGCGGATCGTCCTGGAACAGTTTCAGAATGTCGATGAAGTTAGACCCCGGAATCGGGTCACCGCCAATCCCGACACAGGTGGACTGACCATAGCCAATATCGGTGGTCTGCTTAACCGCTTCATAAGTCAGCGTACCGGAGCGGGAAACAATGCCGACGCGACCTGGCTTATGAATATGGCCCGGCATGATACCGATTTTGCAGGCACCAGGCGTGATCACGCCCGGACAGTTTGGACCAATCATCCGCACGCCAGCTTCATCCAGTTTCACTTTCACCGTCAGCATATCCAGCGTCGGGATGCCTTCGGTGATGGTGATGATCAGTTTGATGCCCGCATCGATTGCTTCCAGGATACCGTCTTTACAAAACGGCGCAGGAACGTAGATTACTGAAGCCGTAGCGCCAGTGGCTTCGACAGCCTCACGCACGGTATTAAATACCGGCAGACCGAGATGCTCGGTGCCGCCTTTACCCGGCGTCACGCCACCGACCAGCTGTGTGCCGTAAGCCAGCGCCTGTTCTGAGTGAAAAGTGCCCTGTCCACCGGTGAAGCCCTGGCAGATTACTTTGGTGTTTTTATCGATCAAAATGGACATTATTTCCCCTCCGCTGCGGCAACAACGCGCTGCGCCGCGTCGCTCAGGCTGGTTGCTGCAATAATATTCAGCCCGCTGTCTGCCAGTTTTTTGGCACCCAGCTCGGCGTTGTTTCCTTCCAGACGCACCACCACCGGCACATTGACACCGACTTCAGCGACTGCACCAATGATGCCATCTGCGATCAGATCGCAGCGCACGATGCCGCCAAAGATGTTAACAAACACCGCTTTCACCGCATCATCAGACAGGATGATTTTAAAGGCTTCGGTAACACGCTCTTTGGTTGCACCGCCGCCAACATCGAGGAAGTTAGCGGGCTGGCCGCCGCTCAGTTTAACGATGTCCATCGTGCCCATCGCCAGACCTGCGCCGTTAACCATACAGCCAATGTTGCCTTCCAGCGCCACGTAGTTCAGTTCCCATTGCGCAGCATGTGCTTCACGGGAGTCTTCCTGGCTTGGATCGCGCATTTCGCGCAGTTCAGGCTGACGGAACAGGGCATTGCCATCGGCGCCCAGTTTGCCATCCAGGCAGATCAGGTCACCCTGTTTGGTGATCACCAGCGGGTTGATCTCGACCAGCGCCAGATCGCGCTCAAGGAACATGGTTGCCAGCCCCATAAAGATTTTGGTGAACTGACCAACCTGCTTACCGCTCAGACCCAGTTTGAACGCCAGTTCACGTCCCTGATAAGGCTGAGGACCGGCCAGCGGGTCAAGCGCCATCTTGTGGATAAGATGCGGGGTTTCTTCCGCCACTTTTTCAATTTCCACACCGCCTTCGGTTGAAGCCATGAACACCACGCGACGGGTTCCACGGTCAACCACTGCGCCCAGGTACAGCTCCTGGTCAATATCAGTCGCCGCTTCGACCAGAATCTGGTTAACCGGCTGGCCGTTGGCGTCGGTCTGGTAAGTCGTCAGGCGTTTACCCAGCCAGTGTTCAGCAAAAGCACGGATCTCTTCCTTGCTTTTGACCACTTTCACGCCGCCCGCTTTACCACGGCCTCCGGCATGAACCTGACATTTCACTACCCACGGACCGGCCCCAATTTTGGAGGCGGCTTCTTCTGCTTCACGTGGCGTGGTGCAGGCATAACCGGTTGGTGCCGGTAAACCATACCGTGCAAACAACTGTTTTGCCTGATATTCGTGTAAGTTCATGATGATAATCCACTCAGGTCGGAAAAGACTCAGCCGCATCCGGCAGGTTGCCGGCATGTCGGCCATACACAGGGAAAGGTGCGGCGAGCTGGCCGCACCGGACCAGTCAGACGTCCAGCAGCAGGCGGGACGGATCTTCCAGAAGTTCCTTGATCGCCACCAGATAACTGACGGACTCTTTACCGTCAATCAGGCGGTGATCGTAGGAGAGCGCCAGATACATCATTGGCAGGATTTCCACCTTGCCATTGACGGCCATCGGACGATCTTTAATCGCATGCATACCCAGAATGGCACTCTGCGGTGGGTTGATGATCGGCGTGGACATCAGCGAGCCAAACACACCACCGTTGGTGATGGTAAAGTTTCCGCCGGTCAGTTCCTCAACGGTCAGCTTGCCGTCGCGCCCCTTAATCGCCAGCTCTTTGATTTTTTTCTCGATGTCGGCCATACCCAGCGCATCAACATCTTTCAGCACCGGGGTGACCAGACCACGCGGTGTGGAGACGGCGATGCTGACATCAAAATAGTTGTGATAAACCACATCATCGCCATCGATAGAGGCATTGACTTCCGGGAAGCGTTTCAGCGCTTCAACCACCGCTTTCAGGTAGAAGGACATAAAGCCCAGACGTACACCGTGACGCTTTTCAAAGGCTTCGCCGTACTGTTTGCGCAGATTCATGATCGGCTGCATGTTGACTTCGTTGAAAGTCGTCAGCATGGCGGTGCTGTTTTTTGCTTCCAGCAGACGTTCGGCCACGCGCTTACGCAGACGGGTCATAGGCACACGTTTTTCACTGCGACCCGCCAGGGCCGGGGCTGGCGTAGAGGCGGAGGCGGCTGCCCCACTCTCAGATTTCTTCGCCAGGTGTTTTTCAACATCTTCACGGGTCAGACGGCCACCCACGCCGGTGCCTTTAATGGCCGCCGGATCAAGGCTGTGTTCTGCAATCAGACGGCGAATTGCAGGACTGAGGGCGTCATTACTTTCATCAGACAGGGATGCGCTCTGGCGTTGTGCCGGCGTGGATTCCTGAGGTTCTGCTTTGGCAGAACTCTCTTTACCGCCACTGTTACCCTCTTTCAGGCGGCCCAGCGGCTGACGCGAGGTGACCGTCGCGCCTTCATCTTCGAGAATGGCTTCCAGCACGCCATCTGCGGAGGCAGGAACTTCCAGCACCACCTTGTCGGTTTCGATCTCAACCAGCACTTCATCGCGCTGAACGGTATCGCCCGGTTTTTTGTGCCAGGTCGCCACGGTGGCGTCGGCAACGGATTCGGGCAGGTCGGGAACGAAGATATCTACGCTACTCATTATTTTTCCTTTGATTAATTAACGTTCAGCGCGTCGTTGACCAGATCTTGCTGCTGCTGCTGGTGAACGGACATATAGCCAACCGCAGGTGAAGCGGAAGCAGGACGACCGGCGTAACGTAATGAAGCACCGAATGGCACCACTTCACGGAAATGATGCTGACTACAGTACCAGGCGCCCTGGTTAAGCGGCTCTTCCTGGCACCAGACAAAATCGTGGACGTGGGAGAACTGTTGCAGTTTGTCCTGTACCGCTTTATGCGGGAAAGGATAAAGCTGTTCAACACGTACGATGGCCACATCGGTTTGTTCGTTTTTGCGGCGTTTTTCCAGCAGGTCGTAATACACCTTGCCGGAGCAGAGCACCACGCGCTTAACACCTTGTGGATCAAGGGAATCGATCTCGCCAATGGCAGGCTGGAAGTCACCGGTCGCCAGATCTTCCAGCGAAGACACCGCCAGTGGATGACGCAATAGCGATTTCGGCGACATCACCACCAGTGGGCGGCGCATCCCACGCAGCGCCTGACGACGCAACATGTGATAGACCTGAGCCGGGGTGGATGGCACACAAACCTGCATGTTCTGTTCCGCGCAGAGTTGCAGATAGCGCTCAAGACGGGCGGAGGAGTGCTCCGGCCCCTGCCCTTCATAGCCATGAGGCAGCAGCATCACCAGGCCACACATCCGGCCCCACTTCTGCTCGCCGGAGCTGATGAACTGATCGATAACCACCTGCGCACCGTTAGCAAAGTCGCCAAACTGCGCTTCCCAGATGGTCAGCGTGCGCGGTTCTGCTGTGGCATAACCGTATTCAAAGGCCAGCACCGCCTCTTCCGAAAGTACCGAGTCCCAGACTTTGAAAGTACCCTGGCCGTTATGAACATGCTGAAGCGGAGTGTAAGTGGAACCGTTTGACTGGTTATGGATCACCGCATGACGGTGGAAGAAGGTGCCACGCCCCATATCCTCACCGGAAAGCCGGCAGGCGATGCCCTCATCCACCAGCGTAGCGTAAGCGAGGTTTTCAGCCGCGCCCCAGTCGAAAAGTTTGTTGCCTTCCGCCATTTCCGCACGGTCGTTGTAAATTTTAGCGACGCGCGACTGCATCTCTATCGCTTCCGGCACCTGGCTGATCCGCTTTGCCAGCTCCTGTAACCGTTTTGGATCCAGGGTAGAAGGATAGCTTTCATCCCATTCGTGATTGAGGAATGGCGACCAGGTGGAAGAGTGCAGACTTAGCGGACGCCATTCCGGCACCACGCATTCGCCCTGATCGAGCGCATCACGATACAGGTTGACCATTTCCGTGGCATCTTCCAGGCTGGCAACCTTTTCCTGTTCCAGGCGGTCAGCATAGATTTTACGCGGCGTCGGGTGTTTCTTGATTTTCTGGTACATCACCGGCTGAGTCGCACTGGGCTCATCGGCTTCGTTATGCCCATGACGGCGATAACAGACCAGATCGATAAATACGTCGCGTTTGAAGGTGTTACGGAAATCCAACGCCAGACGGGTGACAAAAGCAACGGCTTCGGGATCGTCAGCATTAACGTGGAAAATCGGTGCCAGCACCATTTTTCCAATATCAGTACAGTACTGGGTCGAACGGGCGTCTTTCGGATTTGAGGTGGTAAAACCAATCTGGTTATTGATAACGATACGTACCGTACCACCAACCTCATACCCTCTGGCCTGCGACATGTTCAGGGTTTCCTGCACCACACCCTGACCGGTTACTGCCGCATCACCATGAATCGTGACCGGCAGAACCTGATGGCTACCAGGCGCATCAAGGCGATCCTGACGAGCGCGTACCGATCCCATTACCACCGGGCTGACAATTTCAAGGTGCGACGGGTTAAACGCCAGCGCCAGGTGAACCATGCCGCCGTCGGTTTCCACATCGGATGAAAAGCCCATGTGGTATTTCACGTCACCGGTGCCAAGATGCTCTTTATGCTTGCCAGAGAATTCGTCAAACAGATCCTGTGGCTTTTTACCCAGCACGTTGATCAGCACATTCAGACGACCACGGTGAGCCATCCCCAGTACCACTTCACGGATGCCGTTGTTGCCCGCATGGCGGATCATCTCATTAAGCATCGGAACCAGCGCATCTCCGCCTTCCAGCGAAAAACGCTTCGCGCCGGGGAATTTAGCCCCAAGATAGCGCTCAAGGCCTTCAGCAGCGGTCAGCTGTTTCAGGAAACCTTTTTTCTCCGCGTCAGAGAAAGAGGCCTGCCCCGCTACGGATTCAATGCGCTGCTGGATCCAGCGTTTCTCTTCGGTGTTGGTGATGTGCATGTACTCTGCACCGATCGAACCACAGTAAGTCTGCTGTAACATCACAAAGAGATCGGACAGCTTCATGGTGTCCCTGCCGAAGGCAAAGGAACCCACGTTGAAGGTTTCCTCAAAATCAGCCTGGGTCAGATCATGAAACGCAGGATCAAGATCCGGCACCGACTCCTGCTGCCACAGCCCAAGCGGATCGAGCTTAGCCTGCTGATGACCACGGAAACGGAAGGCGTTAATTAACTGAAGGACTTTAACCTGCTTGGCATTGATGTCGGGATCGCTGACGGAGGCAGTGTAGCGCGTGGCATCTTTCGCCAGACGCTTAAAGTACTCGCGGGTGGTGGAGTGGAATTGTTCAGGTTTGACGCCTTGTCCAGGAAGCTGCTGAAACAGTGTTTTCCAGGCAACATCAACAGAGTCAGGATCGGTTAAATAGTCCTCATAGAGTTGCTCGATGTAGGTCTGATTCGCGCCGGCCAGCCAGGAGGAGTCTAGCCAGGGTTTCATCGCGCTGTTCTGCATTGTGAGCCCTTAAGCATTTTGTGCTTTTTTTCGCCGTGGTTATTTAATGGAACAAGCTCTGTTCCGCGCCGCATAAGCGGCTTGCCCTCGGCTGAATTCCGCCAATAAAGTGCGGGATACAGCCTGAAAGTTCATCGATACGAGCGCAGTACGCGGCTGCTGGCGACCGGGCCCGTAAGGGAACCCTGGCAAGAAATCTTGAACAGCGCAAAATTCTCTTGCCAGGATTTCCTGGTGAGTTTACGCGGGAACCCTGGAGTTCCCGCACGGTGATAATTATGCTCCGCGCTGCAACAGCATCGACTTGATATGGCCGATGGCGCGCGTCGGGTTCAGTCCTTTCGGACAAACGCTCACACAGTTCATAATGCTGTGACAGCGGAATACGCTGAAAGCATCGTTAAGATTATCCAGACGCGCATCCGTTTCCGTGTCACGGCTGTCAATCAGGAAACGGTAAGCCGCCAGTAAACCCGCCGGCCCGATAAATTTATCCGGATTCCACCAGAATGACGGGCAGGAGGTTGAACAACATGCGCAAAGAATACATTCATACAAACCATCCAGTTTTTCACGCTGTTCAGGCTGTTGCAGATGCTCACGCGCTGGCGGATTTTCTCCATTATTCAACAGGTAAGGTTTGATTTTCTCATACTGAGTGTAGAACTGTCCCATGTCCACTACCAAATCACGGATCACCGGCAGGCCAGGCAGTGGGCGGATCACAATTTTACGTTTCCCTCCCCCCAGGGCAGAAACGGGGGTGATGCAGGCGAGGCCATTTTTGCCGTTCATGTTGAAACCGTCAGAGCCACATACGCCCTCGCGGCAGGAACGACGAAAAGCCAGCGTCGGGTCTTTCTCTTTCAGGCGGATCAGCGCATCCAGCAACATCATGTCACGCCCTTCTTCCGACTCCAGGCTGTAGTCCTGCATCCGGGGCGCATCATCGACATCCGGATTGTAACGATAGATAGAAAATTCGAGTCTCATCGCATTAATCTCCGCAAACTAGTAGGTACGTGCTTTCGGCGGGAAGGCCGGGCGCAATTTTGGCTGCATGTTCACCTCACGGCGGGTCATGCTTTCACTTTGCGGCAGATAGACGCTGTGACATAACCAGTTTGCATCGTCACGTTCCGGATAGTCGAAGCGACTGTGCGCCCCACGACTCTCGGTGCGGAAGTTAGCGGCAACCGCTGTGGCGTAGGCGGTTTCCATCAGGTTATCCAGTTCGAGGCACTCAATACGCTGGGTGTTAAAGTCCGGTGAACGGTCATCCAGGCGGGCATTTTTCAGGCGCTCACGCAGCACTTTCAGCTCTGCCAGACCTTTCGCCATCGCCTCACCCTCACGGAATACGGAGAAGTTATTCTGCATACAGGTTTGCAGCGCTTTACGCAGCTCAGCAGGATCTTCACCGTCCACGTTGTTATTCCAACGCTGCATACGTGCCAGCGAGGCGTCGATTTCTTCGTCCGTCGCGTCCAGCAGCTCACCCTGTTCCTTAATGGATTCCTGCAAGTGCAGACCGGCGGCGCGGCCAAACACCACCAGGTCCAGCAATGAGTTGCCGCCGAGACGGTTAGAACCATGTACTGATACACAGGCAATTTCACCGACGGCGAACAGGCCTGGCACCACCACATCTTCACCCTGCTCGTTCAGGGTGATCGCCTGCCCTGTGACTCTGGTCGGGATACCACCCATCATATAGTGGCAGGTTGGAATCACCGGAATCGGTTCTTTAACCGGATCGACGTGGGCAAAGGTGCGGGACAGCTCAAGGATACCGGGCAGACGCGCCTCAAGAACTTCATGCCCAAGGTGGTCCAGTTTCAGCTTGATATGCGGTCCCCAGGGGCCTTCGCAACCACGGCCTTCACGGATTTCGATCATCATCGAACGGGCCACCACATCACGGCCTGCCAGATCTTTGGCATTAGGTGCGTAACGCTCCATGAAACGCTCACCGTGTTTGTTCAGCAGGTATCCCCCTTCGCCACGGCACCCTTCGGTCACCAGCACGCCGGCACCGGCAATGCCGGTTGGGTGAAACTGCCACATCTCCATATCCTGCACCGGCACACCGGCACGCAGCGCCATACCCACGCCGTCACCGGTATTGATGTGTGCGTTGGTGGTGGACTGATAAATGCGACCCGCGCCACCGGTAGCCAGCACCGTGGCACGCGCTTTGAAATAAACCACTTCACCATCTTCAATGTTCAGTGCGGTACAACCGACAATGGCACCGTCGGCATTTTTTACCAGGTCCAGCGCGTACCATTCGGAGAAGATGGTGGTTTTGTTTTTCAGGTTTTGCTGATAAAGCGTGAGCAGTAGCGCATGGCCGGTACGGTCAGCCGCAGCAGCAGTTCGTGCCGCCTGCTCGCCACCAAAGTTTTTTGACTGCCCACCAAACGGGCGCTGATAGATGCGGCCGTCATCCAGACGGGAAAAAGGCAGACCCATGTGTTCCAGTTCCAGAATCGCTTCCGGGCCGGTTTTACACATATATTCAATGGCGTCCTGGTCACCGATATAGTCGGAACCTTTTACCGTGTCATACATATGCCACTCCCAGTTATCTTCATGGGAGTTACCTAACGCCACGGTGATGCCACCCTGTGCGGATACGGTATGAGAACGGGTTGGAAATACTTTTGATAACAGGGCACAGCTCTGGCCCGATTGGGAAATTTGCAGGGCAGCACGCATTCCGGCACCACCTGCGCCGACCACCACGGCATCGAATTCTCTGACTGGCAACTTCATTTTACACTCCCCACACGACAACAGTTCCATAAATGGCATAGACCAACAGCACCACTACTACCAGCAGTTGCAGCAACAGCCGCAGCGCGAGAGGTTTGATGTAATCCGTCAGTACCTGCCACATCCCAATCCAGCCATGCACCAGAATGGAAAAGAGTGTCAGCAGGGTGAATACCCTGGTAAATGAGGAGGAGAAAAAACCGCGCCAGATGTCCCAGGTCAGATGACCGGACATCACGATAAAACCAACGATATAAAGGATATACAGGGTCATGATCATCGCAGCAGCACGCAGCAGCAACCAGTCATGAACGCCATTACGACCCAGTGCAGAAGCATTGCTTACCATACGAGGACTCCAGCCAGAATTGAAAGCACGACAGTGATACCAAAAGAAATTTGCGCCGAACGCGTACCCGTTTGCAAGGTTTCACCCAGCCAGCCAAAGTCCATCATCAGATGACGTATACCGCCGACGATGTGATACGCCAGTGCGGTCAGAATGCCCCAGAAGATAAACTTAACAATAAAGCTGCTCATGATGGCGGAGGCCTGAAGAAAGCCTTCGGGTGAGGAGAGAGAGAGGCCCAGTAACCAGAGGAGTATACCAACTGCCACAAAAGTAATGACGCCGGATACACGGTGGAGAATAGACGCTATTGCAGTAACGGGAAACCGGATCGTTGAGAGATCCAAGTTGACAGGTCTTTGTTTTTTCACGGTTTTGCCCACACAGCTTTTCTTATTTTGCTTCCTCCGGTCCCTGAGGGCGGGTCAGACAGCGTTAACGGTGAAACACTGCGTCAGGCACTAAAACGACAACGTCCAGTGTCAAAACGCCGCGTATAAAACGCTGGGTGGCTCCTACGGCAGGGGGTTCCGGAGACCTGGCGGAAGTATAGGTGGTTCACAAACTCATTACAATTCCCCTACAAACATCTTGGGGAAATTTAGGTGGAACAGTGATCCCTCTCACGTTTTTCACAATTTATACAAATTTAATTATCTGATTTGACAAAAGATCAACATAACTGTTACAAATGAAGGATAAAAAAATATGATGCATAAAAGTTATGGGGATACACTTTCTCCTAAGCACAAGTTATGTAACATTGGTGAGTCAGACAGATTACGTATCAGGTAATGGTTACCTAAAAAAGTTAAGACCAGACCGGATCTTTAACAACTGCGAAACGAAGTCAGACCTGCCCTCCGTAAGGCGAGCGCCCTCCTCTCTGTACCCTGCACACTAAAAGATGCCACAGAGCGGAATATGTGCCGCTTAACGCAACTGCGGACAAACTGGCTTTCTGGATGTCAAAGATCCACCGATAAGGCGCTAAGGAGACTGTAAATGGCTGATAAAAAGGCAACGCTAACCCTACCCGGCGAAGCGGCTATTGAACTTGACGTGCTGAGCGGCACATTAGGCCAGGAAGAGATTGATGTCCGTGCCCTGGGTTCCAAAGGCTACTTCACCTTTGATCCGGGATTCACCTCTACGGCGTCCTGTGAATCGAAAATCACCTATATAGATGGTGATGAGGGCATTCTGCTTCATCGCGGCTTTCCTATCGATCAACTGGCTTTGCATTCCAACTATCTCGAAGTGTGCTATATCCTGCTCAACGGTGAAGCGCCGACTCAGGAACAGTTTGACGAATTCAGCACCATTGTCACCCGGCATACCATGATCCATGAGCAGATCCACCATCTGTTCCGCGGCTTCCGCCGTGACTCTCATCCGATGGCAGTAATGTGCGGCGTCACCGGCGCGCTGGCCGCCTTCTATCACGATGCAATGGACGTTAATATTGAGCGTCACCGCGAGATTGCCGCTTTCCGTCTGCTGTCCAAAATGCCTACCGTGGCAGCAATGTGCTACAAATATTCCATCGGTCAGCCCTTTGTTTACCCACGTAACGACCTCTCTTACGCTGGTAATTTCCTCAACATGATGTTCGCCACCCCTTGCGAAGATTACGTGGTGAATCCGGTGCTTGAACGTGCAATGGATCGCATCCTGATCCTGCATGCCGATCACGAGCAGAATGCCTCAACCTCTACCGTGCGTACCGCAGGCTCTTCCGGGGCGAATCCATTCGCCTGTATTGCAGCCGGTATAGCTTCCCTGTGGGGACCTGCACACGGTGGCGCGAATGAAGCCTGCCTGCGGATGCTGGAAGAGATCAGTTCTGTCGATCATATTCCTGAATTCCTGCGTCGCGCCAAAGATAAAAACGATTCTTTCCGCCTGATGGGCTTCGGTCATCGCGTCTACAAAAATTACGATCCGCGCGCTACCGTGATGCGTGAAACCTGCCATGAAGTTCTCAATGAGCTGGGAATGAAAGATGATCTGCTGGAAGTGGCGATGGAGCTGGAACACATTGCGCTGAACGACCCGTACTTCATTGAGCGCAAACTCTACCCTAACGTTGACTTCTACTCCGGTCTGATCCTGAAAGCGATGGGCATTCCTTCTTCGATGTTTACGGTTATTTTTGCCATGGCGCGTACCGTTGGCTGGATTGCACACTGGAAAGAGATGCATGACGACGGCGTTAAAATCGCCCGTCCGCGTCAGCTTTACACCGGCTATGACCAGCGCGATTTCACGTCCAGTATCAGTAAGTAACAACCTCTTCTCTGCGCCGCCCCTGCGGCGCTTTTTTCAGTCAGACCGTAACTATTTCTGACAGCCGGGACACCAGTAAAATGGCCGCGAGGAAAGCGTGGTTTTTTCAATGGTGCCGCCGCAGCGTTCACACAACTTCCCTGCCCGGTGAAACACCTTAAAGCTGAATAACGCCCCGTGGTGCTTATTCTCCCTGGCGACCCCTCTGGTCTGATAAGAGAGCCGTGGCACCGCCAGCAGTGCATCAGCCAGTTTTTCCAGCTGTTCAGCGGTGAGATCCTGCGCTTTATACTGCGCGGCCCCCCCCGCCTGCCAGAGGATCTCCGCCCGCAGATAGTTGCCCAGCCCGGCCAGAAAAGCCTGATCCAGCAACAGTCCGCTGAACTGACGACGGCGAAAACGAGGAGAGCAGAGCCGTTCAGCCACCTGTGCCACAGTCAGCGTCATGTCCAGCACGTCCGGCCCCACCCGCAGCAGGAACGGATGCGCCGCCAGAGTATCTGCATTTAACAGCTCAATATCCGAGGCGCTGTAGAGCAGTAGCGTTTTATCCTGCGCCGCGAGCCTGACGCGCAGCACGCGCCCGGTTTCAGGATCTTTGCCGGTTTTTGTCACCCGCCAGACGCCATATAACTGATTATGACTGTAGAGCGTCAGGCCATTTGAGAAGTGGGTCAGCATCGCCTTGCCGCGAGTTTCAATCGCGTCAACCCGTTCACCGACCAGCGAGGATTCATACGTTTTAAGCTGAGGAAAAGCAAACCAGACCGCAGTCAGCGTTTTCCCGACAATCGCTTTTTCCAGCTTGTCCGCCGCACGGCGGATTTCAGGACCTTCCGGCATTCACTCCATCCCTGTTAGTGCGTTGCGCCGCCTGTCAGGCGGACGTCCTCTTCGACAGTCAGCGCAATACTCAACGCCATCTCCAGTGCCAATGCCACCGTCGGCGCAGGCATACTGGCAACACCAGGATGGCTGACCGCCTGCTCCGGCAAATAAGGAATATGAATAAATCCGCCGCGTATTTTATTTTTGTGCTTCGCCAGATAGTGCAGCAACCCGTACATCACATGGTTGCAGACATAGGTGCCTGCCGTTTGTGAAACAGAAGCCGGAATACCGGCTTCACGGATCCCCTCGACGATGGCTTTAATCGGCAGCGTGGAAAAGTAAGCAGCCGGGCCACCTTTAACTATCGGTTCATCAACAGGCTGATTACCGGCATTGTCCGGGATACGCGCATCGTCAACGTTAATGGCTATGCGCTCAACGGTGATATCTGTCCGGCCCCCTGCCTGCCCGACGGCAATCACCATTTCGGGTTGTAGTTCATCAATAGCGCCATACAGCGCCGTCAGGGCATCGCCAAACACGCAGGGTAGCTGTTTAGCGATGACTTTAGCGCCACACACCAGCCGCTCTTGCAGTTGACTCACGGCCTCCCAGGACGGGTTAATCCTCTCGCCCCCGAAAGGCTCAAAAGCCGTTATCAGAACCGTTTTCATCCACACCTCACATAAGCATCAACATTCTGCGCAAAACGGCATTTGCGGTTAACAATAGCACAAGCTCTGAGGACACCTGTTTCGCCGCGGCTGCTTGCTGCTCGATCTGCGATCGTGCCATTTATCAGCGCGATGGCAGGCAAATGGCTGTCGAAGATCAACGGAAACGATGTTATGCCTCTGGCACACAGACGGGCTGGCTGCTGACGCTGATACCGTGCTGGTTGAAAGCCTCACGCAGCTGTCTGGCAAAGTTCAGAGCCTGCGCCCCGTCGCCGTGCAGGCACACCGTTTCGGCTTTCACGCTGACCCACTGACCACTGACGCTGCGTACCCTGCCACGCTGGATCATCTCCAGCGTCTGGCCGATTGCCTGCTGCTCATCGGCCACCAGCGCCCCCGGCTGCGAACGGGGAACCAGTGAGCCGTCGTCCTGATAGCCGCGATCGGCAAACACCTCCTGTCGGGTGGTCAGCTCAAGTGCCTGCGCCGCACGAATCGATTCGCTGCCAGCCAGCCCCACCAGGACGAGAGCAGGATCAACTGCACGCACCGCCCGCGCAATCGCCGCAGCCAGCTCAGGTTCCTGCGCCGACTGGTTATAGAGCATACCGTGAGGCTTGACGTGGACCAGTTGTGCGCCTTCGCTGCGGGCGATAGCCTGCAAAGCCCCAATCTGATAAACCATCTGTGCGTAGACGGTTTCAGGTGGCAGCTGCATGCGCGTGCGGCCGAAGTTTTCACGGTCGGGAAAACTGGGATGCGCGCCAACAGCCACGCCCAGCTCCAGCGCCCAGCGCACACTCTGGCGCATGGTCAGTGCATCACCGGCATGATATCCGCAAGCGATATTGGCTGAAGAAACCAGGTGCAGCAGCGCATGGTCATTTTCACAGCCTTCACCGAGATCGGCATTAAGATCAATTTTCATGGCGCAATCCCCATTCCATCTGCTCGAGGCCGCGTCGCTGTTCACGCATCGCCAGCAACGCCTCTTCAGTCGAGCATTCAATGAAATGAACCGGTTCTCCCAGTCGTAACTGGGCAAGATGATAAAGATCGGCCTCGATAACACAGGCAATTCGCGGGTAGCCCCCGGTGGTCTGCGCATCGGCCATCAGCACAATCGGCTGGCCGTTTGGCGGCACCTGAACAACACCGGGCAGCAGCCCGTGGGACAGCATCTCCTGCGGATGTTCCCTCGTCAGGGGTTGCCCTTGCAGGCGATAGCCCATGCGGTTGCTTTGCGGATTAAGCTGCCACGCGGTACGCCAGAACATGTCACGGCTTTCAGCACTGAAATGGTGATACTCCGGTCCGATCACGGCGCGAACCCGGTTGCCGGACAGCAGCTGCCGTACGCCGACAGATTTACTGAATCGGTTTTGTGGCTGCCCCAGCGGCAGACAATCCCCCTCCTCCAGCCGACGGCCGGCAAAACCACCAAAGCCGGCTTTCGCATCGGTGCTGCACGATCCCAGCACCGGCGTGACGGCAAAACCGCCATCCACCGCCAGATAACTGCGCATACCCCGAACCGGCATCTTCAACGTCAGTCGCTGGCCCTTTTTAACGGCGGTACGCCAGCCGGTCCAGACGGGCTGAGTGCCCAGTACGGCATCGCATCCCGCGCCGGTCAGGGCGATCCAGCCATCGCGGGTGAACTCTGCGCAAAACTGCCCCAGGGTGATTTCCAGCACCGCGCTACTCCGGGCATTACCCACCAGCAGGTTGGCGGTTTCCATCGCCGGATGATCCAGCACGCCGCCCGTTCCGACACCGTACTGACGCCAGCCACTGCGTCCCGCGTCCTGTAGGGTGGTGCTCATTCCGGCACGAATAATTTTCAGCATATTCCCCCCTTCTGCGGCACAAAGCGCACACTGTCACCCGGCCTTAACAAGGTCGGAGTCCGGGACTGGGGATCAAACAGCCCGACCTGCGTCTGGCCGATCAACTGCCAGCCACCCGGCGCAGAGAGCGGGTAAACACCGGTCTGACTGCCGCCAATACCGACAGAACCGGCAGGCACCTGAACGCGAGGTTCGGCACGACGTGGAGTATGTAAACGTGGATCCAGACCGGCAAGGTAAGGAAATCCGGGCTGAAAACCGATGAAATAAACCACATAGTCTGCGGCTGCATGGGCTTCCACCACCTGCCGTGGCGTCAGGCCACAATGGCGGGCGACCTCTTCCAGGTCCGGTCCGGCTGCACCGCCGTACACCACCGGAATATCAACCTGGCGCATGGCCATTTCCAGCGCTTCGCTTTTTTCCCACCGGGCCTGCAACCAGTCAACGGCGTAGAGTGCTGTCTGCTGTGGATCACTGAGAATAACGGTGATGTTATTCATTCCGGGGATGACCTCTGTCACTTGTGGAGAGGTCATCAGCTGTGCCGACAATCCCCAGATTCGTTGCTGAACAGCAAGGGAGACAGGGGGGGGCAGCTCAAGCACAACCGCGCGCTCACCCAGCAGGTAACAACGTGCTTGTTGCAAAACACTTCTCCTGAACGGTTTTTCCGGGCTGATTAGTGGCTAATAGTTATCCGTAAATGTTACTGATGTGTCAACAAAAGGTATCGGTGGCTGCATAAGCCATCCGGAAAATCAGGCCGGATTGTCAATATCAATAAAGGTGACATCCAGGGCATAATTTTCCGTCAGCCATTCGCCCAGCGCCCGGATCCCCGCGCGCTCGGTGGCATGATGTCCGGCAGCAAAGAAGTGTATTCCCTGCTCGCGAGCGCTGTGGATGGTTTTTTCTGACACCTCTCCGCTAATAAACGCATCGACGCCAAAGGCGGCGGCCGCATCAATAAATCCCTGCCCACCCCCGGTACACCAGGCAACGCGACGGATCAGATGCGGCGCATTATCGCCACAGTGAAGTGGCTCCCGGCCCAGAACCTTCGTCAGGCGTTCAGCCAGCAACTCGCCGCTGAGCGGCTCTTTCAGCTCTCCCCACGGGACCAGTGGCATCACCTCTCCGCACACTTCAACAGCCAGATCCTTTGCCAGCAGGGCGTTATTACCGATTAAGGGATGCGCATCCAGCGGCAGGTGCCAGCCGTAGAGATTGATATCATTCGCCAGCAGGGTTTTCAGCCTTTTCCGCTTCATCCCGGTAATAACGGGAGCGTCGTTTTTCCAGAAATAGCCATGATGGACCAGCACGGCATCCGCTTTAAGACGTACCGCCTCATCCAGCAGGGCCTGGCAGGCAGTCACGCCGGTGACGATTTTTTTTACCTCCTCCCTTCCCTCAACCTGCAAGCCATTAGGCGCATAGTCACTGAAAGCGCTGGTATTCAGCAGTTGGTTAACAACGTGTTCAAGCTCAGTATTTCGCATATCTTTTCCTTAAGCGGCCGATCTGAAAATGACCGGCAGATGGCAGTCAGGGCAACAATAACAGACGGGGAAAATGATGAGAACGAGCGGCGGATACCGCTCGCTGTTGAAGGGTTATTTTTTCGCCGCCTCAAAAGCCGCCAGGGTGGTTTTTCGCGCTTCTTTGTGGTCGACAATTGGCTGAGGGTAGTCCAGTGATACCCGATTTTTTTTAGCCCAGGCCTGCGGTTGATGAATATGCTGCTGTGGCACCGCTTTCAGTTCAGGCAACCATTGACGGATGAAGGTGCCATCTTCATCAAAACGTTCGCCCTGGGTGGTTGGATTAAAGATGCGAAAGTAAGGGGCCGCATCTGTACCGCTGGACGCAGCCCACTGCCAGCCTCCGTTATTGGCCGCCAGGTCGCCATCAATCAGTTGCGACATAAAATAGCGTTCACCTTCCCGCCAGTCGATTAACAAATCTTTCACCAGGAAACTGGCTACAACCATCCGCAGACGATTATGCATCCAGCCCAGTGCATTGAGCTGACGCATCGCCGCATCGACTATCGGGTAGCCGGTTTTACCCTGCTGCCAGGCCTCAAGATGACGGGGATGGTGCTGCCATTTCACTTTTTTAGTCCAGTCGATAAACGGTTGATGGCGACACAGCGAGGGCCAGGCAACCAGCAGATGACGATAAAATTCCCGCCAGATAAGCTCATTCAACCAGACGAAGACCTGGCTATCGTCCAGTCCGTGCGGATGTTCATGCAGTAAGCGGTGCAGACACTGGCGCGGTGAGAGTACCCCGGTAGCCAGATAAACGGATAACCGGCTGGTGCCGTCAACGGCGGGAATATTGCGCTGCTCCTTATAACGGGTAACCGGCTGCTGACAGAATGCCCTCAGACGCCGGAGGGCCGCAGCTTCACCCGCCGGGAACTGCGTCTCATCGAATTCTTCCTGTGGATAATCAAAGGATTTGATGGCAGGTGTTTTTTGCAACGGCGCGTCTGTACGAGCTTTCGGCGCGGGCATACATTCCGGCAGCCCTTCCTGCAAACGTCGCACAAAGGCTTTACTGAATGGCGTAAACACTTTGTACATTTCACCGCTGCCGGTCAGTACGCTTCCGGGAGGAAGCAACAGGCTGTCATCAAATCCCTGTGGCGTAATCTCCAGTGCGGAGAGTTCGCGTTCAGCTTGCGCATCGCGTTGACGTTCATTGACTTCGTACTGGTAATTGTAAAACACCCGACTGACGTTGTGCTGCTGGCAAAAGTCTTTCAGTGCTGTCACTGAAGCAGCAAAATCGTCGCATTGTGCAAAATGTAAGGGGATGCCTTTTTCAGCCAGGGATTGCTGCACTTCCAGCAGGCTTTTGTAAATAAAGGCCGCCTGTTTGGGTGCCATATGGTGCGATTGCCACTGTCCGGGCGTGGCGATAAACAGCGCCAGAACCCTGGCTTTACTGTCCTGACATGCAGCATGTAATGCGGAATTATCATGGATACGCAAATCGTTGCGTAACCAGACCAGATGAGTGGCCATAACGCTCCCTGAAGTTAAAAATCAGTGGCCGTAGCGCAGACGAAGCGCTTCGGGATAGGGTTCAAAGTAACGTTGCTGCGACAGATAGGGGTCGGGAAATTCCGCCATGTAGTGTTTAAGCAGCGTAATTGGCGCCAGCAGCGGTTGTAATCCCTGGCGATAGTGGTCAATCAACGAGGCCAGCTCCTGACGCTGTTGCGAGGTCAGCTGTGGACGAAAATAGCCCTGTACATGCGACAGGACATTGGTGTGATTACGTCGGGTCGCCTGCTGTTTGAGCAGGTCCATCAGACGCTGACGATACTCAAAAGCGTATTCTTCCAGGGAAGACCACTCCTCAATCGCCGCCACAAAACGGCCCAGCTTACGGTATTCAGGCTGTGAGTGTGCCAGCAGCAGTAATTTGTAACGGCTGTGGAAAGCAATCAGCTTGCCGCGCGTCAGTCCATCGCGCCACATTTCGTTAAACTCGTGCAGGGTGTAAACCCGTTCAACAAAATTTTCCCGTAGTTGCGGATCATGAAGACGTCCATCTTCCTCAACCGGTAGCCAGGGCATTTGCGACATCAGCTCGCGGGTATAGATGCCAGTGCCTTCTTTGCGATTATTGTTGTTGTCCGGCTGGTAAATGCGTACCCGCTCCATGCCGCAACTTGGCGATTTCGCACAAACAATGTAACCACAAAGGTGATGTAACGAGGCGATTTTATGCTCGGAGAATTTCTGCATTGCTCCGGTAACAGGCTGGTCTTTGCCATTGCTGAATCTGAGTTCAATCGTGTGGTGATCGGTTTCGGTCAGGCGTAACGCAGGACGTGGCGTCGGCAGGCCAATCGCCATTTCCGGGCAAACGGGTTGATAACGAACAAAGGGAGAAAGCTCATCCGCAGCGAAGGCGCAGCGCTTATGGCCACCATCAAAACGGACGTTATCTCCAAGCAGGCAGGCACTGATGCCGACAGGAATTTTATCACTCATAGTTGTACAACCTCCAACTTCCTGTAGAGGTTTAAGTGTAGCCGAATTTCTGTCGTTAAGCGCGTTCAGTACCGGGAATTGCCATCTGTTGCGGATAAAAGCAGGGAGTCTGGGGGGAAATGACGAGCAAACCAGCGTCATCGTTGGCTGATTTTTGTTTCGCAGGTTTAGTTTGTTGTTTTCAGCTAATGCGGAATGGCAAAAAAGCCGCAGAGGCTACTTTTTGCCATTCATCAAATCGGAGGCGTTACCAGATATCGCCGCCCACCGCTTCTGACTGGGCCAGCCAGACCGGTTTAGTGCTGGTTTTTGACCACACGCGGTGCAGATAACTGTAGAATTTTGCCCGATCGTTGCGGAATAACATCACCGGCAATGCAACCGTGCCGAGAACCACCACGCCGACACGACGCATGGCAATCCGCTGTGGTGAATAGTGTTGATAAAGATTCATGCATCCCCCTTAAGGCTGGCAATTAACGCTGTAAGATGGCTCGAATAATAGCCTTTGCGCTGTAACTTTACTACTCATCCGACCACTATTTTGTGGAAAATTTCACCATAAATTGCCCTGGTTCTGTAACCCGGTTACATAAAAGTAAAAAAAACGCTGTTAGTTAACTTTTGATCAACAAAGAGTGGGCTGTGATTACCGGCAGCGCGACCTGACTTTATTTGCTAAATTAAGCCACGTTGATTGTTGAGCGATCTGCTGGTGACCCTTTGCGGCCACGGTTAATCAAAGAGTGAAGTATGGTGACTACAGTTCTGATCGTTGAAGATGAAAAAGAGATCCGCCGTTTTTTGCGTGTTGCCCTCGAAGGAGAAAATCTGCGCGTATTTGATGCAGAGACGCTGCAACGCGGTTTGATCGAGGCGGCAACCAGGAAACCCGATCTGGCCATTCTTGACCTCGGCCTGCCGGATGGTGATGGTATTGAATTTATTCGTGAAATTCGTCAGTGGACGTCGATCCCGGTGATTGTCCTGTCGGCCCGCAGCGATGAGCAGGACAAAATTGCCGCACTGGATGCCGGAGCAGATGACTTCCTGACCAAACCCTTTGGCATAGGCGAATTGCTGGCCCGGGTGCGGGCAGCGCTTCGTCATCGCAGAGCCGCCGACACGGCACCGCAGGCTGAAGTCAGATTCAGTGAAGTAAAGGTGGATATTGCTGCCCGACGGGTAACCCGATGTGGTCAGGAGCTACATCTGACGCCTATTGAGTTTCGCCTGCTGGTCAGCCTGCTGAATAATGCAGGAAAAGTGATGACTCAGCGCCAGTTGCTCAATCAGGTGTGGGGACCTAACGCCGTAGAGCACAGCCACTATTTGCGGATTTATATGGGCCATTTGCGACAAAAACTGGAAGACGATCCCGCCCAGCCTCGTCATCTGATTACCGAAACGGGCGTAGGCTATCGTTTCGTGCCCTGAGACCACATCGGAGAACTCAGCAGCATAAAAAAACCCACCTGAAGGTGGGTTTTACCAGCAGCAGGCGCGCAGACGCCACGCCTCAATGCTTGATCAGGCGTTTTTCAGCACTTCACTGACAATCTCTACCGCCTCTTTTTCGATCTTCTCACGGTGCTCAGCACCCAGGAAGCTCTCACAGTAGATCTTATAAGCGTCTTCAGTACCGGAAGGCCGTGCAGCGAACCAGCCGTTTTCCGTCATCACTTTCAGACCGCCAATTGACGCACCGTTGCCGGGCGCGGCGGTGAGACGTGCAGTAATCGGATCGCCGGCCAGCGTATCGGCACTGACCATTTCTGGCGACAGCTTAGACAAGGCGGCTTTCTGTGCCGAGGTGGCAGAAGCCTGTAAGCGGTTGTAGCTTGGCGCACCGAAACGTTCAGCCAGCTCATCGTAGTGCTGCTGTGGATTTTTACCGGTTACGGCGGTGATCTCTGCGGCCAGCAGGCACATGATGATGCCGTCTTTATCGGTTGACCACGGCGTACCGTCAAAACGCAGGAAAGAAGCCCCCGCGCTCTCTTCGCCACCAAAACCAAAGCTGCCATCGAACAGTCCGTCAACGAACCACTTGAAGCCAACCGGCACCTCAACCAGCTTGCGGTCGATAGCATTGACCACCCGGTCGATCATCGCACTGGAAACCAGCGTTTTACCTACCGCCACCTGTTTGCCCCATTGTGGACGGTTCTGGAACAGATAGTTGATCGCCACCGCCAGATAGTGGTTCGGATTCATCAATCCTGAAGGAGTGACAATGCCATGACGGTCATAGTCAGGATCGTTGGCAAACGCCAGATCAAACTGATCGCGCAGCGCCAGCAGACCCGCCATCGCACTTTCAGAAGAGCAATCCATGCGGATAACGCCGTCTTTATCCAGATGCATAAAGCGGAACGTCTGGTCGACGGAATCATTAACAATGGTCAAATCCAGATTGTAGAACTCTGCAATTCGCTGCCAGTAGGCAATGCCCGATCCGCCCAGCGGATCGACACCGATTTTCAGCCCGGCTTTCTGAATGGCCGGAATATCAATAATCTGCGCCAGGCCTTCAATGTAAGGCTGGATCAGGTCCTGCTCCTGCAAATGTCCGCTGGCCCAGGCTTTATCCAGTGCGATGCGTTTGACCCCCTGAAGCCCTTCTTTAATCAGGACGTTAGCACGCTCTTCCACAACTTTAGTGACGTTGGTATCAGCAGGGCCACCGTTCGGTGGATTGTATTTAATGCCACCATCTTCTGGCGGGTTGTGTGAAGGCGTAATCACGATACCGTCAGCCTGCGCGCCCCCCGCCTTGTTGTGTTCGAGAATTGCATTGGAGATGGCGGGCGTCGGGGTATAGCCATTGCCCTGTTGCACGATGACATCAACGCCGTTAGCTGCCAGCACTTCCAGGACAGAAATGATGGCGGGCTCGGAAAGTGCGTGCGTATCTTTACCTACGTAGCAAGGGCCGGTGATACCGTTCTTCTTACGCTCTTCCGCAATCGCCTGCGCTATCGCCAGGATGTGGGTTTCGTTAAAGCTGTGACGCCCTGCACTACCACGATGGCCGGATGTGCCGAATTTCACCGCATGTTCCGCATTGCCCGGATCAGGTTGCAGGACGTAATACTGTGACGTTAATTGTGCAACGTTAATCAAATCGCTCTGACGGGCTGGTTGCCCGGCACGGGGGTGATTGGCCATTGGCGCTTCTCCCTGACGCTTATTTATCAGTTAGAGGGTGCCGCAAACTTTGTCAGCCAGTTCCGCAGGGAACTGCATTGACTGCATAATGTGTTCAATCATGCTGCGTTTGCGACCTGTATTGGTATTGGTGATTACCCAGTATGGCGTGCCAGGAATATGCTGTGGCTTGGTATGCGTGCCATTTTGTACCAGGGTTTGTTGGTTACCGGCAAAATAGACGCGCGTCCGGCCCAGCAGAGACTCGGTTGCAGCGCCGAATGCACTGGGGTCCAGACGGTACAAGGTCGACAGAATCAACATGAACCGGTTAATCGCTTTCTTCTGTTCAGCATACTCATCTGACAACAACAGCTCGCGCACGGCACGAACGCGATCCTGCGGGCGTGAACCTGCCTTCTCCGTTGCCGTCTCTTTAACTACCGGGGCAGAAGACACCGTCTCCTGAGCGGCAGGTGAAGATTGCCCGGCAGTGAATTTAAGCATACGGCGTAAAATGTCAGAGGCGCTCTCACCAATATGCTGAGTGTGGCTGGCGATATAACGGTAAAGCTCTTCATCAACTTCGATAGTTTTCATCTTGATCCAGTACAGTTATTGCTTATTAAGAGCCGGGGCCGGTCATACATATATAAAAAGCGATGCGCATATGTATGAAAAACGCCTGCTCTAACACGAGGATTATAAAGTTAAATCCTGCCGGGGTGTAGCGCCAGCCCTTAATGCCAGTAAAAGTCAGATAATGCCGCAAAAAGGAAGGGCTGAATAAATGGGTCGCGCAGACAGGAAATCGTGGTTCCATGATAACCTAACCGCTCGTTTACCCTGTAAGAACTTTGCTATGAAATTGAATGTCCGCCTGCAATCTGAACAATCTGCTGCTGCCAGCTTACCGGTGGTCCTTATCCACGGCCTGTTTGGCAGTCTTGATAACCTTGCCGGTCTGGCCAGAGGGCTCAAAGCGGAGCAGCAGGTTATCCAGATTGACGTCCGTAATCATGGATTGTCGCCACGCTCATCTGAAATGCACTACGCCGCGATGGCCCAGGATGTGACAGAAACGCTGGACAGCCTTGGGGTCGAACAGTTTGTTGTCATCGGTCATTCAATGGGCGGCAAAATTGCCATGTCGCTCACTGCGGCCGCGCCTGAGCGCGTGGCAAAGCTGGTGGTGATTGATATGGCACCGGTGGCGTACAAGGCGCGCCATCACGATACTATCTTCGCTGCGCTCAATGCCGTAAGCGCAGCGGCAATAAAACAGCGCAGCGAAGCCGCTACGCTGATGCGTGAGACAATAAAGGAAGAAGGCATCATTCAGTTTTTGCTGAAGTCATTCCATGAAGGTGAATGGCGTTTCAATGTGCCGGTATTAATGGCTGAATATGACCAACTGATCGGCTGGCAGCCCGTGCCCGCCTGGCCTCATCCGACTCTGTTTATTCGTGGTGAGCTTTCGCCCTATCTCGATGACCAGTACCGCGATCTGTTGTTGCAACAGTTTCCAGCCGCGCGGGCCTGGGTGATTGCCGGAGCGGGACATTGGGTCCATGCTGAAAGGCCTGATGCCGTTTTACGTGCCATTCGGCGTTTTATTGCACAGTAAAAACAAATATTTGTCAGTGCAGCTAAATGATTGTCGCCATCACTTTCACTGGGGTATGATGGCGCGCTAAAATTTTGTTGGTGGTCGGTATTCAGCCAGCATGACCGCCTGGTCCATCAGAACTCCAGTCTTTTTCAGTAACACAATCCTATGGCAAAAGAAAACACCGACCGTACTACGATCGATCTGTTTGCAGAAGAGCGTCGCCCTGGTCGCCCCAAAACCAACCCGCTGGCACGCGACGAGCAGCTGCGTATTAACAAACGCAACCAGCTCAGGCGTGATAAAGTGCGCGGCCTGCGGCGCGTGGAACTAAAAATGAACAGTGACGCCGTTGATGCACTGAACCAGCTGGCAGAAGCCCGCAATATCAGTCGCAGCGAACTGATTGAAGAAATGATCATGACGCAACTGGTCAATCCATCATGTTGAGCAAGTCGGCCTCTGAGAATTCCACGGCACAGAGCACAAAGCGACAAATGCGGGAGGATTCCTCATTTATCCACCCGATGCGGTCTGCTATCATTGCCGCTAATATTTTCAGGTCAGCCGTCCCTTTTTAAGATTCAAGAGGTTATTAAACTCATGGCAATCGTAGGCATTTTCTTTGGCAGCGATACAGGCAATACGGAAAACATTGCAAAAATGATACAGAAGCAGCTGGGTAACGAGGTTGCGGAAGTTCATGATATTGCTAAAAGCAGCAAAGAAGACCTTGAAGCCTTTGATATTCTGCTGCTGGGCATTCCAACCTGGTACTATGGCGAAGCGCAGTGCGACTGGGACGACTTTTTCCCGACGCTGGAAGAAATTGACTTCAACGGCAAACTGGTGGCGCTGTTTGGCTGTGGCGATCAGGAAGATTATGCTGAATATTTCTGCGATGCGATGGGCACCATTCGCGACATTATTGAGCCAAATGGCGCAGTGATTGTCGGTCACTGGCCCACTGAGGGCTATCATTTTGAAGCCTCTAAAGGGCTGGCAGATGACACGCATTTCCTTGGTCTGGCCATTGATGAAGACCGCCAGCCTGAGCTGACAAATGAACGTACTGAAAAGTGGGTTAAACAGATCTACGAAGAGTTACAGCTTAAAGAGATTCTTGAAGCCTGATTTGCTCCTCTGCTGAGGATGCCAATCACGCAACATATCTGTGGTTTTTTCCTATGAATATAATAGGAACATTTTTGTAACTTTCATCTGCAACACTGTACAATATCGCCATCGACCCTTCGCGCTTCGGGTATCTGCCCGGAGTGCGTCAAGCCGGAAACAGAGCGAAGTGTAAACCCGCACGGTGTCGTTGCTTCCCCCGGATGTACAGGTTTTTGCCCTGCCCTCTGCGGCGGTTCTGCGCCTTTCCGGTGGTTTTCATTTCGACACATCAGTTCTATACTGGGTAGCTTAGCTTTTGTTTAGGCCGATGTTCAGGGTTTTTCAGCCACTTAGTGACAAGCAAAGTAACAGGACAATATCCGCATGACTGACAATAACACCGCATTAAAGAAGGCCGGCCTGAAAGTCACGCTTCCCCGATTGAAAATTCTGGAAGTGCTTCAGGAACCAGAGTGCCATCACGTCAGTGCGGAAGATTTGTACAAACGCCTGATTGATATGGGCGAAGAAATTGGTCTGGCAACGGTCTACCGCGTGCTTAACCAGTTTGATGATGCAGGCATCGTCACCCGCCACAACTTCGAAGGTGGCAAGTCTGTTTTCGAACTTACTCAACAGCACCATCATGATCACCTCATCTGCCTGGACTGCGGCAAAGTGATCGAATTCAGTGACGAATCCATTGAATCCCGTCAGCGTGACATCGCTTCGCGCCACGGTATCAAGCTCAGCAACCACAGCCTTTATCTCTACGGCCATTGCGCAACAGGCGACTGCCGCGAAGACGAAACACTGCATGACGATTAAATAAATCACCTGCTTTGCAGGTGATTTGCTTCATATTCCTGTCAATCAGCCTCATAGTCAGTGCTTCCCTCAAGTAAAACACCGCTTTTCTTCCGAAATGTGAAAGATGACAGATGGCCTGTTTTCACTATCATCAAAGCTGGCGCCCGGTAACGAAGGCGCCAGTCTGGCGTTTTAATGCTGATAACAGAAAACAACAGAAGTCAGCCCGTAAACCTGACCATTAAAGCTTTTCAGCACGGCTGTAACGTTTTCCATCCGGACTGACCGAGCGGACCATCACCTCACCGCTTACCGCAGGTTGTGCAGTGGCATCATAGCGTTGCCAGTTTTTGCCTGCATCAAGGCTGTATTCGATGGTCAGACCTGGCAGGGCGATATTTGCCTCAAGCTTACCATCAACTATTTTTCCTCCCGGTACAGGCAGTCGGTAGTGGATTCCGGTTTTATCGAGTTTGGCCAGCTCTCGTTGCCCCAACAGATTGGCAAAGCGCTGCCAGTCTTTCAGCAGTGCCTGCTGGTCAACAAAGGTGGTTTTCCCCCCCACATACTCTTTTCCTGCCTGGTAATCCTGTTCCCAGGCAGCACGATGCCATGCACGCTCAGCAACGGATAGCATACGAGGGAAAATCATATATTCCATCTGCTCATCAGATCTGACGGTTTCACTCCACAACTGTGCAGATAATCCATACGCGCCGGGCCAGCTCTTATCTGATTTGGCACTAAAGGTGTTGCCATCGCGATCCACTGAGGTTTCAGCATTCTGTGGCAAATTATTCGGGGCAAAGCTGAATACTTTACGCTCATCGCTGAAACGAGTTCCCCAGTAATAGCCGCGCTCTAATGGATTGACTTCATAAGGGAAATCCATATAGACGTAATCCGGGTTAGAGATAACCACCTCATAGCCTTTGTTGGCCCAGTCATTAGCGGAATCAAACCCTCCCCAGAACAAGGTATCCCAGAAGTTGACTCCCATTCGCTCAGTGGCAAATGTTTTAGCCCCTTCAGCATCCTTCAGACCATCCTGCCATGCCTGCATTTTTTCAATGCCATGCTGCTTAACCAGTTGACTGACCTGGGCTGCGAAATAGCTGGGCAGATGCTCCATATCTTCCACTTTGCCATCGGCAATCATTTTCTGGCACACCTGAGATTTTGCCCAGGGCTTATCTTCCCGGCTCATATCATGACGACCGGTCCCTGCCACAGGGTTGCTGACATCAGAATAGCCCGTACCGAGGCGAATATTTTTGGCTTCATCGCCACCAAAATGCCAGGTTTGCAACGGCTGTCCTGCTTCGCGGTGCATCGCCTGAATTTCACCAATCACCTTGTCACTAAAGCGCAGGGAAGAATCCAGGCAAGGATTCAGATAGCTGGTGTGGTCATAAAACTGTACTGAAGTGGTATTAGACGTATCGGTCGGATCCAGCAAACGGAATTCGGATGCCTCAGCCGTTTTGCCCTCCTTCATCAGTCGGTTGTAGCGTGCTTCCATAGAGATCACCGCTGCACGCGCATGTGCCGGCATATCTATTTCAGGGATCACCTGAATACCCCGCGCTGCCGCGTATTTTACTATTTCGATATAATCTTCACGGCTGAGGTAGCCACTGCCATGATTGTTATTTTCCGGGCCTGACCCCAGCTGTGGCAACAGACAGCGCTGCTCACTGAGGTCGTGACAGCGCTGGCTTCCCACTTCGGTCAGCTCAGGCAAACCAGGGATCTCAATTCTCCAGCCCTCATCGTCACTCAGATGGAAATGGAAGACGTTAATTTTCCACGACGCCAGTTGATCCAACATTCGCAAAACGGCATCTTTACTGTGAAAATTACGCGCCACATCAAGAAAAACGCCACGATAGGCAAAGCGTGGAGCATCACTGACTTTCAGGGTGGCGATAACAGCACTGCCATCTGCCGGTAACAGTGAAAGGATCGATTGCAAACCATAAAGCACGCCGCTTTCATCATATCCGACCACTTCAGCTTTATTTTTGCCGACGGTCAGCTTATAGGCGCCGGAAACCGCCAGCTGTTTTTTCAGCGCTTTTTGATCGATGCGGGTGCCTATCTGATAGCCTTCAGCATTTTCCTCTACCCCCAACAGTTTGAAGCGCTGCTTAATTGCCTCGGCCTTAGCCTCTGATAAAGCGGTAAGATTCAGACTCACACCTTTCGACAGATCAGCATCACCGGGCAGCACTTTTACCTGTAAGGGTGTCGGAACAATCTGTCCGCGCAGGGCAGATTCTGGTAGTAATGCGACGTCACTGTTCTTATCAAAGCGACTTCCCGGCATCATCAGAATATTTTTATCATCCGGCGTTCGTTTCCACTGTTCACCAATGGGTTCAACAAAGCTGCTCAGATCTTCAGTGTCCGTGCTGGCAATAATTTTTGGACTGGCATCACCGGATGTCACATACCAGCGAGGCATAACGTCAGTAACAAACAGCTGCCAGTACTCATTAATGATTGGGATTTCGACAGACTCACCGGCCGCAAAGCCTTTGAATTTTTCTGTGGGCTCCAGCCGGGTTAAATCACCAATGACATGCACCATGCGAAATTGATCGTTATCCACTCTCAGCGTCTGGCGAATATTTGGCAGATAGATAGCCCAGTCATGACTGGTCATCGCCTTTCCCGGATTAGTCAGAGTGATGATTGCCCGGTTGCAGGAAGCCCAGTCAGCCCCCAGTGCCGCACAGTCAACGCCATGCTGTGCAGCATGATTATCGACCACCTGATACTTAACCCCAAACTGACTAATCTGATCGACAACTTGTTGATTTGCCAGTGCATTACCGCCTGCAAGTGCAGAAATAAGCGCCGCCGCCAGAAGACTTGCTCTGAATTTTTTCATCCGTTTTCCTTATCAGTTAGTTGGAAGTTTGCTCAATGTCGTGCTGAAGTTGACCGCATTCCCTTGAGATCCCTTCACCGCCACCCTCATGCCTTGCATCCAGACAGTGCTGATAGTCCAGGCTGGGGATTGGCTCTTTCTGCGGAACAACGTTTTTTTCAACGCAACCACTGAGTAAAAAAGCCGTGACAGCGACAAGCACATATTTCATTTTGTTGATCCTTTTCGGGTGCGAGGTTATCTGGCTGGCTCAAAAATAGTGAACGGAGCAATAACCATGAATTTCACGTCTTTTTCATCCTGAAATACGTTGCCATATCCCCCGCTCCAGCTTGGGAGATCCGAGTGGTTGTTGTAACGGGTATAGTGCAGTTTGAATAATGTGCCTTTGGCCGCCCCTTGCTGAACGGTATAAAGCAGGTCCATATTCCATGCAGACTCTCTCAACCGCTGATTCTGATCGTAAACAGGTTTGGTGGACGGTCTGGCATCCCAGCCATAAGCGTAAGAGGTTCCAATCGCCCAGCCGGGCAGCTGCCAGTTTTTCAGGTCATACATCACTCCCGCAAACAGCGCCTTTTCACCGTTAGCATTGAAGTCAGAGCGTGAATCCCACCACACATCCAGGCGACCATTTGAGGTGGCATACCCCGGCGTCATACGTTGCAGAAAAAATCCCTGATTCCCTTCTGCTTTTACCCAGGTCCCTTCAAGACGCCAGTCAAATGGCCCGGTTGTGTAGCCAAACGTGACAGCCTGCAACCATGCAAGTCCGTCATAAACACTATTCACATCAGAAATACCGCCGCTCTCTTTATCTTTTGCACCATAAAACTGCCAGCTGGTTTTCAGATTATTTCCTGCCAGCGGAAAAGCATAAGAAACTTTGGTGAAGTACTGATCCATATAATCAGCCGCCTGGCCAAATGCACCTTCCAGTACCAGGTTATTTTTAAAATCGTATTTTGCCCCAATGGAATGCAGATAACTGATTGCGGTAATGCCATCTGCTTTACGGAAGTTGTACATATTCCTGTACCAGGGCGCTTTATATTCATCTGTCCAGATATAAGAAAGCGATAATTCTCCGGCATCGGATAAATCATACACTGCCCCGGCTTCCACACCACGATAAGTTCCTGGTAAAAAACCCCACTGAGGTGTTAATAAAGTCTGCCCGACAGGTTGTAAATAACCACCGCGAAGCCAGTAATTATCAAACTTCATTTTTATTGCCGCTTTGTAAATACTGGCTCCACCTGTATCGCCATCCCATTTTTCACTCCAGCGACCTTTTGCATTACTGAAACCAATTTCATTGGGTGCTGCTGGTCCTGTGCTGGATAATTCAACGGCACTAAATGCCGCTAAATCCAGTCCAATAAAATCCGCTGCATAGCCAGAAGAGAAATCCAGATTGGCATTGAAAGTGGAGTGATGAAGATTTTGCTCATACTGACCGTATTTTTCACTGCCTGCATCGAGGTCTTTACGCTCACGGTGACGCTGCCAGTAATAGATTCCTCCACTCAGTGATGAGTCATCTACAAAGCCTGTGGCAGCGGCAGAGGGTAAATAATAACCACCACTTATAGCCGAACATAAAGCAACAGCCAGTGCTAACGGTTTTTGTTTTTTTATAGTTCTGAACATATTTTATGTCCTTTTTTAAAGGATATTATTAATTCATTCTGATGTTATTATCAGTACAGTTACTGGTGTTGGCAGCACGAGCATCGATTAATACGATGATATTTTTCGCGTCGCGAATTATCAATTAATTATGTATATTTCGAGATAAAAACATGACCCAGACCACATCCCACTGGCGAATGTAACCCAGTTATTAATACAAATTTATGAGAATGAAAATATCTATCAACTGAAATCCTCATAAAATAACAATAAGAAAAGTTTTTTAATAAAATAATTATCACTAAAAAAATAATAAGGTAAATAAACCGTTTTGATACAGATTGCATTTAACTCTTCGCAATCTGACAGAAATGGGGATTAGTCTTATTAGCGTAAATCGTTATATTGCTTATTTTAGAAAATTTCATTATTGTAAGCTGTCTTACATCAACGCTTACGGAAAAAATGATTGACTGATAAATATATTGCCAATTTGAATAAAAATTTTATTCGTTTAGCAACCAGTCAACATCAACAGGCAGGCAGTTAAAAAATATGAGGACGGATTGCGGTTTATTCTTTAAATAAAAGTGAAAAGATAACTTTATCTGCTACTCCTCGTAAAAGTCATACCGCGATTTATAAAAAAAACGCAGCCTGAAGGCTGCGTTGTCTTTGCGATTACGGGGATTATTCGCTGGTTTTCGTCCAGGTATCACGCAATCCGACTGTGCGGTTGAATACCAGTCTGTCAGAGGCAGAATGGCGATCGGCGCAGAAGTAACCTTCACGTTCAAACTGGTACGGGCTGGTGGCCTGCGCCTGCTGCAAACCTGGCTCAACGAATCCCTGGCGAATGACCAGAGAGTCAGGATTGATTGTGGTCAGAAAATCCTCTGCCGCGCCCGGATTTGCCACGCTGAACAGACGATCGTAAAGCCGGAACTCTGCCGGATGGGCATGCACAGCCGATACCCAGTGAATAACGCCTTTTACTTTGCGTCCATCGGCAGGATCTTTGCTCAGCGTATCCACATCACAGGTGCAGAACAGGCAGGTTATGTTCCCCTGTTCATCCTTTGCGATACGTTCAGCTTTAATCACGTATGCATTCCGCAGGCGCACCTCTTTACCCAGTACCAGTCGTTTGTACTGTTTATTCGCTTCCTCACGAAAATCCGCCCGATCGATATAGATTTCCCGACTGAAGGGCACCTCGCGCGTCCCCATTTCCGGTTTATTCGGATGGACAGGCATGGTGAGAATTTCTTCATGATTCGACGGCAGGTTTTCGATCACCAGCTTGAGCGGGTCGAGCACCGCCATTGCACGAGGCGCATTTTCATTCAAATCGTCACGAATACACGACTCAAGCGATGCCATCTCCACAATGTTGTCCTGCTTAGTGACGCCAATGCGACGGCAAAACTCGCGAATGGAGGCGGCGGTATACCCCCGGCGACGAAGACCCGATACCGTCAGCATCCTGGGATCATCCCAGCCTTCGACGATCTTTTCAGTCACCAGCAGGTTGAGCTTACGCTTGGACATGATGGCGTATTCCAGATTCAGCCGGGAAAACTCATACTGCCGTGGGTGAGCAGGAATGGAGATGTTATCCAGCACCCAGTCGTACAGGCGGCGGTTATCCTGAAACTCAAGGGTACAAAGAGAGTGGGTGATCCCTTCCAGCGCATCAGAAATACAGTGGGTAAAATCGTACATCGGATAGATGCACCACTTATTACCGGTCTGATGGTGTTCAGCAAACTTGATGCGATACAGCACCGGATCGCGCATCACAATAAAGCTGGATGCCATATCGATTTTAGCGCGCAGGCAGGCTGTTCCCTCGGCAAACTCACCATTACGCATTTTTTCAAACAACGCCAGATTTTCAGTCACGCTGCGATCGCGGTATGGGCTGTGCTTACCAGGAGACGTCAGCGTACCGCGATATTCACGGATCTGTTCGGGTGTCAGCTCATCCACATAAGCCAGCCCTTTGTTGATTAACTCAATGGCGTACAGATGCAGCTGATCGAAATAATCTGAAGAGTAGCGAACGTTCCCCGTCCAGCTAAAGCCCAACCACTGCACGTCATGTTTTATTGATTCAACGTATTCCAGATCTTCTTTTACCGGGTTGGTATCATCAAACCGCAGGTTGCACTGCCCCTGATAGTCTTGTGCAATACCAAAATTGAGGCAAATAGACTTGGCATGACCAATGTGCAGATAACCATTTGGTTCCGGCGGAAAGCGAGTATGGATGCTGCTGTGCTTACCAGAAGCCAGATCTTCGTCGATGATCTGACGAATAAAGTTAGTTGGGCGGGCTTCAGCCTCACTCATCTTAATTTCCTCAGTAATGCGGTGGTAACGATACCCTGACTATGTCCAACTTCAGCAAAGCGACTGGCGAATCGGGTGGCCGAAGCGGCCAGCACAACGACAACTTGTCGATAACGGGTATGGTGTGTGAAATAACGGAGTATGATCCACAAAGCCGTGAAGGGAAACAACCGTTTGTTACAGCAATACAATAAAAAAGGGCGGGAATGACTCCCCACCCTTCAGGTTTAATCCAGTCGGACGTCAGCTATTGATTTCATACAACGGGCTTTCGCCAGCAACCACTTTATCACCCGCCACCAGCGTAATACCGCTAAAGTCATCGATATTGCTGACCACGACAGGGCTTATCATTGAACGGGCATTGGCGTTCAGGAAAACCAGGTCCATTTCCAGTACAGGCTGACCGGCGGTCACGACAGCGCCCTCATCCACCAGACGCGTGAAACCTTTGCCGGCCAGTGCCACCGTATCAAGTCCCATATGGACCACCACTTCAATCCCTTTATCCGTTTCCAGACAGAAGGCATGATTGGTATTAAAAATTTTCACCACCGTACCATTAGCTGGCGAAACCACCTTGCTACTGGTTGGGACGATTGCCACGCCATCACCCACCGCTTTACTGGCAAAGGCTTCGTCGGGTACCTGCTCCAGGGCAACGACATCACCGCTGACCGGGGCGACCAAAGTCGCAACGACTTTCTTTTCAGTTGCCGTGGTCACACTCGGGGCCGCAACCGCCGACGGGGCAGAGGAGAGGGAGGACGATGCTACCGGACCTTTGGACAACACGGTTTTCATTGCTGAGGCAATGGTTTCCGCACGCGTACCGACAATAATCTGCACGCTTTGCTGGTTAAGGCGAATCACCCCTGAAGCACCCAGACGACGTGCAACCGATTCATTTACTGCACTACTGTCCTTAACACTCAGACGCAGCCGGGTAATACAGGCATCAATCGCGGTCAGATTGTCAGAACCACCAATGGCACCGATATAGCGGCGGGCAAGTGAATCAATTTCTGATTCATCAGTGTGGTTTTTTTCGACACTGACATCGTAGCCATCGCTTTCATCGCCTTCCACTGCCAGCTCGCGTCCTGGCGTCAGCAAATTGAATTTTTTGATCGTGAAGCGAAAAACCACATAGTAAATCACGAAGAACACCAGGCCCTGCGGGATTAACATATACCAGTGTGTAGCCAGCGGATTACGGCTTTGAAGCGCCATATCAACCAACCCGGCACTGAAACCAAAACCTGAAATCCAGTGCATGCTGGCAGCGATAAATACCGAAATCCCCGTCAGTACCGCATGGATAAAATAAAGTACCGGCGCCACGAACATAAAGGAGAATTCCAGCGGTTCGGTAATACCGGTAAAGAAGGCCGCAAAGGCGGCAGCCAGCATGATCCCCCCCACTTTGGCCCGGTTTTCAGGACGGGCACAGTGGTAAATCGCCAACGCTGCCCCCGGCAAACCAAACATCATGATGGGGAAGAAACCAGCCTGGTAACGCCCGGTAATGCCGACCACGGCTTTGCCGCTTTCCAGCGACTGAGCGCCGCCCAGGAAGTTTGGTATGTCATTAATTCCCGCCACATCAAACCAGAACACTGAGTTAAGCGCATGATGTAAACCAACCGGGATAAGCAACCGGTTGAAAAACGCATACACGCCCGCCCCCACAGAGCCCAGTTTCTGTATCTGCTCACCAAAGCTGACCAGCCCGCCAAAGATTACCGGCCAGGCGTACATCAGAATAAAGGCAATCAGGATCATCAGAAAGGAGACCAGAATCGGCACCAGACGACGCCCACTAATGAACGAGAGCGCCCTGGGGAGTTCTACGTGGCTGAAACGGTTATACATTTCCGCCGAAATAATCCCCACCATAATACCGACAAACTGGTTTTCAATTTTTCCAAATGCCGCAGGCACCTGATCGACAGGAATTTTCTGAATCATGGCCACAGCGGCAGGAGAACAGAGTGTGGTTACCACTAAAAAGCCGACAAAGCCGGTTAATGCCGCCGCGCCATCTTTGTCTTTCGACATGCCATAAGCCACACCGATAGCAAACAGGACGGACATATGTTCAATAATTGCCGAACCGGACTTCAGCAGTAGCGCCGCAAAAGCGTTACCATTGCCCCATGCATCCGGGTCGAGCCAGTAACCTATTCCCATCAGGATAGCGGCAGCAGGTAGCGTAGCTACCGGTACCATCAGTGCCCGACCTACTTTTTGTAAATAACTAAGCATGTTCCCCTTCCCCCTGTAAGCACCTTTTAAGGTACCTTCGTCGTATTGTTTCAGCGGTAAACTGTTTTCTCAGTGACATAAAATAATACGCCCGAGTGTAAAAAAAATTTAATTCGCTTCGCAAATTAAAACCGCGACTAATGTGATTTCAATCACCAAAATGTTGCATTTTTTTCTGCCAGTCGTGGCATTCCATACCCACTTATTTTATGATTCGAAAAATCATCACGGATTTATCCCTCGCGAACAGCAGACCAGATCGTTACGCTTTAATGCTTGATTGCAGGGCTCCGCCAGACTTATTTCAAATTACGTTTAAACGAGGTCAACTATGAGACTGATTCCTCTGGCCACCCCGACACAGGTTGGGAAATGGGCCGCCCGCCATATCGTGAACCGTATCAATGCTTTCAACCCCTCCGACGAACGCCCGTTTGTTCTTGGACTGCCAACCGGCGGTACGCCACTGGAAGCTTACAAACACCTCATCGCTATGCATAAAGCAGGCCAGGTTAGTTTTCGCCACGTCGTGACCTTCAACATGGATGAGTATGTTGGCCTGCCGAAAGAACACCCCGAAAGTTACCACAGTTTTATGTACCGAAACTTTTTCGATCATGTTGATATTAAAAGTGAAAACATCAATCTTCTGAATGGTAATGCTGCCGATATTGACGCAGAATGTCGCCAGTATGAAGAGAAAATCCGCGCGTACGGAAAAATTAATCTGTTTATGGGTGGCGTGGGTAATGACGGTCACATTGCCTTTAACGAGCCAGCTTCGTCGCTGGCGTCACGTACCAGAATCAAGACGCTGACGCATGATACCCGCGTGGCTAATTCGCGCTTCTTTGACGGCAATGTGGATCAGGTGCCCAGATATGCTCTGACCGTTGGCGTCGGTACGCTGCTGGATGCGGAAGAAGTGATGATTCTGGTGACCGGCCATGTGAAAGCTCAGGCTTTGCAGGCCGCGGTCGAGGGCAATGTCAACCATATGTGGACCATCAGCTGTCTGCAACTGCATGCCAAATCTGTCGTGGTTTGCGACGAACCCGCCACCATGGAACTGAAAGTAAAAACCGTAAAATATTTCCGCGAAATGGAAGCGGAAAACATGAAAAATCTGTAAGTCATCAGCGCACCGTTAACCGCTCAGTAGCGGATAATGCCGGGAGAACATTATGTACGCTTTAACCAATGGCCGTATCTACACGGGTCACGAAATACTTGATAATCATGCTGTTGTCATTTCTGATGGCCTGATCGACCGCGTTTGCGCACGGGACGCGCTTCCTGCCAACGTGGCACTGCGCGATGTCAACGGTGCACTGATTGCTCCCGGCTTTATCGATTTGCAACTCAATGGCTGCGGCGGTGTGCAATTTAACGATGATCTGGCAGCAATCAGCAGTGAAACCCTGCACATCATGCAGAAAGCTAACGAAAAATCCGGCTGTACCAGCTTTCTTCCCACACTTATCACCAGCAGTGATGAAATGATCAGGCGGGCGGTTGAAGTGATGCGGGCTTATCTGGCTCAGCATACCAGTCAGGCACTGGGCCTGCATCTGGAAGGCCCATGGCTGAGCCCGCGTAAACCCGGCACACACAATCCGGCGCTCATTCGCACGCCCGAACCAGAGCTGGTTGATTTTCTTTGTGAAAACGCTGATGTCATCGCGAAAATCACCCTGGCGCCTGAACAGGTTAATGGCTCAGTTATCCGCCAGTTACGCGACGCCGGTATCGTGATTTCCGCAGGACATTCCCATGCCACTTATGCTGAAGCACGCCAGGGTATTGCCGCTGGCGTCAGCTTCGCCACCCATTTATATAATGCCATGCCCACCATCACAGGCCGTGAACCGGGCCTGATCGGCGCGTTGTTTGATTCGCCCGATGTCTGGTGCGGAATCATTGCTGATGGTCTGCACGTCCATTATGCCAACATCCGCAATGCCAAACGCATCAAAAGTGACAGGCTGATTCTGGTTACAGATGCCACTGCCCCGGCTGGTGCAAGTATTGATCGGTTCATTTTCGCTGGAAAAACAATATACTATCGCGACGGACTCTGCGTTGATGAGAAGGGTACGCTGAGTGGTTCCGCCCTGACTATGATTGAAGCTGTGGCGAACAGTGTCGAACATGTGGGCATCGCCCTGGATGAGACGTTACGAATGGCAACGCTCTATCCGGCCCGCGCGATGGGTGTGGATGATAAGTTAGGTTCGATCGATGCAGGTAAAGTCGCTAACCTGACGGTTTTCACCCGTGACTATAAAATAATCAAGACCATCGTTAATGGTGACGAGGTCTATAGCGAGTAGATACACAATGACCACTGGCGGCCCGACACAAATAGGAAATGTCGATTTAGTTAAGCAACTCAACAGCGCGGCCGTTTATCGGTTGATCGACCAGCAGGGGCCGATTTCGCGGATACAGATTGCCGAACACAGTCAGCTCGCTCCCGCCAGTGTCACCAAAATTACCCGCCAGCTGATTGAACGCGGCCTGATTAAAGAAGTTGATCAACAGGCCTCTACCGGTGGCCGTCGCGCCATCTCTATTGTTACCGAAACCCGTGGTTTCAATACTATCGGAGTGCGTCTTGGGCGCAGCGATGCCACCCTCACCCTTTTTGACCTCAGCGGTAAGCCCCTGGCGCAGGAGGATTACTCGCTACCGGAAGAATCACAGGCTTCCCTGGAAAGCGCACTCTTCAGTGCCATTGCTGACTTTTGTGGACTGCATCAGCGCAAACTGCGCGAGCTGATAGCTATTTCAGTGATCCTTCCCGGCTTAGTGGATCCGGATAACGGCGTGATCCGTTATATGCCACATATAGAGGTCCAACACTGGCCACTGGTGGCTAATCTGCAAAAACGTTTTAACGTCACCAGTTTTGTGGGTCATGACATCCGCAGTCTGGCACTGGCTGAGCACTATTTTGGGGCGTCACGCGACTGCGCAGACTCCATTCTGGTGCGTGTCCATCGGGGAACCGGTGCCGGAATTATTGCCAACGGTCAGGTTTTCCTTGGCAGTAATGGCAACGTGGGTGAACTGGGACACATTCAGGTCGATCCACTGGGAGAACGCTGCCACTGTGGCAATTTTGGCTGCCTGGAAACCATTGCGGCAAACACCGCCATTGAAAACAGGATGCGTCATCTGTTGACCCTGGGACATCCCAGCGCGCTGACGGTAGAAAAATGCCAGATTTCGTCAATCTGTGCCGCCGCCAACCGCGGCGATGCACTGTCGGCGGAGGTCATTGAGCACGTTGGCCGCCATCTGGGTAAAGCCATCGCCATTGCCATTAATTTGTTTAATCCACAGAAAGTGGTGATTGCCGGAGAAATTATCGAAGCCGATAAAGTTTTGCTGCCAGCCATTGAAGGCTGCATCAACACCCAGGCACTGAAAGCCTTCCGGAAAAATCTGCCGGTGGTGCGTTCAGAAATCGATCATCGTTCTGCGATTGGGGCCTTTGCACTGGTAAAACGCGCCATGCTTAACGGGATTTTATTACAACATTTACTGGAAGGTTAATGCCTGCGTTAACCCTGACGGACAGCGAAATAATGACCATCAAAAATGTGATTTGCGATATCGACGGTGTGCTGATGCATGACAACACACCGGTGCCAGGAGCAAAAGAGTTTCTGCAACGTATTATGGCGAAAGAAATGCCGCTGGTGGTGCTGACGAATTACCCTTCACAAACCGCTCCTGACCTTGCCAATCGTTTCGCTTCTGCCGGGATTGACCTGCCGGACAGTGTCTTTTATACCTCAGCAATGGCGACCGCAGATTTCCTTCGTCGTCAGGAAGGAAAAAAAGCGTATGTCGTGGGTGAAGGCGCACTGATTCATGAAATGTACAAAGCCGGTTTTACCATCACCGATATCAATCCGGACTTTGTGATAGTCGGGGAAACCCGTTCCTACAACTGGGAAATGATGCACAAGGCGGCTTTTTTTGTGGCGAACGGCGCACGCTTTATTGCGACCAATCCTGATACCCATGCACGTGGCTTTGTGCCCGCCTGCGGTGCACTTTGCGCCGGCATTGAAACGATTTCCGGCAGAAAACCTTTCTATGTTGGTAAACCCAGCCCCTGGATAATTCGCGCTGCGCTGAACAAAATGCAGGCACATTCAGAAGAGACGGTCATTGTCGGTGACAATTTACGTACCGATATTCTGGCTGGTTTCCAGGCCGGACTGGAAACTATTCTGGTGCTGTCAGGCGTTTCCACCCTCAGCGACGTTGATGCAATGCCCTTCCGCCCCAGCTGGATTTACCCTTCCGTCGCAGACATTGACATTATCTGAACCACACCCGCCAGCACGGCGGGTCGTTTCATTGTCATGTCCAGTGGTTATTTTTCACCCACGCCCGCCAGAAAATTATCGTTTATTCATTTTAAGACCGCTTTTATTGAATAAACATCAACACAGTCAGCCAGGCAACAGACTATTTTTCAGAGAAAAGCTAAATTGCTTGCATCAGCATAGCAAGATAGAGCATTTTCTTATGCATCGGGCGAAGCCTTCGCTGGTCATATTCACCTATAACCATCACCGTTCTGGGATGCTGTCAGGGAGTTAACTATGTGTTCTGTGTTTGGAGTGTTGGATCTTAAAAGCGATCCTGTTGAGCTGCGTAAGAAAGCCCTTGAGCTTTCCCGTCTGATGCGTCACCGCGGGCCGGACTGGTCCGGCGTTTATGCTGACGATCACGCGATTCTGGCTCATGAACGTTTGTCTATTGTTGACGTCAATAACGGCGCACAGCCGCTGTACAATGCCGCGCACACCCATGTGCTGGCGGTGAACGGTGAAATCTATAACCACCAGGCTCTGCGTGCCGAACTGAGCGATCGTTACCAGTTTCAGACTGAATCAGATTGTGAGGTAATTCTTGCGCTCTACCAGGAAAAAGGCGTTGATTTCCTTGATGACTTGCAGGGCATGTTTGCCTTTATTCTCTATGATGCGGTGAAAAAAACCTGGCTGATTGGTCGCGATCACATTGGCATTATCCCGCTTTATATGGGCAACGATGAACACGGTAACCTGTTTGTCGCCTCTGAAATGAAAGCGCTGGTTCCGGTGTGCAAAACGCTGAAAGAATTCCCACCGGGAAGCTATATGTCCAGCACCGACGGTGAAATTCGTCGTTACTGGCAACGTGACTGGTTCAGCTATGAAGCCGTTGAGCACAACACAACGGATGCCGCCGCGCTGAAAGATGCGCTGGAAGAATCGGTTAAAAGCCATCTGATGTCCGACGTGCCCTACGGCGTGTTGCTTTCCGGTGGTCTGGACTCTTCAATTATCTCGGCGGTCACTAAAAAGTTCGCGGCCAAACGCATCGAAGATCAGGATAAAAGCGAAGCCTGGTGGCCGCAGCTGCACTCCTTTGCGGTCGGTCTGGAAGGTTCTCCCGACCTGAAAGCAGCTAAGTCCGTCGCCGATCACCTGGGGACCGTACACCACGAAATTCATTTTACGGTGCAGGAAGGTCTTGATGCGATTCGCGATGTTATCTATCACATTGAAACCTATGATGTCACCACCATCCGTGCCTCCACGCCAATGTACCTGATGTCGCGAAAAATCAAAGCGATGGGGATTAAAATGGTGTTATCCGGTGAGGGAGCGGATGAGGTTTTCGGCGGCTACCTCTACTTCCATAAAGCGCCAGATGCCCGCGAGTTTCATGAAGAGAACGTACGTAAACTGCTGGCGCTGCACATGTTTGACTGTGCCCGTGCCAACAAAGCCATGTCGGCCTGGGGGGTTGAAGCCCGCGTTCCCTTCCTTGATAAAAAATTCCTTGATGTGGCAATGCGTATCAACCCGGCGGATAAAATGTGTGGTGCTAACGGTAAGATGGAAAAGCACATTCTGCGCGAATGTTTCTCCTCTTACCTGCCGGAGAGCGTTGCATGGCGGCAGAAGGAGCAGTTTTCCGATGGTGTCGGCTACAGCTGGATCGACACGCTGAAAGAAGTTGCAGCTAAGCAGGTAAGCGACCAACAGCTACAGACCGCCCATTTCCGGTTCCCGTACAATACGCCGACCTCAAAAGAGGGCTATCTGTACCGCGATATTTTTGAACAGCTGTTCCCACTCGCCAGCGCCGCCGAGTGCGTTCCTGGTGGGCCTTCGGTCGCCTGTTCATCTGCTAAAGCCATTGAGTGGGACGAAGCATTCAAAACAATGGATGACCCATCAGGACGCGCCGTTGGTGTCCATCAGTCGGCCTACGCGGTTAAATAGTCTCAGCCTTTATGGGTTGCCTCAAAAAAGTGAGGTAACCCGCTTTTCCCTCTGCCCCGGCTTTTTGCTACTTAACGAACAACTGGTGGCGGTACTCTGGCACTTTCTGCGAATTCCCTTCTGTGTGCTGAAAAAACACCCAGACCGCCAGGATATTGACCTTTAATCACCAAAAGCATCGGATACAATAAAGCGACTGTTATCAGTGAAATCCTCTTTTTTCCTGATAATCCGTTAATACTGCTCATCAGAGCGCGGGCTGAACTGCGCCCTGCTGGCGATAAAAATGCTGATTTTCGCCTTTTTTTCGCCTTAATGACCAACAGTAAAAAGGCGATGTCCACACGCGACAATCGCCGGGTTATCAATGCGGAAGTGATGAAAACACCTGGTGACTGGTGGTTTAATCGCCATGCTGGTTATAAGCCAGACAAACGAATCGGTTCCGGGCAAAAACAGGAAAAAATTTGTTGACGCTTCCAGGTCAACTCCGCATAATGCGCCCCGCAACGCCGATGAAGGTTACGCGAAAAAAGATGGCTACGTAGCTCAGCTGGTTAGAGCACAGCACTCATAATGCTGGGGTCACAGGTTCGATTCCCGTCGTAGCCACCATCTTTTTTGCGGGAGTGGCGAAATTGGTAGACGCACCAGATTTAGGTTCTGGCGCCGCAAGGTGTGCGAGTTCAAGTCTCGCCTCCCGCACCATTTCCATAAACGGTTTGCACGGATGGGGTATCGCCAAGCGGTAAGGCACCGGTTTTTGATACCGGCATTCCCTGGTTCGAATCCAGGTACCCCAGCCATCTTTTTCTCCGGAAAAAGAATTCAAGATTTGCAAGTTCAGGCTACTTAGCTCAGCTGGTTAGAGCACAGCACTCATAATGCTGGGGTCACAGGTTCGATTCCCGTAGTAGCCACCAATTTTATTGGGGTGTCGCCAAGCGGTAAGGCACTGGTTTCTGATACCAGCATTCCGGGGTTCGAATCCCTGCACCCCAGCCATACAAAAGACGATTTGCAGTGTGAATCGCAACATTATTATTGGGGTGTCGCCAAGCGGTAAGGCTCTGGTTTCTGATACCAGCATTCCGGGGTTCGAATCCCTGCACCCCAGCCAATAAAAAAAGCTCGCTACGGCGAGCTTTTTTACGTCTGGACATTAACCGTTTCCGCAACGCCATAAGATTATGCCGCCTTGATACCGTTACGCACCATGGCACAAACCGCAGCCGTTCAGCTTCAGTGACTGCGACTCCCCATTCAAAACCTTCTTTGCAAACCCAGGGCATAACGTAGCGCCTGCCGCTTCAGCACGCCAGAGCGTTCAGCGACCATCAACCCCAGATTTCGTGCAATACGCACGGGAGCAACGGCGTTACTGAAGGTGAAATAGAACAGATCCATCCCGTTTTGCATCAGCAGATTATCCCGCAGCCGTTGACGCTGATAGCGTGTTAACACCTCTTTAGCCGCCCAGTCCTCCGCCTTTTCCCTTGCTGACGTCAGTGTGGCGATCAATGCATCCACATCACGGTAGCCCAGATTAACCCCCTGTCCCGCCAGAGGGTTAATGGTGTGAGCCGCATCGCCCACCAGAGCCAGGCCGGGTAGCACATAGCGCGAGGCATGGCGGCGAACCAGCGGAAAAGCCCCCGCCGCCACCGGAGTAAGATTTCCTGCCCGGGAAGGAAAATGTGTCGCAATCTCCTGCTGTAACCGGCCCATATCCATTGCCTGAAGCTGACGAATGCGAGCCCGGTTGTCGTACCACACCAGCGACGCCCAGCGTCCGGATAGCGGTAAAAAAGCCCGCGGGCCGTCAGGCGTAAACTGTTGCCAGGTGCAGTCGCCCGAATCCTCTTCGCCCCGGGCAGTAATCAGCATGCAGGATTGCGCATACTGCCAGCCGCGAATGCCAATACCCGCCAGTTGGCGAACCTGCGAGTTAGCACCATCTGCCCCGACCACCAGGCGGGCCTGAAAAATTTCGCCGCTCTCCAGGGTTAACCGCCAGCCACCGTCAACCGACTGCAATGCCTTCAGGCTGGCGGGTGAAATAAGGCTGACACCCTGCTGTTCAAGCCGTTGCCACAACGCCAGTTGTAATACGCTGTTTTCCACCATATAGCCGAGCTCGGGCAGCCCCAGCGATTGCGCATCAAATCCTACCTTCGCACTTTCCCATTCCCAGGTTTCCAGTCTGCGATAAGGCGCACAGCGCATTGCCTGCACCTGCGGCCAGACTTGCAGACGTTTGAGTAAATCCACCGAGGCGGCGCCCACCGCAGAAATTCTCACATCTGGCTGACTTGCCGCATCAAAGTCTGCCGGCCGCTGTTGTTCGAGTACCGCCACGCTGAATCCTTGCGCGGATAATCCGCTGGCCAGCGCTGCGCCCACCATGCCGCCGCCCACCACGACAACATCCCAACTCATTGTTGTTTCAGTCATTATTTTCCCGTTTTATCAACATCCGGCGGCAATGCGCCTGCACTGGCCAGAGCGCAGCCCAATCCCAATAGTGTACCGGATTTTTGCAGGAGAGTTAGAAAAGCCCGGTATGCTGGTCACAACCGCAGCAAAGCATTACAATACGCGCCCTGCACCCACTTCTGCATGATTAATGGCAACCAGATGACCAAAAAACTGCATATTAAAACCTGGGGCTGTCAGATGAATGAGTACGATTCATCGAAGATGGCCGACCTGTTAAACAGCACCCACGGTTTCACCCTGACCGATGTGGCAGAAGAGGCCGACGTGCTGCTGCTTAACACCTGCTCTATCCGTGAAAAGGCGCAGGAGAAAGTTTTCCATCAGTTAGGCCGCTGGAGAACGCTCAAACAATCCAATCCGGATGTCATTATCGGCGTGGGGGGCTGTGTGGCCTCGCAGGAAGGCGATCATATTCGTCAGCGGGCTAACTTTGTCGATATTGTTTTTGGTCCGCAGACATTGCACCGCTTGCCAGAGATGATTAACACCGTGCGCGGTTCGAAAAGCCCGGTGGTAGATATCAGCTTCCCTGAAATTGAGAAATTTGACCGCCTGCCGGAGCCCCGGGCAGATGGCCCTTCTGCCTTCGTCTCAATTATGGAAGGCTGTAACAAATACTGTACTTTCTGCGTGGTGCCTTATACCCGCGGTGAGGAAGTCAGCCGTCCGTGTGACGATATTTTGTTTGAGATAGCCCAACTGGCGGAACAGGGTGTGCGTGAGGTCAACCTGTTGGGGCAAAACGTCAATGCTTATCGCGGTGAAGACTACAACGGTGAGATTTGCACTTTTGCCGAACTTCTGCGGCTGGTGGCGGCGATTGATGGTATCGATCGTATCCGTTTCACCACCAGCCACCCCATTGAATTCACTGATGATATTATCGACGTCTATCGCGATACGCCGGAGCTGGTCAGTTTTCTCCATCTGCCGGTACAAAGCGGTGCAGACCGCATACTTACGCTGATGAAACGCGCTCATACCGCGCTGGAATATAAAGCCATCATTCGAAAAGTGGTCGCCGCGCGTCCGAATATTCAGATCAGTTCAGACTTTATTATTGGTTTTCCTGGTGAAACGCAGCAGGATTTCGAACAAACCATGAAGTTAATTGGCGATGTCAATTTCGATACCAGCTACAGCTTCATCTATTCTGCCCGTCCGGGGACGCCGGCAGCCGACCTGCCGGATGACGTGCCGGAAGAAGAGAAAAAGCAGCGCCTGTGGATCCTGCAAGACAGGATCAACCAACAGGCCATGGCATGGAGCCGACGTATGCTTGGCAGCGTCCAGCGCATTCTGGTTGAAGGAACCTCACGGAAAAATGTCATGGAGCTGTCGGGACGTACCGAAAATAATCGCGTAGTCAACTTCGAAGGTACGCCTGAGATGATCGGTAAATTCGTTGATGTGGAAATCGTCGACGTTTATACCAACTCGTTGCGCGGAAAAGTGATTCGCACCGAAGAGCAAATGGGCCTGCGAGTGAGTGAAACGCCCGCCTCGGTGATTGCCCGAACGCGCAGGGAAAACGAACTGGGCGTGGGTACTTTCCAGCCCTGATAAGCTATTTTGCGGCGGATCTCGCAGGTCCGTCGCTGCAATTCAGCAAACGCCCCTTGCTTTGTCGGGAGCGCGCCCAAATATTCTTTCCCGTGCTTGCGCATTAGCGCACCGCCATAAATAATTTCCCTGTGTTGCCTTACCCACGTGGTGATGTAAGCCCATGATAAAACTCTCAACCTGGCCCTGAGCGACCCAAAGGATTAGTTTGAATACTGAAATACGCGAAATCACCTTAGATCCTGCTGATAATCAGCGCCTGCTGAGCCTGTGTGGCCCATTTGACGACAATATCAAGCAGCTGGAACGCCGGTTAGGCATTGAGATAAACCGCCGTGACAATGCCTTTAAACTGGTTGGCAAGGCGCTGATTATTGATGCAGCGGCCAATATCCTTCGTGATCTGTATGTCGATACTGCGCCTTTGCGCGGCCACATTGCTGATATTGACCCTGAACAAATCCACCTGGCCATCAAAGAGAGCCGGGTGCTGGAGCAGTCGGCAGAGAGCGTTCCCGAATATGGTAAAGCGATAAATATCAAGACCAAACGCGGGGTGATCAAACCGCGTACGCCTAACCAGGCCCAGTACGTTGCCAATATTCTCGACCATGACATCACTTTTGGTATCGGTCCGGCAGGGACCGGGAAAACGTATCTGGCTGTCGCTGCTGCGGTAGATGCGCTGGAACGTCAGGAGGTTCGACGTATCCTGTTAACCCGCCCCGCCGTTGAAGCCGGTGAAAAACTCGGTTTCCTGCCGGGCGACCTCAGCCAGAAAGTCGACCCCTATCTGCGGCCTTTATATGACGCACTGTTTGAGATGCTGGGTTTTGAACGGGTGGAAAAGCTGATTGAGCGCAATGTGATAGAAGTTGCGCCACTGGCCTATATGCGTGGTCGTACTCTTAACGACGCATTTATTATCCTTGATGAAAGCCAGAACACCACCATCGAACAGATGAAAATGTTCCTGACCCGTATTGGCTTCAATTCTAAAGCGGTTATCACCGGGGACGTCACCCAGATTGATCTGCCGCGCAACCTGAAATCGGGTCTGCGCCATGCCATCGAAGTACTCTCTGACGTCGAAGAATTAAGCTTTAACTTCTTTCACAGCGAAGATGTGGTGCGTCATCCGGTCGTTGCGCGTGTGGTCATTGCTTATGAAGCCTGGGAAGCCGCCGATGAGAAACGCCGCGCAGCCGCAGCGGAAGAGCGCAAACGTGAGGCACTGGCGCTGCAAAAGTCTGCCTCGCAGGAGTCTGAATGAGTAACGTAATTTTAGATTTACAGCTGGCCTGTGAGCAGCCGGAAGGATTGCCGACAGAATCCGAATTTCTCCGCTGGCTGGAAGCTGTGCTGCCTCAGTTTCAGGCCGAGAGTGAAGTGACCATTCGTGTGGTGGACGAAGCTGAAAGCCATCAGCTAAACCACACTTATCGCGGTAAGGATAAACCTACCAACGTGCTCTCTTTTCCCTTCGAAGCCCCACCGGGTATAGAGCTGGCGCTGCTTGGCGATTTGGTTATCTGCCGTCAGGTAGTTGAGCAGGAAGCGCTCGAGCAGGAGAAGCCCTTGCTGGCCCACTGGGCGCATATGGTCGTTCACGGCAGCCTGCATTTGCTGGGGTATGACCATATCGAAGATGATGAGGCCGAGGAAATGGAGTCCATTGAGACGGAGATAATGCTTGCTCTTGGTTATAACGATCCGTACATTTCGGAGAAAGCGTTGCCCTGAGCAGCCTGACGCCCTGCAATCATCCCTCCCTGCCTGCGGGCAGGATGGAAACCTTCAATCACGATAAGAGTGACAAAACAAAAACGCCATGAGCGATGACCATTCACAGAACAACGACACTCCCGGTAGTAAAAAGGGATTTTTTACCCTTATCCTTAACCAGTTGTTTCACGGCGAACCCAAAAACCGTGATGACCTGCTGGAGCTGATCCGCGATTCCGAACAAAAAGACCTGATTGATCCGGATACCCGGGACATGCTTGAAGGGGTGATGGATATTGCTGAACAGCGTGTGCGCGACATTATGATCCCACGCTCGCAGATGATTACCCTTAAGCGCAATCAGACGCTGGAAGAGTGTCTTGGCACCATCATTGAGTCTGCACATTCCCGTTTCCCGGTGATCTGTGAAGACAAAGACCACGTTGAAGGCATTCTGATGGCAAAAGATTTGCTGCCATTTATGAGCAGCGGGTCAACCCCCTTCAGTATTGAAAAAGTGTTGCGCCCTGCGGTCGTGGTGCCGGAAAGTAAACGTGTCGATCGGATGCTGAAAGAGTTCCGTTCTCAGCGTTACCACATGGCGATTGTGATTGATGAATTTGGCGGTGTGTCCGGACTGGTCACTATCGAGGATATCCTTGAGCTGATCGTCGGTGAAATTGAAGACGAGTACGATGATGAAGAAGATCGTGATATTCGTCAGCTGAGCCGTCATACCTATACCATTCGTGCACTCACGCCCATTGAAGATTTTAATGACGTCTTCGGCACCCATTTCAGTGACGAAGAAGTGGATACCATCGGTGGTCTGGTGATGCAGGCCTTTGGCCATCTCCCTGCACGTGGAGAGAGTATTGTGATCGACGGCTATCAGTTTAAAGTTGCAATGTCTGACAGCCGCAGAATCATACAGGTCCACGTCCGGATCCCGGAAAACTCGCCGCAACCGATTTTGGAAGAATAATCCCCGATGGCTATCGCCTCAATATACCAGCGCCAGTGGGTCCGCCTGCTGTCAGCGCTGTTGACCGGTGCCGCTGGCACGCTTGCATTTTCCCCTTACGACTTCTGGCCAGCCGCCCTGATTTCACTTTTTGGCCTGCTGGCGCTGACACTTGATCGCACCACCCGACAGGCTACCGCCATCGGCTTTGTTTGGGGTTTTGGTCTGTTTGGCAGCGGCGTCAACTGGGTGTATGTCAGTATTGCCACCTTTGGCGGTATGCCGGGCCCGGTTAACGTGTTTCTGGTGGTGCTGCTTGCCGCGTGGCTGTCACTGTTTCCCATGCTGTTCGCCGCGCTGCTGAACCGTCTTTTCACGCGAACCTCGCTGCTGCGTCTGGTCGTTGCTGCACCCGCACTCTGGCAAATTACCGAGTTTCTGCGCGGCTGGGTCCTGACGGGGTTTCCATGGTTGCAGTTTGGCTACAGCCAGATTGATGGTCCGCTGAAAGGCTTTGGACCGCTCACCGGCGTTGAGGGGATCACCTTTGTGCTGGTGATGGTGGCCGGTCTGGCGGTCTTTGCGGCGGTAAAACGTCACTGGATCACCGCTGTCGCTGCGCTGGCATTGCTGCTGCTACCGTGGCCACTGCGACAAATTAGTTGGTATCAGACTCAGCCAGAGCGCAAAGTTAACGTCGCGCTGGTTCAGGGAAATATTCCGCAGTCGATGAAATGGGATCCGAACCAGCTGCTCAATACGCTGCGGACCTACACCTCTCTCAGTCGTCCCTGGTTGGGTAAAGCGCCACTGATCATCTGGCCGGAGTCAGCCATTCCGGATCTGGAAAGTAATCAGCAGCCGTTTTTACAATCAATCGATCAGGCACTGCGCAACAGCGGCAGCAGCCTGGTCACCGGCATTGTTGACTCCCGCCTGCAGAATAACCGCTATCACGACTACAACTCTATTATTGTACTGGGTGGCGACAAACCCTACGACTACAACAGCGGTGACCGTTACCAGAAAAACCATCTGGTGCCATTTGGTGAATTTGTGCCGCTGGAGACGTTGCTAAGGCCACTAGCGCCCTTCTTTGACTTGCCCATGTCCTCATTCAGTCGTGGCGCCTACGTTCAGCCTCAGCTGAAAGTCGCAGGCTACAATCTGACCGCAGCAATCTGCTATGAAATCGTGCTGGGACAGCAGGTCAGAGATAATTTTCGTCCGGACACTGACTTTTTGCTGACCATTTCTAACGATGCCTGGTTCGGTCATTCCATCGGGCCGTGGCAACATTTTCAGATGGCCCGCATGAGGGCACTGGAGCTCGGCCGACCGCTGCTGCGTGATACCAATAATGGCGTCACGGCGGTGATTAACGCCGATGGCAATGCCGATGAGATGATCCCCCAGTTCAAATCTGGCGTGCTGGCAACCCATGTCGTGCCCACTCAGGGCCTGACACCTTATGCCCGTTTCGGCAACTGGCCGGTGTGGATAATCACGTTGCTGTTTAGCCTGGTCGCGCTGATCCGCAGCAAATACAGGCGTCACCCTTAGTTCTGCTTAAACGCCGGATTTTCACAAATCCGGCGCTGCTTTGCTCTCTGACATCCTGCCACGCAGAATTTGACCAGGCTGGTCTGGTGCCAGGCTACTGCCTTTAAAATAACCTTCCGCAAAGCTCTGCCCTGTACTGGTGGAGTAAAACAACCTCGCCCCGCATGAAAGCGGACAGATAACTTCCTGCCGATACTGCACCTTTGCAATGCAACAAAAAATGTTTCACCTGCAAACATTCTGGCATGTTTGTTGCAAAAATTTACACCGAAAATTGCGTAGCTGCTCGTACCTGGGCGTCAACAACGCAGATATGCACCATTACCGGGCGATATCAGCACTCATTAAGTGCAATCACTGGATTGATGATCTTATTTGGTGCGGCGCAGTTCGCAAAAAAGAAACTTTATTGTTTCATTACATTAACATTCAGCTATGTTAAAGCTCTGCACACCCTGGCGTGCAAGAACAGTAAAGAGCAGATCTGGCAATCATTTACACACCACCACGGGCGCACCGTTGAGCGCGCAGTTTAAGGAGTCACAGATGAAATTACGGAAACTGGGGTTATGCCTGACACTGGCAGGACTGGTATCAGGTATGGCTCATGCAGAAGACGCGGCACAGCCCGGTACTCTGGATAAAATCGCCAAAAACGGGGTGATTGTGGTAGGACATCGTGAATCCTCTGTCCCTTTCTCTTATTACGATAATCAGCAACAGGTTGTCGGCTACTCGCAGGATTATTCCAGTGCCATTGTGGCGGCCATCAAAGCAAAACTTAATAAGCCGGATTTGCAGGTAAAAATGCTGCCCATCACCTCGCAGAACCGCATCCCTCTGCTGCAAAACGGGACTTACGATTTCGAATGTGGTTCCACAACAAATAACGTTGAGCGTCAGAAACAAGCCGCCTTCTCGGATACTATTTTTGTTATCGGCACACGGTTGCTGGTCAAAAAAGGCAGCCCGGTTAAAGATTTCCCGGACCTGCAAGGTAAAACCGTAGTGGTCACGTCGGGCACCACGTCCGAAATTCTGCTGAACAAGCTGAACGACGAGAAGAAAATGGGTATGCGCATTATCAGCGCTAAAGATCATGGAGACTCTTTCCGTACGCTGGAAAGCGGCCGCGCTGTCGCCTTTATGATGGATGATGCGCTGCTGGCAGGCGAACGGGCAAAAGCGAAAAAGCCTGATAACTGGGAAATTGTCGGCACGCCGCAGTCAAAAGAAGCCTATGGTTGTATGTTGCGCAAAGGCGATGACAGCTTTAAACAGCTGATGGATGAGACCATCGCGAAGGCACAAACTTCAGGTCAGGCGGAAAAATGGTTCGCCAAATGGTTCAGCCAGCCGATTCCCCCCAAAAACCTCAACATGAATTTCGCCCTGTCTGACGATATGAAAGCAACGTTCAAAACGCCAAACGACAAGGCACTGAACTAATAACGACAATAAGGGCAGCCGAGGCTGCCCGGTGATTGTTGAAAAAAGGCAAGGACAGACAGCAGCCTGAGAGCCGGACGCGATGCGTCCGATTCTCAGCTGAAAGCGTGATGTGGCCGTTCCCCATGACATGCGACACAAGCCTTCCAGCAATCTTCAGGGTAGCCCGGCTACCCTTTTTTCTACCGGAGTGATTTATGTCAACAGACTGGAACTGGGGAATTTTTCTGCAACAGGCTCCTTTCGGTAATACTACGTATCTGGGATGGCTGTGGTCCGGCTTCCAGGTCACCATCGCCGTTTCCCTCTGCGCATGGGTTATTGCTTTCCTGGTCGGCTCACTGCTGGGTATTTTACGCACCGTTCCAAACCGGGCGCTGGCGACTGTCGGCACCTGTTATGTGGAGCTGTTCCGTAATATCCCATTAATAGTACAGTTCTTTATCTGGTATCTGGTGGTGCCGGAACTGTTGCCCGAATCCACCGGCAGCTGGTTTAAGTCAGAGCTGGATCCCAATATTCAGTTCTTCAGCTGTTCGGTCATTTGCCTGGGGCTGTTTACTGCTGCTCGCGTCTGTGAGCAGGTACGTGCAGCCATCCAGTCACTGCCGCGTGGGCAAAAAAACGCCGGTCTGGCGATGGGGCTGACGTTAGCTCAGACCTATCGTTATGTGTTGTTACCTAACGCTTACCGGGTCATTATTCCGCCGCTGACTTCTGAAATGCTCAACCTGGTTAAAAACTCTGCCATTGCCTCTACTATCGGGCTGGTAGATATGGCGGCTCAGGCTGGTAAGCTGTTGGACTATTCCGCGCATGCCTATGAATCTTTCACTGCCATCACCCTGGCCTACATCGCCATTAATATGGTGATTATGCTGTTGATGAGCCTGGTAGAGCGAAAAGTTCGCCTGCCCGGCAGCATGGGAGGCAAATAATGCACGAATTTGACTGGAGCACGATTGTACCCAACCTGCCCTGGCTGCTGAATGGCATGGTCGTGACGCTAAAAATTACTCTGACCGCGGTCGTTTTCGGCATTCTCTGGGGAACCCTGCTGGCCGTGATGCGTCTGTCGGCATTCAAACCCATCAGCTGGTTCGCCAGACTGTATGTCAACCTGTTCCGCTCCGTGCCGTTGGTGATGGTCCTGTTATGGTTTTATCTGGTGGTGCCTGGCTTTCTGCAACAGGTGCTGGGGCTGTCGCCGAAAACCGATATCCGTCTGATTTCGGCCATGGTGGCGTTCTCACTGTTTGAGGCGGCTTATTATTCAGAAATTATTCGTGCGGGGATTTTGAGTATTGCCCGTGGTCAGGGCAATGCCGCTCTGGCGCTGGGGATGACGCACTGGCAATCGATGCAGTTGATTATTTTACCGCAGGCTTTCCGCGCGATGGTGCCGCTGTTGCTGACTCAGGGGATCGTTCTCTTCCAGGATACATCGCTGGTTTACGTACTCAGCCTGGCTGACTTTTTCCGCACCGCCGACACCATCGGCATCAACAATGGCACCGAGATTGAGATGGTGCTGTTTGCCGGCGCAGTCTATTTCGTCATCAGCCTTAGCGCGTCGCTGCTGGTCGGCTATTTAAAGAAAAAAAGGACAGTGTAAATGATTACCCTGAAAAATGTTTCCAAGTGGTATGGTCACTTCCAGGTGCTGACCGACTGCTCAACCTCCGTGGAAAAAGGCGAAGTGGTCGTGGTGTGCGGGCCGTCCGGTTCGGGTAAATCAACGTTAATCAAAACGGTTAACGGCCTCGAACCCATCCAGCAAGGCATTATCGAGGTCAACGGCACGGCGGTAAGCGCCAGGCAGACCGATCTGGCTAAACTGCGTTCCAGAGTCGGCATGGTGTTTCAGCACTTTGAGCTGTTTCCACACCTGACCATTATTGAAAACCTGACGCTGGCACAGGTTAAAGTGCTGAAACGGAGTAAAGAAGAGGCCAGGCAGAAAGGACTGAAGCTGCTGGCGCGCGTGGGCCTCTCTGCCCATGCCGATAAACATCCCGGTCAGCTTTCCGGGGGACAACAGCAGCGCGTCGCCATCGCCCGCGCCTTGTGTATGGACCCCGTAGCCATGCTGTTCGATGAGCCTACGTCAGCGTTGGATCCTGAAATGATCAACGAAGTGCTGGATGTCATGGTTGAACTGGCTAACGAAGGAATGACCATGATGGTGGTCACCCATGAGATGGGCTTTGCCCGAAAAGTGGCTAACCGGGTTATCTTTATGGATGAAGGAAAAATTATTGAAGATTCGGCCAAAGATGACTTCTTCAGTCATCCGCAATCTGAACGTGCCAAAGACTTTCTCGCCAAAATCCTGCACTAAACCCGACGGACAGGGCGACGGTTCGCCCTGTCCTTTTCAGGGTACTTTCTGCATGCAGACGACTTCGACAACTACTTCTGTCTGAATGGCATCATTCTGAGCAGGGTATTGTCACGAAAAAGGGAGTGGTGACTTAATGCCGCCAGTGCATGTATACCGACCAGCCAGTAGCCGACGGGTGCCAGCGTCTCATGCCAGTCTGTCAGACTGGCAGCCAGTTCAGGAAGCGGGCTGGTGGACACCGGCATATTAATGCCAAACAGCATCCATTCTTTCCCTTTCAGATAACGCGAGCTGATCCCGAGCACCGGCAGCAAAATAAATAACCCATAAAGGCAGGTGTGAAGCAGATGCGACGCGGCAGTCATCCACAGGCGCAGGGGCGGAACAATCGCAGGCGTACGGTGGCGGGTTCGCAACCAGAGACGCAGAAGAATAATCAGCAACACCGTCGTACCGGCACTAAAATGCGTCACCACCATCAGGCTTCTCTGCCATGAGCCGTGGCTGGCCAGTCCGCGAAACTCCATCGTCGCATAGACAATAATCAGCAGTAACAACGTCAGCCAGTGAAGCAGAATTTGTGAAGTGGCATACCTGTTTTGCACGTTTTTCCCCTCTTAAGATACAGCACTATTAATTGTTGTAAGCTTAAGAAGGTATTACGCAAACCGTACAACTACCACAATAACCTCAGGGTTTATTGTAAATTGCCTGTTACGAAGGGAATTATTAACCAGAAAGTTACCCGGTGAGCCAGTTCAGCAGAACTGGCTGAATGTAAAAAACTGCCTGTAAGGGGCGAATGATTCAGGGGGCAAAGGCCCGGCGCTGGAACTGGTCATTGCCACATTCCGGGCAGCGGGTCAGGGTTTCCGGGGTGTAAATCGCACGGGTGAACTGACATTTTTCACAAACCAGATTGCCCAGCCCCACCACTTCGCCACTTTGATATACCCCGTGATGATTCAGATCCTGAAAAACCTCACGCCACTCCAGCTGGCTCTTATCGGTGATATCAGCCAGCTCCTTCCACACGCTTTCCCGGATAATACGCATAAATACGCTGTCGGTGCTGTCGTCCTGATTTTCCGCATAGCTGCGGGCAAATTCTTCCAGATCGCGGCGTACCGCGCGCACGACATCATCAATCTGACTGCGAGTCAGCTCACCGCGATTATTCATGCGCTGACGTGCGCTCTCCACCAGCATATCAATGTCGTGCTCTCCTTTATTAATTCTCTCGGTCAGCGATGACACCAGCTCCCGGTAATATTGAGCAACCTTGTTCATTTTTCCTCCAGTGGCGACCAGTTAGTGACATTTTCAGTTTAGCGTTGATCGGCTGATAACGAAGAGGGGACGATAAAATTTGCCTGCCGTCTTCCAGCTTGCAGAGAAATGCCTGCCGACGCCCCGGATACTGTTGTTGCGCCGGGCCTGAATCGGCTATGCTATGCGGATCTGAACGAAAGCATAACGTTTACAAAGGACCACTGGCCGCCATGCAAGAGCAATACCGCCCGGAAGAGATAGAATCCCAGGTTCAACAGCACTGGGATGAGAAGCAAACTTTTAAAGTCGTCGAAGAGGAAGGTAAAGAGAAGTATTACTGCCTCTCCATGCTGCCCTATCCTTCTGGCCGCCTACATATGGGCCACGTTCGTAATTACACCATTGGTGATGTCATTTCTCGCTACCAGCGCATGCTGGGTAAAAACGTCCTGCAACCAATAGGCTGGGATGCATTTGGCCTGCCTGCTGAAGGGGCGGCGGTAAAAAACAATACCGCGCCCGCGCCCTGGACTTACGACAATATTGCCTACATGAAAAACCAGCTTAAGCTGCTGGGTTTTGGTTATGACTGGAGCCGTGAACTGGCGACCTGCCAGCCAGAGTACTACCGCTGGGAGCAGTGGTTCTTCACCCGACTTTATGAGAAAGGCCTGGTCTACAAAAAGACCTCTGCCGTTAACTGGTGCCCTAACGATCAGACCGTTCTGGCTAATGAACAGGTTATCGACGGCTGCTGCTGGCGCTGTGACAGCAAGGTTGAGCGCAAAGAGATCCCTCAGTGGTTTATCAAAATCACAGACTATGCCGATGAGCTGCTCAACGACCTGGATACGCTGGAAAGCTGGCCGGAACAGGTCAAGACCATGCAGCGTAACTGGATTGGTCGTTCGGAAGGGGTGGAGATCACCTTTGACGTCGCCGACAGCAGTGAAAAACTGACTGTTTACACTACCCGTCCGGATACCTTTATGGGGGCCACTTACCTGGCTGTGGCTGCGGGTCATCCGCTGGCCGCTCAGGCTGCCGCCAGCCAACCGGCGCTGGCTGATTTTATCGCTGAATGCCGGAACACCAAAGTTGCCGAAGCAGATATGGCCACTATGGAGAAAAAAGGCATGGCGACCGGGGTGTTTGCTGTTCATCCACTGAGCGGTGAGAAACTGCCGGTCTGGGTGGCAAACTTTGTGCTGATGGAATACGGCACCGGGGCTGTTATGGCGGTTCCAGGCCATGACCAGCGTGACTGGGAATTTGCCACCAGATACAGCCTGCCTGTGGTCCCGGTTATCCTGAATGCCGATGGCAGCGAACCTGACCTGCGTGACGCCGCGATGACCGAAAAGGGAACGCTGTTCAACTCCGGCGAGTTTGACGGTTTGTCTCACGAACAGGGTTTTAACGCCATTGCCGACAGGCTGGCTGAACGGGGAGTCGGGGTACGCAAAGTCAATTACCGCCTGCGCGATTGGGGTGTCTCACGGCAGCGCTACTGGGGTGCACCGATTCCGATGGTGACGCTCGAAGACGGTACTGTAATGCCAACGCCTGAGGACCAACTGCCCGTTATCCTGCCGGAAGACGTGGTGATGGATGGCATTACCAGCCCGATTAAAGCCGATCCGCAATGGGCAAAAACCACGGTTAACGGTCAGCCAGCCCTGCGCGAAACGGATACCTTTGACACATTTATGGAGTCATCCTGGTATTACGCGCGTTACACCTGCCCTGATTACGACAAAGGTATGCTCGATCCGGCTGCGGCCAACTACTGGCTGCCGGTGGATCAGTATGTAGGCGGCATTGAACATGCCATTATGCACCTGCTCTATTTCCGCTTCTTTCACAAGCTGCTGCGTGATGCTGGTCTGGTCAACTCTGATGAGCCTGCCAAACGCCTGCTGTGCCAGGGGATGGTTCTGGCTGATGCCTTTTATTATCAGGGTGCGAACGGTGAGCGTAACTGGGTTTCCCCGGTTGAGGTTACCGTCGAGCGGGATGAAAAAGGCCGTATAACCAAAGCCACTGATAGCAACGGGCGCGAGCTGGTTTATGCCGGCATGAGCAAAATGTCCAAGTCCAAAAACAACGGCATTGATCCTCAGGTGATGGTTGAACGTTACGGCGCAGATACCGTGCGTCTGTTTATGATGTTTGCCTCCCCGGCAGAAATGACGCTCGAGTGGCAGGAATCGGGCGTGGAAGGCGCTAACCGTTTTCTCAAGCGCGTCTGGAAACTGGTTTTCGACCACACCGAAAAAGGTGCCACGGCAGCGCTGAACGTCGACGCGCTGAATGAAGATCAGAAGGCGTTGCGCCGCGATCTGCATAAAACCATTGCCAAAGTCTCTGATGACATTGGTCGCCGTCAGACCTTTAACACCGCTATAGCGGCAATTATGGAGCTGATGAACAAACTGGCTCGCGCGCCACAAGAGAGCGAGCAGGATCGCGCCCTGATGCAGGAAGCCCTGCTGGCCGTGGTCAGAATGTTATATCCATTTACTCCCCACGCCAGCTTTACGCTGTGGCAGGCGCTGGGCGGTACCGGGGATGCGGATAATGCAGCATGGCCGGTTGCTGACGAAGCAGCGATGGTCGAAGATTCTCTGCTGGTGGTGGTACAGGTTAATGGTAAAGTACGTGGCAAAATTACCGTTGCGGCAGACAGCACACAAGAGCAGGTGCAGGCTCGCGCCGCGCAGGAACACCTGGTCGCCAAATATCTTGCCGGCGTCACCGTGCGTAAAGTGATTTATGTTCCTGGCAAGCTGTTAAACCTGGTTGTGGGCTGATGTCAGGAGGAAATGTGCGACATCCGATAATGTCATTGCTGGTAGGACTGGCGGTATTAATCACCGCCGGATGCGGCTTTCACCTGCGCGGGACCACGTCGGTCCCGCCCGAAATGAAAACCCTGATTGTCGATTCAGGCGATCCTTACGGGCCACTGGCTCGCGCAGTGCGAGAAGAGTTGCGTCTTAACAACGTCACCGTGCTGGAAAAACCAGGTATGCGTAAGGATGTTCCCTCGCTGCGTCTGGGTGTGGAAACCCAACATCAGGATACCGCAACCATTTTCCAGGATGGTAAAACAGCCGAATACTCTCTGATGATGACCGTCAGTGCTCAGGTTCTGGTGCCGGAAAAAGGCATCTATCCGATTAACGCCACCGTCTATCGTTCGTTCTTCGATAACCCGCTGGCTGCGTTGGCAAAAGACTCTGAACAGTCAATTATTGTGAGTGAGATGCGCACCCAGGCGGCACAGCAGTTGGTGAGGAAGCTGCTTACTGTGCATGTTGCAGAAACTGACGCTTCCGTTAACACACTGGGTTCCACTCCGGCAGCGGCTGAAGATACCTCCCCCCGCTCCGCACTGCCGGACACCTCTTACGCCAGATGATCAGGATCTATCCTGAGCAACTTCGTGCGCAGCTCAATGAAGGGCTGCGCGCCTGTTACCTTTTCACCGGCAATGAAGCCTTATTGTTGCAGGAGTCGCAGGATGCTGTGCGCGCTGCTGCTCAGCCGGAGGGTTTCGTCGAATGCTTCAGTACAGAGATTGACGCTTACACCGACTGGCCGTCGATCTTCTCCACCTGTCAGTCGATGAGTCTGTTTGCCAGCCGTCAGATACTGATACTGACGTTTACTGAAAATGGTCCCAACGCCGCAATGGCAGAACAGCTGCTGACGCTCTCCACTCTGTTGCATAACGATCTGCTGCTGCTGCTGCGGTTACCCAGGCTGACCAAAGCGCAGGAAAACAGCGCCTGGTATAAAGCAATCAGTCAGCATGGCGTCGTGGTGCCCTGCCAGACACCAGAGCAGGCGCAACTGCCACGCTGGGTTGCCTCACGAGCAAAAAACATGCGGCTGTCGCTGGATGAGGCAGCTATTCAGCTGTTGTGTTATTGCTATGAGGGTAATCTTCTGGCGTTATCACAGGCGCTGGAGCGTCTGTCACTACTGTGGCCGGATGGCAAACTGACCCTGCCAAGGGTGGAGCAGGCGGTTAATGATGCGGCACATTTCACCCCTTTTCACTGGGTTGATGCCTTGCTGGCAGGTAAGAGTAAACGTTCGCAACATATCCTGCGACAGATGCAGGCTGAGGGCAGTGAGCCGGTCATTTTAATGCGTACCCTGCAGCGTGAACTGATGCTGTTGCTGACGCTGCAACGACAAATGGGCACCACCCCACTCCGCACCCTGCTTGATCAACATCGCGTCTGGCAAAATCGGCGGCCTCTGTTCAGTGAAGCCCTGCAACGCCTGTCAGCAAAACAACTGGCGCAGGCTGTCCGTTTACTGGCAAAAACTGAGCTGAGCCTGAAGCAGGACTACGGACAGAATGTCTGGCCTGAACTGGAGACGCTGTCGTTGCTGCTGTGCAGCAGGACATTTCCGGAGAGCTTCTGTGATATCTGATAACCGCAGTCTACAGGCGCTGTTTGGCGGAACCTTCGATCCGATTCATTACGGCCATCTGAAACCCGCTGAAGCGCTGGCGAAACAGCTTGGGCTGCAAAAAATCACGCTGATGCCAAATAATCTCCCGCCCCATCGCCCCCAACCGGAGGCTTCTCCCGCACAGCGGGCGGCAATGCTGGAACAGGCGATTGCCGGAAACCCGCTGTTTGACGTAGATCTGCGGGAAATGCAGCGCGATACGCCCTCCTGGACGGTTGAAACACTGGCGGCCTTACGAAAAGAACGCGGTAACACTCAACCTCTGGCATTTATTATTGGTCAGGACTCTCTGCTCGGATTAGATAAATGGCATCGCTGGCAGGCGCTGACTGACTATTGCCACTTACTGGTTCTCAGACGCCCCGGTTATGCTGAAAAGATGCCCACTGCGGAGCTTGAAACCTGGTTGCAGGCACATCTGACAAAAGATATCTCCCGCCTGCATCAATCACCTGCCGGCTGTGTTTACCTTGCGGAAACATCACTACTGCCTGTATCAGCCACTGAAATTCGCGCACGTCGTCATGCCGGGCTTCCCTGTGATGATCTGTTACCCCCTGCGGTAATTAAATGGATTAATCAGCAGGGTTTATATCCGCAGGTGAAATAGCCATATCACACGGCAGCATAATTTTTTTCATCCCCTGAAGTTATTGTTATTATCTGATAAGCAACAGATAAGAATAAAAGCGTATTAATAAATTAATGAGCATTTATACCTCAGCAATAAGATTAAAAAAATCGTAATAACTTTATTTTAATAATGACATTAAGATTATGAGAATCATCGCGGTGGTTTTTTATTATTATTGATTTGCCCCCTCTGGAACAGAAGACAAAAATTCATCCGGACCCCATCATCAGGCACGGGTTTAAAATCCGTTATCTGAGATGGGGATTACGTTCTCTTTCCGGAATATCTTAAAATGAAAAAAGAAAAGATGATGGTTAAAAGCCTGCTTCTGGCAGGCTGCATGGCGCTGTCTTTTAATGCCTTTGCTTATGATTTATATAATCCACAGCAAAGTTATCCTGGTGGCACCTATGTTATCCATAACGGTAAAACTTATTTAGCCAAATGGTGGGTGGCCGCCGGCCAGCGTCCCGATGAAGTGGTGGCAAATCCCTGGGATACCCCCTGGGAACTGGTGAGCGGTGCAAACATACCGGATGTTCAACCTGAACCGGCACCACAACCACAACCACAACCACAACCTGAGGTTAAACCTGAGCCGGAGGTGACGCCCTCTGACTTTCCACCTTACGTTGCAGGAACCCCCTATAAATCAGGCGATATTGTCAGCAACGCCGGCAGAGACTACATCTGCAAACAGGGTGTTGCCGCGTGGTGCAGCGGCAGTGCGCTGGCTTATGAACCCGGCGTCGGCCACGGCTGGGAATCCGCCTGGTCCGTCTATCAGGGCAGCGATCAAGGTGGAGCCGATAAACAACCCGAGCCGACAATGGTACTGCCGCGCAGTGAACTGGAAAAAACTGAGGCGCAGTTAACCAGCGGCGGATTAATGAGTGACGTGATGGCTTCAATTGCCACACTGGATAACGACCGGGTTGAAAAGATTACCGCTGGTGCCAGAGATAATCCTGACAATGTCAGGCGTGTGGAAAATATCCTGGGCGCCCAGCGCTGGGAATATCTGTTCCCGCATCGCGACCCTGCCTACACTTATGATAATTTCCTGAAAGCCGTAGGAAAATTCCCCCGCCTCTGCGGCGATTTTAATGATGGCCGCAATGCCGATCAAATTTGCCGCAAAACGCTGGCAACCATGTTTGCGCACTTTGCCCAGGAAACCGGTGAGCATAATGTTCACGGTACGGTTCCTGAATGGCGTCAGGGGCTGCACTGGGTACGCGAGATGGGCTGGGTGGAGGGCCAACCAAACGGTTACAACGGTGAATGTAATCCTGCTACCTGGCAGGGTAAAGCCTGGCCCTGTGGCACTGACAGTCAGGGACGCTATCTGAGCTATTTTGGTCGGGGAGCCAAGCAGCTCAGCTACAACTACAACTATGGTCCGTTTTCTGAAGCCATGTTTGGTGATGTCAGCGTGCTGCTTAATAAACCGGAGCTGGTGGCCGATACCTGGCTTAATCTGGCCAGCGCTATCTTTTTCTACATCTATCCACAGCCGCCTAAACCCAGCATGCAGTTTGTTATAGACGGAACATGGCAGCCCAACTTATACGATAAAGCCGATGGCCTGTTACCCGGCTTCGGCGTTACCACGCAGATCATCAACGGTGGCGTAGAATGTGGCGGCAGTGTTGAAATTGCTCAGTCGTTGAATCGTATTAAATACTATCAGGCCTTTGCTAAAGAGCTCAGTGTGCCGATTGCGCCCGATGAGATCCTCGGTTGTAAGAACATGAAGCAGTTCTCGGAGAACGGTGCAGGCGCATTGCCCATTTACTGGGAACAGAACTGGGATTACAACGAACACAATCCGGGTGGTAAAAGCTATGCCTGTAAACTGGTTGGCTATCAGACACCGTTCAGCGCATTTAAAAAAGGTGATTACATCCAGTGCGTCAAAGAGCACTTCCCTGATTTGACCATTACTGACAAATAAGCCCGGTTGGCGGGAGGGAGCGACCAGCCCTTCCGCACTCTCTGCCGGACCACGCCATCCATAGCGGATCTCTTCAGGTTATTCGCGCCCTGCCCCGCCTCTCAGTGAGCTCCACAAGGTCACTTCTGTTGTAATCAACATAAGATGATATAGTGATGATAATCAACCTGACTCATATACTTCAGATGGATCTCGTTATGTTTCAAAAGATGTTAATTAAGGTGAGGGATAAATCCGTGCAGTCTGAACAAGAACCACAATCATTTGTTGAAAAATTGCATCGGTTAAGAAGGGATATTCCCCCTTCTGAGATCAAAGAACTCATCCTGGACAGTGAAAAATACTATCTCGATAATCCAGACGTTAAAGAATCCGGTATGTGTGCCGTCGGGCATTTCTTTGACTATGGTGAGAAAGAAGGCCGCACCTTTCACATTCCTCAATTACGTCATAAAAAAACGTATACTGCTGAAAAAACCCATAAAAAAACAATTTATTCCACATTACCTCTCAACAGTGGAACAAATTTATACAGAGCCATATTTCCCGGCGAAAATGATAAAAACTGCATATTTAATCATGCAGGCAGCGCTTTGAAAGAAACGCTGGAAAGTATATTCACTGCTGATGAAGTTATTTTTATTCGTCCAAATTACGACCCTCTGACCGTATTCCTGATGACTCTCTGCCGCAAAACAGGTGTTACTGTCACGCTGGACATCGACGATTTAATGCTGCCTGAATTTGTTGCCAGCCAGGGTACTGTTCGTTCAAATGATACCGATGCAGGCTGGCTTGAAAAAATACTGATATGCGACTCTTCATTGTTATTACTTGCTGACAAAATAGTCTGCTCAACCCCACTGCTGGTTGAAATATATAAAAAATCTCACAATAATGTTTTATTACGTAGAAATAAATTACCCAAACGATTTTTCTCAGAAAACCAGATAAATAAAAAAGAGAAAAATGGGCCATTAAAAATCCTCTACCTTTCAGGTACTAAAACCCACGTCATGGACTTCAGTATCATATCTGGCGTGATGATGAAGCTTGCACAAACTCGCGATGATTTTGAAATAACATTTCTTGGGAAAACCGGGAATTATGCCAATACGCTGAAGGCTGCGGGTGCATCAGTACAACAAATCGACATTGTCAGTTTTGCAGAAATGATGACCATTATTTCACATCATGATGTTGTTTTAGTTCCTCTTGAAGATACTGTTTTCAATAACGCAAAATCCAATATTAAATTTATTGAGGCGGCCGCATGTGGTGTCCCCATTATCGCCTCGCCTGCGAGTGAGTTTTCTCAGTTTATCAAACACGGCGTCAACGGCTGGATATGTCACAGCACGGATGAATGGTATAATTGTATCGCCAGCCTGGCCCATGACAGAGACGCGGCGATTAACGCTGGCCTGGCAGCCCACCATACCAGCCTGACGGAGCTGTCCCTGTGAAAAATAAAGAACTGTATCCTGAATTTACCCTGATTATCGTTCCCGCCGCTGATGACCGTGAAACAGGCGATAAAATCAGGCGTTTCTTTTATGATGCTTATGCTGATGCCGTCAGCCATAAAACAGATTTATTTATTATCACCCGAGAGCATGATCTCTGTGAAAATCATTATGTTGACTGTGCACTGGCGGTCAGACCTGACAATGTTTTAATTTATGGTCTGGAAAATGATGTTTATTTTCATGGCATTGAAAATCTCAACCAGCTGATCGACATCTCCAGCGCCGTGGTGCGTATGGAAATTCAGACAGTGGCATGGACACCATCAGAGGCCTGAGCCTTTTTATCACGCCCTGAAAATCAGCCAAAGCTGAGGAAGCTCTCAACGCTTTTTCTTCTTAAGCAGGAATTTCACCAGGCTTCAGAAATCGGACTCAACATGGATAATCCGGGTGACGGATGTTCGATGACGACATCTGAACAAATAAAACCGCTCATCCGGGTTCTGCCCCCGCAGATTATCAACCAGCACATCATTGACACCGACCTTAAGGCTGTTATCCTTCGCTGCCATGTTTTTTAAGGCCGCGCCGTTGCTGTGAGTACCCGCTCAGTGATGCTGACATTAAGTGAAAAAAGCTGACAAAATTCTTCATCAGCCGGGCGAAATGCCTCGCGTCAGGTGGCACAATAATCAACCGTTTTTTCAGCAACCAGAAACCTCATGTGGGTCCACCTTCAGAAGCTGGCAAAACGTTGTTCAGCACGATCAGACCGTCATTCAGCCGTCAGGCAGGGCAATACGCCTGAATAAACGGATCTGGCAACGGAAAAACCATGTCGGGCTGCATACCATAGCTCATTGAAATTCCATCAAAATCAGAGGGGAACCTTTTGCAAGGTCAAACACTCCAAGACTTCGTCATTGACAAAATCGACGATTTGAAAGGCCAGGATATCGTTGCTGTTAACGTGCAGGGCAAATCCAGTATCACCGACTGCATGATTATCTGCACCGGCACATCAACCCGTCATGTGGCTTCCATTGCCGACCACGTTGTACAGCAATCCCGGGCAGCAGGCCTGAAGCCTATGTCGGTTGACAGTAAAATCTCCACCGACTGGGTAGTGGTGGATCTCGGTGACGTGATTGTCCATGTAATGCAGGAAGAGAGCCGTCGTCTGTACGAGCTCGAAAAACTCTGGAGTTAACAGGTGAAGTTGCAGTTGGTTGCAGTCGGCACCAAAATGCCGGACTGGGTGCAAACCGGGTTTATGGAGTATCTGCGCCGTTTTCCCAAAGATATGCCCCTTGAGCTGAGCGAAGTTCCCGCCGGTAAACGGGGGAAAAATGCTGATATAAAACGCATTCTTGAAAAAGAAGGTGAAATGATGCTCAGCACCGTGGGTAAAGGCAATCGCATCGTCACTCTGGATATTCCGGGCCAGCCGTGGGAAACCCCACAACTTGCCTGTCAGCTGGAGCGCTGGAAACAGGATGGTCGCGATGTCAGTCTGTTGATTGGTGGGCCGGAAGGCCTCTCTCCCGCCTGCAAAGCGGCGGCGGAGCAAAGCTGGTCACTCTCTGCCCTGACGCTGCCCCATCCGCTTGTCAGGGTACTGGTCGCCGAGAGTCTGTACCGGGCATGGAGCATCACAGCTAACCATCCCTATCATCGTGAATAACGCATAAACATACGGATACCCTGAAACAGCGGATGAAATTACAGCGCAATTTTTTTCGTGACTACACAGCCGAACAGGCACTGTTCGTTCGCCGGGCGCTGGTCGCTTTTCTGGGCATTTTTTTGCTTTCCATAATTCTGGTGGTCAATCTCTATCACCTGCAAATTATTCGTTATAACGATTACACCACCCGTTCGAATGTCAACCGCATCAAGCTGGTTCCGGTTGCGCCAAGTCGCGGTATTATTTATGACCGCAACGGTATCCCTCTGGCGCTGAACCGCACCATCTGGCAGATTGAACTGGTGCCAGATAAGGTCGAAAACCTCGAAAAAACGCTGCTGGCACTGCGTCCGATTGTTAATCTCAGCGACGAAGATTTGATTGCGTTCGAAAAGGAACGCAAGCGCTCACGTCGTTTCACCTCCATTCCGGTCAAAACCGGACTGAACGAAGAACAGGTTGCCCGATTCGCCGTTAATCAGTACGCCTTTCCTGGCGTGGAGGTTAAAGGTTATCAACGTCGCTACTATCCCTATAATTCTGCTCTGACTCACGTGCTGGGTTATGTTTCGAAGATTAATGACCGCGATGTTGAACGTCTGAATAAAGAAGGCAGGCTGCCGGACTACGCTGCAACGCACGACATTGGCAAGCTGGGAATTGAACGTTATTACGAAGATATCCTGCACGGTAAGCCTGGCTATGAAGAGGTAGAGGTGAATAATCGTGGCCGGGTGATCCGCCAGCTGCATGAGCAACCGCCTCAGGCCGGCCAGGATATCTGGCTGACTATCGATCTCAAATTACAGCAGTATATTGAAACGCTGCTGGCAGGCAGCCGTGCTGCGGTTGTGGTCACCGACCCACGCAACGGCGATGTTCTCGCCATGGTTTCCATGCCAAGCTACGATCCAAACCTGTTTATCGACGGTATCAGTAGCAAGGACTATAACTCGCTGCTTAACGATCCTAATCGACCGCTGATCAACCGCGCCACCCAGGGCGCTTATCCTCCGGCCTCTACCGTCAAACCCTACATTGCCGTCTCGGCGCTCTCTGCGGGGGTGATTAACAAAAATACCAGCCTGTTTGATCCGGGCTGGTGGCAGTTACCCGGTACGGAGAAACGCTTTCGCGACTGGAAGCACTGGGGACATGGACGCCTGAATGTCACTAAATCGCTGGAAGAATCGGCGGATACTTTTTTCTATCAGGTCGCCTATGACATGGGGATCGATCGCCTGGCGGAATGGATGAGCAAATTTGGCTACGGCCACCTCTCCGGTATCGACCTGACCGAAGAGACACCGGGTAATATGCCTACCCGTGAATGGAAAATGAAACGTTTCAAAAAGCCGTGGTATCAGGGGGATACCATCCCGGTTGGCATCGGTCAGGGCTACTGGACAGCCACGCCATTACAAATGAACAAAGCGATGATGATCCTGATTAACGATGGCATCATCAAAACCCCTCATCTGATGGCTTCAACCAGAGTCAATAATGTTCAGGTGCCCTGGCGCCAGCAGGAACTGAAACCGGTGGCCGATATTCACTCTGGCTACTGGGAGATTGCCAAAGACGGTATGTATGGCGTTGCCAACCGACCAAACGGCACTGCCCGTAAAAGCTTTGCGGATGCACCCTACAAGATTGCGGCGAAATCCGGTACGGCCCAGGTTTTTGGCCTTAAAGCTAATGAAACCTACAACGCCCATAAAGTGGCAGAGCTACTGCGCGACCACAAGCTGATGACCGCGTTTGCGCCTTTTGATAATCCCCGCGTGGCGGTCAGCATTATCCTTGAGAACGGTGGCGCTGGTCCGGCTGTCGGCACCATCACGCGACAAATCCTCGACCATATTATGCTTGGGGATAACAATACCAACCTGCCGGATGCGGCACCGGTGCCATCCGGCTATGAAGGTGAATAACCATGAATGACCGTCATCAGAAACGCACCATCTGGACCCGAATTCATGTCGATCCAACGTTTTTTATTCTGATTGCCGCCCTGCTGGTCTACAGCTCGCTGGTTATATGGAGCGCCAGTGGCCAGGATCCCGGCATGATGGAGCGCAAACTGGGACAAATTGCCATGGGCACGGTGGTGATGCTGGTTATGGCGCAGATCCCCCCCAGAGTTTACGAAGGCTGGGCGCCCTTTCTGTATATTTTTTGTGTCGTGTTACTGATTGCGGTCGATGCGTTTGGCCATATCAGTAAAGGTGCACAGCGCTGGCTGGATCTGGGCGTGGTACGTTTTCAGCCTTCGGAGATTGCAAAAATTGCCGTGCCGCTGATGGTTGCCCGTTTTATCAACCGCGATGTCTGTCCGCCCACGCTGAAGAATACCGCTATTGCCCTGGTACTGATATTTATGCCCACCCTGCTGGTGGCGGCCCAACCCGATTTGGGAACGGCGATCCTGATCGCCGCAAGCGGACTGTTCGTGCTGTTCCTGTCAGGCATGAGCTGGCGACTGATTTTGATAGCCATTTTGCTGGTCGGGGCTTTTATTCCGATACTCTGGTTCTTCCTGATGCATGATTACCAACGCAACCGGGTGATGATGCTGCTCGATCCGGAAACCGATCCCTTAGGTGCGGGTTACCATATTATTCAGTCGAAAATCGCCATCGGCTCTGGCGGTCTTCGTGGCAAAGGCTGGCTGCACGGAACGCAGTCGCAGCTTGAATTCCTGCCAGAACGCCATACTGACTTCATCTTTGCCGTGTTGGCCGAAGAGCTGGGGTTAGTCGGCGTGCTGATTTTGCTGGCTCTCTATGTGCTGTTAATTATGCGTGGCCTGATGATGGCAGCCAGAGCACAAACCACCTTTGGCCGGGTCATGGCCGGTGGATTAATGCTAATCTTCTTTGTCTATGTTTTTGTCAATATTGGCATGGTAAGCGGTATTCTGCCGGTGGTGGGCGTTCCGCTACCGCTGGTCAGCTATGGCGGTTCTGCGCTGATTGTACTGATGGCCGGTTTTGGCATAATCATGTCAATTCACACTCATCGAAAACTGTTATCGAAAAGCGTTTAAGAGGCTTGAACATGCGTAAGGACTGGCTCTGGATTGGCCTGGCTACAGCTCTGCTGGCAGCCTGTAGCACCACTGAACAACAGGCACCGGCTCCGCAGCAGCCAGCATATAATGGCCCGGTAGTGGAGATTGGCGGTGCTGAGCCGCGTTATGAACCGCTGGCGGCGGGAGCAAATCAGGATTACAGCGTTAACGGCAAAAAGTACCGCATTGTTAAAGACCCTTCCAACTTCAGCGAAACAGGTCTGGCAACCTGGTATGGTGATGAGGCCAAAGGTAATCGCACCGCTACAGGTGAACAATTTGATCCGGAAGCCCTGACCGCTGCTCACCCTACATTGCCCATTCCAGGCTATGTTCGCGTCACGAACCTGGCTAATGGTCGCCAGCTGGTGGTGCGGATCAACGATCGTGGCCCCTACACCCCAGGGCGCATTATCGATCTGTCAAAAGCAGCGGGCGATCGCCTGAATATTTCCAACAATACCCGGGTTAAAGTGGACTATATCAGCGTGGCACCAGATGGTTCGCTGTCTGGTCCGGGTACTGTTGGCACCCGGGTTGCCAAACAAAGCTACGCGTTGCCGCCGCGCCCGGATATCGGCGGGGGCATGGTGGTAATGGGCGCAGGCGCAGGAGCAGCCACCGCATCCGCACAGAGTCAAACCGTGACGCCTGTCGCCAGCCAGCCACAGGAGGAGGCAGAATCACACCCTGTCGATAATCGCAGCCTGAGTAGCGACGGCGGCATCGGCGCGCCGGTTAACAGCAACGGTTTCCTCGGTGCGCCACAGCCGCTGCGCAATGGTGTACTGGAAGGCAGTGAACCTGCGCCCGTGAGCACGCCTGCCGCCGCTGCGGTTGCTGCGGTTGCTACGCCTGCGGCGACAGCCCCGGCGGCCGCTTCTGCTCCTTCCACCTCAAGTGCAGCGACCAACTGGACGGTACAGGTTGGTGCCGTTAGCGATCCCGCTCGCGCCCATCAGCTACTTAACACACTGAGCAAAAAGTTTGGTGTGCCGGGTTCGGTGGAAAATCACAACAATGTCTGGCGCGTTCAGCTTGGGCATTTCCGTTCACGTCAGCAGGCCAGCACATTGCAACAGCGTCTGTCCAGCGAGGCGAACCAGTCATCATTTATTACGGTTGCTTCTGACAAAATGTAATACTGCCCGGCATCCTTCCGTGCCCTTCAGGCTGGGCCGATAAAGACGGATGCCGGACAGGACTGCTTTTGCTATAGTGAGTCACTTTTTTTTAACTAACCACGGATGTTGTCGTCCTGAACATGAACACTCTGACCTCCCCCCAACTGCTCAAACGTCTGACGGCAGCTTCACTGATTGCCCTCAGCCTGACCACCTTTGCTTACGCCGACGACGTGAACATTAAAACAATGATCCCCGGCGTGCCTGACATTGATGCTGAAGCCTATGTGCTAATCGACTATAACTCCGGCAAAGTTCTGGCAGAGAAAAATGCCGATGCCCGCCGCGATCCGGCCAGTCTGACCAAAATGATGACCAGCTATGTTATTGGTCAGGCTGTAAAAGCAGGAAAAATCCATCAGGAAGATATGGTCACCGTTGGAAAAGACGCCTGGGCTACGGGTAATCCGGTATTCAAGGGCTCTTCGCTGATGTTCCTGAAGCCTGGCGATCGTGTTCCGGTATCGCAGCTGACCAGGGGGATCGTACTGCAATCAGGTAACGATGCCTGTGTGGCCATGGCCGATTACGTAGCAGGCAGCCAGGATGCGTTCGTCGGTCTGATGAACAACTATGTCAAAGCTATTGGTTTGCAAAACACCCATTTCCAGACCGTTCATGGTCTGGATGCTGATGGTCAGTACAGTTCTGCACGCGATATGGCGCTGATTGGTCAGGCGTTGATCCGCGATGTGCCTGATGAATATGCGGTTTATAAAGAGAAAGAGTTTACCTTCAACAATATCCGTCAGCTGAACCGTAATGGCCTGCTGTGGGATACCAGCTTGCAGGTGGATGGTATCAAAACCGGTCACACCGACGCCGCCGGCTATAATCTGGTTGCCTCCGCAACTGAAGGCCAGATGCGCCTGATTTCGGCAGTGATGGGCGGACATACTTACAAAGGCCGCGAAACCGAAAGCAAAAAGCTGCTGACCTGGGGTTTCCGTTTCTTTGAAACCGTCGCACCACTTAAAGCGGGTAAAGAGTTTGCCTCTGAACCCGTCTGGTTTGGCAACAGCGATCGCGTACAGCTGGGTGTGGAAAAAGATCTCTACCTGACAATTCCCCGTGGACGGATGAAAGATCTGAAAGCCAGCTATACCCTGACCAATACCGAACTGCATGCGCCGTTGGCTAAAAATCAGGTTGTGGGTTCGATCAACTTCCAACTGGACGGTAAAACGATTGAGCAGCACCCACTGGTCGTGCTCAATGAAGTACAGGAAGGCGGTTTTGTTGGCCGTATCATTGATTACATCAAACTGATGTTCCACCACTGGTTTGGATAATCCCACCGCCCTGTCGCGCTTGATTTCGCTCTGAATGCGCCCCATATTGAACTGATATCCAGGCTCCCGCTGCGGCGGGAGTCCTTGTTTTAGCGTTACCGGAGAATGTATGAAAACCAATCTTAAAGAACTGCTCGAATTCCCCACGCCATTTACATATAAAGTCATGGGGCTGGCACAGCCGGAGCTGGTTGATCAGGTGGTTGAAGTTGTTCAACGTCACGCACCGGGTGACTACTCTCCGGAGGTCAAGCCCAGCAGTAAAGGCAACTACCACTCAGTTTCAATCACCATCACTGCCACCCATATTGAACAGGTTGAAATCCTGTATGAAGAGTTGGGTAATATTGAAATCGTGCGGATGGTTCTGTAAATGTCCGACTGACCGGAGCGACAGGTTGTCGCCCGTAGTCAGTGTCTTATTCCCTTCTCTCTTTACAGCGGACTGCGGGTTTTGAACGAGGAAACGTTATTGATCCGTCAGCTGGGCACTCAGCCCTGGGCTGATGTCTCTCAGGCTATGCACAGCTTTACCGATACGCGTTGCCAGTCCACGCCTGATGAAATCTGGCTGGTGGAGCACCCGCCGGTATTTACTCAGGGCCAGGCCGGAAAGGCAGAGCATCTGCTGATGACCGGAGATATCCCGGTGATGCAGAGCGATCGTGGCGGTCAGGTGACCTATCACGGGCCGGGCCAGCAGGTGATGTATGTGATGATCGATATCCGGCGACGAAAAATCGGTGTCAGGCAGCTGGTGACCGCCATCGAACAAACGGTTGTTGATACACTCGCTCACTTTGGGGTGATTGCGATGGCGAGGCCAGATGCGCCGGGGGTATACGTCAGTGATAAAAAAATCTGTTCGCTCGGCCTGAGAATTCGCCAGGGATGCTCATTTCACGGACTGGCGCTGAATGTTGATATGGATCTGGCCCCCTTTCAGCGGATAAATCCCTGTGGTTATGTCGGTATGACAATGACGCAACTCAGTGCATTTTCCCCCGGCGTACAGACAGCTGATGTGCAGCCACTGCTGGTGGAAAATTTTGCCCGACAGCTGCAAATCACAGCGGTCAGCTGGCTACAACAATCATTGCTGCCATGAAGATGGTCTGCCCGTGCGGATTTACAATTGCGTCACATTTTATCTCGTCGGCTGGCTGCAAGTCGCTCGCTGCAATGATATAATTTTTGCGCTTTTATCAAAAAAAGTTTAAGGCCAGTGCCTTATACGGTTAAAAAACTCTTTGCATTTTTTGCGACTGTCACAGCGCATGCCAACCTGGAACCTGCAAGATTATGAGTAAACCCATTCAGATGGAACGCGGCGTAAAATACCGTGATGCAGATAAAATGGCCCTGATCCCGGTGAAAACCGTGGTGACTGAACGCACGGAGATTTTGCGTAAGCCGGAGTGGATGAAAATCAAGCTCCCGGCCGACTCCAGCCGCATACAGGGCATTAAAGCTGCCATGCGTAAGAATGGCCTGCATTCCGTCTGTGAAGAGGCATCCTGTCCCAACCTTGCAGAGTGTTTTAATCACGGCACCGCCACCTTTATGATTCTGGGAGCCATTTGTACCCGACGCTGCCCGTTTTGCGATGTGGCACATGGTCGTCCTGTGGCTCCTGATGCCGGTGAACCGGAAAAACTGGCGCAGACTATCTCCGATATGCGTCTGCGTTATGTGGTGATCACCTCCGTGGACCGCGATGATTTACGTGATGGGGGTGCGCAGCACTTTGCAGACTGTATCAGCGCTATTCGCGAGAAAAATCCAACCATCAAAATTGAGACACTGGTTCCGGATTTCCGTGGAAGGATGGATCGTGCGCTTGATATCCTGAATGCCACGCCGCCTGACGTATTCAATCATAATCTTGAAAACGTGCCGCGCGTTTATCGTCAGGTACGCCCCGGGGCGAACTATGAATGGTCGCTGAAACTGCTGGAGCGCTTTAAAGAAGCTCACCCGGAGATCCCAACTAAATCGGGTTTGATGGTCGGACTGGGTGAAACCAATGCTGAAATTATTGAAGTGATGCGCGACCTGCGGCGTCATGGTGTAACCATGCTGACCCTGGGACAGTATTTACAGCCGAGCCGCCATCACCTGCCGGTGCAACGCTATGTCAGCCCCGCTGAATTTGATGAGATGAAAGCAGCGGCAATGGAAATGGGCTTTACTCATGCCGCCTGTGGGCCGTTTGTCCGTTCTTCTTACCATGCAGATATGCAGGCCAAAGGTCTGGAAGTGAAATAACTGACTGGCTTAAAACCCGGGTCGGTTACACTTTTTTACAGACACAAAAAACGGATGACGCAGTCATCCGTTTTTTCTGCACAGCAAAAAGATTATTCTTTGTGAGCAACCTGCTCTGCGGGCTTATCTTCATTAGCTGGCGTTTTTTTGGCGGAAGTGTCGTCATCACTCATGGCTTTCTTAAAGCCTTTGATCGCTGAGCCCAAATCGCCACCGAGAGAACGCAACTTATTGGTTCCGAACAGCAGGACAATCAGAGCACCGATGATCAGCAGCTTGGCAATACTGATACCTTCCATACGCACCTTCTTTTTTCATCTGACCAATGACAAGGCCAATAACAGTAATCCGTATTAACGCGTAGATCACCGGTCAATACAACCGTAATCTGTAACAGAGTAATATCTGCACAAAGCAGTGCTGAATGATAGCAGATAAAACGCTGCTGGAAAGCGTGGAATCGCACCACCAATATTATTTGTCCAGTTCCGGACGGGAAAAACGCAGATTATCCAGGACGGGCAGCTGTCTGCGTGCATCAGCAATACGTGAAGGATCCAAATCAGCGAAGATCAGCGCAGGGCCTTCAGCCGCTTTAGCAATAGCCACCCCTAATGGATCAACGATGAGACTGTTACCAATATTACGTGGCCCACATTCGCCAACGCCCACCAGATAGCAGGTATTCTCCAGCGCACGAGCCGTAACCAGCAGTTCCCAGTGCATCTCTTTCAGAGGCCCTTTCACCCAGGCCGCAGGTAACACCAGTACATCGGCACCATCCATTACCAGACGACGAGCCAGCTCAGGGAAACGCACGTCATAGCAGGTCATCAGCCCGATTTTCATCCCGGCAACCATCAGTATCGGCGGAACAACGTTACCTGCCATAACGTTTCGGGACTCCTGCATGGCGAAGGCATCGTATAGATGCAGCTTATCGTAGCGACCGACAATTTCTCCGTTGCGGATGGCAACCAGCACATTCAGCGCTTTGCCGTTGCTGGCCGGTACATGCACGGTCATGATTGTGGTCAGGTTATTTCCCCTGCTGGCCGCGCAGATTTTAGTCATGAAAGGACCATCAAGCGGCTGAGCCGCCTTCACTGCCCAGTCCGCATCGGCAATATCACGAGCCAGCACGGCCTCGGGCAGCACCAGTAAATCGGCATCACCAGCCAGAGCCTTTGCCATTAACGACATGATCGTCCCGGCGTTATCCAGCCACTCGCGACTGACAGCAAACTGCCCTGCTGCAACTTTCATCTGAAGGCTCCTTTCATTTATTGCAGAACATTCTTTCATTTGCCTGGAACGGTGGTATTTCCCGTGCATCGATCTCAGGCACTACTGCGGCATTGAAATGGTCAGTCGGCTGATTAAGACTGGCTGAGGTTTTTAATCAGGTAGCGCGGTGATTCACTGTAACCTTCACGGGCATAAAACAGATTAGCTTTGATACGCCGTTCGTGACAATGTACCTCCATCCGGTCACATCCTCGTTTTCGCGCCAACGCTTCAGCGTATTGCAACAGCTGCTGCCCGGCACCTTTACTCCTTTCTCCCTCGGCAATACAAAAGTAGCTGATGCGCGCAAAATCACCGGCAAGTGCCAGCTGTGGAATGAAGTGTAGCGACAGAAAACCCAGCACGGTGTCCCCCTGCTCCGCTACCAGTAGCTGTTCAGTCTGATCATGGATCAATTGCGCAAGGCGCTGCTCAATAAAACTTTCGGTGTTTTCGTAGCCCAGCTCAGTCAACAATGCACTCAGGGCAAAATTGTCCCGGATATGCGCCAGCCGAATATTCATCATTTTCCTCCGCGTTTCAGGCAGCCCTGGGGCACAATCAGTTAACAGGGCCAGCAAGGCATCTTTAACAGGTTATTGTTACCACCCCAGGACAGTTTTCATCGTAAAGGCTTCTAAGCCACGGTTCTGACATCATTCTTTTCAGGTTTAATGTTACCTTAATAAAGTCAGGCCAAACTCCCTGAGTCAACGTCTCAGAGAGAAGAAAAATGAATATCTTTCCCAAATCTCCTTGTGAAGTGATCGCCACTTCGATCACTATTCTGGCAGTGGTACTCTGGCTTGACCAATTTTTCTCACGCTGATTACCAGCACGGTGCATGAGAAAGCAGAATCAGGGGCAAAAAAAAACCCGCCATTCGGCGGGTTTTTAAAATTCTGTCTGATAACTTAAATAGCGGCAACGTTAGCAGCAGATGGGCCTTTGGCACCGTTGGTGATTTCGAACTCTACGCGCTGACCTTCAGCCAGAGTTTTGAAACCGTTGCTCTGGATGGCAGAGAAGTGTACGAACACGTCTTTGCTACCATCTTCAGGAGTAATGAAACCGAATCCTTTGGACTCATTAAACCACTTAACGCTACCTTTAATCTTAGACATCTATATTACCTTTACATGAAAAATGGACACTAAACTGTGTCGTTAGCTAGTACAGCAATTGCCGAGGCTTTTGTCCAGTAGCCAGCAATGAAAAAGTGATAAATATCGCTTTTTCGTTAGCTGACATCAAAAATTGTGCCTTTTATTGCCGCTAAAACTGCCAGCGGAACCAGGCGAAATAGACGTTGCCGTTATTGTACGTACCTGGAATATAGGTCATCTGGAAAGTAGCCTTACTGTAACCGATTGATGCAAGAGGCAACACCGCAGGCACAGGAATATACTTCCAGTTATCACGAGCAGTAACACCTGCTGTGTAGCCCAGCCCCAGACGGAAGTTCTGATCATTCAAAGGACGCCAGATTTTCTCCCAGCCAAAACCGGTGAACGGTTCCCACTTATTGAAAGAATCCTTGAAGACCATCGCATACAATCCGTTCCAGTTGCCTTTTTCATCAAAGCGCGACAGGCCAACCCCAGCCCCCCAGGGACGCTCATTATAGCGATCGGTTTTTTCTCTGTCGTAGGTCCAGCGGTTATGCCAGGTAATGGCAGGCACATACAGGTCGTAGCCCTGTGGCTCGTTCCAAGTCGTGCTGACTTTATCGCTGAATGACTGCCAGGTCGAAGTAAGAGCCGAACCCAGCGTCTGAGCCTGTGCCACCTCAGTTGTCGATATTCCGACGGACAGTGCCGCCATAAGTAAAGAGAATCTGATTAGCTTCACAATAAATACACCAGGTGTTGTTTCAAAATGCGCATCAGCCGCAATGAAATGTTTAAAATATAATGTTAAAGCGCGAGCATTATAGTCATTTACTTTAAACAATTCATGAATAAAGAAAAGGTTATGAAAAAAAACCTGTTTTTTTGCCCCGGAAGTTAATCTGACCTGTACATCTTTAAAAAAACATTTTTCAAATCAATAAATCGCAGCATTAAACCCTGAAAAATCAATTTTTATCTTTTCAACCCGTTGAAGAGAAATGATAAAAATGACATCAATCACATTTTTATAACATCTGATACATTTCGTTCTTAGAAATGAAATAAATTAAAAAAAGAAAACAATTTTTATCGTTAATCAATACCAGCCGGGGTAACAGATGTTGATTAATCTTTCTTAATCATGCCGTTATCTGTAACCCTGGCCGGATATAAATGATTAACAATATTTATCGATCATCGGTTGATTTTTGGTAAGATTACTCTAAATCAGGAGCGATAAAGGAAGGAGTACCGGCGTGAGAATACGTTGCTGGCGATGCGGGCACACAAGGATAATTTTTACCACACAGGGTGACAGATTTGGCGATCATCATGGGGCAGTATGTGCCAGTTGCAATAAGCCGATCACATTAAAAGATTGCCTCTTTACTGCTGACCAGAGTAAAGGCAGAAAGGAAAATAACACGTTTACCTCTATTCAGGATGCCACAATTCACAACTCAATTATGGCGGCATTACTTTCCCATCGTAATGATGAGAGTTAGTTACGCCGCCTGGTCACTCAGAACAAAATTTTGAAAACGCCCGTGATTGTTAACAGACCGACAATAAAGATGATGGCGATAATCCACAGAATAATTTTCATTCTCTTTTCCTGAAATATAAGTAATACTTCACATTTATCAGATGACTAAAGAAATGTAAGTATAGGAGAAAATTTTCATTCTGCTGTCGTCACTCGATGATGATTGTACATTACGGGAATTTTCGACAAGGCTTTCAGGCAGAAGAGTGTTCATCGGCAGGCAAAGGGGGCGTATCAGGTTCAGACTGGCTATCACGCTGATGACGGCGGCTGACCAGAAAAACGGGCATTGCCAGAAATAAAAGCAGGCTACCCGATACGCCACACACCAACATGCTGGCCATACCCGCTACCCCCGCCCCTACTGTCAGGCCCGCCACAACCAGCGACAGAATAAAAAAGAAGAACAGCGTCAGGCTGACAGGCAGAATATTGGTGATATCCATATCGCTGAGCGCCATTTTCACTGGTTTTACGGCACGCCTCTCCGCTTCCTGCTCTGCCCTGATCGTCATCTTCACCATTTCCAGGTCGACGCAGGGCAGAATAAAATCCTCCACAGGCTGGGAATGGTACAGCTCGTCAAAAACCCGACTGATAGGCGGGAAAGTCATTGGCCAGGTCGCACTGTGCACACCATAAGTGCTGAGTGCTGGCAGAGTAATACGCGGCCACTGTACCACCTGCAAATAGCGATCGTTGAATACCACCCAACTCTGCCGTATTGCCCCTTTGTTGACGTGATAGAGCCGGAACCTGTCGGCAGGCGGATAGTTGAGATAGCTCACCCGCGCGGTGATGAAAGGGATATCGCGCTGACGGCAATAGTTGACGCGGCTTTGCCCCTGAGCGGCCAGCAGTACGCCCAGTGAGGCCACGAAATAGAAAGAGGTATTTTCTGCGGCAAAAGGGCCGTTAAGATGCTCGATCAGACGCGTTTCACTGTTGGCATTGAGATGTTCAGGCCACCAGCGCCAGCTGCGACCAATCACCCGACCTGTAGGAACACGAAATACACCCAGCGGCTCCGTTTCTGTTGGCAACAAAGCAAAGGGAAAAATTTTACTGAAAAAGGTCAGTGCATCATCCGGGCCATCCCACTCACCGCTGGCTTCAAGGCCATGAAGGTTCGCAGTTAATTCACCCCAGCCAGTTTTACCCAGAATATCAATCTGATATTTGGTTTCTGCCAGACGTTCACCCAGACGCAGGATCGCCTGAGGAATATCCTTCAGCGACAGCTCAGGTACGTCCGGGACAGCCTCAGTTTGTTCACTTTCCATACTGCAAATTCCTCAAACAGTTCAATAAAACCTTATGAATTAAACCGCTTAACGCACAGAGCGTTTAATGAGGGCAGAAAGTCGTCCTGTCCACACCCAAAATGTAGCAAATTTGCCGAGGCAGAGGCTTTATTTTTAATGGCGAAAAAAATTTGGCTTTAGTAAAAAAAATTAAAATATATCAATGCAATAGTATACTTGCAGAACATATTTTTAAGCAACTACTACTGCTTATCTGAAGATCAAAGCGAAACCGATGGCAGGGGGATTTTTATAGAATGAACTGGTAATAGCCTGCCGGAACAAATCATCCTGTCCCGACAGTCATCAGGCAGTATTTACAACATGGCCTGTAATGCGAGACAACCCAACAGGCCACTGACGGCAATGATGGTCTCAAGCACGGACCAGGATCGCAGCGTTTCACCAATGGTCAGATTAAAATACTCTTTAAACAGCCAGAAGCCGGGGTCATTAACATGCGAGAAAATAACGCTGCCTGAACCTACGGCAATCACCATCAGCTCAGGGCTTACACCGGTGGTCGCGATGATCGGCGCAACGATCCCACCTGCTGTGATAGCCGCCACGGTGGCAGAACCCAGAGCAATTCTTAATGCAGCAGCAATCGACCAGGCCATCAGAATGGGTGACACCGCGCTGCCTTCCATCAACCCGGCAATATATTTATCCACGCCGCCATCAACCAGCACCTGTTTGAACGCCCCCCCACCACCGATAATCAACAACATCATCGCGATGATTTTAATAGAGTCGGTCAGGGTAGCCATCACCTGATCCATCGTGCGACCACGATTCAGACCAAAAGTGAAAAGTGCAATCAATACCGCAATCAATGTGGCCATAATCGGATCGCCAAAAAATTCGGCATAGGGCAGCAGTGCATGCCCCGTTGGCAGAACCATTTCGGCGATTGCGCGCACAGCCATCAGGATCACGGGCACCAGTGAAGTCCAGACGCTGACAGCAAAACTGGGCATCTCGGCGTCGCTGAATTTTTTCGGGTTGTAGAGTCCTTCAGGCACAGGCTTGTCGATACCTTTCAGGAACCGGGCATAAACGGGGCCGGCCAGGATCACCGTTGGGACGGCCAGTATGGTGCCAAATAACAGTGTTTTTCCCATATCCGCATGGAACAGCGTAGCAATTGCTGTCGGACCGGGATGAGGCGGTAAGAATCCATGCGTCACAGACAGCGCTGCGGCCATCGGTACGCCAACAAACAGCAGTGGCACACGCGCCGCCGCCGCAATGCTCAGAACCAGCGGCAGCATCAATACGAAGCCGACCTCATAGAACAGCGCAAAGCCGACGGTAAAGCCTGTCAGCACCACCGCCCACTGAATGTATTGTTTACCAAACTTCGCGATTAAGGTGACCGCAATGCGTTGTGCACCGCCACAATCTGCCAGTAGCTTGCCCAACATGGCACCAAAGCCCATGATCAGAGCAAGGCTTCCCAGCGTCCCCCCCACTCCGGCCTTAATTGAGCCGATGACTTTATTCACTGGCATTCCCTGCATCACGCCCACTGCCAGCGCCACAAGAATAAGCGCAATAAAGCCGTTAAGTTTAAAACGGATCATCAGTAGCAGTAGCAGCACTACACCAATCGCAACAATGACTAATGGCATATCATCTTCTCCGGTGAAGGCACAGTCTGACCCAGACTGAAAACGGTATCATTTTTCACCCAACAGGTTTGGTAACGCGGGCAATTGGGCACAGGTGATTTTTTATTCAGTGTTACCGGGAACATGTTAACGGTAACACTGGGAGCCGGAAATGGTCTGGAGCTGGGGAATTTACATTTTGAGATGAGGATCAAAATTTTGAAACAACCGTAACATCGTCGCTACCAGGGATAGCCAACCTCACGTTTTACCTGCTCAACTGGCGTGACTGCCAGCCAGTGACAATATTGCGGAATGCGGCTGCGATCGAGTGACTGAGGATCGATGGCCTGATAGCTCCCCTCACGCAGGGGGAACTTTGAAAAATAGTTGTACGTATGTACAGCATGAATATGGTAAGTCATTGCATCCAGAGCCTGGTCGAGGTCACATTCCACATCCAGAATGCGCTCACGACCGTGACGCAGCATTTGCCGGTAATTTTCATTGGCGGCAATTTCAGCGGCATACATGGTACTCACTCCTCGATACCAGCCCGGCCATTTACCCCAGTTTGCGCGGTCCCGACTGAACTCCTCCAACAATATCTGACACCAGTAAATCTGACGGCGCAAAAAAGGCAGCATAATCTCTGTCGGGGCCAGCAAAGAGTGACCGCATCCAAAACGATAATGATGCTCAACGCCGTGCCGCTGACAGAAGCGCAGCATCTTTTGTCGAAAATCCTCGTCATAATGATAAAGCCCGCGGCCAAAAACCGGAAAACTGGGACGGAAATCGGCAAGATGCCGGGTAAGAAAAACATCCGCATCCGTGCGCAGCAGGAAATCATACTGTCTGGCAACAGCATCAACAGGCTCGCCAGAAAGACAGCCTATTGAATTAAAGTAGCGATAATTTTCAAAGGGCGAACCTGCCACTGCGGTGGGCATACGCGGCACCAGAATAATGCCGGGATCGTTGGGCAGATACTTCTCACAGTGTGGATGGTGTACGACCAGTAAATCACTCTGCCGGTAACAACCACTGTAAATCCAGCTTTTATACAACCAGCTGAACTCCTCCAGCATGGCTGAAGAAAAATCAACATAAACCATCACAGCCAGTGTTTTAGCGCTGTTATGACGAGAATTTCTGACATCCATATCATCTTCCTCTCTGTCCATTTTTGTTCGACGGCAATGACTGCCTGCGGTCCTGTCCCTGGCAATCAGCCAGTGCTATATCACCACGCCGTGATAGCGAACTGAAAGAGTCCTCACAACCAAAGGGGTTTAACCATGATCTCCGACAACAAAAAGCGATAAAAACAATTCAAAATGTAACAAATGAATTCAGTAAGCGTCGAAATATGCCTGGCTGTTTTAACATTGACAAAAGTTCAAACAGTAAATTATTTACCAATGAAACCACCTACCCTCCAATAACAAAAACCACAGCAATTTATAAAAAATAAAACCAAACAAAAACATTATCACAACAAAAATAACCACTCGTTCGAATTCATTTTCAATTCATCCTGCTGCAATGAAAAAATGTTATATAAAATATTGAGCATATAAAATTTAACCATATCACTATGATCTCAAAGCCAATCAACATTGACTGGTATCGCCGCATTTCAATGCCCTTCCGGCTAAAATAAACATAACTTTCACATGTAAGCATCATTAACCACAAAAGAATTAACAGTATCAACCAACTGATTAACGGCACGATGAAACAATTCATCGCAAATATTGATGCTGTTACAGGTCAGTTCAACATTACTGTTACTACTCCTTCTCCTGAACTGGTGTTAGGATCACGCCTTTAATGGAATACCGATTTGCTACGGGCTGCTTGTGCCGCCTGTTACTGGCTATCGGTCAATAATAAGAAGCAATGTATGTCTGACAGAGGTAAGCAATGTTTGGATTAGATGCGTTCCACCTGGCAAGGATACAGTTCGCGTTTACCGTCTCCTTCCACATTATTTTCCCGGCCATCACCATTGGCCTGGCCAGCTTTCTGGCCGTGCTGGAAGGTCTGTGGCTGAAAACCAGAAATGAGGACTATCGCGACCTCTACCATTTCTGGTCAAAAATCTTTGCCGTCAACTTCGGTATGGGAGTGGTTTCCGGTCTGGTGATGGCTTATCAGTTTGGCACCAACTGGAGCGGTTTTTCGCAGTTTGCAGGCAGCATTACTGGGCCGCTGCTGACCTATGAGGTGTTGACCGCATTTTTCCTTGAGGCGGGTTTCCTCGGCGTGATGCTGTTTGGCTGGAACCGCGTAGGCCCCGGCCTGCACTTCTTCGCCACCTGTATGGTGGCGCTGGGCACTATTATCTCGACCTTCTGGATTCTGGCGTCCAACAGCTGGATGCAGACCCCGCAGGGCTACGCTATTGAGAACGGCATCGTTGTTCCGGTCGACTGGCTGAAGATTGTCTTCAACCCCTCTTTTCCGTTCCGGTTGTTGCACATGTCCACCGCTGCCTTTCTGGCCAGCGCTTTCTTTGTGGGTGCCTCTGCCGCATGGCATCTGCTGCGCAAAAATGATACCCCGGCAATTCGCAAAATGTTGTCAATGGCGCTGTGGATGGCGCTGATTGTTTCCCCCATTCAGGCAATGCTCGGCGATGCTCACGGTCTGAACACCCTGGAACACCAGCCGGCAAAAATCGCGGCCATCGAGGGGCACTGGGAGAACCCGCCGGGTGAACCCACGCCGCTGATCCTGTTTGGCCTCCCCGATATGGCAGCAGAGAAAACCCGATATGCGCTGGAGATCCCGATGCTGGGTAGCCTGATCCTGACTCACAGTCTGGATAAACAGGTCCCGGCGCTGAAGACATTCCCGAAAGAGGATCGCCCGGATTCCACCATCATTTTCTGGTCTTTTCGCATCATGGCGGGCCTTGGTATGCTGATGGTGCTACTGGGGGTGATCAGCCTGTGGCTGCGCCTGCGCAAACGGATGTACAGCTCCCGGCCATTTTTGTGGTTCACCCTGTTGATGGGCCCCTCGGGGTTGATTGCCATCCTTGCAGGCTGGTTCACCACGGAAATTGGTCGTCAGCCCTGGGTGGTCTACGGTCTGCTGCGTACAAAAGATGCGGTCTCTGCACATGGTGAGATGCATATGAGTATCAGCCTGATCGCCTTCATCGTGGTCTATATGTCGGTCTTCGGCGTGGGCTATACCTACCTGTTTAATCTGATTAAAAAAGGCCCACGCTCCGGCGAAGGCGATCATACTGGTGATGGCGGTCCCGGCACCTCGCACACCCCTTCACGTCCCCTGTCTGCCGTACAGGAAAAACTGAACGCTGGGGAGGATAAATAACATGGGTATCGATCTCTCAATTATCTGGTTCACCATCATCGTTTTTTCGACGTTGATGTACATCGTGATGGACGGATTCGACCTGGGTATTGGCATTCTGTTTCCGTTCAATAAGGATGCCACCGAGCGCGATATGATGGTAAACACCGTCGCGCCGGTCTGGGACGGTAACGAAACCTGGCTGGTACTGGGCGGCGCGGCACTGTACGGCGCTTTTCCGCTGGCCTATGCGGTGATTACTGATGCACTGGCGGTGCCGCTGACCATTATGCTGATAGGTCTGATTTTTCGTGGCGTGGCCTTTGAGTTTCGTTTTAAAGCCACCGAGCAGCACCGGCCATTCTGGGATAAGTCGTTCATCGTTGGCTCCTGGATGGCGACCTTCAGTCAGGGCGTGGTGCTGGGCGCGTTCATCAACGGTTTCGAGGTCACCAAACGCACCTGGAGTGGTCCGGCTTTGGGCTGGCTGACGCCTTTCTCGCTGTTCTGTGGTTTTGGTTTAGTGGTGGCATATGCTCTGCTGGGCAGTAGCTGGCTGATTATGAAAACCGAACATGCGCTGCACCGTAAAATGACCGCCCTGACGAAACCTCTGCTGCTGACGCTGCTGGTGATCATCGCGGTGGTCAGTATCTGGACTCCGCTGACGCATACCGACATCATGCACCGCTGGTTTACTCTGCCAAACCTGTTCTGGTTTTTACCGGTGCCGATTCTGGTACTGCTGTCAGCATGGGGATTGCTGCGTGCGCTACGACGTCATGCGCACTACTTGCCATTTCTGCTGACGCTGGCACTGGTATTCCTTGGTTTTACCGGTCTTGGCATCAGCGTCTGGCCGAATATCATTCCGCCCAATATCACCATCTGGCAGGCCGCCTCGCCCCCCCAGAGTCAGGGCTTTATGCTGGTGGGTGGCTTGCTGATTATTCCGGTGATCCTGGTCTACACCTTCTGGAGCTACTACGTTTTCCGCGGAAAAATCAAACCGGATGAAGGCTATCACTGACGGAACGGGCCGACAGGCCCGTTAACTGATACTAAGTGCACAAACAGATCGGCAGGAGAAGAGGATGAGAGTACAAAATCAGACTCAGCAGGACGGTAAATCCCCGGCGTGGCAACGTATTCTGTGGATGGTGGCAATTTACATCGCCAGCGTTATGGCGCTGGGGGTGGTGGCCACCCTGTTTCGGATGATGATGACCGCCGCAGGCATGAAGTCGCACTGAAAGGGCCGCCAGCGTAAAGGCCAGTCATACTTTTATACACAACCGCAGCGGTAAGCTGGCCGTAATCGTCTACGCTTTAAGTTCATTTATCAGGAAATCATGCCATCAGAAGGAGTCAGTATGAGTCTGTCAGATAAAGCGAAAGACAAAGCCGAAGAAGCCCTGGGTATCGGTCAGGAAGAGTTTGGAAAAGCCGTTGAATCTCCGGAGCATGAGTTCAAAGGCCGTGTGCGCCAGAAAGCCGCCCGCGCATCCTACGCGGTGGATGACGCACTGGACTGCGTGAAGAGTAAAACCCAGGATTCGCCATTCGTTTCACTGGCGATTGCCGCTGGCGTTGGCTTCCTCGCTGCGAAGATTTTAGGCCGTCGTTAACCGCAACGCCCTGTCTTAAAACCAGGCCGGATTTCCGGCCTTTTTTGTTGCCGTTTTACCCTCCGGCCGCCGCTGCGGCAATCACCCGCCTCCACCCTCAACCGTTGCCGGCAGATGACAAAATTGTCATTTTCTCCCCAGGCTGGCTGTCGGGTTCGCCCCGCTATAGTGGCATAACTCTGTTTTGGGACAGTTATTGCCATGAGCAACGCCTCGAAAGTTTATTTATTGCTGGCCGCCTCAGCGCTGGGTGCCGCACTTTTCCATTTCTGGCCGCAGGCACCTGCCGCCGCCGCCCCGGCCTCAGCGCCTCCGCCGACGCGGGTCAGTCTGGTCACCGCGCAGGTTAAACCTTTGCCGCTCAGGCTTATCACTCAGGGACATGTCGTTTCGCTTAATCAGGTGGATGTGCAGGCGCAACTCACCGGTACGGTGAAATCCGTTGCCTTCAACGAGGGGGATTTTGTCAGGCAGGGGCAGCTGCTGTTTACGCTGGAAGACAGCAGCCAGCAGGCAACGCTACGCCATGCGATCGCCGCGCAGGGAGAAGCAAAAGCGCTACTGAACAAAGCCCAACGTGATGTGGATCGCAGTCGGGCGTTGCGGGCAAAGAACTATCTCTCCGCTTCAGACTGGGACATATTGCAAAGCACGCTCCAGCAGTACAGCGCGCAATACACGGCAGCGCAGGAGGACGTGCGAAGTGCGCAGGTGCAGCTGGGATACACCCGTATCAGCGCGACGGTCAGTGGTAAAACCGGTGCGCTGAACGTCCATTCCGGTAGCCTGGTGCAGCCGGGCAGCACGCTGCCGTTGGTTGCGGTCAACCAGTTCGATCCCATAGGCGTTGCTTTTACCCTGCCGGAACAGGATCTTAATAAGGTTCTGGCTGCCCAGGCCAGCGGCCCGGTGCAGGTATCGGTGAAAAATGCGCAGGGCAAGCCGGTGACCGGCACGCTGGATTTTATCGACAATGGCGTCAGCACCGACAGCGGCACCATCAATCTGAAAGCACGTTTTAGCAACGCGCAACACCTGCTATGGCCGGGGGTATTTCAGGTGGTGACCGTGGACGCAGGCATCACGCCGCAGGCCGTGGTGCTACCGCCTCAGGCCATCCAGAACGGGCCTGATGGTCACTTTGTCTTTGTGGTTAATCAGCAGGGACGCGCCGACACCCTGCCGGTCAGACTGCTGTGTATTCAGCAGCAGATGGCGGTGGTTGACGCGGTTCCACAGGGGACAAAGGTGGTACTGGAGGGAGCAAATAATTTACGGCCCGGTATGGCGGTTGTCTTGGCTCAGGACAGACCGGCAGCGGGGCAGCAGCAATGAAATTATCTGAATGCTGTTTGCAACGACCGGTCGCCGTCATGCTGCTGTGGCTGGCGGTGATCGTTACCGGTATTGTCTGCTGGATAAACCTGCCGGTTGCCGCGCTGCCGACTTTCGATACGCCAACCATCAAGGTCAACGCCTCGCTCTCGGGGGCCAGCCCACAAACCATGGCCTCTTCCGTCGCCACGCCGCTGGAGAAAAATCTTTCCACCCTGCCCGGCCTGTCGATGCTGACCTCCACCAGCCTCCAGGGTGCAACAACTATCGTGCTGGAGTTTGATCCCTCGGTAAATATCGATTCGGCCGCGGTGGACGTGCAGTCCGCGCTCTACCAGACGATGAAAAAACTGCCTGCGCAGATGACCACGCCGCCGTCATTCAAAAAGGTCAATCCGGCGGATGCGCCAATTGCACAGATTGGTATTGATTCACCTTCAATGACGCTTTCCGATCTCAATCGCTTTTCAGACGACCTGATATCACCGGCACTCTCGACGCTGAAAGGCGTGGCCGGGGTGGATGTGATCGGGCAGAAACGCTATGCGGTACGCGCAGAGATTGACCCTGACAAACTGGCGGCCACCAATATGACGCTGGAGGAGGTGCAAACTGCACTGAAGGCGGCCAACGATAATTCTCCCATCGGCGAACTGGATGGCAAACGCCAGATGTTGATGCTGCAAACGCATGGCGACCTGATGAATGCCGCCGATTTCAGCAAGGTGGTGATTGCCACGCGCAACGGCCAACCGGTAAGGCTGTCGGATGTCGCCTCGGTGCAGGACAGCATTGAAAATACGCTAAGCTACAGCTCGGTTAACGGCCACACCGCAATCGTACTCAATGTGAACCGCCAGCCGGGTGCCAACATTGTCGCCACGCTGGACGCCATTCATCAGTTGCTCCCGCGATTACAGGCACAGATGCCTGCCTCGGTGCATATGCAACTGCTCAATGACCGCTCCGTCTCCATTCGCAACGCCATTCACGATGTCAATATCACTCTGCTGCTGACTATTGCGCTGGTGGTCATGGTGATCCTGCTGTTCCTGCGCCACGCGCGCGCCACGGTGATCCCGGCGCTGAGCGTACCCGTTTCGCTGCTGGGGGCCTTTGCGCTGATGTCGCTGTGCGGGCTGAGCCTCGACAACATCTCGCTGATGGGCCTGACCATTGCTGTCGGTCTGGTGGTGGACGATGCCATCGTGGTGCTGGAAAATATCATGCGCTATCTGGAAGAAGGGTTGCCGCCACGTCAGGCTGCTCTGCGGGGCGTAAAAGAGGTGGGTTTCACCGTGGTATCCATCTCCCTGTCGCTGGTTGCCGTTTTTATTCCGATCTTTTTTATGCCGGGGACCCTCGGCCTGCTGTTCCATGAGTTTGCCTGGGTGGTATCGCTGGCTATTCTGGTCTCCGCCGCCGCCTCGCTCACTCTCATTCCTCTGCTGGTGCCGCTGCTTTTCAGACATCAGAAGCCAAACCGTCCTGAACCGGCGTGGAGCCGCAGCTTTGAACGTTACTTTGAAGCCACGCGGCAGGGCTATGGCAGAGCGCTGGCATGGGCGGTCGATCATCGTACGGTTATGCTGTTGACCGCGCTGGCCACGGTACTGCTTACCGGCTGGCTCTACCAGACCGCGCCGAAAGGTTTTTTCCCGCAGGAGGATATCGGCCAGGTCACCGCCAATATTGATACGCCGCAGGACATGTCCTGGGAGGGGCGGCTGAAAGTGGCGCAACAGCTGGGAGCCACCCTGCAACAGGACCCGGCGGTAAGCGATATCGTCACCAAAGTCGATCATGACACCACCCAGTTAAACCTGACTCTGAAAGATCAAAACCTGCGCCCGCCGCTGGCGCAGGTTTTGCAAAAAATGCGCGCTGATACTGCCTACCTGCCGGGAATAAAGGTGTTTTACAGCCCGGTGCAGAACCTGAAAGTCGGGGGACGCAGCGCCAAAAGTAGCTACCAGTACACGCTGCAATCGGTCAACAGCAGTGGGGGCACTTCGCTGAACGACTGGAGTAATAAGCTGATGGCGGAAATGCAAAAAAGCGGCGTGTTTGTCGGGCTTAACAGCGATGCGCAACTGAACGGTTTGCAGGCCGATCTGGTGATTGACCGCAATAAAGCCTCGCTGATGGGGGTGGATATCGCGCAAATCAGAAACAACCTCTATGCGGCCTTCGGTACATTACAGGTTTCAACCATCTATGCCCCCGAAGACAGCTATCAGGTGATCATGGAAGTGCAAAGCCCGTTTCGACAAAACGAGAGCGACCTGTCGAAGATTTACGTGCGCTCGTCGGCCAGTACGCTGCTGCCCGTCACCACCTTCACCCACATCAGCCGCTCTCAGGGGGTCACGGCGGTCAATCATCAGGGACAGTTACCGGCGATCACGCTGTCGTTTGACCTGGCACCGGGAAAATCCCTTTCTGATGCCACCCAGGCAATCAGCAACGCGCAGCAAAACATTCAGCTACCCGCTTCGGTGTTTGGCACATATGCAGGTCAGGCGGCGCTGTATCAGCAGTCGCAAAGCAGCCAGATCTGGCTGATCGTACTGGCGCTGGCGGTAATCTACGTTATTCTTGGCGTGCTCTATGAAAGCTGGATCCATCCGGTGACCATTTTACTGGGACTGCCCTCTGCCGCCGTGGGCGCGCTGCTGGCGCTGAGGTTGCTGGGACTTGATCTGACATTTATCGCCATGATCGGCATCCTGCTGTTGACTGGCATCGTAAAAAAGAATGCCATCATGATGATCGACTTCGCCCTTGCCGCCCAACGGGAACAGGGACTGAGCGCGCACGACGCCATTATGCAGGCCAGTCTGCAACGCTTTCGCCCGATTATGATGACCACGCTGTGCGCCATCATGGGGGCATTGCCCATCGCATTCGGCTGGGGAGCCGGTGCCGAGCTGCGCCAGCCGATGGGCGTGGCAATTGTCGGTGGACTGCTGTTTTCCCAGCTGATCACCCTGTTTATTACCCCGGTGCTTTACCTGCTGTTTGACCGTGCTAATCAGCGGCTGACGGAGGTCTCCCATTCGGTGTAGGAACCATGAGATTACTGTTAGTGGAAGACCGCGTGCGTGGACTGGAGCTGGGCGCAGAAGATTACCTGATTAAGCCCTTCTCATTCAGTGAGCTGCTGGCGCGGGCGCGGGTGATTTTACGCCGCCAGGCGGCCATCACCCCGGCGGCAGAAGAGTCGATGTTGCAGATTGCCGATCTGACGCTTGATTTTCTGCGTCATCGCGTTGCCCGTGCCGGTAACCGCATTGAGCTGACACAGAAAGAGTTTTTGCTGCTGAGTCTGCTGATGCGCCGCACCGGCGAGGTGCTGTCGCGCACGGTGCTGGCCGAGCAGGTCTGGGACATGAATTTTGACCCGGAAACCAATGTGATTGACGTCGCCATTCGTCGTTTACGTAACAAAATAGACGATGGCTATGCGCCGAAACTGCTGCATACCATTCGCGGTGCCGGCTATGTGCTGGAAGAGAGAGACGATGCTGATACCCCGTAGCGTGCCGATCACTCTGCGGCTGACGCTGTTTTTTTCCGTGGCGATGGCGCTGGTGCTGTACAGCGTTTCCGGTCTGCTTTACCACACAATGCGCAGTCAGCTTGGGCAGAAAGATGAAAACGAACTGCGCAGTACACTGCGTTTTCAGCAGGAAATCGCCACCACCATTAGTGAGCGTCAGGGTCCGCAGGAGCAGTGGCAAAAGGAACTGTTTGAATTTATTGTGCAGCAGGAACGGCTGTCGCTGCGGATCATCAGCCCGGATGGCCGGGTCTGGTCGCAGTCTAAAAATATGCTTGTGCCGCAGCAGGACTTCCCACCACCCACCACGGATTTTCGCTATGACACCTGGCGCTATCATCAGGGTGAAGTCCATGAAAAATATCTGATTACCTCCACCAATTTTATTCTGAAAAACCATCAGCCCTGGCTGGTGCAGGCCGCGCTGAACGTCTCACGCAATAATGCCATTATTGAAAATTACTGGGCGCAGATGCAGCTCGCCGCCGCGCTGGCAATTGCCTGTTTTGCCGCGCTGGGCTACTGGCTGGCTCGCCGGGGCCTTTCACCGCTGCGGACCATCAGCCGTGAAATGGAAAACATCCACGCGGACGATCTGCACACCCGGCTGGCCACACAGCGCTGGCCTTCTGAACTGAGTGCCCTCTCCGCCTCTTTTGACGGCATGATGACCCGACTGGAAGCGTCGTTTACGCAGTTGAACCGCTTTTCATCTGATATCGCCCATGAATTACGTGGGCCAATCAACAATCTGATCTCCGCAGCCAGCGTGACGCAGAGTAAGGATCGCAGCATCAGGGAGTATCGCGACACCCTGGCAGCCATCGTGGAGGAAGGTGAACGGCTGTCACGGATGATCTCTTCGATGCTGTTTCTGGCGAGGGCCGATAACAGTAGTGAACCGCTCAGCCCTGAGCGGCTTAACAGTGCGGACGAATTTGCGCGGCTGATCGGTTATTACGAGATCCTGGCCGAAGATAAGCAGATCACCCTGCGCTGCGAAGGTGAGGTGATCTTTCACGCCGACCCGCTCCATCTGCAACGCGCGCTGGCTAACCTGCTGTCAAATGCTATCCGACACACTCCGCCCGGCGGCCATATTATGCTCAGTGCGCGACGTGAAGCAGACACCACCTGTCTGAGCGTAACGGATGATGGTGAAGGGATGGCAGCAGAGCATCTGCCGCACATTCTGGACCGTTTTTACCGGGTTGATGCCGCCAGAAGCAATGCCGAAAACACCGGGCTGGGACTGGCTATCGTTAAAACCATTGCCGAGCTGCATGGCGGCAAAGTGGTGGTCAGCAGCCAGCCGGGCCGGGGTAGCCAGTTCACGCTACGACTGCCGAACCTGCCCCCCACCCTCCCGACAGCCCCGCTGAAGCCGGTTCGGGCGGGCGCTACCTGTCAGAATTGTCATGCAGATGACCCGGCCGGGTCACTGCCCGTGCGGGATAATCATCAGGTCAAAACAACACACACATGAAAAGGTGACCATGATGAAACGTACACTCCTCTCGATTCTGTTCGGCGCTTGTTCTCTGTTTGCTTTAAGCCAGGGAGTCGCCGTGGCTGGCGTGGAAAAAAACGCCAGCGTCTGGCTGCTGACGCCCGCCAGCTGGCATCCGAATCCCAATAAACTGCACGAGAATTATCCGTGGGACCTGGGAGAAGGGGCACAAAATGAACTGCATCAGCAGCCGCACGACAAGGTCAGTAAAGACGGTGACGCCAACAGTCAGGCTAAAGCAGAGTACCATCAATCCTGACGTCGCCTGCTGACCGACACCGCCGCTGAACCCACGGCAGGCGGTGTCGGCCTGCTTAACGCTGCTGTTTCAGCTGCGCCCGCGCGGTAAAGAAACGCCGCGAGGCCAGATAACCGGCAATAATGGTCGAGAAACTGGCGGTGCCGAGCAGCATAAAGGTGACCATGATCTGATATTTAATCGCCTTCACCGGATCGATTCCGGCAAAAATCAACCCGGACATCATTCCCGGCAGACTGACCAGTCCGACTGTTTTAGCGGCATCCACGGTTGGGATCATCGCCGCACGAATGCTGTCACGCACCAGGGTGCCGGATGCCACCCTCACCGACGCCCCCAGACTGAGCATTTCCATAATTTTCTGCCGGTTATCAGCAAAGCGCTGATTCAGATTGCTGTAACAGAGCCCCACCGCCACCATCGCATTTCCGGCTATCATGCCGGAGACAGGGATCACCTGCATTGGCACAAATTCAATCGCGCCGCTGACCAACAGAATGGTCAGCGTCAGCGTGGTACTGAGGGTGACAGCGACAAAGGACAGAATAAAAGCATGGTCAATATTACGGCTGCGCTTACGGGCATTAATGGCCGCGTTAACACAGATAAACAGCACCATCAGCACCGTCAGTAACGCATTGTTCAAATCAAAAATGGTTTTCAGCACATAGCCAACCACCACCAGCTGGACCACGGCCCGCGCTACGCTCCAGACGATGTCTTTTTCCAGCCCCAGTTTTTCTTTACCGCTGACCAGCAGTGCCACCACCACCAGCAGCAGCGACAGCAGCAATGAGCTGTCAGTAATATTATGCTGATTCATCAATGTGACTCCCGCCGGGCTGAGGTAAGGTGAGCAAACGTTTTGCCTGGCGGATTTCCGCCACATCATGACTGATACTGACCGTCGCCACGCCCTGCTCCGCCGCCAGGCTGGCGATCAGTTGATTAATTCGTTGCCGGTTCTCTTCATCCAGCGCGCTGGTGATTTCATCCAGCAGCAGCACATCAGGTAAAAATTGCAGATTGCGTAATAATCCCACCCGCTGTTTTTCGCCGCCGGAAAGCTGCTCTGGTTTTTTTGCCAGAATGGTTTCCGGCAGGTCCATCTGCCGCAGGCCATAGCGAATTCTGGCGCTGTCCACCGTTTTCTTGCGGATTTGCCACGGCAACGCCAGATTGTCATATACCGTGTCACCAAACAGCACCGGCGTCTGAAAACAGTAAGAAACCCGCTGACGATAATGCTCCGGCCTGATACTGCCGGACGGCTGGCCTTTAAACAGGATCTGGCCGCCTGAGGGTTCAAGCAGCGAGGCGAGGATTTTCAGCAACGTGCTTTTTCCACTGCCTGACGGACCGGTCACCAGCAGAGATTCACCGGCATTCAGGGTCAGTGAAACCGGCTGCAACAAGGTTGTACCGTCCTGCATAAAATAAATATCCTGCACGTCGAGCAGGGGCGAAACAGGCGACATGATTTATCCAGCCAGAAGGAAATATTATTCAGTGGATAATAACGCAATAAGGCGACAAACCGTCGCCTTTTAAACAGGAAAATCACTGCCCGTTATTTCTGCTGTGCAGAATAACTCAGTATGACCTTATCGTCGGGCAGATGAGTAAATCTGGAAATAATCTGGTGAAAATCTGCGGTGGAATTAAGATGGCTGAACTGTGCCGGATAAAGATCCTTCGCCAGAATTTCCATACCAATAATATTATAAGGGTGGTTGTAAAAATGGTGGTAAACGCCATATACCCTGCCCTCTTTTACCGGCGTAATTTGTTGCAGACCATTACGGGCAACTAGTTTATTAAAGGTCACCGCCACGGCGTCAGGCGAAGTATTATAACCAAACGGCAGCACGTTTTTATTCGGACGCGCCGAGCCGGACATAATATAAACATCCGGCTTCATGGCGATAATTTTTTCCAGCGCCACAAAACCTGATGCGCCAGGCAACAGGCTGGAGCCAATGTTTTTACCGCCAACCGCTTCAACCAGCCCACCCCAGCCGTTATGTCCGTGCGTAAAGCAGCAGTTATCACTGTTGCCCGCAATCGGCTCAATAAATACCGTGGGCTTCTGCTTAACCTGGGCTATCTGTTGTTGCAGCGCATCCCAGTGCTGATGATAGAAATCCGTATAGGCTTTAGCCCGTGCCTGCTGATTCAGGATCTCGCCCAGTAAGGTGATGCTGTTGGCGGTGTTTTGCGCCGGGTGCAGTTCATAGTCAATAAAAACTACCGGAATATTAAGCTTTTGCAGGGTGGTCAGCACGCCGGTTTGTTGCAACGCGGGCTTCGCGCGCAGCTGGGCAATCATCAAATCCGGCTTTTCGGCAATCACGCTTTCCAGGTTAACCTGCCCCTGGTCATTAAAGCCCATATCGATAATTTTACCGGCGGCGGGCCAGGTTTTCTTTAATACTTCCCAGGTCTGAGGGTCCTGTTTTTTGGGCAGGTTATTCCATGCCACCAGCCGTTTAAATGGATTTTCCCGATCGAGCAGCGCCAGAGCGAGAATATCCCGCCCGTCCTGCAGGATAATATGCTGAGGCTCGTGGCTGAGGGTAATCTTCTGATTATCCATATCGGTAATTTCGAGGGGCCAGGTGGTTGCGGCGCAGCTCGTCGAAACGGCAAGCAGCGCTGACAACAGCCAGTAACGAAGGGTCATGTTATTTCTCCATAAAAACGAACGCAGGAATCGCGGGCAAATATACCGACAACACCAGGCTATTTCATCTTTTTTAGCCGGAGGAGAGTAACATCACCCTGTTGAATAAATTCAACCGGGCCAGACTGAATTAAATGGTAACAAAATGAATTTAATGGTTACCTGAATATGCCTTTTTTAATCGCCGGTAAAAACAGCCACTGATAAATCGTCATCAGGCAAAGATAAACCCTGTCGGTCAGGCGGGTATTTCGTCGACAGAGATAAACCGCCATCAGGGCCACCACCGCTGAACCCAGAATATCGAGCGGGAAATGCACCCCCAGATAAATTCGAGCCCAGGCAATTCCCAGGCTTAAAACCAGTGCTGTGCCGCCCTGTAGCCAGCGGCTGGTTGCCAGCAGGCTGAAGCTGACGGCAAAAGCCACCGACAGATGGTCGCTGGGAAAGGAAGGATCCGCACTGTGAGCCAGAAAATGGTGTCCGACAGGGACCATAAAAGGCCGTGGATGTTGCCACAGCAGGCCGATTGCCAGATTGAACAGCAGCGCTATCGCCACGCTGACTGAGGCATTCAACGCCAGGCGTTTACCCTGCTCAGCGCCAAAAAACCACTGCGCCAGCAGCAGCAGAGGAAAGAGAAAAATCACCCAATTGGCAAAGAGATTACCCAGTGCCAGCATGGTCATTCCGGGACTGGCCGGGGCATTAATCAGCGAGAAAAGCAGCAGGTTGGCCTTTTCCCAGGCCGCTTGTGGTAACAGCATGGTCACTCCTTACGATGATGCCATCAGCCAGAGAGTGACTCTGACATTCAGGCCGGTGGGTGCACGTTTTGCCGGACGTAGTATAATTTCGCCCTGCATACGGTCCAGCAGCGTGCGCACAATGGATAATCCCAGCCCGGACCCGGTCGCTTCATTTCCCTCAATGCGGTAGAAGGGATCAAATACGCGCAGGCGTTTTTCAGCCGGGATGCCCGGACCGGTATCCTCAATTTCTATCACCACCCGGCCGTCAACCCTGAGGACCTGCAGGTCGATACGTCCGTTTTCAGGGGTATAGCGAATGGCGTTGTCCAGTAAATTTTTAAGCACGCCAGCCAGCGCCAGCGGTTGACACACCACCGCTATCTCACTGTTCTCCAACATGCCCAGATCGAGGTTTTTCTTTTCTGCCAGCGGCAGCAAATCGGCAATCACTTCTCTTATCAGCCGATCAATCGCGACCTGCCGCTGCGCGACGGCCTGCGTCTCACGGGATTGCGCTCTGGCCAGTGACAGCAACTGTTCCAGCAGATTTTTGGCACGGGTAATGCCCTCACGCAGACGCATCACCCGCCGTTGGCTCTCCGCTGGCAGCGCGGTTGCCGACAGGTTTTCAGCCTGTAATGACAGCGCGGTCAGTGGCGATCGCAGTTCATGCGCCGCATCCGCAACGAAGCGTCGTTGTGCTTCCACAGAAAGGGAAACGCGCTCAAGCAAACGGTTAATAGCGTGGGTAAAAGGCACAATCTCCTTCGGCATCCCGGCAGTGGTCAGCGGCGTGGTATCCAGCTCGCTGCGATGATGGACCGCCACCGCCAGCTGCTGGATCGGCCGAAAAATTTTTCTCACCAAATCCGCCACCACCACCAGCAGTACCGGCACCAGAACAAAAAAAGGCAGCAGGGTGCGCAGCGCACCCGACATCGCCACCTCATCCTGTACGGAAGCCCGCTGCGCCACTGCAACTTTGGTGGCGGCATCCAGCTGACGCACCAGCACCCGATAAAGATGATGATGGGTTTGCAGCGTATGGAAACCTTCCGCCAACGCAAAGGGCAGGACAAAGCCTTCTTCCGCCTTTTGCCCCTGTTGCCCGGTCGCAAACATAAAGTGAACGATGATCCGCGACTCACGCTCATCATGGATCGGGGGACCAATAAGATTGCTGCCTCGCACCGCCAGTACGCCATTTTTCGCCAGCTCGGCTATCTGACTGAGCGAGGAGTCCTGTAACTCATGCGCTTCATCCAGCGCAGAGTAAAAAGCAATGCCGCCGGTCAACAGTGCCACCAGCATAATGGCGCTGCACAAACCGAACGACAGTCGGGCCTGGACCGACTCTTTCAGGCGTTTGCCGATACCATCCATCCCACGCCCCGGACATTTTTGATTGCCTCTGTACCCAACTTTTTGCGCAATGAATGGATGAAAAACTCCACCGCGTTGCTTTCAATCTCTTCGCCCCAGCCATAGATTTTTTCTTCCAGTTCACTGCGCGAGAGCAGCTTTCCCGGTCGAATCAGTAACGCCTGCAACAGCGCGAATTCACGCCTGGAGAGGCGAAATACCTCCTCCTTATCCACCGTAAACGCCTGATGGCTGGCAGGGTCGAGGCTGATGATGCCGTTACTCAATACCGGACCGGACATGCCGCCTTTACGACGCAGCACCGCACGAATACGCGCCAGCAGCTCACGCATTTCAAATGGCTTAACCACATAGTCATCCGCGCCGGAATCCAGCCCGCGCAGTCGGTCTTCCAGCGCATCTCTGGCGGTGATAATCACCAGCGGAACTTCATTCCCACCGTTGCGCAGGGTTGCCAGCACGCTGAAACCATCCTGGCCGGGCAGGCCTAAATCCAGCAGCACCAGGTCATAGCGCTGCACCGCCAGCGATGCATTCGCCTCATCGCCGTTTTTTACCCAGTCAACGGCATAGCTTTGTGCTCTGAGTGCTTCGCGCACGGCTTCACCGATCATGGCGTCATCTTCAGTTAACAGTACCCGCATCCTGTTCTCCTGCCCTGTTACACGGAATGGCGGCTGCGCTCCGCCAGCGAGAGATACGCCACCAGTCCGGCGATCGCCAGCAGAAACAGGGCGTTAATTTCGACAATCCCGATGCCCAGTCCTCCCTGCTCCACCGGCTGGGCCAGCAGGTCGCCGGTTGAAGCGCCCAGCGGACGGGTCAGGATGTAAGCCAGCCAGAAACAGGCGACCGCGTTACATTTGCAGCCCCACCAGGCCAGCGCCACCAGCGCTATCGCCACGGCAAACACCATTGCCGAAAGCGGATAGCCCAGATTCAGCCCCTCTGACAGCCAGTCACCCGCGGCGGTGCCCAGCGCGAAGGTGAACAGGATCGCCGCCCAGTAAAAGGCCTCGCGCAGAGGTGTGGTGATGGAATGGATCGACAGGGTGCCTTCGCTGCGGTGCCAGAGCATAAAGGTCAGGATCAGGGCAGAACCAAACATCAGCGTGGAGTAGCCCAACGGAATCCCCAGTGAGTCGGTAAAATTATCGGTGACCAGCGTGCCGAAGATGCTGACCAGCACCACGGTCAGCCAGTAGAGGGCCGGGACAGAGTGACGCGCGCGCATCTGCATCCCCAGCACCACCGCCAACAGTATCCCGGCCACCAGCGAGGTGAAGCCCAGACCAAAGCCAGGGTTAAAATTAAGATAGTCGGCGGCCGTTTCCCCCACCGTGGTGGACATCATTTTGATCAGCCAGAAAAACAGCGTGACCTGCGGAACTTTACTCAGTTCGCTGTGAACCGATGACATGGCTGGCATGTGGAATTTCCTGTCAGACTCAGATAGCGTCAGTCTGCCGGGGAAAACTTAGCAAGACATTAAAGCGGGGATTTTTTTGCTGGCAATGGGGTCACTGTTGGTCGCTACTCGTTAAGGATAATGACAGTCAGCTTAATGCGGTTCAGGATGTGGCGTTATCACCGCGATAAAGCCCGAATAAGTTTGAGCACAGGCTGCGTGTCTGAAGCTGCATATTCCATAGTGGACAGGTAAATTATTTTCTCGCCATCAAAGCCATTTTTAAAAAATTGATATTTCAGACCCGGCGCACAAACAATCACATCCGCTATTTGTTTTATTACTTCACTGTCGGCCTCGCCCGGATCCAGAATCGCCTGCCAGGGCAATCGGGCGCTGATAATATCTTCATTGAGCTTCTTGATATATTTTGATTCGCTGAACCAGGAAAAAATCCCGCCGGTAATGGGGGGAGATCTTCCCAGGAGTGGACTTGAGTTATATACAAAGACAATCATCCTTAAATTCATAAAACAATCCTTTAGCAAGATATCCCTCTTTTTTAATGTGATCGACTGCCTGCTTACTCGCGGGCAGGCGGCTGGGACGTCGAGCAAAAATTAACGTCACTGCCGTCCGTTTCCATTCAGGCCAAAACCGCACCGAGGATCCACTCAGCGTTTTTTACTCGCCTCAGGCCAGCAGACCAGCAGCAGGCCGCAGAAGATCAACAGCACGCCCGCCAGCTTGCCCCAGTGGAAAGGCTCGTCCAGGCCGGGCAGATAGAGTGCGGCAACCCAGACCAGCACATAGCTCAGACTGAGCAACGGATAGGCTCTGCTCAGCGCGATGCGTTGCAGCGCCAGCAACCAGCACAGCATGGAAAGCGCGTAAGCACCCAGCCCGGCGATTAATCCCAGAGCGGCCGGTGACAACGCCAGTAAGGCGTGAAAAAACAGTCCCGCTTCACTGATGGCGGGCAGATGTAACATTGACCAGCGCATCAGTAACTGCGCGCCACTGACCAATAGCACGCTGCATAGTGCCAGAATCATCCCCATCAGGCGTACGCTCCCATCACGGCCACACCGGCAACAATCAGGCCAATACCCAGCCAGTGGCGCGGGGAGACCGGCTCCTGCCATAGCCAGCGGGCCGCGAGGACCACCAGAATAAAATTCAGGCTGAGCATCGGGTAAGCCACACCCACCGGAACATGCTGCAACACCCGCAGCCACACCAGCATGGCAACGCCCAGCAGCAGTACACTCATCGCCAGCCAGAACAGCAGATGCTTTTTACCCTTCAGCAGGCCGTGGTGAGCGGCCTGTTTCTGGCACAGCTGCCCGGCACAGCTGAGCAGGCTGGCCAGCACAATCAACAGCATATTCATGGCGTCTGGTTGTACTGGTACATGACCAGCCGTCCCTGACGATAAATGAAGTCGGCCTTTGGCAGATCGTTACCGCTGTTGACTTCATCGCGCGACAGCAGCAGAACCAGCGTCACCTGACCTTCGCGACGATGTTGTTCCAGCCACTGCGGGAAATCACTATCAGAGACAAATTTGTCCTTTGCATCAGGATAGCTCAGGCCATACTGTACTTCGCCGCGCTGTTGATAGAGCACAATATCGCTTCGTTGCAGTTCCCACGCCAGCCCGGACGCAATTCCCGGATTGTTCGCCAGCAGGAAATGACTTGAGCCGATTTTGCTTTTCATCCCCTGAATAAACTCCTGCGGCTGTTTAGAATCGACCACCCTGTCCGGAATAACCTGTCCCAGCACCAGCGCCAGCCCCAGCGGGCAAAAAGCGGCCCAGCTCCAGCGCTGTTCCGGCGCTTTCAGCGTCAGCAGACCACCCAGTCCCCACACCAGAAACGCCGCGCCGGCCAGCACCACTTTCAGTACTTCGTGATAGCCATAAAGCGCATGCTTCGAAACACCCCAGGGCGCGAGGACAACAACCACGGTGACCACGCAAAGTAAGCCAAATACCAGGTTGATCCAGCCATTAACCCGCAACGTTTTGCCTTTAACCAACACCAGCTGCATCGCCTGACGCGCCAGCAGCGCGGCAAGAGGCGCAAAGCACGGCAGGATATAGGTCGGCAGCTTGCCTTTGGCGATACTGAAAAACAGCAGCGGCATCACCACCCAACAAAGCAGATAGAGGCTACCGCTGTTTTCATCCCGATCGCGCCAGCCGTTCCGCAGTGCGGCAGGCAGCATCGCCAGCCAGGGCAGGCAGCCCAGCAGCAGAATCGGCAGGTAATACCAGAAAGGCGCTTTGTGTTGGGCATTATCTTCAGCAAAGCGCTGGATATGCTCGACCCAGAAGAAATAGTGCCAGAAGTCCGGCTCCCGCTGTGCGATGGCAATCGCCCAGGGCGCACTGATCGCCACCGCGCCCACTACCGCCAGCGGACCAAACATCAGCAGCTCTTTAAAACGCTTCTGGTGGATAGCCCAGGGCAGGATCGCCACCACCGGCACCGCCAGCGCCAGAAACCCTTTGGTCATAAACCCCATGCCGCAGGCGACGCCCATCAACAGCCAGGCCAGCACTTTTTTGCCGGTGGTCGGCGCATTGACCGCCAGCCAGTAGCCACACATCGCCGCCGCCAGCCACAGGGTGATCATCGGATCGAGCACCGCATAGCTGCCTATGCCATAGACCAGCAGGCTGGTGAGGAAGATCACCCCGGCCATCAGCGCGGTGTTCCGGTCGCGCCAGATGCGCAGCGTCAGCCAGTAGACCATCAGCGCCGTCAGTGTGATGGAAAACACCGAGCCAAAACGCACCGCAAAGTTGTTGTGGCCAAATATCAGCTGACTGAGATTGTTAATCCAGTAACCCGCTACCGGTTTTTCAAAATAGCGCAGGTCGAAAAAGTGCGGCACCACCCAGTTTCCACTGACCAGCATCTCACGACTGATCTCCGCATAGCGGGTTTCATCGGGTTGCCACAGATGGCGAAATTCTAATGGGATCAGATAGTAAAGAGAAAACAACAGCAAAAGGAGAAAGCCATTTCTCATTATTTTCATACAAAATTACTCAACTCATTGCTGGCATCCGAGCCATCCCTCACGGCCAGGGAGACTACCCCGGACTATTTTTCCTGTCGGCAGGCTGGACAGGTCTTCAGGCAACAGCTCGCTCAGCGGGCAGAACTGAATATCCGCCTGCGCCGCCAGCGTCAGCAGATCGCTGAACAGATCGCTCATCACAATCCCTTCCACTTCCGCATGAATGGTGTAAACCGGCGTACCGCGATCCTGCTGGATCTGGTCGATGATAAAGGCGTTAAAATCCTCTTTACTGACCGTCGATCCGACCACTTCATCCCAGGTCGGCAGGGTTACCGGGATTTGCACCGTGCCGGTGCTGCCATCACTTAACAACGGCAGAAACGGCGTAGTGCCACGGCAGTCGCTGTTGTAGTGGAAATGAAAACCTTCTTTGGCATCAACGGTGCGCTGATCGGCCCGCCAGCCAGCAACGGCAGAACAGGTGACCGGCTGTTCAGAGATGACACTCAGCGCATCGCGACCCAGTCGGATCTGGCGCGTCAGCTGCTCCGGCGGCCAGACGCCCGCCCAGGTTTGCCAGGCAAAATGATCCCAGGCATGCAGGCCCACTTCATGATGATCCACCGTGGCATTAATGATTTCTGCCAGCCCTTTGCCAATGTTGCGCCCCGGCCAGGCAGTACCGGCCAGCAGGATATCCCAGCCGTACAGCGAGGCGGCATTGGAACGCAACATTTTCCACAGGAATTTCGGCTTCAGCAGACGCCATAAATGGCGTCCCATGTTATCCGGCCCGACGCTGAAGAAAAAAGTGGCCTGAGTGCGATGTAAACTGAGGATTTCCAGCAGCTTTGGCACCCCATCACGGGTGCCCCGCCACGTATCAACATCTATACGGAGGCCAACTTTTCTCATTTGCTCTCTTCCACCCCGTCAACGGTACGCAGGAAGAAGTCCAGCGTGGCGTCGATGGTTTTATCCATCGTCACCTCCGGCGTCCAGTTCAGCAGGCGACGGGCATTGCGGATAGCCGGTTTGCGGTGCTCCACGTCCTGATAACCTTTGCCGTAATAGCTGCTGCTCTCGACATCACGGAAACCGGCAAACGGTGGAAACTGGTTGCGCAGCGGGTGACGTTCAAAGCTTGCCAGCAGCTGCTCAGCCAGCTCTTTGATACTGGCTTCATTGTCCGGGTTGCCAATGTTGATGATCTGGCCGTCGCAGTTATTGTTTTTATTTTCAATAATGCGGAACAGTGCTTCCACACCGTCGCTGATGTCGGTAAAGCAACGTTTCTGTTTGCCGCCGTCGACAAGCTTTATCGGTGAGCCTTCGACCAGGTTGAGGATCAGTTGGGTGATAGCGCGTGAACTGCCAATACGTGCGGCATTGAGGTTATCCAGACGCGGCCCCATCCAGTTGAACGGACGGAACAGGGTGAAGCGCAGCCCCTCTTTGTCACCGTAGGCCCAGATAACCCTGTCGAGCAATTGCTTGGAGACGGAGTAGATCCAGCGCTGCTTGTTGATCGGCCCCACCACCAGGTTGGAGCTGTCCTCATCGAAGTTCGGATCGGTACACATGCCGTACACTTCAGAGGTGGAAGGGAAAATGATGCGTTTTTTGTATTTCACGCAGTCGCGGATGATCTTCAGATTCTCTTCAAAATCGAGTTCAAACACGCGCAGCGGGTTGCGGGTATATTCGATTGGCGTGGCAATCGCCACCAGCGGCAGGATCACATCGCATTTTTTAATGTGATACTCAATCCATTCGGAGTGAATGCTGATATCGCCTTCCACGAACTGGAAACGGGGATGACCGACAAAACGGCTGATGGCGTCAGAACCGATGTCCAGGCCGTAAATATCGAAGTTGTCATCTTTAAGCAGGCGCTCGGTCAGATGATTACCGATAAAACCATTAACGCCGAGGATCAGTACGCGGGTGCGACGTTTGACGGCGGTCACCGGCTGATTTCTCAGCAGAGCACCGCTGACCAGACCCAGCGTCTGGGCCAGTTGCGATCCCTGCATGTAGACACCGTTTTCACTCTGTCCGGTCACCACCTCCAGCGCGCCCTGACCACAGGCGACGATCAGCGGGCTGACTGACAGCACCGTCCCGGCTTTCGCCGCAGGCTGATCGTGACGAACCTTACCTTTCCAGACGAGGAATTTTGCAGAGCAAACGTAGCCGAAAGCGCCCGGCCACGGCTCAGTCACCGCACGGACCAGATTGTTAACTACCTCAGCAGGCTGTGACCAGTCGATACGGCCATCTTCCGGTTTGCGACGACCCACTACCGTCGCCTGACTGTGGTCCTGCGCTTTACCGCTCAGTTGGCCTGCCTTCAGAGCAGGCAGGCTGTCAGCCAGCAGTTGTTCGGCGGTGGCGTTCAGTTTGCGGTGCAGCGTCAGGGCGTTATCTTCGGCGGTGATCGCCACCCGCTCCTGCGCCATGATGTCGCCAGCGTCAGCGCGCGCGGTCATCCGGTGAAGGGTGACGCCGGTTTCGCTTTCACCATTGACCAACACCCAGTTCAGTGGCGCACGACCACGGTATTTTGGCAGCAGTGAACCATGCAGGTTATAGGCCCCGGAAGAGGCGCAGCTGAGGATCTCTTCACACAACAGGTTACGATAATAAAAGGAGAAGATCGCTTCAGGGGCCATCGCCTTAATGCGATCGATCCACAATGGATGATTGACGTCTTCCGGCGCAAAAACCGGAATGCCCAGCTCAGCAGCGGTACGGGCAACGGAGGCAAAAAAAGGATTTTCCGCAGCAGAATCTGCGTGGGTGAAGATAGCCTCAATCTGATAGCCAGCCTTAACCAGTGCATTGATACCAATGCAGCCCATATCGTGATAGGCAAATACAACTGCTTTCATTATTTATCGTCCTCAGTGGAGACGGGATGGGAAGAATTGATCACACGCTGAATAAAGTAACGGGGACGGGCGCGAACATCGTTGTAAATACGGCCGATGTACTCCCCCAGTAGTCCCATACCGACAAATTGCGCACCGATAAAGATAAACAGCACGGCAAACAGCATGAATACGCCATCAGCAGCCCACTGCGGACCCAAAAACAGGCGTAAACCGATCAACAACAAAGAAAACGCAAACCCGGCCAGCGCGATCATGCTGCCCACCACGCTGAGCATCCGCAGCGGCGTGGTGGTCAGACAGGTTACCAGGTCATACATCAGATTAATCAGCCGCATCAGGCTGTATTTTGAGTCGCCAAACTCGCGCTCCGCATGCAGTACCGGGATCTCAATCGCCCGGCGGGCAAAGGTATTAGCCAGAATGGGAATAAAGGTGCTGCGCTCGTGGCAGTGCAACATGGCATCGATGATGTGGCGACGGTAGGCACGTAACATGCAGCCATAGTCACCCATAGCTTTGCCGGTGGTGCGCTGGATCAGGTGGTTGATTAGCCGTGAAGCCTTCTTGCGGAACCAGCTGTCCTGCCGGTTCTGACGCACGGTGCCCACCACGTCATAACCTTCCTGCGCGGTGGCAACCAGACGCGGGATCTCTTCCGGAGGATTTTGTAAATCGGCATCCAGCGTGATGATCAAATCCCCACTGACATGGCTGAAGCCCGCCATAATGGCCGAATGCTGACCATAGTTACGATTGAGCAGTACGGCAACGATATGGCTGCCCTCTTCTTCTGCGGCGGTGGTCAACATCGCCGCAGAGTTGTCACTGCTGCCGTCATCAACCAGCAGAATTTCGTAATCCATCGGCAGCTGCGCGCAGGCAGCATCAGTACGACGGAGCAATTCGGGCAGGCTTTCCTGTTCGTTGTAAACGGGGATTACCACGGAGACTTTGTTAATCGGCTGTTCAGCAGTCATGAAATTTCTCGGCGATATCATGCAGCGCAGCAATTACGCGACTGACATCTTCATCGGTCATTGTAGGAAATAGTGGGATGGAACAAATACGCGCCGAGTTCCACTCGGTAGCCGGTAACGACAGCGCAGGAAAACGCTCGCGATAATATTTCTGGGTGTGGGCCGCGCGGAAGTGCAATCCGGTGCCGATATTGCGCGCTTTCAGCTCCTGCATCAGTTCATCACGGCTCAGCCCGCAGCGTTGCGGGTCAACGCGGATGATAAACAGATGCCAGGCATGTTGATGCGGCCAGCATGGCTGAGCCAGCGGCAGGAAAGGCGTGTCCGCCAGCTCGCGCAGGTAACGCTGAGCAATCGCTTCGCGGCGGGCATTCATTTCTGACAATTTATCCAACTGCACCAGGGCAATGGCCGCGTTGATATCCGCCAGGTTGTATTTGTAACCCGGGGTAATAACTTCGGCCTGCGGCGCACGTCCGTGCGTCTGGCGGTCAAAGGCGTCAACGCCCAGTCCATGAAACTTCAGGCTACGAATACGATTTGCCAGTGATTCATCATCGGTCACCACCAGGCCACCTTCAGCACAGGTCATATTTTTAATGGCATGGAAGGAGAAGATGGCCGTACCCGTCGCGCCGACATGACGCCCCTGATAATACGTGCCCGTAGCATGGGCTGCGTCATCAATGACCGGGATGCCATAGCGCCTGCCCAGCTCATGAATAGCGTCAATATCCGCCGGGGCTCCGGCATAATGCACGGGAATAATCGCTTTGGTCCGGGGAGTAATCGCCGCTTCAATCAGCGCCGGCGTGACCATCAAGGTATCAGGGTCAACATCGATCATTACTGGCTCAGCGCCCAGCAAGGCAATCATATTCAGCGTGGAAACCCAGGTCAGTGAGGGAGAGATGACTTCATCTCCGGCACCAATGCCCAGCGCCATCAAAGTAACATGCATCCCGGCCGTGGCCGAACTGACCGCTATTGCATGTTGGTTGCCAGTGAGTTCACAAAATGCTTTTTCCAACTGTTGGTTTTTCGGGCCAGTGGTAATCCAGCCGGAACGAAGTACTTCACTGACCGCAGCCAGTTCGGCTTCGCCCATTGCCGGGCGGGAAAAGGGGAGAAATTCGGACATTATCAAACTTCCTTAAACAGTCACCTGAGTCAACTTTAACAGAATGTGCGATTTGCACATCCGGTTATTTAGATAACCCTTTGAAATAGCACCAGCAACACTTTAATAACGTGTGACAACCTCATGTTATTAGCGGCCCGCTTTTTGTTATCTCTGGCTTCAGCCAGGCGCGAATCATTGTGGCATGTTGTCAACTGCGCTGATTCAACATTTCATGAACGATAGAGCATATTCCTTAATTGAAAATTAAGAGAAGGCAGATAAAAGTAAATCAGCGGAATTTAAGCGGTGCCGTTCATAACGCGTTCAGATGGCAACATAAAATGGCCAGGAAGATTTAATCTGTTGATCAGCAAGGATTTAAAAAAACTATTTTTTTGTTTATCTCCATGCGGCTGTCAAATAATGTTACTGCCCTGCAAAACCCGGCTCCGTGGTGCAAAAAGCCGCCCTCACTTTGGCCTGGCAACGTAACGAAAACCGGTCAAAAAAATGTTTATCACAATGTAAATAAAAACTCACTTTTTAACAGTTACCGAGCAATGGCGTTTCCCACTGAGCAATAATCGGATTGATCGACAGCGCCCATTGCCCTGTTCAGCCTCGCGACGCCGGCTGCCGGTTTCAGTTACGGCACATTAAATCTGCGCGGTTTTTTTCCACAAAAAAAGGGCAACCGAATCAGGGTTGCCCTTTTGTCTTTATCGGCACATCTCAGTGCCGTGGGTGTTGATTATTTCCCGGCATTGTCAGGCAGGGCATAAGCAATAATGTAATCGCCCAGTTTGGTCCCGAATGAGCCATGACCACCGGCAGCAATCAGCACATACTGTTTGCCGTTCACTTCATAGGTCATTGGCGTTGACTGACCGCCCGCAGGCAGGCGGGCTTCCCACAGGGCTTTGCCGTCGGTGACGTTGAACGCACGCAGGTAGTTATCTGCCGTGGCTGCGATAAACATCACATTGCCTGCGGTAGAGATCGGTCCGCCCAGCATCGGCATCCCCATTTTAAACGGCAGTGGCAGCGGTGAGCTGTCACGTACCGTACCGATACGTTTTTTCCACACAATATCGTTGGTTTTCAGATCAACCGCGGAAATGTAGCCCCATGATGGCTGCTTACAAGGTAAACCCAGCGGAGAGAGGAACGGGTTGAGCGTCACGCCGTAAGGCACACCATATTGTGGCTGAACACCCGTTTCCGTGCCGCTGCCGCCTTTATCATTTTTATCCGGCCACATCGGATTGTTCGGGCCGCGCGGGATCAGACGTGAAACGAACGGCAGCGCCATAGGATTGGTCACCGCGATCTGACGATCGGTATCCACAGAGATGCCGCCCCACTCGAACATGCCCAGATTTCCCGGGAACACCAGGGTGCCCTGCTCTGAAGGTGGTGTGAACGGGCCTTCATAGCGCAGACGGTGGAACATCACCCGGCAGACCAGCTGATCGTAAACCGTGGCACCCCACATGTCCGCGCCGCTGAGGTTTTTCTTCGGACGGTAGGTCAGTTCCGAGTAAGGCTGGGTTGCAGAGAGACGATCGCCCTTTGCCGCGCCCTGAGGTACTGGCGTTTCCGGAGCAGGCACGACTGTTTTACCCGTGCGTCTGTCCAGCACAAAAATGTTGCCGGTTTTCGCCGGGACATAGACCACCGGTACGGTATTGCCATTCTGGTCCGTGATATCAGCCAGCGTCGGCTGCGCCGGTACATCCATATCCCACAGATCGTGGTGAACCGTCTGGTAGAACCACGCCAGTTTACCGGTGGTGGCATTCAGCGCCAGCAGGCCACTGGCAAAACGCTCCATTTCTGGCGTGCGGTTGCCACCCCAGATATCCGGTGTCGCTACCCCAATCGGCAGGTATACCAGATCCAGCCGGGCATCATAAGCCGCCGGTGCCCATGAATTCGGGGAGTTGGCGGTATACTGCTGCTCACCCTGCGGCAGGATGTTTGGATCTTTAGCCCCGGTATCAAATGCCCACAGCAGCTTACCGCTGTTAACATCGAAACCGCGAATCACCCCGGAGGGTTCTTTGGTTGAGTAGTTATCGGTGACCGCACCCGCGATAACGATGGTCTTATCGGTGACGATCGGTGGCGAGGTTGGCTCATAAGCACCGGCACGCGCATTCGGCATGTTCTGTTGCAGGTTCAGTTTGCCGTTGTCACCAAACTCCGGGCAGAGTGCGCCGGTTTCTGCATCCAGCGCGTAGAGGTTGCCGTCGTTAACCGGCAGGAATACGCGGCGTGAACAGAGTGCGGGCTTGCCACCAGCAGAGGTTGCTACCGCGTCAGGGCTGGCATGATAAGAGACGCCACGACAGGTAACATGCTGGAAGGAAGGATCGGTTTTCAGCTGAGGATCAAATTTCCACTTCTCTTTGCCGGTAGCAGCATCGAGCGCAAACAGGATCTGGTGTGGCGTACAAAGATAGAGAGAATCACCAATTTTAATCGGCGTCACCTCATCCGTCATCTCACCCGGATCGCTGGGGCGCTTCATGTCGCCAGTACGGAAAGTCCAGGCTTCCTGCAACTGACCGACGTTTTTGTCGTTAATCTGGCTCAGCGGCGAATAGCGCGTCCCTCCCTGAGTACGACCATAGGCAGGCCAGTCCCCGGCCGCCACACCATCAGCAGATTTGCCGATTTCAGCTGCCTGCGGCGCGCTGAGTGAACCATTGATTTCCTGCGGATCGTTGAACACCGAGTAAGCCAGCGCAATTACCGTCACCACCAGCACCAGGCTCAGCGCGCCACGGGCGAAGGCTCCCTGAGACAGGCCACGGTAGATAAACGGCAGCACCAGCCACAGGCCGAGGAAGAATGTCACGTCCAGTCGTGGCGTCAGCGCCCAGAAATCAGGCCCCACTTCCCACAGTGACCAGACCAGCGTCGCCAGCAGAAACAGCGCATATAGCAGCAGCGCAGAGGAGCGACGACGAAACAGCAGCCAGGCAACAATCAGTTCAGCCACACCTGCGATGATGTAATAAAACGAGCCGCCCAGCTTTGCCAGCCAGACACCGCCAGCGAGCAGATATATCCCACTGAGTGCGGCAAACACAGCCGTCAGGATCACGAGAATTCGTGATACCGGTGCTTTACTTTGCATAGTTTGAACCTTCCCCAAAATTAACGTCTGCGATTCAGCGCTGAGGTTGAATCGTATTAAAAACCGGTTTCATACTGATTATCCATCCCGGTATTTTGTGCCTGACCGACTCCGCCGATCAGGGCGTTCTTCGCTCAGCTGACTCAGAAAGTGTAAGTCAGCGTCGCCCCGACACCGTAATTGCGTCCCGGCGCCGGCTCGTAATAACGACCATTCCCTTCGTTGACGATCACTGAACCGACGTATTCTTTATCGAACAGATTGTCCACGCGTGCGAAGGTATCGAGCGACCATTTGTTCCAGTTAAAAAGATAGCCGCCATTCAGACTGGTGACGGTATAAGACGGTGCTTTCGCGTCGTTGGCGTCATCAGCGGCAATGCTGCTCATGTAACGCATTTCTGCCCCGGCATGCCAGCCAACGGGCAAAGCCCAGCCCAACGAGGCATAGCCCATATTGCGCGCCACGCCGGGCAGCCGGTTTCCCGCTGGCGTACAGCTGCCATCATCGTTACAGGTTTGATTGCGGTAGGTTGCATCCAGCAGCGTCCAGGCCATTTTCATCTGCCAGTTTTCAGCAAACTGTTGATCTAGCGACAGTTCCAGCCCACGACGGCGGGTTTTTCCGGCATTTTTGTACACTGAACGGCCATTACTGCTCTCCGCCACCACCAGCTCGTTATCGGTACTGGTCTGGAACAGCGCCGCAGTAAACAGCCCGTAGCCGACACGGGTCTTGCTGCCCAGTTCAACAGTGTCGCTGGTCGCCGGTTTCAGCCCCAGATTGAGGCCGGTTGCGGTGCCGCTGATGGAGCGGTATGAGAGTTCATTAATGGTGGGGGTTTCAAAACCGCGTCCGGCGGAAAAATAGAGGTTCGACGCATCGGTCAGCGCGTAGTTCAGCGATCCCATCGGCAGCAACTGATGGTAGCGGCGGCTACCGCTGTCATCGCCGTTGCCCGCATTGACATAGTAATCTGTCGAATTAAAACTGACGGTGCTGTAGCGCATCCCGGCGTCAAGCGTCCATTTTGGCGTCAGTTTCCAGCTGGTTTGCAGATAAGGGTCGAGGTTCCACATCAGATTCTTTTCGTTGCGCCGTAAATCGCCCTTCTCACCCAACACGGTACTGCCGTTGACCGTCACAAAGTTCTGAAAACCCTGGCGGCGTTCGGTCATGGTTTCATAATCCACGCCAGCGGTCAGGCTGAATGGCACGGAGCCAAGCTGGTCATCATGTTTCCAGCGCGTATCCACGCCGGAATATTTACGCTCCAGCACAATCACCCCACCCGGATAAGCCGGATTGCGCTGGGTGCTGAGCGGGATGGACTGGTACTGCGTGGTGTGGCGCTCGCCATGCCAGCTGGTCAGGGTCAGCTGATCCTGCTCACTCAGGTCACGCTGATAGCGCAGACCAACCTGCGTCTGATCGAGACTTTTGCGGGTGTTATACAACGAACCACGCGGCGACTGACGTGGATTTGCCTGCCATTCGGCGCGGGTCAGTCCACCCGGATCGTTAGCATCGACGGAAACAGAGTTAAACATCAGCGTCAGGGTGCTGACGTCATCAATACGCACCCTGAAATTACCGTTGCCCAGGTTTTTCTGCGTACCGCTCTGGTCACGAAAGCCACGGGTGGTGAAGCGCGAAGCGGAAATGTTGTAACTGACATCACCCGCATGGCTGCCGTCACCGGTCGCACCGCTGGCTTTTACACTGTTACGCCAGCTGCCATAGCTGCCGTAGTAGGTGCCAGCGGTCAGGGTGGCAGGCTGGCTGCCGGTTTCGCTTTCAACGTTCACCACGCCACCGGAAGCGTTGCCGTACAGCGCCGAATAAGGTCCGCGCAGCACTTCAACCCGGTCAATGGAGTTGATATCGATGTTTGAGGTTTGTCCCTGACCATCTGGCATGGTGGCCGGAATACCATCAACATAAACACGAACGCCGCGAACACCATACATGGCGCGACTGCCAAAACCTCGCACCGACAGTTGCAGATCCTGGGCATAATTCTGGCGATTCTGAATCTGCAAACCCGGCACACTGGCCAGTGACTCAGACAAATTAATCTGTGGCGTGCTGCTGCGCAGAGCCTGTCCATTGACCACGCTGACAGCGGCAGGTGTGTCCAGCTCCGACAAGCCGTTACGCTCTCTGATGACCATCAGCGAGCCCTCCTGCGGCGAAGAAGTATCTACAGTGGCTGAACGGGCAAAGGCCGTTGAGGGCTGCAAGAGAAACAGCGGTGTTAACAGTAAGAAAGAGGTTTTGTTGTCCACGGGATCGGTTCGATTGATAAAGTTTAACCGCCAGAAAGCTTCTCAACCTGACGTCCGGAAGAACACCTGCCCAGCCTGGACGCCGCGCCGGGAAGCGCGAATGCATCAATGCAGAACAAAGTATATAAACAGTTGCCAGATTTGCCGCTTAACCATAATAAAAATGTGCATAAGGTGATTTTCAGCGAAAAATCGACTGCATTTGATAAATCGAACAGCGGAAAGTAGCAAAAACGGCGGCGATTGTAGCACCCAATTATTCCTGTGCGAACTGTTGTTACGGAATTTGCTGAATTGATTCACCAGAAAGACACGAATTGATCATACTCTCACTACATTACCCCTATCGCCCTGATTTATGTGCGGATAACAGCCGTTTCCCAGGTTGCACGGCGGTAAAACAGTGAGTTTACATCCCCAGTCGCAAAGAGAACCGGTCATCTTGCCCGACATCTGATGACCCGGGCAGACCAGGCGGGTGAGCTAAGAGAGGAACCGGCACTTGTTAAGATCCGGCTATACTTAGACCCTGTTCCATCGGTCATTGTTAACATCAGCAGATTTCGGGGGCCGCCCTGTTTGCTGCTGATAAGCCGGGGTCGGACGGAACAGCTCCCCTGAACTTCCATCATGATAAGGACGTTATATGCGCTGGCAGCATGGCAAAAAATCCGTACTCTCTGTGGTGCTCTCTCTTGTCACCCTGTTGATCCTGGCAGGCTGTTCGTCCGGGAAAAAGAGTATGGTCTGCGAGGGCAAGGTTCAGACGCTCTCCGGCCAGAACAGAGGAACCGTAAGCGGAAAAATCGTCGACCTGTTCAGCTCTTTCAGTGTGGAAACCGACGATTTACGTCTGGAAAGCGGTCCACTGCAATCCTCTGACCGACAGAAATATATTCCTTCCGCAGTGACCAGAGAGGGTTGGCTGGTGCAGCGCCTTTCTGATACCCGCTTCAGCATAATCAATGCTCCCCAGGATATGATGATCACTTTCAGTTGTCCGTCGCGCACGTTGTAATAAGGATTAAATATGATTGCCAGCCAGATGATTGCTAACCGACAAACCTTTTTTGGCCAGGGAAGCCTGAAGCAGTTGCAGCCGCTGCTGGCTGATACCCCCATGCCCACGCTGCTGTTCTGCGGTCGTTCCTTCCTGCAAGGCCCGGCATGGCAGGCGGAAAAGTCCGGGCTGGAAGCGCAATTCGTTGGTCATGAAATCGTCAGCCACGAAGCCTCACCCGCAGAAATTGATGCCTGGGTGACACGCTGGCGAGGCAGGGTCAGTCGGGTGGTCGCTGTTGGCGGTGGCAGCGTGCTCGATGCGGCCAAAGCCTTTGCCGCTATGAGTCAGCATCCGCTTGACACCCTGCGCTATCTGGAAAAAGTAGGGGATACGCCGGTGAGCGGTGAAACACTGCCACTGATTGCCATCCCTACCACTGCCGGGACCGGCAGTGAAGTGACGCAAAACGCCGTGGTGACTGACAAAACCGGGCATAAAGTCAAAGCCTCGCTGCGCCACCCCAATTTTGTGCCACAGATTGCCATTCTTGATGCTGATTTGCTTCGCGGAGCGCCTTTGCAGGTGCTGGTCTGTTGTGCTGTTGACGCCTTTACCCATCTTTTTGAAGCCTGGCTATCCTGCAAAGGCAATTTGCTGAGCCGCCAGACGGCATTAAACGGCATGCGCGCCTTTTTTCGTGGCTGGCCGTATCTGGACAGGCAGGATGCGCAGGGTGATGAAGCCCGGGAACAGATGCTGCTGGCATCCTGGCTGGGAGGGCAAAGCCTGAGTATGGCAGGGCTGGGCGTTATTCATGGTATCGCGGGCGAGCTGGGTGCCATTAAAGATTATCATCACGGTGAGGTCTGTGGCCGCCTGCTGCTACCGTTTCTGCAATTGCTCAATCAAACAGAGAATCAGCAGCAACAGGCGCTGATGGCCGATCTGGCTGCGGCACTGTTTCCCGGCTTTACCCTTCCCCCGGCCAGAATGCTGGCAGAATGGCTGAAGGATACGGCGGTCACACCGTTCTGGCTGGATGCACCGGCACTTGATGCAGCGGAAGTTGACTGGATTCTGGCGCGCTCAAACAGTAAAAACTCGCTGGTCACTTACAGCAGGGAGCAGCAACGCATCATGCTGGAGCAGGCTTTTTCCGTGCGCTGATGGCAGCCCCTCTGTCGCCGCACTCACATCTGGCAGTAACCATGGAGGCGGCGGTCTGCTTTTGCAATGAAAGTGTAAATTTTTCGTTAAAAACAGCATTATCAGCCTTAGCCGACTTGTCCTTCTGTTTACAGCCTCCAGAATTGACAACGTCAATCAATACAATGAGTTCATTTCAGGAAAAATCAGATGAAAAAATCTGGCATTATTGCGCTCAGTGCGCTGCTGTTAGCATCAACCAGCTTCAGCTCTTTTGCTGAAGGCCCACAGCCCGGTCAGGACCAGCAGCAACAGATTAAACGCCCACCACAGGGGCAACAGCAAAACGATCGGCACAATGACCAGCCGCAACACAACGCTCAACCGCAACATGAAGGCGATCGCCGTCAGGCCCAGCATCGTAAACCCCAGCCACAATTCCGCAAAGGCCATGCTCTGGAAGCCAGATATCGCGGCGACGGTTACCGGGTAAACGACTGGCAAAAACACGGGCTGAAAGCGCCGCCTCCGGGGCATCGCTGGCAGAACGTTGACGGTAACTATGTGCTGATTGCTGTCGCAACCGGCGTCATCACCTCAGTTATTGCCCACCAGTAATCCCGCATTAAACGCTGGCTCATTGCGGGCCAGCGTTTTACCGCCTGTATCATTTCCCGGTAACCGACAGCGCTTATCCACCACAGAATTGGCTATCTGTTCGCAAACGCACGCCGGAACCTGTACCTGCACAAATATTCAACAGTATGGTTCTGTCGGGCATTCAGGCAGCAAAGCGGGTTCGAAACGGGTGGTTCAACGGGATAAATAACAAGAACGGCGGAAAAGGTAAGGAAAGATGAGGTCTGACGGGGATGATAAAGAGCCGGCCCCCGCAGAGGCCGGCAGTGAGAATTAGTTGTAGACGCTGTTTAACAGGATGGCAGTTATCACGCCGGTCGCTGCCGCGATAAGTACATAGTTGCCATCAATGTAGGCCCAGTGCTCACCGCGAGGCGGTTGACGCAGACCACGTTCGCGCCAGTCATTGATGCGGTAGCCATCCCCTCTGAATTCCGGTGGCAGAGGACGACCACGACGGAAATCATGGCCCTGCCAGGCAAAACGATCGCGTTCTTCAAAGTGACGACGATCCGGGCCACGGCTGTCATGGCGGTGATAATCACCCCTGTCGTCATGTCCCCGATCCGGGCCACGGCCAGGACCGTTATCACCCTGTCTGTCGTGACCCCCCTGTTGCTGCCACGGCTGTCCCGGAGGGCCATCAGCCTGAGTAACACCAGAGAACAACGTGCTTGCTGTAAAGACAGTCATCAAAAGTGCCAGGGTCGTTTTTTTCATGGTTATATCCTCGTTTTGCTAACGGCTTCTGTTACGCCGTTGAGAGACACTATCGACTACCCGGCGAGATTAAAATATCTCTAAATATCCTAAAACTTCCGGTATTACCGTACTTTACCAGAGTTTATCGAAATCATTACATTGTGTGCAAATTAAGGATTTCAGGCCAGCTAACAGAGTAGCCGGCGGGTCAGTGGAGACGGGTGTGGGAATGAATGGAATAAACGTTGCTGGCTTCACCCGCCCCTGTATCCGCAACGTTGGCAAAACGGCTGTTGTAGCGCAGACGAAAAGCGTGCATCTCCTGAGCATCCGGCTCCAGTTCCCGTAAAAAGACCAGCGCCAGCCGCAGATGTTCACTGGATATTTCGGTCGGCAAACGGGCTTTGCGTAATATCCCGCGCCAGAACATCAGGCTCTCTTCGGACTCATCAACCAGAAACAGCTGATAAATCATTAATACTGTTGCCGCGTTACTTAAATGGGCCTCGTTATCTCGGGCAAGGTAAGCAACAAACTCATCGCCAGCCGGATGCCCCATCAACGCTATCAGCGATTCGACCCAGACCGGATCAATATTCAGACGTCTGGTTAATGCTCTGGAAGCGCGACGCACCTGCGAGTTGAGGACACGAAAACCCACAATGAACACCACAACCAGGGTCAGCAACATCAGCCAGATCATTCAACATCCATTAAAAAATACCGTCCGGCGGTATTAAGATAATCACAAAGGTTGACAGAGTAGCAGCCGTTATCTGTGCAGACAACCTGATACGCCCGGTAGCACCATGCAGCGAACGCTGATGACAGGATAAGATCGGCTCAACTCCCGGTTTAGCCGATATACTGCCGCGCACATGAGCAAAACAAGGAGTGTACATGTCAATTTATATTATTACTGCTATCCCGTTTTTCATTGTCTCGCTGGTATTGCTGGTTCTGGCGGCAAAGCGAAGAAATAGTGTTTTTCTTTCCCTCGGTCTGAGCTTTATGCTGACCGCTGTCGTCAACGGGCTGGTTGGGCTGAGCATCGGAGGATAGCGTTTTCAATGCGAGGCCCGGCAGGCGCTGCCATTAAGATAGCCCTGCGCTCGCTGATTAATTATTCAGTAATGTAAAACCGAACGATAATAAGCTGCCGCGTATTCGGTGCGGGAAGGGTAATCCAAAAAGAAAACGCCTGAATGCTGAGCCTTCATTGCGCACTACGGGCAAAAAACCAGCCTGACAAAATAAGCGGAGAATGTTTGCTGATGACTCCGCTTATTGTTGCTACCGGATTGCGGCTGAACCCGTGCAGTTGAATCTGAACCAACCGCACTGTTTCAGTCAGCGTGGCACATTCTCCAGCACCTTGTGGATCACCGAGGAAAGTTCATTGATTTCGAACTTCGCCACGTAACCGTTGGCTCCCACCTTGCGAACGTGGTCCTCGTTGGCGCTTCCGGACAGGGATGAATGGATAACGACCGGAATATCACGCAGGCGCTGATCGGTTTTAATATTGCGCGTCAGGGTAAAACCATCCATCTCCGGCATTTCCAGATCGGTCAGCACCATTGCTATCTTGTCATGAATCGACTGGCCATCGGCAATCGCCTGTTGATCCATTTGTTTGATCTTTTCCCAGGCTTCCAGACCGGTGACGTGCATCAGTGCAGGAATACCCATCGCCTTCAATCCCTGCTCCAGCATCTGACGGGCCACTTTCGAGTCTTCCGCCACGATGGCAACTGCGCCGGGTTTGATATTGAAGGAATCGAGTTTGATGTCGCCCTCTTTTACCTCACGGACGGAAGGGATGACGTCGTTGAGGATCTGCTCAACGTCAAGCACCAGCGCCATACTGTTAGTTTTGCTGTCAATGCAGGCAATACTGGTGATGTTGCGGCTGCTGACCCCCGACTCGGCGGCATGGATCTGGCTCCAGTCAAGGCGCACAATGTCGTCGACCGATTCGACAGCAAACGCCTGGGTACTGCGGGCGTACTCTGTCACCAACAGCAGGTTCAGACCGGTTTCTGGCGTACAGCCTGCAACAGCAGGCAGATCGATCACCGGGATAAACTGTCCCCGGATATTAGCCATCCCAAGCAGCGGCGACTTCATCCCGGCAGCTTTGGTGATGTTTGGCATGGGCACTATTTCACGCAGTTTGAATACGTTGATGCCAAACAGTTCGGGTTTCGATTCGTTACTGTCCGAGCCTAAACGAAACAGCAGAAGTTCAAACTTGTTGGATAAGGCGAGATTCGCTCTCTCATCAATCTCTTTTTGAAAATTATCCATCTCTACCTCTGGGTTATTTTTCTGGTTATGCGCCAGCCGCAATGGTGCACGCAGGCAGGGACAGAGCTTTTTCTGTCGGGCAGACGTGGCACATCGAGTCACACAATCTGTTTATCGGCAGCAGTAAAAAAAAGTACAGTGCAGTAGCGTATTAATTGTATACAACGTCAATGGTACTGGCGCCTAAACGGCGACATCAGTATCGACGGCGTAAAGCGAAGCGGATTCATCAGGTTATTACATCAGGAGAATGAGATGTTTACGGGACCCATAGTCAACAGTATTACCATCATTGCAGGCGGGCTGGCAGGAGGCTTTCTTGGCACAAAAATGCCGGAAAGACTGCGTGAAGCACTGCCTTTGACTTTTGGCCTTGCCTCTATGGCGCTGGGCATCGTGCTGTTAGTTAAAATCGACAGTATGCCGGTGGTTATCCTGTCGATGATTCTGGGAGCTGCCATCGGCGAACTGATCTGTCTCGAACGATATATTGCCAGAATGGGCAATCTCGCCAGGGGAATCGCTGCTAAGCTGGCACCGGATACGGGTATGGAGCAAAGCGTCTTTAGCGAAAAATTCGTCGCCATTCTGGTCCTGTTCTGCGCCAGTGGTACAGGCATTATTGGCGCCATGACCGAAGGGATGAGCCACGATCCTGAAATCCTGTATGTCAAAGCGATCATGGATCTTTTTACCGCCGCCATTTTTGCCACCGTACTGGGATACTCGGTGGCATTAATCTTTATTCCTCAGTGGATAATTCAGTTCTTAATCGCTTCAGCGGCGGTGTTTATTCTGCCGCATACCACGCCCGCCATGCTGGCTGATTTCACCGCAGCCGGTGGATTTATTATGCTGGCAGCAGGGTTTCGTATCAGTGGCATCAAATCTCTGCCGGTAGGTAATTTATTGCCGGGGTTAGTGCTGGTTATGCCACTCTCGTGGCTCTGGCGCGTATTCATTCAGTAAGGAAAAGATGGCCACCTTAATTCCAGGGGGCCATTTTACTGCCATTAATTCATCGTTTTGCAATCGTAGTCGCCAGAAATACGAACTGGTTGGCTGGGTGTCGGCACCACTTCAACATGCAGCGTAGCGACACCCTGCTGATAACGGTTCTCCATCGCCAGCTTGCCTGGTGCCCGGGTATTTTTAACAATCCAGTGATATCTGACATTGTCAGTGTCACCCGGTTTGCCGCTCCAGGTTGTTTTCACCCTGGTGGCTTTTGCATGATTAACCAGAAATACGCCAGGCTGCGGCGTATCAATGGCAAAAGGTCCACACTCTACGATGGCTGTGGCATAAGAGGTAAAAGAGAGCAGACAGCAGGCTACTGCAAATCGAAACATAGTCCGGAGCCCTTAGTGAGGTGACTTTTTCACCGCCAGTTTAGGCAATACTGGATAAACTTCCACTAATTAAATTGTAAGCCACAGGGTAAGATGTGTCGTTTACTGTTCAGCAGACAGTAAAGGACCTTTTCACAGGCGGGGGATAAATTGAAACATCTGTTCATTCCGATAATGCTGGTTATTCTGGCTTTGGTTGTCGTTTTCTATTTGATGACCGATGGTCGCTACCCCTGGTAGCAACTTTTAGTGATTTGATTAGGGGAGATAAATTTGAAAATTGGTTATTTGTTTCCGGCAGCCGTCGGTATTGCGGGGATCACCTTATTGATCTGGTTTATCGCCAGCGGAGCCTGGATGCCAGGCGCCTGAGCCCGCAAAACAAAAACCCTACCTCCGGGAGTCCTCCTGCAACTGTTGCAGCACATCCAGCTTCAGCTATTCGCAGGAGGAAGGGGTAAATCCGCGTCATTCTGCCGTTAATCGTTCACGAACTGAAGTACTGCTGACAACGATTCATCATTGCTGATAAGGCCGCCTGAGACGGCTGGTCGTTCTTACCAAAGTAATAAGTGACGCTGGTTTGATCGCCAGACGCGATCATATCTATCCATGCCACCACCGTTGACTGTTGATTATAAAGATTAAAGCGTCTGATACCGCCAGGCAGAGGATCATCCTCTCTCAGCATTAATTGATGTTGAAAGGCCGAGACGCTCAGGCAGTCAGAAACCCGTAACAGACTGGCTGAGAAATCGACTTCTTTCATCCCTGGATTACTGCCAACCTTGCCGAGATCAACACAGCCTGTCAGCACCAGTAACGTAGTAATTAAGAACACCTTTCTGAACATTATTTTCTCCTTAAGGCACTATTTTTTCTTACCGCCGATAAAATAAAAATGGACCATTTTGTGTTTCAGATGAGGATTAAATCACCTCGCTCAACAGGATGATGTTTGGCATACCCTTTAATTTTATTCAGAAAATCCGCAGGCGTGAGCAACACATCAATATGTAAATATTATTCAACAAACGCTGTCAATTAAAGGTATTTAACATCAAATGATTTTATTTCAAAAATAATAAACCTGCCAACTCCACCCTCCGTAAGAAATAATTCCCAAACAACAAGATAGTTTAAATAAAGAAGAGCACCAGTTATTGCCAGTAATAAATAAAAACACCATGACTTATATCAACCAAAAGAATCATTATATAAAATTAACAATAATCTTATACAATCTTATCTGTTGAAACTCATTAACATCGATTAACATTGACCGCGCTGTAATCAGGATATTTATCTACTTTTAAGGAGAATTGTAATGAGAGAATTAAATTGCACTGAAGTAAGTCTGGTTAGCGGTGCCGGAACCAGTGAGGTGGTCAGCAGTCTGAATACGGTTATGGAAACCATTTCAACGACTCTGGCAAGTACTGTTGAGTCTCTTACCAGCGCAACAGACAGCAGAGAAATTTCCGGACTGTTCCGCAAAGTCATGAGCCTGACAGGTTTGTATACCAAATTAACTTTTATTACTAATCTGTTATCCTCCACCATTACTGATTCAAGCTCTTCAGAAGAAACTGTTACTGAAGCATAAGATATTTTCTGAGCAGCAATAAGATATTATCTTATATTCTGTCACCTAATCCGGGTCAGATGGATTTTATTCTGACCCGGATTGACTCAGGTTATATCGTGCTGAGTTTATACGAACGATATTTTTTTCTTCCTGATTTATCACCTCTCCTTCCCACTGGCTCACAGCCATTCCCTTTTGCCCGTTGGTCAGAAAAGAGCCTTTTTTCCGGCAGCGTATAAGGAGCGAGCTCAGCTATCCGGGCCTGTGCGGTGTGGCGTTTCAACATCATTTATTCTTATTACTGAATTCCTGCCTGCGGCTGTACTTGGTGCCGTTTTCAGGGTTTGTATTACCTGCCAGCCACACCAGGCTTTAACATCATCGCTCAATACTTTCAGGCGAGCTAATGACATCCGATTTTCAGCCCCACTCATTTTTGTGATAAAAATCACATTTTAGCTGAATGAAAATGAAACAAGCTTTGACAATTGTGAGCAATCTCGATTTCCTTAATCACGGATGACACAAGATTAACCTGGCATCCGACGCGGGTGTTTTCTGCTGTTAAAACAGCAACCCACTTCTCTCCTGATAACAATTTATCTGTGCCCACGATTCTGCCTGCGCAGAAGAGGGGTCATAAGCAGTGGTAATATAATGAAATATAAAATTGTGATGGCTGGCGCACTGGCTGCGCTCTCTTATAGTGCCTCTTCGCTTGCTGCAAGTGACAACGCTGAATACGTTTCTGACTGGTGGCATCAGAGCGCCAACGTGGTCGGAAGTTATCACACCCGTTTCGGGCCTCAGCTGAATAATGATGTTTATCTGGAATACGAAGCCTTTGCCAGAAAAGACTGGTTAGATTTTTATGGCTACGTGGATGTGCCTAAATTTTTCGGGGCAGGAAACGGTAATGACCGGGGAATATGGGATAAAGGCTCACCGCTGTTTATGGAAATTGAACCGCGTTTTTCCATCGACAAGCTGACTGATACCGACCTGAGTTTCGGTCCGTTTAAAGAGTGGTACTTTGCCAATAACTATATTTTTGATATGGGACGTAACAGTGCCAACCGCCAGAATACCTGGTATATGGGGCTGGGGACCGATATCGATACTCACTCTGACATTGGCCTGTCACTCAACGTTTATGCCAAATATCAGTGGGAAAATTACGGCGCGGCAAACGAAAACAGTTGGGATGGTTACCGCTTCAAGGTGAAATATTTCGTCCCTCTGACCAGTTTGTGGGGCGGTAAACTCACCTACATAGGCTTTACCAACTTTGACTGGGGTTCGGATTTACGTGATAAGTCTGATGCTTCCCGTACCAGCAATTCTGTGGCCTCCAGCCACATTCTGTCGCTGGGCTACGATCACTGGCATTACTCTTTTGTCGCACGCTGGTTCCACAACGGCGGCCAGTGGGCGGATGGCCAGGAACTGAACTTTGGCAATGGTCCGTTTGAGGTGAAATCAACCGGCTGGGGTTACTACCTGGTGGTTGGCTACAATTTCTGATCTGACTTAATCAATCCTCAACCGCCAGCCACTTTATCCGGCTGGCGGTGTAAATGTTTGATCTCACTCAGCTCTCCACCCGTGCCATTTCACCCCGCCAGATTTATACTTTTCCCCGCAATAATGCGTCAGCAACAAGGAAAATTTATGTCTGCCATTCATACCGACCAGGGGGTAAAACTTCGTCCACTGGAGCGGGAGGATTTGCGATTCGTTCATCAGCTTGATAACAATGCCAGCGTGATGCGTTACTGGTTTGAAGAACCTTATGAAGCTTTTGTAGAACTGACCGATCTTTATGACAAGCACATCCACGACCAGACCGAACGCCGTTTCGTGGTGGAGTATGAAGGTGAAAAGGCCGGCCTGGTTGAACTGGTTGAGATCAATCACATTCACCGCCGTGCAGAATTTATGATCATCATCGCGCCCAGCCACCAGGGCAAAGGACTGGCCAGTAAAGCGGTACGGCTGGCGATGGATTATGGCTTCTCAGTCCTGAATCTTTACAAGCTCTATCTGAGCGTGGATAAAGAGAACCACAAGGCCATCCATATCTATTCCAAACTGGGATTTGAGGTTGAAGGCGAGTTAATCCACGAATTTTTTATTAACGGCGAATATCGCAACACTATCCGCATGTGTATTTTCCAGCAGCAGTATCTGGCGCTGTACAAGCCACCTCAGGCGATGGTGCGACCGGCGGCACAATAAACGCTGAGGGGCATACAGGATGAATGCCCCATTATTCAGCTGCGTGCGCCCACCGGATTCATCACGGTTTGCACTTCAGGTGGTTCAATGTTGTACATCCCGCCATTGAAAGGGTCAACAATCAACCAACCCGGAAAACCACCGAGGGGAATATTGCCGAGGATATACCAGAGATTAGGCGTCTCTTTTAACGGAATGGTTTGCGGCACATAACCGGCACGTTCCAGCTGAAGCGTGTATTTTTTCTTACCAAAATAGCTGCCGTCCGATTTTTCCAGCGTCACAGTCTTTGGCGTCACCCCTTCTGCCACCGCCCTGCCCGTTTCATCCTGCACGACAAATTTCACTCCCTGTGGCCAGGTCTGAATCGCCACGTCCTGGGTTTTATTTCCCACAATGGTTGCACACCCGCTCAGCCACCACGCTGAAGCCAGTGCCAGTAACAGCATTTTCATAAAGGTTCCTGAGCAGTAGAAGTCAGATAAGTCTAAACGCAGTACGGCGGGTTTTCATTATTAACGCCCGACAACTTCGGGCGTTATAAAGCAAATTTCCAGTCTGTTATCGCGGGTGGCAGCACCGGGCAATCGCGGCAATATCCGCTGGCGTGGTGCGACAGCACCCGCCGATGAGTTTTGCGCCCAGCTGTTGCCAGGTGGGAAGAAAATCAGTCAGCGAGCAGGAAGACGCCTCACTGTGCCATGTTTTACTGATGGCATCGTACTGTTCACCTGAATTGGGATAGACCACCAGCGGCTTAGCCGTCAGGCAGGATAAGGTCTGCAATGCAGGCGTTACCTCATCGAGTGCAATACAGTTAACTCCCAACGCCACGGCCTGTGGACAGCTGTCCAGCAAGGCAACCAGCTGGCTTAACGGCGTCCCGTCGCTCAGATGCTGGCTATCACGCAGGGTGAAGGTAAACCAGGCTGGCGTGGAGGGAAATTCCTTCAGCAGCGTGACCAGCGCGTCGATTTCCGCATATGAAGGCAGGGTTTCGCAGGCAAGGATATCCACTCCCGCGTCAACCAGAGCACGGATGCGCGGACGATGGAAATCCATCATCTGCGGCACTGGCAGGGAATAATCCCCCCGGTATTCTGAGCCATCAGCCAGAAATGCGCCGTAAGGCCCGACCGAACCGGCAATCAGCAAGGCTGCCTGAGGATGCCCGGCAAGGTAATCTGCTCTGGCGCGGCAGGCCAGTTCCACGCTACGGGCGATCAACTGGAGTGAATCAGCTTCACTGAGTCCTCTTTGGGCAAATCCCTGCGGTGTGGCCTGATAGCTGGCGGTAATCGCCACCTGCGCACCCGCATTGAAATAATCAAGGTGCACCTGGTAAATCAGCTCCGGGTTTTCAATCAGCACCTTAGCTGACCACAGTGCATCGGTCAGATCGCAGCCACGCGCTTCCAGCTCGGTCGCCATCGCACCATCCAGCACCAGTCCGGCGGACACCTGCTGTTGTACGGTAAGAGTCGTCTCTGACATATTACCCCTCTCCTGTTCAGTTGCGTTTATTCAGCCGCTGCGTCAAATAATAAGCAACGTAGCACAGCGCCACAAAAGGCAGGCCGCAGTACAGAGCAATGCGCTGCGACGGGTCGAATGCCAGCCCCACGCAGGCCAGCAGACACAGCAGAAAACCGAGAATCGGCGTCAGCGGATACCAGGGCGCACGATATTTCAGGCTGGAAAGCGTATTGCCTTCTTTCAGATACGCCCGACGGAAAAAATAGTGTGAGGCGCAGATGCTCAGCCACACCGCCACCACCGCAAAGCCGGAGATAGCCGAAAGTGCAACAAAGACGGTATCGGGTGCCACCACGCTGGAAAACAGTGCCAGCAGGCCGCCCAGCATACTGACTGATATAGCGGTGAGTGGGATACCCCGGCGGGTCAGTCTGGCAAAGCAGCGCGGCAGCGTTTGCTGATTGGAGAGTGACCAGAGCATGCGGCCAGAGGCATACAGGCCCGAGTTGGCGGCGGAGAGGATGGCCGTCAGGATCACAAAGTTAAAAATATCTGCTGCCCAGGGAATACCGATTTTTTCAAACACCAGCACAAACGGGCTTTTCACGATCCCGGCCTGATCCATGGGGATAAGTGCAGCAAGCACCAGCACCGTACCAATAAAAAAGATGATCAAACGCGCTACCGTGGTGCGGATAGCGATGGGCAGGACCTGATGCGGATTTTCTGTCTCCCCCGCCGCAATGCCGATCAATTCGGTGCCAGAGAAAGCAAAGTTAACCGCCACCATGGTCATCAGGATCGGCAACACGCCATGCGGCAGCCAGCCGGAGGCGCTCAGATTATGGAAAAACGGCGCACTGCTGCCATCTTTCATCGGAATAAAACCGAACATCGCTCCTGCACCCAACACGATAAATGCCAGAATGGTGATCACTTTTATCACCGAGAACCAGAATTCACCTTCGGCAAAAAAGCGGGAGGAAATGACATTAAGGACAAAAATCATCACGCAGAACAGCAGGCACCATAGCCAGACCGGCGTTTGTGGAAACCAGTACTGCATACAGAAGCCAGCGGCGGTAAGGCTGGAGCCGAGCGCCACGGTCCAGGTCAGCCAGTACAACCAGGCAACGGTATAACCGGTGGCCGGACTGAGATAGCGGGCAGCATAGACGTGAAAAGCGCCGGTTTCAGGCATTGCCACAGACAGCTCGCCGAGGCTGAGCATCACCAGGTACACCACCAGCGCGCCAATCAGGTAAGCCAGCAGTGTGCCGGCGGCTCCCGTGGTGGAAATGATGTAGCCGGTATTAAAAAACAGCCCGGTACCGATGACGCCGCCAAGGGAAAGCATCACCAGATGGCGGGTTTTCATACTGCGTTTAAACTGCTGGGTTGTATCCTGCATCACTGTGATATCCGTACAGACGTCTGAACTTCCACATAGCTCAGCGTTATACCGATTCTTAAGCCGTAAAGCAACGCCACAGTGTGTGGGGTAAACGCAGTCAGGTGGGGGGATTCACACCGCTCTGGTCAGAGCGGCGACAGGTATGGCGGTATGCCTAATCGAACATCTGGGCGAGATAACGCTCCAGCGCGGCACGTGAACTGAAGCCGTGGGGAATGCCGTAATGACCCTGATCATCGCCGGCAAGATACATCGGGAACTGCACATAATGTTCACAGGTTTTGATATCTGAAGCAGGCTCAGCAAAGCTGTGGCTTTTCTCTTTCAGTGTGGGATGGATAACCAGTGCAGTCCGTCCCATCCGCGCTTCACGATTGACGTAAACGTAATTGTCGCCACGACGATATCCGTAAGTGGTAGCCACCGCAAAAGCTCAGCTCGACGTCGCCGAACAGCAATACAACGCCAGTCAGGCGATGATCCTTAATACCACGCTGGAAAATCAGCCCGCCGTCAAACAGAGCGCAGCAGAACTACGCGACGCATGGCTGGCACTGCAACGTACCGAGGTGTTGAGCCCCATCGACGGCTTTGTCTCGCGTCGTAGCGTTCAGGTCGGCGCACAAATCTCGTCCACCACCCCACTGCTGGCGGTGGTGCCCGCCACGCACCTCTGGGTGGATGCTAATTTCAAAGAAACTCAGCTTGCCAGCGTGCGCATTGGTCAGCCTGCGACGGTGACCAGCGATATTTATGGCAGTGATGTGGTTTACCACGGCAAAGTGGTCGGGCTGGATATGGGAACAGGTAGCGCCTTCTCCCTGCTTCCCGCGCAGAATGCCACGGGGAACTGGATTAAGGTGGTACAGCGCCTGCCGGTGCGGATTGAACTTGATCCGAAGGAAGTGGCTCAGCACCCGCTGCGGATTGGGCTGTCAACGCTGGTCAGTATTGACACCGACAATACCGAAGGCGCAGTGCTCGCCAGCAATGTTCGCACCACACCGGCTTATGAAAGTAATGCGCTGGCACTTGATCTGTCGCCCGTTAACCAGCTGATAGCCGATATCATCCGCGCCAATGCGGGTTGAACGGATAAGAGGCTGATATGGCGCAAAAACCGCTTGAAGGAACCCAACTGGTTCTGATGACTATCGCGCTGTCACTGGCGACTTTTATGCAGGTACTGGACTCCACCATTGCCAACGTAGCCATACCCACTATCGCCGGTAACCTTGGTGCGTCCAACTCACAGGGAACCTGGGTCATTACCTCGTTCGGTGTCGCGAATGCTATCTCGATTCCGATAACCGGCTGGCTGGCTAAGCGGGTGGGTGAAGTCAGGTTATTTCTGTGGGCAACAGCGGCCTTTGCCGTGGCGTCATGGCTGTGTGGCATGTCGGAAAGCCTGACAATGTTGATTTTCTTTCGCGTCATTCAGGGCGTGGTGGCCGGTCCACTGATCCCGTTGTCGCAAAGCCTGTTGCTCAGTAACTACCCCCCCGCCAAACGCAGTATTGCGCTGTCACTGTGGGCGATGACGGTTATCGTGGCACCCATTTGCGGACCGATTCTGGGTGGCTGGATCAGTGATAACTATCACTGGGGCTGGATATTCTTTATCAACGTGCCGATTGGTGCGGTCGTGGTGATCCTGGCCCTGCAAACGCTGCGCAATCGTGAAACGGCTACGGTTATCCGCCCTATTGATACGGTCGGTCTGGTGTTGTTGATTGTGGGAATTGGCAGCCTGCAGGTGATGCTGGATCGCGGCAAAGAGCTGGACTGGTTCAGTTCCAGAGAGATTATCGTTCTGACGGTAGTGGCAGTGGTGGCACTGGCCTTGCTGCTGGTCTGGGAACTGACTGACGATCATCCGGTGGTGGATTTATCGCTGTTCAAATCGCGAAACTTCACCATCGGCTGCCTGTCGATCAGTCTGGCCTATATGCTTTATTTTGGCTCAATTGTCCTGTTGCCTCAGCTACTACAGGAAGTTTATGGCTACACCGCAACCTGGGCCGGACTGGCTTCAGCACCGGTAGGCATACTGCCGGTGCTGCTTTCCCCGGTGATTGGACGCTTTGCCCATCGGCTGGACATGCGCAAGCTGGTGACTTTCAGCTTTATCATGTATGCGATCTGCTTCTACTGGCGTGCTTATACCTTTGAGCCGGGGATGGATTTTGGCGCATCCGCCTGGCCGCAGTTTATTCAGGGTTTTGCCGTGGCCTGCTTTTTTATGCCGCTGACGACCATTACCCTTTCTGGTTTACCACCAGAGCGACTGGCCGCCGCGTCAAGTCTGTCAAACTTTACCCGGACCCTGGCAGGCTCAATCGGCACGTCAATTACCACGACCATGTGGAGCGACCGGGAATCGATGCATCACAGTCAGCTGAGTGAATCGGTCAATGCCTGGAACGTCAATTCGCAACAGATGTACAGTAAACTGGAACAGACCGGGATGACTCACGACCAGGCGTCCTCATGGATTGCTCAGCAGATAACCAACCAGGGATTGATCATTTCCGCGAATGAGATCTTCTGGGCCTCGGCGGGGGTCTTTCTGATATTACTGGTATTGATCTGGTTTGCCCGTCCGCCCTTCGGTTCGGGTAGTGGCGGCGGTGGCGCACACTGATTTTACGCAAAAAAAAACGGGCCGTTATGGCCCGTTTTTTTATCAGGCGTTCTGTCGCCACCACTCGGCCAGCAAAATACCTGTTGCTACCGAAACGTTGAGACTTTCAACATTCCCGGTCCCGGAGATGGAGACGTTCAGCTCGCCCTGCTGCCATGTGCTGTCAGACAAACCATCACGTTCCTGTCCTAACACCAGCACCATTTTGGGTGGCAGTTCAGCTTCGGTCAGTGGAATGCCTTTGTGGCTGGAAGTGGTCACAATGGTATAGCCAGCCTTGCGGAAAGCATTCAGACCAGAGGCAAAGCTCTCACCACTGATAGCCTGAACATACTCAGCGCCGCCCTCCGCCGTTCGTACTGCGGCCCCTGATTCGAGTATCGCAGCATCATCCACCAGCACCCCTTTTGCACCAAAATGCGCGCAGCTGCGCATCATGCCGCCCAGATTATGTGGGTTACCGATCTCTTCCAGTGCCAGCACGCAATCTTTCTCACCCGCCGTTGCCAGCCACTGGCTGACCGGCATACTCATACGCTTTTTAATCAGGAAGCAGACGCCACCATGGTGTTCGGTTCCGGAGGCTTTTGCCAGCTCAGCCTCATCAACGACGTGATAAGCCTTGCGGTTAGCGGCCATCCATTTCAATGCTTCGCGAAAACGCGGGGTCACGCTCTGCACAAACCAGGCGCGTACGATACAGTCCGGACGGCTCTGAAACAGTGCCTGACAGGCATTTTCACCATATACCCGCGTCTCTTCCATACGCTGACGACGGATCTGCTGCGGATCGACATGGCTCTTGCCACTGATACCGCCGTGCTCCGGCTTATTTTCTTCCGCAGAATATGGCGCACGCGACACCGTGCGCCACGGGGATTCACCCGGTGCTAACTCGCGCTCAGGCTCGCGGCTGCGACCACGCCCACCTCCGCCATCAGCATTACGTGAAGGACGACGACTGCCATCCTGACGAGCGCCACCCTTACCAGTACGGGGGTTGTGCCCACCTTTACTGTTCTCGTCATCACCGCGGACATACATCACTTTGACTTTGCCGCTTTTACCTTTAAATTCGTCGTTCATTTTCCCTCCACCTGGCTGAGCGCGAAGCGCGCAGATTACCTGATGTAACAACACTTGGCTATCAACTTCCCAAAATGATGCGATGGCGTGCGTTTCGCAGAATGTCAGCGGCATCCTGACTAATCAGTCACCACCTATTGTATTCATCGAACAAATCGCGTTGTTGCCGTGGCCCTGCCTCGCCATAATTATCATCGTAAAACTGAGTTATGTGGTAAGTGAGTGCTTGCCGCAAATTATTACCCGAGGTGTATCTATGAATACGGTTTGTGCATCATGCCAGGCAACCAATCGTGTTCCGCAGGATCGTATTAACGACGGGGCCAAATGCGGACACTGTGGAACGTCTCTGTTTAGTGGAGAAGTGGTTAACGTCACCACGGCGACTTTCGATAAATATTTGCAGGACGATCTGCCTGTGGTTATCGACTTCTGGGCACCCTGGTGCGGCCCCTGCGTTAATTTTGCGCCTGTTTATAAAGATGTGGCGGGAGAACGCAGCCATCAGGTGCGCTTTCTGAAGGTCAATACGGAAGCAAAGCCTGAACTGAGTGCGCGTTTTCGTATTCGTAGCATCCCCACCATCATGGTGTTCAAACAGGGGCAGATGGTCGATATGCTCAATGGTGCCATGCCAAAAGCGCCTTTCAGTGAATGGCTTGACGAAAATATTTGAATGCGGGTGTTCAGACCGCCTCTGAACACTACTTCTGCCTGTCTGTTTCTGTCAGAATGGCGGTTTTCGCTGATTAATCGCCATGACTGATAACGCCGTCCTCCGTCTGCGTGCAGAGCGCCTTTCCCGCTCGACTCGCCCGTTCCTTGCCCGTGGTAACCGTATTCAACGCTGCCAGCGCTGTCTGCTGCCGCAAAAAAACTGCCTCTGTGACACGCTGCAACCTCAACAGGCACGCAGCCTTTTTTGCCTGATAATGTTTGGTAGCGAGCCGTTGAAACCCAGTAATACCGGAAGGCTGATTGCGGATGTCCTGCCAGGCACTCAGGCTTTTGGCTGGTCACGTACCGATCCGGACCCGGCGCTTCTGGCGGCGGTGAAAAATCCCGAGGTATCTCCCCTGGTGGTTTTCCCTCAGTCTTATGCCGATGCGGGTCGCGAGGTGCTGAATACCCCGCCGCTAAGCGGGAAACCTCCGCTGTTTATTATGCTGGATGGGACCTGGAGCGAGGCGCGCAAAATGTTTCGTAAAAGCCCGTGGCTGGACATGTTGCCGGTAATGTCACTCAGCCTGACCACGCCTTCGAACTATCAGCTGCGGGAAATCCACGCCGAAGGCCAGCACTGCACGGCCGAAGTCGCAGCAGAGCTACTGGTGCAGGCAGGCGATAACGCCGCAGGTGCCGCGCTGCGTCAACACTTTGATTTATTTCGTCAGCGTTATCTCGCGGGTAAGTCTTTCCACGCGCCTCATCAGAAAAGTGCATGATGCCTGAGGAGAGTGGTATCGCCTTTTAGTGTGGATTGCACGCGGGCCGCCTTCAGCAACGGAAACGCAGCAATAAAAGGTGAAAGCGTTTAAAATCAGGCATCCCCTCTGAGTCAGGAGCCAGTAATGAGCCAACGAGCACTCGAAGCGCTGCTACGTCCCAGGTCTATTGCCGTTATCGGGGCATCTGTTCGCCCTGAACGCGCGGGCTATCTGATGATGCGCAATCTGCTCGCGGGGGGATTCAGCGGCCCGGTCCTTCCCGTTACGCCAAAGTATAAAGCGGTGTGCGGGGTTCTGGCCTGGCCGGATATTGCCAGTCTGCCGTTTGCACCCGATCTGGCCGTCCTTTGCACTCATGCCAGCCGCAATCTTCAGTTGTTGCAGGTGCTGGGTGAGCGAGGCTGCAAAGCCTGTATTATCCTTTCCGCTCCTCCCTCGCAGTTGGAAACCCTGCGGGAATGTGCCAGGCAGTGGCAGATCCGCCTGCTTGGCCCGAACAGTCTTGGCCTGCTGGCTCCGTGGCAGGGACTGAACGCCAGCTTTTCGCCAGTGCCGATTTATCCGGGAAAACTGGCTTTTATTTCTCAGTCGGCCGCCGTTTCCAATACGATTCTGGACTGGGCACAACAACGGCATCTCGGCTTCTCGTGGTTTATTGCGCTGGGCGACAGTCTGGATATCGATGCCGATGACCTTCTGGACTTTCTCGCTCGTGATGGTAAAACCAGCGCGATTTTGCTTTATCTTGAACATCTCAGTGATGCCCGCCGCTTTGTTTCTGCGGCACGCAGTGCAGCAAGAAATAAACCCGTGCTGGTGATTAAAAGTGGCCGTTCAGCGCAGGCGCGGCAGTTGCTGGGAACACGGGGTGGCATGGACGGAGCCTGGGATGCTGCTATCCAGCGCGCGGGACTGCTGCGGGTCAGGGATACCCATGAACTGTTCTCCGCCGTTGAAACACTGAGCCACATGCGGCCACTTCACGGTGAGCGATTGATGATTATCAGCAACGGTAGCGCGCCGGCCGCTCTGGCACTGGATGCGCTGGATGCACGCAGTGGCAAGCTGGCCTTACTGAGCGACGAGACTGTAGCCAGACTGACAAACACTCTGCCGGAAGGCATTTCTCCAGGTAATCCTCTCAATCTGAAAGATGATGCCACTGCCGGACGTTATCAGCAGGCCATATCCGTCCTTCTGGAGAGCCGCGATATCGATGCCTTACTGGTGATCTATTCTCCCAGTGCCGTGGCGCCTGCCACACAAACTGCACGAGCGGTAATCGACATAGTCAGCGGTCATCCGCGTGGTAAACAAATTGCGCTGTTAACAAACTGGTGCGGGGAGTTCTCTGCCCCCGAAGCGCGGCGTGGCTTCAGTGAAGCAGGCATTCCCACTTATCGTACCCCTGAGGGGGCAATAACTGCGTTTATGCATATGGTAGAGTACCGCCGTAATCAGAAACAGCTTCGCGAAACACCTTCGTTACCCGCCAGTCTTGCGGTGGATACGGCTGAAGCGCATCAGCTTATCCACCAGGCACTGAATGAGGGGATGACAACCCTTGCCACCCATCAGGCTCAGCACATTTTGCAGGCCTATGGTCTGAAAACCCTGCCTGGCTGGCTCGCCAGTGACAGCACTGAAGCGATACAGATTGCGGGTAAAGTAGGCTATCCGGTTGCACTGAAGCTTCAGTCTCCTGATATTCCGCATAAATCCGGGGTGCACAGCGTGGCGCTTTACCTGCGTTCTGCTGCCGAAGTACATCAGGCGGCGGTGGCGATTGTCGATCGTGTCAGACTGAGCTGGCCTCAGGCACGTATTGATGGGCTACTGGTACAAAGTATGGCTAATCGTGCGGGGGCTCAGGAGCTGCGGATTGTGATGGAACAGGACCCCGTGTTTGGACCGATTATTATGCTGGGTGAAGCCGGAGTTGAGTGGCAGGCAGATCGACAGGCTGCGGTGGTACTTCCCCCTCTGAATATGACGCTCGCCAGCTATCTGGTTATCCAGGCTGTTAAAGAGGGAAAAATTCGCGACCAGAGCGCTTTTTCTCCGCTGGATATTCAGGGCCTGAGCACTGTTCTGGTACAGGTTTCCAATCTGATCGTTGATTGTCCCGAAATCACCAGGCTTGATATTCATCCGCTTCTGGCCGCAGGCGCAACGTTTTCCGTGCTCGATGCTACCATGCAACTTGCCACTTTTGATGGCAATCCTGAAACTCGCCTGGCTGTCCGCCCTTATCCTCATCAGTTAGAAGAAATTGTGCAGTTGAAAAATGGTGAACAGCTGCTGTTTCGCCCAATTCTCCCCGAAGACGAACCGCTGCTAAAACAGTTTATAGCCCTTGTCACTAAGGAGGATCTTTACTATCGCTACTTCAGTGAGATCAATGAGTTTACTCATGACGATTTGGCTAACATGACCCAGATCGACTACGATCGGGAAATGGCATTCGTCGCGGTCCGGGATGAGGGTGATACAACGGAGATTATCGGCGTGACAAGAGCGATATCTGACGCGGACAATATTGATGCCGAGTTTTCAGTGCTGGTGCGCTCCGATCTGAAAGGACTGGGCCTGGGGAGACAGCTACTGGAGAAGATGATTATGTACACCCGTCAACATGGCTTACAGCAGCTCAATGGCATCACCATGCCAGGTAATCGCGGCATGATTACGCTGGCACGTAAACTGAATTTTGCTGTCGATGTGCAGCTGGAAGACGGAATTGTTAGTCTGTCACTACCATTAAGTGGATCGGGAGAGTGTCTGGAAACGTAAAACTGCCCACTCCAATATCAACTAATGATACTATTCGCGGTTAGGGTGATGATTTTATGGCAAAAGGCCATTCCATGAACAGAGAAGAAACGCATTGTGATGCTGTCTAAATTCAAACGTAATAAACATCAACAGCACCTTGCAAAACTGCCAAAACTGTCTCAGTCGGTTGCCGATTTTACCACGCTTTATTCTCCCGCCGACTTTCGTCAGGCACTACTGGAGAGAATTGCCAGTGCAACGTACCGAATCTGTATTGTGGCGCTCTACCTGGAAAATGATGATGGCGGGCGCAGCATACTTTCTGCACTTTATGAAGCGAAACGTCGCCGTCCTGGTCTTGATATCAGGATCCTCGTTGACTGGCACCGTGCGCAGCGCGGTCGTATTGGCGCGGCGCGCGGCGTAACCAATGCTGACTGGTACTGCGAAATGGCCGATTTAAACGCTGAGATTGCCATTCCGGTTTATGGTGTACCGGTTAATACCCGTGAAGCTCTCGGCGTGTTGCATCTTAAGGGTTCAGTGATTGATGATACGCTGCTCTATACGGGTGCCAGCCTTAACGATGTTTATTTACATCAGCACGATAAATATCGCTACGATCGCTATCAGCTGATCACTAATCCTCCGCTGGCTGATACTTTAATCAACTGGATAGACACAAATCTGATCCAGGCCGATGCGGTCCATCGACTGGACCAGCATGAGCGTCCCAAAAGTCCGGAAATAAAAAATGAGACGCGGCAGTTTCGTCAGGATCTTCGTGGATTTGACTATGATTTCACTGGTGATGCGGGTAACGAACAACTGACGGTGACACCGTTGGTTGGCCTGGGTAAGCGCAGCCTGCTGAATAAAACCATCTATCACCTGATGCCCTGTGCTGAAAAGAAACTGACGCTGTGTACGCCCTATTTTAATCTCCCGGCCATTCTCGTTCGTAACATTATCTGGTTACTGCGACAGGGGAAGGAAGTTGAGATCATTGTGGGTGACAAAACCGCGAATGATTTTTACATCCCACAGAATCAACCCTTTAAAATTATTGGTGCTCTACCCTACCTCTATGAGATCAATCTGCGCCGCTTTCTCAGCCGTTTACAATACTACGTGACTAATGGACAACTGAGTGTCCGTCTCTGGCGCGATGGCGAAAACAGCTATCACCTTAAAGGAATGTGGGTCGATGATGAGTGGATGTTGATTACCGGTAACAATCTGAATCCACGAGCATGGCGTCTGGATTTAGAAAATGCGGTGCTGATCCACGATCCTCTTCAGCAATTAGGCGATCAGCGTGAAAAAGAACTGGAGCTGATTCGCCAACATACCGTTCTCGTTCGCCATTTCAGCGATCTGGAAAGTATTTCAGAATATCCCGTCAAAGTCAGAAAGCTTATTCGAAGGCTCAGACGCATCCGTATCGACAGGCTAATCAGCCGTATTCTCTGAGTTTTCGCTTCCTCACATCCCCGGCCCTGATATCGTGCAGGGCCAGTTCTGAAGGAGTGTCCGTGGGCAAATTTTGGCTGATGATGACGCTGTTCTGCTCAGGCTGTACACATATGGCTCAGGACAGTTGGACAGGAAAAGACAAAGCTCAGCATTTTATTTCTTCAGCTTTTATCTCTGCGGCTGGTAATGCCTTTGGGCAAAAACAAAACTGGAGCAGCAGCCAAAGTAGCAGTTTCGGCCTGATGTTCTCTGTAAGCTTTGGCGCAGCTAAAGAGCTGTATGACAGCCGGGCTGGGGGAACAGGCTGGAGCTGGAAGGATTTCGCCTGGGATGTGGCGGGGGCCGCGACGGGCTACGCCCTGTGGAATGTTTCGCGCTAGTTCGCCCTGTTACCGGCCATAGCCGCATCTTAATGGCCTGCCGCACATTGCTGATTTTGGAAGCTGGCAGGACTGTGCACAGGTGCTGTGCCGGGCCGGTGGCATGCCCGGACCTACTGCCGGACAGGCCAGCGACCGCAGCATCCCGGTGACGTGCCCTCTGCTGGATCTCAATGACCCGCCGCAGATTGCTGATTTTATTGCCGCATGGCTGCGCACCCGGCGCTGAGCTCTTCAGCGGTAAAAGTCGGCCCGGGAAGGAGGTATCCGCTTTTTACCGCGACAGAACGCAAAAAACCCCGGCCTTACGGTCGGGGTCTTCGCTTTATATGATGCCTGGCAGTTCCCTACTCTCGCATGGGGAGACCCCACACTACCATCGGCGCTACGGCGTTTCACTTCTGAGTTCGGCATGGGGTCAGGTGGGACCACCGCGCTACGGCCGCCAGGCAAATTCTTTGTGCTCGGAACGAATCTTTTACGCCGATGCCGCGTTGCTCTCCCTCGCGCCGCTCCGTCACATACCCACGTATGCTCCGTCTCGTCGTCTCAGTCGGCGCCTCGCCTCCGCGCAAAATCTTTCGTTCCCGCTAATTCTTTATCCGTCACAAGCTGAAAATTATTCACTGTCTCTCAACAGAACGCCTCTGGCGTTGTAAGGTTAAGCCTCTCGGGTCATTAGTACCGGTCAGC